>NZ_CAMXBW010000001.1:0-99973 GCF_947179575.1 Wolbachia endosymbiont (group B) of Erebia ligea
TATAATAGAGCTTTCATCTGACATATCGATATAGTTTCTTATACCTCCCTTCTCACTTTTAACCTCAACTGCATCATTGCCAATTTTTAAAATATTAATTCCTAACTCTCTCAGTATTTTGGCTACCTCTACCTTGCTATCCCCAGAAAATTCTATATACGATGTTGTATTATCTATCTCAACATCTATTAATTCTCCTTCTTGCATAGCATTTTCGCCAGCTTTCTCTAGTTCTTCTAGTCTCTCATCTATCTGTGGCTGAACTTCTGGCTGTAGCTCATTATAGATTTCACCTATTAGTTTATTCTGCAATAAAGTATCATGAAAATCTGCACCACTTAGCATTAATTTACGCATTATCTTTTTTCGATCAGTCTTATCAAATTTATGAAAATGTGTACCCAATACTACATACTCTGCAATGCTCCATTCCCCATCGTTATATGCATTTATTCTTGCTCCAGAGGCTAGTACTTGGTCTATAGTTTTGTGCAATTCATTTACGTTTTTTGCCTCTACCACTTCACTTTTAAACCAGCTCAACTTTTCGCTTTCGCTTATACTTGGCTTTATTTTTTGCAAAGCTGAAGCAAATGGATTTAACCCTTCTGGATAATCTGCTTGATTACTCAAAGGTTTTGTGCCATAAATATAGTCAAATCCTTTCCCATAGTTGATTTGGTTTTCGCGAACTTCTCTACAAGGGAAAGGTACTACTTCTTTATCTCCAAGCTTTTTAGCATTATTAATTTTGCTTACAAAGGTGGATTGCTCCTTAGTACGACCAATTCCTACAATAGCATTTAACATCTCACCTTTTGATAATCTATCAAGATCAACGTTTAACTCGTAAACACCCCCCTCTTTATCACTAAAAGGTACAATTATTTTATTATTCATATTAGCCTCCGCTATTAAATATACTTTCTAAGTGTATAGTTATTATACACTGTATTACTTATTATAAATTATAGTGAGTAGATTTGCAAATACTTTCTGCTATAACAATCCGTTTTCTCTAAAGCTAAAATAGCCACCACTTGTGATGATAATGTGATCAAATAACCTAACGCTTACAGTACTACATGCTGCTGCTAAGCTCTTCGTTACTTCTTGATCTTCTTCTGATGGTTCTAAGCGTCCCCCAGGATGGTTGTGTGACATTATTACTAATGTTGCATTCTTTATTAATGCTTTTCTTATAATTTCCTTTATGTATACTGGTGCTTTTTCCATTTCACCAATATAGGATTCTTCTCCAATTAGTTGACGCCTTTTATTCAAGTACAGTATTTTTACACATTCCCTCTCTGCATGACCTATACTTACGTTTAAGTACTCTACTAGCCCTTGTAAGTCCATTATTGGCTCACTCTTAAGCTTTTCTTTCAGTACCCTTTCTAGTGTTTCCTTAACACACATAATCATTGCTACTGCAGAATCAGTTACTCCTTCTATAACTTTCAGGTCATCCATTTCTCGGCCTAAAATCCTTCCTACTCCCGTATAAGTGTTCACCAGATTTTTAGCAATTTCTTGAGCTTGTGGTCTTTCATGTACTGCACTTAAAAACGTTTCCATTATTTCACGATCAAGTAGTGCTTTGCCTTTGCTTTCTAATATTCTGAATTCGATTTCTTCTTTACTTTTATTCATATAATTTACCCTTCACTAACAACAAACTTTTTTTAAATATTTACTGCTGTTTTTTTATCAGCATTGGCATAGAGCCATAGCTTTCGAGTGAAGTCAAATCAATTTTTCAATCTTTTTTACTTATTTTTTCATTAAGAAGTAAAAATATTAATATATAATGATTTTTTATTTTAAATTTGTTGAATTTCGTTCAAAGAGATGCCTACCGCTTGCAAAATAATATCAACAGAAATTCCTTCTTTTACTAAATCTTTTGCAATTTTGATTCTTTCTTCTTCTCTAATTTTCTCCTCACAAATTTGTATGCTTTCAAACAGAGATTTTATTAGCGCATAGCGTAATTCTTGACTCTCAATTTTTTTGTATTCTTTTATTAAATCAGGTAGCTCACTTTCTACTATCTCATCTTCCTCTATGAGCAGATCTGTAATGCTAATTGATAATGTTTCTGCTATTGCATATAATTTTTCCAGTGGAATGGCCACACGTCCTTGCTCATAGTTGCTTATTTCATCACGTGTTGTATCCATTTTCTCAGCCAAATCCTTTTGAGTATACTCCCGTACTGCCCTCCACTCCTTTATCTTTTTTCCTATTTGGTAGTAGATAGAACCCGTTTTTTCTTCAACACATTCATCAGCAGACAGACCAATTGTTTTTGAAACAGTATCAACAGAAACTCCTGCTTTAATAAGACCTTTTGCAATTTTTATTCTCTCCGTTTTTTTACTATTTTTCTCACTAACTTGAACAAATTTGGTTAGTAAACAAAACATTCTACGTAATTCCTGATCATTAATCTTTTTATATTCTCTTACTAGATTTAGTATTTCTTCTCCCTCATCTTCAAGACAGATTTTTTCATTTGATACAGGAATTAGGTCTACAATACCAATCGACAATATCTCTGCTATAGCATACAACTTTTCAATCGAAATTTTACGTGTTCCTTTTTCATATTGTAGTACTACTTGATACGTTACACTGACTTTCTTCGCTAAATCTTTTTGAGTATATCCTCGCTTTAACCTCCAGTTCCTTACTTTTTGTGCTATCTGATACCTTATTGAGATGTTTGCCATAAATATTATACATGTTAATACTACCAAACAAAGATATACAAAAACTTCTATGTTTGCATTTTAGTTGAATATTTCTTCAGAATTGTGTATAATTATTAATGCTTTTTAGGTACTCTTGCTATGGCTCTCTCGAAGTTTCTGGATCCCAAGAATGATGTCGCATTTCGCCGTATCTTTGGCACTGAAAAGAATAAAGACATCCTCATTCACTTTCTCAATGATATTCTGGGTTTTACTGGCAAAAATGAAATAAAGGATATAGAGTTTTTAAGTACTATTCAAGACCCTGATATTGCCTCTAAAAAGCAAAGCATTGTTGATGTATTATGTAGAGATTCCACGGGGATGCAATGGATTATTGAAATGCAGGTCGCTAAAACCAAAGGCTTCGAGAAACGTGCCCAATACTATGCTGCTAAAGCCTATTCAAGACAAGCCGATAAAGGTGATCAATACCAGGACCTTAAGGAAATTATCTTTATTGCTATAGCAGATTGTATTTTATTTCCTGATAAGTCTGAGTACAAATCAAAGCATACTATTCGCGATGAAGATACTAATGAACGTGATCTAAAAGATTTTTACTTTATATTTATTGAGTTGCCTAAATTTCCAAAAACAAAAGAAGATCAGCTTTCAAGTATAGTTGAAAAATGGGTCTACTTCTTTAGATATGCAGATGAAACTAGTGAAGAAGAGCTAGAGAGAATAATAGGAAGTGATCTAATAATTAAAAGAGCGTATGAAGAATTAAATAGGTTCAACTGGTCAGAAAAAGAATTTATAGCCTATGAACAAGAGATAAAGCGTATTCGTGATGAACAGGCTGTCCTCGCTCAAAAACTCGATGATGCCACTCAAAAAGGTAGACAAGAAGGCATCCAAATCGGCCATGAAAAAGGCAGAAAAGCAGAGAAAATTGAGGTTGCAAAGAATCTACTTAAAGCAGGAGTTTCTATTGACATTATAACTCAAACTACTGGTCTTTCTGTTGATTATATTGAGAAAATTCAAGAAAAGAAGTTTTAGCCATAACGTTTTTTTATTAAACCCTCTATTCTGGTAATTTTAATATTGCAATCCATTCTAATTTCTGTATAATGCCTTTTTTACATGACACTGTTAATACTTAATAGGGGGGATAATGCCAACACAGAAAGAGCTTCGGGCTACGATGTCCAAAAAATTACAGGAAGCTATTAAACATCCAGATCCAGCAGTTGTTGCCGGGAGGAAGTCAGCTATCAAGAGATGGGTGGGAGTCCTTCAAGATAACTTTATGGAGCACATAAAATACTTTAAGGGTGATAAGTTGAAGTTTTTGCACAATGTATTTCAAGATGAAGGTTGCTGGTCAGGTGTAAGGTTGGATAATGCTGCTTTAGGTCAAAGGTTTACTGAAGAAAAAATAGGTGGAATAGATAATCCACTTCGCAAATATGAGATGGCTTGTAGTTACTGTGTAGTGGATAAAATTCATCCTCTCTTTCAAAAAAGATTTGAATCTTATAGGAACAAGTTTCCTCCTGGTGCATTTGATGGTAAAACTGAAACTGAATTTGGCAAATACGTACGAAACTCGTTACTAGATAGCATAAAGAGGAAAGGTCCTGTATTTGATTTCTGGATCGATAGAGAATCTGGGGAATTAAAGAAGTATGATGCAGTAGAAGGTTTTGACAGTGCTGTAAAACTTAAGTGGAGTGAAGGGGTAGAGTATTTTTATAATCATTTAAAAGAAGAAGATAAGGAAAAGAAGCTCACAGAAGCTATTCTTGCTCTTTCTCGCGTTCAATCTGTTGAGAAAGACGCCCCTATTTTAGATTTTTGTGTAAATAAGATAGTCGATAAAGATACTCTTTTACAGAAATTATCACAGAAAGATAAAGGAGTATATTCCCTTTTTGCTGAATTAATAGAGTCATGTTTTTTTGATACGGTTCATGATTTGGTACAGTGCTGGTGTTATAAAGAAGTTTCAGCAAGAGGAGACTGTTCGGACAAAATATTCTCACAGCGAGACTATGAGCTTTTTCTTTCCTCTCTTTCAGATGTGATGTTGAAAAATCCTGAATCAAATGTTCAAGCTAGATCTCTTATTATGGAATTTTGGGAATGTGGTAGCTTGTATCAATACAGAAAAGCTGCTGTTAATACTTCTAATTATACAGTTCCTACAAGTGGTGTATTTGCAGAGTTAATAGTCAATTGGAGACGAGAAGACATTTATAAGACTGATGAAGAAAAAGAAATAGAGAAAAAAGAAATATTAGATATGATGTCATTTGCCAAAGATTGCTTTCCTGAAAAGTTTGAGCTCTTTAAAAAACTAATAATAAGAGACCTTAGATTATGCGGTAGGGAAGGTAAAAGAGTAAATGTAGATTACGGTCTGTTTGCAGAAGAATTATTCTCTGAGTTAGAGAAAACAATTTTACCACCTGGTCCTGTAGGTGATGGTCCTTGCAGTAATTTGCGATCACGATCTAAAGCTCATGGTAGTAAGAAAACAACTTTGCCAGTTGATGATAGTCCGCAGTCTGAGCTTGGAACTCCTAGTGTAAGTGGTGTTTCTTCTTATAAGAAAAAAAGCGTCTTTACGCTTAGTGGTAATAAGTAATCCACTTATGAACTCTTGGTGTTTCTGGTCGTAGTAAATAAGGGGTATTTTGTATGAGTAATGGTGATGGACTTATTAGGAGTTTGGTGGATGGAGATCTTGAAGGATTCAGACAAGGATTTGAATCTTTTTTAGATCAATGTCCATCTTTCTTGTATCATGTAAGTGCAGGTCGTTTCCTTCCTGTATTCTTTTTTAGTATGTTTTCTACTGCACATGATGCTAATATCTTAAATGCAAATGAGAGAGTCTATTTTCGTTTTGATAACCATGGTGTTAATCCACGTAATGGTGAAAATCGAAATACGGCAAACCTAAAAGTTGCTGTTTATCGTGACGGACAGCAAGTTGTCAGATGCTACAGTATTTCTGATCGTCCTAATAGTGATGGGTTGAGGTTCAGTACAAGGGAGAGAAATGCTCTAGTACAAGAGATTAGACGGCAAAATCCAAATTTAAGGGAAGAAGACCTAAATTTTGAGCAATACAAAGTATGCATGCACGGAAAGGGCAAGAGTCAGGGAGAGGCAATTGCAACGGTATTCGAGGTAATTCGTGAAAAAGATCGTCAAGGTAGGGATAAATTTGCCAAATATTCAGCATCTGAAATCAATCTTATTAGACGGCTCTTAGGAGATCACAGACTAACAATTAAGGAAATAGAAGGAAGACAACTCAATCAAAATCAGCGTAGACAACTTGGTAGGTTGGTCAATTTTGCGCAAGTAGCACAGGGTCAACAAGGAATTGATAATTTTATGGAAATGCTAGCGAGTGATAGAAGACAAGATGTAAGAGATAGAATACGCAGAGAAATTTTGCCATACATAACTGACATCTATAATAATTACAGACAAGTACTGGAAAATAATATTGAAAATCGCAATCAAAGATTTGAGGGTCACGGGTTTTTATTAGGTTTCTTAGCAAATTTTAGTCATCGCTACACAATAGGCATCGATCTTGATTTATCTCCTAGAAACACACATGTTGCATTTCTTGTACGTCATCAAGCAGAAAGAGAAAATATTCCTATTGTTATTAATCTTGCTATATTTGACACACCGTCAGATGTTACATTAAACTGTGCCATAGGCTACGCTGGAAGGTTACACACTTCTTCATTTATACCTATCCATACTGAATCAAGAAATACTGTCTGTGTTGGATTAAATTTTAATTTAGATCTAGATCCTTTTAGTGTTGATACAGTAGAACTTCAACAGGATAGATTTCCTTTAGTACAAAGATTATTTGAGTGTTTGGAGAATGAAGGCATTAGAGAAAATGTTAGAGATTTCTTGCTTCACCATCTTCCTGCTGAAATACCAAGAAATGCAGAGAATTATAATAGAATATTTGATTGCATAACTGGCTTTGCTTTTGGAAGTAGTGCTTTTGATAGGCACCCTTTAGAACTAGAAGAGGAAGACGAAGCACCTATAACAAAGTACATATTTAGACATGGTGATGAGGGTTTAAGATGTTTAACTATGGTCTTTCATGCTGAAGGTTCTGATATAGTTATACTTCATATTAGAGCTCACGATGCGCAACAACAAGGAGCCATCAATTTACAGACTCTTAATGTTAATGGAAATGATGTTCATGTGTGGGAAGTTTCATGCACACTTAATAATCAACTTGAACTAGATATTGATCTACCAAATGACCTTGGTTTATATCACGATTACCAAAATAATAATGCAAATAATTTTCTTGCTGGTGATCTTGTACAAGTGCCCAATACTGAAAATGTACATAATACTTTAAATCAAGTTGTGAATGATGGCTGGAAAAATATAGCTCAGCATAGAGGATTATTTCAAGAGATCTCTGGAGCATTGATGCCACTTGTGGATACAATAAATGTTAATAGTGAGGATAAGTTCCGTTCTATACTACATGGTACATTTTATGCTAGTGATAATCCTTATAAAGTGCTTGCTATGTATAAAGTTGGTCAAACATATAGTTTAAAAAGGGGGCAGGAAGAAGAAGGAGAAAGGGTAATACTCACAAGAATTACAGAACAGAGATTAGATCTTTTATTATTAAGACAACCTAGAGAGAATGACCTAGATACTCACCCAATTGGATATGTGTTAAGACTTGCTAATAATGCAGAAGAAGTAGGACAACAGCAAAATGATGCGAGACAAGAAATCGGAAGACTTAAGAAACAACACAGAGGATTTATACCTATTACTTCTGGAAATGAGGTGGTTTTGTTTCCTATTGTGTTTAATAGAGATGCACGCGAAGCAGGTAATCTTATACTTTTCCCAGAAGGGATAGGAAGAGAAGAGTATGTACACAAGCTTGATCGTCATGTTCGCGGTTCAAGACCAGGAGGATTAGTGGGACCTGAAAGTGTTATTGATGAGAATCCACCAGAAGGTCTATTATCAGATCAGACTCGTGAAAACTTTAGGCGTTTTTACGAAGAAAAAGCACCAGGACAAAATTCGATTTTTTTGCTTGATATAGGCGACAATCTACATGTTCCGTTTAGTTACTTGCAAGGTACTAGAGCACAGGTAATAGAAACATTAAAGTCAAGAATAAGGGGAGGTGGTACTCCTACAGCACAAGGAATATTACAACAAATAAATGCTATCCTTCGTAGAAACAACGCTCGTGAGATAGAAGATGTGCATGATCTACTTGCACTAGACTTTGCAACAGATAATCAAAATTATCGTTATTGGCTACAAACTCATGACATGTTTTTCGCTGCACAACAATATACTTTCTATGATGATCGATCTAATCCAACTAATAATCGTCATGATTTTACAATAACTTCAGTAGGAGTCGATGGAAATCAAAATGATCCAACAGGTAGGGGCTTATTAAGTAGTCACATAGCTAACTTTAAACAAAAAGTAGATTCGGGTGAAAAAGATAGATTAATTGCTATTATTAATGTAGGTAATCGTCATTGGGTTACATTAGTTATTGTACACCAAAATGGAAATTATTATGGGTATTATGCTGATTCACTTGGTCCAGATAGTGGTATTGACAATAATATTCGAGGAGCTTTAAGAGAATGTGATATTAACGATGATAATGTCCATAATGTTTCCGTTCATCAGCAAACAGATGGCCATAATTGTGGCATATGGGTATACGAAAATGCTAGGGATATTAACCAAGCTATTGATCAAGCTTTACAGGGAAATAATAACTTTGGAGAGAAAGGTGAGGGTATTATAGGTTATATACGTGGTCTTCTTAGTGTAGGCATTGGAAATGACACTAGACAATCTCAAAGAAATGAACAATACTTTAAAAATCGGAGAAGAAATATTTCACAATTATTCCAAAATGATCCTCTATCTTCTCCTAGGGGTAGACTGATTCAAGATCATCCAGGAATTCAACATGAAATTGATCCATTACTATTACAATTTTTAGGACTCCAATACCCACAGCGTGGAGGTGGAGGAGCATTACAATTAGGCGGAGAAAGAGTGATATCAATTGATTTTGGTAACCCGCAGTCTGCATTAGATAAAATTGATGGAGTGAGTAGAGTTTATAACCATAGCAATAGTAGAGGTAGTAGGTAGAAGTTAATAGGTGGATGAAGTTTTCTTTACTCTATATTTACGCATTGGTTGTAATCGGTCTTCTAGGTTGTTTCTGCATATTTTATCTTACTATTACCCACAAATATAAATGTTTGTTGCGTAGCTCTTAATGGCATAACTTTTGCTTGAAATAACTGTTTATATGGTGCAATTTACAGCTTTTAGTTGCTAAAATTATAACTCTTAGTTTAATAATTTTAATCCAATAAGTTTTCAGGTTAATAAAATTAAATTATTTGAGTAAATACAATACTATGTTTTTATTTGTGGGTAATAGTAAGATATTTTATGGTGGTGTTTATTAACAATAATATAGAAGACTATTATTAAGACTCTTGTCCGTAAAGCACCTTCATTTGCTCCTCTCATGAGAGTGATATTTCCTTCAAATCAGCTAGTTTTAGATGCTGAGGTTGTGTGCCGTTTAAAATGGCTTCCTTAATTTTGGGTATCAAATAATTTAAACGTAAGACCCATTGTAAAAGATAAGATTTAATTTGAAAGAAAAATTGATGTGGTTAAAACTTGACCTTGCGCAGTATAGGAATATTTTTTATAAAAAGAACAATATCGATTTGAAATGTAAAATTATCATAAATTTTTCTTTTTATTCTCAAATGAATTACTATTAATTCAGTAAACTATATTATTAATATCTCAAGTAAATCAACCATTTTCAGCGCTCAAAACCAAGTGCGGTGAGAACAAGTTTTTTTGGTATGGATTGGACTACCAAACGATACATACGAACTTTTTAATATAGTGATTTTGCTATACGCTAAAACTAGCTATATTAGCGGATTTCATCGATATCTACATACGAACTGTTTTGCCCAAGCTTATGAAAATAATTTAAATCCTCTATTTTTATAACCTTATTTTTACGCGGCTTGTTCTCACAAATATACGACCTTTTTTGCAATCTTATGAAGAGTCAATAATTCAATTCTTTATAACACTAGCTAGCATGGTACTTTTACTAAAGTATTTTTTGAAAAAGTTAGTTGACTTATAAATCATTCTCTACTAATATTGGCATGTATTTGTTTATTCTGCTGAAGTTGCTCCATACAGGTTTGCTGTAAAAACTTCAGCAGTTTCCGTACTCCTTTAAAGCATCATATTCCTATATATTAAATATAGCTGGTGTTCTCAATTTTGTTGATCTATAGTAAAATTGGCTAAAACTTCCAGTAATAAACAACTTTTAACCTAGCAGTACTCACCATAAAAACTTAACAAAAATATGAGTAGTAAAAAGATTATGTTGAAATTAGCTTGACACATACTACACATTCTATATAATATATTCTATATCTAGAGCTAGCAGGTAATATGGGTACAGGGTCAGTAAAATATATTGCAGGACCTATCAGTGAACAAAGCAAACACACTGATGAGCAAAAACTGAAGTGTGACCTAAGTGCTGGACAAGAGTGTTCAGAAATAGGTAGCCCAAAAACAGAAGCAACTGAATTACCAGTAGATAGTTATTATGAATTCATTAAGCGAGATTTATTTTGGGCTGATAGAAGTTTGATAGATGATAAAAAATACTTAGAGGATTTAATAGATGAGTGGCTTATTCATGCACCTAACTTAAAACTGGAAAAGAGTCAAAAAAAGTTAAATCAAAAATTACTCAATAGTATTATAAAAGATTTTAATATGGGGAATTATGACTCATTTTCAAATCTTAAGCAGTTTTTAGAAAGTAACGAGAAAAATAAAGACCTGAAGTACGTTCTTAATCTAAAAAGAGGGCATCTAGGAACAACAGTATTGAATGTGTTTGTCGCACACGATGAAGCCATTCATCCTCTTCTCAAAGCTGGTGCTGATCTAAATATGAAGGATAATAAAGGTAAAACACTTTTGCATGATACTGCTATTTATTCCAGTGAGTATGAAGGTCTAAAGTATCTCTTAGATGCAAAAACTGATCCAAATATACAAGATAAAAAAGGTAATACACCTTTACACTATTATGCTGCTAATTGTAATGATTATAGCAGAAAGGTTATGGATTTACTCATAAGCAAAGGAGCTGATTTAAACATAAAAAATAACAATGGAAAAACCCCACTGCAAATTGCAATTGATAGCAACAATATTATAGAGTGTTTTTTAACTGACAACCAAAAAAAGTTAAGAGACCAACTACGTAAAATGGTTAAAGCTACAGATTCTGATGAAGATTGGGATAATCCTTATGGTCCAGGTGTTGAAGATCTGAAAAAATTTTTAGATAAACATAAAAATAACCAAGATTTAAAGATAGTTTTAAATGTTAAGGGTGATAGTTCAATTTGGCCGTTTTGTCAATTTCCTGATGTAAAAGCTTTACTCTTAAAAGCAGGAGCAACTGACTTTGTAGGTAATAAGCAAGATAATTGTGAAAAATGTGATAGTCTCTTATCAGAGATGTATCAAACAAATCAACTTGCTAAGCTAAATAAGTTTTTGAGTAAGGTAGTAAAAGCTAAAAGCATGATTGAACTACAGGAAGTTGTAAATGAGATTATAGCTTCTGGAATGAGATTAAATTTTGCTAAAGACAAAGATTATTACTTTGCAGATCACGTACTAGAAAAAATTGCTCAGCTAGAAGGAAGCTATGGAATTGCCAGTGATATAGTGTGTGCATTAATATCGAGAGGAGCAAAGTTAAAAAACTCAGATAGTTTAAAAGTCATTGATACAATAGAACGAGAGTTTAAAGATCATAAAGCTAATGTAATCAAGGCTCATGTAGAGTACATTAATTATGCTGAAGAATTTTTTAGAGTTGCAAAGGATGCTACCAGTGGTCAACTGTGTGATGGAAAAATCGATAACAGTGTATCTTACTTAGAATACTCAGAGGATAGTATAATAGATGTTGCAAAAATCACAGATAGAACAAGGAATTTAGGAATACCTCAAGGAGAAAAAGGATATGGAAGGAGTGTAATAAAAATTGGCAAAAGTGAGGTGGAAATTATAACCCAAGATGGCATAAGGAATTACACAGATCTTACAGAAGGCAGCGATGTAGTATTAACTTTCTATACTAGTTTGGGAAATGTAGACGTTAGGCTGTATCCTGACATACAGAATAAAAGCAAAATTATAGTAGAAGTGAGTAATAGAGAGGAAATATTAGAAAAATTCAAAGGTCGCGAAGAAGAGTTAGGCAATGATTGCGAGCTTGGTAACTACTGGGTCTACGATGCTATTGAACAGGGATATTTTGAAAGGTCTGGAAAATTAATGCATACTGAAGTAATAAGCGAGTCTAACAACAAATGGACAGAACGTGAAGAGTTAAGAAAGGATTCTATGGAGGAAGTTGCTAGAAGGCATAAGTTATTACAAGATTTACGCAATATTGAGTCTAATATTGTGAAAAAGGAGAAGAATTTTGACGTAAAAACTTACCTGATAGATATCTTTAAAATTTTATCTAGGTTCTATGAAGAAAAAGGGGATATTTCTAAAACAGACTTAGCTAAAGCAGCAGAAAAGGAAAGTAAAAAATTGGGGTTAGAAGGTAAATACAACTGGAGTAAGATTTTTGGTTTAGAGGAAGAAATTATTGAAAAGGCAGAAAAACAAGGTGATAAAGAGCAAAAATCAAACATACCTGATGACTTCTATTTAGGGCACGCAATCAATAATGGAAGCTGTTTTTTTGATTCATTCAGGCAAAGTCTGGAACAACAGAAGGGAATCAAAGTTACTGTAGAGCAGTTAAGGAATGAGTGTAAGAGATTTGCGCAAGACAATCCTCCAGAGTGGTTTATAAGTAAAATTGGCAATGACTTTGATGAGGTTGAAGGTGAGTTCGTAAATCGTGGAATTACGTGTAACCAATATATCAATAGCATTGGAAAGAATGAATTTTGGGGACGTTCCGATATCGAGGGCAGAGTACTTTGTGATAAGTATGGTGTGAAATTGCATGTTGCAGAAAGTAACCCATTGCACACTATTGATAAGCAACAAGATCCGTTCTTGCATCAGTTAATAGATAGCTCAGGATCAAAAGCAGGTAAGATAGATTATAGTCACAATAGTGTCTTACATATGGTAAATGGAGGCCATGATCATTTTCAACCCCTACTTTATAGAAATAAGGCCTTGGCAAAACAAACGCAAGAACAAAAAGATTCCTTATGCTATTCAAGCTTGCCAAGCTGTAGTATGGATGAGTTAAAGATAGAAAAAAAAGCATCTCATCAACAGAAGGCACTGCTTGTAAGTAGACCATAGCTTTGTATATGATTTGTTACACAGCAATGATGGGAGAAGTTTATTGTATCCGTTCAGAGGTGTGGTTTAAGAAACAACAGCTAGCAGGTTTTGAAAAGGGTTTAATTCCTTTTGTTTCCAAGTCAGATACAACGAAATTATCCGCTCAAGAAATCTATTCCCTCGCTCTGACTGTGCAAAATATGAATTCTTACGATAGACAACATAATGCCGTATCTGTCGCTCAACATGGTTATTCGTTAATGGAATATTCTCTGGGTCATCCAAAAATGTCCACATCATTGACTCGGATTTTATAATACCCTTTACCGTTCGTGAAGCTCCTTTTGCTTCAAGTATATAAGATATTTTTATCATGCAGTACTGTATGTATCTTCGTAATTCTTTAGCTTGCTTAGTGAACTTTGAAATACTAATTTCATTTTCTGACAAAGCGTTTTTTAATACAAACAATCCATTAGCTGCGTCTTTTAAACAATGGCCAAGTCTCATTACTTCACTATTCCAACTATGAGATAACCTCTCGAAATTTCTCAATAAGTGAGCCCAACAAATTTGTCGTTTTTCATCACTGAAGTGGTTGTAAACTGCATATCTGTCAGTAATTAC
The DNA here is from genome assembly GCF_947179575.1 of Wolbachia endosymbiont (group B) of Erebia ligea. Classification (NCBI taxonomy): domain Bacteria; kingdom Pseudomonadati; phylum Pseudomonadota; class Alphaproteobacteria; order Rickettsiales; family Anaplasmataceae; genus Wolbachia; species Wolbachia endosymbiont (group B) of Erebia ligea. Next base: position 13,821 of record NZ_CAMXBW010000001.1, read on the forward strand.
CAGGTTTTTGTAATCACAAAATGCACTATTCTTTAAAAATTTCATTCCTCTTGTATCTGCTAACTTCATAAGACTTGCTTTATTGTTGGCAAACATCCAGCACCATCCCAATTTGCCTTTGTTGTAGTGACTGGTTTCATCAATATGCAAAATTTCGCTTGCTTTTATTTCTTCCTCTATTTGTTCATAGGCTTCTTTACATTTTGACGAAACCCTTGCTTCACTATTGGACACACTACCAACACTTATACTCATGTTAAAGATGTCTTTCATAATATTCGCTATTTCTCGCTTTGAATTCTTATAAAACCCACTTAGTGATGCAACTACTGACTTAACTCTAGGACCAAAGGTATCCGGTGTAACTCCTTCTGGTAATTTGCTACTCCTTCTTTTTCCGCATTTACGACAGCGACCATGTTCTAATTGATACTCAACTACGTAAGGCTTAATTTCTGGTAAATCAACTTTTTGATAGACATATGGTTTTTCCGATATTGCGATTTCTTCACCACACTCGCATCTATTTGGTAACTCTACCTTCACCACCTCATCTGCTTCCATTTTAGCTCGGCAATTCCCCTTATGTCCAACTTGACCACCTATCTTCCTGCCGCCCTCTGACTTATCTTCTGGTGTGTCTTTTTTTATTTTGTACAGCTCTTTTGAACTTGGTAAAGATGAATTCCTTGAGTTTAAGCCGAGTCTCTCTCTTAGTTCAGCATTCTCTATTTCTAAGATTTTATTTTTTTCTTCAATCTTTGCTACTTTCTGCTCTAAGTTTTTACATAACTCTACAATACTGATCAACAATTGAAGCATCTAGCCTTACTTTACTATCAACATTTTGTGTTATTACTACTTTAATATATTATGTCAATTGTTTTTTATCCTTGCCACACCTCTGAACGGATACAAATATTTACTTAATATACTAGTATTTACCTTGACTAAACAATTATAGTGCTGTATGATTTGTACTTAAGCTTTAATAGTGAGGTGTTGATGGACGCACAAGAATTAGAAAACTTACAGAAAAGTTCATCAACAAAATCCCAAGATGCTGGGGAGAAAACATCAGAAGAGTTGGAAAGAAATTTAAACCCGAATGAAGCCAATAATGATATATTCTAAAATCTATCAAGAATACGAGGGAGAAACATGGACAGAGTCATTAATGAATGGTTTTATAGCCGCTGTTTCTTTGGGATTTGGCTTCCTTCTAGGAAAAATTCTACAAACGAAGCTGTTTCTACAAATCTAGAAAACGCTGCTGTTGAACAACCCAATGTGCAACAAACCCTACCCTTATGTATATAAAATGACAAATTTTATAACTAAAAAAGTACTTCCCCATTTTCAAAGCACTGCATACAATAGAATTATATTGTAGTGCCTTATACTCATCCTGAGATATAGGAAAACAATCTGTACGACATTTTAAGCTGGCTCAGAGCGCTGGCAAACCCAATACCATAATTTACAAGGAGGACTTATGAATAAGAAATTTCTCTATTCACCATTGTCAATAAAAAGCATAGAAGAAAACGGAGTATTTTCTGGCTATGCGAGCGTTTTTAATATAGTTGATAAGCAAAATGATCTGATATTGCCTGGAGCATTTAAGAACAACTTAAATAAAAGTCAGATAAAACTTCTTTGGCAGCACAACCCAAGTGAGCCTATAGGTAATATTACAGATATTTGCGAAAATGATATTGGCCTATATATAACTGCACATTTGCTTTTTGGTATTCAAAAAGCAGAGGAAGCATATTTAATGCTAAAAACTGGAACTATTAACGGGCTTTCGATTGGCTATATACCAATAGAGTATGATGTTGATCATGAAAGCGGAGCTCGAGTGTTAAAACAAGTGGAGCTATGGGAAGTTAGTTTAGTCACTTTTCCTGCAAATTTGTCAGCTCAGGTAATCAATGTGAAGAATCATTACAATGAACAAGAAATGTTAGCAAGAGCAATAGAAAAAGCAAATTCTGTGCTTACAAACATGTGTATTTCTACTTAAAATTTATAAAAATTTTCACATAATTTAACATTAATATTATTATTTATTTAATAATTATATTAATATATATAACTTCAATACTTTGAAAATTAGGTAATTTTATGATGAATGCTAACAATGAGGTTAATTACGAACCTAGTATTAAACAAAAGGAAAAAAAATACAGCTTATCCACTGTGCTTGCTTGGCTATATCTAAAAACAATTGGACGAATATTGCCAGAGAGATGGAATAAATGGGCAGAGAATATTCTACACCACAATAAGGTTATTGTGGATAGTGGAGTTCAGACTGAGATAATGAGTAAAAATAAAACTACGAAGACTAAATATGATAAAATAGAGGGTAAAAATTTCCAAGCTATAGTATTTTCTAAAATGGATGATAAAGTTCCATTATGGTATTACCAACCAAAAGCTGTAAGTCTGTATATTTATACATGAGAGGTCTGAGGCGGCTTTTGATGGTATGCCAACAGTATTCTATAGGATTCAAATCTGGTGAATATGTTGGAAGATACAGCAAATGACAGCCAAAAGACTCTATTAATGATTTTGTTTTAGTGGTCTTATGAAATGTAGCATTATCCATAACTATAGTTGTGCCAAGTGGCAATTTAGGTAATAACATCTTCTCCAACCATGTATTGAATACCTCTTTGTCACACCCACCTTTGAAAGTCATTGGTGCAATAAATCTCTTTCCAATCCACCCGGCTACTATACTGATTCTCTCTCGAGTTCTCCCTGGAATATCTGCATAAATTTTCTTTCCTCTTGGAGCGCGTCCATATTCTCGGTATAACTTATTATCAACTCCTGCTTCATCTATATATAAGATGCTGGAATGGTCTATTTTTGAGATTTTATCAATAAATTGCTCCCTATCTTCTTGATTGCGCTCTTGATATAGTGTGACTTTTTTTTAAAGTAATTTTTAGCTGTTTTAGTCTATACCAAATTGAGTTTATTCCAAATCCAAGATTTTGTTTCATCTCTGCCAGAGTATGATCTGGATTCTTTGTAACATATTCTTCGAGTATTTTGGGGTCTATTTTTCGAATAAAGCTACCGTTTTTAGATGGCTTGAGGCTTTCACCAGCAGCTTTCTTTTTTAACCAACGGTACAGAGTTGCTATTCCTATCTCCATAAGCTCTGCTACCTCAACCTTTGTCTTACCTTTTTCTATCATCAATACTGCCTTTTCCCTTAAATCCACACTATATGCCATTATAACTCAAATACTTTATTATACCTTTATCATTTACTTTAGGAAATACTATATTTCATAACTGTACAAATATTGTAGATCAGGAAACTTCAGTCCTTGATACTGGAATAACATCTCTATACTACTCCGGGCCAATCTAAATATTAAGAAATTTACCATATAAAAAAAAGGCAAAAGAAACCCTATTAGCTATTATCTATTTTTTAAATTTACGTTCTTTATTGTCTCATTTGACGTTCACTAAACAGAATGTAGTCTAAGTACAAACTTGTGAAAGGCTTATGTGTAATGCTTCTCCACATAATCACTAATAATTTCCTTAAATTCTTCAAAAATATTATCACCTTGTAAAGTTTTGAAATATTTGCCGTCTTTGTAGACTGCTGAAACAGGTTTTTCTCCGTATCCAGGCAGGCTGATCCCCAGATTTGCATGTTTGCTCTCTCCAGGACCATTTACTATGCATCCCATAACAGCAACGTTCATATACTCTACACCAGGATTCTTTTTCTTCCATACCGGCATATGAGTTTTTATGTAGCCATTTACTTCCTTAGTTAATATACGAAAACGATCGCTACTTGTGCGTCCACAACCAGGACATGAACTCACCTGAGGGTTAAAGTAGCGCAAACCTATAGACTGCAGTATTTCCTGACATACTACCACCTCATTAGTGCGTGATTCACCAGGGCGCTGAGTTAAAGAAGCCCGGATAGTGTCTCCAATACCATTTTGCAATAAATAAGTAAGCCCTGCTGTGGTATTTACTACGCCTTTGTTACCCATACCAGCTTCGGTTAAACCCAAATGCAGCGCATAATTGGAAGATTGTGCAAGTGCCGTATAAACTAAAATTAAATCTTGCACTCTACTGACTTTACATGAAATGATTATTTTCTCTGCATTAAGGCCAATCTTTTCAGCTTTTTTTGCACTACCAAGAGCAGACATTACAAGCGTCTTACGTAATATAACATCAGAAGTTTTTGGATTACTAGACAAGGAGTTTTCATCCATTAATTTTTGTGAAAGGTACTTATCAAGACTACCCCAATTTACTCCAATTCTGACAGGAAGATCATGCGTTATTGCATACTCTATAATTTTTTCAAATTTTTCATCACGTTTATCACCAAAGCCTATATTACCTGGATTTATCCTAATTTTACCCAGAATTTTAATGTTGTCTGGATAATCCTGAATCAGCCTGTAGAGCTCATATTGTCCACAGCCTACTAATATCTTACCATCAAAGCCTTCTTTATTTATTTCCTCTACTATATAAGGTATTGCTTTTGCTACTTCCTCTGAGTTCAAAGCAATTCGCACCAATTCTGAACCTGCATGCGCTAGTTCTATTACTTCTTTTGCATATTTCTGAGCACTGCTTTTTATGTTGTCAGAATCTATATGTGCACCAAGTGCCATGGATTGAACAACTATAGGATTATTTCCACCTATCTTCACTTGTCCAACTTTTACAGTATGAGTTTTATGCCTGGAAACCGGCAATGACTCATATGCATCATCACTCAATGTCAGGTCTCTATCTAGCATATTATTAATCGTGACACTATTTTACTGTGTCAACTACACTGCCAAATGAACTTGAACCATTTAAACTATGCTGTGGTGTTCTATTTAGATCAGTAATAGAATCATGAGAGCACGTTCTTCTTGATGGACTTTCTTTTATAGTAACATTTATAGGGGAAACTTTTTTTTCTCGTGTTGAAGTAACTTTTTTCCCTTTTTGTTGTTCACTTTTATGCTGCTTACTTTCATACTGAGAAACTGGCTCTTGATCTATAAATACAGCACCCTTTAAACGTGCAAGATTAATACCATGCTGATTGATCATAGCATCCTCCCCATCTTCAACTATGCAAGCTCCCACGTTGTTTGGCTCGTTATCAAGGCTAGCAATTTTTTTTTCTTTTAATTTTTTGATTAGATCTTCTTTATTTATAGCTAGATCTTGTAACTTTTTTTTCTTGAGGAGCTCCCTACGCTTCTCATACAGTTTATATGACTCAGCAAAATCCTCGTCTGCATGAAAGTTTGCACCACCAGGGTTACCAGGAGGTATGTACCTCTTACTGAACTTTACCTTAGACTTCGCTTCAACATTATGTACAGTAAAGAAACTAGAAACCAAAAGTATTAATATAAATAAAACTTTAGAAAAGATCTTAAGCATATTATAGTGAATATTGTGCTTTAAAAGATACCAATTAACAAACTTCAAGTAAATCAGAATCTCTACCAACTTTATAATACAAACATCTTTCTAAAAAATTTACTACCAAAACCTACATAATCTAAAGGAAATTTAAGGTGTTACAAATTTTACGTAACACCCTTTCAAGAAGAGCATTACACTCTTCCTTGCTGTAAGTTATTCTTCAGTTTTTCGGTATCATTCACATTATTAAACTTTCCGCTTGGCATATCTTGAGACAAGTCGTTTTTCTTCTCTTTATCAAGCTTAACTCCCTGATAGATACAGAATGCAACAAAACTAGTTACAGCTATTGCAGCAACAGCACTGACTATGGCACAAGTTAGTATTGCTTGTTCTTGTCCCCCTACCATGTCTGCAAATGTTTCTACTTTTTCTTCTAAGCCTGTAAATTTTTCTTGCAAGCCGCTTAAGTGCTCTTGCATAGCTTGAAACTGCTCAGTACCAATCTTGTCTTCTAATGCACCAAAAACTTTTTCAAACTGCTCAACATCTATCTTTTGAGCTTCTTGCCACTCTTTTAATGCACTAAATACCTCTTCAAACTGTTTAGCATCTATCTTTTGAGCTTCTTGCCATTCTTTTAATGCGCTAAATACTTCTTGAAACTTTTTAGCATCAATATTTTGACTTTCCTGCAATGCTGTTACATCCGATTTATCAAAACCGAATACAAATTTGGTTATACCCATTTTTAACCCCCTAGCTAATTAATATATTACTATTGTACGTTTTTAGTAGTTAATTTAGTATTAAACACTATATAACTGGGATCCAATAAGAAATATCTGGTCATGCGCTGGAACTTTTGAATTCCAGTTATGCAAGAGATCTATTGATCTTAGAAATAACTTTCCTTGGTTTAAGTTAAGGGTTATTCTACCAATATCTCTCTCTTTCCTGAGTAACTCGGAGCACTGACAATACCTTCTTTCTCCATTCTTTCAACAATATTTGCAGCTCTGTTATAGCCTATTCTAAGTTGCCTTTGAATGTAACTAGTTGAAACCTTTTGATCTCTCTGAATGATGGCCACTGCTTGCTTGTATAGATCGTTCTCTTCATCTTCTGTTTCACCTTCTGATTCCGCAAAAGAATTTTCATCTTCTCGAGTGATTTCCTCCATGTAGTTTGGCTCACCTTGCGTTTTCAGATGATCAACTATATTTTGCACCTCATCATCACTTACAAATGGACCGTGAACTCGAATAATCTTGCCACCAGAAGCCATATAAAGCATATCACCCATACCAAGCAATTGTTCAGCTCCTTGTTCACCAAGTATTGTACGGCTATCTATCTTAGAAGTAACAGCAAAACTAATTCTCGTTGGAAAGTTTGCTTTTATCACACCTGTTATCACATCTACAGACGGACGTTGCGTTGCCATTATGATGTGTATTCCTGCAGCACGAGCCATCTGAGCTAAACGTTGAATAGAGCATTCTATATCTTTGCCAGCAACAAGCATTAAATCTGCCATTTCATCTACAATCACCACAATATACGGAAATGTCTCCATTTTAAGTGGTATTTTTTCAAATAAAGGTTTACCCGTTGTTGAGTTAAACCCAATCTGTACAACACGTTCCAATTCTATTCCGCTATTCATCGCTTCTGTAATTTTTTGATTATAGTTTATTACATTCCGCACATTTAAATATGACATCATACGATAGCGATTTTCCATCTCTTTCACGATCCACTTAAGAGCAATAACAGCTTTTTTTGGCTCTGTTACCACTGGTGTTATTAGATGCGGTATTGCATCATATATTGAAAGCTCAAGCATTTTTGGATCGATCATTATCATCTTGCATTCATCAGGACTTAGTCGATAAACAAGCGACAGAATCATCGTGTTAATTGCAACCGACTTACCTGACCCTGTAGTTCCGGCAACAAGCAAGTGGGGCATTTTAGTCAGATCTGCAATAACTGGTTTTCCGCTTATTTCCTTGCCAAGCGCAATTGGAAGATTTAAGTTTGCATTTTGGTATTCTGGTGATTCAAGTAAATCACGCAGCATTACAATCTCTCGCTCCTTGTTTGGCAATTCTATTCCCATGGCATTTTGTCCACGAATTATTGAAATACGTGCAGAAAGTGCACTCATTGAACGTGCAATATCATCTGCAAGACCAATCACTCTTGCAGATTTTGTACCTGCTTGTGGTTCAAGTTTGTATAAAGTCACAACCGGTCCATAACATACACTTATAATTTTTCCTTGCACGCCAAAATCACTCAGCACCTGTTCGAGCAGAGATAAATTCTTATTGCTCTCTAATGCATTCAACTGTTTTCTCTGCATAGATTCTTCTACTTTAGAAAGTAAGTGAATGCTTGGAAACTCAAACTCGCTAGAAGGTGGTTTAAAAATCTCTTCGGTAGCTTTTTTCTGTCTTTCTTTTGGCTGTTGTCTAGTGGTTCTATATTTTCCCTCTATTACTAATGGTGCTATTGAATAATCAGTAGTTTTACGTAACCTGAAAAACAGAAACTTTGCAAAAAAGGAAGCTATTTTTTTGCATAGGAAAAGTAAAGAATAAACTGTTCTCTTCCAACCAACCAACCCTACAACACCTATTGATGCTACTACTGTGAATATGTAAAATGGGCAGTGGTCAATTAGAGCATTACCGACTATTCCACCGTGCATGTATCTAGCAGTAATGCCAAGCGAAAGTTGCGACAATATAGCATATATTGCTACATTGATTAACGTTAGGTAGATAATTTTCAGCAATGATGCTCTGAAAATTAAAAAGTAAACTATGGTTGTAGCTATTGTAATACTAGCGAGTCCAAGAAATTGAACCAATATATCAGCTAAATATGAACCTACTACTCCGCCCAAATTTGTTACTTCCTGATTTGTAGCTGTATTTAAGGATGGATCTTTATAATTATAGCTAAAAACCGATATATATATATACATTAATAGTGACAAGTATATCGCTGATTTTAGCTGTTTTTTTAACATCTACTTAAAGTAATAAGTAATTGTATATTTTACAAAGTGAATTGCTATTATCAATATCATCACGGATAAATCTAATCCATTGAATGGTTGTATATACCTTCTGATAACCTTTAGTGGAGGATAAGTGAGTCTGTTTAAAGTTTGCATTATGCTGCTTACAATCTCATTATACATGTTAACTACATTCAATTTAATCAACAAATCGAGAGCAACTGAGCATATTAGAACGAAGCTGTAAAGATCAAGTAAAAGGTTAAGTAAGTATATGATTGGATGCATATTACTAATTTATACTAAAGTCTATTATGTGTAGTGATATGTATAAAATCAAGCCCCACAATAATTTTTATGCTGAAATAGGTGTAAACAATAAGCTATAAGATATTATACCCTTTGATTCCACGTGGATAAAAAACTTATTGATAAATTAACGGAGAGATGTGTACTGTATGAATAGCTTTTTGATCATGTTTATTACATGCAGGATAAGTGTTCAGGTACGTATGAAACCAGCGCTTCTTTTCTTGTCACCTCTTGTTACCTAAATAGCCTCTGTTCAAGTAGCCCCTTTGTTGTTATCCCAGTGCCCAGACACTGGGATCCAGATTGGCACTAAGTTGGTAAACATGAAAGCGCTTTACAACGTTTTTTATGTGAAAGCTAATGTCAGATACTCAAATGATACCATTTGTTATAAACTCACTTTTACTCTATGGTCTTGTCGATATCCTGAACAGATACAATATTTTTTATTTATAAAATGAAGTAACTACTTATCGTAAAGTTGATCTATAGATATAATACTACCGTTTGATGATTTTTCAGCACATTTTTCACTTTCGTATTCTTTGTCAGAATCAAAGCTAAATACTAAAGTATCTCCTGAAATTTTATCATGAAACTCACTAATAGCAAAAAACGGTACAGTGACTTGTTCTTGTTTTCCACGAAAGCTCAAACTGACGCTAAACTTATCTTCAAGAACTTTTAGACCATAAAATTGATGCTGTAATATAATAAGCATTTGAGTAGGATATGATTCTTTCAAGTAATCTGGTATGACAACACCATTAAATCTCGTAAAAAACAGTATCTCTAAGTGAGGAGTAAAAACATTATCTAATATAGTATTCAAAGCCTTTTTTATAACTTGAAATTTAGCATAACTAAGCGACTTCTGATAAGCTGTTTTATCCATATAACCCTTACATGTTTGGGGGAACTTCTGTTACCCGGCGTTCCCTAAACCGTGCTTATAGCAATGAAATTATAGTGCCTAAATTAAGCAGCTACTTTAACATTGTCTTCAGCAGCAAAGTTATCGTTTGCATCTAAATTGTGAACTCTTAGCGGTGGTATCTAACCGAGCAAAGCTACCATCTTTACTATGCATGTCGATCCTTACTCGCCCCCGTATCAATCAAAAAATATGGTGGAGGCGCCGAGTACTGCCCTCGGGTCCAATACACCTATTACAAGGTAATTTTATTGCCATAGTGTATAAAAAATACACATGTTTATTATACAGTAGTATTGAATAAATGTCAAGTTGTTAAACGTAAAATCGGTTGTAAGCTAAAAAACTAATATAAAAATTACTTCGCCTATTTATCTAATCTTAGTATAATCAAAGTAGAGGTATTTTTAGAGCTCAAAATCTATCTTCGTCTACAGACTTTTTTATCAAATAATCAAACTCAGTAAAGAATGTAGCATATCTTCTTCAGCGCAAATGGGTGCACACATATGCTTAATCTCTGTCGTATGTGCGTTACATTTTTTCTGTTCTTTATTAATAAATATGGGAGATTTTATGCCTAATTCTTAACAAAAATTGCTCAAATGCTTGTGTAACTATTGAATTTCTGAGTTCAAGAAAGCAAGAGACAGTGTAAAAAGTGAAATAAGCCGAAAAAAAGACGAGTTATGGAACAGAAAATGCAGACAATTGTGGAAAATTGCCTGCGTAACTAGACTATTTTTCTTCTCAAGAATTAAATCAATTCAGTGCACTTTCTAACTTTCTACTTGTTAGAAAAAAAACGGACATGAAGGAAGAGTTTCGTATTGTGAATCAATCTCTACTTCTTGCTCTGATGACATCTTTGATGTCAGTCCTTCATCAGATAAAAGAATTTTTCCTGTAAGAATTTCTATTACTTCTTCCCTTCCACTAGAAATAGCATAATCTAAAGGAGTCTTTCCTTCATTATCTCGTACATTAACATTCGCTTCTTTCTCTATAAGAAGCTCTACTACTTTTGCACAGCCACTTCCAGATGCTAAACATAGTAAGTTACTTCCATCAAATGAATTGGCATTTATATCAAATCCATTTTCTTCCCATGCATTGTACATATTAACATGCTGTTGCTGCAGCTCACTTTTTAATTTTTCAATTATGTTAGATGCGCTTATTTTGTCATCATTATCAATCCTATATAGTATTTTTTGTAATATCGACGTGTTACTCATAATGTTCTCCGATTTTTAAGAATAAATACTAATTATAGCATTAAAGCAAGATATGAGGACGAAAACATTCTATGTAATGACTACTATGCTATAGGTATTAATATAATTTAAAACTGCAATTATTAAATTAGCCATCTGTATACTGAATCTATGTCTTAAAAGGATCATACACATCAATTTTTTTAGGGTCGCTTTTTTTCATTTTCTCACTCAATAACCTCAGAATGGGCTGTAAATCATCGTCGATTGATAAACACAGTACTTCTCTATCAAGATAATTGGCTAAATGATTCTTCTTCTCAAGAATTTCTGCTTCCTCCAATAAGTCGCATTTGTTTAACACAACAGTTTCTTCCTTCTTAATAAGGTCGCTATTGTAAAGCTTCAGTTCATTATGTGTACAATTATAAGCTGAGATAACGTCATCGCGCGTTACATCAATTAAATGCAGTAAAATTTTGCACCTTTCTATGTGCTTTAAAAATTTGTGTCCGAGCCCAACTCCAAGATGAGCATCATCGACTATTCCAGGAATATCTGCTATCACAATTTCACTATAATCCACTTTTGCTACACCTAAATGTGGCCTTATAGTAGTAAATGCATAATCACCTACTTTCGTATCAGAATTTGAGCAGCGGGTTAAAAATTTAGATTTACCTGCATTTGGCATACCAATAATGCCAACATCAGATAAAACTTTTAGCTTCAATATTATATTTCTTTCTTCGCCGGGCTGACCATGAGTAAAATGTCTTGGTGCCCTATTAGTAGCAGATTTAAAGTTAGTATTTCCAAGCCCACCTTTTCCACCTTTCACTACTTGAAATTCCATGTCAGGTTTATCAAGATCTACTATTATTTCCTCACTTTCTTCATCGATTATTTGTGTACCAACTGGAACTTTAAGTATAATATCTTTTCCTGCTGTGCCAGATTTATCTCTACTCGTACCACTTTTTCCACTACTCGCTTTAATATGTCTTCGACAACGAAAATTAAGCAAAGTGTTGAGATTTGCATCACTGATGAAAATTATGTCTCCTCCCCTGCCCCCATTACCACCGTTTGGGCCACCAAATTCAACGAATTTTTCTCGACGAAAACTAGCGCAGCCATCGCCACCATCACCTGCTTTTAAATATAATTTAACTTCGTCTATGAAATCCATGCTAACCCGCGATAATATTTAGCATTTTCTCCTAGTGAACTTTCTATTCTCATCAATTCATTATACTTTGCAAGCCTATCAGAACGCGACAGCGAGCCAGTCTTTATTTGCCCACAATTCGATGCAACCGCTATGTGGGATATCGTTGTATCTTCTGTTTCACCTGAGCGGTGAGAAATAATAGCCCTGTAACCATTTAATTTTGCCATTTCAATAGCAGCAAAAGTTTCCGTAAGTGTTCCTATCTGGTTTGGCTTGATTAGTACAGCATTTGCCATTTTCTCCTCTATTCCTTTACTTATTAGTTCACAATTTGTAACAAATAAATCATCTCCAACCAATTGAACTTTATTCCCAAGTTTTACAGTAAGTAATTTCCAACCTTCATAGTCGTCTTCATTCATTGCATCTTCTATAGAAATTATTGGATATTTGCCTACAAGGTCAAAATAATACTGAACCAATTCCTCTGAAGTGAGTTCTCTGTTTTCAAATTTATAAACTCCATCTTCATAAAAAGTAGATGCAGCAACATCAAGACCCAGTGCAAAGTGATTTTTCATCGAATAACCAGCAGATTCAACAGCCTGAATTATCAAATTAAGAGCTTCTTCAGTGCTTCCAATATTTGGTGCAAAACCACCTTCATCTCCTACGTTTGTGCTATAACCTTTTTTCTTAAGAATGCTGCACAAGTTATGAAATACCTCTGCAGATATTCTGATTGCTTCACTGAAAGTTTCAGCACCAACGGGAAGAATCATAAATTCTTGAAAATCTAGTTTATTATCCGCATGTACTCCACCATTAATTACGTTAATAAGTGGAACTGGCATCTGCTCTTCCCCTACTCCCAAATACTTATATAACGGCATTTTAAAGCTGTTTGCTGCTGCTTTTGCAACAGCAAGAGACACACCCAAAGTTGCATTTGCTCCAAGTTTAGATTTATTTTTTGTTCCATCTAGTTCAATTAAAATTTTATCAATTGCACTCTGGTTTGCTGCATCCATGCCAATGATTTTATTTGCTATCACTTCACTCACAGATTGAACAGCTTTCAGCACTCCTTTACCACAATACCTTTTTTCATCTTGATCTCTCAGCTCCAATGCTTCTAGTTTACCGGTCGAAGCCCCAGAAGGGACAGCGGCTCTACCTGTTGCTCCATCACATAGTTCTATTTCTACCTCAATTGTTGGGTAACCCCTGCTATCTAAAATTTCTCTTGCAAATACACTGCTAATTGTCTTTTTCATCATGCTAAACCTCTACTAGATTCACAATTGTGTGCACGTTCGGGAAATGTCACCCCAGCGCTGTAACATTCCAGTGTACGAACATTGCAACCTACAGATAAACAGATAATTTGAGTAGCAGATGTTGTCATTCCAGTGCTTGACACTGGAATCCAGTTTTTATTATACAGCCACTTATTTAAAGTTAAGTTTTCTGGATCCCAGTGTCTGGGCACTGGGATGACACCATTCTTAATGGAAGCTATCCCCATATCGCAATGTCTGTACAGTTGTTTGCCTAGACACTGGGATCCAGTTTTACTACACAATTTTATCATATAAATCACCAATGCTTAAGTTTATTTTACTAGCAGCAGCTTTACAGCTTCTCTTGCTAGTTTAGCTATATTACTACCAGCACCAATAAATAATACTACATCTCCTGAACTTGTCGAATTACTAATAAAATGTGAAATGAGTAAAGCATCATTCATAATCTTCACATCATTAAACCCATTACTGATCAAGGCTTTTTGTATATCATCAATTCCACAGCCAGGAATAGGCTTATCTTCTGGAGGGTGGACAGGAGTGAGAATTACATAATCAAACATCATGAAAATTCGTACGAACTCATCAAAAAAATTACGAATACGAGCAAAACGAAGCGGCTCGATAATTCCTGTTACCTTTCCTTTAATGGTCAAACGTGCTGCTGACAGGGTTGCCTGTATTTCATTTGGGTGGTGAGCATAATCCTCAATTAACTTAACACCTTTAATATCGGCAATTAATGAAAATCTCCTTGCTACTCCTTTAAATTCCAAAAGACCTTTTTTAATCTCTTCATCACTAATTCCAAGTTTCACTGCAACTGATATTGCAGCCAGGGCGTTGCTAACTTTATGCATTCCTATTGCATTTGATAGCACTACATTCTTTATAATTCTGGTACAAGGTTGAATATCTTCTTTTTGTCTTTCGAGAGCGAGTTCTTTTAATCGAAAGACTATATGTATATTATCGTCATCAATTTCAATACGCTGAACTAACTTTTTAATTATATTAAATTTAGTCTCCCAATCTACCTCTGATAAATCACACTTTTCCTTCGTTATATGCTCTCTTACCATCTTCGCTTCTTTCCATATTACCTCTTCTAGTATATCCGCGCGTATTGGTCTGCTATTACATTCATCAAAACGGTTTCCAGGACAACGATAGTAACTTCTTCCTCCCTTAGCATTACTCATTCCATAATAAATGGATTTACAATACTGACATACAATTAATTCTTGTAATAAGTATTTACTTCCTCTTTGTTGCATTTTTTCTATTTGTAGCTCTTCTTTTTCCATGCTACCTCCCTACAACTTATATCTATTTTGCCTACAGTAAAATACGCACATAATGAGACAAATAAAGGAAAGTGCAAACCAAGTAATTGCATACTCCAAATGCTTAATTGGCTGTATAGTCAATTTTCCACCAAAATTGTCTTGCCACAATATACATTTTTCTAGCTTAATACCTAGATCATTGGAGATTTCTTCTGTACTTAAGGTAAACCACGTATTTGAAGCAATATCATTTTTGATAAACCAATTTTTGCTACCATCACAATATAAAACTCCACTCAAAGCTACTTTTTCAATTTTTGCTTTTTCTTCTTTTTTTTCTCTGACTATCCCTTTATTTATTAACATGTAATGTCCATTGATAAGCAACATAGGAGACAGCACATGATAGCCACGTTGACCTGCGAAAACATATAGTTCTATATCACTTAAAATTCCGTCGATTTTAACGTTTCTGTAGTTAAACTTTGAAAGATTATCACTAGGCAGTAGATGAATAACTGGAAGATCCATATTTTTGATAATATTATTCTTCCAGCTCAATCTAAATAACTGCCATAACCCGAGTGAAAAAAGAAGTAAAAAAGGTATAATGAAAATAAATACTGTTTTTCTTAACACTCTATATTTGTGTTCTCAAGTAATTTTCAATACCCATAAGCTCAATAAGGTCAATCTGTCCTTTGATCCAATGTAAGTGCTCTTCCTCATTTTTCAGTAGTTCTTCTAATAACATTACACTCACGAAATCCTTTTCTTTTTCAGCAACGGAAATTGCCTCTTTGATGCCCTTGATACCTTCTTCTTCTAAGTTAGAATTATCTTCTAAGATTTTCTGCATTGTATCTTTTGTGAACTTTCCTTCATACTTTGAGATTTTATTTGTATCTTGAAAATTTGGCATGCCCTTAAGCAGTAAAATTCTTTCTGCCAGCCTATTTGCATGCTCAAGTTCTTCATTAAGCTCCTTTCTCATCTTTTCTGCAAGTTTATTGATTCCGCTATTTTTAAGAATCGCAGAATGCAAAAGATACTGACGTACGGAAGTTAATTCATGAGTCAATAATTTATTCAAATGTTCTACTATTTCTTTATTCATAACCTTTCTTTAGCTAATATACCAATGTAATCTACACAACAATCAAGGCAACATCAATTCATTTTTCTCACAACAATCGTATCAAATAGCACATCATGAAATGCCTGTTTCCTCTGAGAGAAGCAAGCAACTAAATACCAACTGAAGGTAAGCATCACTATAATCACTTCTAGTGTACTTAAAGCATTTACTGATGTTTTAAAAAGTTTGATAAAGGTGATAATTGAATTATTTAGCATAGGAAGAAAAAACTGAGAGATAGTGCGATCAAATGCTAAGCTCAAACCTATTTTAGAACTATCTAAAGTGATAGTATATATATTCATTAACTGTTGACCAGGAGTTGCTTGAGCTGTTGAAGATATAAAATATGTAAAGTAACCACAATTTATACACATGTATGACAGGTGTAAAATTAATGGAAAATCCCCTAATAACAACACAATTAGTAAGGTTGGAATTAATAAAATTGCTACATCTATTAAATATGCGCAAAAGCGCCTGTGTACACTAGCGATCTCTGTCATTACCACCTATCTTTCAAATACTTTACTATGAATTCTGTAAGTTTATTAAAATGTTGAAAATATAACAAATCTTTATAACCGCTTATTGATTGGCCGTATATAATAGGTAAGCAATTGGCATTTTGTGCACATAGAATGTCTGTGATGCTATCACCAACAAAAAACACATTTTCTCTATTTATAGGTAACGTACTCTCCTCCAGTGCAAATAGCAGTGGAGTTGCAGATGGCTTATCTTCTGCAGTATCACATGAGCCAACTATTCTTTCAAAGTAAGAATCTAGTTTAAAATAGGCAACTTCTTGACGTAAATTAGTATTTTTCTTATTGCTCACTATTGCTAGGTAAATATTGTGGCTTTTGAGTGTCTGCAGCATTTTCTCTACTCCTTCGTTCAGAGTAATATTTTGTAACAGTGCATTATCTAGGTATTTTTGATATATCTGATTCGCTTTTTTCCACTGATCACCAAACAAATTGACCATGTAGCTCTTTCTTGATTCATGAGAATTTCTATCAGCAACTTTGTTGCTGCACCCCATTGAACTCAAGGTATGCTGAATGGCATTAGAAATATTATCTTGAGTGTCAACTAAGGTATTATCCCAATCGAATACTACTGCTAACGGGCTATTTTTCATTTTTATATTGTTACGTATTTTAAGTTAATAAGTAAATGATATTTTGATGAAAAAAGCATAAATGAGGTGCTCCTTGTGTCTTAACCATTTTTACATAATTAACTACTATACTGATTTTAGTATAAGCTTTTATTTAGTTAGGTATGACACAGCTTAAAGATACACAAGATATTGAGAAGAAATTCAAGGATGTCTTTGCTGGTGCTTTTCCAGAAGGTACGTCGCTGGCAGATAAAGTGAAGATTATCAATGATTTCCGCCAGGAACTTAAAGCTTACAAAAGGCAAGTAACCAAAGAAAATCCCGGGAAAAGGTTAAAAGATATTTCTGCAGCAGATAATTCTTCACTGGGAGATAAAATCAAGACTATTGCAAAATTAAATCGTAGTCTTAGAGATCGAATGAACCGTGCAGCTAAAAAAGTAGCTAAAGATTTTGAAAAGATCGTCGAATTGAATCGGGAACTTAAAGATGTTTTTCCAGAAAATTCTTCATTGGAAGATAAAGTAAAAATTATTGTTGAATTGTACCGGGAGCTTAAAGCTCAAAAAGGGCGTACAGATGAAGTGAAGATTATTAAAAAATTGATTCATAATCTTGAAGGTCGAATGGATCGTGCAGCCAAAAAAATAGCTGAAGATTTTGAAAAGATTGCTGGATTTAAACAGAAATTCGAAGGAAAAGACGTTTTTACAAGTAAAAAAGTTGCAGAGTTTGAAAGTAATAAAAAATCTCAAACTACATTAGAAGGCAAAATTTCTGATCAAAATAAACAAGAAAAGACCTCTGTGCAAACAGACAAAATTCGTGACTCAGTTAGTGAGGCAGATACTTCTGAAAAAGCTGTTTCAGAAGATAAAAACTTTGAACAAGAAAAGACCTCTGTGCAAACAGACAAAATTCGTGACTCAGTTAGCAAAATAGATACTCCTGGAAGAGCTATTTCAGAAAATAAAAACTTTGAACAAGAAAAGATTTCTGTTCAAACAGATACAGTAACTAAGTTACAACCTTCAGTAAGCAAAGATCCTATAAAAGATAAACCTAGCGACAAAAAGCCTGAAATTTCGTTAAAACAAGTCTCAGTGGATAGGAATGCTACAGAAAAAAAATCTAATAATAAAAAATCTCAGTTAAGTGAAAAGAAAAATATAGCTCAATTGAAAGAAAATCAAAAAGAAGAAGGCTTTTTGGTACGTTTTCTGAAGAAAATATTCAAAGAACTTTTTGGTAAAGATAAAAAGAGTGTAGAGGATATAAAAGGAACTACTCAAAAAAGTACGCCAAATGATGAAGGGCAACAACAAAATGAGCTCCTTTCAAATCAAGACCAAAGCGCAAGTGAAGGTTTAAAGCAAATTGATAATTCATTGGTAACTCCTGTCACGAAAGTAGAAAAAACAAATACAGACCATAAAAGATAATTCGCCTTAGATTTCTTGCATAGTCTGGGGTCCAATTTGTCATCCTATGGCTTGACCATAGCTAAAAATCTAGATTCCAGCGTCACGCGCTAACTTAAATTGTTCATAAAATTTGTTTCGGCAAACCTAATTTGGGTTAACTATAGAAAGCAAAACAGACACAAATCAGGAAAATAAAAAAAATTATAGATTTTCTATTTTTATTAGAAAAATAATTAATTTTTAAATATTTTATATTGATTTTGTCATCAAAGTTCATATAATATTAATACATTAACTTTGATGGTGGTAAAGAAATGCATGGTAGTATAAGCGACGAAGTGGTGAAAAATTTAGACAAGTTAGCTCACTCTCACCAAACAAATAAACTTAGAAAGGCATTTAATAACCTTAGCACTAACCATAAAAATGAATATATAGAGCATGTTAAAGCAAAGCCTCAAGGCTCTAAAGCTATGTCCGGCATACTAAATGCACTAGACAAGGAAGAAGCACCTTCTATCTTTAATCAGTTACCTCAAGAGTTTGCTTTCAATACACTCGATTGTATTAATCCCACATCGACTTTATTTAAAATTCTATTTAATCAACTGAATCCCCAACAAAAAGAAGATTATAAAGTAAATTTAGAGACAAAATCAACTGTCAAAGCTAAGCTTGTCCTAAAGAATTTTTACTTAAGCAATAAAGAGAGTTCAAGCAACTTAAGTACTGAAAACTCCAATGAACCGTTAGTACAAAACAGAGATGATTTGCCAGCAGCACATTTCTCTCTTATATCTCCTGCGTTCGAGGAAACAGTTGTTGAACATACATTTGATACTAGACTAGAACTTTCTTCTGACAAAGAGAATCAATCATGTAGCCAAACAGTAATTCCATTTCTGGGTTTTGCTGAATTCGATAATCAATTCTGCAATACTGTAACAGAAAATTCGACAGTTAGTAGTAGTTTAACGTCGAATGAGCATATATCAGATAGCCTAGAAGGTGAGCAATTATCCCCAGAGTATTATAACTATTTGATAAATGGAGTAACTAGTCTGCAATCCTCAAATGTGAATCCATTGCCAGAGTTCAGTTTCTCTCTAAGCTCTGTTACGCTAGATGAGATGGTTAAGAGATATGGCTTTAATCACAATGACCACGCTCTAAGTGATTTAGAAGAGGTATATGTAGAGCAACCAGCAAAGTTCCATACATATTACCACAATTAACTAGGGACAAAAAAAGGTGGTAGTTTAACCTACCATCTCCTCTGGTTTCACTATCCTTTCAAACTCCTCCTCAGTGAGCAGTTGAAGTTTTGCTGCTGCTTCTTTTAGAGTGATATTTTCTTTATAAGCAAGCTTCGCTATTTTTGCTGCATTGTCATATCCTATATGCGTATTTAATATAGTAACTAGCATTAACGACTGATTTAGTAAATCCTTTATTCTTTCTTCGTTTGCTTTAATATCAACTACGCATTTCTCTGCAAAATTTAAACTTGCATCAGCTAAAAGTCTTATAGACTGCAAAACATTGTAAATTATCACCGGCTTAAACACGTTCAATTCAAAGTGACCATTTGAGCCACCAATTGTCACGGCAACATGATTTCCCATAACCTGAGCACATACCATAGTCACTGCTTCACATTGAGTTGGATTCACCTTACCTGGCATGATTGAAGAGCCAGGCTCATTTTCTGGTAACATTATTTCTCCAATTCCGCATCTTGGACCAGAACCAAGTAGCCTTATATCATTTGCAATTTTCATCAAGCTTACTGCTACTGTATTGAGTGCTCCACTGAGCTCAACTAAAGCATCATTTGCTGCTAGTGCTTCAAACTTATTTTTTGCTGAAGTAAATGGAAAATTAGTGATTTTTGCCACTTCTTTAGCAAAATCCTCAGCAAAACCCTTTTTAGTATTGATTCCCGTGCCAACTGCAGTGCCACCTTGTGCAAGTTCATATACATTGCTTAGAGTTGACTTTACTCTCTCTATTCCCTTTTTAATCTGAACTGCATAGCCAGAAAATTCCTGCCCAAGTGTTAGAGGAGTTGCATCTTGCAGATGAGTACGCCCTACTTTTATTATATCTTTAAATTCATGAACCTTATTATTTAGCGCTTTATATAATTCTTCAAGATTGGGAATAAGCAAGCGGTCTATTTGTTCTGCTACTGCTATATGCATTGCTGTTGGAAAAGTGTCATTTGATGACTGACCACAGTTTACATGATCATTTGGATGCACTGGAGACTTACTACCTAAATCACCGCCCAAAATTTCTATTGCACGATTGCTGATCACTTCATTCACATTCATATTGGTCTGCGTTCCAGACCCGGTTTGCCAAACAACAAGCGGAAATTGATTATTAAATTTACCGTCTATTACCTCCTGTGCTGCTGTGCAGATTGCATCCCCTACTCTATTATCTATGCTACCCTGTTTCATGTTAACACGTGCTGCTGCAAGTTTTACTATTGCTAGCGCTTTAATCAGGGGCTCTGGCATTTTCTCTGTACCAATTTTGAAATTTTCCAAAGAACGCTGAGTCTGCGCTCCCCAGTAATGTTCACTTGGTACTTCTACTTTTCCTAAGCTATCTGATTCTATTCTAACTTTTTTATCCATATTTCCTCATTCTAGTGTTTGACATTACCTACATATATGATTAGTTAAATCAAATTGTATTTCAGTGTCAAGTTGAGACATTTTTAGTGAAGACCTTAGAAAACTTTCAAGCCATATCTTTTACTTCTATTATTTTTTTATTGTTATTAAGGCAATCATGCAACCTTAAGCAATAAACCTACTTTCACTCTCTATAAGGCTATTCTACTTAGAGCTTGAATAGTGAAAACATCTTTAAGCACAGAAGCTATACCTGTGTTTGCTTTCTCTTTTTTTACTTCTACAATTGTATAATCAAAAATTGCACCTAACGCTAGACTAATGGTAGCTGATGCTGCACAAACTGCAATCGCTGCTCCCGCAGAACATGATATTGTCATACCTGCAACATAACCTATTGCACCACTCACGCCAATGCAGACGTATTTCTTCCGTAGCTCTTTTTGTATATGACTTTTCAGATATTCTTTTACATCTAAATGCCCGTTTCTAGTAGCATAATTCAGAGCAGTGTTTTCATAGCCATCTTTCACATTAACATTTGCTTTTGCTGTTTCTATCAGGTACTTTACTACCTCTAAATAGCCACTTCCAGCAGCCCACATTAGAGCAGTTCTTCCATAGTGATCTGTTGAATTAATATCTTCTTTCTGTTTTTCTATCAGGTATCTTACTGTTTCTAATTGACCATTTTTGGCAGCTGAAAATAATCCTGCATGATTGTTAATCATTTGTGCAAATGATAATATTTTTAGTTTAGAGGGTTGTAACTCTTTAGTATTAAAGTTTAATTGTGCTGGAACAATTTCTACTTCAAGCTCTACATGTTCTCTTATGAAACGATCAAGTAGACTTTTTACCTGATCAATTGTTTGAATTCTTACCTTATAATACCGCGATAAAGAATTGATTATTTCCCTGTTGTTAAGAAAAAATATCACTAATTCTATTTTACCTGTTAAATCTTTAGCATAGATTAAGTATTCTATATTTAATCTATCTTGTGAAATATTTTGTATTGTCTCACTCTCTGTCCAAATTCTTACCTGGTCATCAATGCCCTTACTTACAAGAAAATTATATAATTCACTATCTTCTTCCTTCATTTTATTGAGCTCATCCTTACAGTCATACCAATAAGATGATAACTCTGGTATACAAGTAGGAAGAGGCAAGCGAGGTATTGACATATCAAGATTAGCTATTAAATGATATCTAGTTAGAAGCTTTGCTACCTCCGTATTGCCATTTACAATAGCATATGTTAGGGCAGAGAATTGACCTTTACGTTTCACATTTAAATCAGCTCCATTTGCTATTAGAAGTTGTACTACCTCAAGATGACCATGGGCAGCAGCATGAATTAGAGCAGTTATGTTTCCCGGAGATTCTGCATTAACATTTGCTCCCTCTTCTATCAAGTATTGTACTATCTCTAATTGACCATTTCTGGAAGCCCACATTAGAGCAGTTCTCCCATAATCATCATCTATTGTATTAATCATTGCTCCACCCTGTATGGCTTGCTGAACAAAACGTAGCTCACCTTCTTTAGCAGCATCAATTAGCTGCGCATTTAGCTGTTTTTGTGATGGCATATACCCCTCCTAAAAAATATACAATTTAAAGCTATTTTAGCCACTATTCAAGTTTTAATGGCTAAAATTGATTGAATCACTTTTTAGTGTTTTTTTATGGTTATTTGAGTCTAGCAAAGATGAGTCTATATCACAATCTAGTAATTCTCCTACTGCACTTAGTAAACCAGCTGTACAACCAGCTATTTTGATCTGGATGAGAGGAGATATAATTTATAACCACTCCCCTATCCTTTCTAGTTGTTTGTAGCTGTTAAATCTCAGGAATTTATCAAAATAAGGAGAGGCAATAAAGGGAGTAGTATCTCTTAAATAATTAGATAAGAAATCTGGTAGAATATTCTGAAATTCATGCATTTTTTGTCTATAATCTTTCAAAGCAATAACCTTTATTTTATCATAATCAAGTTTCCAATAAGAAAGCTCCGAGACTTCTTTTTTTGTTGTGTATTCCACTGCTAAAGCTTGTAAAATTAATTGCGGGAAAAATCCTGACATAACTTCCTCATTGGAAGGTGGTGAACCAAGTTTATAGTCTATAATTGCTACTTGCCCACCTGGTAGATACTCAACTCTATCACATCTTGCTGTCAATAAAATTTCTTCTGTCATTCGAGTATCTGACCAGCTATTATTACACAATTGTCTGGTGTGTTCATTTGCAATCAAATTTTCTGGATCCAAGTAGTCAAGCACTGGAATGACACCCTTCTTCTTAGTGGAAGTTGTACAGCATCCGCGCAGTTGTGTGTCACGCGCTGGAATATGAAATATCGGATAGGAAAAGCTCTTCTCCAACTCAACTTGATTGTTTCCAGTCCTATCAAACTCAACAAAAGATTGAATTATCCTCTGCAACCTTACCCACCACATATTTGAAAAGTGGAATCGATTAGACGAGAATATTTCTCGTACAACACTCATCAGCGACTTTTCGTTGCGTAAATATCTTGCAAGAATATTGTGTACCATAGTGCCAAACTCCAATATCGATGGCTTAAAATTCAAGTCTCTCAATTGCTTAAGGCCCAGTATATATTCAACGTAAAACGAATAAGGATTACGAATTAGCTTTTCTATTGCACTGCAAGACATCACTTGCATTTTTTCTTCTCTGACTTTGGCTTGAGGTTTTGGCATAGGCTGAGTACATGGAACAATACACTCAGGTGTATTTAATATTCTTAGCCAATCGCGGTAAGGATATTTTGGTTCTTGTAACAGAACTTCCAAATGGCGCAATAGAATTGATTTTCTATCACTCACTAGCCTCGTAATATAAACCTTGCCGGCACCAAATAAATTGCGCAAAGTATACAAAAAGTACCCTTGCTCTTCTTGCACAGAAGGAAGGTTAAATTTTTCTCTATTCAGTGCACTCAAAAACGGATTCTGAAAATTTGGTATATCATTAAATCCAGCAAGTATTACAACTTTATTTTGATATAAGCTAAATTTATCAAAGTTATTTTCTGGAGAAAAAAACTTCCTTTTTAAAAATAATATCAGGATTTGACTGTATAACTCTAAGGAACACTCAATTGCTATACCGTCACATGCATTTAAGAAATCGCGAGTAAAATTACCTATTTCACCATTTAGCTCTAGAAAATTCACATTAGAAAGCACATTAACACACTGTAAATGAGCTGCTACTATAGCAGAAATAGGATGATTTATAAGATTAAATAAAAGATTAAATATAGTTTCCAATCTACTGATAATAATTAATATATCTTCTTTATATCTTAGCTTTTTACATGTACTAATAGCGTTGATAATATCCTTAAGACCATTTATATCAAAGCTACGCAATACTTCTATCTCAAACTCAGATAAAATACGAGTGTACTCTTCTTGAGCGTAACCAAAAGTCACTAGCCTATGTTTAAGAAGAGAAAGCAATGCCACACCGTTCCATTTTGAGTTCAAAATCTCAATACTATAAAGCAGAAGCGTCACATAAGAATAGTTTTCCGATATGGGGCACGCCATACGAACTGCAAGTAATTTATCAAAAACAAACAAAGAAACGTTTTCATAACCTTCATTCTCTATAATTAGTGACGTCACCTGTGCTTCTTCCTCTCTGGAATTACAAGTGATGACTTCAATATTGTCAATATATCCATTACTAACTTTACTTAGATCGGCAGTTGTATCAAAGACATAATCTAGTTCAGGACTGCCTGTCATCCCAGCCCTCTGATTTTTAGTGTACGAACATTGTAATTTGCAGGTAATTTGAGTAGTAGATGATGTCATTCTAGTGCTTGACACTGGAATCCAGTTTCTATTGTACAGCCACCTGGTGCACTCATTTAAAGTTAAGTTTTCTGGATCCGAGCGTCTGGGCACTGGAGAACACACTTCTGGCAGAAAACTTACATCCTCTCTGCCTATACTTAAATAATCGAGCAGATCTTTCAGGCAATATTGATAATGTTTTTTATCAAGTGATTGCCAATCTTTCTCTTTAATTTTCAAATTCAGATTAGGTAAAATTATCTTTCCAAATGGCAGGTCGTATACAGCTTTAATCAACGACTTATAAATCTCCTCCTTCCCAATTCCAATAAAGATCATATGCTGATCTTTCTTCAGGGAGGCTATCATATTGTTTATGTAGTCACTCTTATGCTTTAGTATATCTACTACTCCTAAATTTTTTAAAGTGTTACTCCAAGTCTTGATAAGTAAGTTTATGAAATTCTCCATTTTCTTCGAATGCTCATCAAGCTGATAACAATCCGCTATTTGGGTATATTGAAGTAATGACGGCAAACTGTAAACTAGATCGATTGGAAAACTATCATTGTGTTTTTTATTCCACTCCAATATAAATTGAATGAGTAGCAGCGTTCTCTTTGTCGGGTTAATAACTTTAACTCTATCAAGATTTAATATTAAATCTTCTTCATCAATGTTTTCTAGTGAAACTATCTCTGGTAAAATTATAGTTCTGTAATTCTTGAATGCACTCAGCAATGCTATCACATCCCTCTTGCAGGGAAGTATGATCTTTATCTCGGGAATTTTTTCTCTTTCATATTCAGAAAATATGTGCTGAACCAGCACATCAAAAAGGGACTCATTCACATTAACAGTAAAAACTCTTCCCACTAACAGTAACAATTAATACAACACTTTTATTGTATAGAAATTATTTAAAATATAAATGTGCTCGCAGTTTCTTATGCTATGATATATTAAAGTCTTTCACAATATTACATGGCAAACATCAGAATAGAAGTTTTTAATAAATGTGAACAAGTTGGCCGCAGAAGGGTAGTTAATGTTTACTTGATTTACATAAGCAAAGAATTACCATCAAAATTACATGAAGAAATTTGTGGGCTATTTTATAATAAAGTCATACAAGACTGCCGTTATTATTCCTACAATGAAAACCTTAAAGAAGTTCAATATAACTTCATAGAATCACAAGCAAAGTGGGGCTTGGAGATAAGCTTTTTACCTGGCATGACCGATAACGTAGGAAACACGGCAAAACAAATTGTTAGAGAATATCTAATGAGCAAAGGCCACATTGATGAAAGTGTTTCTATCAAGGCAAGAAGTTCAAAATTGATTCTAAGTCAAGGGAACTTGCCAACTGAAGATGATATAAAACAAGAATTCAACCCTATCACTGAATATTGCACACTTATCTGTAAGAACTATAGCTGGAAATATTATGGTAAATCCAATATCACACCTGGTGTCATTACATCGCATGACCAGGAAAAAAAAGAATGGATCCCAGTGTCAAGCACTGGGATGACGCCAGGTAATAATGGAGCAAAATCTGTCAAACTCAATGTGAGTGACCAAGAGCTTGAAAAAATCAGCAGAGATGGAATCGATGGTAATGGCACTTTAGGGCTCTCGCTGGCAGCAATGAAAGCTATAAAGGATTACTTTAAAAAACTCGGTAGAAATCCATATGATATTGAACTTGAGTCTCTGGCACAGACTTGGTCTGAACATTGTAAACACAATATTTTTTGCTCCCCTATTGATGAAATAAAAGAAGGTCTATATGCTCATTATATTAAGCGTGCAACGCGTGAGATAAATTCTAACATATGCGTGTCAGTTTTCTCCGACAACGCAGGAGGAATAATTTTTGATGACGATTACTTGATTGTAGATAAAGTTGAAACTCACAATAGTCCTTCAGCTCTCGATCCGTTCGGTGGAGCAATGACTGGAGTGCTTGGAGTTAACCGAGATATAGTCGGTTTTGGCAAAGGTGCAGAACCTATCATGAATACTTATTACTTTTGCTTTGCCAAAGAATCAAAAGGCAAACTTTATAGAGATAAAGAGCGTACTGATAAAATCTTACCACCAAAATATATAATGAAAGAAGTGATTCACGGTGTTAATGTTGCTGGTAATTGCTCCGGTATTCCAACGCAACTTGGATCAGTATACTTTGACGATAGATTCTGTGGAAAGCCATTAGTTTTTGTTGGAAGCATCGGAATTATTCCACGGAATATAAATAATGCACCTTCACACATAAAAGAACCCAAAAACGGTGATAAAATCGTAATTATTGGTG
Organism: Wolbachia endosymbiont (group B) of Erebia ligea; assembly: GCF_947179575.1. NCBI lineage: Bacteria > Pseudomonadati > Pseudomonadota > Alphaproteobacteria > Rickettsiales > Anaplasmataceae > Wolbachia > Wolbachia endosymbiont (group B) of Erebia ligea. Next base: position 41,043 of record NZ_CAMXBW010000001.1, read on the forward strand.
GAAGAGTTGGAAGGGACGGAATTCACGGTGCAACTTTTTCTTCAGAGGCATTGTCGGGAAACAGTCCTTCAAAAATTGTGCAAATTGGTGACCCTATAACACAAAAAAAATTATCCAACGCCGTCGTAGAAGCAAGAGATCTTGGTCTTTATAATGCAATAACGGATAATGGAGCAGGAGGTCTATCATCGTCCATTGGTGAAATGGGAAAAGACGGATTTGAAGTTGATTTGAGCAAGGTTCTCCTTAAAAACGATGGTATGGCTCCGTGGGAAATATGGATATCAGAATCACAAGAGAGAATGACCTTAGCAGTGCCAGAAGAAAATCTTCCTGCGTTTAAGCAAATCATGAAAACACATGATGTGGAGGTCTGTGTAATTGGAGAATTCAACAAAAGTGGCAAAGCCGTTGTTAAATGTCCCCCAGGAGAAGTAATAATGGACATCGAAACTGAATTTCTGCATGACGGTAATCCCAAAGTGCATTTACAGACGAAACCGTGGTCTAAGGAGTCTACTGTATCCTTTCCTGTCATCCCAGTGCTTGACACTGGGATCCAGCAGGTAAAGCCTGCAAACATTTTACGCCAAAACCCATACGATGGTGGAGCTGAGCGTGAAATGGATTCCAGTCTCAGCTACTTGCATGACACCTTTGAACTAAAAGAAATGCTAAGCAGACCAAACATACGCAGCAAAGAGTTTATAGTGGTGCAATATGACCATGAGGTTCAAGGATCGTCAATACTGAAACCACTGCAAGGCAAGGGAAGAGTGTGCAGCGAAGCTGTTGTCTCGAGGCCAGTCCTTTCTTCAAACAAAGGTGTTGTAAAATCGCAGGGATTTGGCTCAAGTTATGGAGAAATTGACACTTATCACATGGCAGCATGTGCGATTGACACTGCCATACGCAACTACGTAGCTGCAGGAGGAAATATAAATCATCTAGCGTTGCTCGATAATTTTTGCTGGTGTGATGCTTATAATCCAGAAAGATTGTGGCAACTAAAGAGAGCTGCAGAGGCTTGTTACAACTTTGCAACTGCATTTAAAACACCATTCATATCCGGAAAAGACAGTATGTTCAATGACTTCAAGGGATATGATGAAAATGGCGAGAAAGTGATAATCTCTGCACCACCTTCATTACTCATCTCAGCAATTGGAATTATAGAAAATATTGAAAATGCGGTATCGCTTGATGTGAAAATGCCAGGGGACTTGATATATGTGCTTGGTACAACCCACGATGAGCTTGGTAGATCTGAATATCAGTTATATAGTGGAATAGATAATAACAACGTGCCAAAAGTTAATGCAAAGAGCGCTAGGAAGTTGTATGAACGTTACAACCAGGCAATAAAAGATGGCATAATTGTCTCTGCAATTGCACCAAACTTAGGGGGCTTAATTATTGCTCTGGCAAAATCGCTAATTGCAGGAGACCTTGGTGCTGAAATTGATCTTTCACTAGTACCAATAGGAAAAACACAAAATACAGACATAATAAACAAGATAATAATGTTTTCTGAATCGCAAAGTAGAATATTAGTAACCATTGCCCCGCAAAATCAGCGGAAGTTTGAAGAATTGTTTAAAGGTATAGTTTTTTCATGTATTGGAAAAGTGACAGAGGAGAAAGCTCTCAATATAAAGGATATTATAAGAATAGATTTGAAAGACTTAGGTACTAGTTTAAATAACTTTTGATTACGCTAGACAAATTTTTCATTATGTGTAATGTCTGATTAAAATAAATGCATGTTATTAAATTTGGGTAGGTGATTATGTCCATTTTATCAATACTCTTGCTTATCAGTCTTTCTTTACTTAACACTTCAAATAAATTAATGATATGTGCTACCTTATTTGTAGGAGCTACTTTAGTTGTAAACTCAATGGTTGAGTTTCATGGTAGAAGCAAAGCTACTTACAGCTTAATAGTGTGTACGGTGATATGCTGTCTTTTTAAATTGCAAAATTTTAGTTTGGTAATATTGGTTTCATATACTGCAATTCTAGTCTCTCTTCTCTCAAGCATAGTTATTTTAAAAAAATTAAAGTCCAAATTGAATTTTCATATGGCAAATTTCATCACTTTAATTATAGCATCAGTCATTGATAGTACGATTGTTTGTGTTGGACTACTATACAAAATTTCTGCAGGTAAATGCTTATCAAGATATATTAAAGATTTAATTTTCAAGTTTTCCTATGCATCGATATTGAGTATCTGCTTGTTTGTAGGAATGTATTTATTCTCCTTGGCAAGCAAGAAGTATTTTAAGGTTTCTGCATAACCCGTCTTCTGATATAGCCAAAATAGTTTAGATTTAACTATAACCGTCATTCCGCTATTTGTTAGCAGCTTGGCAGTATAATGTGAAAAGCTCTTATTCGGATAGCGGTTCTAAAATCAAAGTAATTGGAAACTGTTAACTTAAGTTATCCTTTAAGAGAGCTATAGTATTTTCTAAAATGGATGATAAAGTTCCATTATGGTATTACCAACCAAAAGCTGTAAGTCTGTATATTTATACATGAGAGGTCTGAGGCGGCTTTTGATGGTATGCCAACAGTATTCTATAGGATTCAAATCTGGTGAATATGTTGGAAGATACAGCAAATGACAGCCAAAAGACTCTATTAATGATTTTGTTTTAGTGGTCTTATGAAATGTAGCATTATCCATAACTATAGTTGTGCCAAGTGGCAATTTAGGTAATAACATCTTCTCCAACCATGTATTGAATACCTCTTTGTCACACCCACCTTTGAAAGTCATTGGTGCAATAAATCTCTTTCCAATCCACCCGGCTACTATACTGATTCTCTCTCGAGTTCTCCCTGGAATATCTGCATAAATTTTCTTTCCTCTTGGAGCGCGTCCATATTCTCGGTATAACTTATTATCAACTCCTGCTTCATCTATATATAAGATGCTGGAATGGTCTATTTTTGAGATTTTATCAATAAATTGCTCCCTATCTTCTTGATTGCGCTCTTGATATAGTGTGACTTTTTTTTAAAGTAATTTTTAGCTGTTTTAGTCTATACCAAATTGAGTTTATTCCAAATCCAAGATTTTGTTTCATCTCTGCCAGAGTATGATCTGGATTCTTTGTAACATATTCTTCGAGTATTTTGGGGTCTATTTTTCGAATAAAGCTACCGTTTTTAGATGGCTTGAGGCTTTCACCAGCAGCTTTCTTTTTTAACCAACGGTACAGAGTTGCTATTCCTATCTCCATAAGCTCTGCTACCTCAACCTTTGTCTTACCTTTTTCTATCATCAATACTGCCTTTTCCCTTAAATCCACACTATATGCCATTATAACTCAAATACTTTATTATACCTTTATCATTTACTTTAGGAAATACTATAGTACAATTTCTTACAGGTTTCATACATGATAAGAGTTTTATTTTTAGCTAAACCAATTGAAATAAGCTATAAAATCTGTTAAAGTCAACTTTGTGCAAGCACCCTTAGCTCAGTTGGATTAGAGCATTTGACTACGGATCAAAAGGTCGGGCGTTCAAGTCGCTCAGGGTGCACCATATTTTATAGGAAATAGAGGTCATGCTTGAAATTCATATGTGTAATACCTATCTTTAAAGGTAAAATACTGAGCTATTATATATGAACAAAAAAGACTATTATGATCTGCTAGAAGTGAGCAGAAATGCTAGTACTGACGAGATAAAAAAAGCATATAAAAAACTAGCATTAAAATATCATCCTGACAGAAATCCTGGTAATAAGGAAGCAGAGGAAAAATTTAAAGAAGTAACAGCTGCATATGAAGTTCTATATGACTCTGAAAAAAGAGCAGGTTATGATCGTTATGGTCACGATGGTGCTTCCGGTGGATTTGATTTCAGCCAAGCTGGAGGGGATTTTAGCGATATATTTAACGATTTTTTTGGTGGAGGATTCGGCGGCAGTACAAGTAGGTCAAGAACAAAAAGAAGTACAACAGGAGTATCTGGATCAGATCTGCGCTACGATCTTAAAATTACCTTAGAAGATGCATTTAAAGGAATACAAGCACCTATACATTATGTGACAAATATAAAATGTAATACATGCCAAGGCACAGGTAGCGAAGGAGCAATCAAACCAGTTCAGTGCAACACATGCCAGGGAAGCGGTAGAATTAGAACTCAACAGGGCTTTTTTACCATTGAAAGAACGTGTACTACATGCTATGGGGAAGGAGAAATAATACAAAATAAATGTAAGAAATGCGGTGGAAGTGGGCGTAAAAGAGATGAAGTAAATATCTCCGTTTCAATTCCAAAAGGCATAGAAGAAGGAGCTAAGGTAAGGGTCAGTGGTAAAGGAGAAGCTGGAGCAAGAGGTGGAAAAAGCGGAGATTTATACGTATGTGTGAAAATAGCTACTCATCAGATCTTCACTCGCAATAGAGCAGATTTACACTGTAAAGTGCCTATAAGAATGACACTAGCAGTACTTGGTGGTGAAATCGATATTCAATCAATTGATGGAGCTAAAATAAAAGTAAAGGTCCCTGAAGGCACTCAAACTGGTACCAAACTACGTTGTAGGGAAAAGGGTATGCCATATATGAACTCACATGCTCGTGGTGATTTATACGTACAGGTAATAGTTGAGACTTTAAATCCAAAGAATTTAACCCAAAAGCAGATTGAGCTATTAAAAGCGCTTGAGGAAGAGGAACATAAAAGTGTAGAGCAGAAATCTGAAGGATTCTTTGGAAAAGTAAAAAAAAAATGAGAAATTTGCTAAATGATATAAAGAGGTAGCTGTCTACACTTAATTCTTTTTACCAATTTGAAAGCCTTCTCTTTTAGTGAAAAGATTTTTTAAGTTATGCAAAAGTGATAAATTCCTTTATTTAAGGTCGAAGTTTTGCTATTCTCACATTTTAATAATTTAAAATTAATGAACATAAACAAAAATGAGTTTTTATTTCTTCCTCTTGGAGGAGTAGGAAGAATTGGGATGAACGTTAGCCTATATCATTATCAAGGCAAGTGGATTATGATCGACCTTGGTATCGGTTTTGCAGATGAAACTATGCCAGGTGTTGAGCTACTCATTGCTGATGTAGATTTTATTGCTCAAAGAAAAAAAGATTTGCTTGGAATAATAATTACACATGCACATGAAGATCACTGTGGTGCAGTGCCTCATCTGTGGGAAGATTTGCAATGTCCCATATATACAACAAAGTTTACAGTTAATTTTCTCAAGGAGAAACTAAAGGAGTTTCGATTGGAAGGTGTGGTACCTGTGAAAGAGGTAGACATAAATGGCAGCATAAATTTGGGTCCTTTTACCGTTGAGTTTATAAATGTAACTCACTCAATTCCTGAGGCAAATTCAATATTAATTAGCACTGAAGCAGGTAGTGCACTTCATACTGGGGACTGGAAATTTGATCCAAAACCTGTTGTTGGATTAATTTCTAATATAGAGCGTTTAAAAGAAATTGGCGATAAAGGTGATCTACTTGCAGCAATTTGTGATTCAACAAACATACTGAGCAAACACGACCCTGAATTAGAAAGTGAAATTTATGATAATATTTACAATATAATAAAGCGGTCTAAAAAATTGGTTGCTGTCTCGCTATTTGCCTCGAATGTGGCGCGAATTGAAACAATAAGCCAAGCTGCAAAAGCACTAAATAGAAAAGTGGTTTTACTTGGCAGATCTTTATGGAGAATAGTGAAAGTTGCTCAGGATAGTGGTTATTTAACTGATTCTCCTGAGTTTCTAGAAGCAAAGGAGGCAGTAAATTTTCCAAGGGAAAAGCTGGTGCTACTTTGCACAGGTTGTCAAGGTGAGCCACTGGCAGCTACCGCAAGACTTGCCGCTAAGAGTCATCAAGCATTTAAAATGCAGCAAGGTGATACCATGATCTTTTCATCAAAAATCATTCCTGGCAATGAAACTCGTGCACATAACATGCTCAATGCCTTTATTGAGATGGGAGTGGAAGTTATTACTGAAAAAACAGAGAATGTTCATGCTTCCGGACATCCAGTAAAAGCAGAGCTAAGGGAAATGTATTCTTTGATAAAACCTAAGATGTCTATTCCGGTTCATGGTGAGTATATTCATACGGATGCACATGTAAAGTTTGCTAAAGAGTGCGGTGTGAAAAAAGCAATAATGATTGCACCAGGTGATATTGTTAATTTGGAAAATGGGGAAAAAGTTAGCTCCATTGATGTCGACTACTTTGGTATTGATGGTATTTTACTCCTTCATCCAGAATGCAGCGTTATAAAAATGCGTGAGAGAATGAGAGATGCCGGAGCTATCGTAGTGACAGCAGTTGTAAACAAGAAAAATAAACTGCTCGCTAAGCCAAAAGTATTTGCACCTGGTGTTTTCGAAGCGCAAGAAGATGCAGCCATTATGCAAAAGATCATAAAGAAGGTTGAGTCAGCATTTGACTCACAGCCGATAAAAAAAATAAGAAATAAAATTGAGAGCTCAATATTTAGTATCTTAAAAGAATATTTACTAAAAAGACCTATAATTGAAGTCCAGATAGAACAGGTATAGAAATACACCTTTTTTTATTAACCATTATTTGAGTAAGAAGTTAACAATGTATTCTTTGATGTTATTTCAGCATGCAATACTGGAATCCGTAAAAAAAAATCAGTGTCAGATCACACAACTATACAAACATTGTGATTTGAATCTACCAGAAGGGTGCCATCTCAACGCCCAGGCAAACATTGTAGTTTTAGAACAATCTCCACCAGTAGGGTATCATCCCAGTGCTCTGAAACTGGAATCCAATTTTTCATGCAACCTTGTCAAAGACGTTTATTTTAGAATAAAACAGCTACTTTTATGCTTGCCACCTCAGTGCACTTACTTGCAGTCAAATTTCTGGATTCCAGTGTCAAGTACTGCAGAAATTGATTTACTCTACTGTCATGCAGTTTAACTTCAAAAGTAAGCTATTTGCTGAGATGACAGGAGGTAATGCAAGAAATCTAATGAAGCTATTCGTTCAACTGGTGTTATTTATTTCGTTATTTATTCCTTATTCCACAAAAGCTGTTTTATATGTTGATATAAAAAAAAGCAATATTGGTAATATTGATCTTGTTGTATCTAAATGTGCATGCAAGACAGAAGTGGAAAGTGAGCTAAGTGAAAGCATCACAAAAGTAATTGAAACAAATCTATCTAATTGTGGCTTATTTAATGTGAAACGTGACGCGAAAGTTGAGTCTTGGAAAAGCGATACTGTAGTCACAGTAAGTTTAAGTGAAGTATCAAACAGAAATTTAGAGCTATCTTTTCGTTTATCTGACAGCTTTACAAACAGAGAATTGCTTACTCAGTCGGTTGTTTTTCTAGCAAAAGACTGGAGGAAAATTAGTCATCTTGTTTCAGATCTGATACATGATAGATTGATTGGTGAGAAAGGGCATTTCAATACAAAAATTACATATATCGCTGAAGAAAAAGATAGCAATTACAAATCCGTCCGTAAAATTGCTGTGATGAATCAAGATGGAAGTAATATAAAGTACTTAACAAATGGTGAGAAATTTGTGTCAACACCAAGATTTTCACCAAATGGAAAGGGTATTGTTTATATCTCATACACAAATGGTAAAAGTTATATAATATTAAAAAATTTAAAAGATAACACTGAATCAATAATCAGCGCATTTGAAGGAGTTATTTCTGCACCAAGATTTTCTCCTGATGGTAAATCTCTTTTTATTTCCCACTCATTGAGTGGTGAAACAAATATATTATCTCTAGACTTAAACAGTAAACGAACAAAAAAAATTACTAAAGGTTCAGCTATAAGTACTTCTCCCTCTTTGTCTCCAGATCAAAAGTACATGGTTTTTAGTTCTGATATAAGTGGAAGTCAGCAACTATATATCATAGATTTCACTAAAAAAAGCAAAAAACCCAAGAGAATTAGTTTTGGAAATGGAAGATATGCTACACCTGTTTGGTCGCCAAAAGGAGATCTGATAGCTTTTACAAAAATTCAGTCAGGAAAATTTTACATAGGAGTTATGAAGCCAGATGGCAAAGAAGAGCGCTTGCTTTCAGAGGGGCATAAAATTGAATCTCCGGCATGGCTACCAAATGGCAGAGAAATTATCTTCACTAACGCAGAATCACCAAGCAACTCTAAATTATATTTAGTAGATTTAGTAAAGAAAAATCAAAAAATGGTTTTTACTCCAACGAATGCTTCTTTACCAGATTGGTCTTATTTTTGAAAGTAGATCTATAAAATCGTTATAAATCTTGCTTTATCTTAATCGTTTATAACCTTCGGTACTACGAAATACCCATGCTCCGATTTTGTATTGGATAATATTTCTTCTTTAATGTTTTGAGAATTTATAATATCATCGCGTACATGAATATCCTTATCTATAGTTCCATAACGCATAGGAGAAACACCTTCAGTATTAACTTTCAACAAAGTATCATGTATCCAATCCAGCATTGTCAGTTCTTTTGAGTAGTATTGAATCTCATCATCGGATAACTTAATCCTCACAAGCTGTGCAGTTTTAAGCATTTCTTCTTTAGTAATTGTTATTTTTCTCTTATTTGCAAATTCTATTAACGAAGTGATAACATCTTCTGTTGATCTAGCTGGCACTTTTACCTCCTTGCATAAAGCAAATTAAAATATTTGCAATTGAAACAACCTCTATCTTATCATTTTTTTCAAATTTGTGAAATACGGTGTCCGTAATTACTAATTTATCCAGAGAAGAGGAAGAGATTTTCTCAACTGCATTTCCTGAAAGTATTCCATGTGTAATGCATGAAACTACAGACTTTGCTCCTCGGTTTTTTAAAGCAAGAGCTGCATTACATAATGTTCCGCCAGAGTCAACTATATCATCAACAATGACGCAATTTTTGTTTGCAACTTCTCCGATTACATTCATTACCTCAGATGTACCTGCTTTTTCTCTATATTTATCTACTACAACAATATCATTATCTAACTTGTATTTTTCCTCTAAAATCTTTGCAAAAGCACGAGCTCTTCCAATTGCTCCAACATCAGGCGCAACTATTGCCAAATTCTCCTTGTATATAGAGTTAACAAATACTTTAAAACAGCTTAAATTAGTAACTGATATATCAAAAAAACCTTCAATTTGACTTGAATGCAAATCAATAGCAGCAACGCTATTTGCACCTGCAGTTTGAATAAGATTTGCAACTAATTTAGCACTTAAAGCAGATTGCATATTATTGTTTTTAATAACCCTATCCTGCCTACTGTATCCGTAATAAGGAATAATAGCCGTTATTCTCTTGGCTCCTGACCTCTTTGCTGCATCAATTGTAAGCAGAAGCTCCATAAGGTTATCATTTACAGGGGAAGAAATAGATTGTACTACGTATACTTCTTGATCACGTAGATCATTTGCTACTTCTACATTTACCTCACCATCAGCAAATCTTGACACCTGAGTAGGAAATAGCTGAGCATTTAGCCCACTTGCTATTAAATCTCCTAATTGTTTACTAGCGCTACCTATTATTATCTTCATATATATCAATTAAGTTTTGAAAATTATACAGAAACCATGGAATGATTAAAACTTTATTCTTGCCGTCAAGTAGCTCATGGAAAAGAAAAAGTTACTCGAAACATTTCACCGATGTTCCTTATCATAATAACGGCACTTGCTGAGTGCATTAAGTAATTTTATGCGCAGTGGAATGATAAAAAGCGTTTTCACAAACACATTTTACTACATAATCAGCGCTAATATTAAAATGCTTATAAAGAGCTTCATAAGGTGCTGATTCTCCAAAATTTTTCATGCCAATAAATATACCGTTTGAACCTATATATTTATGCCAACCCACTTCACTTCCAGCTTCAATTGCAACTTTAATACTGCCATTATTTAATATTACCCCTTTATATTCATCACTTTGCTCGTCAAAAAGCCTCCAACACGGCATAGAAATGACCCTTGTACCTACACCTTTTTCCTGTAATTTTTCTCTTGCCTCAACTGCAATTTCAACTTCAGATCCGGTAGCAAATATCGTCACTTCTAGCTTCCCTGAATATTCGCATAGTATATATGCACCAAATTTTGATAGGTTGGCCAATTGGTCAGTATAAGAGTGCATGTAATTAATATTTTGCCTTGAAAGCGCAAATAGTGCAGGTGACTCTTTTTTTTCAAGTGCAATGCTAATGCACTCCAAAGTTTCAATTGCATCTGCTGGCCTAAAAACATACAGATTTGGTATAGCTCTCAAAGAAGCTAAATGCTCTATTGGCTGGTGAGTTGGACCATCTTCTCCTACTCCAATTGAGTCATGAGTCATTACATAGATAACCTGCTGCTTCATCAAAGCTGAAAGACGTATAGCAGGTCGGCAGTAATCGGAAAATACTAAAAAAGTTCCACCATAAGGAATAATTCCACCATGAAGAGCCATACCATTCATACAAGCTGCCATAGCGTGCTCTCTCACTCCATAGTGTACATAAGAGCCACTATAATTATTACTATCTATTGCCTGCATGTGCTTATATTTAGTACAATTTGAACCGGTAAGATCAGCAGAGCCACCAATTAGTTCTGGCATAGACTTAGTTAATAGTTCCATTACTCTGCCGAAAGAAGATCGAGTAGCTTCGTTTGGCATTAGCTTACATATTTGTTTCTTCAGATCAGCCAAATCACTCTCGATATTATTCGGCAAACGTTTCTCAAGTCTTCTTTGTAGTTCTTTATTGATCAAGGATGTATAGTTTTGCTTTGCCCTCTTAACTGTTTCTATCCAAGCGTTTCTCACATCTTCTGGTACATGAAATGGTTCATAGTCCCAATTTAATTTTTCTCTCATCTGTTTTACATCTTCCTCTGTAAAGGCACCACTATGAGCAGAAGATGTGCCAGCACGGCTCGAAAATTTTCCGATAATAGTTTTGCAACAGATTAGTGTAGGTTTATCAGACTTTTGCGCCTGCTCTATTGCAAGGGATATAGCATCAAAGTCATGCCCATCGATTTTGTCAACATTCCATCCATACGCTGAAAAACGCTTTTCTACATCATCAGAGCAAGAGAGGCTAGTAGAGCCGTCTATAGAGATGTCATTGTCGTCAAAAAGTGCTATCAGCTTATTTAATTTAAGATGCCCAGCAAGGGACGCTGCTTCATGGCTTATACCTTCCATAAGACAGCCATCTCCTAGCATTACGTAAGTGTAATGGCTGATTTCAAACTGCTTTGCAAGAATCGATTCAGCAAGTGCCATGCCAACAGCAGTGGCAAATCCCTGACCAAGCGGGCCTGTTGTTGCTTCTATACCAGAAGTCAAGCCAAATTCTGGGTGACCTGGAGTTTTTGATGTAAGTTGCCTGAAGTTTTTTAGTTCATCTATACCAATGTAGCCTGTCAGATATAATATAGAGTATTGCAGCATCGAACCGTGACCATTTGATAGGACGAAACGATCTCTACTGATCCATTGAGAATCATCAGGGTTATGGTTTAGATATTTAGCAAATAATACAGTGGCAACATCTGCCATGCCAAGTGGCATACCTGGATGTCCAGAATTTGCTTTTTGTACTGCATCAATTGATAAAAAGCGGACAGCATTTGCCATGGATTTTAGTAGTAGATGATTCATGTATTAATAGGAAAACTTAAAAGTGAAGTATACTATATCATAGCGGCAAAAACAAGTTGACACTTAATGTTAAAATCATTAATAATTTATAGTTAGATTGTGAGAATTTTTGTATGACAACTGTTATCAATAGAAAGTATAGAATCAGTCGCAGGCTTGGTGTAAACTTATGGGGTAGAGCAAAAGATTCGGTCAATAAAAGAAAATACCCTCCAGGTCAGCATGGTATTCTTGGATTTAAGAAGTTATCTGACTTTGGTAAGCAGTTTGCTGCACATAAAAAATTTAAGTTCTACTATGCAATTTCAAGCAAACAGCTTAGACGTACATTTTTAGATGCCTACAAAAGAAAGGGTTATACGGCTGATAATTTTATTGGTGCCTTGGAATCAAGGTTAAGTTCTGTTTTATATCACTCTGGTTTTGTGCCAACAATTTACTCGGCAAAACAGCTTATATCTCATAAACATGTTACAGTTAATGATAAGGTGGTTAACATATCAAGTTATAGAGTGAAGCCTGGTGATATAGTAAAAATAAGGGAAAGAGCAGCAAAAATTCCTATATTAATAGAGGCTGAACAAAAACAAGAACGTAAGGCCCCAGATTATTTAGAGGCAGATAGCAAAGCACTTTCAGTGAAGTATTTGAGAGCGCCTCAATATTCCGAAGTCCCATATTCAGCAGACATGGAAGTCAATTTAGTAGTAGAATTTTACTCTAGATAAACAACATAAGGCCCGTGTGGCGGAATCGGTAGACGCAGCGGACTTAAAATCCGTGGGTTTTGCGACCTTGGGAGTTCAAGTCTCCCCATGGGCACCAGTTTAATTTATTAAAAAAGTATGAAATGGCTTGATATAGAAGATATTGCAGAAGCTCTAGAAGAGAAATTTCCAAATGAAGATATAATTAGTATTAGATTCACTGAACTTAAAAGAAAAGTCTTGGATTTAGAAGAGTTTGATGATGATGAAAAGTATTGTAATGAAAAAATATTAGAGGCCATTCAAGCAACTTGGATTGCAGAAAGATCTTAAAAAACAGATAGCTATAAGAAAATTACTGCATACAGTAAAAAGATAATCTTCTTGGAAATACTATACTTTACTCGAATTTTACTTAGCTTCATAATAATTTAACAAATTACAATTAAAAATGATTACAAGGTAGGAAACACAAAATTCTGGCAAATGCTAGATATACAAATACTGCTTTTTATGTGTGAGGCCGAGGGTCATGAAAACAATAAGTTAGTTTTTTGTATAAGAAAGTTGTAATATAATTTAATTTTAAGCACTGGAAAGATGTTTAAATATAGCGGGCCAAAGAAATTAAAATCTATAATAGAAAACTATGCATTAAAATGCATGAAAAATAAGATCAGCAAAAATGAAATACGTCTTATTTTAAACTGGAAAAGTATAGTTGGAGAGGAATTAGCAGAATGTACAAAACCACAAAAGATCTCATACGCACAAAACGTAAATTCTGGTGTTCTTCATCTGTTAGTAACAAATGGCAGTAAAGCATTGGAAATGCAGCATATGGTTTCTCTTGTAATAGAAAAAATTACAGTTTTTTTTGGCTATAAAGCAGTATACGGTATAAAAATCAAGCAAGGGAGTTGACTATTTCACTATATCAGGTTAACCTAGTTACATAGGATAAATTGGTATATTGAAGTGAGTAGAATTTGTGAGTTAACAAATAGAAAAAAGTCTTTTGGTAATAAGGTATCGCATTCAAATCGTAAAACAAAGCGTACCTTTCTCTTAAATTTACATAAAGTTACATTGACGAGTAATATATTAGACAAAAAGTTTAGCTTTCGTATAGCAACAAGAACTTTAAGAACTATAGACTATAAAGGTGATCTTGATGCTTTCTTGCTCAATACAAAAACAATTAAACTAAGTAAAGAAGCACAAAAGATAAAAAGAAGGTTAAAGAAAGTTTTAGCAAAACAAGAGGTAGAATTAGCTGTTTCAGATGCATAGTAAGCCTATATGGCTCAGAGCAAAAGCTCCAGCTGGTAAAATATTCAATGAAACCTTAAACACTGTTAAGCTACATAACTTACATACAGTATGCGAAGAAGCTGCGTGTCCAAATATTGGTGAATGTTGGAATAAACGTCATGCTACTGTGATGATTCTCGGTTCTGTTTGTACTCGTGCTTGTGCGTTTTGCAACGTTGCAACTGGCATTCCTGATAAGCTCGATCCTCATGAACCAGAAAATTTAGCAAAAGCAATAAAAAAGTTAAATTTAAAGCACGTTGTCATTACCTCTGTTGACCGTGACGATTTACCAGATGGTGGTGCAAATCAGTTTATAAGGTGTATAGAAGAAATTAGAAAGATAACTTCGGAAACAACAATAGAGATTCTTACTCCTGATTTTTTAAATAAGAAAGAAGCGTTTGAAGCAATAGCTATTGCATCACCTGATGTTTATAATCACAATATCGAAACAGTACCAAGGCTGTATGCAAAAATAAGACCGAGAGCTCGTTATTTTCATTCACTATATTTGCTAAAGATGGTGAAACAGATTAATCCTAAACTTTTTACGAAGTCAGGGCTTATGGTTGGTCTTGGAGAAACAAAAGAAGAAATCTTTCAGGTTATGGATGATTTACGTAGCGCCGAAGTTGACTTCATTACAATTGGTCAATATTTGCAACCAACTCCAAAGCATGTAAAGGTTGATAGATATGTTACCCCAGAAGAGTTTGAGCATTATAAATATATTGCTTATTCCAAAGGCTTTTTGGTAGTTGCATCAAGCCCATTAACGCGGTCATCGTACCACGCTGAAGAAGATTTTAACAGACTTGCTGCTGCTAAAACTTCAACCTAATTTAACCTATCTGTTCAAGGAAATGTGCACTCCCTTTCTTTTCATTCAAGTAGCCTCTTATCCTTCCAGTATCCCCTGTCATTAGAGTAGTTAACACTGAAATCATAGGACTGACCAGGCAATAAGAACTGGTCACGCGCTGGAATGACACCGTCATAAATTGCTAGGCCTTCATAATTTCATCCCAGTTTCCTCTTTACTCTTGTCATCCCAGTACTTGATACTGGGATCCAGAAGACTGATTAGTCAATCAGAACTGGTCACGCGCTAGAATGACATCATTGTTTTTTGCATGAAAAGACTGGATTTTCATGATACCCACTTATTAGTTTCGTCTAATTTATTTTACCACTCTGCTGAACGGATACATTCTAACTGAGAGCAAAGCACACTTACATCATTTAACACCTTCAGTGGCTCCCCTAGACTATGTTCCACTTTTGTCTCAAATTTAAACCCCAAATTTCCAAAAAATTCTTGAAAATACTCAATAGTAATGTCACACAAACTTCTACCACTTGCTTTATAATTTTTCAGCTCTTTCGGAATATTAATAAGCACTTTACCATCTTCATATGTTATACTTCTACCCTTAGATTTTAACTTAAATTTTATTGAACTGTGAAAATTTGGTGTTTTAATATCATTAACAGGATTAATGCTGCACACCTTTATACAATCCATGCTAAAATTGAGTTTTAGACAATTGGAGTCACGGCAATCCATACTATAAGTTATTATTATGTGAGAATCTAACACAAGCAAGCCAAATGGAGAAAGAGCCTTTAATATATGAAGAAACAGAAAATGATTATACCCTTCTTGATGATAGTTAGTTATCAATTCTTCCATGATAGAGTCACTCGGAACTTCTGCACCAGCATATTCAAATATTTTTATGAAAATTTGCTTAAGAAATGGACTATAGTTCTTTCTTCCATTCTCATCTTCTAAAATGAGATCTTTATGTTTTGAATATAGCTTCTCAATAAGCTCATTAGGCACTTCTTTCTCATTAATAGTAAGGTTGTGTGATCTACCAAGGTCAATATATGTTTTGTAACTAAAGTTCCAACTATCTGATTTTATTGATATAGACTTTAAATCAGCATATTTGAGCTTTTCTACTTCAGATTTTAATGCATTAACTATTTTTTTTGACATATCACAATCTTATATTATATACGTATTACGTACTTTTCATCATAAGTAAAGGTTTTCTGTAAAACTTGATTTACTTTTTATTATACTCACCTTATTAAAAAAAAGCAGAGATTTCAATATCTTATTTTAAATTCTTCAAGTTTAGATTCTTATCTTGGGATGTATTTATATCACTTAATGCTCGAAGTGGCTTATCCAGATTATACTCAAAATTTTCCTCAAAAAAGTGAAATCCAAATTTTTCGCAAAATTTCTGAAAATACTCAATAATAACGTCAAACAAATTCTTATCATTTGCTTTGTAGTTTTTCAGCTCCTTAGGAATAGTAAGAGACACCTTACCTCCTTCATACTTCACATTTTAGTTTAAACTCCACTACGCTAAAACTGAACTTCAGACAATTGGAATCTTCACAACTCATACAGGTCATTTCTCTGTAAGAAGGATTTGAGAAATATGAGGAATAAACGCGCAACCCAAAAGGATGAAATGTTTGATTACGAAAAGAATTTCTTGTACCCAAGTCTATTATAATGAGTTATCAGGTATCCGTTCAGAGGTGTGGTTTAAGAAACAACAGCTAGCAGGTTTTGAAAAGGGTTTAATTCCTTTTGTTTCCAAGTCAGATACAACGAAATTATCCGCTCAAGAAATCTATTCCCTCGCTCTGACTGTGCAAAATATGAATTCTTACGATAGACAACATAATGCCGTATCTGTCGCTCAACATGGTTATTCGTTAATGGAATATTCTCTGGGTCATCCAAAAATGTCCACATCATTGACTCGGATTTTATAATACCCTTTACCGTTCGTGAAGCTCCTTTTGCTTCAAGTATATAAGATATTTTTATCATGCAGTACTGTATGTATCTTCGTAATTCTTTAGCTTGCTTAGTGAACTTTGAAATACTAATTTCATTTTCTGACAAAGCGTTTTTTAATACAAACAATCCATTAGCTGCGTCTTTTAAACAATGGCCAAGTCTCATTACTTCACTATTCCAACTATGAGATAACCTCTCGAAATTTCTCAATAAGTGAGCCCAACAAATTTGTCGTTTTTCATCACTGAAGTGGTTGTAAACTGCATATCTGTCAGTAATTACCAGGTTTTTGTAATCACAAAATGCACTATTCTTTAAAAATTTCATTCCTCTTGTATCTGCTAACTTCATAAGACTTGCTTTATTGTTGGCAAACATCCAGCACCATCCCAATTTGCCTTTGTTGTAGTGACTGGTTTCATCAATATGCAAAATTTCGCTTGCTTTTATTTCTTCCTCTATTTGTTCATAGGCTTCTTTACATTTTGACGAAACCCTTGCTTCACTATTGGACACACTACCAACACTTATACTCATGTTAAAGATGTCTTTCATAATATTCGCTATTTCTCGCTTTGAATTCTTATAAAACCCACTTAGTGATGCAACTACTGACTTAACTCTAGGACCAAAGGTATCCGGTGTAACTCCTTCTGGTAATTTGCTACTCCTTCTTTTTCCGCATTTACGACAGCGACCATGTTCTAATTGATACTCAACTACGTAAGGCTTAATTTCTGGTAAATCAACTTTTTGATAGACATATGGTTTTTCCGATATTGCGATTTCTTCACCACACTCGCATCTATTTGGTAACTCTACCTTCACCACCTCATCTGCTTCCATTTTAGCTCGGCAATTCCCCTTATGTCCAACTTGACCACCTATCTTCCTGCCGCCCTCTGACTTATCTTCTGGTGTGTCTTTTTTTATTTTGTACAGCTCTTTTGAACTTGGTAAAGATGAATTCCTTGAGTTTAAGCCGAGTCTCTCTCTTAGTTCAGCATTCTCTATTTCTAAGATTTTATTTTTTTCTTCAAGCTTTGCTACTTTCTGCTCTAAGTTTTTACATAACTCTACAATACTGATCAACAATTGAAGCATCTAGCCTTACTTTACTATCAACATTTTGTGTTATTACTACTTTAATATATTATGTCAATTGTTTTTTATCCTTGCCACACCTCTGAACGGATACGTTATCAGTTCTTCCATAATAGAGTCATTTGGAACTGCTGCACCGGCGTATTACGTGAAGATTTGCTTAAGAAACAGACGATAACTCCCTTTTTTGTCCTTATCTTCTGTAATGAGATTTTCATATTTTAAATATAAATTTTTAATTAAATCATTAGTTATTGCCTTCCCATTAATAACAAGGTCACAAACAAATTCATATTCACTATTGAAGTCCATATCCAAATCTTTATATGTTCTATAATCAGAACTCTCTGTAGACTGCAAATCAGCATATCTCCTCTCCCTCGCCTTATCTTTCAGCTCATTAATCACTTCTTTTGACATATATACTATTAATAGCTCTTATACTATAATACGTATATAATTATTAACCTTTTAATAATATAGACTATCAACTGTAACCTGAGTTACTTTCCGGTTTACACTTGATTACTCTAACGATAGATTTTCCAATTCCATCTGATCTACTTGTACTTTTTCTAACTCACTTTTTACCTGTTTATGGTATAAGTTTGCTCCTCTAACCCAAGATAGGTCACCATTTATTGTACAAACGTAATTGCCATTGTTCTTTTCAAAAAAAAATAACCCTATTTTGCTTTCGTCTTGACCGATTAATCCATTACGGACTACTTCTACGGTATAAAATTGACCTAAATTTAAACCTATTTCACGATACCTAGAATAATGACACACTAGCGGCTCATATAGTTCTCTGATCTTACCATTTCTTAGATCAACTATTTTGTGCTCTATCTTATCTAATTCCTCTATAACACTCTTCCCTTTTTTCTTCGCTTCATCATCTAACAGCTGTTTCTCTCCCAACCCTTTATAAATAGCAAAAAACCGTAGTTTTTCTTTTTTCGAAAAATTAGATAAACGCTCTGCTAACTCATAGCACATTTTTTCTTGACTCAGTATTGCGCTTTTATATTGAGATAAAATATTAATCGCTATATGTGGACAACTTACTGCAATCAGATCATTATTTAAATCCGTTTTAATAATTTTGCCGGTCTCTTGATTAACATGTGCAGTAATTTGCCCTAACAAAATTCCCTCAGGGATTGTTATATCCTTCCCTATATGAGAGTTAATGGCTTTTAAAGAATCAAAATCTATATATATTCCATCTTCATGTTCTGTAAACTTCTTCAAGAGTGCCAGAGCAATTAA
This sequence comes from Wolbachia endosymbiont (group B) of Erebia ligea, assembly GCF_947179575.1. NCBI lineage: Bacteria > Pseudomonadati > Pseudomonadota > Alphaproteobacteria > Rickettsiales > Anaplasmataceae > Wolbachia > Wolbachia endosymbiont (group B) of Erebia ligea. Next base: position 59,964 of record NZ_CAMXBW010000001.1, read on the forward strand.
TCTAAAAGTATCTATTTCAACAGCAAAGTATGTTCTTTGTTCATCTGTCATGTTATACATATTTTTGAAGAAGTCCTTTATGCTAATGTCTTCGCCATCTATCTTCCATCCCGTATCTATTTCGCTCCAGTCATACTGATGCAAGTCTATAACATGTACTCCTTCAATTCCTTTCAGTTCACGCTTTAAATCATCTATTTGATTTTCTTCGAACCCAGGACCATTGATAACCAAATATATGTCCCTCTCCTCTTTATTTTTTAATTTATGATTTTTGATTATATCTAAGTAATTAAGTTCGCTGTTCTTACCATCAGGTAGAGATGCACCATATACTCTTGGCACCCATGTTAGTATTATTGGTGCTTCATTTGATAATTTACCGATCATTATTCTACCTCAACACACTTATACTATAATAAGCTTTTAGCAAAAAAAGTCAACCGAAAATTCTCGCTTCTGATTAAATTCAGCGCTCTAAGCCATTGACAGCATATATATCTGGTTCATCTATCACCTTCAGTGGCCTGCCAAGGTTGTGCTCTATGTTTATATTACGCTCAGAATTGTACTCTATTTTTGTATCAAACTTAAAGCCCAATTTCTCGCAGAGCTTTTTTAAATATTCAACAATCTTGTTAATAATATCAGTAAGCTTATCAAGCAGACTGTCATCGCCAGCTTTGTAATCTTCTAACTCTTTAGGAATTGTAAGCAACACTTTACCATCTTCATATGTCACATTTCCATCTTTATATTTCAGTTTAAATTCTACTGAGCCGGATAAATTGCACAACTCATGAAAATGACCAAAATACTCAATTTCAGTATCAGTTACAGGAATTCTTTCCATACTAAAGCTAAATTTTAAACGATTAGGGTCATAGCAATCCATACGAAAGGTTCTTTCGCCATTACAATTCGTCAATAATTTGAGTCCAGTTTTTTCCCAATCCTCTATTGAAGAATAACTTTCATAAAGAAATTTAACATATCCTGACTGATTATAGTGAGCTGCCAACTCCTTAATAATCAAATCATTTGGAACTGTTGCGCCAGCGTACCGAAACATTTCATGAAAAATTGTGCTTTCTCCTCTCATACCTCCTAGAAGCTGACGAATAACCTCATTGGTTACTACTGTACCATTAATGATAATGTTATTCACTCTGATAAGATCAGTATATGTAATATGATAGTCAATTTCCCTAGCTTTCAAATTTTGATATTTAAGCTCTTTTACTTTAGCTTTCAGTGCATTAACTATTTTTTTTGACATATTATTCCCTCTATCACATAGATTAATACTAGTATTATATTTTATTGACTGTCAATTATTTAGAACCTTTGCTTTAAAGGACTTTCTATTTTTAATATAGAAAAGTCCTTTGATAACTGTTATGCAAGCGATAGCTTTTCCATTGCTACCCTGTCTACTTCTGTTGCTTCTAGCTTTTTATCCACCTGCTGACAGTATAAACTCTCACCCTTCATCCAGGATAAATCACTTCCTAGTACGGAAACATAATTACCATTATTACAATTAAAAGAAAATGATGGACATTTGCTTACTTTCTCACCACTTAATTGAACAAGAAGAGGTTTTATTGTACTCATTTGAGCAGAATTTAAGCTAAATTCACCAAGTCCGGTGTTAATATAATGAAAGTTTTCAATATTATATAGCTCTTGTATTCCATTGCTTTCAAAGTCTGAAATACATTTTTTTATCTTTTCCTTTGCTTGCTTAATTGTTTCATTTTTGAGTTCTTCATCTTTTATGAATAAGGAAACTCCTCTATCTAATTCTTCTTCTTGTTCTAAGGCTAGAGATAAGCGCTTTTTAACCTCATTACAAGCTTCTTTTTGGCTCAGTATTCTATCTTTATAATTAGACAAGATGCTAACTGCTACACTTGAATTATTTACCGCAATGCAATCATTATTTGTAAAAATCATTAGGTTTTTATATTCGTCGTAATGATTCGAGTTCTTTATATCTACTGCACTTGTGTAGTTCGTATTTCCTTCTTGATCAAGAAAACACGCTATAACATTTCCTAATAAAATTCCCTCAGGAATTGTTATATCCTTCCCTATATGAGTGGGAATGGGTTTTAAAGAATCAAAGTCTATATATTGCACCTTTCTCTCCTGTCATTTTTTCTGAAAGAGCAAGAGCAATTAATCTAAAAGTATCTATTTCAATAGCAAAATACATCCTTTGCTCCTCCGACATATTATACATATTTTTGAAGAAGTCCTTTATGCTAATATCTTTACCATCTATTTTCCATCCTTCATCTATCTCACTCCAGTTATATTGATGCAAATCTACAACATGCACTCCTTCAATTCCTTTCAGTTCACGCTTTAAATCATCTATTTGATTTTCTTCGAACCCAGGACCATTGATAACCAAATATATGTCTCTCTCTTCTTTATTCTTTAATTTATGGTTTTTGATTATATCTAAGTAATTAAGATCACTATTTTTACCATTCGGTAAAGATGCACCATGCACTCTTGGCACCCATGTTAGTATTATTGGTGCTTCATTTGATAATTCATTTACACTATTAGTCATAATTTTACCTTACTATATTGCTATGTTAATATTATAGTGGATTTTTTAATGAAACACAAGTTCCTGCTGGTAAGATCTCATTTATGAAGTCCTTCTCTCCTAGTTCACAATTTTTGTTTCCGTATTTTCCAATGAATCACCATAAGTGACTGCTTTTAGGTAAAATTTTCTTCCTTCTTGCACTTCGAAAGAAATTATTGAATCATCAAGCAGAATGAATTTTTCACCTGCAGTGTGTTCATATTTCTTAGTCCCTTTTTGACCTCTAATTAGGTTGCTAAGCTTATATTTATTTTTATCTATAAGCTTGGCATCTTGGAATTTTATTATCTCTTTGCCAACCAGCGCTAACACAGTTGGATTCATGACGTCTAGCTTACCAAAACGTAGCACTACTGTAATTCCCTCATCGGTAGATTCGATTACATATCCGTAAATAGATTGTGTATTTGCGCTCGCGATGGGCTTATAATTTTTATCATCATACGAAATAAAAAGCGTTGCTCCTTTCCAACCTTCCTCTTCACTAATTAAAGTAAAACTTGCGATATTACCTTTAATATGCGGTAAATCTATCATTTCTACGATAGATTTACTGATGTGAGAAGGAGGGTATTCTTTAAGCATAAGTGATCTTGTTGAAGGAAAGGAGAGCTTGTATATAGAGGGATCATAACCAACTCCTATTACTTGAATGGACATGCTTTCAAACTTTGTTTTTATAATTCTCATCGTATGTCTTTTCTCACCATCTGAAATTGCTATTACATCACTTGGTAAAAGCCATGCATATTTTATCGGTAGCTTAAAGTTGTATAAATTTCTCTCTTGCCACGAAGAATAAAGTAAAACTTCAGCTATATTTTGCGCCTCCCCTTCCTCCATAATGAGCGGTATTGGAACTGTTGCAGCATTGCCCTGCCTTGGGAGTTCAGCATATTTCACATCAATTGGATAGCCAAAGATGTTAATCCTATTGTTTAAATCTAATTGACTAAGCTGTATCAGCTTGGGATTGTGATTGAAAACAGTTTCGTCAACTGGTATACCAGTTGTCACTCCCCTGCCCTTTTGAATAAATTTCAGTTTTGAGTTCTGTTCAACCACATCAAAAAAATAGCACCTTCGCAGCATTTTAATAATTGAGCGTACGGGTTGCTGATCATTTATTACATACCCAGATAGTAATCCTTTAACATCACTTGTATCAAACTGATCGCCTTTGAGACCTACCTTTTGCAACAGATCAGACAAAACATCGGAAACATTAAGTTGTGAAATTTTTCCCTGAATCCAGTGCCCGGTCTGCCAGTTATGGCAGTCAGCCCACATGTCACATAAATTGGGGAAATAAGGAAATGGCCTTGCATCCCACGCCCAGAGGAACATTTTCTGTATCCGTTCAGAGGTGTGGCAAGGATAAAAAACAATTGACATAATATATTAAAGTAGTAATAACACAAAATGTTGATAGTAAAGTAAGGCTAGATGCTTCAATTGTTGATCAGTATTGTAGAGTTATGTAAAAACTTAGAGCAGAAAGTAGCAAAGCTTGAAGAAAAAAATAAAATCTTAGAAATAGAGAATGCTGAACTAAGAGAGAGACTCGGCTTAAACTCAAGGAATTCATCTTTACCAAGTTCAAAAGAGCTGTACAAAATAAAAAAAGACACACCAGAAGATAAGTCAGAGGGCGGCAGGAAGATAGGTGGTCAAGTTGGACATAAGGGGAATTGCCGAGCTAAAATGGAAGCAGATGAGGTGGTGAAGGTAGAGTTACCAAATAGATGCGAGTGTGGTGAAGAAATCGCAATATCGGAAAAACCATATGTCTATCAAAAAGTTGATTTACCAGAAATTAAGCCTTACGTAGTTGAGTATCAATTAGAACATGGTCGCTGTCGTAAATGCGGAAAAAGAAGGAGTAGCAAATTACCAGAAGGAGTTACACCGGATACCTTTGGTCCTAGAGTTAAGTCAGTAGTTGCATCACTAAGTGGGTTTTATAAGAATTCAAAGCGAGAAATAGCGAATATTATGAAAGACATCTTTAACATGAGTATAAGTGTTGGTAGTGTGTCCAATAGTGAAGCAAGGGTTTCGTCAAAATGTAAAGAAGCCTATGAACAAATAGAGGAAGAAATAAAAGCAAGCGAAATTTTGCATATTGATGAAACCAGTCACTACAACAAAGGCAAATTGGGATGGTGCTGGATGTTTGCCAACAATAAAGCAAGTCTTATGAAGTTAGCAGATACAAGAGGAATGAAATTTTTAAAGAATAGTGCATTTTGTGATTACAAAAACCTGGTAATTACTGACAGATATGCAGTTTACAACCACTTCAGTGATGAAAAACGACAAATTTGTTGGGCTCACTTATTGAGAAATTTCGAGAGGTTATCTCATAGTTGGAATAGTGAAGTAATGAGACTTGGCCATTGTTTAAAAGACGCAGCTAATGGATTGTTTGTATTAAAAAACGCTTTGTCAGAAAATGAAATTAGTATTTCAAAGTTCACTAAGCAAGCTAAAGAATTACGAAGATACATACAGTACTGCATGATAAAAATATCTTATATACTTGAAGCAAAAGGAGCTTCACGAACGGTAAAGGGTATTATAAAATCCGAGTCAATGATGTGGACATTTTTGGATGACCCAGAGAATATTCCATTAACGAATAACCATGTTGAGCGACAGATACGGCATTATGTTGTCTATCGTAAGAATTCATATTTTGCACAGTCAGAGCGAGGGAATAGATTTCTTGAGCGGATAATTTCGTTGTATCTGACTTGGAAACAAAAGGAATTAAACCCTTTTCAAAACCTGCTAGCTGTTGTTTCTTAAACCACACCTCTGAACGGATACAAAAAAACTACAACAAGAATTGAGCCTTGTTACAGATAGCTTGAAAAACTTTTCCTCAAGTGTTGAATCAAAGCTTGATCAAGTGGATTGGCAGACTAAGCAAAATATTATTAGAATGTTAATTCATCAAATTGAAATCAATCACAATCACTTGTATATAGTATTTCGCATAAAAAGTCTTGCAAATTTTGATCAAAATAGCCATAATAGAATTATGCAATGTTGTACTAGCAGTCAATATTGTTGGACTGCCGGATAAAACTGTTGCAGAATCGAGAGAGCGTATCAGAGCAGCGTTAAATTCAATCAATCTTCTGTTACCTCCAAAAAGGATTACGGTTAATCTTTCCCCTGCGGATTTGCTTAAAGAAGGTAGTCATTATGACTTAGCTATTGCTGTTGGATTACTTGTTGTAATGAATGTGATACCAGTTGAAAAAGTTCAGTCTTATATAATTATGGGCGAGCTTGCACTAGACAGCAGAGTCATACCAATCTCAGGAGTACTTCCAACAGCAATCAATGCAAAACAGGTAAATAAAGGAGTAATTTGCCCAAGGGGAAATGGAGTAGAAGCTTCATGGGTAAAGAATGTTTCTATTCTAGCTATAGAGAAATTAACCGATATTATCAGACATTTTAAGGGTGAGCAGTTAATTCAGCCGGTAACTTTTAACTATAGCGCTGCACCCAAAGAAAAAAATTCAGTTCTAGATATAAAGGATATTAAAGGTCAAGTTGTTGCAAAAAGAGCAGCTGAAATTGCAGCAGCAGGTGGACACAATATGCTTCTTGTTGGACCTCCTGGTACTGGAAAGTCAATGCTTGCTAAGCGATTTATAGGGCTATTACCCGATTTGACTGAACAAGAGATGATTGATGTTAATATCATCTCTAGCATAACAAAAGCCGGTAACGAAACATTTAAAGTAACTCGTCCCTTTCGTGAACCTCATCACTCATGCTCGATGTCAGCGATGATAGGAGGAGGAAAAAATGCAAAGCCTGGGGAAATCACCATGGCTCACAATGGTGTGTTATTTCTTGATGAGCTACCTGAATTTCCAAGGCTTGTGCTTGATTCTCTACGCCAACCACTTGAAGATAGAAAGGTAACTATTGCACGTGCAAATGTTCACATTACTTATCCAGCTAATTTTCAACTTATAGCTGCAATGAACCCTTGCAGGTGCGGTTATTTAGGTGATGCAAGTAGATCGTGCAACAAAGCTCCAAAGTGCGGCACAGATTATAGAAATAAAATATCAGGACCTTTGCTTGATAGAATAGACATATGCATTGAAATGCCAAACGTCAATATATTCTCTCCTGAAATTTGTTCAGAAGGAGAAAGTACTAAGACGATAAGAGAAAGAGTGATATCAGCGAGAAAAATTCAAACTGAGCGTTATAGTAAATTTAATATTCGTTGCAATGCAGAAGTCAGTGGTGAAGCATTAAATAAATTCACTGAACCAGATCAGGAAGGGTTAGAATTGCTAAAATACGTACTGAAAGAAAATTACATTTCCAATCGAGGCTATACACGTGTATTAAGAGTCGCAAGAACCATTGCAGATCTTGCGAAAAGTGAGGAAATAAAAAGAGCACATATCTCAGAAGCGCTGAATTACAGAATAAGAATGTATAAATAAATTAATTTACTTGACAGAAAACTTTTTTTTGCCATATACTACCATTAGTGAAATTTTAATATTTTTGGAGTAGAGTTATGTCAAGAATGGAAGCAATAAAAAGTAAATATAAAAAAGAGGTTTGGCTAGCGGTTAAAGAAGTGCCTGTGCAAGGTTGGGATCTCGTAAAAGAACATAAAGGCAAGACAATTGGTATTTCTTTAGCAGTTATAGCAGTAGCCTCGCTTACAGCTGCTTATCTCTTAAGCCCAGCTTATGCAACTTTTGTTGGTACAGTTGGAACAAAAGCTGCAACACTTGTTAGTCCTGCTATTACTGCAATGTCTGCATTTGCAGTTGCTCATCCACTTGTTGCTAGTTTGGTAGTTCTTGCTGCAGTAGCAGCTTTAATAACTGCACCTGTGTATGCATATAAAAACAGTAATAAGACAGCTAAAATTGAGGAAGTAAAGCAAGATATACTTAATGCTTGTGAAAAAAATAGTGATGGTAGTCTTAAAACTAGTAATGGGAGTAATCTAACACTTGTTAGTGGTAAAGATCCATCAACAGTATTGTACGGAGTTGCGGAAGCAATTGGATTGGCACTAGCACCGCACCAGCAAAATAAGTAATTTCAACAAAGCAAAAGGGATAGAAGCCTATCCCTTTTTCACAATTTTTTTTTGCATCTTAAGCAGTATGATCTGAAAATCTATAATCATTACATCTATTAATGTTAAGAATAAGTAAATCTTGTTTACTATTTGTATATATCAAAACGAAAAATGTTTGCATATTGTTAAAAAAGCAGTAACTTGTTATTAAGTGAATTCACTAATATTTGAGTAATTTAAATGTCAATTGACCTTAGTTTACCAGAATTACCCATATTGCACCCAAGGATTACTGTTGTGGGAGTGGGTGGTGCTGGCGGAAATGCTGTAAACAACATGATCCAATCCAATTTGCAAGGGGTAAATTTTGTTGTAGCAAATACCGATGCTCAAGCGTTAGAGAAGTCGTTATGTGATAAAAAAATTCAACTTGGTATTAACTTAACTAAGGGCCTTGGTGCTGGTGCTTTGCCTGATGTTGGTAAAGGTGCAGCAGAAGAATCAATTGATGAGATTATGGAGCATATAAAAGATAGCCATATGCTCTTTATCACAGCAGGTATGGGTGGTGGTACTGGAACAGGTGCTGCACCGGTAATTGCAAAAGCAGCAAGAGAAGCAAGAGCGGTAGTTAAAGATAAAGGAGCAAAAGAAAAAAAGATACTGACTGTTGGAGTTGTAACTAAGCCGTTCGGTTTTGAAGGTGTGCGACGTATGCGCATTGCAGAGCTTGGACTTGAAGAGTTGCAAAAATACGTAGATACACTTATTGTCATTCCCAATCAAAATTTATTTAGAATTGCTAACGAGAAAACTACATTTGCTGACGCATTTCAACTCGCCGATAATGTTCTGCATATTGGCATAAGAGGAGTAACTGATTTGATGATCATGCCAGGACTGATTAATCTTGATTTTGCTGATATAGAAACAGTAATGAGTGAGATGGGTAAAGCAATGATTGGTACTGGAGAGGCAGAAGGAGAAGATAGGGCAATTAGTGCTGCAGAGGCTGCGATATCTAATCCATTACTTGATAATGTATCAATGAAAGGTGCACAAGGAATATTGATTAATATTACTGGTGGTGGAGATATGACTTTATTTGAAGTTGATGCTGCAGCCAATAGAGTACGTGAAGAAGTGGATGAAAATGCAAATATAATATTTGGTGCTACTTTTGATCAGGCGATGGAGGGAAGAGTTAGAGTTTCTGTTCTTGCAACTGGCATTGATAGCTGTAACAACAATTCATCTGTTAATCAAAACAAGATCCCAGCAGAGGAAAAAAATTTTAAATGGCCTTATAATCAAATTCCAATATCAGAAACAAAAGAATATGCTTCAACTGAGCAAACAAATGAAAGAGTTAAGTGGGGCAGCAATGTTTATGATATACCAGCTTATTTAAGAAGAAAAAAATAATGCAATTTTGGCTACTAAAGTCAGAGCCAAGTGAATACTCGTGGCAAAAAATGGGAAAGGAGCAGGTGACGCAGTGGAATGGTGTATGCAATTATCAAGCTCAAAATTACATGAGAGCTATGAAATTAGGCGATCTTGCATTTTTTTATCATACAGGTAAAGAGAGAGTTATACTTGGAATAGTTGAAGTATTAAAGGAGTATTATCATGTTTATAACTCCAAATTTGGACTAGTGAATGTAAAACTTTTAAAACCTTTAAGTAACCAAGTGACGTTAAACAGTATAAAACAAAACCCACTTTTGAAAAATATGGTTATATTAAAACAATCACGTTTATCAGTTTCTCCGGTTTTAGAGACTGAGTGGAATGAAATAATAAGGATGAGTGATGTGTAATACCTGTTGCCAAACAATATTACCTCAGCACACAACATACAGCTGTATGAGTGTTTGTTTCGAAGTAGCCGATTTTGCATCAAACACAAAGCAGTGCTTGACACTGGAATCCAGCTGTAATGCAACCACATTAAAAATGTTGTGTTTTAATATAGCTTTTATATTCACTCACCTAATGTCTAATCAGAATTCCTGGATCCCAGTGTCGGAGCACTGGGATGACATACTTCTAGTGTACAATATTCGTATAGTTGTGTGTATGATACGATGGTCTATAATTCTTCTTTTTTGGGTTCCAATGTCAAGTGATGGGATAATGTCAAGTGATGGGATAATGTCCTTTCTGGTGCTTTATTCATGTTAGAAGTAAATATTCTTGATAAGAGGTGGCATAGTATTACGAAGGACCCACAGAGTTTTGTATTAAATATTATTAATGCTTCTCTAAAAGAATTAAAAATAGATCATTATAAACCAAATATATCAATAGCTCTCGCTGATGATAACTTGCTACATCAACTTAATCTTAAGTTTAGAGAAATAGATAAGCCAACTAATGTACTATCATTTCCATGCGAACAGTTATCTAGTGAATGTGATCTAGGAGACATAGCAATTGCAGTAGATACAATAGAAAGAGAGTCTCATGAGTACTGTATATCTATCCTCACTCACACTGCACACATGTTAGTTCATGGATTGCTGCATTTACTTGGCTATGATCATCAAAAAGAAGATGAAGAAATTATAATGAAAAGTTTAGAGAGCAAGATTTTAGCTTTGCTTGAATTTGAAAAGGAAAAGTATGGTAGATAATACCAAAATATGTTATTTACAAAAAAGGGGTTTTAGCTGTAAAAGGTAAGCAATATGGTTCAGTTTTCTTTACCAAAAAATTCTAAAGTTAATAAAAAGGGCAAGGTTTATCCTACTCCTACTGGAGCAAAAAATATTAGAAGATTTCAAATTTATCGTTGGTCTGCTGATGATGATAAAAATCCAAGAATAGACACATTTTTTATCGATATGGATAATTGTGGCCCTATGGTACTTGATGCATTAATAAAAATAAAGGATGAAATAGATTCAACCTTAACTTTTAGACGCTCTTGCAGAGAAGGAATATGCGGATCTTGTGCAATGAATATTGATGGTACCAACACTCTCGCATGCACTAAATCTATACATGATATAAAAGGTGAAGTAAAAATATATCCACTACCTCATATGTATATAGTAAAGGATCTAGTTCCAGATCTAAGCCAATTTTATGAGCAATACAAATCGATTAAACCTTGGTTACAAACAGATAAATCTGCCTTACAAAATAAAGAATACTTTCAATCTCCTGAAGATAGAAAAAAATTGGATGGTCTGTCTGATTGTATACTATGTGCTTGCTGTTCGACTGGTTGCCCAAGCTATTGGTGGAATGGTGATAAATTTTTAGGGCCAGCGATATTACTGCAAGCTTATAGATGGATTGCTGACAGTCGTGATAATAAGAAAGAAGAAAGACTTGCTTCTTTAAACGACCCATTTAAGTTGTATCGTTGTCATACAATAATGAATTGTACAAAAACCTGCCCGAAAGGGCTTAACCCAGCAAAAGCGATAGCGAAAGTAAAACAGCTTATGGTAGAGAGAGGAGGAATTTGAGTGTTATTTCTGGCACTCTTCGTAAGAAAATAGTAGACCCTCTGAAGCATAGGGTATTGTTAATACTCTAAACGTTCTTCCGTTCATGAAATGTATTGTTTCACCATATGATTCCAGTAATCTTTTGAACAACTCATGTCTTTGATTATTAATAGTTTGAAAATCATTTTTTCCTAAAAGCTTTTTAGATTCAAATAGGTGAAGCATAATCTCGTGATAAGTTGGATAAGACTCCAAAAATTTTGGATCAAACTGAAAAGTTTTTATAAAAGCATTATTATAAAATTTTAGCTTTTGATTCTTACTATATATCGCTACAGCAATCGATAGCTTCTCAAGCAAACTTTCTTGTGCAGCTAAACAATTGCTTAGCTCAGTATGTAATTTTTTTTCATCACTAATATCTTTTCCATACATTACTATGCTATTAGAATTTTGCATTGGAACTTCAACAAAATTAAAAACCTTAGGTTCGTTCTTGTAAGTTATTACACACTCTCCTGGTTTTACGTTATAGGAGCCACTCGCAACAGTAAATTTTTTAGAGCTGCCTATATATTTATCATAAAATAAGTTATAAAACCTTACTTTTTTATTCTTATTGTGCTTCAGTATTGGAAATGGTAAAGAGTCAAAAATTTTTTTATAGTTCTCCAATTCTCGCATAAGCTTACTATTTTCTAACTCAAGTTCATTAGCTTTTATCTTATAATCGGAGATATTCCTTATCCACAACAACACACCAATCACATTATTAGAATAATCTATTATGCTTTTACCATAACATGTGCAATAAACCTCACTGTCTTTTGACTTTAAATCTAGAGTAAAAGATTTATTTATTTCCTTTGCCTCAGCAAAACTTTTAATTAAGCTTTCTGATTGCTCAAAAAAATTTACAAACTCATTAAATGAATAAAAAACAGTATTAAGCAAAATTAGTAAATTGGGAGAAAATTTTTCTATACGTTTTTTTGCGTCCCAAATATAAAATCCATCATTTACAGTATCTATTAAATTATTTATGATAACATTTTGATGTTGTAAGTCCTTAATTTTATTACTAATTTTTAATTTAGAATATGAGAAAAAGAAGAATACTAGAATTAGTAGTAAAACTATTTCATACAAAAAAAACATAGCATTCTAAAACAAATATAAAAATTTATAACCTCTCAGCAAAGAGATTGTACTGAAGAGGTATATAAGTGAAGATTGCCCAATACCCTAAAGCCTAATCTTTTATAAAGGTTTACAGAAGGTTTCATGCAATGTGCTACTATGTATTTGCATTCAAATTGCCTAGCTATCTTTATTCTTTCTAGAACCATTTGAGTTCCTATTCCACGACCCCTGTAAATTGGTAAAACTCCATCACTATAAAAACCAGCTATGCTGTCTTGAATATAAAGACCGCATGTTCCAACAATTTCGTTATTTAGCATTACAAGAAAAAATCTTAACCTTGAGCTCTTATCATCATAATTCGATAATTGGCGAAAAAATGTGCTAACAATACTAATTCTATGATAAAAAATTTTAGAAGTGTGTAAATCTAATTGCTCTAAGAGCTCACTACTATTTACAACATTGAACTTCAAATTTGGAACAGCATCATCAGGCAAAAAATAATCTTTTATATTGAGTAAAACTTTTTTTGGTGTGCTAACGTGTTTTATTTCGCATTTTTCTAAAATACCCCCTATTTTTATACGTGGACTTATTATCCATGTTGCTTCTATATTTCGTGCTTTGAGATAATTTAGAGTTCTGTATATGGAAAGCTCAGTACATTGATCTTCACAAAACACAAAATTAAATAACGATTCTCTGGTACCATTTACTGTAAATATAACATTATCAAATTCGTCATGTATTTCCCACTTGGACAAATTCGTTGCATAAAGTATATAATCCTTTAGGTTCTGAATAATTAAGCTTGAATAACAAATTTTTTTATTCTGCATAAACCAACAATAAACAATAAAAGGCTCCTATAAAAACAAAGGCTAAAATTGCAGCTACAACATCATCTAGCATAATACCTAAAGGACCTTTTGTATTTTTATCAATCAAATTTATAGGCCACACTTTTATTATATCAAAAAACCTAAAGGAAAAAAAGCACACCAACAATACAGAGCTATTCATTTCTTGTTCTAATAATATTGAAACTAGAAGTACTGTCAGCAATTGACCAACTACTTCATCAATTACTACCTCTTTTGGATCATGCGGAGCTTTGTAATGTTGTATATAATTGCCTGTAGACCATAATCCAACTAAGAATAAAAAAAAAATAATTGCTGTACCTAAAATTCTGTCATTGAGTAATATAGGAACAATTGGGTAAGCAGCCAAGCTGCCTATAGTACCTGGCATGTTTTTTACCGTGCCAGATAGCCACCATGTTGATATTAATTTATATAAAAATTTCACAATATACCGAAATATAAAACTAATTTACAAGAACAGAAATAGTATCTTCTATAGAAGTATTTTCATATAGCAATCTATAGATCGCTTCACATATGGGCATTTTTATCTTTAGCTTTTCTGCTAAATCAAATGCAGACTTAGCAGTGTTAAAACCTTCAATTACCGACTTACCTTCTGATAAAATCTGCTGAGCACTAGAACCATTACTATTAGCTACTTTAGATCCAAAAGATAGATTTCTTGAATTTAATGATGTGCATGTCACAACCAAATCGCCTAAGCATGCTGGTCCAAGTAGTGTATTTATATCTACATTGCCGTCACCAACTTTTGCTGAGTATAAAGCCTTAATTTCACTCATACTTTTCGTAATTAATGCTGCATGAGCATTAAACCCAAACCTACCTAGAACAACCCCACATGCTATAGCAAAAACATTCTTTAACGCTGCACAAACCTGTATTCCTATAACATCGCTACTAAGGTACAATTTAATATTTTCTTGCTGTAGCTCTGATACTAATTTTGAACCTAATACTTCATTTTGACATGCAAGAACCATCGAATATGGTAATTTTCTTGCAACTTCTATAGCAAAGCTAGGACCAGAAAAAACAGCAAGAGGATTATTAGGTAAAACTTCATTGACTACTTCACTAGGTAATTTTAATGTAGATTTTTCTATTCCCTTACAAGCCAAAATTATTGCTACATTTTTTTTTAGGTTACAATCATTCAATTGATGACATATCTCCCTTAGAGACTGAGTGGGAACAGCTAGAATTATTACTGAAGCATTAACTGCATCTTCAATAGCTAATTTTACTGATACATTATCAGAAATTGGACAATCAGGTAGCTTGTCACTTTCTCTTTTCTCTTTAATTGATTCAAACATGGCCTTATTGCGAGTCCACAAAATTACATTTTTCTTACTACTTAATGAAATCGCAATTGCTGTACCCCATGCGCCAGCACCTAAAACTGATATTACCACTCAATATTCCTGAAAGTATTACTTATAATTTAAAACTGTAGAATAAGTAAATTAAAAATATAACATAAAAGTATAAAATAGTTTAAATATCTATTAACCTAAGTATTCTTTTAATAAAATAGCTTCTATTCAATATTTACTAAAAATAGTATTATTATAGTATATCTATTGTATTTTAGATCTATTTGTATAATTTTGGAACGACACATTAACTATTAATTAATAAGTGTAATTTCTATTATTCATTAATAAAAATTTGATTTGTTACTTTCCTTGGTTATATATATTACTAAAATTATAAATTATTTATGGGGTGTAAAATATGCGTATATTATTAATTGAAGATGATCAAGTAAGTGCAAAGACTGTAGTTAATGCCTTAACTTCTGATGGACATTTTTGCGACGTTGTTACTTCTGCACAAGATTATAACAATAATATGGTTTCCTCGGGTGGAGACTATTACGATCTAGTTATTCTAGATATACACCTGCCTGGTGATATTGATGGATATGATATACTGTTAAGATTAAGAAGTGCAAAAATCAAAGTTCCTGTTTTAATACTTTCGTGTATCTCCGCTGCCAACCATAAAGCTAAAGGACTTGGGTATGGTGCCGACGATTACTTAACCAAGCCATTTCACAAGAGCGAATTATTAGCTCGAATTAAGGCCATAGTCCGACGTACTAAAGGTCATCCCGAATCAGTGATAAAGATTGGTAATATGAATATCAATTTTGATCACAGGATTGTTGAGGTAAAAGGCAAAACAGTTCACCTTACTAACAAAGAGTATTCCATGATAGAATTGCTGGCATTGCGTAAAGGAGCAGTGTTGACAAAAGAAATGTTTTTAAACCATCTTTACAATGGCTTGGACGAACCTTCAGACAACAAAATAGTTGATGTTTTTATGTGTAAATTACGTAAAAAACTTGAAAGTGCAAATGATGGAATAAGCCACATAGAAACCGTTTGGGGTAGAGGATATGTCCTAAAAGAGTATGTTGACGATGAAGAATACTCTAGTGCTAATATAAGCGAAAGCAGTAGTGACTATCAAGCAGAACAAGTGAAGGACAGCGCATGAAATGCTTTATTCACCCATTCATTGAAGCAACAAAATAGGTAGATGAAATAAGATAAAAACCAATCGTAAAAGTGAGGTAACATGGTTAGTCTTTTAGAACTTTACAAAGACTTGCAGCAAAAAATAGAAAAGTTGGAAGCTAAGCTAAAAGTTATAGGTAAGAAAATAAGGTTTTAGAGATAGAGGGTGATGAGTTAAAGGAAAAGCTTTGTTAAGTTCAAAAGGAAATACAAAAAGAGATAAGCCAAGAAGTAAAAGGAATATAGGTGGTCAAATTGAGCGTACAGGGTATGTGAAATGTTTGATACATTTACATAGTATGGCTGACATTCATGCATTGCGGGAACGTTCAAAAAAGTGTGTCAAACCGAGAAGTAAAGTAATAAATTGATATAAAAAATGGAGGTTTGATATGAGTCAAGCAAATAGAACTAATGGGTTGGTAGATTATAAAGAATTAGAAACAAATATCCTGTCATCTATACGAGAAGGAAAACCATTGACAGGAAAAGATGGAGCATTAACACCGTTTATAAAAAGGTTGCTAGAGGCAAGTCTGGAAGGTGAAATAGAAAACCACATGTCAGCTAAAAGTGAAGAAAATAACCGAAGAAATGGGAGAAACGCAAAAACTTTACGCACGAGTGGAGGCTCATTTGAGCTGCTAACACCAAGAGATAGGGAGGGAAGTTTTGAACCACAAATAGTTAGAAAAAGGCAAACAAGCCTACATCCAGAACTTGAAGCAAAGGTATTAAGTACATACGCCAGTGGCATGGGATACAGAGACATAGCTTCACACGTTGAGGAAATATATGACCACAAAATATCAGCAGCAGAGATATCCAGTATTACTGATAAACTGCTACCAATAATCAATGAATGGCGCAGCCGTCCACTGCAATCAGTATATCCAATAGTGTTCATGGATGGCATGTTTTTTAAGGTTAAGGAGGATGGACATTGTGTAAGCAAGTGTATGTATAACATATTAGGCATAGATCAAAATGGCAGAAAAGAAGTATTAGGTTTTTATTTGGCTGAAAGTGAGGGAGCTAATTTCTGGTTGGGAGTGCTAAATGACCTCAAAGAAAGAGGAGTAGAAGATATTCTAATTGCCTGCATTGATGGGCTAAAAAGCTTTTCTACAGCTATAAATAGTATATTTCCTAAAGCAGAAGTACAACTATGTATAGTGCATCAGATAAGGAATTCACTGAAATATGTATCTAGCAAAGATGTAAAAGTTTTCATGAATGATTTGAAAAAAATATATCGTGCTTCAAGTAAAGAAATTGCCGAAAATTATTTGCTTGAACTGGAGGAAAAATGGGGCGAAAAGTATCCATTAGTCATAAAATCTTGGCAGAATAATTGGGAAAATTTGTCCAGTTATTTTAAGTATTCAGGTCCTGTTAGGAGGCTAATTTATACCACTAATCCTATTGAGGGACTGCACAGACAGATTAGAAAATTTACTAAAACCAAAGGCTCATTTACTAATACAAATGCCTTGTATAAACAGGTATATTGTGCTATAAAAAAAGTAGAGCAAAAATGGGCTATGGCTTTACCTAATTGGGCTTTAACTATATCTCAACTTGATATCTTTTTTCCTGATAGATTAAAAATTGAGTTGAATTAAAAATACGGTTTGACACACTTTTTTGAACGTTCCCTGCATTGCCTAGGTGAAATATAAGCCGAGTTCTGTTTATGTAGCTATTTATCTGGAGTAAATGTTACCATTTACTTCATGCGATTTACCCGAGTAGATATGAGAAAAACATAAAATCTACTTCTATTTAATCTTGCTCCTAGTGTTGGTTACTTGACTACCAATGTTGCCATTGTTATGGTGTGCTCTTACCACACCTTTTCACCCTTGCCTAATAATATTTAGGCGGTAATTTTCTGTAGCCCTATAACTGGAGTTACCTCCGGCGGGCGTTACCCGTCACTACCTTTTCTTGGAGCTCGGACTTTCCTCTGCTGTGTTTATCACACAACAGCAGCTACTTATTGCACCTAGGAATTATACTTTAACATTAAAACCACAAAAGCAAAAGAAATTTTCCTAACAGTCTACATACTAAAAACATTCAGACAAATAGCTAAAGGTGATATTCCGGTACATCATCGCTATCCCAAGATAAGCTTTTTTCACTTTTAGATTCTAGCTCAGTCAGTCAAGACCCTTGTCCACCGCTTGAAGACGATGAGCTACTTCTTGACCGACTACTACTCTCCACCGATATACTGTTTAGCACTGTTTCAGATTGATCCATAGTTCGCATAGATATATGTCTCATTCTGTTATTAGCGATAAAAATTTCTTCATCGCTATTGCCACTTGAAGATGATCGCCTTCTATCATTGAAATTAGTTAGTTCTAACACAGGAGCAGCATTACGACCCTTAACATATTTGTATGCTATGAATCCTATAATTCCAGCAATACTTATTATCGCTCCAACCAAAGACCCACCTATCATTCCTGCCCTATTAGACTCTATAGCAAGCTGAGTGGGCTGTGGTGAAGGAGTAGTTTGAGGAAGTAAAGTTGTAGTGAACAGAGGAATTGTTACCTTTGTTCCAGTATTTGATATAGTGGACACTGTTTGTATAGTTTTCTCTGAGTTTGTTGTTGGCGCATTAGTTGGCATTGTAGTAATCATAGTTGCTTGTGAAGTCGCAATAGTTTCAGCTACTGTTGTTGGTTCTGATGACGTACTCATCTTAGTTGTTAATTCTGTTAAAGGCTTACTCATCGTAGTACTGCTTGCTGTAAAAGTTGACTCAACAGTCGCTGCTGTAGATTTTACAGTACTTGTCTCAGTTTCCGAAGGCACACTAGTTGACGTTTTAGCAACCGTGGTCGTTTGTGAAGTAGAAGTTGTTTTTGCTACTGTTGTTGGCCCCACTGTTACTGTACTTGTTTGAATTGTTGACTCTGTTGAAGGCCTACTCGTTGTAGAAGTAGGTGCAGTGGTAGTTGATGCTACTGTTGTTGACTCCACTGTTACTGTACTTGCCTGAGTTGTTGACTCTGTTGAAGATTTACTCATTGTGGAAGTTGGTACAATGATAGTTGATGCTTCTGTTGTTAATTTGGTAGTCTTTACAGTGTCGGTTTCTGTTGTGCTAGTAATTGCAGCAGTCGTCGTTTTCTTAGAAGTCACAACCGTCTCTGTAACAGTTATAGGAGCCACAGTACTGCTGGAAATAATACTAGGCATCAATTGGCCGTTAATGATATTAACAAAATCACTGAGAGCTTTGATACTGCTTGTCGGTATTATCGTTGCTTCAGAAGATTTTCCAGAGCTCTCTCTATTAAAAGTTATAATACTCTCTCCACTTACCGCAGTGACGATAAAACCTCCTTGGCCATTGTCTTTAACGTACAATTGTTCTATAGGATCTTCACATTCACAAACAGTAAAATTTGATGTATCCGTTCAGAGGTGTGGTTTAAGAAACAACAGCTAGCAGGTTTTGAAAAGGGTTTAATTCCTTTTGTTTCCAAGTCAGATACAACGAAATTATCCGCTCAAGAAATCTATTCCCTCGCTCTGACTGTGCAAAATATGAATTCTTACGATAGACAACATAATGCCGTATCTGTCGCTCAACATGGTTATTCGTTAATGGAATATTCTCTGGGTCATCCAAAAATGTCCACATCATTGACTCGGATTTTATAATACCCTTTACCGTTCGTGAAGCTCCTTTTGCTTCAAGTATATAAGATATTTTTATCATGCAGTACTGTATGTATCTTCGTAATTCTTTAGCTTGCTTAGTGAACTTTGAAATACTAATTTCATTTTCTGACAAAGCGTTTTTTAATACAAACAATCCATTAGCTGCGTCTTTTAAACAATGGCCAAGTCTCATTACTTCACTATTCCAACTATGAGATAACCTCTCGAAATTTCTCAATAAGTGAGCCCAACAAATTTGTCGTTTTTCATCACTGAAGTGGTTGTAAACTGCATATCTGTCAGTAATTACCAGGTTTTTGTAATCACAAAATGCACTATTCTTTAAAAATTTCATTCCTCTTGTATCTGCTAACTTCATAAGACTTGCTTTATTGTTGGCAAACATCCAGCACCATCCCAATTTGCCTTTGTTGTAGTGACTGGTTTCATCAATATGCAAAATTTCGCTTGCTTTTATTTCTTCCTCTATTTGTTCATAGGCTTCTTTACATTTTGACGAAACCCTTGCTTCACTATTGGACACACTACCAACACTTATACTCATGTTAAAGATGTCTTTCATAATATTCGCTATTTCTCGCTTTGAATTCTTATAAAACCCACTTAGTGATGCAACTACTGACTTAACTCTAGGACCAAAGGTATCCGGTGTAACTCCTTCTGGTAATTTGCTACTCCTTCTTTTTCCGCATTTACGACAGCGACCATGTTCTAATTGATACTCAACTACGTAAGGCTTAATTTCTGGTAAATCAACTTTTTGATAGACATATGGTTTTTCCGATATTGCGATTTCTTCACCACACTCGCATCTATTTGGTAACTCTACCTTCACCACCTCATCTGCTTCCATTTTAGCTCGGCAATTCCCCTTATGTCCAACTTGACCACCTATCTTCCTGCCGCCCTCTGACTTATCTTCTGGTGTGTCTTTTTTTATTTTGTACAGCTCTTTTGAACTTGGTAAAGATGAATTCCTTGAGTTTAAGCCGAGTCTCTCTCTTAGTTCAGCATTCTCTATTTCTAAGATTTTATTTTTTTCTTCAATCTTTGCTACTTTCTGCTCTAAGTTTTTACATAACTCTACAATACTGATCAACAATTGAAGCATCTAGCCTTACTTTACTATCAACATTTTGTGTTATTACTACTTTAATATATTATGTCAATTGTTTTTTATCCTTGCCACACCTCTGAACGGATACGTTTTTTTTGATCAAGCGTTCTTTCTTTCTCTTCTTCAATTTCTTTCAAATGCTGTTTCATTGTTGTGATTCTTGGTTCAAATTCTTCTTGGCTTATAAACCCTTTAGCATAGCTATCAATAAATTTTTTGATACTTAATCTTAACTTACTTTCTTGCTTTTCACGTGTTTGATTATGTAAAGGTTTTTTGTTCTCTGATAATCTACGTTGATATTCATTTGCAATCCTATCTGGCTCTTTCAAGATACTCTTGACTTCTTCCCATATAACTCCATCTAATATATCAGTGCGTATTGATTTATTATCGCAGATTTTATTGCCATTGAATTTGCTAGAGTTTGTACCAGAGCAACGATAGTAATAATATGTCGACTTTTTATGAACGTGGTTTGTACCACAATAAGTATATTGACAACGTTGACATACCATTAAACCTTGCAATAAATATGTTTCTCTTCTTTGTCGTACTCTTGCTCTTTGCCTATTTTCAGTTAGTTGTGCCTGCACTGAATCAAATAAATGCTCATTGATTATTTTTGGTACTGGAATATAAGTCCAATTCTCTTTATCACTATTAAAGCGACCACTTTTAAGTTTACCACAAGTTCCTTTTTTTGATTTTTTTACTTGTGGTTTTGAGCATGTCCTAGTTTTACCATAAGCTGCTTGTCCTATATAAGCAGGATTTTTTAACATGTTCCAAATAGTGCTCCTTTTCCAATACCTTTTTCCTGTTCGTGTTATTACCGGTATCTTATTCAGTTCATGTACAACTTCTCCTATACTTGCTCTTTCTTGGCCAACCCGACTAAATATTTTACGCACTATATTTGCCTCTTCTTCATCAACCTCAAATTGAGCACTTCCTTCACCTACATGTTTTGCTATGTAGCGATAACCGTAAGGCGCCCTACCCATCACACTTATACACCCAGCTTTGGCCGCATGAAGTTTACCTCTACGGTTTCGTTCCATAATCTTTGCACGTTCATACTCTGCTATTGCTCCCTGAATCTGTAGAAATAAATGGGAATCCGGATTATCATCAAACTTATGATTCAAAAATACTATTTCAGATCCAGCCTTTTTAAACTCTTCGAGTAAGATCATTTGATATGAAAATTTACGTGATAGCCGATCAGGTGAATGAATATATATCTTATCAATCTTACCTTCTGCTACTCTATCACGTAAATTTTCTAAGCCAGGACGTTCTAAATTTGATCCACTATAACCATTATCGACAAACTTATGCTCATCTAATAACTCATGTCCATCACTACCAATGCGACGCTCCAATTCTACAATCTGACTCTCTATCGTATTCTCCTGTGCCTGTTGTCTTGATGAAACTCTTGCATACAAGCTTACGGTTGTCATTTTCTTCTACCTCCTTTGTTTTACATTTCAATAATTGTTCATAAGCATCTGCTAGATATGTATCTGCCAATCGATTAGGCTTATAACCCCAATAAATAGCCAACTCTCCTTTTTGCATGTTTTTCTTCCTGTGAATTTTTTTATAGGTTAGGAGACTTCTATTAAACTAAACCAATGCATACCTTATGTCTCGTTTAAGAAAGCTATCTAGTTCACACAAATTCTCCCTAATAAATATACAAGATTTGAAGAAATTATGTCCAAAAAATCTTTGCCTAAATCATCATATTATGTATAACATGGCTTATTTAATATGTTATGGAGATTTATCCAAGTCATAAATTCTGGGAGAGCGACTTAGAAGTTCCTGTTAACCTTTTATTAGATCGTTTTCAGGATTCTAATATACGTCAGTCTTGGTTAGATTCCCTTTCTGGTAAACAACTGAGCATTATTTTTCAGCATTGCTTTAAAAATCATTTAAATGGACAACTTTTTCAAGACGGAGACTACGATGATAGATCCACTCAACAAAAACGTAAGATACTTGCCAGTTACTCTGACTCTCTTTTTAACTATTATCTCATTAGCTACTTTGATCGTACGAAACTTGAAGCTACAGTCAGTGAAGTAGCAAGATTTGCCCTCACTCAAGAGTTAATGAGATCGTACCTGATAAAAAATAATACTAAGTATGATAAAAGATCCTTGTTATTTTTACTGTTTCACATAAATTGTGAACTTCTAAAATCTGTCTATCACTTTGATAAAGTACAAAAGAGAGGTTTCGTATCATTTGCTCTACAGAAATCACCAAGACAAATAAACACTTCATTCAAGGAATTTATGTCACAAGAAGCTGTAGAGCAGATACTGAAGTTTGAAAACCAATTGCAGGGTTTTTTCCATCATCAAGATCGGATATATATGTTTGTACGTCGAGGAAGTGACATGGATTTACTGCTTAATTCAAACAAAGTTGTTCATGGCCATAAACTTGAGTGGATGATTTTAGATTTTTCGATTGATGGTACAAAGGTTAATCTCTGTGCTAAAAATACCAATAAAGCTGTGGAAATAGCAAATAGTATTGTAAGTGGTTATTTTAACTGCGAATGTACTTTTGTAAATATACAGGATAAGAACTTTCTACTACAAGTGCATAAATTCCTTCAAGCATGTATAGAGGGTTCTGACCCTAATATTTGTATATTTGAGTTAAATTTTAAGTCAGATTATTTTAAAAATAGTAATACATATCTTACTTTGAGTGTAAAGCCGTACGATCCTATTGCACCAGAGTTACATATTTTAAAGCCGTCTATTGGCAACATACTACAATCTATTCAATCAGCTAAAGTAATGTTCCAAAACAAAAAGGTAACATTTTCTTTCAAATCAAGTGGGGAAATTTATTATTCAGAGCATCCGCTCAATAAAAAAGAAAGAGAGGACCTGAAGAAACATATGGAACAATCTTATGGTCTTAAAATCCTTTCACGAGCAAATTGCTGATCTTTTAAGTTCAAATAGTTCTTGGGTTAATCCAAGTCAAAATCACATTAAAGCAGCAAGATACTTATTTGATCTTGGATTGATAAAAATGCAAGAAAGGTACTATATTGTTTGCTCTCGTGAAGAAGATCATCTTGATTGGCCAAATGTAATTGATCCAAGTTGTAGCAATGAGATTTTTATCGATCCAGACTTTGATGAAGCATGTGATGACGCTATTTGTGAAAACTGTTCTCGTCATATTTTGCCTAATACTTATAAAAAACAGAGATTTCATCTCTTATCCATATACTTAAATATAGAGAAAATCATAGACTGGTTTGAAACAAAGTTGAATGATTCAAGACTTATGTGGGGAAAAATGGAAAAAGGAGTTTATTATACTTGTGATCAAGGTCATATTGTAAATCTAATAATCCTTGATTTTTGTACTGATGCGATATTTTTAACCATAGATAAACTGAGAGTCCATCCGACAGTTCTCATTACTCTAAAAAAAGATATACCTAATCTATTATTGAGCCTATATGTAGTGCGAATGGTAGAACTGTTTTGCCAGTATAAGACTGTAACTGAGATATTCCAAGAGGCAGCTAAAAAAGGAGTACCAGAGGTAGTAGAAAATACTTCTTTGCAAGTTTTACCAGCTTCATATATTTCGCTTAAACGTGTTGAACCAATTGTGCCAATAAAGCTTTTGGAGTTACAGGTAGTTAAAGGTATGGTATATGTTAATAGCGTTGAAGTTATAAATAAAAAAGCTGCATCATGCCTTAATATTTTTCGAATATTGTTCAAGCAATTTTTACATGACTGTGAGAAAGAGTTACCACCTGAAAAACATACACTTCTCAATATTAATCAGTTAGAAAAACTATTGGGACTTAGTTTAGAAGCAGATTTAGAACATCAAATCAGAAAACCATTAAACAAGATGCAAAAAACGATCAAAGCTACATTGGCTGAGAAATTAGGATTAAGTATTGAACGTGATGATGTAATACAAACCCTTGGTTGGCAAAGATCATCACATGGTTATCGTATTAACCCTTTTACTTTGACTATAAAAAAAGGGAACGTTCAAAAAAGTGTGTCAAACCGAGAAGTAAAGTAATAAATTGATATAAAAAATGGAGGTTTGATATGAGTCAAGCAAATAGAACTAATGGGTTGGTAGATTATAAAGAATTAGAAACAAATATCCTGTCATCTATACGAGAAGGAAAACCATTGACAGGAAAAGATGGAGCATTAACACCGTTTATAAAAAGGTTGCTAGAGGCAAGTCTGGAAGGTGAAATAGAAAACCATATGTCAGCTAAAAGTGAAGAAAATAACCGAAGAAATGGGAGAAACGCAAAAACTTTACGCACGAGTGGAGGCTCATTTGAGCTGCTAACACCAAGAGATAGGGAGGGAAGTTTTGAACCACAAATATAGTATTTTCTAAAATGGATGATAAAGTTCCATTATGGTATTACCAACCAAAAGCTGTAAGTCTGTATATTTATACATGAGAGGTCTGAGGCGGCTTTTGATGGTATGCCAACAGTATTCTATAGGATTCAAATCTGGTGAATATGTTGGAAGATACAGCAAATGACAGCCAAAAGACTCTATTAATGATTTTGTTTTAGTGGTCTTATGAAATGTAGCATTATCCATAACTATAGTTGTGCCAAGTGGCAATTTAGGTAATAACATCTTCTCCAACCATGTATTGAATACCTCTTTGTCACACCCACCTTTGAAAGTCATTGGTGCAATAAATCTCTTTCCAATCCACCCGGCTACTATACTGATTCTCTCTCGAGTTCTCCCTGGAATATCTGCATAAATTTTCTTTCCTCTTGGAGCGCGTCCATATTCTCGGTATAACTTATTATCAACTCCTGCTTCATCTATATATAAGATGCTGGAATGGTCTATTTTTGAGATTTTATCAATAAATTGCTCCCTATCTTCTTGATTGCGCTCTTGATATAGTGTGACTTTTTTTTAAAGTAATTTTTAGCTGTTTTAGTCTATACCAAATTGAGTTTATTCCAAATCCAAGATTTTGTTTCATCTCTGCCAGAGTATGATCTGGATTCTTTGTAACATATTCTTCGAGTATTTTGGGGTCTATTTTTCGAATAAAGCTACCGTTTTAGATGGCTTGAGGCTTTCACCAGCAGCTTTCTTTTTTAACCAACGGTACAGAGTTGCTATTCCTATCTCCATAAGCTCTGCTACCTCAACCTTTGTCTTACCTTTTTCTATCATCAATACTGCCTTTTCCCTTAAATCCACACTATATGCCATTATAACTCAAATACTTTATTATACCTTTATCATTTACTTTAGGAAATACTATAGTTTGTGATTCATCTAGAATAACCTTAATATCAACTCCACGCTTTTTAGCTTGAACCAAGGATTCAGCAATAGGCTTTGAGGTAAATTGGTATGCCTGAACCAACAAGGATTTTTTAGCATGACCCACGGAATCAATTATTAGGTTGGTGCAATTTTCTCCAGGCGTGAAGCAGACTGTGGCTTTTGGGCAGGAAACACATCCCGATAAAAGCGAACAAGTTAATAAAATCAATAAATACCTAACCATGGCAAAATACATCCTTTCAATTGACGGCGGAGGCATAAGAGGCATCATACCAGCCATTATTCTAGCAGAAATAGAAAAAAGAACAAGAAGAACTATAGCTGAAATCTTTGATCTAATGGCTGGTACTTCAACCGGTGGGATTGTTGTGGCAGGATTATGTAAAAAAGATAAACCTCAATATTCTGCTAATGATTTAGTCGAGTTCTATCGGGAATATGGACCATATATTTTTAAGTCTTCATTTTTGAGAAGATCAATATTATCTTGGTTTAACTGTACACAATACCCACATAAAAATATTGAGTATGTACTTCATAAATATTTTGGCGATGATGTCTTTAAAAACACTTTAAGTAATGTGTTGATTACGAGTTACGATATTCACAATAACTGCCCATTTTTCTTCAAAAGCTGGAAAGAGGATAGGAATTTTATTAAATTAAGGGATGTATTAAGAGCAGCAACTGCAGCACCTACTTACTTTGCACCTAAATATCTTAAAATTAACCAAAAGGAAATGGTATTAGTGGATGGAGGGGTTTTTGCCAATAATCCAGCGGCTTGTGCATATGCAAGTAGTAAAAGGTTATTTCCAAATGATGATATTGTACTGTTATCGATAGGTACTGGAAGAACAGATAGAAGCATAGAGTATGCCAATTCAAAGAGATTTGGAAAAATAGGCTGGGTAAAACCACTACTACATGTGATGTTTGCCTCAAGTTTAGATGCAGTAAATTACCAACTTGATCAAGTTATAGCTGATAAATATATACGCATACAATCGCAATTGAAAATAGCATCACCTGACATGGATAATATTACATCAAAAAATATCAAATCTCTTCAGCAAGAGGCAAAGGCAATGATAGAGAATAATCAAAAAGTAGTCGATAAATTTTGTAACATTGTGTCTTAATTTACATCAAGTAAAATATAAAGCTTTCATTGAGCCAGAAAAGTAAAATAAGCAAATTTGCCTTGTTGAGAAATCTTATTATCTTTGTGTACTACTTTCTTTTTCACTACTAAAAAATCCACGTAAATGGTTAAAAACCTTTTCAATAAAAAGCTCGCTTTCCTCTCCTGTAAAAGCTTCTTTTATTTCATGCAAACTACTTGTTACCTTATTGCTATTTTTTATGACTGAGTAGCTTTCAATAGCTTGGCAAGCAGACAAAATAGTTATTGCCCCTATTATAGTTGAAACAATTATGGCAATTAAAGGTGCTATTGTTGTAAGTACTGCTGCAATTAATGAGATGCCAACACAAAACGCAATAGCTGAAATGCAAAATGCTACTGTATGTTTCTTTTCATGACTAACCATACACACCTTCTTAATAAATCTGTTAAAAGGATAACTTATTTTTTTAGTACCGTCAATATTTTTAGAAAAATTGGCATACTCAAGATAATCATTTGTGATACCAATGAATTACATTAAGCAAATTCTAATTTAGTTAATTCACTTCAATCTATTTGAACATTATATATTAAACACAGAAGCACAAGAATTTCATTCAGTAATTTAGATATATTAAATATACAATTATTTTTATTGATATTTTAATGTATTATTTATGAGTAAGTAAACTACTGAAATCTTTAATCCAGGTTAAGTTTTGAAAGCATGATTTTCAAGCTCCTCAATAGAAATGTCCAGCATAAGTAGATTATTTGCAACCTTTATCTATATTAAGTATATAACTACTTTTACTTATATCTTTAACACAATTCAATTTTCACACTCATCAGTAGTTAGGCCACTTGCTCGCACAATAATATCAATAGCAACACCTGCCTTTGCTAGATTTTTCGCAACTTTGATCTTTTCTATTTTTTTAACTTTTTTCTTGCCATTTTTCATACTTTCAGATAGAGATTTGACTAGTGATTCTTGTTCTCCGTACTCATCCATTAAACTCAATAGCTTTTTGCTTTCTCTTGTTTTAGGTAGCAGAACTTTAATATTCACTGATAATCCTTCTGCTATTTGATATAATTTGTCAAATGATATGGCAGTGTATCCTATTTCATATTCGTGTATTTCCTTGAGTGCTAAACCAACTTTATCCGCCAAATCTTTTTGAGTATATCTTCTTATCAACCTCCATTCTCTTATTCTTTGCCCTATTCTGTAGTATATAGAATCAGTGCAGACTTCTTTCTCTGTATTATCATACTCGTAAATAGATAAGCCGGTTGCTTGGGAAATTATGTCAACTGAAACTCCTTCTTTAACTAGATTTTTTGCTACTTCTAATCTTGCCTCCTCTTGATTGATTTTCTCGCTAATATGAACAAACCTGATTAATGAAGGTACTATTTTGCCTAACTTTTGATTCTCATATATTTTTGTTAGATAGAGTATTTCTTCGTCTTCATCTTCATACTCTCTTACTGTTATTGGTTTAGGTAATAGATCTACAACATTAACTGACAGTACTCTTGCTATTACATATAGTACTTCAATCGGAATAGGAATATACCCATTTTCATAATTGGTTACTTCTTTATATGCTAATCCGATTTTACTTGCTAACTCTGCTTGAGTACACCTTTGCATTAATCTACAATCTTCTATTTTTTGCCCTATTTTGTAGTGTATAGAACTAACATCTCTTACAGAAACAAACATATATACCTTACTTAGAAATAAATTTTCATGCAATTTGATCAGCGGATAAACCAACTATTTGCAAAATAATATCAATAGAAATTCCCCCTTTTACTAAATCCTTTGCAACTTTGATCCTTTCCGCTTTTCTTACTTTTTCTTCACAAATCCGTATGCCTTCAAACAAAGATTTTATTAGTGCATTACGTAGTTCTTGACTTTCAATCTTTTTGTATTCTTCAATTAAATTCGGTAGTTCATTTTCTACTTTACTACCTTCCTCTATTAGCAGATCTGTAATATTAATCGATAATGTTTCTGCTATTACATATAATTTTCCCAGTGGAGTAGCTACACGTCCTTGTTCATAGTTGCTTATTTCGTGACGGGTTGTATTCATTTTCTTTCCTAAATCTTTTTGAGTATACTCTTTTACTAGCCTCCATTCTTTTATCTTCCTTCCTATTTGGCAGTAAATAGAACCAACTTTTTCTTCAACACATTCATCAGCAGAGAGACTGATTGTTTTTGCAATAACATCAACAGAAACTCCTGCTTCAACCAAACCCTTTGCAATTTTTACTTTCTCTGCTTTCCTACTACTTTTTTCACTAACTTGGACAAATTGGGTTAATAAACAAAACATCTTACGTAACTCCTGATCATTAATCTTTTTATATTCTCTTACTAGATTTAATATTTCTTCTTCCTCATCTTCAAGACAGATTTTTTCATTTGATACAGGAATAAGATCGGTAATACTGATTGATAGTGCCTCAGCTATAGCATATAACCTTTCAATTGAAATTCTACGATTCCCTTTCTCATATTGCAGTATTACCCAGTATTTTACACCAATTTTCTCAGCTAAATCTTTCTGAGTATACCCCCTCTCTAACCTCCAACTTTTCACTTTTTCCCCTACTTCATAGTCTAGAATTTTTTCCACGCAAAGAACCATACATATAATATTTTCTACTATAGCTCAAAGGCTCCAGATATAACGGTAGAAAAAACCTCTGGAACCTTAAAGTTTGCTGTAGACGCATTAAAGTTCCCTAAAGGTTTCTTTACTACCTCCACATACCCTATTTACCCATGAAGACAATACTTCATCATTGCTAATCTCTTTTATAGCATACTTTTCATTCCATATGCCACATCTAGTGAAATTACCTCTTTCTACCACTTCCTTAAGCTTCACTCCCCCAAAGAGGCAATTTTTTCCAATTTCTTCGCCTCTTTTTTGTAACTCAGCCCACATTTCCTTGTTTTCTACTCTGACTTGTACTTGATCATATTTTTTTACATCGTGGTACAATATAATATTTAGCTTACCAATGCTTGTAGGAAACTCTAATATAATAGAGCTTTCATCTGACATATCGATATAGTTTCTTATACCTCCCTTCTCACTTTTAACCTCAACTGCATCATTGCCAATTTTTAAAATATTAATTCCTAACTCTCTCAGTATTTTGGCTACCTCTACCTTGCTATCCCCAGAAAATTCTATATACGATGTTGTATTATCTATCTCAACATCTATTAATTCTCCTTCTTGCATAGCATTTTCGCCAGCTTTCTCTAGTTCTTCTAGTCTCTCATCTATCTGTGGCTGAACTTCTGGCTGTAGCTCATTATAGATTTCACCTATTAGTTTATTCTGCAATAAAGTATCATGAAAATCTGCACCACTTAGCATTAATTTACGCATTATCTTTTTTCGATCAGTCTTATCAAATTTATGAAAATGTGTACCCAATACTACATACTCTGCAATGCTCCATTCCCCATCGTTATATGCATTTATTCTTGCTCCAGAGGCTAGTACTTGGTCTATAGTTTTGTGCAATTCATTTACGTTTTTTGCCTCTACCACTTCACTTTTAAACCAGCTCAACTTTTCGCTTTCGCTTATACTTGGCTTTATTTTTTGCAAAGCTGAAGCAAATGGATTTAACCCTTCTGGATAATCTGCTTGATTACTCAAAGGTTTTGTGCCATAAATATAGTCAAATCCTTTCCCATAGTTGATTTGGTTTTCGCGAACTTCTCTACAAGGGAAAGGTACTACTTCTTTATCTCCAAGCTTTTTAGCATTATTAATTTTGCTTACAAAGGTGGATTGCTCCTTAGTACGACCAATTCCTACAATAGCATTTAACATCTCACCTTTTGATAATCTATCAAGATCAACGTTTAACTCGTAAACACCCCCCTCTTTATCACTAAAAGGTACAATTATTTTATTATTCATATTAGCCTCCGCTATTAAATATACTTTCTAAGTGTATAGTTATTATACACTGTATTACTTATTATAAATTATAGTGAGTAGATTTGCAAATACTTTCTGCTATAACAATCCGTTTTCTCTAAAGCTAAAATAGCCACCACTTGTGATGATAATGTGATCAAATAACCTAACGCTTACAGTACTACATGCTGCTGCTAAGCTCTTCGTTACTTCTTGATCTTCTTCTGATGGTTCTAAGCGTCCCCCAGGATGGTTGTGTGACATTATTACTAATGTTGCATTCTTTATTAATGCTTTTCTTATAATTTCCTTTATGTATACTGGTGCTTTTTCCATTTCACCAATATAGGATTCTTCTCCAATTAGTTGACGCCTTTTATTCAAGTACAGTATTTTTACACATTCCCTCTCTGCATGACCTATACTTACGTTTAAGTACTCTACTAGCCCTTGTAAGTCCATTATTGGCTCACTCTTAAGCTTTTCTTTCAGTACCCTTTCTAGTGTTTCCTTAACACACATAATCATTGCTACTGCAGAATCAGTTACTCCTTCTATAACTTTCAGGTCATCCATTTCTCGGCCTAAAATCCTTCCTACTCCCGTATAAGTGTTCACCAGATTTTTAGCAATTTCTTGAGCTTGTGGTCTTTCATGTACTGCACTTAAAAACGTTTCCATTATTTCACGATCAAGTAGTGCTTTGCCTTTGCTTTCTAATATTCTGAATTCGATTTCTTCTTTACTTTTATTCATATAATTTACCCTTCACTAACAACAAACTTTTTTTAAATATTTACTGCTGTTTTTTTATCAGCATTGGCATAGAGCCATAGCTTTCGAGTGAAGTCAAATCAATTTTTCAATCTTTTTTACTTATTTTTTCATTAAGAAGTAAAAATATTAATATATAATGATTTTTTATTTTAAATTTGTTGAATTTCGTTCAAAGAGATGCCTACCGCTTGCAAAATAATATCAACAGAAATTCCTTCTTTTACTAAATCTTTTGCAATTTTGATTCTTTCTTCTTCTCTAATTTTCTCCTCACAAATTTGTATGCTTTCAAACAGAGATTTTATTAGCGCATAGCGTAATTCTTGACTCTCAATTTTTTTGTATTCTTTTATTAAATCAGGTAGCTCACTTTCTACTATCTCATCTTCCTCTATGAGCAGATCTGTAATGCTAATTGATAATGTTTCTGCTATTGCATATAATTTTTCCAGTGGAATGGCCACACGTCCTTGCTCATAGTTGCTTATTTCATCACGTGTTGTATCCATTTTCTCAGCCAAATCCTTTTGAGTATACTCCCGTACTGCCCTCCACTCCTTTATCTTTTTTCCTATTTGGTAGTAGATAGAACCCGTTTTTTCTTCAACACATTCATCAGCAGACAGACCAATTGTTTTTGAAACAGTATCAACAGAAACTCCTGCTTTAATAAGACCTTTTGCAATTTTTATTCTCTCCGTTTTTTTACTATTTTTCTCACTAACTTGAACAAATTTGGTTAGTAAACAAAACATTCTACGTAATTCCTGATCATTAATCTTTTTATATTCTCTTACTAGATTTAGTATTTCTTCTCCCTCATCTTCAAGACAGATTTTTTCATTTGATACAGGAATTAGGTCTACAATACCAATCGACAATATCTCTGCTATAGCATACAACTTTTCAATCGAAATTTTACGTGTTCCTTTTTCATATTGTAGTACTACTTGATACGTTACACTGACTTTCTTCGCTAAATCTTTTTGAGTATATCCTCGCTTTAACCTCCAGTTCCTTACTTTTTGTGCTATCTGATACCTTATTGAGATGTTTGCCATAAATATTATACATGTTAATACTACCAAACAAAGATATACAAAAACTTCTATGTTTGCATTTTAGTTGAATATTTCTTCAGAATTGTGTATAATTATTAATGCTTTTTAGGTACTCTTGCTATGGCTCTCTCGAAGTTTCTGGATCCCAAGAATGATGTCGCATTTCGCCGTATCTTTGGCACTGAAAAGAATAAAGACATCCTCATTCACTTTCTCAATGATATTCTGGGTTTTACTGGCAAAAATGAAATAAAGGATATAGAGTTTTTAAGTACTATTCAAGACCCTGATATTGCCTCTAAAAAGCAAAGCATTGTTGATGTATTATGTAGAGATTCCACGGGGATGCAATGGATTATTGAAATGCAGGTCGCTAAAACCAAAGGCTTCGAGAAACGTGCCCAATACTATGCTGCTAAAGCCTATTCAAGACAAGCCGATAAAGGTGATCAATACCAGGACCTTAAGGAAATTATCTTTATTGCTATAGCAGATTGTATTTTATTTCCTGATAAGTCTGAGTACAAATCAAAGCATACTATTCGCGATGAAGATACTAATGAACGTGATCTAAAAGATTTTTACTTTATATTTATTGAGTTGCCTAAATTTCCAAAAACAAAAGAAGATCAGCTTTCAAGTATAGTTGAAAAATGGGTCTACTTCTTTAGATATGCAGATGAAACTAGTGAAGAAGAGCTAGAGAGAATAATAGGAAGTGATCTAATAATTAAAAGAGCGTATGAAGAATTAAATAGGTTCAACTGGTCAGAAAAAGAATTTATAGCCTATGAACAAGAGATAAAGCGTATTCGTGATGAACAGGCTGTCCTCGCTCAAAAACTCGATGATGCCACTCAAAAAGGTAGACAAGAAGGCATCCAAATCGGCCATGAAAAAGGCAGAAAAGCAGAGAAAATTGAGGTTGCAAAGAATCTACTTAAAGCAGGAGTTTCTATTGACATTATAACTCAAACTACTGGTCTTTCTGTTGATTATATTGAGAAAATTCAAGAAAAGAAGTTTTAGCCATAACGTTTTTTTATTAAACCCTCTATTCTGGTAATTTTAATATTGCAATCCATTCTAATTTCTGTATAATGCCTTTTTTACATGACACTGTTAATACTTAATAGGGGGGATAATGCCAACACAGAAAGAGCTTCGGGCTACGATGTCCAAAAAATTACAGGAAGCTATTAAACATCCAGATCCAGCAGTTGTTGCCGGGAGGAAGTCAGCTATCAAGAGATGGGTGGGAGTCCTTCAAGATAACTTTATGGAGCACATAAAATACTTTAAGGGTGATAAGTTGAAGTTTTTGCACAATGTATTTCAAGATGAAGGTTGCTGGTCAGGTGTAAGGTTGGATAATGCTGCTTTAGGTCAAAGGTTTACTGAAGAAAAAATAGGTGGAATAGATAATCCACTTCGCAAATATGAGATGGCTTGTAGTTACTGTGTAGTGGATAAAATTCATCCTCTCTTTCAAAAAAGATTTGAATCTTATAGGAACAAGTTTCCTCCTGGTGCATTTGATGGTAAAACTGAAACTGAATTTGGCAAATACGTACGAAACTCGTTACTAGATAGCATAAAGAGGAAAGGTCCTGTATTTGATTTCTGGATCGATAGAGAATCTGGGGAATTAAAGAAGTATGATGCAGTAGAAGGTTTTGACAGTGCTGTAAAACTTAAGTGGAGTGAAGGGGTAGAGTATTTTTATAATCATTTAAAAGAAGAAGATAAGGAAAAGAAGCTCACAGAAGCTATTCTTGCTCTTTCTCGCGTTCAATCTGTTGAGAAAGACGCCCCTATTTTAGATTTTTGTGTAAATAAGATAGTCGATAAAGATACTCTTTTACAGAAATTATCACAGAAAGATAAAGGAGTATATTCCCTTTTTGCTGAATTAATAGAGTCATGTTTTTTTGATACGGTTCATGATTTGGTACAGTGCTGGTGTTATAAAGAAGTTTCAGCAAGAGGAGACTGTTCGGACAAAATATTCTCACAGCGAGACTATGAGCTTTTTCTTTCCTCTCTTTCAGATGTGATGTTGAAAAATCCTGAATCAAATGTTCAAGCTAGATCTCTTATTATGGAATTTTGGGAATGTGGTAGCTTGTATCAATACAGAAAAGCTGCTGTTAATACTTCTAATTATACAGTTCCTACAAGTGGTGTATTTGCAGAGTTAATAGTCAATTGGAGACGAGAAGACATTTATAAGACTGATGAAGAAAAAGAAATAGAGAAAAAAGAAATATTAGATATGATGTCATTTGCCAAAGATTGCTTTCCTGAAAAGTTTGAGCTCTTTAAAAAACTAATAATAAGAGACCTTAGATTATGCGGTAGGGAAGGTAAAAGAGTAAATGTAGATTACGGTCTGTTTGCAGAAGAATTATTCTCTGAGTTAGAGAAAACAATTTTACCACCTGGTCCTGTAGGTGATGGTCCTTGCAGTAATTTGCGATCACGATCTAAAGCTCATGGTAGTAAGAAAACAACTTTGCCAGTTGATGATAGTCCGCAGTCTGAGCTTGGAACTCCTAGTGTAAGTGGTGTTTCTTCTTATAAGAAAAAAAGCGTCTTTACGCTTAGTGGTAATAAGTAATCCACTTATGAACTCTTGGTGTTTCTGGTCGTAGTAAATAAGGGGTATTTTGTATGAGTAATGGTGATGGACTTATTAGGAGTTTGGTGGATGGAGATCTTGAAGGATTCAGACAAGGATTTGAATCTTTTTTAGATCAATGTCCATCTTTCTTGTATCATGTAAGTGCAGGTCGTTTCCTTCCTGTATTCTTTTTTAGTATGTTTTCTACTGCACATGATGCTAATATCTTAAATGCAAATGAGAGAGTCTATTTTCGTTTTGATAACCATGGTGTTAATCCACGTAATGGTGAAAATCGAAATACGGCAAACCTAAAAGTTGCTGTTTATCGTGACGGACAGCAAGTTGTCAGATGCTACAGTATTTCTGATCGTCCTAATAGTGATGGGTTGAGGTTCAGTACAAGGGAGAGAAATGCTCTAGTACAAGAGATTAGACGGCAAAATCCAAATTTAAGGGAAGAAGACCTAAATTTTGAGCAATACAAAGTATGCATGCACGGAAAGGGCAAGAGTCAGGGAGAGGCAATTGCAACGGTATTCGAGGTAATTCGTGAAAAAGATCGTCAAGGTAGGGATAAATTTGCCAAATATTCAGCATCTGAAATCAATCTTATTAGACGGCTCTTAGGAGATCACAGACTAACAATTAAGGAAATAGAAGGAAGACAACTCAATCAAAATCAGCGTAGACAACTTGGTAGGTTGGTCAATTTTGCGCAAGTAGCACAGGGTCAACAAGGAATTGATAATTTTATGGAAATGCTAGCGAGTGATAGAAGACAAGATGTAAGAGATAGAATACGCAGAGAAATTTTGCCATACATAACTGACATCTATAATAATTACAGACAAGTACTGGAAAATAATATTGAAAATCGCAATCAAAGATTTGAGGGTCACGGGTTTTTATTAGGTTTCTTAGCAAATTTTAGTCATCGCTACACAATAGGCATCGATCTTGATTTATCTCCTAGAAACACACATGTTGCATTTCTTGTACGTCATCAAGCAGAAAGAGAAAATATTCCTATTGTTATTAATCTTGCTATATTTGACACACCGTCAGATGTTACATTAAACTGTGCCATAGGCTACGCTGGAAGGTTACACACTTCTTCATTTATACCTATCCATACTGAATCAAGAAATACTGTCTGTGTTGGATTAAATTTTAATTTAGATCTAGATCCTTTTAGTGTTGATACAGTAGAACTTCAACAGGATAGATTTCCTTTAGTACAAAGATTATTTGAGTGTTTGGAGAATGAAGGCATTAGAGAAAATGTTAGAGATTTCTTGCTTCACCATCTTCCTGCTGAAATACCAAGAAATGCAGAGAATTATAATAGAATATTTGATTGCATAACTGGCTTTGCTTTTGGAAGTAGTGCTTTTGATAGGCACCCTTTAGAACTAGAAGAGGAAGACGAAGCACCTATAACAAAGTACATATTTAGACATGGTGATGAGGGTTTAAGATGTTTAACTATGGTCTTTCATGCTGAAGGTTCTGATATAGTTATACTTCATATTAGAGCTCACGATGCGCAACAACAAGGAGCCATCAATTTACAGACTCTTAATGTTAATGGAAATGATGTTCATGTGTGGGAAGTTTCATGCACACTTAATAA
This sequence comes from Wolbachia endosymbiont (group B) of Erebia ligea, assembly GCF_947179575.1. Lineage (NCBI taxonomy): Bacteria > Pseudomonadati > Pseudomonadota > Alphaproteobacteria > Rickettsiales > Anaplasmataceae > Wolbachia > Wolbachia endosymbiont (group B) of Erebia ligea. The sequence continues at coordinate 97,098 of NZ_CAMXBW010000001.1, forward strand.
TCAACTTGAACTAGATATTGATCTACCAAATGACCTTGGTTTATATCACGATTACCAAAATAATAATGCAAATAATTTTCTTGCTGGTGATCTTGTACAAGTGCCCAATACTGAAAATGTACATAATACTTTAAATCAAGTTGTGAATGATGGCTGGAAAAATATAGCTCAGCATAGAGGATTATTTCAAGAGATCTCTGGAGCATTGATGCCACTTGTGGATACAATAAATGTTAATAGTGAGGATAAGTTCCGTTCTATACTACATGGTACATTTTATGCTAGTGATAATCCTTATAAAGTGCTTGCTATGTATAAAGTTGGTCAAACATATAGTTTAAAAAGGGGGCAGGAAGAAGAAGGAGAAAGGGTAATACTCACAAGAATTACAGAACAGAGATTAGATCTTTTATTATTAAGACAACCTAGAGAGAATGACCTAGATACTCACCCAATTGGATATGTGTTAAGACTTGCTAATAATGCAGAAGAAGTAGGACAACAGCAAAATGATGCGAGACAAGAAATCGGAAGACTTAAGAAACAACACAGAGGATTTATACCTATTACTTCTGGAAATGAGGTGGTTTTGTTTCCTATTGTGTTTAATAGAGATGCACGCGAAGCAGGTAATCTTATACTTTTCCCAGAAGGGATAGGAAGAGAAGAGTATGTACACAAGCTTGATCGTCATGTTCGCGGTTCAAGACCAGGAGGATTAGTGGGACCTGAAAGTGTTATTGATGAGAATCCACCAGAAGGTCTATTATCAGATCAGACTCGTGAAAACTTTAGGCGTTTTTACGAAGAAAAAGCACCAGGACAAAATTCGATTTTTTTGCTTGATATAGGCGACAATCTACATGTTCCGTTTAGTTACTTGCAAGGTACTAGAGCACAGGTAATAGAAACATTAAAGTCAAGAATAAGGGGAGGTGGTACTCCTACAGCACAAGGAATATTACAACAAATAAATGCTATCCTTCGTAGAAACAACGCTCGTGAGATAGAAGATGTGCATGATCTACTTGCACTAGACTTTGCAACAGATAATCAAAATTATCGTTATTGGCTACAAACTCATGACATGTTTTTCGCTGCACAACAATATACTTTCTATGATGATCGATCTAATCCAACTAATAATCGTCATGATTTTACAATAACTTCAGTAGGAGTCGATGGAAATCAAAATGATCCAACAGGTAGGGGCTTATTAAGTAGTCACATAGCTAACTTTAAACAAAAAGTAGATTCGGGTGAAAAAGATAGATTAATTGCTATTATTAATGTAGGTAATCGTCATTGGGTTACATTAGTTATTGTACACCAAAATGGAAATTATTATGGGTATTATGCTGATTCACTTGGTCCAGATAGTGGTATTGACAATAATATTCGAGGAGCTTTAAGAGAATGTGATATTAACGATGATAATGTCCATAATGTTTCCGTTCATCAGCAAACAGATGGCCATAATTGTGGCATATGGGTATACGAAAATGCTAGGGATATTAACCAAGCTATTGATCAAGCTTTACAGGGAAATAATAACTTTGGAGAGAAAGGTGAGGGTATTATAGGTTATATACGTGGTCTTCTTAGTGTAGGCATTGGAAATGACACTAGACAATCTCAAAGAAATGAACAATACTTTAAAAATCGGAGAAGAAATATTTCACAATTATTCCAAAATGATCCTCTATCTTCTCCTAGGGGTAGACTGATTCAAGATCATCCAGGAATTCAACATGAAATTGATCCATTACTATTACAATTTTTAGGACTCCAATACCCACAGCGTGGAGGTGGAGGAGCATTACAATTAGGCGGAGAAAGAGTGATATCAATTGATTTTGGTAACCCGCAGTCTGCATTAGATAAAATTGATGGAGTGAGTAGAGTTTATAACCATAGCAATAGTAGAGGTAGTAGGTAGAAGTTAATAGGTGGATGAAGTTTTCTTTACTCTATATTTACGCATTGGTTGTAATCGGTCTTCTAGGTTGTTTCTGCATATTTTATCTTACTATTACCCACAAATATAAATGTTTGTTGCGTAGCTCTTAATGGCATAACTTTTGCTTGAAATAACTGTTTATATGGTGCAATTTACAGCTTTTAGTTGCTAAAATTATAACTCTTAGTTTAATAATTTTAATCCAATAAGTTTTCAGGTTAATAAAATTAAATTATTTGAGTAAATACAATACTATGTTTTTATTTGTGGGTAATAGTAAGATATTTTATGGTGGTGTTTATTAACAATAATATAGAAGACTATTATTAAGACTCTTGTCCGTAAAGCACCTTCATTTGCTCCTCTCATGAGAGTGATATTTCCTTCAAATCAGCTAGTTTTAGATGCTGAGGTTGTGTGCCGTTTAAAATGGCTTCCTTAATTTTGGGTATCAAATAATTTAAACGTAAGACCCATTGTAAAAGATAAGATTTAATTTGAAAGAAAAATTGATGTGGTTAAAACTTGACCTTGCGCAGTATAGGAATATTTTTTATAAAAAGAACAATATCGATTTGAAATGTAAAATTATCATAAATTTTTCTTTTTATTCTCAAATGAATTACTATTAATTCAGTAAACTATATTATTAATATCTCAAGTAAATCAACCATTTTCAGCGCTCAAAACCAAGTGCGGTGAGAACAAGTTTTTTTGGTATGGATTGGACTACCAAACGATACATACGAACTTTTTAATATAGTGATTTTGCTATACGCTAAAACTAGCTATATTAGCGGATTTCATCGATATCTACATACGAACTGTTTTGCCCAAGCTTATGAAAATAATTTAAATCCTCTATTTTTATAACCTTATTTTTACGCGGCTTGTTCTCACAAATATACGACCTTTT
>NZ_CAMXBW010000002.1:0-865290 GCF_947179575.1 Wolbachia endosymbiont (group B) of Erebia ligea
CAACATTAACTGACAGTACTCTTGCTATTACATATAGTACTTCAATCGGAATAGGAATATACCCATTTTCATAATTGGTTACTTCTTTATATGCTAATCCGATTTTACTTGCTAACTCTGCTTGAGTACACCTTTGCATTAATCTACAATCTTCTATTTTTTGCCCTATTTTGTAGTGTATAGAACTAACATCTCTTACAGAAACAAACATATATACCTTACTTAGAAATAAATTTTCATGCAATTTGATCAGCGGATAAACCAACTATTTGCAAAATAATATCAATAGAAATTCCCCCTTTTACTAAATCCTTTGCAACTTTGATCCTTTCCGCTTTTCTTACTTTTTCTTCACAAATCCGTATGCCTTCAAACAAAGATTTTATTAGTGCATTACGTAGTTCTTGACTTTCAATCTTTTTGTATTCTTCAATTAAATTCGGTAGTTCATTTTCTACTTTACTACCTTCCTCTATTAGCAGATCTGTAATATTAATCGATAATGTTTCTGCTATTACATATAATTTTCCCAGTGGAGTAGCTACACGTCCTTGTTCATAGTTGCTTATTTCGTGACGGGTTGTATTCATTTTCTTTCCTAAATCTTTTTGAGTATACTCTTTTACTAGCCTCCATTCTTTTATCTTCCTTCCTATTTGGCAGTAAATAGAACCAACTTTTTCTTCAACACATTCATCAGCAGAGAGACTGATTGTTTTTGCAATAACATCAACAGAAACTCCTGCTTCAACCAAACCCTTTGCAATTTTTACTTTCTCTGCTTTCCTACTACTTTTTTCACTAACTTGGACAAATTGGGTTAATAAACAAAACATCTTACGTAACTCCTGATCATTAATCTTTTTATATTCTCTTACTAGATTTAATATTTCTTCTTCCTCATCTTCAAGACAGATTTTTTCATTTGATACAGGAATAAGATCGGTAATACTGATTGATAGTGCCTCAGCTATAGCATATAACCTTTCAATTGAAATTCTACGATTCCCTTTCTCATATTGCAGTATTACCCAGTATTTTACACCAATTTTCTCAGCTAAATCTTTCTGAGTATACCCCCTCTCTAACCTCCAACTTTTCACTTTTTCCCCTACTTCATAGTCTAGAATTTTTTCCACGCAAAGAACCATACATATAATATTTTCTACTATAGCTCAAAGGCTCCAGATATAACGGTAGAAAAAACCTCTGGAACCTTAAAGTTTGCTGTAGACGCATTAAAGTTCCCTAAAGGTTTCTTTACTACCTCCACATACCCTATTTACCCATGAAGACAATACTTCATCATTGCTAATCTCTTTTATAGCATACTTTTCATTCCATATGCCACATCTAGTGAAATTACCTCTTTCTACCACTTCCTTAAGCTTCACTCCCCCAAAGAGGCAATTTTTTCCAATTTCTTCGCCTCTTTTTTGTAACTCAGCCCACATTTCCTTGTTTTCTACTCTGACTTGTACTTGATCATATTTTTTTACATCGTGGTACAATATAATATTTAGCTTACCAATGCTTGTAGGAAACTCTAATATAATAGAGCTTTCATCTGACATATCGATATAGTTTCTTATACCTCCCTTCTCACTTTTAACCTCAACTGCATCATTGCCAATTTTTAAAATATTAATTCCTAACTCTCTCAGTATTTTGGCTACCTCTACCTTGCTATCCCCAGAAAATTCTATATACGATGTTGTATTATCTATCTCAACATCTATTAATTCTCCTTCTTGCATAGCATTTTCGCCAGCTTTCTCTAGTTCTTCTAGTCTCTCATCTATCTGTGGCTGAACTTCTGGCTGTAGCTCATTATAGATTTCACCTATTAGTTTATTCTGCAATAAAGTATCATGAAAATCTGCACCACTTAGCATTAATTTACGCATTATCTTTTTTCGATCAGTCTTATCAAATTTATGAAAATGTGTACCCAATACTACATACTCTGCAATGCTCCATTCCCCATCGTTATATGCATTTATTCTTGCTCCAGAGGCTAGTACTTGGTCTATAGTTTTGTGCAATTCATTTACGTTTTTTGCCTCTACCACTTCACTTTTAAACCAGCTCAACTTTTCGCTTTCGCTTATACTTGGCTTTATTTTTTGCAAAGCTGAAGCAAATGGATTTAACCCTTCTGGATAATCTGCTTGATTACTCAAAGGTTTTGTGCCATAAATATAGTCAAATCCTTTCCCATAGTTGATTTGGTTTTCGCGAACTTCTCTACAAGGGAAAGGTACTACTTCTTTATCTCCAAGCTTTTTAGCATTATTAATTTTGCTTACAAAGGTGGATTGCTCCTTAGTACGACCAATTCCTACAATAGCATTTAACATCTCACCTTTTGATAATCTATCAAGATCAACGTTTAACTCGTAAACACCCCCCTCTTTATCACTAAAAGGTACAATTATTTTATTATTCATATTAGCCTCCGCTATTAAATATACTTTCTAAGTGTATAGTTATTATACACTGTATTACTTATTATAAATTATAGTGAGTAGATTTGCAAATACTTTCTGCTATAACAATCCGTTTTCTCTAAAGCTAAAATAGCCACCACTTGTGATGATAATGTGATCAAATAACCTAACGCTTACAGTACTACATGCTGCTGCTAAGCTCTTCGTTACTTCTTGATCTTCTTCTGATGGTTCTAAGCGTCCCCCAGGATGGTTGTGTGACATTATTACTAATGTTGCATTCTTTATTAATGCTTTTCTTATAATTTCCTTTATGTATACTGGTGCTTTTTCCATTTCACCAATATAGGATTCTTCTCCAATTAGTTGACGCCTTTTATTCAAGTACAGTATTTTTACACATTCCCTCTCTGCATGACCTATACTTACGTTTAAGTACTCTACTAGCCCTTGTAAGTCCATTATTGGCTCACTCTTAAGCTTTTCTTTCAGTACCCTTTCTAGTGTTTCCTTAACACACATAATCATTGCTACTGCAGAATCAGTTACTCCTTCTATAACTTTCAGGTCATCCATTTCTCGGCCTAAAATCCTTCCTACTCCCGTATAAGTGTTCACCAGATTTTTAGCAATTTCTTGAGCTTGTGGTCTTTCATGTACTGCACTTAAAAACGTTTCCATTATTTCACGATCAAGTAGTGCTTTGCCTTTGCTTTCTAATATTCTGAATTCGATTTCTTCTTTACTTTTATTCATATAATTTACCCTTCACTAACAACAAACTTTTTTTAAATATTTACTGCTGTTTTTTTATCAGCATTGGCATAGAGCCATAGCTTTCGAGTGAAGTCAAATCAATTTTTCAATCTTTTTTACTTATTTTTTCATTAAGAAGTAAAAATATTAATATATAATGATTTTTTATTTTAAATTTGTTGAATTTCGTTCAAAGAGATGCCTACCGCTTGCAAAATAATATCAACAGAAATTCCTTCTTTTACTAAATCTTTTGCAATTTTGATTCTTTCTTCTTCTCTAATTTTCTCCTCACAAATTTGTATGCTTTCAAACAGAGATTTTATTAGCGCATAGCGTAATTCTTGACTCTCAATTTTTTTGTATTCTTTTATTAAATCAGGTAGCTCACTTTCTACTATCTCATCTTCCTCTATGAGCAGATCTGTAATGCTAATTGATAATGTTTCTGCTATTGCATATAATTTTTCCAGTGGAATGGCCACACGTCCTTGCTCATAGTTGCTTATTTCATCACGTGTTGTATCCATTTTCTCAGCCAAATCCTTTTGAGTATACTCCCGTACTGCCCTCCACTCCTTTATCTTTTTTCCTATTTGGTAGTAGATAGAACCCGTTTTTTCTTCAACACATTCATCAGCAGACAGACCAATTGTTTTTGAAACAGTATCAACAGAAACTCCTGCTTTAATAAGACCTTTTGCAATTTTTATTCTCTCCGTTTTTTTACTATTTTTCTCACTAACTTGAACAAATTTGGTTAGTAAACAAAACATTCTACGTAATTCCTGATCATTAATCTTTTTATATTCTCTTACTAGATTTAGTATTTCTTCTCCCTCATCTTCAAGACAGATTTTTTCATTTGATACAGGAATTAGGTCTACAATACCAATCGACAATATCTCTGCTATAGCATACAACTTTTCAATCGAAATTTTACGTGTTCCTTTTTCATATTGTAGTACTACTTGATACGTTACACTGACTTTCTTCGCTAAATCTTTTTGAGTATATCCTCGCTTTAACCTCCAGTTCCTTACTTTTTGTGCTATCTGATACCTTATTGAGATGTTTGCCATAAATATTATACATGTTAATACTACCAAACAAAGATATACAAAAACTTCTATGTTTGCATTTTAGTTGAATATTTCTTCAGAATTGTGTATAATTATTAATGCTTTTTAGGTACTCTTGCTATGGCTCTCTCGAAGTTTCTGGATCCCAAGAATGATGTCGCATTTCGCCGTATCTTTGGCACTGAAAAGAATAAAGACATCCTCATTCACTTTCTCAATGATATTCTGGGTTTTACTGGCAAAAATGAAATAAAGGATATAGAGTTTTTAAGTACTATTCAAGACCCTGATATTGCCTCTAAAAAGCAAAGCATTGTTGATGTATTATGTAGAGATTCCACGGGGATGCAATGGATTATTGAAATGCAGGTCGCTAAAACCAAAGGCTTCGAGAAACGTGCCCAATACTATGCTGCTAAAGCCTATTCAAGACAAGCCGATAAAGGTGATCAATACCAGGACCTTAAGGAAATTATCTTTATTGCTATAGCAGATTGTATTTTATTTCCTGATAAGTCTGAGTACAAATCAAAGCATACTATTCGCGATGAAGATACTAATGAACGTGATCTAAAAGATTTTTACTTTATATTTATTGAGTTGCCTAAATTTCCAAAAACAAAAGAAGATCAGCTTTCAAGTATAGTTGAAAAATGGGTCTACTTCTTTAGATATGCAGATGAAACTAGTGAAGAAGAGCTAGAGAGAATAATAGGAAGTGATCTAATAATTAAAAGAGCGTATGAAGAATTAAATAGGTTCAACTGGTCAGAAAAAGAATTTATAGCCTATGAACAAGAGATAAAGCGTATTCGTGATGAACAGGCTGTCCTCGCTCAAAAACTCGATGATGCCACTCAAAAAGGTAGACAAGAAGGCATCCAAATCGGCCATGAAAAAGGCAGAAAAGCAGAGAAAATTGAGGTTGCAAAGAATCTACTTAAAGCAGGAGTTTCTATTGACATTATAACTCAAACTACTGGTCTTTCTGTTGATTATATTGAGAAAATTCAAGAAAAGAAGTTTTAGCCATAACGTTTTTTTATTAAACCCTCTATTCTGGTAATTTTAATATTGCAATCCATTCTAATTTCTGTATAATGCCTTTTTTACATGACACTGTTAATACTTAATAGGGGGGATAATGCCAACACAGAAAGAGCTTCGGGCTACGATGTCCAAAAAATTACAGGAAGCTATTAAACATCCAGATCCAGCAGTTGTTGCCGGGAGGAAGTCAGCTATCAAGAGATGGGTGGGAGTCCTTCAAGATAACTTTATGGAGCACATAAAATACTTTAAGGGTGATAAGTTGAAGTTTTTGCACAATGTATTTCAAGATGAAGGTTGCTGGTCAGGTGTAAGGTTGGATAATGCTGCTTTAGGTCAAAGGTTTACTGAAGAAAAAATAGGTGGAATAGATAATCCACTTCGCAAATATGAGATGGCTTGTAGTTACTGTGTAGTGGATAAAATTCATCCTCTCTTTCAAAAAAGATTTGAATCTTATAGGAACAAGTTTCCTCCTGGTGCATTTGATGGTAAAACTGAAACTGAATTTGGCAAATACGTACGAAACTCGTTACTAGATAGCATAAAGAGGAAAGGTCCTGTATTTGATTTCTGGATCGATAGAGAATCTGGGGAATTAAAGAAGTATGATGCAGTAGAAGGTTTTGACAGTGCTGTAAAACTTAAGTGGAGTGAAGGGGTAGAGTATTTTTATAATCATTTAAAAGAAGAAGATAAGGAAAAGAAGCTCACAGAAGCTATTCTTGCTCTTTCTCGCGTTCAATCTGTTGAGAAAGACGCCCCTATTTTAGATTTTTGTGTAAATAAGATAGTCGATAAAGATACTCTTTTACAGAAATTATCACAGAAAGATAAAGGAGTATATTCCCTTTTTGCTGAATTAATAGAGTCATGTTTTTTTGATACGGTTCATGATTTGGTACAGTGCTGGTGTTATAAAGAAGTTTCAGCAAGAGGAGACTGTTCGGACAAAATATTCTCACAGCGAGACTATGAGCTTTTTCTTTCCTCTCTTTCAGATGTGATGTTGAAAAATCCTGAATCAAATGTTCAAGCTAGATCTCTTATTATGGAATTTTGGGAATGTGGTAGCTTGTATCAATACAGAAAAGCTGCTGTTAATACTTCTAATTATACAGTTCCTACAAGTGGTGTATTTGCAGAGTTAATAGTCAATTGGAGACGAGAAGACATTTATAAGACTGATGAAGAAAAAGAAATAGAGAAAAAAGAAATATTAGATATGATGTCATTTGCCAAAGATTGCTTTCCTGAAAAGTTTGAGCTCTTTAAAAAACTAATAATAAGAGACCTTAGATTATGCGGTAGGGAAGGTAAAAGAGTAAATGTAGATTACGGTCTGTTTGCAGAAGAATTATTCTCTGAGTTAGAGAAAACAATTTTACCACCTGGTCCTGTAGGTGATGGTCCTTGCAGTAATTTGCGATCACGATCTAAAGCTCATGGTAGTAAGAAAACAACTTTGCCAGTTGATGATAGTCCGCAGTCTGAGCTTGGAACTCCTAGTGTAAGTGGTGTTTCTTCTTATAAGAAAAAAAGCGTCTTTACGCTTAGTGGTAATAAGTAATCCACTTATGAACTCTTGGTGTTTCTGGTCGTAGTAAATAAGGGGTATTTTGTATGAGTAATGGTGATGGACTTATTAGGAGTTTGGTGGATGGAGATCTTGAAGGATTCAGACAAGGATTTGAATCTTTTTTAGATCAATGTCCATCTTTCTTGTATCATGTAAGTGCAGGTCGTTTCCTTCCTGTATTCTTTTTTAGTATGTTTTCTACTGCACATGATGCTAATATCTTAAATGCAAATGAGAGAGTCTATTTTCGTTTTGATAACCATGGTGTTAATCCACGTAATGGTGAAAATCGAAATACGGCAAACCTAAAAGTTGCTGTTTATCGTGACGGACAGCAAGTTGTCAGATGCTACAGTATTTCTGATCGTCCTAATAGTGATGGGTTGAGGTTCAGTACAAGGGAGAGAAATGCTCTAGTACAAGAGATTAGACGGCAAAATCCAAATTTAAGGGAAGAAGACCTAAATTTTGAGCAATACAAAGTATGCATGCACGGAAAGGGCAAGAGTCAGGGAGAGGCAATTGCAACGGTATTCGAGGTAATTCGTGAAAAAGATCGTCAAGGTAGGGATAAATTTGCCAAATATTCAGCATCTGAAATCAATCTTATTAGACGGCTCTTAGGAGATCACAGACTAACAATTAAGGAAATAGAAGGAAGACAACTCAATCAAAATCAGCGTAGACAACTTGGTAGGTTGGTCAATTTTGCGCAAGTAGCACAGGGTCAACAAGGAATTGATAATTTTATGGAAATGCTAGCGAGTGATAGAAGACAAGATGTAAGAGATAGAATACGCAGAGAAATTTTGCCATACATAACTGACATCTATAATAATTACAGACAAGTACTGGAAAATAATATTGAAAATCGCAATCAAAGATTTGAGGGTCACGGGTTTTTATTAGGTTTCTTAGCAAATTTTAGTCATCGCTACACAATAGGCATCGATCTTGATTTATCTCCTAGAAACACACATGTTGCATTTCTTGTACGTCATCAAGCAGAAAGAGAAAATATTCCTATTGTTATTAATCTTGCTATATTTGACACACCGTCAGATGTTACATTAAACTGTGCCATAGGCTACGCTGGAAGGTTACACACTTCTTCATTTATACCTATCCATACTGAATCAAGAAATACTGTCTGTGTTGGATTAAATTTTAATTTAGATCTAGATCCTTTTAGTGTTGATACAGTAGAACTTCAACAGGATAGATTTCCTTTAGTACAAAGATTATTTGAGTGTTTGGAGAATGAAGGCATTAGAGAAAATGTTAGAGATTTCTTGCTTCACCATCTTCCTGCTGAAATACCAAGAAATGCAGAGAATTATAATAGAATATTTGATTGCATAACTGGCTTTGCTTTTGGAAGTAGTGCTTTTGATAGGCACCCTTTAGAACTAGAAGAGGAAGACGAAGCACCTATAACAAAGTACATATTTAGACATGGTGATGAGGGTTTAAGATGTTTAACTATGGTCTTTCATGCTGAAGGTTCTGATATAGTTATACTTCATATTAGAGCTCACGATGCGCAACAACAAGGAGCCATCAATTTACAGACTCTTAATGTTAATGGAAATGATGTTCATGTGTGGGAAGTTTCATGCACACTTAATAATCAACTTGAACTAGATATTGATCTACCAAATGACCTTGGTTTATATCACGATTACCAAAATAATAATGCAAATAATTTTCTTGCTGGTGATCTTGTACAAGTGCCCAATACTGAAAATGTACATAATACTTTAAATCAAGTTGTGAATGATGGCTGGAAAAATATAGCTCAGCATAGAGGATTATTTCAAGAGATCTCTGGAGCATTGATGCCACTTGTGGATACAATAAATGTTAATAGTGAGGATAAGTTCCGTTCTATACTACATGGTACATTTTATGCTAGTGATAATCCTTATAAAGTGCTTGCTATGTATAAAGTTGGTCAAACATATAGTTTAAAAAGGGGGCAGGAAGAAGAAGGAGAAAGGGTAATACTCACAAGAATTACAGAACAGAGATTAGATCTTTTATTATTAAGACAACCTAGAGAGAATGACCTAGATACTCACCCAATTGGATATGTGTTAAGACTTGCTAATAATGCAGAAGAAGTAGGACAACAGCAAAATGATGCGAGACAAGAAATCGGAAGACTTAAGAAACAACACAGAGGATTTATACCTATTACTTCTGGAAATGAGGTGGTTTTGTTTCCTATTGTGTTTAATAGAGATGCACGCGAAGCAGGTAATCTTATACTTTTCCCAGAAGGGATAGGAAGAGAAGAGTATGTACACAAGCTTGATCGTCATGTTCGCGGTTCAAGACCAGGAGGATTAGTGGGACCTGAAAGTGTTATTGATGAGAATCCACCAGAAGGTCTATTATCAGATCAGACTCGTGAAAACTTTAGGCGTTTTTACGAAGAAAAAGCACCAGGACAAAATTCGATTTTTTTGCTTGATATAGGCGACAATCTACATGTTCCGTTTAGTTACTTGCAAGGTACTAGAGCACAGGTAATAGAAACATTAAAGTCAAGAATAAGGGGAGGTGGTACTCCTACAGCACAAGGAATATTACAACAAATAAATGCTATCCTTCGTAGAAACAACGCTCGTGAGATAGAAGATGTGCATGATCTACTTGCACTAGACTTTGCAACAGATAATCAAAATTATCGTTATTGGCTACAAACTCATGACATGTTTTTCGCTGCACAACAATATACTTTCTATGATGATCGATCTAATCCAACTAATAATCGTCATGATTTTACAATAACTTCAGTAGGAGTCGATGGAAATCAAAATGATCCAACAGGTAGGGGCTTATTAAGTAGTCACATAGCTAACTTTAAACAAAAAGTAGATTCGGGTGAAAAAGATAGATTAATTGCTATTATTAATGTAGGTAATCGTCATTGGGTTACATTAGTTATTGTACACCAAAATGGAAATTATTATGGGTATTATGCTGATTCACTTGGTCCAGATAGTGGTATTGACAATAATATTCGAGGAGCTTTAAGAGAATGTGATATTAACGATGATAATGTCCATAATGTTTCCGTTCATCAGCAAACAGATGGCCATAATTGTGGCATATGGGTATACGAAAATGCTAGGGATATTAACCAAGCTATTGATCAAGCTTTACAGGGAAATAATAACTTTGGAGAGAAAGGTGAGGGTATTATAGGTTATATACGTGGTCTTCTTAGTGTAGGCATTGGAAATGACACTAGACAATCTCAAAGAAATGAACAATACTTTAAAAATCGGAGAAGAAATATTTCACAATTATTCCAAAATGATCCTCTATCTTCTCCTAGGGGTAGACTGATTCAAGATCATCCAGGAATTCAACATGAAATTGATCCATTACTATTACAATTTTTAGGACTCCAATACCCACAGCGTGGAGGTGGAGGAGCATTACAATTAGGCGGAGAAAGAGTGATATCAATTGATTTTGGTAACCCGCAGTCTGCATTAGATAAAATTGATGGAGTGAGTAGAGTTTATAACCATAGCAATAGTAGAGGTAGTAGGTAGAAGTTAATAGGTGGATGAAGTTTTCTTTACTCTATATTTACGCATTGGTTGTAATCGGTCTTCTAGGTTGTTTCTGCATATTTTATCTTACTATTACCCACAAATATAAATGTTTGTTGCGTAGCTCTTAATGGCATAACTTTTGCTTGAAATAACTGTTTATATGGTGCAATTTACAGCTTTTAGTTGCTAAAATTATAACTCTTAGTTTAATAATTTTAATCCAATAAGTTTTCAGGTTAATAAAATTAAATTATTTGAGTAAATACAATACTATGTTTTTATTTGTGGGTAATAGTAAGATATTTTATGGTGGTGTTTATTAACAATAATATAGAAGACTATTATTAAGACTCTTGTCCGTAAAGCACCTTCATTTGCTCCTCTCATGAGAGTGATATTTCCTTCAAATCAGCTAGTTTTAGATGCTGAGGTTGTGTGCCGTTTAAAATGGCTTCCTTAATTTTGGGTATCAAATAATTTAAACGTAAGACCCATTGTAAAAGATAAGATTTAATTTGAAAGAAAAATTGATGTGGTTAAAACTTGACCTTGCGCAGTATAGGAATATTTTTTATAAAAAGAACAATATCGATTTGAAATGTAAAATTATCATAAATTTTTCTTTTTATTCTCAAATGAATTACTATTAATTCAGTAAACTATATTATTAATATCTCAAGTAAATCAACCATTTTCAGCGCTCAAAACCAAGTGCGGTGAGAACAAGTTTTTTTGGTATGGATTGGACTACCAAACGATACATACGAACTTTTTAATATAGTGATTTTGCTATACGCTAAAACTAGCTATATTAGCGGATTTCATCGATATCTACATACGAACTGTTTTGCCCAAGCTTATGAAAATAATTTAAATCCTCTATTTTTATAACCTTATTTTTACGCGGCTTGTTCTCACAAATATACGACCTTTTTTGCAATCTTATGAAGAGTCAATAATTCAATTCTTTATAACACTAGCTAGCATGGTACTTTTACTAAAGTATTTTTTGAAAAAGTTAGTTGACTTATAAATCATTCTCTACTAATATTGGCATGTATTTGTTTATTCTGCTGAAGTTGCTCCATACAGGTTTGCTGTAAAAACTTCAGCAGTTTCCGTACTCCTTTAAAGCATCATATTCCTATATATTAAATATAGCTGGTGTTCTCAATTTTGTTGATCTATAGTAAAATTGGCTAAAACTTCCAGTAATAAACAACTTTTAACCTAGCAGTACTCACCATAAAAACTTAACAAAAATATGAGTAGTAAAAAGATTATGTTGAAATTAGCTTGACACATACTACACATTCTATATAATATATTCTATATCTAGAGCTAGCAGGTAATATGGGTACAGGGTCAGTAAAATATATTGCAGGACCTATCAGTGAACAAAGCAAACACACTGATGAGCAAAAACTGAAGTGTGACCTAAGTGCTGGACAAGAGTGTTCAGAAATAGGTAGCCCAAAAACAGAAGCAACTGAATTACCAGTAGATAGTTATTATGAATTCATTAAGCGAGATTTATTTTGGGCTGATAGAAGTTTGATAGATGATAAAAAATACTTAGAGGATTTAATAGATGAGTGGCTTATTCATGCACCTAACTTAAAACTGGAAAAGAGTCAAAAAAAGTTAAATCAAAAATTACTCAATAGTATTATAAAAGATTTTAATATGGGGAATTATGACTCATTTTCAAATCTTAAGCAGTTTTTAGAAAGTAACGAGAAAAATAAAGACCTGAAGTACGTTCTTAATCTAAAAAGAGGGCATCTAGGAACAACAGTATTGAATGTGTTTGTCGCACACGATGAAGCCATTCATCCTCTTCTCAAAGCTGGTGCTGATCTAAATATGAAGGATAATAAAGGTAAAACACTTTTGCATGATACTGCTATTTATTCCAGTGAGTATGAAGGTCTAAAGTATCTCTTAGATGCAAAAACTGATCCAAATATACAAGATAAAAAAGGTAATACACCTTTACACTATTATGCTGCTAATTGTAATGATTATAGCAGAAAGGTTATGGATTTACTCATAAGCAAAGGAGCTGATTTAAACATAAAAAATAACAATGGAAAAACCCCACTGCAAATTGCAATTGATAGCAACAATATTATAGAGTGTTTTTTAACTGACAACCAAAAAAAGTTAAGAGACCAACTACGTAAAATGGTTAAAGCTACAGATTCTGATGAAGATTGGGATAATCCTTATGGTCCAGGTGTTGAAGATCTGAAAAAATTTTTAGATAAACATAAAAATAACCAAGATTTAAAGATAGTTTTAAATGTTAAGGGTGATAGTTCAATTTGGCCGTTTTGTCAATTTCCTGATGTAAAAGCTTTACTCTTAAAAGCAGGAGCAACTGACTTTGTAGGTAATAAGCAAGATAATTGTGAAAAATGTGATAGTCTCTTATCAGAGATGTATCAAACAAATCAACTTGCTAAGCTAAATAAGTTTTTGAGTAAGGTAGTAAAAGCTAAAAGCATGATTGAACTACAGGAAGTTGTAAATGAGATTATAGCTTCTGGAATGAGATTAAATTTTGCTAAAGACAAAGATTATTACTTTGCAGATCACGTACTAGAAAAAATTGCTCAGCTAGAAGGAAGCTATGGAATTGCCAGTGATATAGTGTGTGCATTAATATCGAGAGGAGCAAAGTTAAAAAACTCAGATAGTTTAAAAGTCATTGATACAATAGAACGAGAGTTTAAAGATCATAAAGCTAATGTAATCAAGGCTCATGTAGAGTACATTAATTATGCTGAAGAATTTTTTAGAGTTGCAAAGGATGCTACCAGTGGTCAACTGTGTGATGGAAAAATCGATAACAGTGTATCTTACTTAGAATACTCAGAGGATAGTATAATAGATGTTGCAAAAATCACAGATAGAACAAGGAATTTAGGAATACCTCAAGGAGAAAAAGGATATGGAAGGAGTGTAATAAAAATTGGCAAAAGTGAGGTGGAAATTATAACCCAAGATGGCATAAGGAATTACACAGATCTTACAGAAGGCAGCGATGTAGTATTAACTTTCTATACTAGTTTGGGAAATGTAGACGTTAGGCTGTATCCTGACATACAGAATAAAAGCAAAATTATAGTAGAAGTGAGTAATAGAGAGGAAATATTAGAAAAATTCAAAGGTCGCGAAGAAGAGTTAGGCAATGATTGCGAGCTTGGTAACTACTGGGTCTACGATGCTATTGAACAGGGATATTTTGAAAGGTCTGGAAAATTAATGCATACTGAAGTAATAAGCGAGTCTAACAACAAATGGACAGAACGTGAAGAGTTAAGAAAGGATTCTATGGAGGAAGTTGCTAGAAGGCATAAGTTATTACAAGATTTACGCAATATTGAGTCTAATATTGTGAAAAAGGAGAAGAATTTTGACGTAAAAACTTACCTGATAGATATCTTTAAAATTTTATCTAGGTTCTATGAAGAAAAAGGGGATATTTCTAAAACAGACTTAGCTAAAGCAGCAGAAAAGGAAAGTAAAAAATTGGGGTTAGAAGGTAAATACAACTGGAGTAAGATTTTTGGTTTAGAGGAAGAAATTATTGAAAAGGCAGAAAAACAAGGTGATAAAGAGCAAAAATCAAACATACCTGATGACTTCTATTTAGGGCACGCAATCAATAATGGAAGCTGTTTTTTTGATTCATTCAGGCAAAGTCTGGAACAACAGAAGGGAATCAAAGTTACTGTAGAGCAGTTAAGGAATGAGTGTAAGAGATTTGCGCAAGACAATCCTCCAGAGTGGTTTATAAGTAAAATTGGCAATGACTTTGATGAGGTTGAAGGTGAGTTCGTAAATCGTGGAATTACGTGTAACCAATATATCAATAGCATTGGAAAGAATGAATTTTGGGGACGTTCCGATATCGAGGGCAGAGTACTTTGTGATAAGTATGGTGTGAAATTGCATGTTGCAGAAAGTAACCCATTGCACACTATTGATAAGCAACAAGATCCGTTCTTGCATCAGTTAATAGATAGCTCAGGATCAAAAGCAGGTAAGATAGATTATAGTCACAATAGTGTCTTACATATGGTAAATGGAGGCCATGATCATTTTCAACCCCTACTTTATAGAAATAAGGCCTTGGCAAAACAAACGCAAGAACAAAAAGATTCCTTATGCTATTCAAGCTTGCCAAGCTGTAGTATGGATGAGTTAAAGATAGAAAAAAAAGCATCTCATCAACAGAAGGCACTGCTTGTAAGTAGACCATAGCTTTGTATATGATTTGTTACACAGCAATGATGGGAGAAGTTTATTGTATCCGTTCAGAGGTGTGGTTTAAGAAACAACAGCTAGCAGGTTTTGAAAAGGGTTTAATTCCTTTTGTTTCCAAGTCAGATACAACGAAATTATCCGCTCAAGAAATCTATTCCCTCGCTCTGACTGTGCAAAATATGAATTCTTACGATAGACAACATAATGCCGTATCTGTCGCTCAACATGGTTATTCGTTAATGGAATATTCTCTGGGTCATCCAAAAATGTCCACATCATTGACTCGGATTTTATAATACCCTTTACCGTTCGTGAAGCTCCTTTTGCTTCAAGTATATAAGATATTTTTATCATGCAGTACTGTATGTATCTTCGTAATTCTTTAGCTTGCTTAGTGAACTTTGAAATACTAATTTCATTTTCTGACAAAGCGTTTTTTAATACAAACAATCCATTAGCTGCGTCTTTTAAACAATGGCCAAGTCTCATTACTTCACTATTCCAACTATGAGATAACCTCTCGAAATTTCTCAATAAGTGAGCCCAACAAATTTGTCGTTTTTCATCACTGAAGTGGTTGTAAACTGCATATCTGTCAGTAATTACCAGGTTTTTGTAATCACAAAATGCACTATTCTTTAAAAATTTCATTCCTCTTGTATCTGCTAACTTCATAAGACTTGCTTTATTGTTGGCAAACATCCAGCACCATCCCAATTTGCCTTTGTTGTAGTGACTGGTTTCATCAATATGCAAAATTTCGCTTGCTTTTATTTCTTCCTCTATTTGTTCATAGGCTTCTTTACATTTTGACGAAACCCTTGCTTCACTATTGGACACACTACCAACACTTATACTCATGTTAAAGATGTCTTTCATAATATTCGCTATTTCTCGCTTTGAATTCTTATAAAACCCACTTAGTGATGCAACTACTGACTTAACTCTAGGACCAAAGGTATCCGGTGTAACTCCTTCTGGTAATTTGCTACTCCTTCTTTTTCCGCATTTACGACAGCGACCATGTTCTAATTGATACTCAACTACGTAAGGCTTAATTTCTGGTAAATCAACTTTTTGATAGACATATGGTTTTTCCGATATTGCGATTTCTTCACCACACTCGCATCTATTTGGTAACTCTACCTTCACCACCTCATCTGCTTCCATTTTAGCTCGGCAATTCCCCTTATGTCCAACTTGACCACCTATCTTCCTGCCGCCCTCTGACTTATCTTCTGGTGTGTCTTTTTTTATTTTGTACAGCTCTTTTGAACTTGGTAAAGATGAATTCCTTGAGTTTAAGCCGAGTCTCTCTCTTAGTTCAGCATTCTCTATTTCTAAGATTTTATTTTTTTCTTCAATCTTTGCTACTTTCTGCTCTAAGTTTTTACATAACTCTACAATACTGATCAACAATTGAAGCATCTAGCCTTACTTTACTATCAACATTTTGTGTTATTACTACTTTAATATATTATGTCAATTGTTTTTTATCCTTGCCACACCTCTGAACGGATACATGGATACAGCTTCTTGCGTAATTCCTGATCCTTAATTTCTCTATGTATTTTTGTTAGATAGACTATTTCTTTATCCTCATCTTCGTACCAACCGTTTTCTCTTAGTACTGTTGGTCCTGGAAGTAGATCTACAACATTGACTGACAATGCTCTTGCTATTATATACGATTCTTTGATTGTAATAGCCTTGCACCCTAGTTCAAAGTTATGTATTTCCTTATGTGTTAAACCAATTTTGCTTGCTAATTTTGCCTGAGTATACCCTTGTACTATCCTACAACCTTCTATTTTTTTCCCTAGCTCGTAGCTCAATATGCTCTGAATTATCATAGATAAGTCCTCTAAAAGCTGTTTTTCCTACAGAAGCAAACATATATTCTATCACAAAAAAATCCACTATTGGCTAAGTTTTTATGAAATCACAAAAATTTCTCAATCATATAATTTGATAAGCCTGTCGTTTGCAAGATAATATCAACAGAAATTCCTTCTTTCACTAAATTCCTTGCAACTTCAATCTTCTTTTCCTCTCTGACCTTTTCTCTACAAACATGTATACCTTTAAATAAAGACTTGATTAGCATATCGCGTAATTCCCGACTCTCAATCTTTTTGTATTCTTCTATCAAGTTTGATAGCTTTTCTTCCGCTTCACTATCCTCATCTGATTCGGGAAGTAGATCTATGATACTGATTGATAATACCTTTGCTATTTCATCTAACATTTCAAGTGAGACAGCAGCTCGCCCTTGTTCATACTCGTATATTCCTTGATTTGTTATGCCAACTTTATTCGCTAAATCTTTTTGTGTATATCCTCGTATCAATCTCCACTCTTTTATCCTTTGCCCTACTTTGTATGGAACCGGAATTTTGTTCTCCTCATACTCACCAATAGATAAGTTAGTTGTTCGAGAGATAACATGAGCAGAAACTCCTACTTTCATCAAACCCCTTGCTACTTCTATTTTTACCGCTTTTCTGCTTTTTTCCTCACTCAAACGAATAAATTTGGTTAATAAATAAAATACCTCGCTTAATTCTTTATCTTTATAACCCTTTACTAAATTTAATATTTCTTCATCTTCAAAATATCTTTTTTCATCTGGTAGTGTTTCTCTACAAACTAGACCTTTCACATTCACTGATAGTGCTTCTGCTATGTCATATAACTTCTTAATTGGAATTTTACGGTTCCCTTTCTCATATTGCAGTATTACCCAGTACTTTACACCAATTTTCTCAGCTAAATCCTTCTGAGTATACCCTCGCTCTAACCTCCAATTTTTTACTTTTTGCCCTACCTCACAATCTAGACTTTTTTTCATACAAAGAACCATACATATAATATTTTCTACTATAGCTCAAAGGCTCCAGATATAATGGTAAACTCTGGAACCTTAAAATAAATGAATTAAAGCCCCCTAAAAGTTTCTTTACTATTTTCACGTACTTTATCTACCCATAAAGACAATTTTTCACTTGGGCTATCAACCTCCTTCATAAGCTGCTTGCTATTCCATATTCCACATCTTATAAAACTTCCCTTTTCTACTGCTTCTTTAAGTTTTACTCCAGCAAAAAGACAATTTTTTCCAATTTCTTCCCCTCTTTGTTGTAATTCAGCCCATAGTTCCTTATCCGCTACTTTTATTTGTACTTGATTGCAATTTTTTACGTCCTGGTACAATATAATATTTAGCTCACCAATGCTTGTAGGAAATTCTAATACAACAGAACTTCCATCTGACATATCGATATAGTTTCTTATACCTCCCTTCTCACTTTTAACCTCAACTGCATCATTGCCAATTTTTAAAATATTACTTCCTAACTCTCTCAGTATTTTGGCTACTTCTATTTTGCTATCTTCGGAAAATTCTATATACGATGTTGTATTGTCTATCTCGATATCTATTAATTCTCCTTCTTGCACAGCACTTTCGCCAGCTTTCTCTAGTTCTTCTAGTCTCTCATCTATCTGTGGCTGAACTTCTGGCTGTAGCTCATTATAGATTTCATCTATCAGTTTATTCTGTAGTAGAGTATCATGAAACTCTGCACCGCTTAACATTAATTTACGTATTACCTTTTTACGATCAACCTTATCAAATTTATGAAAATGTGTACCTAATACTACATACTCTGAGAAACTCCATTCCCCATCATTACATGCATTTAGCCTTGTTCCATCACCTATTACTTCATCTATAACTTTGTTCATCTCTTTTGGGGTTTTTGCTTTTACCACTCCACTCTTAAACCAGCTCAACTTTTCACTTTCGCTTATACTTGGCTTTATTTTTTGCAAGGCGGAGGTAAATGGATTTTTATCTTCTTGATCACTTGCAGGTTTTGTGCCATAAACATAGTCAAATCCTTTCCCACAGTTGATTTTGTTTTCGCGAACTTCTCTACCAGGGAAAGGTGCTATTTCCTCAGGCTTTTTAGCCTTATTAATTTTGCTTACAAAGGTGGATTG
Source organism: Wolbachia endosymbiont (group B) of Erebia ligea (assembly GCF_947179575.1). Classification (NCBI taxonomy): domain Bacteria; kingdom Pseudomonadati; phylum Pseudomonadota; class Alphaproteobacteria; order Rickettsiales; family Anaplasmataceae; genus Wolbachia; species Wolbachia endosymbiont (group B) of Erebia ligea. Next base: position 18,770 of record NZ_CAMXBW010000002.1, read on the forward strand.
CTCCTTAGTACGACCTATTCCTACAATAGCATTTAACATCTCACCTTTTGATAAGATCAATGTTTAACTCGTAAGTACCTCCTTCTTGATCATCAAAAGGTACAATTATTTTATTACTCATATTAGCCTCCGCTATTAAATATATTTAACTAAGTCTATAACCGATTTTATTACTTTATTATTAATTCAATATATACTTTCTCATTAATTATAAGTAAGTATTAATGCATTTGCAAATACTTTCTTCATTCAAGTAGTTAAACAACTCATGAAAATCTTCAAACATCTGCTTTATAACAGTCCTTGCTCTTTAAAGCTAAAATACCCAACACTTGTGATGATAATGTGATCCAGCAACCTAATCCCTATAGTCTGACAAGCTTTAGCCAAGTCTTTAGTTACAGCTTCATCCTCATCAGATGGCTTTAACCTTCCTTCTGGGTGGTTATGCGATATTATTATTGACGTCGCTTTTCTTATTAATGCTTTTCTTGTTACTTCTCTTATGTAAAAAGGTACCTTATCCACTGTACCAGTAAACACTTCTTCCCCCTTTAAACGGCACTTTTGATCAAAATATATTATTTTCATCTTTTCCTCCTCTGAATAACCAATACTCACCCTTAAATATTTTACGATGGTTTCCAAGTTATCCATTACAGGTCCTTTCTTTAACTCTTCTCTTGGTACTCTTTTTGCAGCTTCCTTTAGGCATAAAATTACTGCTACTGTAGAGTCAGTTATCCCTTCTACAGTTTTCAAATCATCTATTTCCTGGCCTAAAACTCCTCCTATTCCAAAACTATCTATTAGCTTTCTAGCAATAATTCGAGCTTCTTCCCTATCATGTACTGCACTTAGAAACGTTTCTATTACTTCACGATCAAGTAGAGCTTTACCGTTGCTTTCTAATGCTCTGAACTCTATTTCTTCTCTACGATCTTTCTTATTATTCATAAAAATTACCCTTCACTAATAACAAAATGTTTTTATATATTTACTGCTGTTTTTTTGTCAGCATTGGCATAAGGCCATAGCTTTTGAGTGAAGTCAAATCAATTTTTAAATCTTTTTTGCTTATTTTTTTATGAATAGGTAAAGATATTAATATATGGCGATTTCTTTATTTTAAACTTGTTGAATTTCGTTCAAGGAGAGGCCTACTGTTTTTAAGATAATATTGATAGAAATTCCTTCCTTAACTAAATTCCTTGTAATTTTCATCCTTTCTACTCTCTTCACTTTCTCTTTGCAAACTTGCATGCTTTCAAACAGAGATTTTATTAGTACATTACGTAGCTCTTGGCTTTTAATCTTTTTATATTCTTCTATTAACCTTGATAGCTCTGCTTCACTATTCTCATTTTCTCTTGTTTCTGGAAGCAGATCTGTAATATTAATTAATAGTACCTTTGCTATTTCATCTAACATTTCAAGTGAAACAGCAGCTCGTCCTTGTTCATATTCATATATTCTTTGATTTATTATGCCCACTTTACTTGCTAAATCTTCTTGAGTGTATCCTCTTCTCAACCTCCATTCTTTTATTCTTTGACCTACTTTATACGGAATAGAAATTTTTTTCTCATCATTATCATATTCATCAACAGATAAATTGGTTGTTCGAGAGATAACATGAGCAGAAACTCCTTCCTTAACTAAACCCCTTGCTACTTCTATTTTCACCGCTTTTCCGCTTCTTTCCTCACTAATACGGATGAATCTGGTTAATAAGTAAAACGTTTCTCGTAATTCTTGATCCTTAATCTCTTTATGTCTTCTTACTAGATTTAATATCTCTTCACCCTCATACCTTTCCTCATTTGATACTTCTTGTCCGTAAGCTAGATCTCTAGCAGTTGTTGATAATGCTTCTGCTAACTCATATAATTTGTTAATTGAAATTCTGCGTGTTCCTTTTTCATATTGTAGTATGACCTGATATGTTGTATCGATTTTTTTTGCTAAATCTTTTTGACTATATCCCTTTGCTAATCTACGATTTCTTACTTCCTGTCCTATCACTTTGTAATCTAAAAAATTAGAGCATTTATTCTCTTTTTTCAAATTTTATACTCCATAATCAGAAGAGCTGTTACGTATACTTAATTGGCAACCTTTTTGACAAACTGAACTCATCTCCTTTCAAACAATTTTTCTATATCACTTAGTTTCATTTCTATATACGTTGGTCTTCCGTGATTGCATTGCCCAGCATAAGGTGTTTCCTCCATTTGTCTCATCAACTCATTCATCTCCTCCAACTTCATTTCCCTTCCAGCTCCATGGTACGCAATGGTAGCTAACACTTTTTCTTCTATAGGTAGAGCATCTCCTATCTCCATTAATCTATCAACTATATTCATCACCATCTCTTTCACATTTATTGTTCCTAAAATTGCAGGTATTTCTTTTATCGTTACTTTATCTTCTGATTGTATTTCAATATCAAAACCCATTTCAAAAAGCTCATCTTTATAAGTTTTAACCATCCCCATTCCAGCTTGGTTTTTAATTTCAACTGTTTCAGGAAGAAGTTTTTGTCTTTTTATGCTTGTTAAGCACTCGTATATCAACCTCTCATAGGCTGCATGTTGATCTACTATAATCAGCCTATCTCCAGCCTCAGCAATAATGTAAGTATTGTGGACCTGACAACGTGCATATCCTAGGGGATGATCCTCTACCAAATCAATTTGCTTCCTTTCTAAAACCATCGTTCCCTTTTGGGGTGGGGATTCTCCATACTTAAAAGTTTCTGGTAAGCTTTGCCTTCTTTCATCTGGTGCATTGAATTCTTTCATTAGACGATTTTCTAAAAGACTTGGTCTCTTTTCATAAAACTCTTTTTGATCTTTTTTCTCTTGACTATCAACCTGCTCTTGGCTTTTACTATCATTAAAAATTAGCTCCTCTTCAATACCTTGATCACCCGCTGCAAATCTCGTTGATAGTGTTTTTATTATCCCTCTTCTCACTATTTCATATATTAGCCTTTTATTCTGAAATCTTACTTCCGATTTATTTGGATGCACATTTACATCTACTTGATCGTATGGTATCTCTAAGTGCAGCACTGCAAAAGGATACCTCCCACTTGGAATAAAGTCCTGATACGCGTATCTAATTGCACCAACAAGTAGATTGTCTTTTATTGGCCTTCCATTAACAAACGTATAAATCTGAGTTGAGTTGCCACGATTGACATTAGGTTTACAGATGTGTCCCTTAAGTTTGATGCCTTCTTCTTCCTCTTTAACTTCCAGTGAATTGCTTTGAAATTCTTCTTCTATTTCACATAATCTGTTGAACAGCGAAGTTTGCTTAACATATTTTAAGAGCTTTTTATTACCAGAAGTGAGAGTAAACCCAATACTATAATTAATCATCGCTAAGTTATTCACAATATCAACAATACTTTGTGTTTCTGCCCTTTCGGTTTTTAGAAACTTTAGTCTATTTGGTGTAGCAAAAAATAAGTCACGAACTTCAATATATGTACCTTGCAACAAAGAACAAGGGGTAATCTCTCTTATTTTTTCTCCTCCCTCATACCTTATAGACCATGCTTCCTTTGCTCCACTTGCCTTAGACGATAATTTCATTCTGCTTACTGCTGCAATTGAAGGTAAAGCTTCTCCCCTAAACCCAAGGTGCTTGATTTCTATTAACTCACTATCGCTTAATTTTGAAGTGGCATGCCTCATAAATGCTAGTTCTAAGTCGTCCTTTTCTATTCCATTTCCATCATCTGTCACAGTTATAAGGTTACGTCCACCACTTTCTATTTTGATCTCTATCTCTGAACTTCCAGCATCTATTGCATTTTCTACTAATTCCTTTACTACACTCGCTGGCCTTTCTATTACCTCTCCCGCTGCTATACGATTTATAGTTTTTGTGTCTAAAAGAATTATTGCCATATTTTCAACTCTCAGTCTGATGAAGATATAGCTTTAATGTTAATAAAAATCAATCTCTATTAGGCATCTTCACTAATTTCAAAACAGAAATAATTGTAAAAAACCCAGGCCAAAATTTTATGGCAAGCTCTCCTGTAGTTTAATTTTAGTTGAATATTTCTTCACAATTGTGTATAATTATTAATGCTTTCTAGGTTAACTTATCATGGCTCTTTCGAAGTTTCTCGATCCAAAGAATGATATATCGTTCAAGCGCATCTTTGGCACTGAAAAAAATAAGGACATTCTTATTCACTTCCTTAATGATATCCTTGGCTTCACTGGCAAAAGTACAATACAGGATATAGAGTTCTTAAGTACTATTCAAGACCCTGATATTGCTTCTAAAAAACAAAGCATTGTTGATGTTCTTTGTAGGGATGAAAATGGGCTACAAGTCATAGTCGAAATGCAGGTCGCTAAAACTAAGGGCTTTGAAAAACGTGCTCAATACTATGCTGCTAAAGCCTATTCAAGACAAGTAGATAAAGGTGATCAATACCATGACCTTAAAGAAATTATCTTTATTGCTATAGCAGATTGTATTTTATTTCCTGATAAGTCTGAGTATAAATCAAAGCATACTATTCGCGATGAAGATACTAATGAACATGATCTAAAAGATTTTTACTTTATATTTATTGAGTTGCCTAAATTTCCAAAAACCAAAGAAGATCAGCTTTCAAGTATAGTTGAAAAATGGGTATACTTTTTCAGATATGCAGACGAAACTAGTGAAGAAGAACTAGAGAGAATAATAGGAAGTGATCTAATAATTAAAAGAGCATATGAAGAACTAAATAGATTCAACTGGTCAGAAAAAGAATTTATCGCCTATGAACAGGAGATCAAGCGTATTCGTGATGAACAGGCTGTCCTCGCTCAAAAACTCGATGATGCTAAACAAGAAGGTAGACAAGAAGAAAAAATCGAAGTTGCAAAAAACTCACTCAAGGCCGGTGTCTCTATTGATGTTATAGCTCAAATTACCGGTCTCTCTCATTCTGAAATTTCACAACTCAAAGAAAAAACATAATATTCCTACTTATTCACTTTAACACTTATAAAAACCTTTTCTAAGTTAGACATGTCCCCTAATTAAGAATCTAGTGAACTGTCTAAAATGGCTATAAAGATTGCACATAGAATTATATAAATTACTATCATAACGTTACCCTCTTATTCAGCCTTACATATTAAAGATATATACCGTAAGTTTAATATTGATAGTACATTAACCATTTATTTCCCAATTCTAGTCTTGTACTTCTCATTCCTACTTCATCCATGTTAGTATTAGAACCATCAAACTTGCTAAGGGGATCTACCACCTCCACTTTAAATTCTATTATAAGCTTTTCACTATTTGGCATATTATACCTTCCATATTCTCATCTACTTACTCAAAGTATTTCCAAGCTTGGTTACTCCTACATCAGAAAGACAAGTTGATACTTTGTCCTTTGAATGGCTGTGAACTGAAGCATTACTTAAATAACTTTGAGGCTCTAAACTTATCTGCTGTTTTTTTGTACCATCAACTTCTAATCTACCATCTCTGTTGTGTAATATCTGCTCTATTGATTGATTTAGCAGACCCTTATTAAATTGAGCTATAAACTTTTCAAATTTCTTCGGACTTAATTTACCAGCTTCTTTACCAGAACATGCTTTCTCTACATATGAGTTGAAAATCCCCGAAATCTCATCAAATTTACCACTCATGATTTTTCCTGTAACTTCTTTCTGTATTTCAACAAAATCAATATTTAACCGATGCATTGATATGCCACTTTTTAATGCAGCTTGTTCTACTACTTTCTCAAATTCCTCTGTAATATTTAATGCATAGCCCTGCGCTTCCAGTAATGATACGTGCTGATCTGCTGTAGAAATGTATTTTTGACCTGTAACTTTTCTAATAAGCACATCAAGTAACATGATTGTGCCGTTTATATCTACTGGTGAATCAACTTGTGAGATTGGACTTGTAGTACTTGATACTCCGTCAGACAATGTAGGTTTAGAATCTAATAACCGACCTATTGAGGTTTTTACTGAACCGAACAAACTGTTTATCCATGAAGATAGTGCACTTGCTCTGCTTATAGCTTTCTTATAGCGCACCTCTTCTGCCTTATTCACTTTGATTTTTTTTCTATTTATTGCAGCAATCTCTATGCCACCTACTACCATAACCTCTACATCATCATATCCTACTGTAGGACTTTTTTCATCTATCATAGACTCAATTTTACCTACTATAGCTTTTCCTTCTATTCTAGCTTTTGTTGTCTTTTCAATAGGTGAATAACGATGACGGTTCCCTCTATGATAAGCATGTCTTTTATGATGACGTATATGCTTTGGTGCAACGTATTCATTTCTTCTTTCTGCCTTCTCTAAAAAGGAAATTATGTTTGTGAAACCTTTATCTCTTGCAATATCTAAAGGCTTCTTACTATTATTGTCACGAATATTAACATCAGCATTTTTAAAAATCAGAAGTTGTAACAAACTAAAATCATGATTATTTTGAACTAAATAACCCATTAGAAGGACAACGCGGTGCAAAGACGTCTTGCCCTGGGTATCCTGAGCATTAACATCAATACCACTGTTAAGCAGCAGCTCTACAATCTTTAACTTAGTATCTTTTAGGTTATTAACGCCGTTATCAACAAAACACTGAGAGATAGCAAGGTGCAGAAATGTCTCGCCGAAATCGTTTTTAGCATTGATAAGAGTATATCTATCATCCCTGTTTCTCATACCATCAAGAAGAGCTTCAAGCAAGTTCGACTTATTCTCCTGGATAGCTTTTCTTATAAGTGACTTTGCTTCTTCAGGCCCTGAGGTTTTTATTAGCTGAGAATACTGTTTCTGTTTTTCTTTATTAAAGTCCATTATAACATCTTGTGGATTGCAAGTAGAAGCTATACATTTTGAGTTAGAAACTATTGTATCATTAAAAGCAAACATCATTTCTCTTGCTGGTTGATAAGTATTCCAGTTCTCTACTTTTACAAGAGTGTTATTTTTATGTGATAGCAATAAGGTATCATTCATAACTTTCATATCGAAATCTAATATAGACTTACCTTTCAAATCAACTAAACCAATATCATTCTTATTAATAGGCTGATTATGATAAATCTGTAACCCTTGTTCATCTGGTTTATAATACCTGAAAGAACTAAAATCATCAGCTCTTTCTCCAAATTCTTCTGGTTCTATAATTCTATTGTTTAGTTCTATAGATAAATCCCAGTTTCTATGAACAAAAGAATAGTAATCTGTGATATATGCTCCTTTATCTGATAACAATAGCAAATCATTATTGAGTTTTAAAAAAAGCACCTTATCTGAATCAAATGTGAAACAATTATAATGATTTAACAGATCAGTACCATTAACGCTAAATCTTCCATCTATTTTTAAGCTATGAGAACAATAATCACGCTCTAGTTCACCATTCTGAAGTTTATAATATTTTTCCCTATCAAATGTTACCGTAACATCTTTATAATCTGGTAGCAGGGTTACATTTAGTCTACTTTTGTTAATCTTTATTTCTCCTTCATTATTCTCTGCAAATTGTATATCATTTAATGTGCTATTTAATTGACTAAAGTCTAATATACCATTTGCTTGAGCAATCGTAATATTAGCACTTTTTTCATCGAAAAGATAAAGATGGTTTATATTACTTGGAGCTTCCCAGTAAAAATTATGGTGCTCTTTATCAGGATAAAAAATATGATTACTAAAACTACCTATAGTACTACGATAATTAGTACTTGATAATTGCTTTGTAATATTAAAGTTCCGATTATCTATTGTTTGCAACTTATCTAACTCATCATCTAATATAACATCACTACCAACGCTTTTTGTTATTTGTAGACTTGCTACTGTTCCAGTATTACTCTCTACTTTCGTTGGAGTTACAAACAAACCATCTGCTGTTTTTATTAATGTCTGTTTATCTACACTTATAGAATCTCCACTTTTATTATAAATATTTGTTCTGTCGTTAACATGAGTTATTTTATCTATATCACTAAAATTTATCGGCAATAATACTAAGCCACTTCCGTGAATAGAATCACCAAAATAACCTTTTATTGTAGCAAAGTTTTTTGCTGTTATTATATCATTTCCACCCTTACCATCTACATAATCTGCATTAGAGAACTTTATATAATTAGTTCTATTACTGCCGATAATAGAATGTATGTTTATTGAATCTGTAGTAAGATTACCTTGTGTTATAACTATATTCTTTTGTCTATCTGCTCCTAAATCACAAGAGAACTTCCCTGCTATGTAAAAGAAATTTCTACCTGAGTTATACACCTTGCAACTATCTAATGACTTTTCAAAATAGTACCTATTTTCTACCTTACCTCTTCTACCTCGATCACCATTTAAAATATCCTTTTCTTGAAAAACAACATTAATATTAGCATTTTGAGCTGTTATATAGTATACGCTTCCATACCCACGGAAATTCTTATTTCTGTATATAACCGCATTATAACAGTCGCTAGGGTATTCTTGTAAAAACCACTTTTCAAATGTTCTATTTAGTAATACATTACTATGATCATATAAGTTATCACATCCTGAGCCAATTCCATTTACAACACAGTCAGTACAGGGAGGATTATCAATTTGTACTTTAATATCGCTATCGTGTGGTCCGCAAACGACACTATAACTTTCAATGTTCGTAGGAATCACTCTAGAATTAATATCACTGATATGAAATGGATATGTAACATTCGTATTGAATCCAAAATCAAACTTAGTATCAACTATTTTTGTGTTAGTACGACAATAAACTCTGAGGAGTTGTATTTCCCCATAAACACGCTTTTCCTTTGTAACCAATATATAAGGCAGCGACATAACTATTTTATCATAATTACCTTTATATTGGCTTATAAGCTTTAATACATATTGTTTATATATACTTTCTGCCTCTATATCATTTTCTATATAATCTGGTACTTTTTTACCAAGAAAGAAATCCCAATACAAATCATGCTTCTCCTGATCTGTAAGATTTATGTGCTCTTCCAATTTCTCTACCTCAAGCTCTGCTTCTACAAATTGCGATATAATAATAACAGCAACTGAAATAGCAGTACCAACTGGACCAGCAAATTCTCCCATTACTCCAGCTTCTATTCCTACGGCTGACATTGTCTCAGTAACAATCGCAGGTACATCTGCAGCTATAAAAATGGAGTTAGTTGCGATGTTTAGGTCAGCAATCTTTATATCTACAGGATTCGTTGCACTTTCCCGAGCTTTTATCGACTCTGCTAACCCTAAAAATGCTGCAAAGTTACCTATAGCAGGTCCCATAACTGGGGCAAACCCCTTTAGCATTTGAGAATCAAGTTTTTCTCCTAATCCTAATATTTTTCCAGAGATTTTCTCACCAATCTTTGGCATTACCCAGAGATTTAATGTATCATAACCTAGGCCTTCTACATCTCCATTTGCTATATGTTTACCAACTAAAAATACTGTAAAGGCAAAACCTGCACTTTCTGCTACTTTCCCTATTTTTTCTGCTACCCCATATCCTCTGAGAATATTTTTGATTTCTTCTTTATTTTCTTTCATCTCCTTTACAATATCCTTGATCTCTGGGTCTATTGAATTTAGATCTACATTTTTAACCTTTGCAATAAATGCTTCTTCAACATTTTGGTCTGTAGCTTCACCTCTAGAGATTCGTTCAGAAACTTTGAAAAGCTGATCATAAAACTCAATATTCTTTACTCTTTCCGCTACCTTGTTAGCATTAAACAACTCTTTAATACGTTGCTCTTTTTCTTCCTCTGTAATATTTTCTTCATCACGTGAGTCTATGCAGTACATGCCTATATTTCTTATTTTTCTTCTTTTAGCTTCTAAACATTCCATTTGAGGCCCAGTTTCAAGCCTTAGCCTTTTTCTTGCACCACCTCTTTCGGGAGAGCTAATCTCACCTTGAGATGTGGTATGATAGACTTCAATACTTTTTATGCTTGCTGTAATTAAATCTTTATCGGACCTACTAGATTGATTAAAAACCATGGCTAAAAACTTGGCTGTTCTCTTATCAGTAAAAGATCTAAGAATTTTATATTTGTCACTCATCTGTTTTTCTGCATGTCCTAATTTTTTCTTTACACTACTATTAGCACATTTTAATTCTATGATAATTGGTTCATCTTCCTCAATAGTAGATTCATCTCCTTGCAAATATGTAAAAGATAGCGCCAGGTCCATTTTCCCTAATGAAGATATATTAGATTCCACATACACTTTAATCTCTTTACCATCTTGCGTTTTTCCATTTATCAATAACCCTTGCATTATTGCTTGAAAGTCCACTTCTCTTTTTATTAATTCCTTAAAAGGCAATAAAGCTTCTACTAAAGGAGATAGTGACTCTTTTAACTTATTTCCCATCATCTCTTCATCTTTACTTTCCTTAAGCAAGTCTACAACATCAATTCCACGTAATTGTTCAATTAAGCTATTTACGTCAACATTCCCTATTCTTTCAAATTTACCCTTGTATCTATTTTTAGAGTTATGAGAGACTTCTTTTATATTTATATCCTGAAAATAAGACTTATCTTTTCTTTCTCCTACTTCAAACCCACCTAGGTTATTCTTTACTCCTGTGTTTATTATCAGGTCGATTTTAACTGCAGAATCAATATCCAGTTCATCAATTGGAGGAATTTTATTACTGTCAAATCTCTTTTGCCTTCTAAGTTCTCTTAATTCACCACTACGTTCTATAATATTTAATATTACTGCTCTATCTTCCCCTTGATTGAATAGTAGAAATGTAGTAGCCTCTCTTCCTATACTTCTATCTTCATTCTGATAAGTGAAAATATTTTTATCTATACTATCCATAGCTAAAATCTGTCCGAACACTAGTTTGCTTAAATAGTTTTTATCCTTACTTGGTATCAAGTGATATAAGTTCTTTAGTTCTGCCTTTAAATTTTCCTTTGCTTCATTGCCATCAAAATCTTTAGCACCTTCTAATAATTGATGCACAAAACCTTGGGATTGAAAAATCTTAGCTTGTTCTGTCTTTACTTCAGCATAACTAATTCCCACTATAACCGCCTCTTCTGCTTTAGTTCTAATGCTGAGGTTATACAAATAACCTTTGTTCTTGATCTGTGTTATAGCTTCATCAGCAGTATGACCTTCTCCTTTAAACTCAACAACTACTGGAACAGGTTTAGGATTTATCCTACCATTTGCATCTTTTGTACGTGACATAAGTATTAAATCTGCACGTCCGTTACCTGCAGCACGTTCAACATAACAATTAAGACCATAACGATATTTAAAATTTAATGCTAAAGCTCCATAAACAAACCCATGATATGCTGCTTCTGAGTTGCCCAGTGAAAACTTTCCCTGATTACTTTTGTATATTTCGGCCAGTTCAAGAAAAATTTCTCTAATACCAACTATTACTTGATCTATACTCTTATCAGAAAGCTGTTTAAATGCACCTTCAAGACTTGTAGACCGACCTATATTGATCTCCTCAAATTCACTAGTTTGAGATGGAGAAGACACCAAATCCTTAAATTTTTCTTTTACTCTATCTCTTTGTTCTCTATATAGTTCGAATGACAGGTTGCCTAAATCTTCTTCAGTACGCATATGAAACGAATACTCATTTATATCTGTGTTATCTATGTCAGAGATCTCTAGTGTTTTTGCTATCTCTTTAAGTTCATCATCATTATAACAATATTTCCGTTTTAAATCCCCATAACCTGTAATTTGATCATTTGTAAAAGCTCTAAGAACCACTTGTTTTCTTCCACTTTTTTCAAGAAAAAAGCATAGTTTTACAATGCTAATCTCATTTTTCAATCCCTCTACTTTCAAATTAGTACGCTTAATATACACCTTATTGATGCCAAGCTTTTCTACTAGACCACTATTAGGAAGGGTTAAAATCGATCCTAATATGCTATGAATAAAAAACTCAGGACTAGATGTTGAACCAATATTTGGAGTTTCACGAAGAAATAAACTAAACTTTTCAGCAAATCCCTTAGGTGCATCGAAATTTACTGAGAGAACAGGGTTACCCTTACTGTTACCTGGATTAATTGGTTCAGTGAGTAATAATTCTATTAACTCAAGCTTGTGTTCAATATGTTTCGCTTCAGCTGTTGCTCTTGGCATTTTCTTATCTATTTCTTCATACTGTGTGTCACTTCCTCAAGTTCTATACTACGAAGTTTCTTTGCTGGACTACTTTCTTCTCCTTCTATTCCTCTCTTTTTGTCATTTTCTTGAATAAGATTATCCAGTAATTGAAAAAACTTATCCCATTTATCTTTCCTCTTTGTAAATTCCTCTCTTGAACAACACCATGTTATACGTTCTTTAAATTCCTCCCTAAATTTTACCATTTCATTTTTTGATGATATACATTCTCGAATGAAGAACTCAATAAATCCCCCCCTATCACCATAAATCAAATCTTGGCAAATATCTTGCCCCCTACTACAAAAAATAAGCCTTTCTTTCTCTTTGGGAGTTGCATCTTGAAAGATCAGTTTGATATTTTCCACATCTTCAACCTTAAATAAGTCTAGTAATAATAACCCACCTGATCCGCATTTATCTATTACATGTTTTGTGTGAGTACTAGGACCTTGCTGCCAAAATATTCCAAAGAGCTTTTGATAATTGTAATCTTTATTACCATCTATCATCTTATTAACGATTACTCTCAATAAACAATCATAACCTTCTTCAGAAAGGAAAGCCCACATATGCTGCGCTGTTTCCATAAAAAAACTCTGCCATGGCCAATCCAAAAAGCACTTTAGCACTTCATAAGAGCAGCTCTTGAACACTTCCATTTGTTGTTCTCTATCCATTTCTGAAAGTAAAAAGCACAAAACATCAATATAATTCTCCCTGGAAAAATCTGTAAACTCACTAACACAGTCACAACGTCTTTTTGCCACATATTCTGCAGTTCTTACTAAGACCTTATCTTTTTCTTCAGGAGTTAACTTTTGTAGGAAATATCTGGTTGCTGCTTCATTGCCACTAACTGCTGAACGTCGAAATGCATACTCATAATGAGTAACACTATCATCTTGACAATATCTTCTTATTATATCGCCTAACTGAGCTGTTTCTTCTTCTATATGATGGGACCAGAACGATACTAGAGGTGATTCATTTATTCTTATTTTCCTAAGATCTTTTCCATAGAGTTTCCTACCACTGATTTGTTTCCATAGGGTGAGAATATTATCTTCTAAACAATAAGTGCATGCTAATCTATAGCGCTTAGCAATATCTAAATTTTCATCTTGCACTAATATCTTTGCTGTTTTCTCTTTATCAATAGTGCCTTGTGGTGTCCAACAAAGCTTGCTTAAGCTTGCTCTAGCATCTTTGCCACCTAAAAGATTTTTATGATATTGTTTCCATATGAGTATCTGCCAACCTATTGCTTCAACAAAACTTGATAGTTCCTTTTTTAACAATTCTGGCAGCGGAAGTTTTAGTACCTTTTTTATCACTTCATCCTCTACCTTTTGCCATTCTCTTTTTCTTTCACTGACATTTAGGATTGGTGATGAGAAGTAAAACTTTGACGCTAAATCCCAGGCATCATCTTGATTCCATAACGTAATAGCTATTTCCACAAGAGCTTTATGCTTAAGTGATGGCATTAGAGTGTAATTCATTACCTAACCCGATTAAAATACTCAATATACTATGATTTTCTATCGGTTCAAGATAAAACACAGCTAAAAAATTGTGTAAAGTTTAACGGCACAAAAAAAATTCTATTAACCCCAACTATGGGTTAGAAAGAAGTGAAAAAAGGCTGGAAAGTGGGTAAACTCCAAGTAATTCTTTCAATTTAGGAGATTACCTATGAAGAAAGATATTACAGAGCCCAACTTTCGAATGTGTGCCAAACCTTGATTCATCAAAGAAAAATAGCTCTTTTTCTGGATACTTGCCAATAACTTCATTGAGATTTTTTTTTGAATTCCTCTTGTTTACTTTTATCTTGTACGTTGTGTACTGGTCTTGGTGTAATATATGAAAATTTCATCTTTTGTATATGGCGGTGTACTGTAGATTTGCTGATATTTAATCCGAACTTTTCCTGGATTCTTATTCTCATTTCTTTAATGGTAATATTAGGATTTTCTTCTATCCATGCTTCAACTTGCTGTAGTTGAGCCTGATTTAATTTAGTTCTTTTACGGCGTTGTGGAGGAGCAAACAGTTTTTCTTCTCTGCCAAATTTTAAGAATTTTATCCACGAAGTTAGTGCGCTTCTTGAAATGCAATATATTTTTGCTACAGCCGTTATACTATGCTTTTTTGCCGCAATTACAGCATTTAGTTTTTTTGAAACATATGCATTGTTCCTTACTTTCTTCAGCATTTCTTTTGCTCACTTTTTCATCCAATAATTTTGATCTTAATGCCATTTAAACCTCGCTACTTCACTTACTTTAGTATGGCTTTTTTTCCATTATTGTCTATCCGTTCTTTGTATAGTGGGAATGGGAATTGGTATTACTTAATAAATTTACTGATATCGGTATGCCTCTTTTCGAATTTGCCTTGTAAATTCCTTCCATCTCTACATCTTATTGACAGCTATGCAACAAAGCCATTCAGGATCTGCATTATTGTTTAACAGAATTTCGACAATTTCTCTGTAACCTTTTTGAGCTGCAAGGTGTAATGGTACACAATCCTGATTTTCAAGTTAGCATTTTCTCCATTATCTAGCAGCATTTTAGCTATCTGATTCACAATACAAGAGTTCTATTTAGAGCTATTTTCAAAAATCTTTGTGCTTTGTATATGTAGCTTATATTTGTTTGGAATGCTTGACTCCTGATTTATAAAATGCTATCATTAATGATACTACAATGTGTAAAGTGAGGAGGTTATGAATCTTAGACTAATTCAGGAAGAAACAAAAGAAATTCCATTTTGCACAACTCCTTATTCATTGCATTATGAAATTCGAAGGCCACTAATGGAAATGTTTGGGCTAGGGTCTAAAAAAGGCTGTTGTTCTAATCCGTACACTGGGAAGTGCATGATAACTGATAATAAATTAGCCCCTATTGTGCAGCTTACACAAGGAGTGGATGCGGATATAGTAATAGATAACACAACTAAAACAGTATATGCAAAAGAGATTAAAAATAAACAACAAAAAATAGATTTA
The DNA here is from genome assembly GCF_947179575.1 of Wolbachia endosymbiont (group B) of Erebia ligea. Taxonomy (NCBI): domain Bacteria; kingdom Pseudomonadati; phylum Pseudomonadota; class Alphaproteobacteria; order Rickettsiales; family Anaplasmataceae; genus Wolbachia; species Wolbachia endosymbiont (group B) of Erebia ligea. The sequence goes on from NZ_CAMXBW010000002.1 coordinate 34,016, forward strand.
ATATATGATAAGGATCGTATTGGCGCAAAAGAAGTGCATGATATTCAGCTTCTTAAGGCTGGTAAAAGAGTAACAATACCATCTAAATATAAAAGTTTTGAAGATTATAGGAGAGAGCTACAGAAAAAATCTTCTTATATAGTTATAAGGGCTGAAGTAACACAACATTTAGATCATTCAGGAAAGCTGCTGAATGATCCTATAGAAAGCGTTGTTCATTATACTACTTTTCCTAAGTTAAAAGGAAATACCTTAGACTACAAGTATTTTGCTAGAAGTCGAGAGTTAATAGGTAGCAGAAAATCTGAGCTACAAGATAAGTTTAAAAACGTAGTAAAACTGAATGCCTTAATGGCTGCCAAACATAAAGAAGGATTAAGCATTGTGGTACCTAATGCTTTTTTGAGTGGTTTGAGTAATGATGAGCAAAAAGAAGCAAAAATAGCTTTTGTCAATGCAGCAATAGAAGCTGCTAAGGAAATAGAGCAAGATAGTGGAAAATACTCAGGATTTTGTGGGATATTTGTCAATACTGGAAATACTCAAGATTTAAATAAGCTGATAAGCGACAGTGGCATCAAAAGCATTGCTATTAATTATGGTGATCTTAGCGCGCCAAGTAGGGTATCAAAAGAAGGAAAGTTTGCAGAATCTATAATGGGTGAGGGAGTTGGATACGTTGGTAATGGTGCATTATCCGCACGAGGTAATATTGCAGTGGAGGAAAATCTTACTAGAAGAACGTTAGGAGAAACTGTGTTAATGTTTAGTGGAGCATTTAATGAAAAGGTGCTAGATAAAAATTGTTACAGGGGAGAAAATGTGAAATCTGACAGAGTACAAAATAAGACACAAAACATTCAACGTCACAGGTCAACTGTGTATTTCACTTTATCAGCATCTCTTTCAGCTTTGATTATAGCATTAGCATTTGTGACACAAACATATATATTTTTAGCAGCACTTATTGTACCTGCAGTAATTGGACTATGTGGGTGGTCATTATATGAGAAAGAAAAAGGAGATAAACCTAGCTCTAATATTCAAAATAATGTAAAAGCAGAGAGAGCCCTTGATAGTTATAGGGATACACAAACGAACTAGAGCACTTTGCTTATGTACTTATTTAATTTCAGTGTTTGCTATTTGTTTTTTATCCCATTGCTAATACCAATACTCATTGTTGGTAGGTCAAATAGGAGAGATTGCAGATGTAATAGTTTAGACTTAATCTGACAGGGTAATAAAGTAAGATAAAAATATAAACAAATTTTAAAGGAGTGTCAGATATGAGTACAACACAAGAAAAAATACTAAAATCAAAGTTGGGGTTGTTAGAGCCCGTCTTGAAACTGAGTAGAAAGAAGTTAAGAAGTATGGTATAAGATATATTTTAAGATGTACCAAGCGACATAAGTGACAAAGAATGGAAGATAATAGAGCCATATTTTGAACCTTAAAAGACCGGCAGAGCAAGAAAACATAGTATTAGAACAATTGTTAACGCAATCCGCTATATGATGAGAACAGGATGTCAATGAAGACAACTGCCTAAAGATTTTCCACCATGGAAAACCGTGTATAGTTGTGATTCGCGCTTAAAAAAAAGTGGAATATGGCAAGAAATTCATGATTTTCTAGTTAAAAAAGTAAGAGAGATAATCGGTAAGAATGAAACTCCATCAGTGGGAATAATAGACAGCCAGTCAGTAAAAACGACTCAAAAAGGGGATCGAGAGGGATACGATGCTGGAAAGAAAATAAAGGGCAGAAAACGCCATATCATTGTAGATACTGTGGGTCTTGTAATTGCTGCTGAAGTACACAGTGCAAGTATTCAAGATCGCGATAGTGCTCTAGATCTTTTTGCTCAGGCTAAATGCAAAGCCCCAACCTTACGAAAGTTTTTTGCCGATCAAGGGTACACAGGTAAATTACAAAATCGATGTTTATTGGAAACTGGATGTTTGCTAACAATTGCCAAGAAATTGGTTGATACAGGATTTCAGATTATTCCTAAACGTTGGATCGTAGAACGGACATTTGCCTGGCTTTCCAATTTTAGACGTATGAACAAGGATTATGAGCATTCTCCCCTCACTTCAAAAACTAATATCTTCTTTAATATGATCACTATTATACTTCACAAATTAGCTCATTTTTTGGTTTGAAGACATGCTCTAAGTGATTATTTTTAGCAGCAAGAGATATAGGTGTTTGTCCGTATTGATTTTTTGCATAAATATCAGCTCTTTCTTCACCCACAAGATAGGTTACTACACTCAAATTACCAACTTTAGCAGCTAAGTGTAAAGGAGTATTGCCATCACTACCTTTAGTGTTAATGCTGGCTCCTCTTTCTATAAGCTCCTTAACTCTATCAAGGTTACCTTTTTTACAGCATCAAATAATTCGCTGTTTGGGTTCTCAATAGAAACCTCTGTTATAGTTGTTGAAGTTTCTGTAGTAAGCTCAGATATTTGCATAAACCCCCCAATGATATTAACCTTTCTTTACACTATAAAGCTGTTACTAAATTATATAAATTTGAGTATCTATAGCATAAGACCTGCTGCGAATCAAGCGATAAAAAAAGGGAAGGAGGGTGACTAAAATCAAGGTTAACTAAAAGGAGTGCTTAAGATTCACAATACCAGCAATAATATTGAACCTCAGGTTATATTTTTTCTGAAAATTGCGGTAAACATGGGACATAATCTTAAATATCTTTACCTCACGGATCTTATTTTCTACTCTCATTCTAAATGATGCTAATCGTCTATTATGCTCTTTCTGCTCTGAAGTTAATGGCTTTTTACGGTACTTTTTATATGACATTACTTTGCAATTTTTGCCAACCTTGATATCCAGAATCGGCATATTTTATGCTATCGAGTGGTAGATATTTTCCTTGTTTCCTTATGCGAAAATCACTAATTCTACCACGATATGACTTTGACACTGATAAAATTCTTCCATCTTCTTCGATAACAATCTCAGTTTTCATAGTGTTGGTTCTTTTTTTTCCTGAATATGACTTCTTCCGTTTTTTACTATCTTCTGGCCTCTGTATTTGCTGTTCTGTAACATCAGCCAGAATCTTTAGTATTTTTTCTGATGTCATACTTCTATCTTTTGTTATAGTAACTTTCTTGGCAAGTAATGGCTCTATTTTCTTCAGTAACCTACATACATTTGCGTTGTGCATATTGAACAGGCACCCTAAAAATCTATGTGTTATGTAAGTGCGATAGTACAAAATTACGCAAAATAACTTATCTTCCAGAGTTGGTAGTTGTGATCTTCTACCATGGCACTTTTTCTGTTTTTCAAGTTTTTTCCACTCAGACCTCACTTTTTCCACCACCTTTTCAAACTCCTCTATAGTTAAACCTGTTATATTACGAAAGTTTCTTGGGTGCTTCTTCATTTTATAGTAACTAAAGCTCATTTTTTACCTTACTCGATCTGCTTATTCTTCTTCTACCTCTCTCGCATCACTTTTTCAATTACCTTTTGCAGCAGGTCTTTTGCTATTCTCAAATGGATTACTGTTAATTTAATATTAAGTATTATTAAGAACCTAAACAATATGACCATTTCCAGTGTTCAAAACTAATGGTGGTGAGAAGTGTTTTTCTTGGAATCAATTGGTCTACCATGTGATACATACGAACTTTTATTTATAATAATTTTACTATACGGTAAAACTAGCCATATTAGCCCATTTGATCCATATCTACATACGAACTGTTTTACCTAAGCTTATTAAAATAATTTAAATCTTCTATTTTTATAACCTTATTTTTACGCTGCTTGTTCTCACAAATATAAGATCTTTTTTCTTTTTAAACAAAGTAAACATTTAAAATTTTTATGACGCTGAGAAATTAAGGTATTGTCTGTAAATTCCAATAGAATTTTTGTATCCGTTCAATATAGAAAATGTTTTTCATGAAGTTTTTTTATCCCTAGTAATTTTAGGTTGCTATTTAATTCTAACTTTCACATAATGCCATAAGTATTTTTTTAGGAGATCAAATGCCAAGAAAAACAGAACGTCATGTTACAGTACTTAATAAGTTACAAAGTGTTATTGAACATACAGATTCTAAAATTGCTGCTGAAAGGCATTTAGCGATTGAAAGATGGGTGAAAACCTACATTGAACAAATAGAGTATTTAGAAGATAGTGAGTTGCAATTCTTATACAACATATTTCGCGATGAAAGTTGCTGGTCGGATACAAAATTAAATAATCACATCCTAGGACAGAAGCTAACTGAGAAAAAAATAGATGAAATAGAGAATCCATTTTGTAGGTATAACATGGCTTGTAGGTATTGTGTGGTAGATAAAATTTATCCGTTGTTTCAAGAGCAATTTGAGTCTTACAAAGGTAGAGTCTCTCCCGGTGCAGTAGACATGGATGGTAATCCTGTAGATGACAAATATATAAGAAGTAATTTGCTTGAGTCTATGGGAAGTTATGATCCTGTATTTAGCTTTTGGATTAATAGAGAATCTGGAACATTAAAGGAATATAATAACGTAGATGGCTTCCGAGAAGCTGTAGATCTTAAATGGAGCGAGGGGGTAGAATATTTCTATAACCTTTTAAGCCGGCAAGAAAGAGAGGAGGAAGCTATTAGTGCAGTTACTACCTTGTCCACTATTCAATGTAACTACAATCGTGCTACCGTTTTAGATTTTTGCCTGTATAAAATGGATGATCCAGCAAAACATGAGCTATTGCTTAAGTTGTTAGAAAAAAATCAAGGAGTATATTCACTTCTTAATGGTTTGATACGTTGGAGTTTTCTTGGTACAGTTCGAGATATGGTGAAGAGCTGGTGCTATGAAGAAGTTTCAGTACCTGCAGACAAAATACTTTCACATCATGATTATACACTCCTTCTTTCCTCACTTTCAAATGTAATGCTAGAAAGTCCTGAGTCAGGTGTTCAAGCTAGATCAATTACTATGGATATTTGGAGGTGCAATCGCTTTAATGAGAATAAAAAGGCTGCTGTTTTTTCAAATGGTAGAGTCCCTATCAAACGCATGCTTGCTGGATTAATTGTAGATTGGGAGCGCGGTTGTGCTTTAGGTGAAGGTGATACTGGAAAGAAAGACGAGCTGTTAGAGATTTTACAGTTTGCAAAAGAGTATTGTACACAGGAGGATTTTGTGAATTTTAAAAATTATTTAATTAGCAACCTAAAAATGGTTGGTAGACCTGGTATGAAGAGTGGTGTTGATTATGGCAAGCTGGCAGAGGAGTTGTTTTCTGAGCTAGATAAGTTACCTATTCCTCATAGAGGTGGCGGTGACTTTGGTGGCTCTGGTGACCCGCAGTCTATGTTAGGATCTCCTGGCGTTAGCGGTTTATCTGGTCGTAGTAAATAGAGGTGTTTTATGCATAACAATGGTGAAAATATTGGACTGATTAGAAGTTTGTTAAACGGAAATTGCCAAGAGTTTGTAGAAAGGTTTGAATCTTTCTTGGATCAGTGTCCATCTTTTTTGCACTCGGTGGGTAAGGATCGCTTTTTTCCTGCATTCTTTTTTGGTATGTTTGCTACTGCGTTTGATTCTGATGTTGCAGATAATGAAAAAATTTATTTTCGTTTTGACAACAATCCGAATGAACCTAGAAAAGGAAACTTAAAGGTTGCTGTATTAACTAATGACAGAGATAGAAGAGGCTACGGAATTGTAAGATGTTTTACTATTGCCGATAGACAAAATAGTTTTGGTTCAAGATTTAGTCAGCAAGAGAAATTGTGGATAGAGAATAATTTACAACAGCAGAATGTTGCATCACGGGCTGGGCGGTTTGCATGGGAAGAGTATAAAACATTTGCATGGGCAGAAAATCTGGGAGAAGACGAAGAAGAGGAAGCAATAAAATGTGTAAAAATTCGTGAAAGAAACGCATTTACTGGAAATTCAGCATCTCTATGTAATGGCTTTGAAGAGATCACCAGGAACTTTGGTATACAACAAGGTTTTCTGTCAGGTTTATTAGGAGACTTGGCAAGTAATAATGCAGATGATGTTGTTGATACTATTGATGATGTTTTGCAGTACATAATTAATCTCTACAATAGGTATAATCAGCAACTGAACTTCAATAGCAAGGAGTCGGACTATCATGGTTTTTTGTCAGGGTTTTTGATGAATTTTAGGTATCGTCATACAGCTGGTATTTACCTTGAGTTATTTGTGGGGGGTGGATATACAGATATTACTTTTCTTGTACGTGGTGTACAACGATTGATGGATTCTGTTCCTATTATAATTGAACTCAAGGCAGGACAAGCAAGGGATAGATATGCTGATCGAGCATTGGCGCAAGCTGAAAATTACGTTACAAGATGTCCCGTTTCTTCCATATCCATACACACCTCGTCGGAGGATGCTGTTTGTGTAGGATTAAATTTTGATTTAGATAACAATGAACGTTTACAGCTTAGTACTCAAAGCTTTTTGGAAAGAGAATCTTCTTTATTGAAAAGGCTATTTAATGGACCAATAGCCGAAATTGAAGAGAGCGTTAGAGATTATTTACTATACCCAGCGTTTGGTGTACCTGCTGTACCAGGCATTAGAAATAGGGATGGTGTTAGTGCTAGGGATAGGAGAATATTTCTCTATACAACCGGCTTTACCTTTGGGAATGCTACATTTGCAAAGAAAAGAATTATGTTAACAAGAGGAATTTGGGTAGATGTAACCAAACACTTATTCCATTATCACAATGACGATAAAATGCTAGACCTGCAAGGAGGGGTTACACAGATAAATGTTGGAAATCGTGCCTTGACCATGATTTTACATGCATTATTAGGAAGAGAGGAAAGGGTTATTATACTTAATATACGTCATGTACTAGCAACTCACCAATTTCCAGAACGAGGCCTAGATCTATCACGTTGGCCAAACGCTAGAGTGTATGAGGTAGTATGTGGATTGGACCCAACAAGAAGAGCCGAGGATGATCTTGGTTTAACTGTTGGTGTAACACCATTTGACTCACCTGCCCTCTATTTACAAAGTAAAGTAGGTGGATCTTTTCTAGGTGAATTTTCACAGATAGGTGGTGTCAGTAACGTACACAGCACTGCAGATATAATGATGAATACTGGTTGGCAAGTACAAAATCGTCATGCACAAATATTTCAAGCAATTTCTCATGTGCTATTTCCGTTAAGGTGGATAGTAAATAGGGATAACGCTAGAGAGGCTGGATTTCATTCCATACTGCATGGGTTATTTTATGCCTGTGATAATCCAGCTAGGGTAATTATTGAATTTCAACTGGGAGGAGGAGAGAGATTAGATCTGGTATTATTACGGTCTCCAGATAGTAGAGATGGTGTTCACCCGATAGGAATAGAGTTGAAGTTTGCTGGTACTGGTGAATTACAGAGTAAAAAGCGTGAAGCAAATAACCAACTAGATGATTATATGCATTGTAGAGGTTATAAGCGTATTACCGATGGAGACACAGTAGTTTTATCGTACGCTATATGGAATGATCGTGCGCAGAGGCCAGATACTCTTATATCAGTTAAGGATGTTCTTCGTATAAAGGACAACCTAGGACACAGTTCTGCAGATGATCTTCCTGGCAGATGAGGGTTATTGAGAATTTACATATCAAATTAGGTGTACAATAGATTATACTGGCCAAATTTATATGGCAGTTTGCAATATGAAAATTAGAAAAATTATACTTGCATTGGCTTTTATTCATGCTAATTATTGTACATAATGTATTTATAGATTAAGGAGGGAGTATGGTGTTAGAATATATTTTAAGGAATGAGCAGGTTTGTGCAAATGGTAGGTTAGCTACTGAAGAACAGCATACGGAGCGTTTTGGTCAGCACACTCTTGAAGAAAGCACATCATCGTTAAGCCAAGAACAAAATGATGACTGGAATGAGTCCGTTGTTGAAGACAACAATACTGTTGTTGAAAGTTCTTTTATTCCAGAGAACTCAATTTTAATGAATTTAGCAAATCTGTTAACTGAGAGCGAAAAAGCTTCGATTGATGAATTTCATGACAAGATGGAAAGTATAATGAAAGAGTTTCATGAAAATAGATATGAAAATTCTGCAAAGGTCACTCTAGAAAAGATGGAACGTTTAATAGATGAATATTTGAAAAGAAAAATAAAGCTAAATTTACGCTGTGATCAATATGAATGCACTGTGTCAAATTTTGTATTCAAAAAAATAATTGATATTGCTAATGCTAGCAGTGTTATGCGTATAACGCCTACTACTAGATCACGGTATAAAGATGATGGAGAAGAGGCAATAGATGAATGGGAAGAGGCTTTAGAACCTTTATTCAATATTGTCAATAAGCTATTATCAGCAGGTGCAAAAATAGAGTCTGATTTTTACAATGATAGGATGATAGGTGAAGTTATGTGGGGAAGTGATGAGCCTATTTTTACAGAGTGTAAAAAAATTAAGGACAAACTAAAAAGTATCGCATATAAGGGTTTAGTAAACAAGAATGAACAGATTCAAGATGATGATCTGAAAGTAGAAGTAGATAACAATCTTGCTCTTTTCAGGTGGCCACAAAACAGTATCGTTGAAGTTGCAAAGGTTATGAATAGTAAGGTGAATGAAAATTTCAGTATAGAAAGTAGCATCTTACAGATCGGAGAAAGTATAATAAGAGTTGAAAGCATAGGAAGAAAAAGAAATTATACAGATGTCTTAGGGGGTGGCATTGAAATGTCCTTTATCACTGAAGTAGGAGAGATTAGTATTCATCTGTGTCCTGGTGATAGTAATATAATAAAAGTAAAGCTTGATGGAGAGAACCAGGAGAAGTTTGACAAATTAAAAGATCAATCAAGTTTAGGGGAAAGCTGCTTTTTAGGAGGAAAAAGTGTTCTACAAGCTGTTAACGATAAAGGTTTTGAAAGAAACGGTAGAATACTTATAGAGTCAGCTGAAACTATTAAACAATCAAATTTTGTAGTGAAAGAATCAGGTGTTCCATCTACTCTTATGAAGCCAATCGATAGTTTAGACCAGCTGCAAAAGATGGGAGCTTCGAAAGAAATAGTAGTGTGTTAATGAAGTCAACTAAAATTAGTAAACAAAAGAAAGGTCTTGGAGGGGTAAAAAAATTGATGTATCTTCAAAGTAAGATTTTTTGAAGTATAAGCCATACTCTCAAGGTGAGAAGAAATAGTAGGGAGATAAGTGTTGACTTAATAATTTAGAGATTCTTCTAAAGAAATTATTTTTCTTTCTTGATCCTTATTCTTTTATAGGTATAGCCTTTTGTGTTTGATTGAATTGACTTTTTTGATACCTACAGAATTTCCTTTATCAGACCCAACACATGATTCAGCGGGAGAAGAGCGGTCAGGGACATTTAGCTCTTACGCAATAACTTTGGGAGTTCTGGAATCGTTTCATACATATGTTTAAGATTATCACTATTTTTATTACATAATTAAGTGTCAGTTCCTGTAACATTAGTTTACCTCCTATTCTTTGTTTTAAAGTATTGGTTTTCTGGCACATAGTCTTTTCCATTGCCTATTGCTTTTGTAAATTAAGATTCTAAGCCGTAAAACTTCTCTAATTGCTCACTCCACAGCATCGGTATTTCCCTCAAGTCAGCTAACTTCAAACCCCTTGTCTGCCTCCCATTTACTATGTCTTCCTTTATTTTTGGAGCTAAATAATTCAACCTCAAAATTTGTTGTATTCGTCTTGTACCTATATTAATTTTGGCACTCAGTTCCTTCATACTTCCATATTTACCCTCTTCTAGTTGCCGTTTCCATAGGTGAGCTCTTACCACTGCTCTGAGTAGCGCATTGTTTGTTTTACCTTCTGGTTCTACTACTGTGCATTTGTTTCCTTTCTTCTTTATTGGAATCAATTTTTCCTCTGACTCAAAATGCACCTCTATTCCATCCCCTTTTACCATTACTTTCTTTATTAACTTTTTCACTACTTCTTTTTGCTTTCCAAAACTTAACTTTTTCCATTCTTCCGCTTTTTCTCCCCAATTTTCATATAAATCTCCTGCTTTATTCATTGCTTCTTTTTCTATTTCTCCTGCTACTATTGTTCGATTCACTGATTCACAATTCTTTCCCCTTAAGTGGTTATTACATACGTAGTATCGATATCTCTTATTCTCTTTTTTTGCATATGTCAGTGTCATATTTACACCGCAGCTCTTGCACCTAATTATTCCCTTTAGCAGTGCTTCCTCATATTTTGCTTTTCTATATGGCTGATTCTTTATTAATTCTTGTGCTTTTTGCCATTTTTCTTCTTCTATTATTGCATCGTGCTTTCCTTCATACTCTTTTTCATAATGTTTGATTTTTCCCATATATATTGGATTTGTTATTATTCTCCTTACCGTTGCTTTTTTAAAGATATCTGATTTTGTCCGGTATCCTTGACTATTTAACTCCCTTGCCAACTCTGCCATTGATTTCAGTTCCAAATATCTTTCAAATATATGCCTTACTATTTTTGCTTCTTTTTCATTTATTATTAATTCCTTATCTTTTACATCATACCCAAATGGCAAAGTTCCACCCATCCATAAACCTTGCTCTTTTGATGTTGCTATTTTATTTTTTACTCTCTCTACAATCATCTCTCTTTCTAGTTGTGCTGCTCCTGATAACACTGTTTGTACAAACTTTCCCATTGGCGTATTATTGTCAAATATTTGCGTTACTGCTACAAAATTTACTCGGTGCCTTCTAAAAAATGACGTTACTTCGATGCTGTCTTTTGTTTCTCTTGAGAGCCTATCGAGCGTATATACTACTACACAGTCTATCTCTCCTCCTTTAACATCTTCAAATAATTCCTTTATCGCTGGTCTTTCTAAATTCTTTCCTGAGAAACCTCCATCGTCGTACCTTTTGGCCAATGCTACCCAGCCTTCTCTGCTCTTTATGTATTTTTCACATGCTACTCGCTGAGCATCAAGACTGTTAAACTTTTGTTCTAGTCCATCCTCATTTGATTTTCTCGTATATATCGCACACCTTACTTCTTTTAGCATTTTATTCTCTTCAATTTTCATTTTTATCACGCATCCCGAATAATAAAGGTCCATTATAGCTCATTCCCATTATTTTTCCGGCTACTGCTGACAATGACGTATAAAATTCTTCTCTGTAGATTAAACCCTTATCTGTTACTATTACCGCATGCGTCTCTTCCCCTCTCTCTAATATTAGCTCTGTTCCTGCTACTGGAAGTTTGTCACTACTTATTCTTTTTCCCTTCTCTAGTCGATCTGCCAGATACTCTAGTCTTTTTCTCCCCTTTCTTGACATTTCTCCATACGCTTCCTCCTGCATTCTATAAGCTAATCTTGGTATCAGATATTTCTTTGAGTATCTAGGTGCTTCCTCTCCATGTACCTTCTTCCATATTTTTCTCAGTTCTGCCAACGATTTTCTCTCTAATGACAACACTTCCTTTTCTACCATTTTCTTCCTTTTCTCAATCAACTTCCATAACCTTCTACTAATTCTATCATGATCTCTTCGCTATTTCCCATATATGCCAAATCTATCGGTGTATATCCTTTATCATCTTTCTCATTTACATCTCCCCTGGCTTCTAATATTGCTCTTACGTTCTTTATCTCCCTCATAAATACTGCTCCGTGTAGTGGCGTCCTTCCTATATAATTTCTAGTACTTACATCTGATCCTGCTTTTATTAGCTCCCTTACCGTTTTTTCACAGCTCATCATGCTTGCACAATGTAATGCCGTATATCCTCCATCATTTTTAGCATTTACTTCTCCTCCTCCTTTTATCAGTGCCTTAATATTTTCTACCTTTCCCAGAAATGCTGCTAGCTGTAACGGTGTATCTCCGCTATTATTTTCTATATTTATTTCTGCTCCCCTTTCTATCAGTAACTTGACTACTTTTTCATCAGAGAATTGTGCTGCTAGATGCAATACTGTATCACCACCTTCGTCTTTTTCATTTATTCCATAAAATGAATTCTTCTTTAATTTTTCCAATCTCTTATTTAAATTGAACATCTTAGTTACCCCACCCATTTACCACCTTAAGTCTGTCTCATTAATCATTTCGTTCACTTTGCTGATTATCTTGCTTGCTAAATTTTGACATTCTTCCTTTATTAGTGATTTGTCTCTCTTCCTTATTTCTCCTATCTCTATTATTTTTAGCTCCGGCATGTAGCTTCCATTCAACATGTCTGCTATTTCTCCCACTAGCCCCTCTATTCCATAGCACGTCAGTTCTCTACTTTTTGTTATTCCACCTTTTTCTCTTAAAAATTTACTTGTCTTTTCACTCTCTTTGCTATCACATAGACAATACTTTTCACTTTCCCAGATGTAATACATTGGCGTTGCACCATATTTATTCAGTTGATTAACCTCAGCTCCTGCTTTTACTAGCTCTTTTATTATTTCAACTCCTGCTCCTCCTATTTTGCACGCAGAGTGCAGTGGCGTACATCCAGTGACATATTGAGTGGCATTTACTTCTGCTCCCGACCTTAGCAGCACTTTTACATTTTCTAAGCTTTTCGCAAATACTGCACAGTGTAGTGGTGTATAACCATTTTTATCTCTTGCATTAACCTCTGCCCCTTTTTTTATTAACAACCTCACTGTTGTGTAATCGGAGATTTCTACTGCTTGGTGCAATATCGTCTCTCCTTCTTCATTTCTTTTATTAATATCTTTACTTGATACTTCTTTAAAAAACTTACTCTTGCTAAAACTCATTTCATACCTCACAAACCTAGCGTCAGACAAATTTCTTATATTTACCTGCCGCTATTCAAGTCATGTCCGTTTTAGCATAAGAAAGCAAGTCTTTTTCTTTTTATTTCATACACTTTTACCTATTATTAATATAATATATGAGTATCTAAATATAAGTACTTAACTTATTAGAGATATTATTCGACTATCTTTCCAACTTCTGTGCAAATGTCGATGTTCGTACCACGTTAGTACTCCCGGGTAAAATACTAAAATGTGCTTTTCTAATTCGTGTATTGAGTCTTTTTGCTCTGAATCCAAATCATTTTTATAGTAAACGTTGTGTTCTGCTAAAACATATTTTCTGACCTTCTGATCTGTATAATTTTCTACTTTATAGTTGTGAGTAACGCTAAATCTTTCTAAAATTGGCTTGTGTTTTAAATTCCAATATTGCCCTGAAAGTTTATCGTTTCCCAATACAAATTTATTCCCTCTTTCCTCTACACTATTAACTGGAAAACATGCGTTTATTTCTCCTAACCTCCAACTGTCTGATAATACTATCTGTGCTTTTGTAAACTTTATTTCTGGCAATAAGCTCTGTGGTAGTGGATGTAGTGCTTTTAAGTTATACCACTGATGATTTCTTTCATAGATGCCTTTATAATCCCTTGTGTGAGGCTCGGTTTCTCCAAGGATTGCTACATCTAGGCGATATATATCATTGCTTAAAGCTCGTTCATAATGATCGCGTAGATAGTTTTCTATAATCCTAATAACTGGACCACTAGACCTGAAAAAATTTACTCTTCCAAATGATAACACTAGTCCATCTTTTTCTATTTTTACCCCTGAATAATCAGAAAGAAGATCTCCAAATAAACTCTCATCCAATATAAATCTCTGCACATTATAATAATCGTTAAAAATCCTCATCAATCTGGATCTTACAGGCAGTGATATAGTATTTCCTAAAGTAAATGATAAAGGTATAATAAAGTATTTGAGTTATAATGGCATATAGTGTGGATTTAAGGGAAAAGGCAGTATTGATGATAGAAAAAGGTAAGACAAAGGTTGAGGTAGCAGAGCTTATGGAGATAGGAATAGCAACTCTGTACCGTTGGTTAAAAAAGAAAGCTGCTGGTGAAAGCCTCAAGCCATCTAAAACGGTAGCTTTATTCGAAAAATAGACCCCAAAATACTCGAAGAATATGTTACAAAGAATCCAGATCATACTCTGGCAGAGATGAAACAAAATCTTGGATTTGGAATAAACTCAATTTGGTATAGACTAAAACAGCTAAAAATTACTTTAAAAAAAAGTCACACTATATCAAGAGCGCAATCAAGAAGATAGGGAGCAATTTATTGATAAAATCTCAAAAATAGACCATTCCAGCATCTTATATATAGATGAAGCAGGAGTTGATAATAAGTTATACCGAGAATATGGACGCGCTCCAAGAGGAAAGAAAATTTATGCAGATATTCCAGGGAGAACTCGAGAGAGAATCAGTATAGTAGCCGGGTGGATTGGAAAGAGATTTATTGCACCAATGACTTTCAAAGGTGGGTGTGACAAAGAGGTATTCAATACATGGTTGGAGAAGATGTTATTACCTAAATTGCCACTTGGCACAACTATAGTTATGGATAATGCTACGGGAACGTTCAAAAAAGTGTGTCAAACCGTATTTTTAATTCAACTCAATTTTTAATCTATCAGGAAAAAAGATATCAAGTTGAGATATAGTTAAAGCCCAATTAGGTAAAGCCATAGCCCATTTTTGCTCTACTTTTTTTATAGCACAATATACCTGTTTATACAAGGCATTTGTATTAGTAAATGAGCCTTTGGTTTTAGTAAATTTTCTAATCTGTCTGTGCAGTCCCTCAATAGGATTAGTGGTATAAATTAGCCTCCTAACAGGACCTGAATACTTAAAATAACTGGACAAATTTTCCCAATTATTCTGCCAAGATTTTATGACTAATGGATACTTTTCGCCCCATTTTTCCTCCAGTTCAAGCAAATAATTTTCGGCAATTTCTTTACTTGAAGCACGATATATTTTTTTCAAATCATTCATGAAAACTTTTACATCTTTGCTAGATACATATTTCAGTGAATTCCTTATCTGATGCACTATACATAGTTGTACTTCTGCTTTAGGAAATATACTATTTATAGCTGTAGAAAAGCTTTTTAGCCCATCAATGCAGGCAATTAGAATATCTTCTACTCCTCTTTCTTTGAGGTCATTTAGCACTCCCAACCAGAAATTAGCTCCCTCACTTTCAGCCAAATAAAAACCTAATACTTCTTTTCTGCCATTTTGATCTATGCCTAATATGTTATACATACACTTGCTTACACAATGTCCATCCTCCTTAACCTTAAAAAACATGCCATCCATGAACACTATTGGATATACTGATTGCAGTGGACGGCTGCGCCATTCATTGATTATTGGTAGCAGTTTATCAGTAATACTGGATATCTCTGCTGCTGATATTTTGTGGTCATATATTTCCTCAACGTGTGAAGCTATGTCTCTGTATCCCATGCCACTGGCGTATGTACTTAATACCTTTGCTTCAAGTTCTGGATGTAGGCTTGTTTGCCTTTTTCTAACTATTTGTGGTTCAAAACTTCCCTCCCTATCTCTTGGTGTTAGCAGCTCAAATGAGCCTCCACTCGTGCGTAAAGTTTTTGCGTTTCTCCCATTTCTTCGGTTATTTTCTTCACTTTTAGCTGACATGTGGTTTTCTATTTCACCTTCCAGACTTGCCTCTAGCAACCTTTTTATAAACGGTGTTAATGCTCCATCTTTTCCTGTCAATGGTTTTCCTTCTCGTATAGATGACAGGATATTTGTTTCTAATTCTTTATAATCTACCAACCCATTAGTTCTATTTGCTTGACTCATATCAAACCTCCATTTTTTATATCAATTTATTACTTTACTTCTCGGTTTGACACACTTTTTTGAACGTTCCCAAAAGGGTTTAATTCCTTTTGTTTCCAAGTCAGATACAACGAAATTATCCGCTCAAGAAATCTATTCCCTCGCTCTGACTGTGCAAAATATGAATTCTTACGATAGACAACATAATGCCGTATCTGTCGCTCAACATGGTTATTCGTTAATGGAATATTCTCTGGGTCATCCAAAAATGTCCACATCATTGACTCGGATTTTATAATACCCTTTACCGTTCGTGAAGCTCCTTTTGCTTCAAGTATATAAGATATTTTTATCATGCAGTACTGTATGTATCTTCGTAATTCTTTAGCTTGCTTAGTGAACTTTGAAATACTAATTTCATTTTCTGACAAAGCGTTTTTTAATACAAACAATCCATTAGCTGCGTCTTTTAAACAATGGCCAAGTCTCATTACTTCACTATTCCAACTATGAGATAACCTCTCGAAATTTCTCAATAAGTGAGCCCAACAAATTTGTCGTTTTTCATCACTGAAGTGGTTGTAAACTGCATATCTGTCAGTAATTACCAGGTTTTTGTAATCACAAAATGCACTATTCTTTAAAAATTTCATTCCTCTTGTATCTGCTAACTTCATAAGACTTGCTTTATTGTTGGCAAACATCCAGCACCATCCCAATTTGCCTTTGTTGTAGTGACTGGTTTCATCAATATGCAAAATTTCGCTTGCTTTTATTTCTTCCTCTATTTGTTCATAGGCTTCTTTACATTTTGACGAAACCCTTGCTTCACTATTGGACACACTACCAACACTTATACTCATGTTAAAGATGTCTTTCATAATATTCGCTATTTCTCGCTTTGAATTCTTATAAAACCCACTTAGTGATGCAACTACTGACTTAACTCTAGGACCAAAGGTATCCGGTGTAACTCCTTCTGGTAATTTGCTACTCCTTCTTTTTCCGCATTTACGACAGCGACCATGTTCTAATTGATACTCAACTACGTAAGGCTTAATTTCTGGTAAATCAACTTTTTGATAGACATATGGTTTTTCCGATATTGCGATTTCTTCACCACACTCGCATCTATTTGGTAACTCTACCTTCACCACCTCATCTGCTTCCATTTTAGCTCGGCAATTCCCCTTATGTCCAACTTGACCACCTATCTTCCTGCCGCCCTCTGACTTATCTTCTGGTGTGTCTTTTTTTATTTTGTACAGCTCTTTTGAACTTGGTAAAGATGAATTCCTTGAGTTTAAGCCGAGTCTCTCTCTTAGTTCAGCATTCTCTATTTCTAAGATTTTATTTTTTTCTTCAAGCTTTGCTACTTTCTGCTCTAAGTTTTTACATAACTCTACAATACTGATCAACAATTGAAGCATCTAGCCTTACTTTACTATCAACATTTTGTGTTATTACTACTTTAATATATTATGTCAATTGTTTTTTATCCTTGCCACACCTCTGAACGGATACAATTTGATTTTGGTCCTTTCTTAGCAAGGCTTACTAAATGCAATTCTTGCGTATTAGAAGATTGTTTTTTTGCAAGAAAAGCAACCTGATCATCGCCTTCAATTTGTTTCACATACTGTAAAAAGCTTATTTCATATTCTCTGGAAAGAGATAGTGCTTTATTATCTATCTGACATCTCTTACTAAGCAAACATTCATCTTTCTTTCCACTTTTTAGATCCTCAACCACTTTGGCCATATCGAACTTAAAAATATTTGTTCTTACCTCTTGATTTTCAATACTATTTTTTCCCACTTGCGAATAAAGCATCGTATTTTCATCTAGTACTAATTGCCCTGGATTATTAAACTTGAATAATTTTCTTTCTATGATGCCGTTTGCTCCAGATAAAGCTTTAAATTTTCCATTCGTGTCTGATTGTAAATACCAAGAAACTAAAGCTTGATCCTTTAAATTATGAGCAACTACAACAACATTACCATTACCAACTTTCACTGCTTTTGGTTGAAAGTAGCTATTGCCTTTATTTGCATCATTATGGTTATTAATGTTTTTTTGTAATTTTACTTTTCCTGAATGCTCAACTAAGGGAGCATTCGTTGAATGCTTGATTTCGTAAGTGTTGAATGTTAAGCCTTTGATGCACTTTCTTTCTTTGTTAGTTTCTTCTGTAGGAAAGATAACTCCAACTTTATCTACTTCAGCTGAATTTTCTATTAGTGCGGGAGATAATTGGCCCTTAAATTCATTTGCTACGTTGACACCTGTATCACACTCGTATGTTTTTGATTGATATAGTAGGCTAATAAGTAACTTTACTCTACTGCTTCCATTACCGTTATCTTGATAGCTGAGTCCATAAGTAACTCCATTTCCTTCAATCAACCCTACGTTTTTTGGATTAAAACCTATCGCTTCTTTAACTTTCAGTATAGTTGTATTAACTCCAAATAATCTACTTAATATAGACATAATTATATTTAAAATTTTAATAAAACGCTATTATGATTATTTCTGCGTGTTAATGTCAATGAAAATTTTAACTAAAATTAATAAATTAATACCTTTATAATCTGCAAAGCGAGATATGGAAAATGAGTAGCAGTAAAGAATTCACAAATTGAGTGCACCCACTCTACAGATATAATATTGTAGAGCTCAAAAAACCAACAATTGCAATTGTTAACTCTTCAAGTATAATTTGTTGAGATTTACACGAACCTTATTAGATGAAAGAGAAAGAAGAGCAGTTTAGTTTTACATCAGACAACCTCAGAAAAGCAAAAAAGTCTATAGAGATGTATCCTAAAGGTAGAGAAGGTAGTGCCGTCATGCCTTTACTATACCTGGTTCAAGAACAATGCGGATGGGTTCCTGAATCTGCCATGCGCTGCGTTGCTGACATGCTTCATATTCCACATATTCGCGTGTATGAAGTGGCAAATTTTTATACCATGTATAATTTAAAGCCAGTGGGTAAATATTTGATACAAATTTGTAGGACAACTCCTTGCTGGTTATGCAATAGCGAGGAAGTTTTAAGTACCTTTAAAAAGAAGCTTGGAATCAATATCGGTGAAACCACTAAAGATAATCTATTTACTTTAAAGGAAGTTGAATGTCTTGGTGCATGCGTTAATGCCCCTGTGGTGCAGATCAATAATGACTTTTATGAAAATCTCACTCCTGAAAAAGTGGAAAATATCATAGCAGAGCTTTCAAGCAAATAGATGGAAAAGTTTTCGTTTAGGATAACCAAGCAATCAGGTTCTGCAAGAGTTGGCATAATTAAAACTCCAAATGGAAACATAGAAACGCCAGCATTTATATTTTGTGCAACCAAAGCTGCCATTAAAGCTGCAGATATCGAAAGAATCAGAGAAGCAGGTACTCAGATAATACTTTCTAACACTTATCACCTAATGCTTCAACCTGGAGAGGATACTGTGGCAAAACTTGGTGGCTTGCACAAGATGATGGGATGGAATGGACCAATGCTAACTGATTCTGGTGGATACCAGATATTTAGTTTAGGACACGGATCAGTTTCAGAAGAAATAAAGGGAATAAGACAGAAACAAAAAACTCTGATCAAAATTAATGAAGATGGGGCAATTTTTCGTTCTTACATAAATGGTAAAATTTATTGCTTAACTCCTGAAAAATCTATACAAATTCAACAAAAATTAGGCGCAGATTTAATCCTAGTTTTGGATGAATGCACTCCATTTCACGTCAGCAAGGAGTACACAAGGAAATCGATGCTCATGAGCCATAGATGGGCTGAACGTTCTTTAAATGAGTTTGAAAAAAATAATGATGGCAAACAGGCGCTGTATGGAATTAGCCAAGGTGGAGTGTATCAAGATTTACGTAGAGAAAGTTGTAATTTTATCAACAATTTGCCATTTTTTGGTCAAGCAATAGGTGGATCGCTTGGTCAGAGTAAAGAGCAGATGTATGATGTAGTTTCCTTTACTATGGAACATTTAAAAAAAGATAGGCCTACTCATTTGCTTGGTATTGGTGGAATTGTAGACATTTTTCGTGGAGTAGAGCTTGGAGTTGATACATTTGATTGCGTGCATCCAACTCGCCTCGCAAGACATGGTGGTGCACTTGTTAAAGTAAAAAACAGAGATTCTATTTCTTCAAAGTGTAAAGAGCATATTAATTTGCAAAATCAACGATTCGAACTAGATGATAACCCAATTGAAAATGACTGTTTGTGCTTTACTTGCAGAAAACATTCAAGAGCCTATATACACCATTTACTAAAAGCGAAGGAATTGCTGGCTTACACACTCGTTACCATTCACAATGTTTTCTTCATGAATAAGTTGATGGAATCAATAAGACAAGCAATATTGAATGATAGGCTAGATCAGGAAAAAAATAATTGGATTAGTGAAATACCGCTGCATTGTGAATTATATACCTAGTTCATATTTTGCACATGTGCGTTGCATTTTTTAATCTTCTTTAAAAACTTGACAGTACCGTATATATACGGGCATACTAGAAATGCAATTTTGTGAGGCATTTATGGTTAAAAATAAAGAAAAACATCAAATAGCGTTTTGCGTTTCAGCCTTTACACTCTTAGCTGGTTTATCATTGATCGCAACTGGAATTGCAGTGGGTACTGTACCTGCTATAGCTTCTTGTTTAGTGAAAGGAGGAATTCTAACTGCCTTGTCTATTGTGCAATCAGTAGAAAGCTATTTATTTTTACAAAACAGCGAAAAAGCTTTCAATAAAATGATTAGTGGTATATGCGATGAACCAGAAAGCAAACTTTTTATAGAAAGGATTTTGCAACCATTCATTGAACTTTTTAGTGAGCATAAGCAACATAACTAAAGTACACTAAGCATAGAAACAACTTTATCGTAACTTGGCAGTGACTTAATTTCTCCAATCGCAGCTAAAGTAATTTTTTCATGCTGAGATAGCAATTCTTCTGCTGCTTTTTTTATATCGTAAATAGTAACAGCACTAATTTTTTCTATTAATTCGTTTTTACTGATGTATTTATTATAGTTGCCGTAGTAGTGTCCTAACGTTTCAGCACGCGAGCTAACACTTTCGCGTGACATTAAAATTTGGGATTTTACTCGCTCTTTTATTCTATTTACTTCTTCTTCCTTTAAATCATCTGTAGACAATTTCTTCAACTCTGTCGTTATAGCTTTCAAAAGCTTATCTAGATTACTGCTATCTGTACCAGCAAAAATCGAAAGCATTCCTGTATCAGCATAGCTAGAGTTGAATGAGTAAATGGAGTAAGCAAGCCCCTGCTTTTCTCTTACTTCCTGAAACAGGCGTGATGACATTCCACTTCCCAGTATAGAATCAAGCACCTTGAATGTGTGATATCTATTATCATCACGAGAAACACTAGGTAGACCAATTAATAAATGTACTTGATCTAATTTACGATGTTCTAAATACTCACCACTGGTATAACTTGCATTCTCGCTTTTTTTCAGCTCTTTTGAATGAATCTTTGAGAGAAAGTCTTTGATTAATTGAACAACTTCCTCATGTTCAACATTTCCTGCAACAGCAAATATAATGTTCTCGCCAAAGTAATGCTCATTTATGTAGTTATCTAGATTAGCTCGAGTAAAAGATTTGACAGTATCTTGCGTGCCCAGGATTGATCTACCAAATGGTTGATCTTTATAAGCTGCTTCAAAATACTTATCAAAAATGATATCGCTCGGTGAATCATTAGTTTGAAAAATCTCTTGTATTACAACACCCTTTTCGCGTTCCAATTCATCCTCTGGAAATATAGAATTCATTAATATATCTATTAATATATCAATGCCGGTCTTTATATCTTTTTTAAGAACCTTTGCGTAATAACTGGTGCTTTCTCTACCGGTGCAGGCATTGAAGGCTCCACCTATATCATCAAAAGCTTTTGCAATTTCAAATGCAGTCCTCGTTTTCGTTCCTTTGAAAGCCATGTGCTCTAGGAAATGAGATATTCCATTTTGACTTGCACTTTCAGCTCTACTGCCAACACCAACTCGTATATTTAAAGCTACGGAATCAACTTCATGCACTCGCTCAGTTATTATGCGCAGACCATTATCTAGTTTTGTTACTTGTGGTATATTCATCTTATATATTCTTCTTTAAATTCTCTTCTACAAAATCCCAATTGATCAAATAATCAAGAAAAACTTTTATGTAGTCAATTCTGCGATTTTGGCAATCCAAATAGTATGCATGCTCCCATACATCCATAGTAAGTAGTGGCACTTGGCCATAAATTAGCGGTAGATCCGCATTTGGAGTTTTAGTGATTTTGAGTTTTCCTTTTTCAAGCACTAACCACACCCATCCACTACCAAATTGGCTTACTCCATAATTTGAAAATTCTTCACAAAATTTGTCAAAGCCACCAATATCATCTTGAATTTTTTTTGCTAGAAGACCATCATCTTGAGGCTTACCACCACCATTCTTTTTCATTGAATTCCAATAAAAAGTGTGATTCCAAACTTGTGCTGCATTGTTAAAAATAGGAACTGTATTATTATTTCCATGAACTTTCGTTACTAATTCCTCAATTTCCATATGTTGATAATCTGTGTTTTCAACCAGTTCGTTGAGTTTATTTAAATATCCCTTATGGTGCTTATCATAATGAAAATCTAATGTCTTTACAGATATATAAGGCTCTAAAGCTGCTTTATCATATGGCAACTCAGGTAAAGTAAAACTCATGCTGACCTCTTTATTTTCGATGGTATGGTAATATGTGCTTTTGCGCAACAGATAATTTAGTTAGGTAGTGATTGCATTTATTCTAAAACAAGCGATATTAGTAAGATAATTATGTTTTTATTTTAGAGGGGTAATATGTCAAGTTTATTCAAGAATTTTAGTAGATATGCTAAGTTCGGAGATGTTCCTACCAAAAGTGTTGGATGTAACAAAATTCCACAAAATAGTTTCTATAAATCCGTTTACCTTATCAACAGTGTTGTTGGGCCAGTGAAAAATGTAGCTCTTGGTAGTTACCAAAATCCTTCTATGATTCAGACTACTACTTTTGCGTTAGCTAGTGTAATTCTGCAACCTTTATATCTAGCATTGGCGTATTTGTCATACTGGCCAGCAAAAGGATTAGCGAAAGCAATAGATAGTTTTGATCTTAAGCGTAACACAAAATCGTTCATAGATTATTCATCCATGTTGTCACGTAAGACATGGGACCATAGTAGTGCATTATCTAAATTTGTTAACACAGTTTTGAGTTATGTTGTTAGTGCTGTTATCTGGGCTGCTGCGCTCGTTGTTACACCTCTGACTTGGGCTATTGATAAAGTGGCAAGTAAATTTAGTGATGCAAAAAGTGAAGGTGTTGGTAGTCCTTCTTTTTCAAAATAGATAGCCTACCAAGTACATGTGAAACCATTGTATCTGTGTGGCAAAATAAAGTAGACGAGATAAAGACAACTATAGAAGCAAGAGGATGTCATGCCAGTGCGTGACACTGGCATCCAGCTTTTTCGCGCAAAAAACGTTGTAAGGTGTTTACCAACTTAGTTGAATCCCAGCTGGGATGACACTTGGTTATGCAAGAAATCTATTGTCAAAAAAAATTACTTCCGCATATTTTGAATCTGATTATAATGACAATTAGAGATATTTTAAGAGCTCAAAATCTATCTTTGTCTGCAGACTTCAACTAACTTTTCAATAAAAAACGTAGCGTATCTTTTTCAGCGTATATACACGTCTGTCATATGTGCGCTGCATTTTTTTCTAATCTTTTTATACAGGAGGATTTTATGTCCAGAATTCCAGATATAGTATTTCCTAAAGTAAATGATAAAGGTATAATAAAGTATTTGAGTTATAATGGCATATATAGTATTTCCTAAAGTAAATGATAAAGGTATAATAAAGTATTTGAGTTATAATGGCATATAGTGTGGATTTAAGGGAAAAGGCAGTATTGATGATAGAAAAAGGTAAGACAAAGGTTGAGGTAGCAGAGCTTATGGAGATAGGAATAGCAACTCTGTACCGTTGGTTAAAAAAGAAAGCTGCTGGTGAAAGCCTCAAGCCATCTAAAACGGTAGCTTTATTCGAAAAATAGACCCCAAAATACTCGAAGAATATGTTACAAAGAATCCAGATCATACTCTGGCAGAGATGAAACAAAATCTTGGATTTGGAATAAACTCAATTTGGTATAGACTAAAACAGCTAAAAATTACTTTAAAAAAAAGTCACACTATATCAAGAGCGCAATCAAGAAGATAGGGAGCAATTTATTGATAAAATCTCAAAAATAGACCATTCCAGCATCTTATATATAGATGAAGCAGGAGTTGATAATAAGTTATACCGAGAATATGGACGCGCTCCAAGAGGAAAGAAAATTTATGCAGATATTCCAGGGAGAACTCGAGAGAGAATCAGTATAGTAGCCGGGTGGATTGGAAAGAGATTTATTGCACCAATGACTTTCAAAGGTGGGTGTGACAAAGAGGTATTCAATACATGGTTGGAGAAGATGTTATTACCTAAATTGCCACTTGGCACAACTATAGTTATGGATAATGCTACATTTCATAAGACCACTAAAACAAAATCATTAATAGAGTCTTTTGGCTGTCATTTGCTGTATCTTCCAACATATTCACCAGATTTGAATCCTATAGAATACTGTTGGCATACCATCAAAAGCCGCCTCAGACCTCTCATGTATAAATATACAGACTTACAGCTTTTGGTTGGTAATACCATAATGGAACTTTATCATCCATTTTAGAAAATACTATACTTGACTTTTACTTTAGCTAATAATGGGCGCCTATGATTTTTATAAAGAAAGTGTAGGAAATAGAAACATTTCTGTTTTTTGAGTAACAAAAAACCACTTTAACTTGCCATTTATATTTGAAAAGTAATTATATTAATATAATATTCATATTTATATACTAATATTAGGTATCCGTTCAGAGGTGTGGTTTAAGAAACAACAGCTAGCAGGTTTTGAAAAGGGTTTAATTCCTTTTGTTTCCAAGTCAGATACAACGAAATTATCCGCTCAAGAAATCTATTCCCTCGCTCTGACTGTGCAAAATATGAATTCTTACGATAGACAACATAATGCCGTATCTGTCGCTCAACATGGTTATTCGTTAATGGAATATTCTCTGGGTCATCCAAAAATGTCCACATCATTGACTCGGATTTTATAATACCCTTTACCGTTCGTGAAGCTCCTTTTGCTTCAAGTATATAAGATATTTTTATCATGCAGTACTGTATGTATCTTCGTAATTCTTTAGCTTGCTTAGTGAACTTTGAAATACTAATTTCATTTTCTGACAAAGCGTTTTTTAATACAAACAATCCATTAGCTGCGTCTTTTAAACAATGGCCAAGTCTCATTACTTCACTATTCCAACTATGAGATAACCTCTCGAAATTTCTCAATAAGTGAGCCCAACAAATTTGTCGTTTTTCATCACTGAAGTGGTTGTAAACTGCATATCTGTCAGTAATTACCAGGTTTTTGTAATCACAAAATGCACTATTCTTTAAAAATTTCATTCCTCTTGTATCTGCTAACTTCATAAGACTTGCTTTATTGTTGGCAAACATCCAGCACCATCCCAATTTGCCTTTGTTGTAGTGACTGGTTTCATCAATATGCAAAATTTCGCTTGCTTTTATTTCTTCCTCTATTTGTTCATAGGCTTCTTTACATTTTGACGAAACCCTTGCTTCACTATTGGACACACTACCAACACTTATACTCATGTTAAAGATGTCTTTCATAATATTCGCTATTTCTCGCTTTGAATTCTTATAAAACCCACTTAGTGATGCAACTACTGACTTAACTCTAGGACCAAAGGTATCCGGTGTAACTCCTTCTGGTAATTTGCTACTCCTTCTTTTTCCGCATTTACGACAGCGACCATGTTCTAATTGATACTCAACTACGTAAGGCTTAATTTCTGGTAAATCAACTTTTTGATAGACATATGGTTTTTCCGATATTGCGATTTCTTCACCACACTCGCATCTATTTGGTAACTCTACCTTCACCACCTCATCTGCTTCCATTTTAGCTCGGCAATTCCCCTTATGTCCAACTTGACCACCTATCTTCCTGCCGCCCTCTGACTTATCTTCTGGTGTGTCTTTTTTTATTTTGTACAGCTCTTTTGAACTTGGTAAAGATGAATTCCTTGAGTTTAAGCCGAGTCTCTCTCTTAGTTCAGCATTCTCTATTTCTAAGATTTTATTTTTTTCTTCAATCTTTGCTACTTTCTGCTCTAAGTTTTTACATAACTCTACAATACTGATCAACAATTGAAGCATCTAGCCTTACTTTACTATCAACATTTTGTGTTATTACTACTTTAATATATTATGTCAATTGTTTTTTATCCTTGCCACACCTCTGAACGGATACGAAGGTAAGGAAGAGGGTATAGCAGAGGGTGAACAACAGGCTAAAATAGCTGTGGCCAAAACACTCAAGGCCGGTGTATCTATTGATGTTATCGCTGAAATCACTGGCCTTTCCTCAGATAAAATTAAGCAACTTGACCAGCAGAAGTAACTCCTCTCAGGCTCTTATTATCCGTAGGTTCTACAGTAATGCTGTTAAGTGAAGATATTGGCTGCTGTGACTTTTTCAAATTGCTATTTTCCCATTGTATAAATCTTTGTATTTGATCGTCATAATGATTCAATTTATATTTCAGCTCAATGAGTGATCCTTCTCTGTCTAGTGATAGATTTACAGTCTTCTGACCACCTAGAGATGTCACTCTCATATTTTCCAAATTTCTTCTTTTAGGTGATATACACTGACCCTTCACTGAGCCTGGTAAAGTACAATCTTGCAACTCTGAGACTTGCTGCTGATTATCCATTTTTCTCCTTTTAGTTTTTGTACTCTCTGTGTCTAGAAAACTTTTGTTTTCTAGCAGTAACTCTTCACTTGATACTGAAGAAGAACTTTCGCTATTTTTTTCTACATAAAGCTCTTTTAAGATTGAGACACCCTTAGCATTCAAATCAGATTTTTCAAATTGTAAGAGCGATTCTCTTTTTTCTATCTCATTTCTTAAATATGTTAACTTGTCTTCACCTTCAGTAAATAATTCTTGTATAGCATTTACAGTTCCTAAAGTGTCAGGATGATTTACTCCTATCACTTTCTCCTGTAATTCTTGCAATTGTTGGAGTTCTTGTAATACTTTTTCCTTATCCTCTAAGCAGCTATGTAAAACAGCTATATAAAACTTCACAGATAGTACGTTAGGATGATTATCTAAAAATCCATAATTTTTTTGTAGCTTCAGTACTTCCTCAAAATATCGCAATGTTTTTTCTCTTAATTCCCTCTGAATGACTTTTTCTACTTCTATTTCAACAAAATAAGGAGCAGGTTGTAAGTACTGACTACCTTCTTGATTTATTAGAACATCTTGTAGATTCCTAAATAAAGCTTGTATACTCAATTCACGAGGTAAATCCTCTTTATGTGATAACTCTCCTTCATTTATAGTTACTTTTTTTCTTTCTTGAACCATAAAGAAATATGCTAGGGCATAGATATATTTTGTATCTAAATTATAAAGTTCATACATCTCGGAAGGATAAAGATAAGGATCATCATCGGAGTCAAAATCACCTAGTTTAAGGAAAATTTCATCTCTCAGTCGTCTTACATAGTACAAAGTTGTAAATGCATCAGTATATCTTTTTTGCATCACAAATACTTCAGCTATAATAACTGCTATATCTAGATGTTCTTCCATAAGTTCCATGATGTCTTCTCGATATAAACTATTGACTATAAAGTTATTGTATTTAACGTATGACAATGCTTCTTTATAATTTTTTTGTTTGAGATAAGTAGAAAGTATTTTTTTATCCAAAGTAAGAGAAGGAAATGTATCATTTACCTTCTCGAGTTTTTTTAAATCCAGAAAGATTTTTAACGCTCTATCATATAGTCCCAAACCAGCTTGCGCGCAGGCAAACTCATATTTAATTAATCTTGAATATCTATCATCTACAGCAAGTAATTGATATAATTGTGACGTGAGATTGATAACTTTTTTATACTCATGTAACTCATTTAAGCTACTCAAAACTAAACAAGGAAAATTCTTATTTTCTTCTATTAGATAGTCATATTTTTGACTATGATCAAACAAGGATAAGAGATGAACTACATCTAAAAATCCTCCTTCAGCTTCAGATACCAGTTCTATGACACAACTTAATATGTGTTTTTCCTCATCTATGCTAAGCCATGAACGCACTACTTTTTTGACCGATTCATGCATAATGTAAACCTTGTATTTATCTGATCCTTCTACATAAATTATGGAATACTGCTCTAGCAATTCGAAAATGGAGTATAGTCCATCCTCATATCTAATCCAGGTAAGAAATAAACTGGGATCAATTGCACTATGATCAAAATAAGCCATAATACTTAAAATTTTTAGAATTTTCTCTCCAGAACTCATCTTTTCTATTGTTTCCATCGAGATTAGTAATGTTATTTGCAATATTCTATCGTATTCATTTTGTCCAGTGTTTCGTGGAAATTTCTGATTAAACCTTTCGTATTCTATTAAATATTCAAAAATTCCAAATGCTTCGCTCAAAGAGCTTGATCCTTTGTTTTTAATACATGCTGCTGCTAGATTTATAGCCAATGGAAAACATTTTAGTTTTCTTATGAGCGCTTTTATTTGTTCATCTTGCGATCTATCTGCCATCTCTAAAATTATTTTGACAAGTTGTACAGCTTCTTTTTCTTCAAGACTATCTAAAGATACTTCTGCTATATCTTGATAATCTTGATCAGAAGAAGTAAACAGGCAATCAAAACCACCTCTTTGACCTCTGATCTTTAAAATCCTCTCTAGATCTTCTTTTTTAACTCCCTGAAAAAGGAATAGGCATTTTTTCTTTTCTTTATTTCCTACTCCTCCTTCCATAAACATGGCTAACCTATCTCGGGTAAAGGAAGCAAAAGAACTTTCTATGGATAATATATCTTGAG
Organism: Wolbachia endosymbiont (group B) of Erebia ligea; assembly: GCF_947179575.1. Taxonomy (NCBI): domain Bacteria; kingdom Pseudomonadati; phylum Pseudomonadota; class Alphaproteobacteria; order Rickettsiales; family Anaplasmataceae; genus Wolbachia; species Wolbachia endosymbiont (group B) of Erebia ligea. The sequence goes on from NZ_CAMXBW010000002.1 coordinate 62,820, forward strand.
TACTCACCTCATAGGCATGAAGATAAGCTCCTTTGTTTTCTTCAACAAACTTTCTAGCTAATTGAGTTTTACCAATACCAGATGGACCTACTATTACTACCGCTCCCCCCTGCAATTTTGTATATATCTCATCTATTTGTTCTTGCCTTCCAGTGAATTCTTCTACTGGATCACATACATCCTGAAAATTCATTTTACCAAATAGAAATCCTAATTTTTTTACATTTGATAATCTTTTTATACTAGACCGAAAACTCCTAGATCTTGCTGCATTATCATGCTCTGATTCAAGTAGGTTGCTATAGTCTTGAGCGACTGTTTCAGCATGCTTTACAAATGCTTCTTTTACTTTTAGATAATAAGATAAATTTGGAATTGTTTTTAAATTGTTTTCCATCGAATATATAACATCACTATTTTTTCCAGCCCTTTCTATTATCTTTTTGCCTTTCCTTATTCCTTCTCCTTTAACTAAGTATCTCATATTCATATCTAAACTTTGTTTGCATCCTTGACAGAAAAGTAAGATATACTCGCTTAAAACGCTTACCTCTTGTTCAATATGAGATTTAATTTTTACTATAAGATCCTCAATTACCTTTTTGCTTGGCATTTGGATTTCTTTATTGACAATATAAAATACCTGATCCACTTTAGCCTTAAACTCTTGTATATTTAAGGCATCTAAAGTATACACATAATTTTCAAGTTCTACGTTTGTAGCTTCTACTCTAACATATCTTGTATCATATATTCTTTTCGACTTTTCACCCATAAGGGAACGGCGATAACCATACTGACTAGATTTATCCTCACTTCTCTTTCTATAATAGATAAAAGAGCCTTCACTTCCTTCTGCAACTCCGATATTTTCATATAAATCTTTAAGGTTATAACTTATTTCTCCATACTGCGCAGATGCCTCTTGTAAACATGTATTTAGAACAAGGGTTTCAGCTATCCCTAGCTTGCTCAAATCTTTCTTATATTCTTTCTGAATATAATATTCGATTATCTTATCTACAATGTCATCTGCTATCTTTGAAACATGATCAAAGCCTATTTTCTCAAACTGCATTTCAAAACTTTGAAAAATATTGCATCCAGCATCTACTAATATTTTTCTAAAGCCCAGTTTATATTCATTAAATGTTTCTATTAAGTCTGATAGATTAATAAAACTTTTTGTCGCTTTTATTACATTACCTGTTCTCAAAGATGCCCTCATACCAAACATTGCCAAGTCATCTGTATGCATTGAACATCCAAAAATACTTCGCACAAATCCATTAATATTCATTCCATCAAAAAATATTCTGTTCCCTTCTCTCAGTGTACTTGCAAGTACATCATATATAATAATCCTCATTTCAAATGATTGAATGAAACTCATAACAAATTTCATCAAATTTGAATACTCTACTTGATAAAATTGATAATGATTACCTCCTTTGTAGGATAAGCATATTTTATTAAAATATTTTTCCTCTTCATTGTATATATGATCTTTTGAACCTTTCTCAGACACTATTATCGCTGTATTTAGTAGATCAGACATTGCATTTATTTCATGCTTTCCACCCCAAGCTTTAGGCATTTCCATACACTTTAAGTATGTGTCAAATATAAATTCCTGAACTTCATTTCGGTTTTTTATCTTGTTAAGTTCAGTACAAATTTCCTTTACTGCACTTTTATCAAAAGAATTGGGTTGGAGTTTACTAATATCAATATTACACTGCTTAATTTTTTCAGCACCGAATTCATCTTTAAATTCTCTTTTAAAGGTACCTCCTGTAAAATAACTTCCACTTTGACTCTCAAAAAGATCCATAATCTCAACCTTATTTTCAAATCTTCTTTGGCTGAAACATACTGCATCAGCAACTTCACTACGAAATGTCTTCGTTACCAACTGCCTCATTACACTATCTTCATAAATATTTGCATTACTTTGCAAAAGATTTCACAGTAAAGTTTGTTCCAGGATTTAATTGCTTAAGTCCTTGTGCAACTGCATCAAAGAAACAATCCCCTCTTCCAATTGCTTTCCCTATTGTAAAACCTTCTGGCAACTTTAATATTTGCTGACTGCTAGATAGTAGTGTGTCTTCTTTTTGCATTCTTATTAACCTAGATTGATTATCTATTACTTGTTCTCCTATATTTTCTTTACCTAACATAAAGCCCCCTATATTTTAATATTCATATTTTGATTGTTTTGTCGTAAACCTCTTTTCTGAAGATTGGTTTCAACATTTGATTCTTATGCAGTTGTACCAAAGCAATTTACTGTAGAAACTTTATAGTAACCCTAAGTAACTTTAATTGCTGAGTAACAGTGTGTTTTTCTTTTGATTTCTGACTAAACTAGATATATTCTTAAAAAAGCTAGGATTACTTTCCGAATGACATACATAATACAGTTCATCTAACACCATACCCCACATATTGATTACATTAAATTGTACTATAGCTAAAAAGACCTAACAGAGCAAAGACTTTTTTGCATACTCTAGCATTTTAGTTTTTATTTTAAAACTAAAGCAGCTCAGTTTCATGTACTTTTATTTCTTTATCAACTGTTATTTTTCTTCTTCAATGTATCTGTGAGTAATGATAACGTTGCTGGTAAAGCTTGTAAAGCAATTTTTTTATATAGCAAGATTCAGCTATTTAATAAAAAGATCGTGGCTAGACCAAAAAATATAAGAGCTGAGAGAATATCAGTTGTTGCTGATGTTAAGATTGAAGACGAAACAGCAGGATCGGATCTTAAACGATGAAGCATTATAGGAATGAAAGTGCCGATAAATGTTGCAATAATCGACATTGCAATCATGGAAACTACGAAAATGATCTCTACTTTTAAACTATGGAACCTTATTGCTAATACTACGAGCGAAATTGTAGATAAAATCACTCCATTTATAAGACCTATTAAAAATTCTTTCATCAGTATTCTTTTTGCATTTTGCTCAGTTAGATATTTTGTTGCGATTGCCCGGATAGTTAGTGTTACTGTTTGGGATCCTGCATTTCCGCTCATTGATGCAATTATTGGCATAATTATTGGTAGTACTATAAAACTTTCTATTACGTTATCGAAAAAGCCAACTACTATAGAACATATTGTTGCAGCTAAGAGGTTAAATAATAACCAAGGTAGCCTTTTAATTATAGTTTTATGTATAGGAGCATTTATATCAGATTTAGATGATACACCGCTTATTTTAAGTACATCCTCTTCTGCTTCTTGCTGAACAATTTTGATTACATCTTCAATAAGGATTACACCGATAATTTTACCACTCTTATTTACTACTGGAGCTGATAATAGAGAGTAATCTTTAAATATTCTTGCTACTTCTTCTTGGTCCATTCCAGTTTTAATTATTTTTATATCTTGACTCATTATCTCTTTTATTATTGTTTCTCCTGAGTGAGATATTACCTTATTTAAGTTGAAACTACCTATAGGTTCTAATTTCGAGTTAATGATGAAGATTTGGTAAAATGTTTCTGGTATTTTTTTATAATTGCGCAAGAATTCCATTAGCTGATTTATCGTCCAATAATATGGAGCTATAACCATATTTTTATGTATCAACCTTCCTGCACTTTCTTCTGGGTATGATAACAATTCCTCTACTAATTTTTGAGTTGCATTGGGTAAGTAGTTAAGTATGTTTTCTATAGACTTTCTATCCAAATCTTTCACTATGGCTACTATGTCTTCTATATCAAGAAGCATTAGTAACTTTGCTGTATTTTCTATTCCCAATATTTCTATGATCTCTACTTGTAAATCTGGTACTACATGTACTAAGGCATCACTTAACAAATGTTGATCGAGGATATTAACTAATTTCTCCCTGTGATCACTGATCGAAGTAGATAAAAAATAAGCTAACTGAACGCTATCTATCGTTTTGACAATATTATGAACACTTTCTAATTCTTGATTATCGAGAGACTCTATTAAATCATCAATAGCCTTTTTGTCTAAACCATAATGAGAACTTGTTTTAATATTCATTACTTTACCTTATTTTTTTAATAAATATACACACTTGATTTTATTGAACATTCAAGTATAATAAAATTATTTTGAATTAACTATTATATGGTTAAATTTCTATTTTGTTTGCTGTTATTGTTAGTGATAATAAATATATTAAAGTCTAAAGTATAATGAAAACCCATCCAGAAATCCTTGAATACTTTCAAGGCTTAAATAAAAGTATTTCTCTTATCAGGAGGTGTCTTTGACATAGAAAAATTGAAGTTGCGTCTTGAAGAGCTGGATTCTCAAGCGTCGAATGATAATCTGTGGCAAGACAATCAAAAAGCACAAGAAATTTTAAAAGAACGCTCTAAAATTAAGCATGACATAGAATCGTTTTCAAAGCTAGAAAGCGATTACAACGATGCTATCAGCTTGATGAAATCTGCTATTGATGAGAATGATGAAGAATTTTTTTCTGAAGTTAAAGGTGAGTTAGTAAAGCTAGAGAAATTAATCAAACTTAAAGAGACAGAATCTTTATTTACTGGTGAAGCAGATAACAATAACTGCTTTTTAGAAATCCACTCAGGAGCTGGTGGAACAGAGAGCAATGATTGGGCTGAGATGCTCATGCGCATGTATACAAGATGGGCAGAAATTTATCACAATTTTAAAGTTGAAGTTGTAGAAAAATTAGATGGTGATGCAGTTGGTATAAAATCTACAACAATAAAGATCATCGGAGAAAAAGCTTACGGGTGGGCAAAAAGCGAAAGTGGAGTTCATAGATTGGTTAGAATATCACCATTTGATGCAAATGGTAAACGTCATACCAGTTTTGCAAGTGTAGGAGTAACTCCAGTGATTGAAGATTCAATAGATATTGTTGTGGATGAAAAGGATTTAAAGATCGACACTTACCGTGCTTCTGGAGCAGGTGGTCAGCATGTAAATAAGACTGAAAGCGCGGTACGTATTACGCATATTCCAACAGGCGTTGTAGCTCAATGCCAAAATGGTCGTTCTCAACATAAAAATAAAGATGAAGCACTTAAACTACTTAAAGGACGTTTATATCAAATTGAATTGGAAAAAAAAGAACAGAAAATGGCCGAAGAATATGGCAAGAAATGCGATATAGGTTGGGGCAGTCAGATCAGATCGTATGTTATGCATCCATATCAAATGGTAAAGGATTTAAGGACTGGACATGAAGTTGGCAATATAAATTCCGTTTTTGATGGCAATATAGATTGTTTCATAGTTAGTGTATTGGAGTTAAAATGAGATTTATTAAAAAGCTAAGTTTTATGCTCTGCTAATAAGGGGAAAAGAAAACCAAAACCTATTGAGAAAAATGGAACAATTTTGTGAATATATCTATTATCCAAGTAGCTGATGAAAATGGCAACTCGTTTCTTATGGGCACAAAAATGTAATATGAAGAGAAATCTTCGTACATTAAGTTGTAGCCGCGCAACGTCTGCCATTGATGATTATTTCACCTACTGTAACTGCTGCTAAAATAAAGCAGTAATAAACTTGTGTTAACAAAGAAATAGGTGAGACAGAAGCAATGCTACCTGCTAGCAGCAGCTGGGAACCATAAGGCAAAATGCCTTTTGTAACGCAAGCAAAAATGTCTAACAAGTATGCACTACGGTATGACGGAATATTATGCTTTTGCGCGAGCCTTTTTGCAATATCGCCACTTAATAAAATAGCAATGGTATTATTAGCAACTAAAACAGTAAACATAGATGCTATGCCCGCTATTACAAATTCAGCTTTAGTTTTTGTGATATTGCTTTCATCGATAAGTTTGTGTAATGCCTTTTGACCCTGCTTGTACATTATATGACTCAATCCGCCAATAAATAGAGCAAATATTACTATCTCGTTTACTTTTTTGAAACCGTCATATATGTCATGAGAGAGTTGAATGATAGTATAGTCAAAAAAAGTCATCCCTAATACACTAGCAACAATTATATTTATAGTTATTGTTACTAAAGTAGTAACTTCAAATAACCCCATGATTATTAAAGAAATATAAGGAATAATCTTTATTACTGATAAATAATCTAAATTTGATGTAGGAATAATTTTTGTACTATCTGCCATAATTGCCAGATAGACAAGCGTTATAATGCTGGCAACAAATGCTACTTTAGAATTCACTTTAAGTTTATCCTTTATCGTGGCCCCCTGTGAAGAAACAGATGCAATAGTAGTGTCAGATATCATTGAAAGATTATCACCAAATACGGCACCTCCAACTACAGTTGCAGTTCCTATTTCAAGACCAAAAGCCCCACTTTTTGCTAAGTTAACAGCTATTGGTACCATTAATACAACAACTCCCATAGACGTACCAATTGCAGTTGATATAAAAGCGGAAGCCAAAAATACTCCAGGCAGTAGTAATCTTGCTGGAAGGAAATTGAGAATTAAATCAGCAACAGTATCTGCACTACCAATTGATTGAGTCACCACAGAAAATGCTCCAGAAAATAGAAAAGTTAAACACATAGTAAGGGTGTTTTTATCTCCCATACCCTCGATGACAGTATCGATGTTACGTTGAATTTTACCTGCACTGCATGCAACAGCAAAAAATAGCGCCGGTAGTAGGCAAATTACCGGTGAAACTTGGCGAAGCGGATTATCAATTCCAATAAAGGAAAAATAGACACCACTTCCAAGGTATAAGATTAAAAAAATAACCAAAGGAAAAAAAGCTGTCATTTTACTGCCTTAAAACCTATGATTATAATCAATTAAGTGGTTTCAGGCAAGCTTGGTTTTCTGTAAGTTAATAACAGTCCTTTTAGACTCTCAAGTTACGCTATGGAAAATGCGTTGACTATTCTACCATAATATATAGCATCAAAAAATACTCTATAGTATGAGGTAAAGCTATGGTAATGACATATGAACAGTGGAACATAATATTAGGTGTAATTGATCAAGAGATAAATTTAAGTAAAGACAATGTAATTGAAAGAATAAAAGAGCTATTAAAGGAAGTAAAGATACTAGGGCAAGCAGAAACATCAAGAATGTTAGAAGAGATATCGCATGGATTAGAAGTATAAAGCAAGATTCCAAGAGTACAAGAGACACAAGAGCCATTAAAAAAGAGACTAAAGGTAGTAAATGTACCGCAGACAAAAGAAGAAGCAAAAAAGATACTAAAGGAGTCAAGGGTATCAAATGCGCAACAGATGGTAAAAAGAATGCTAAAAAGGTTAGGTGTACAAGAGACATTAGAAGAATCAAAAGCAGTGGCGCTAGAGGATGTGCTAAATGCACGAAAGATCTCAGAAAAGGTACCAGTGATGCTAGATGTAGGAAAGATATTAGAGACACTAAAGGCACTAAAGAGAGCAAGTAAAAATGTGTATAGAGAGTGGGAGAAAAATAAGTTTGATGTAAATCATTGGTTTAAAGTAGATTGTTTGCATGAACGCTTTTCATACACGTTATTGTATTTAGCTATTGATTTTAAGCTGAACAATTTAATAAATGCTATGCTTAAAGTAAAAGGAATCGATATTAATGCACCAAGTCCGTTTTCCGAATGGAATGCTTTACATTGGGCTGTTGAAGATAGGAACACAGAAGTAGCACGCAAGCTAATAGAAAAAGGGGCAAATGTTAATCAGTTGGATTCATCTCAACGAACTACTTTATATCAGCCAGCTGTAAATGGCGATATAGAAATAACAAAAATCTTAGTAAAAAATAATGCAGATGTTAATGCAGAGGATCTAGCGAGATTGACTGCTTTATATAAGGCTGCCGCTAATGGCCATGAAGAAGTAGCAAAGTACTTAATGGAGAATGGAGCAGATGTTAAGAAGAATGGAGCGCTTAAACTTACTCCTTTACATATTGCTGTTGCAAATGTTGATGAAGCAATGGTGAATTGTATAATAAAAAATGATAAGAATATTGTTGAAAATATTGAGATAGTAGATGTATTTGGATGGAGTCCTTTATATTGGGCTGCTGCAAAGAATGATACATTAATATTAGAGATCCTATTACAGGCCACATCACGATGTAGAGCAAGTGTTGATATAGAGGATAAGTTAATTGGGCGATCTCCCTTACATATTGCTGCTACGAATGATAATGTGGAAGCAGTAGAGCTCTTAATAAACTATGAAGCAAATGTTAACCATAAGGATGCATGGGGATGGACTCCTTTTAATTGTGCTGCCGCAAAAGGCAATAGAAAAGTAATGAATTATCTAATAGCCCATGGAGCAAGTATTGAGACAAATGATCCACAGAAAATATTACTTTCTATTTGTCCATATAATTATCTAGAAGCAGTAACTACTATAATACAACTTGGAATATGGAAGGATGTGATGAAATTGATGGTAGCTGAGTTTTTACGTTGTGCTGCCGGACATGGTGATACACTAATGGTACATGCTCTATTAGAATCTGGAATAAATGCTAATGCACGTGACGATTTAGAATCAACTGCTTTACATAAAGCTGCCAAAGGTGGCCATGCGGAAGTAGTAAGGACCTTAATTTTATATGGAGCAAATGTTAATGCACAGGATAGCTCAGGGCAATCTCCTTTAGCTTATGCTTTCGAACATAGACACTGGATAGTAGTAATGACTTTACTATGTTATGGCGCAAGTACTTTATTGCCTGATCACTGCGGTGAAACTGTAAGAGATTTAGCTGAACATCAAGGCATAAGTAATCTTCTAGTGGAAGCAGAACAAAGAGCACTAGATATACTTACGCGGCTTAACTTAGAATCAAGTATACTCAGAAACAAAGCATTAATGAAAGTGCAACACATAGCATCATATATGTTGAGAGAAATAGAATTACATCCATCTATCAGCTTTGAATTTATGATAAGAGATCAAGCTAATCAAATTGAACAATTACAGTATAACGATAAACTTAATGAAAAAAGAGTAGCATTTATAACTGACCACATTAAATGTGTGCAGTTAGAGACTAACACTAAAGCGTGTTCAGCTGAAATGGATGGAGTAAAAGAACAAATATTACATAGTCCTTGCAGGTGGTCATATCGCACTAAAAATGTTAATGTAAGAAGAGTAACATCTTTAGCTAACGGCATTGAGTGTATGAAGTTAGGGCCTAACACTGAAGCGTGTCCAGGCCCTAGTACTAAAGAGCCTAATACTCACCTCTCTATGATCGAGAAACTATCATTGTTACCACTTTACTCAGCTGTAGGAAAATATGAAGCCGTTATAAATAGTTAAATAATCCTCTAAATTCCAGCACGTAGCACTCGATGCAAGTAGCTGAAACTGAGAAGTACATTAGGTATGTTAGATTTTAGTTTACACAATAAAATTTTTATAAGTAAGATGTCAGAAGGTATCAAAACCATATTAGTAGAAGACAATAACGTTAGGCTCGATAGGTACATTAGAAGAATTTTTCCCAATTTGAAACAATCTGCAATTGAGAAGTCTTTAAGGAAAGGATTAATCAAGGTTGATAATTGCACGGCAAAATCCAGCGATAGGGTAAGCTCTGGGCAAACTATAATGATAAGATACTTAGACTATATTGAGAACACTAATTCTGACTGCAAATATAATGAAAAGTTAGTGAATCTACTAAGAGAGAACATATTATATGAAGACGAATATATACTAGCTATAAACAAACCCGCAGGGGTCATTGTTCAAGGCGGCATAAAGGTAAAAATTAGCATTAGTGATTTACTTGACCAAATAAGAGAGAGAGAAATATTTAAAATTGTTCACAGGCTGGATAGGGATACAAGCGGAGTAATAATATTCGCACGCAATGCCAGCGTTGCCAAATACCTTATGGAAGAATTTAAAGGACGGAGGATAAAAAAAACTTACCTAGCATTAACTTTTGGTATACCGAGCAAAGATAATGGAACAATAGACTATCCGTTGGTGAAAAAATATATTTCAGGGCAAGAAAAAGTAGTCGTTGATGAAGATTCACCTCAAAATGCCACTACGCATTTTTCAATTATAGCAAGGTTAAAACATAATGTTGCTTATTTAAAATTACAACCAATTACTGGCAGAACTCATCAATTACGTGCACATTTAGCTCATATAAATTGTCCTATTCTTGGTGACGGTAAATATGGCGGTAAAAAAGCTTTTATTGATGGAGTAGCAAATCAGATTCACCTACATTCATATTCTTTGTCTTTAAAATTGCCAAATAATAAAGAAGTCACTATTACTGCTCCTGTCCCTAAACATATCGAAAAATCTATTGAAGCGCTATCTTTTGACTAAAGCGATTTCACCAATCAATTTTTTTGTCTTTGGCTTTAATTTGAAGTACAGATATTAGGCTAATCAATGCACAAACAGTAAGGTAAATCCCTGCAGCAAGTTTTGTTTCGGTTTTTTCTATAAGCCACATGCATACCGATGGAGAAAGGCCGCCAAAAATACCTGCAGATATGTTATGTGCGAGGCTAAAGCCGGTGCACCTAACTTTTGTTGGAAATAACTCGCAGGCAAGAGAATTATATATTCCAAAAGATGCACCTATCGGCACACTTATCAACAGAAAAGAGAGCGTGACAATATAGTGGTTATCATTTGATAATAGCGAAAGTACCGGCAAACCAGCGCAAGCTAGAGCTACTAATGTAGGAATCATTACATTTTTTCTTCCAACTTTATCAGACAGTATTGCAAATAGCACTGCGGACGTTCCAAATGTAATTTCAACTATAATCCTTACTACATTTTTAATATCAATACCTGACAGAGTAAGCGCTTTTACAGATATGTTATAAAACATTATTACCGAATAAACGATTGCATTTTGAGCGATACCAAGCCCAATTGCTAATATAAATGCTTTTTTGTAGGTTTTGATTAATTCTAAAAATGGAGAATCAGATAAGCTTCTATTTTGATCATGAATTTTATATGCTAAGCTCTCTTCCATTATATATCTTGTTAAAAAGCCTATTATGCCCATAATGAAGCAGAAATAGAAGGGCAACCTCCAGCCCCAAATTTCATAATTTTCACCTGTAAACTTTTTGCAAATAGCTATCATTACAAAGCATGTGATAGAACCGAGAGCACCACTAAACGCTTTCATGCTCCCTAAGAATCCTAGATTTTTTTTATCGCTTGAATGCTCTATTAAAAAAGCAGAGTTAACACTTGTTTCTCCACCAGCTGCCATTCCTTGTACTATCCTACAAAACAGAAGCAGTATAGGAGAAAATATTCCTATTTCTCTAAAGCTTGGTATAACCGCAATTGCAGTAGACGATATCGAAGCTAATATTACGGAAGTCAGTAAAATTTTCCTCCTGCCATACTTATCTCCAATGTAACCAAAAATAAACGCACCAAGTGGTCTAAATCCAAAGCCAATTGCAAAACTGCCAAGGAATTTGATTTTTTTTATGTAGTCGCTTTCTGATGAAAAAAAAACGTCACTTATTATATGCGTCAAAACTCCAAACAGAGTTATTTCATACCATATAATCATATTGCAGATTATACTTGATAGTATTGCTTTTTGAATATCGTTCATAACTTCCAGTTTACCACACTCCGCTATAAAAATTTTTATTCAATAACCTTCAAGGATAATTCACGTAAATGCTTATCATCTACTTTAGAAGGAGCGCCCATTAGAACATCTTCTCCTTGCTGATTCATAGGAAAACAGATTACTTCACGAATATTCGGCTCATCTGCAAGTAGCATAACCATTCTATCAACCCCTGGCGCTATTCCACCATGAGGTGGCGCTCCAAACCTGAATGCACGCACAAGCGCGCCAAATTTTGTATCAACTTCCTCTTTACTGTAGCCTGCAATGGCAAAAGCTCTGTACATAATATCTAGTTTGTTATTACGAATCGCCCCACTTGAAAGCTCTATTCCATTGCAAACGAGATCATATTGATAAGCAAGGATATCTAGTGGATCTTTGTCTTCTAAATCCTTCAAGCCACCATGTGGCATGGAAAATGGGTTATGAAAGAAATCTATTTTTTTGCTTTTATCATCATATACAAAATATGGAAAATCGATGACCCAGCAAAACTTAAAGATATTGTCATCTATAAGACCTAGTTGTGATCCTAAGAGAGAGCGAACTTTCCCTGCAATTATTGCTGCTTCATTTTCCTTATCAGAAGCAAAAAATACACTATCTCCAGGCTTTACATTTGTTATTTCTTTTATAGAATTTAACCTATTGTCATCAAGAAATTTAGCAATTGGTCCTTTTGCAATGCCGTCCTTATCAAATGTTATATACCCAAGACCTTTAGCACCTAATTCTTTTTGCGCATGTTCTATTTTTTTATCAAAAAAGCTGCGTGGTTCCTCCGCTGTTTTGGGAGCAGGAATGGCTCTGACTACCATACCTCGCTCAATATTGCTTTTGAAAATATTGAACTCTGAATTACGGAAAATTTCTGTTACATCGCTGATCAATAGTGGATTGCGCAGATCTGGTTTATCAGAACCGTATTTGAGCATTGCGTCTTTGTATGTAATACGTGGAAAATCTTTATCAACTGATTTGCGAGAAAATTTGGCAAACACTTTATATAAGGTAGATTCAATAACCTGAAATATATCTTCTTGAGTTACAAAAGACATTTCAAGATCTAGCTGATAAAACTCCCCAGGAGAACGGTCAGCCCTTGCGTCCTCATCACGAAAACAAGGTGCAATTTGAAAATATTTATCAAACCCTGAAACCATAAGCAACTGCTTAAAAATCTGTGGAGCTTGTGGTAATGCATAGAATTTACCAGGATTTAGTCTGCTTGGCACTAAATAATCACGTGCTCCTTCAGGAGAAGAGGCAGTAAGTATGGGAGTTTGAATATCTAAGAATCCTTGCTCTATCATGAGCCTCCTGAGCTCTGAAATGATCTGTGAACGTAGAATAATGTTATTACGAACCTTTTCACGTCTTAAATCAAGAAAACGATATTTAAATCTCATGTTTTCTGGGTATTCTTGCTCACCGGCGATACTTGCTAATATACTCCTTTCTTCTTTTGCTATTTCTTCATCACAGTGGAACTCAACTTCAGATTCAACTTGTAAATTACTAACTATAACTTCAATTTCTCCTGTGGAAATAGAGCTATTTACCGTATCTTCAGTTCTAGCTTTGACTATTCCTGTGACAGTAATCACACTTTCTGATTTTAAATTCGAAATTTCATCAAAAAAATCTTTATCGTTATTGAATACCAACTGAGTAATCCCATGAAAATCTCTTAAATCAACAAAGATTAGGTTACCATGGTCACGTTTGCGATACAGCCAACCAGAGAGAATAACTTCCTTTTCTACATCATTCTTCCTTAATTCATTACACTCGTGAGTTTTATAACAGTTCATTTAATTGAAATTTCTAGAATACAGAAAGATTATAAAATAAATTAACCTTTGGGCAAGATAATATCTAAAGATCCTTTACAAGCAATTCTGATTTAGATATACTTTTTTATTATGTGTGTTGAGGTGTATTTATGAACCCTGAAGAATTAAAAGAAATTTTAGCTAAAAAAGAGAGGGTGAATGCTGTAATAAAAGATCTTGTTGATACTGTTACCAAAAATGATTTAGAAAAAGTAAAGTCAATTTTTGAGGAAAATAGTTCCATTATTCGAGATGTTGTCACTGAGGTTAATTCCCAAAGCGGTACAAATTTATTAAAGTGTTCTACTAATAACAAAATGGCCGAATATCTAATAGAAAAGGGTATAAGCTTTAGCGCTGCAGTCACAAAGGCAGTTAAAAGAAGAGATTTAGAGTCAGTAAAATCAATCTGTCAGATTAACAGCTTAATAGCTAAAGATGAGTTATCGCAAAATCCTGAGCCACTAGAATCTGCAACTTATGATCACAAATTTAATGATAAAATTGCAAGGTATTTGATTGAACAAGGTGCAAATCCTAATGCAACTGATCATCTTGGTCGTTACTTACTTCATCTGCAAACTGCACAAGGCAATTTCGAAGGAGCTAAGGCTTTAATAGAAAACGGTGCGGATGTTAACTTAATAAATCAAGAGGTAAAAAGCTATCAGAACTTAATTATTGGTGGTAGTGCGTTAAAGGGTCAAACTGCGTTGAATTTTGCAATTAGAATATATTACAGACATAAAGACATAGACGATCAAAAATCTGATAAAACCTTAAAATTTATAAGTTATTTAATAGAACACAAAGCAAACTTAAATATCAAAGATTGTAATGAGATGGTCCCTTTAGATATTGCTATATTTCATAATTCTCCAAAGATAGTAGAATTATTGATAAAAGCTGGTGCTGATCTTAATGTTGGAAGGGAAAAAGCAGAAGGTGTTTTAAAGTATGCAATTACTGAAGGGCATATAGATATAGGGAGAGCTACAATTCGATATATTTTGGAACATGACTCACACTGGTTAACAACTTCAAATAAACCAGATCTTCTCAATGACCAACAAGAGTTATCAAACTATTGGGATGAATATAAAGCTCAAGTTAAAGAGCTTCATGATATAGTGGGAGATAGAATTTACTTGACTGGTGACCGCTCTACCCGTCCTATAATGAGAACAGTGAGTGGCCTTTTAGATCACAACAGTAGACAAAATCTAGTAAAAGCATCACTAATACCTACTCCTAGTTCTAATGAATCAGAAAATTTTTGTCCAAGAAAACTTGCTGTTGTAGCTGTAGCTGCAGTACCTTGCGCTTTAGCATTATATTTTCTTGCTCCATTAATCATTGGGTCTTCTGCTGGAATTGGTACCCAACTAGCATTAGGAGCTGTAGGTGCAGTTGTAGGTGGTGGAATTGGAATCTTGACCAATGTGGCAATAGATCAATGCTACGTTAATTTAGCTGCTCAGAAAGCTGACTAAAATTAAAGCGCCATAGATTACTAAAACTCCATAATTGTGGAGTAATATAATGTTACTTTCCTCAAGCCTTTAGCTCCTCAAATACTTCTCTTGCTCTGTTTAAAACAGAATCAGGAAAACCAGCAAGTTTTGCTACATGTATTCCATATGACTCATCTGCAATGCCTTCAATTACTTCATGTAAAAAGATGACTTCTCCTTTCCATTCTTTTATTTTCATACAAAAACATTTCACATTTTCTAAGTATTCACCTACTTTAGTCAATTCATGATAATGAGTTGCAAAAATGGCGCGGCACTTATTTATGTTGTGAATGTGTTCAATCACCGCCTGTGCAATAGATAATCCATCATATACCCCTGTGCCCCTACCAATTTCATCAAGTATCACCAAGGAACGATCTGTTGCCTGATTTACTATCGTTGCTGTTTCGATCATCTCTACCATGAAGGTAGAATAACCAGCTGTTATATTATCTGTTGCACCAACCCTGCTAAATATCTTGTCAATCACTCCTATATGTGCATTCTCTGCTGGCACAAATGACCCCATGTGAGCTAAAACTGCAATGAGAGCGTTTTGCCTCAAGAAAGTGCTTTTTCCAGCCATATTAGGACCAGTAATTAGATGTATACCAGCTAAATTGATGCTATTTGCAATGAATTTATCGTTAACTTCAACCACTGGGTGTCTTCCGCTACAGATATTGAACTCTTTGCTGTCATCAATAATGGGTTTTACGTAATTATTTTGCACTGCAAGCTCTGCAAATGCGGTTCTAATATCAAGTTTTGCCAAAGCATTTGCAGCAAGAGCAATTTTTTCAGATTCTTTAGCGACTTCACTACACAGTTCACTAAAAATTTTCATTTCTAAGCCGATTGCAGCATCACGTGCCGTAAGAATTTTATTTTCTAGTTCTTTCAATTCATTAGTAGTGTAGCGCATGCTATTTGCTAAGCTTTGCCTATGAATAAATATATCCGAAGTTATTTTGTGATTTGCCGACACTTCAACGTAATAACCAAGTATGTTGTTGTGTAATATTTTGAGTGCGGCAATGCCAGTTAGGTCGCGATAAGATTCACGGAGTTTGGTTATTAGTTTATTACTATTATTTAATATGTAGGATAACTCAGATAATTCTGAGTTGTATTTTGAGTGAATAAATCCTCCTTCTTTCATGGAACTGAGGTTATTATCAAGTATAGCACTATTTAACAGTTCAAATAGGTCTTTATGATTGCCAAGGCTTTTATGTATTGTGCTTAGTTCACTTTCGTCACTACTTATCACCTGAGTAGTAGACACTGGTTCCTTTTCTCTGGTCAAGCACTGGAATGACATCTGAGAGTTAATTTCTGATTTTTCACTTAAACAATAATTATGCAAGGTAGACAGAAACTCAGACAATTCTAAAGTCTTTCCTAGGCCTATTTTCAATAGGTTCATATCCTTTGGTGAACCACGCCCTAGTATTAAGCGCGATAAAGACCTTTCAATATCCGGAATGTTAGATAATATCTCTCGTATTTTTCTGCGTGAATCATGATTATTTACAAAAAATTGAGCGGTGCTAAGCCTCAAATTAATTGCCTTAGAGCAAGCAAGGGGTGAAGCGAGCATTTGTTTGAGCAGGCGTCCACCAGAAGCTGTAACTGTATGATCAATAACTGAAATTAGTGAACCTTTCTTTTCACCAAATTGAGTTGAAAACAACTCAAGATTTCTCCTTGCTGAAGCATCAATAAGCATGAAATTTTGTTGCTTATAGGTTTTTGGGAATTCAAGCCTTGGAATGGAGCCCCTTTGCGTTACTCTGACATATTCAAGCAGTGCACCACACGCCATGATTTCTACTTTGCTGAAATTTCCTATACTCCCAAGTTCCCTGATTTTATAAAACTCGCATAATGTTCTGTGAGATTTACTATACTCAAAAAAGCTCTGTGCGTGTTGCGTAATTGATATTTTATAATTTTTTAAAATCGATCTAATTTTTTCATCCTCAGTGAATTTTTCAGAAATTAATAATTCTCTTGGTGATATACGCAATAAATCACTATCTAGAGCTTTCAAACTCGTTAAAGTGTGAAAAAATTTTCCCGTCGATAATTCAAGCCAACTAATAGCATATTCGTCATTTTGTTCAACTATGGATGCGAGATAATTATTGCTTTTATCCTCCAGTAGTGAATCTTCTATAATTGTACCTGGAGTTACAACTCGCACTACATCACGCTTTACTATGGATTTATAGCCCCTCTTTTTTGCTTCATCAGCAGTTTCTAATTGGTCACAGATTGCTACTTTGAATCCTAAATCTATTAGCTTGTGTAGGTAAGATTCACTACTGTGTGCTGGCACTCCACACATTGGTATTTCTTGCCCATTTGAATTGCCCCTCTTGGTTAGCACTATATTCAGCAATTTCGCAGCTTTAATAGCATCATCGAAAAACAATTCATAAAAATCGCCCAGTCTATAAAACAATAGATGATCCGTGTATTGAGCTTTCAAATTTAAATATTGCTCCATTACAGGGGTATTTTTTTCTCTTATTAAGTTCATAACATTTTTAAATATGTTAGCAGCAAACCACTTACTCTGGTGTTGGTTATTTTATTATGGATCAATAATTTTTTTTAGCTATAGTACAAAAACAAATAGTTTGAGGTAGAATTATGGAATATGAACGGTTGTTAAAAATATTAAGGACAATAAGTGACTTAAATGAGAACAATATAATCGAAAGGGTAAAAGAGGAATTGGAAAAAGAAGATCCAGACACGTATAAAAAGTGGCAAGATAATGGATTTAACATAAATTATACATTCGATGATCAAAGTACATTGTTACATATAGCTGCTAGAAATGATCTTGTAAAGATAGCAGAGCTTTTAATAAAAAAAGGGGGTAATGTTAATACAGCAGATCAAGATGGATGGAATACTTTACACTTTGCTGCTGCAAGTAGCAGTATAGGAGTGGTAGAGATTCTCATAGCAAAAGGGGTTAATGTTAATGTAGCAGATCAAAATGGGTTTACTCCTTTGCATTGTGCTGCTCACAATGAAAATAAAGAGATAGTAGAACTCATATTAGACAAGGGGGCTAATGTTGATGCAGTAAATCAAAATGGGTGTACTCCTTTGCATTGTGCTACTATCAATGGACATGAAGAAATAGTAGAACTCCTATTAGAGAAAAGGGCTAATGTTGACGTAGCGGATGAATACGGGCGTACTCCGTTATGCTGGGCTATTAGAAATGGCTATTCAGAAATAGCAAGAATTCTACTTGAAAACAAAGCAGATCCTTTATTGGGACATAAAAGTTTTAACACATTAAAGCTTTTGATTGAATTAATAAAAAATGATTTTAAGCACTCTAAGAAAGCAGAAGAAACACAGCAACAAGAAGATGATGAATATGAATTGATTAAATACTCGTTGCTACTTCGCAATGACTGCTCCTTAACGGATGTTGTCGAAAGAAGTGCATTTGGCAAGCTGATATCTACGTGGCTTGTTGACATGTCCAACTTAACAGAGAGTCAGAAGGAATTGAATAAAAAATTCTTAAGTACTTTTAAAGACTTTCCACATGTTACTTATAAGGATTATAAGAACGATGTTGAAAAAATTAAAAAATTTTTACTAGATCATAAAAGTAATCAAGATCTAAAAACCATTCTCAACCTTAAAAGAGGAGAATCTAAACTGACAATACTGCATATTCTATCAAGTATGGAATGTAGCAATTCAGAAGAATGCATAGATTTACTGTTGAATTCAGGTGCTGATCCTAATGAAAAGGACGACACAGGAAGGACGCCTTTGCATTATGCTACTCGTTCTGGTCATTGTGATACAATTATCAAATTGCTTCTAAGGAAAGGAGCTAATCTTGATATAAAGGATAAAAAAGGTAAAACCCCAATAGAATTTGCAGTTAATAACCCCCACCTTAATATTAAAGAGTGCTTTTTAACTGATGATGTTATTTATGGAACTTTTCGTAAAAAAACACAAGCTGACTATAATGGAAAAAAGTATTTGTGCAAAAGTGTAAATCTATGGGGGGAAGATTTTCTACTAGATGAGCAAGATCCAGATAAATATTTTTGTAAATTAGATGAAGTTCAAGACATAAATCAGCTAGAACAGGTTGTAAATGAAGCTATAAAATCTAGGGTAAGGTTCAATCTTACTTGTGAGGGAAATATATATGAAAATACTTATGAGAATAAGTATAATTTTACAGATTATGTAATAAGAAGAATTAGTGAATTAAAGATTTTTCAAGTTGAAAGGGACATAGAAGTTGCTAGTCACATAGTATGTAATTTGGTAAAAAGAGGTGCAGTATTTGAAACTTTAAGTAGTATAATTGTAATTGATAAACTAGAGAAGTTTAAAGACCACAAAGCTAATCTGAAAGAAGCACGTAAAAGCTATATACATTATTCTCTAAGGTTTTTGGAAGCTGCAAAAAACGCAACTACTGGTAAGGTAAAAGAGGCAAAAATGGACAACTTCACTTTCTACTTGAAATATTCAAAGAATAGTATAGTCGAGGTTGCAAAAATCATAAATGGAACAGATGAAAGCACAGAATTTCGAAGAGACGTGATAGCAATAGGTGAAAGCGAGATAGAAATTTTAACGGAAGGTGGGGTAAGAAATTATACTGACCTTATAGGTAATATAGTACTGACTTTTCATACTGATTTGTGAAAAGTAGATGCTAGATTGTATTCTGATGTGCAAGATGAAGGAAAAATTATAGTAGAAGTGAGTAACAAGGAGGAAATATTGGAAAAGTTTAAAAATTATAAAGAAGAGTTAGGTGAGAACTGCTTGCTTGGTGGTTCTTCTGTCTACGACGCTATTAAGCAGGGATATTTTAAAAGGCCTGAGGAAGTAGATTCCATATATCATGTAAGCTCTTCATTAGAAAATATATCTTTATTGCCTATTGTACAACAGAACATAGAGAAAATTCGCTAGCAAGGTTAGTGTTGCTTAGCTTAAGTTTAAATTGCCAAAAAATGCAAACTTTATGATACTGAAGGAACTACTTTTTTGCTAGAAGGCAAAGCAGCAAGGAGCGAACCAAAAGCAATAAGAAAGGATCCAAGCCAGATTATAGACATTCCAGGTTTATAGTGCACTTTAGCTGCGATTTTGCTCTTACTCTTATCAATCTCTCCAATTACAACATAAATATCAGAAAATAAATTGTGGTAGATACTGCTTTCAACATTTTTCTGACCTTCCGCAAGGTAAAATCTATATTCAGGAGTTACATCACCTATTACCTTACTATTAAGCAAATTCCTGATATCCATTGTACCCCTCACTGCATGGAAATTTTTTTCTTTTATTAGCTCAATATTTCGTAAAGTAACTTTAAATTTATTGACTGTTATGCTGTCTCCTATTCCCAAGTAGTTTTCTTTTTTCTCCTGCCAACCAACTGAATAAGATATACCAAGCACTAGAATTGCCACTCCAGCATGAGCAAGCATCATTGCATAGTAGGACTTAGAAACTCTTCTTGCGAGTAAAATTGATTCACCAAACGCTACCTTAAACAAACAAATTCTTTTACTATATGCTTCTAAAACAAAGATTAATAATGCTATGGAGATGGTAATTGATAGCACAATCATTAGCTCCATGTAAAAGATAAACGGCAAAATAGCTGCAGCACTACAAAATGAAAATCTATATTCACGGAATATTGGCAATAGACTATTTCCCTGCCAACTGCAGTATTGCCCTATCATGGTGAGCACTAGAATAGCTAGTGCAATAGAGTTAAATAAAGAATTGTAATATGGTGCTCCAACTGAAATTAATTCACCGGTTAAATACTCAAGCACTGTAGGGTATAAAGTGCCAACGAACACGATGAAAAAGGCAGTGATGAATAATAAATTGTTCATCAGCATCATCGTAAGGCGTGAAAAGAATCTTCTACCTTCTGTCACTTGAGTAGCAGATTTCTTTTCAGATTCCAATATCGAATACTGGAAAGATGTGTGATTCTTTCTCGTAAACACTACAAATATTACTAAGCTACTGACTGTAATTACACCAAGTAGAGCTAATATATACAGTCCATATCTTGGGTCATCTGCAAACGTGTGCACTGAGGTAAGTATTCCTGAGCGGACTAGAAATGTTCCAGTCACACTCAATATAAAAGTTGTGAGCGTAAGTAAAATAGTAAAGTTCCTTAAAGTATTGAAATTTCGTACAACGAGCAACAAATGTGTCAGCGCCACTGCAATTAGCCACGGCATCAAAGAAACGTTTTCCACTGGATCCCAGAACCAAAATCCACCCCAACCGAGTTCACGATATGCCCACCAGCTACCCAAGCTGATGCCCAAAGTGAGCAGCGACCAAGAAATCAGTACCCAAGGCCTGACAATTTTAGCCCAAACATTTCCTTCAGTATTTGCAATTAATCCAGCTATAGAGAGCGAAAAAGGAACGCTAAATCCAAGGTACCCCAAATATAATATCGGTGGATGAATAGCAAGGCCTATATCCTGCAATATCGGATTAAAACCAAGACCATCTGTTTCGATGCCTGGCATTTTAGTGAAGGGATTTGATTCAAGTAAAGTGAACAGTAAAAAACAAAAGCAAATCAGTCCATGAGTGATAAGAGATATTTTTTTTAATTTACTACCATTAGTTCGTTCTGGTGTCATTCCAGTGCTTGACACTGGAATCCAGTTTTTATTACACTGCCATTTGATGTACTCATTTGCAATTAAATTGTCTGGATCCCAGTGTCTGGGCACTGGGATGACAGAAGGTATATAAATATCCATTAGTAATAAATACATGACAAGCACTAAGGTCCAAAGCAACATAGACCCTTCTTTATTTCCCCAAACACCACAAATCTTATAGATCAAAGGTTTTGTTGTGTGTGAGTGGTAATATACGTTTTCAAGTGAGAAATCATTTTTAATGTGGCAGTAGATCAAAATAGCCATTGATGTTGATACACAAAAAAATATGGCAGTGGTAATAAACCGACAAGAACTAAACGGTAAAAACAAATACGTTAAAGACAATAAGCAGGCTATGAGTAGCGATATATTCCCAAATTCAGGCATAAGATTCATATAATGATATTACTAATAATAAATTGGGAGTTAAAGTTTTAATATAGGAACAAAGTTAATCTTCAATTATATTAATAGTAAGTAAAAATTAAGCATTAAGCTTTTATACTTTATATTATATAACATTAATATTGTGAGGTAATATTATGGGCACAACTAAGATTAGTGGATTTCTATTCAATATAAAAGGTAAAGTGGCAAAACAACATGCTGAACCAATAATTGAAAAAAATCTCTATACTATTTTAGGATTCAAAGATGTAGAAGATTTAGAACATAAGACAAGTAAGTCCGTTAACAAAAAAATTTGGCAGCTATTTATTGATTGCTTTACAAAGGAAATAGATTATGTAGCAACTAAGCAAGTTGTAAAAAACGTTGTTTGTAATATTGCCAAAAGTGCCCAAGGGAATGCTTTTACTGAAGCTGAAAGCTTAATCTTAAACGAAAAACAAGATAATAAAAAGAGAGAAAGAGCGATTAAAAAAGCTACTAGTATTTTAAAAAAAATCAATCCAGAAAAAGCCTTCAATGAACTTTCAGTAATAAAAAAACAAGCCGAAGATTTTTTACAAACCGATTTTTATAAGGCGCAGAGCAAACCACTGCCAGGATTTGCTCCATCTGGTGCGCAGCTTTTTGCGGAAACTTTGAAATATATAGAAACACTAGAAAAATTATCAGAAGTTAAAAAGGAAGATTTAACTAAGAGTTTCCTATTAAATTATATTAGTTCACTGAACAAAAAGTATCCTAAATTACAAGGTAAAAGGAAAGATGCTATACGAATACTATCAAGCGATGAGTTGAAGAATTTTTATAATAAAGGTGTAGAGGAAGGAATACTACAACCGCTGGTATCATATAAAGAATGCAGAAATCTGTATGATAAAATGAGCCAAACAAAGAATGAATGTATAATCAAAAAAGAAGAGCAGGAGAAAGCAAGTAAGTCAATAACCAGTATAATTAGTGACATAAAAAAATGTAGAGAAGCAGTCCTTAATTGCAAAAATTTTCAGAGCTCCTACATAAAGGAAAAAGCAGAACACCCATTTAGAGGCACCTCATGTCAAAAAATGATTGATATATATCAAGAGAGAATTGCTGGATATCAGGAAAAAATTCGTCAAAACCTAAACCAAATAAGAGCAATATTAAAAGATACGCCGCAAGATGTGGAAGAATTCGAAGAAATAATCAATTGCGCACATGAAGCAGAGCAGTATGATGAAATTTTTGATTCGGCTTTAATTTGTTTACCGAACATACAGAATAAGCTAGATATTCAACCAGAAAATCCCCTAACAGAACTCAGAGCTTCACAAATTAACTTTGAAATTGAGCTAACTAGGCTCTGTGAACAAAATATTAGAGTAAGCATGTGAGTGCTTCAACAAAATTCAAAAAACCAACAAAGACCTCATAAACGCTAACTATGGATTAGCGAACAAAAAAAGAATTGGAAATGGAAGGTTTTTTACGTTGTAAAGAGTATGAAATGAGTGTAGAAAAAATATGAACCAGAAAGTTAAAAGGAGATCGGTGGCGAGTGTGCTCAATTTCTAATCTATTTTTTAGGTAACCAAAAACTGTTTCAATAATAGATCTTTTCCTTAAAAAAATCTTCTCATTTAGAGAGATTAATGCGTTTTTCATCCCTTTTTTTATCTTGGTAACAAGCTTTAAATTTCTATCAAGTAATTGTAGAAATAGACCTTTTTGGATATAACCTTTATCTCCAAATAATAAACCCGTTAGTTTTTTAGTCAGATCTAAAACTGGCTTTCTATCGTCAATGTTACCTCTGGTTAGCGTAACACCTTGAATTTCGCCTATTTCATTGATTACTACATGTAATTTAAAACCAAAAAACCAGCCATAAGTGCTTTTGCTTAATTTTGCAATTCCAGTAAAAACTTTATTTTTAGATATTCTTTTTGCATGACAGACCGTGATAGGAGTTGAATCAATGTAGGAAATACCTGTATTTTTTGCCTGCTCACATAACCACTGTAGCAACATTGCTAAATACCATAAAACTCGAGGTTTTAGCGCAATAAATCTATCATAAGAAGGTAGTCTGGAAAAGTCTGACTTATGCAGCAACTGTAAGTAACATATGTAAAATGATTTAAAGTTTTCATATCTAGATTGCTGATATAACAGAATTATTGTTATAATTTCGGAATGCGTTATTTCTGGCACTCTTGTAGGTTTTTTACCATTGGATAATAATCTACCTGCAAAATTTTTGTCTATTATTTTACAATAATCATCTACAAAACAGAATAATTCTGTTACATTCTTATTCACTGGGTAACCTCCTATTATCTCTAAAATACTGGAGTTTACCTTCTTTTCTTCTTCTCTTCTAATCCATAGTTAGCGTCATAAGTCTTATCAAAACAGGAGATTTCTAATAGTGGCAAATACCATGTATTTCTTTCAATTTGCCACTATTACGCCACCTAAATCACACATTGTCTTCCAGAAGGAAAATTTTTGTTCCACTGGCAACCACCTCATGTATAGCTTTACTTCCATAATAAGAAAAATGGCAAAAGCAATTTTAGATCTACTCTAATAAAAGCCTATTTTCCTTGAAACTAAAATAGCTACTAAATGTGATAATAATGTGATCTATTAATTCTATCCCTACGCTTTTGCAAGCTTCTTTAAGCTGTCTAGTGAGAAACATATCGCTGCTTGAAGGCTGTATATCTCCACTTGGGTGATTGTGGGATATTACAATGGATGTTGAGCCAATCAAAAGAGCGCGCCTTATGATCTCTCTAACGTAAATAGGAGTTTGATCTACTGTACCAAAGTTCTGCAGATCTTCCGCTATTAGACGATATCTTTTATTCATATAGATGACGCGAAAATTTTCTTTATTAAGGCTTCCTATACTTACTTTTAAATAATCAAGCAAATTTTCCCAGTTATTGATTATAGGTAGGTCCTTTACTTCTTCTCGTACAGAACGAACAAAAGCCTGTTTCACACAAAAGATAGCAGATATGGCTGCATTATTAACTCCTTTAATATTTTGCAGTGCTTCTAAATCGGCATTAAAAACCTTATTTAAACTACCAAAATTTTCTATCAAACTCTTTGCTACTGGCTTTACATCGATTCTACTATATGCTGAATATAAAATGTGTTCTAAAATCTCATAATCAAGTAATGATTGTCCGTTATCTAAAATAATTCTCTCTCTTAGGCGCTTTCTATGACCTTTTTTGTAATCTTTCATTATTCATGAATTGCTTATCTCTTATAATAAGAAATTGAATTTTTAAGTAAAATATTTAATAAAATACATGAAGCATAATTGTAAATTTTTGAAGACAGCAAATGAAAGTAGCCCCTCTCTTGTCATCTCCTGCTCCCTCCTTCTTGTCATTCAAGTAGCCTCTATCCCAGTGTCCCTTCTATATATCATCCCAGTGCTCCTTCTATGTCATCCGAGTAGCTGACACTGGTTTCTTACCAACAAAAACCTAGCATAACTTTTGTGCTCAAAAAATTTATGGATTCCAGCATCAAGCACTGGAATGACATAGTAGAATGTCATGCAAATAGCCCCTTTGATGTCATTCCAGTGCTTGACACTGGAATCCAGACTTTAATTGTTATACTTGTAAATAACTCTGGTAAGAACAAATGTTCATCTCAAATGCAGTATTTTTGTTGAAATAGCTCAACTGGATCCCAGTGTCAAGCACTGGGATGACACCTCAAATATTAATAAATTTACTAGTTATAAAAAAGGCAAAAAAATCCCCGTGTAACGAGTTTTGACCCTATAATAATGTAAATTGGCGCTGTAATAATGTGCTAACGCTTAAAATAAGCGCGTTTTGGCTGAATGTAGAAAAAATAAAAAAGACATGCAGCCGCTATAATTTTTATGTAATTTGCCAATAAATATCTGAGTTTTTTACTGAATTTTTGTTGTTGAACCCGCGCGGATCGAAAACAAGGATAAATACTCTTATTGTCATAATAAGGGGGCTGGCGCAGTTTGTCAAGGAAGTTTTATGCAAGAGATCTATTGAAATGCTCGTGCAAAATCATACTATTAATTTAGCACATTATAAATTTAAAATTATAAATATGTTAAGCAAATTAGTAACTTTGCTATTAATTTTTATACTCCCTTTTAATTCGTACTCATATCAGTTTAGAACTAAAGCAAAGCAAGCAGTTGTTTTAGATTTAGCTTCAGACTCTTTCATTTTTGACCATAATTCCAGTGAAAAAATGGCCCCATCTTCAATGAGCAAGTTAATGACTTTATATGTGGCCTTCGATTATCTAAAAGCTGGAATAATAAAAATGGAAGATAAATTTCGAGTAAGTAGAAAAGCATGGGAAAGGAAAGGCTCTTCTATGTTTTTGAAAGAAGGTCAATTTGTTACTGTAAAAGAACTGCTTGAAGGAATTACAATTGCCTCAGGTAATGATGCATGCATAGTGCTAGCCGAGGGTATCGCAGGATCAGAAGAGAATTTTGTTGCTGAAATGAATGAAGTTGCACAAGATTTGAATCTTAATGATAGTCATTTTGTTAACTCAAGTGGATGGCCAGATGAAAACCATTTTATGAGCGCAAAAGACTTGGTAACACTGGCAAAAAGAATTTTCACCGATTTTCCTGAATACTATGATCTATTCTCTGAACAATATTTGACATATAACGATATTGTACAAAAAAATAAAAATCTTTTACTTTTCCATGATATTGGAGTTGATGGTCTAAAGACAGGTCATACGAGTGCTGGTGGTTATGGAATTATAGTATCTGCAAAACGGAACGATAGGAGAATTTTTGCTGTTGTGAATGGTTTGGACACCGAGAAAGAACGAATAGAGGAAGCAAAAAGACTAATACAATATTCCTTAAATCATTTTAATACCAAGAAAATATTTGCTAAGGATAGCGTAGTTGAAGAAATAAATATTGTTTATGGAAAAGATAAAAAGGTGCCCGTTACAGTTGCAAACGATGTTACCATAACTTATAACCGCAGATTACATGATAAAATTAAAGTGCGTATTGAGTATAAAGATATGGTACCCGCACCAATTAAAAAAGGTCAAGAAGTGGGCAAAATTTTTGTAGAAATACCTGGTACTGAGCAAAAAACTATACCTGTTTATGCAGCAAATGATGTGCAGGAATTGAGCTATATAAAAAAAATTTTTAGAAAGTTGTTTTAATCAGCAAATGTAAGTTAAGGAGACCTGAAATACTAATCTACTTTCAACCTCTCAGCATGTAAACTGCGTGGTAAAGATTCCAACTCTTTTGCAGCAGTGAGTTCTTTATTTTTTGCATGTATACCAAGCTTATTGAATTCTCGGGCAGCAGGAAACACTCTTACCTCAAGCGAACCAGCAGTTTTATTGTAATGATCAACAGCACTTTTTAAGCTTCTGCGTAAATTATCAAAATTTTCGCCCATTGTGCAGATTCGCTCATATAAAATATGGCCTAGTTCACTTATTTTCTTTGCATTTTCAGCTATCATCTCTTGCTTCCATCCATAGGCTACTGCCCTAAGTAGCGCAATTAAAGTGATTGGTGTTGCAATAATTACTTTTTTTTCTATTCCAATTTCTATCAAAGCTGGTTCACATTCTAGTGCTGCGCTGAAAACCCCTTCTCCTGTTAAAAAAAGCACCACAAACTCTGGCGTATTTTCAAATTGGTTCCAATATTCCTTTCTGCCTAGATCATTTATATGTTTTTTTATTGCCAGAGAATGATTCTTCAATTTTTCCTTTTGTATCTGTAAATCATTTTGCGACATAGCATCCATGTAAGAATCAAGTGGTACTTTAGCATCTATTATTATTTGCTTTCCTGATGGCATTTTTACTATTAAATCAGGACGCAACAAATTGTCCTCGTTTTTATCAATCACTGAGGCTTGAGTAAAAAAATCGCAATATTCAATCATTCCCGCCATCTCTATCACTCTTTTGAGCTGCATTTCACCCCACTTACCTCTAATGTGAGGTTTCCTCAAGGCGTTAGCAAGGCTAGAAGTTTGGTTCATTAATGCTCCAATTTGCTCCCTTAAACCTTCGTAGGCCCCTACCCTCTCTTTCTCTAGCTCACGTATTTCACTGTCGAATTTTTCTAATTTTTCTTTTATTGGAGTGATAACTTCGTTGATCGTTGCTTGCCTTTTTTTGAAGTCACTTTCTGTTTCTTTTAGCTTATTATCGATCACTTCTTTTGCTAAGTTCAGAAAATTATTATTGTTTACCTGAAGAGCATCAAGAGAAAGTGCTTTAAAAGTGTTCGTAAGCCTCTCCTCTGCTTTTGTTAGTAATTCTATTTCCTTTTTCTTTTCTTCACGCTCTTTCTGAAGAATTACTTGAAGTTCTGCGTTCCTCACTTTCAAATCAACTATTTCCTTATTTTTATCTACTAAAGCCTGTTTTGCCTCTTGAAGTTCATGTTCTACTTTAAGTAAATTCTTCTCAAGATTCTCACTAAATTTTCTGTTCTTTCTTACAACAATATAGAGAAATAGTAGTAAAAAAAGGAAATTCAATACAAAAGCTATAGAATTGAAAAGCATCAGAACACAGAAAAAACCGCACTCACAATACTATCTAATTTTTTTATATATAAAAAAGAAAAAAAGAGCACCTGAAGAGATGCGCTTACTGAAGGGCTTGGTTTGCTAATTAATAACCGTTTTCTCCTACACTTGGATTAGTAACAGAATGTCTTTTTATTGAAAATCTTATGTAATAGTTATTTTTATAATATCAAATATATTAACAACTCAATTTTACTCTCATTACTACAATACTTACATACCAGTTACTTCACTAAAAACTTAGCTTCAATCCGGCCAAAAGCACATACCCGTAGTTGTTATCTTTTACTACAGGTTCCTGAGTACTAAATTTTACAATATCGAAGTAGTATGAAGTGCCAAGAGCTAATGGATATTCAAGACTGAAAGCCTGTGATGTGAATTCGTTTGTACCTTTACCTGCAATATACCTAACACTATTAAAATATGTTAAGCTCACTTTACGAGAATCAGAATGATAAGCAACACCTGCATTTACATAATGCATATTATTTGTTTCAGGACTACGCTTCTCACCAGATTTACCGCCATTACCGTACGAAAAAATGCAATCAAGTTCAAAAAGTTTTAGCTTCAATCCAAAATTCCAGTGTAGTAATTGATTACGGCATTCATAATTTTGAGAAGTACCATCCGAGCAGTCAGTTAAATTTTCCCTTGCAAACTCACCAGCCAAGGCAGTAGTAAAACTTATATCATCTGATAGGCCATTTTCATACGAAAGACCAGCGGCTATTAGATTGTTATATTGTAAATTATTTTTACCTGGAACATAACTAAATCCAAGTTGAAAGTTATAGATTTTAGGAGAGATATAGTTTAACGTTGGTTGTTTTAACTTTAGTTCTAGTCTATTATAGTCGCTATAAATATTAGGCTTGACCCAAAATACCTTATCCTTATCATACCCAGAACCATCATCTTTTTTTTTATTACCGCACAAATTTGCATAATCTGTCCAATGACCATTTATTCCTCCAGCAGCTGTGTAAATTTTTGAAGTGTTAATTAACATACTCTGACTAACTAAACTTCCTTTACCATATTCAACTGATCCAAACTCCTGGTTCTTTATGATAAAATAGCACTTCTCCATTTCTAATTTTTCTATGTCTAATGCTTTTAGGTTTGCAATAGCAGAAACTCCTGCCTTAACATTAAACCCCATTTGCGTATTGGGATAAACTTGCTGCAAATAAAGAAAGCGCAGGTCTGAATAACTTGAGGTCTTGTCTTTTGTAGAGCTAAAAGAATCTCTGTTGAAAGCGTAGCCAAATCTTAAATCTATTTTTCCATCTAGTTCTGCATAAAACATCTCCTTATCCAGAATTACCCTAGCATTGACACTCCCTACCACGAATAATAATGAAAATAGTTTGATCAGTAACCTCATAGTTAAGCTTAAATTTTTAATATAAGCTTAATAGAAATAAAAAACAATTCTTATATTGTGTAGAACTTAGATACTACAAACCAATTAATGACAAAAGCGTTTAAGCATTCTTCACACTATGTTTTTGAATTATATTTCCATAAATAATTGATATACTTGGTAACTTTCGCTTTAGTAACTGCTTATTAATGGTAGAATATATACGACTAATTATTTTAGATGTGTTCTTTGCATCACAGTTAATCAAAATAAAAAGCACCTTATTCTCATCAATAAATCCTAGAAAATCATCACTACGGCAATTTTTATAAAAATGCTCTGTGATCATACTCAATGCATCGTTTATCTCATTAAATTTATTATTGAAGCCTATTATTCCTATAACTGCATTAATTTGATATTCAAAGGCAAAATTCAATATGACATATAACTCCAAAATCGTTGAATCATTGTCTGGTATATCAAACAAGTTGTGTTTTTTATATTTCTTACCCATCAGATATTTATCCCTAAACATTACTAGCTTATGAAACAGGCTAATGTCACGTATCAATAGCTCATAATTAATCTTGCTATTAGTAAATTGCGTTGTGCGAAAAACTTTTACCTTTGTTTTTATATCTTCTCCTTTAGCGTCGATTAAAGAAAAGCCTATCACTTTTGGCAATATATCGGGCAAATCGCGCCCATCTTCAGTATACTCCAAATAGCTTTTCATATCTTCAGCTGCTCTTTTACTTAAAATATTGATTAACGGCTTATTAAGTAAATTCTCTTCCTCACATTTTAATAAATTCCTTGCAGCTTGATTGAGTCCCAAGATTAATACGTTCTTTTTCTCATTATCCTGACAAACAGATATCACAGCATCATCTTTCCTTCTTTCAGTTATAAAATCTTCCATATCTTCTCACATATAACGTATTTATAAGTATAATAAGATTGTATTAAAATTCATTTACCCATTAATATACTTGATAAAGTATAGACAAATCTTCATGTTGCTGCATGTTCTAAGTCATGATAAAGGAAGCAAAATTACAAATATAATTTTGCTTATTCTCTTTATACCTTCACTACAACAACTTATTTTGCTGTATTGGATTAGATGGTTGAATATAACCTAAACTACTGTAACACGATTCTTCGTATGAAGGTAGTAGTTCCTCAAGCGGTGCTGAAGGTTGTACTTTTTCATAATTGTCAGAAGGAAAATTGTCTAATTCTTTATTATTAGTTGCCTTATCCATACATTTTATTGGTTGCTCTATATAGTCTTGTATTTCTTTTGTAAAACTATGATTTAGATAACAACTTGTTAAGTAAGCTACACCTGCTACTGTTAGTGCTAATGCTACAAAAACTAAAGGTGAAGCTCCTATACACCTAAAAACCTTTACTTTATACATACTCATATGAGCAGGTGGGTCAATGGTTGTTGCCAAAAAAATAAAAAAACCAAGTGAAAAAAATATTAACACGCAAATTCCACCCAATGAACAAGATCCTAACGCTACTTCTTTTAATGATTCTTCGCTTTTCTTTTTATTATTAAGGCTTCGATACATTTTATTAACGTTAGTATTGCTAATATAATCTTCTAGTTCTTTTAAAATTTTAGTCTTTAACTCTTCAATCTCGTTATCTATTGACGAATAGTATTTTTTATACCGCTGCTTCAATTGAACATCTAATACTGATTTACCACCATTTAGAAGATTTAAAATGTCTTTTTTGCATAACTCAATCTCCTGAGAAATTTTAGAATCGTTTTGTTCTTTTATATCTTGATCCATTTTAGCCTGTAGTTTTTGACCAAAATCTTTAAATACAGTTCTGCAAGAAAGGTATTTTAATATAATAGGTAAAGCCAGCTCATTTCCCTTACTAAGCAAAGATAAAAGCTTCAAAGCGAAAGAATTAGGTACTGCCTCTCTTGGTAGAATTAAGGTGAAATCTTCCAATACTTGGCAAACTAATTTTATTGAAGAATCTTTAAACCCTTTTGTACCAAATTTTAATGAAGCAAAAAATTCTTCTAATTCTTCAAAAGGACAACTATTTTTCTCTAATTTTACTTTTATAATATTGCTTAACATTGTAACTCCACTAACCGTTTTATACATGTAGCTTAACACTATTTTAATAATTTATTAAGAAAGTTTAATTATTAATTATAATATTTAATAAAATAAATAGACTCTTTTACATTTCATCTGCAAGAATCTTTTCCTTAGTTTGTAAATAAAGATTTTCTGAATCTAATTGCCGCAGGTTACGTTTAGTAATATAATCTCATATTAAATAAAACTTTACCTAAGTTTATGCCAGACTCTACGTTAGTTTTAACAACTATTCTTATATTCTTCATCTTTACGTTGTCACTTTTTTTTATAAAAAGGATATTTGGATCAACGAACAAGAAGATAATAAAATCCTTCAGAAAAATTGCTCAGCAGATTAATGCGCTAGAGCAAGAAATGCAGAGCTTATCTGATGAGGATCTTGCTAGTAAAACTGCGGAATTAAAACAAGAACTGAAAAATGGAAAAACACTAAATGACCTTCTCGTACCTGCATTTGCGGTTGTACGAGAAGCATCACGAAGATTCCTTAACATGAGGCATTTCGACGTTCAGCTAATTGGTGGCATGGTTCTCCATAATGGCATGATATCAGAAATGAAAACAGGAGAAGGAAAGACACTCGTCGCAACTTTAGCTGCATATCTAAATTCTTTAGAAGGAAAAGGTGTGCACGTCGTAACTGTTAACGACTATCTTGCAAAACGAGATACAGAGTGGATGAGTAAATTATATAATTCTCTTGGAGTTTCTGTTGCATTTATTACAAATAATTTGACAGACGACGAGAGAAAAAAGGCTTATAGCGCAGATATCGTATACTCAACAAATAATGAACTTGCCTTTGATTATCTACGAGATAATATGAAATTTTCTCAAGAAGATATGGTTCAGAGAGGCTTCAATTATGCGATAGTAGACGAAGTAGACTCTATACTGATTGATGAAGCGCGTACTCCGCTCATTATTTCTGGCCCACTTGAGGAAAATAATCAGATATATAAGCATATCAATAAAATAGTAATCAAATTAGTTGATTCTGACTATGAAGTCGATGAAAAGAGTAGAGCAGTGTTCCTCACTGAAAATGGCATTTCACGAGTGGAGGAATTACTAAAATCGTATAACCTCATTCCTGGAAATTCCTCGCTCTATGATACTAGCAATATTATACTGACTCATTATATAGATCAAGCACTTCGTGCACATAAGCTGTTTACTGCTGATAAAGATTATATAGTGAAAAACGGTAAGGTGGTAATTATTGATGAGTTTACTGGGCGCATGATGGAAGGTAGGAGATATTCTGATGGTCTTCACCAGGCACTGGAGGCAAAGGAGAATCTTGAAATTCAGCATGAAAGTCAAACTTTAGCATCAGTCACATTTCAGAACTACTTTCGTATGTACAACAAACTTTCTGGTATGACAGGAACAGCAGCAACAGAGGCAGAAGAATTTCGTGATATATATAGATTAAATGTAGTAAAAATTCCAACTAATGTGCCTGTTAAAAGAATAGATGTTGATGATGAAATTTATGGCACAGAAAAAGAAAAATTTAGTGCTGTATTGAAGTTTATAGCGGAATGTCACACACGTCTTCAACCAGTGCTTGTTGGCACTGTGAGTATTGAAAATTCTGAAAAACTTTCCGATCTTTTGAAAAGCCATTCCCTTAAGCATTCAGTATTGAATGCTCGTTATCATGAACAAGAAGCGTATATAATAGCGCAAGCTGGAATACCAGGCAGCATTACTATAGCAACAAACATGGCAGGACGTGGAACTGATATTCAGCTTGGTGGAAATGTTGAAATGATTGCAAAAATAGAGCTCGAGAAAATAAAAAATGCTGATGAAAGAGAAAAAAAATATCAAGAAATAGTCGAAAGAGTAAAAAAAGATAAGGAAATTGCTATAAAAGCTGGTGGCTTATGTGTTATTGGAACCGAAAGGCATGAAAGCAGGAGAATAGATGATCAATTACGTGGACGTTCTGGCCGCCAAGGTGACCCTGGACTTTCTAAGTTCTTTCTATCACTTGAAGATGATTTAATGAGGATATTTGGTTCTGATAGAATGAGGAATTTTTTGCAAAGAGTGGGACTAAAGAACAACGAGGCTATTCATCATCCATGGATTAATAAAGCACTTGAAAAAGCACAGAAGAAAGTTGAAGTTAGAAATTATGATGTGCGGAAGTCTTTGCTAAAGTTTGATGATGTAATCAACAATCAACGTAAAGTTATTTTTAAGCAGAGAAATCATATTTTAAACAATGAAATCAATGATTTAGTTGAAGTATATAGTGAAGTAAATGAGGATATAATAGAAGGTATAGTACAAAGTGGTTATTACGAAGATTATGTTGAAGATATTGCAAAAGAATTCCACATAAGATACGGGATAACGCTTAATCTAGCAGAGTTTTTGAATAAACAAGAAGCCTTGGATTATATAAATGACAAGATACAAGAATTTTTTACTGAGAAAGAAAAATATTTCAATAGTCAACAAACTACAGATTTGTGGAATACGATAGTGAAACAAGTGATGATCATGACACTTGATCATTTATGGAGGGAGCACCTTTCGGTCTTAGAGAGCCTAAGACAAAGCATAAATTTGCGTGCCATGGGGCAAAAAGACCCACTGAATGAATTTAAACGCGAAGCTTTCTTAATGTTTGAGTCGATGCTTGAAAAGTGGAGGGAGCTTACCATTCACCGCCTAGCGCACTTTAAGTTGCTAGACAATCAAGAAATAGGCAATAGGTCACGCTCTACTAAAAATAGCAGACTTCCAAAAGTTTCAAGAAATGACAAGTGCCCTTGTAACTCTGGAAAAAAATACAAACACTGTCACGGTGCAGTTGCCGTAGTGAATTAGTTGTTGCAAGCACATTATAGCTGCTATAGCTAACCGAAGTAAGATTTGCCTGAGCACTAAAAACAAAATCAATAGCCGAATTAATATTGGGCCAAAAGGTTTGTAGAGCCTTTCTTATGGCGTGCTTGATCAGAACTTCTCAATCGGATTTAAATCTGGCGAGTATGGAGGCAAGAACAAAATTTTACACCCAATATTTTCTATCAAATTTTTTGTCCTTGCAGATTTATAAAAGCTCGCATTGTCGAGAACAATAGTCTGTCCAGGTTTAAATACAGGAACAAGTACATTTTCTACATAAGCATCAAAAATCTCACTATTGCAGTAGCCATCAATTATCCATGGTGCTTTAACTTTTCCTTCATTCAGTGCTCCAATTATGCTTACCCTCTTTCTTTTAAACCCTGGGCAAATAACCTCTTGCCTCTTTGAGAACACCCATATTCATAAAATTCATTGTCCTCTATTCCAGACTCATCTATGTATATCAAGTTTTCTTTATTTATTTCTTCTACTTTTTTATGAACTCTTTGCGTTTCTCTTTCTCGATAAAGAAAAGTTTTTTTTATATGTATAGTTTACTTTGCTAAGGTAGTTATATACTGTGTTTCTACACATATTACCAAATTCTTCAATTATCTTTTCAATTCTAATATCCATCCAGAAATTTGATAAATCTATCCATATCTTTAATCTTATGGCCATATCCTTTGTGATAGCCTGAAGATGGTTTCTTTTTTCCTTTTCCTCCACAAATATATTGTTTTTATGCTCACTTTGAATATTTGACTGATTTCTTTATCGTCATTGTTTTTTTATCGACTACTTTGAAAACACGTTCTTTCAGATCCTCACTATATGGACTTGGCATCTTCTTCTTTCTCATTACTTATTATACCATTATAACCAATTTTGCCATATAGCTAAACCTTTCTTGGGTTAGCTATAGATGATAAAATATTTGATTCTAGTTCTTTATAGTCTACTAATCCGGTAGTTCTATTTGCTTGACTCATTTCAAACCTCCATTTTTTATATCAATTTATTACTTTTCTTTTCGGCTTGACACACTTTTTTGAAGTTCCCCACTTTTTCTATCAACTTTTCAAATTCTTCTACAGTTAAGCCTGTTATATTACGAAAATTTCTTGGGTGTTTCTTTATATTGTAGTAACTAAAGCTCATTTTTTTACCTTACTCTATCTGCTTATTCCTCTTCTACCTCTCTCCCATCATTTTATCATTACCTTTTGCAGCAGGTCTATTGATGCATGAGTCTGGAATCTAGGAATTCTGATTATATATTAAGTTAGTAAGTATAAAAGTTATGTAAAAATACAACGTTTTTAGTGAGATTACGGAAAGCCAGCGTCACACGCTGGAATGACATCTTTCTTGGTGGACTCAAATCATAATGTTTGTACGGTTGTGGACTTATAACTAAAGCAATCTAGAAAATTAATGATATTTTATTCCCCGGAGAACGCTCTATTTTGTTTTCCAACTCTAGTTCTAAAAGAGCCATTAGAGCTATGTTGGCAGAAAGTCCGCTTGCTAATATAAGTTCATCTATATCAACAGGTACAGAGTTAATATGATCAACTATAACATATTTTGCCTGTTGCAATTTTTCTTGTTTTTGGTTAACAGCATAGTGCTCAACATTAAATAGGTTTTTTTGCTGCGGAGGTAAACTAAACCTAATA
This sequence comes from Wolbachia endosymbiont (group B) of Erebia ligea, assembly GCF_947179575.1. NCBI lineage: Bacteria > Pseudomonadati > Pseudomonadota > Alphaproteobacteria > Rickettsiales > Anaplasmataceae > Wolbachia > Wolbachia endosymbiont (group B) of Erebia ligea. Next base: position 99,614 of record NZ_CAMXBW010000002.1, read on the forward strand.
CTCTCTATTATGTCATCAGCGGATTCGATAAGCTTAGCACCGTTTTTAATTAAATAATTACTACCACTACAGCGTGAATCTAGAGGGAAACCAGAAACTGCAAATACCTCTCTCCCTTGATTTAAAGCAAAATCTGCTGTTATTAGAGAGCCAGAACGTTTCGATGCTTCAATCACTACAACACCCAGCGATAGACCAGATATAATTCGATTCCTTTGAGGAAAATACTGAGGTTTTGGTTTAGTAGCAAATGGAAGCTCAGTAATTACTAATCCGCCATTTTCAGTAATTTTTTTGTATAGATCAAAATTGTATCCGTTCAGAGGTGTGGCAAGGATAAAAAACAATTGACATAATATATTAAAGTAGTAATAACACAAAATGTTGATAGTAAAGTAAGGCTAGATGCTTCAATTGTTGATCAGTATTGTAGAGTTATGTAAAAACTTAGAGCAGAAAGTAGCAAAGATTGAAGAAAAAAATAAAATCTTAGAAATAGAGAATGCTGAACTAAGAGAGAGACTCGGCTTAAACTCAAGGAATTCATCTTTACCAAGTTCAAAAGAGCTGTACAAAATAAAAAAAGACACACCAGAAGATAAGTCAGAGGGCGGCAGGAAGATAGGTGGTCAAGTTGGACATAAGGGGAATTGCCGAGCTAAAATGGAAGCAGATGAGGTGGTGAAGGTAGAGTTACCAAATAGATGCGAGTGTGGTGAAGAAATCGCAATATCGGAAAAACCATATGTCTATCAAAAAGTTGATTTACCAGAAATTAAGCCTTACGTAGTTGAGTATCAATTAGAACATGGTCGCTGTCGTAAATGCGGAAAAAGAAGGAGTAGCAAATTACCAGAAGGAGTTACACCGGATACCTTTGGTCCTAGAGTTAAGTCAGTAGTTGCATCACTAAGTGGGTTTTATAAGAATTCAAAGCGAGAAATAGCGAATATTATGAAAGACATCTTTAACATGAGTATAAGTGTTGGTAGTGTGTCCAATAGTGAAGCAAGGGTTTCGTCAAAATGTAAAGAAGCCTATGAACAAATAGAGGAAGAAATAAAAGCAAGCGAAATTTTGCATATTGATGAAACCAGTCACTACAACAAAGGCAAATTGGGATGGTGCTGGATGTTTGCCAACAATAAAGCAAGTCTTATGAAGTTAGCAGATACAAGAGGAATGAAATTTTTAAAGAATAGTGCATTTTGTGATTACAAAAACCTGGTAATTACTGACAGATATGCAGTTTACAACCACTTCAGTGATGAAAAACGACAAATTTGTTGGGCTCACTTATTGAGAAATTTCGAGAGGTTATCTCATAGTTGGAATAGTGAAGTAATGAGACTTGGCCATTGTTTAAAAGACGCAGCTAATGGATTGTTTGTATTAAAAAACGCTTTGTCAGAAAATGAAATTAGTATTTCAAAGTTCACTAAGCAAGCTAAAGAATTACGAAGATACATACAGTACTGCATGATAAAAATATCTTATATACTTGAAGCAAAAGGAGCTTCACGAACGGTAAAGGGTATTATAAAATCCGAGTCAATGATGTGGACATTTTTGGATGACCCAGAGAATATTCCATTAACGAATAACCATGTTGAGCGACAGATACGGCATTATGTTGTCTATCGTAAGAATTCATATTTTGCACAGTCAGAGCGAGGGAATAGATTTCTTGAGCGGATAATTTCGTTGTATCTGACTTGGAAACAAAAGGAATTAAACCCTTTTCAAAACCTGCTAGCTGTTGTTTCTTAAACCACACCTCTGAACGGATACAAAAATTGAGCCAAAAAGAATATCCACCTGTTCGAACTATTAGAAAAAGAGCTATAATTATAGACTCCGTATACACTATAACTAGACTTTTTTTAAGAGGAATGATACAGAAGTTAGTACTAAGACACTAAACAGTTTTCAAAAATGAAAATTATACCTTAAAACTGATTTTCATATATAGTATTTTCTAAAATGGATGATAAAGTTCCATTATGGTATTACCAACCAAAAGCTGTAAGTCTGTATATTTATACATGAGAGGTCTGAGGCGGCTTTTGATGGTATGCCAACAGTATTCTATAGGATTCAAATCTGGTGAATATGTTGGAAGATACAGCAAATGACAGCCAAAAGACTCTATTAATGATTTTGTTTTAGTGGTCTTATGAAATGTAGCATTATCCATAACTATAGTTGTGCCAAGTGGCAATTTAGGTAATAACATCTTCTCCAACCATGTATTGAATACCTCTTTGTCACACCCACCTTTGAAAGTCATTGGTGCAATAAATCTCTTTCCAATCCACCCGGCTACTATACTGATTCTCTCTCGAGTTCTCCCTGGAATATCTGCATAAATTTTCTTTCCTCTTGGAGCGCGTCCATATTCTCGGTATAACTTATTATCAACTCCTGCTTCATCTATATATAAGATGCTGGAATGGTCTATTTTTGAGATTTTATCAATAAATTGCTCCCTATCTTCTTGATTGCGCTCTTGATATAGTGTGACTTTTTTTTAAAGTAATTTTTAGCTGTTTTAGTCTATACCAAATTGAGTTTATTCCAAATCCAAGATTTTGTTTCATCTCTGCCAGAGTATGATCTGGATTCTTTGTAACATATTCTTCGAGTATTTTGGGGTCTATTTTTCGAATAAAGCTACCGTTTTAGATGGCTTGAGGCTTTCACCAGCAGCTTTCTTTTTTAACCAACGGTACAGAGTTGCTATTCCTATCTCCATAAGCTCTGCTACCTCAACCTTTGTCTTACCTTTTTCTATCATCAATACTGCCTTTTCCCTTAAATCCACACTATATGCCATTATAACTCAAATACTTTATTATACCTTTATCATTTACTTTAGGAAATACTATAGTTCTTGCAAGCGATAACACTCTCACTTCTCTTGCACCAGAGTTTAAAATTTCCTGAGAGCAAGACCTTGCAGTTGCACCAGTTGTTACTACATCATCAACCAATATCACGATTTTGTTTTTGATAATTTCGCTGTTGCTTATTTTAAAAGCCTTTCTCAAATTTTTTTCACGCCTTTTAAGTGAAAGACCAGCTTGAGGTACAGTGTGACGAATACGTTTTATTGCAAATGGTGTATAAGATAAATGAGATAACTTACTTAATTCCTTCGCGAGCAATGCTGCTTGATTATATTTACGTTTAAATAAGCGTATTTTATGTAGCGGTATGGGAATTATGACCTCTGCATTTTGAAACATGTCTTTGTTAGCTTTGTACATCCACTTTGCGTAGACTTTCATGTAGTTTAAGTTATCAAAAAATTTAAAATTTATAATCATATTTTTGCTATGTTCATCGTAGGCAAAAACTGATCTTAATACTTTAAATGGTGAAGGGTTACTGATGCATCTACCACATGTATCAATGTTATCTGGAATTACTACACCACAAACATTACAGTAATGCTTAGTTAAAAAATTGATTTTTTTATTGCATTCACTACATAAATCATAACTTTTATCAATTATACGTTCACAACTTACGCATACGTTTGGAAATATGAGATCTGTAGCTTTTTTTAATAAGAGAAGATTCATGAATTAAATATGTTAGGTATACCTTTTAAAATTCTCCTCATAACCTAATTATTAAGAAATAGTCGATACTTGATCCAATAAATATGTTTTAAGATACTTGCCTGTAACGCTTTTTGGAGTCTGTGCAACTTTTTCTGGAGTTCCTACAGCAACCACTTCGCCACCTTTTACTCCACCCTCTGGACCAATATCTATTATGTAATCAGCAGTTTTTATAACATGTAAATTGTGCTCAATAACTATAACAGTATTTCCTAAATCAACTAGCCTATGGAGTATTTTCAGTAAATTATTTACATCTTCAAAATGTAACCCAGTTGTTGGCTCATCGAGAATATACAATGTTTTCCCGGTAAATCGCTTTGATAGTTCCTTAGACAGCTTTATTCGTTGTGCTTCACCCCCGGACAACGTTGTTGACGACTGTCCAAGCGTTATATAGCCAAGCCCTACTTCCTGTAAAGAAATCAACTTTTCCCTTATCATTGGAAGATTTTCAAAAAAGTCACATGCTTGATCTATTGTCATATCAAGCACATCAGAAATTGATTTTCCCTTGTAAGTAACTTCCAATGTTTCTCGGTTATACCTCTGTCCTCTACATTGCTCACATTTCACATAAACGTCCGGTAGGAAATGCATCTCGATCTTTAAATGCCCATCACCTTTACAAGCTTCACATCTTCCTCCCTTGGTATTAAATGAAAATCGGCCTATATTGTAACCTCGTGCCTTCGACTCTGGGAGACCTGCAAACCAATTTCTGATGTGAGTAAACATACCAACATATGTTGCTGGATTTGATGCTGGAGTCCTACCAATTGGTGACTGATCAACTTCTATAATTTTATCTATATACTCAAGGCCTTCTATTTTATCGCATTTACCATGCTTTGCAGATGAATGATTTATCTTCTGTGCTGAGTATTTATATAGTGTCTCTATTACTAAACTTGATTTTCCTCCTCCTGATATTCCAGTAACACAAATAAAATTCCCTATAGGAAATTCAACATTTATATTTTTTAAGTTATTCTCACATGCGTTAACTACCTTTATGAACTGAGTTGTTTGCTTTCTTCTTTTTGAAATTGAAATTTCCTTCTTTCCACTTAAATACTGTCCTGTTATGCTCTCTAAATTTTTTTGTACCTGATCTGGTGTTCCTTCTGCAACGATTTTTCCTCCATTCACGCCAGCTCCAGGACCAATATCAATCACATAATCAGCAGCCATTATTGTGTCTTCATCATGTTCAACAACAATCACAGTATTACCCATGTCTCTCAGATTTTTAAGTGTGGCAATTAATCGATCATTATCACATTGATGAAGGCCAATTGAGGGTTCGTCAAGCACGTATAGCACTCCTGTTAAACCAGAGCCAATTTGCGAAGCAAGCCTGATCCTCTGGCTTTCACCACCAGAGAGAGTGCTAGATTCACGGTCAAGTGTAAGGTAATTTAGCCCTACATTCTTTAAAAATGTCAGCCTTTTGATTATTTCGTTTAATATTTTATTTGAAATTTGCCTTTGTTGTTCTGTAAGTCTGTCTGATAAATTTCCAAACCACTTAAGGGATTCATCGATGCTGAGCCTTGATATTTCACCTATATGTTTTTCGTCAATTTTCACTGTAAGTGCTTCTTTTCTCAATCTATAGTCAGCACATTCTTTGCAGTCAGTAACAGAACAATACCTATCAATAAGTGATGCATCGTAATCCATCTGGCGTTCTAGGATACTGACCAAACCTTGAAATTTCATTTCTCTAGAGCCAAAAAGTATTAAATCCTTCACTTTTTGGTCTATATTCTTCCACGGAACATCAAGGCTAAATTTGCAATTTTCAGCCAGTGATAGAATTGCATTTTTTAGCAATCCATAGTTTGTATGCACTTGACGGAATATTGATCCAATTGGCTTTAAAGCACCTTCAGATATCGAGAGCGTTTCATCTGGCACTATTAGCTTTGCATCAACACTTAGTTTTTTACCGAGCCCATTGCATGAACTGCATGCACCGTAGGGGCTGTTAAAAGAAAACAATCTTGGCTCTATTTCTTCAAGAGTAAAGCCAGACTCAGGACATGCAAAATTCTCTGAGAAAGTTAAAGTTTGACCATTTTTATACTCGGAATTGTGGTTATCAGGTAAGTTCACTATTTCTGCATACATTAAGCCATGGCCCAGCCTCAATGCTGATTCTACACTGCTTGGTAGTCGATTTCCTATATCATCTGATATGGAGATTCTATCTGCAATAACAAAAATATCATGTTTCTTGTTTTTATCGAGTTTAGGCAAGTCATCTATATTGTATGTTTCACCATCTATTTTTAGTCTCACGTAACCCTGCTTTTTAATTTCCAATATCTCTTTGAAGTGCTCTCCTTTTCTGCCACGCACAATAGGAGCAAGTATATATATTTTAGTTTCTAAAGGTAATGCTATAATAGTATCTACAATTTGAGATACAGCCTGTTTCGTTATTGGCAACCCAGTTACAGGCGAATAAGGTATTCCCACTCGTGCATATATTAAGCGTAGATAGTCATAAATTTCAGTAACAGTTCCAACGGTTGATCTTGGATTTTTTGAGATCGATTTTTGGTTAATTGATATTGCAGGAGAGAGGCCTGTGATTGACTCAACATCTGGTTTATCTTGAATATTAAGAAATTGACGTGCATAAGCCGATAGACTTTCGACGTATCGGCGTTGGCCTTCTGCATAAATCGTATCGAATGCGAGGCTAGACTTACCAGAACCACTTAGTCCAGTTATAATAACTAACTTATTTTTTGGTATATTGACATCAATACCCTGCAAATTATGCTCTCTTGCACCTTTAACTCTGATCATACTTCATGTACCTTTGACCATTACAGCCTAAAAATACATAAACTTACAACAACTTGCTACTAATTTTTTTAACTATTACGGAAAACGAGATAGCACAACTAGTGCAAAACATTTTGCCACACAACTATATAAACATCTGTTTTCGCCAAGTTAGTTCGTACAACAAATGGTGTCATAAAAGTATGTTTTCTACAATCTCATCAAAAACATGCTTACCAATTTTTGGAAACAGCAAATTTTATTTTATATAAAATATAGAATTTTGATAAATTTAACTTTTTTGTGAGATTATGCAGGGATAAAAATAAATTTAGAGGGAAAGGTTATGGCAATAGAGAAGCAGAAGTTTTTTGAAATAATAAATGAGGTAGGTGAAAGTGGAGGTTTGGATGAAGATAATTTACTTGAAAGAATAAAGAATGAGTTAAAAGGAAAAGATGAAGGAGAGTACAACAAGTTTAGTAAAAATTTTAGTAAAGAACATCAATTTAGTATAAAAATTTCAGAAGAAGCTGCGGAAGATTGGACGTTGTTACATCTTGCTACAGCATGCAACACTATGTTAATAGTGGAACTTCTACTAAAAAAGAAAGCAAGTGTTAGCGCTCGAGTAAAAGATGGTTCTAAAAATGATGGACTAACTGCTTTGCATATTGCTGCTTCTTGTGGACATAAAGACATGGTAAAACGGTTACTAAACGATAATCGAGTTGATCCTTCATTAAAAAGCAAAAATAAGACTCCAAGAGAGGTGGTAGGCAATACAGAAAATAAGGAAGCGATATTACAAATGTTAGAGGAAGCAGAAGAAAATTTTTATGCAAAGCATAAGAAAAAAACTGATATATCAGCAGATGTTATAAATTCTGTGAAACAATACAATACCATACGTAGTAGTGAACAGGCTCCCATTACGTGTGGAAGTAGTGACAATATAGTAAGTGAGCAATACTTACATGCTGGTGTTAAGAATATTGTAGAAAAATTTGAGTCACCGCAAAGAGGAAGTGTTACATGTAGTGGTAAACAGACTCCTATTGGTGAAAGCGTTAGTAGTGACGACAGCGGTCTAGAGTCTGAGGCTACATTTGATACTTCTTTCTGCTCCGAAATAAATCACGACGGGACAGCTAATGAAGTTAATGACCAAATTTTAGAAAGTCTGCAACCTCAAATTCAGTTGCAAGATAGACAAATTCGGAAGTTAGAAAAGCCAGGTAAAGAATTAAAACATGTTGAGAAAGAACTAGAAAAATTAAAGAGTGACTTAGCTGGACATGAGACTCGGTTAGAAATACTTGATAAACTCAGTGAAGAGAATCAATCACTAAAACAACAAATACAAGATCTAAAAAGTAAAAATACAACACTTAATAGTGAATTAAGCAAAACCAAAGCAAATAAAGTATTACTAGAAAAAACAGAAAAAGGACAACTGTCTTTCTTAAAAATTGCTTCTGTAAATCTTGTAACCATGTTGACAGTAGGTGTTATCTTTAGTGTAGCTTTCCAATTACCAATTCTATCAATGATTGCAATTTCTGTGATGTCTTCATTGATAGTCGGTGGAGTTACATATGCACTATCACCGCAACCTACTGAATTAAAAGAAGTAAGTATTCAATGCTCAATGCAACATGATGCTTGTAAAACTTAACTTGTGCGCTTCCTGGTAATTTTGATATAGTTATTTCAGTTGAAATTTACAGATTTACAAATGGCAAGCTTAAGTGTAAGAGAAGCGTTATGCACGGCAATCAGAGAAGAAATGCAAAATGACCCTGATGTATTTATCATGGGTGAAGAAGTTGCAGAGTATGATGGTGCTTATAAAGTAACAAAAGGATTACTGAAAGAGTTCGGAGAAAATAGGGTAGTTGATACACCTATTACCGAACATGGATTTGCTGGTCTTGCTGTTGGAGCAGCGTTTGCTGGGCTCAAACCTATTGTTGAGTTTATGACTTTTAATTTTTCTATGCAAGCTATTGACCAAATTGTGAATTCTGCAACAAAAACAAATTATATGTCAGGTGGACAACTTGGATGCCCTATAGTGTTTCGTGGACCAAATGGAGCTGCAGCAAGAGTTGCCGCACAACATTCTCAGTGCTTTGCATCTTGGTATTCGCATGTTCCAGGTTTGAAAGTAATAGCACCTTACTTTGCCTCTGATTGCAGAGGTCTGCTTAAAGCTGCAATTCGTGATCCTAATCCAGTAATATTTCTAGAAAACGAGATCGCTTATGGGCATGAACATGAGATTCCTGATTCTGAGCTATCAAATAAAGATTATCTACTTGAGATAGGCAAAGCTGCTGTTATACGGGAAGGAAAGGATGTAACTATCACTGCTTTTTCATTGAAACTAATGGATGCGTTAAATGCAGCAGATTTACTCTCTAGTGAAGGAATAGAAGCTGAAGTTATCGACCTCAGAACCTTAAGACCACTTGACACTGAAACAGTTATTAACTCTATTAAGAAGACCAATAGATTAATAAGCATAGAAGAGGGTTGGCCATTTGCAGGAATAGGAGCAGAACTCTCAGCCATGGTTATGGAACAAGGATTTGACTACCTTGACGCTCCGGTTGTACGGGTAACCGGCAAGGATGTCCCCTTACCTTATGCTGCAAACCTAGAAAAGAAAGCATTACCACAAGTGGAAGATATAGTTGAAGCTGTGCACCAAGTCTGCTTTAGAAAGAAATAGTCCTATTGACTCTTTTTTTTATCTCCCGTTCCACATTCTTCCATAAAAGAGGCATTTGTAGAGTTTATACCACCCATTACTTTTATGATAATAGTTTTAGCGCCAAAAAACACAGCGCAAAATACACCGAGGGCGAAAAGAGCAGGCCACGGCATTCTACCAAATATTGCAAGTAAAGCTGCTCCTATTATCACTACAGTCATAAGCGGTCCACCTATTCCCCAAACGTAGCCAATAATATTACAATTACTTGAGCAGTTGTATCGTCATTAGAGTTAGCAGCACTTCCAACATGAGAAAAAGAAATAAATAATACTATAAGTAGAATACAAAAAACCTTTCTAATTGTAGGGTTCATCCCTATACCTTAAGTTTAAATATTATGATTATATCTAAAATAGTATAATTTTCAGTAAAACTAGCATTGTGATTTATACAATATTACATAGCAAACGATGTCTATTGGTTGTCAATCATTGCCAATTACTTGAGAGCTTATTTCGACTTTTGAAAAAGAGCAATAACACCTATGAGTAAAATTTGACATCACTACTTTTATGTGTTATAATAGAGCTGTTTATAAAAAAATAAAATTGAAAAAGTTGAGAGAAAGTAGGATAACAAGAACGAGGAAGTTTTTATCTTCACTGTTTTTTTTGCTGCTGATTGCTCTATCAATACGCAGTCTTTTATTTGAGCCATTTCATATTCCTTCTGGTTCAATGAAAAGCACTCTACTTGAGGGGGACTACATTTTTACTAGTAAATATTCATATGGTTACAGTAAACACTCTTTCCCGTTTTCTCCAAACATCTTTAGCGGAAGAATTTTTTATACCCCTCCAGAGCGTGGTGATGTAATAGTTTTCAAACCTACAAGAAATGATAGCATTAGATTTGTTAAGCGGGTAATAGGAATACCTGGCGATAAAGTGCAAATGATAGAGGGAGAATTGTACCTAAATGATCAAAAAGTAGAGTGGCAGCAAATTGAAAGTTTTTTTGATTATGAATCAAAGCGTGATATAACAAGATACATAGAAACACTTCCGAGCGGTAAGGAACATGAGATTTTAATAGACAATGCATCCAATAAGCTATCACATAACACTCCAGTTTATTATGTGCCTGATGGTCACTTTTTTGTTATGGGAGATAACAGAAATAATTCTCGCGATAGCAGATTTTCAGATGTTGGTTTCATACCAGCGGAAAATATAGTTGGACGCGTAAGCATGGTTGGTTTATCGTTTAAATTAGGCAAAGTTGATTGGTTACCATTTAACTTTAGATTACCTGTTGCCCTGAGATTTGACAGGATACTGCACAAAGTTGTGTGTATCCGTTCAGAGGTGTGGTTTAAGAAACAACAGCTAGCAGGTTTTGAAAAGGGTTTAATTCCTTTTGTTTCCAAGTCAGATACAACGAAATTATCCGCTCAAGAAATCTATTCCCTCGCTCTGACTGTGCAAAATATGAATTCTTACGATAGACAACATAATGCCGTATCTGTCGCTCAACATGGTTATTCGTTAATGGAATATTCTCTGGGTCATCCAAAAATGTCCACATCATTGACTCGGATTTTATAATACCCTTTACCGTTCGTGAAGCTCCTTTTGCTTCAAGTATATAAGATATTTTTATCATGCAGTACTGTATGTATCTTCGTAATTCTTTAGCTTGCTTAGTGAACTTTGAAATACTAATTTCATTTTCTGACAAAGCGTTTTTTAATACAAACAATCCATTAGCTGCGTCTTTTAAACAATGGCCAAGTCTCATTACTTCACTATTCCAACTATGAGATAACCTCTCGAAATTTCTCAATAAGTGAGCCCAACAAATTTGTCGTTTTTCATCACTGAAGTGGTTGTAAACTGCATATCTGTCAGTAATTACCAGGTTTTTGTAATCACAAAATGCACTATTCTTTAAAAATTTCATTCCTCTTGTATCTGCTAACTTCATAAGACTTGCTTTATTGTTGGCAAACATCCAGCACCATCCCAATTTGCCTTTGTTGTAGTGACTGGTTTCATCAATATGCAAAATTTCGCTTGCTTTTATTTCTTCCTCTATTTGTTCATAGGCTTCTTTACATTTTGACGAAACCCTTGCTTCACTATTGGACACACTACCAACACTTATACTCATGTTAAAGATGTCTTTCATAATATTCGCTATTTCTCGCTTTGAATTCTTATAAAACCCACTTAGTGATGCAACTACTGACTTAACTCTAGGACCAAAGGTATCCGGTGTAACTCCTTCTGGTAATTTGCTACTCCTTCTTTTTCCGCATTTACGACAGCGACCATGTTCTAATTGATACTCAACTACGTAAGGCTTAATTTCTGGTAAATCAACTTTTTGATAGACATATGGTTTTTCCGATATTGCGATTTCTTCACCACACTCGCATCTATTTGGTAACTCTACCTTCACCACCTCATCTGCTTCCATTTTAGCTCGGCAATTCCCCTTATGTCCAACTTGACCACCTATCTTCCTGCCGCCCTCTGACTTATCTTCTGGTGTGTCTTTTTTTATTTTGTACAGCTCTTTTGAACTTGGTAAAGATGAATTCCTTGAGTTTAAGCCGAGTCTCTCTCTTAGTTCAGCATTCTCTATTTCTAAGATTTTATTTTTTTCTTCAATCTTTGCTACTTTCTGCTCTAAGTTTTTACATAACTCTACAATACTGATCAACAATTGAAGCATCTAGCCTTACTTTACTATCAACATTTTGTGTTATTACTACTTTAATATATTATGTCAATTGTTTTTTATCCTTGCCACACCTCTGAACGGATACGAATTTTCTAACTCAGCGATAGCATTATTAATGTTGTCTAAGTCATTTTCCTGTAAAGCGTCTTTTGCGTTCTGTAGTAAAATTTTTAACTTTTGCTCAGTGGAAACATTTTCAACTAGATGTATGAGCTTGTTACCGTTAATTTTAGCCTCTGCAAGGGAACGAGCCTTCATGTCTTCATCAAAGTTACTTACTGACTGATTGACCATATCTTGAATATCTTCTTCATTTAAGCCAGAGCTTGAATTTATTTCAACTGTCTGTTCGACTCCAGTAGTTTTTTCTCTTGCAGTGACAGTCAATATTCCATCAATGCTAACTGTAAATCCTATTTCAACTTTTGCAGAACCTGCAGGCAATTGTGGTATACCTTTGAGTTCAAATCGTGCTAGAGATTTATTATCTTTTATCATTTCACGTTCTCCTTGACAAACGTGAATTTTCATTGCTGTTTGCCCGTTAGCGTAAGTTGTAAACTCTTTTATTTCTGAAACTGGTAGTGGTGTATTTCTTGGTATAATTTTTTCAACTATTCCCCCCATAGTTTCTATGCCAAGTGATAAAGGCAGCACATCAAGGAGAATATTCCTATCTTTTGAGTTTGAAGTTAAATAATGAGCCTGCAAAGCTGCCCCATTGGCAACTGCTTTGTCCGGATCCACATCATTCAGCACTTTATTGCCAAAGAGTTTGATTAGTGAATTTTGCACTAATGGCACTCTAGTTGCGCCACCAACTAAAATTACCCCTTTTATATTATCGATTTTAAGATCTATGTTGCTTATAGTACGAGTAACTATATTTATAGTCTTATTAACCAAAGGACTGATTGCTTGCTCGAATTCTTCTTTGGTAATTTCACATTCAAATAATTCACCATTAATATTGAATTCAAAAGTGCCAGAGGTATCTTCACTTAGGTACTCTTTTATAGCACGTATATTGCAGATACCAGTTTTAGTGTATGAATGTTGTAATTTGTAGGTAGTTGTATCAGATGGTGCAGTGCTTGACACTGGAATCCAGTTCTTATTATATAACTTTCTGGTGTGTTCACTTGCAATCAAACTTTCTGGATCCCAGTGTCGAAGCACTGGGATGACACTAGAGCATTTTTTATTTAAACCTACCTGTTCTCTATACTTTTCAAGCACGATTAAACTAAGTAGATGATCAAAATCATCACCACCAAGTTTAGTATCACCACCAACTGCAAGAACTTGAAACACTCCTTGATGTAATTTTAATATTGAAATGTCAAATGTTCCACCACCGAGGTCATAAACTGCATATATGCCACTGTTATTGTTCTTTTCAATGGAGTAAGAAAGTGCTGCAGCGGTTGGTTCATTAATGAGGCGAAGAACATCTATGCCAGCTAATTTTGCTGCATATTTGGTTGCGTTACGTGCTGAATCATCAAAATAAGCTGGTACAGTAATCACTGCTTTGTTAACTTTCATCCCTGTGAATTTTTTTACCCTCTTGCATAGAGTTTTTAGTATCTCAGCAGAGATCTCAATAGGAGTGAGATACTTTTCTTCTGAGCATTTTACCCTAATAACTTTTTCACTTTCGTTATCTATTTCACAATTGATACCTTCTTTATGCAAATCTTTAACACTTTTACCCATTAAGCGTTTTATAGAGCAGATAGCGTTTTCGCCAACATCGTAGCCTACTTTTAGTACATCCTTTTCATATGAAATGACAGAAGGTAATAGTTCACGACCTTGCTCATCTTTAAATATTTCTACGTTGCCAGCTTTATTTACCATGGCAATTAAAGAGTTAGTAGTTCCAAGATCTATACCAAAAACTACCTCATTTGAACTTGGTTCAGAAATTTGAACTGGCCGCATTTTCCTTCATCTCCTCAAATGACTTATATAAATATCTCAATCTAAAAACTTGCGTAGCAGCTTCATCAAAATTTTTTGTAGCAAAAGCATTAATTAGGTTTTTAGTACAATCTTTTACCTTTTCATCAATCATCCTACTTGCAAATTGTAAATCATCGCAGTCTAGAAAGTATTCTCTTATTTCCATTGATTCATTTAATATTTCAGGATCAAGATGCTCTTTTTTGCTTTTTACGTCAAAAAGATCCAACAAATGTTCGGCACGCTTTAGCGGTGACTTCAGTACCTGATAAGCTTTGTTGATATTTTCCATATTTTTGGACTCTCTTTCATTTATATCAGTTTTGCTTAGCTCAATATATTTTTTCTCCAGCTCATCAAAGCTGATGTTAAAAGCCGGTTCAATTCCAAATAATGTGAAATGGTTGCTAGACATGAAAACTCTCTCCACAACCACATTTTCCTTTCTCATTAGGATTTTTGAAAATAAAACCTGATGAGAATTTTTCCTCTACATAATCCATTTCAGAGCCAAGGATAAACATGATAGATTTTGGATCGATCAGCACCTTGACTTTTTGATCATCACTGCAGCTTTCTTCAATTACCGACTCCAAAGGACGAACATCATATGCATATTCAATATCATATTTTAAACCAGAGCATCCTTTTTGCTTAATTAGAACTCTTATTCCTATTGCTTCTTCAAGGTTAGCATGCTTCTTTTTGTCCAATAAAAACCTTACCCTCTCTACTGCATTTGCAGTTAGAGTGATAGGTTTTTTAACAGAATTTACTCCTTGAAATTCACTCATATTCCTCAATGTTTTTGTTTATTTTGATAATCATGAATAGCAGCTTTTATAGCATCCTCAGCAAGTACTGAACAGTGTATCTTTACTGGCGGCAAAGACAATTCTTCCACTATTTGAGTATTCTTTATCTTTGTTACATTCTCAATAGTTTTTCCTTTGATCATTTCTGTAAGCAAAGAACTTGAAGCTATAGCAGAACCACAACCAAAAGTTTTAAATTTTGCGTCTTCAATAACACCTTTATCGTTGACCTTTATTTGTAGTTTCATTACATCTCCGCATGATGGTGCACCAACTAAACCAGTACCAACATTTGGATCATTTTTATCCAGAGAACCAACATTCCTTGGATTTTCATAATGATCTAAAATTTTCTCATTATAACTCATAGATTACCCGTAAACCATTACTTACATTATAACATATTTAGGTTAAAAACTAAAGTAAAATACACTAGCAAGCGGTACATTTTACTCACAAAATATATAGGTTACGAGTGTATTTACTTTACAAATACATATAGTGCATGTCATTCTTTATATGGTAATTTTAGAAGGAGTATTTCTTGAGTTTATTCAGTAATCTTTATCAAGGACTATTAAAAACCTCCTCCCGTTTTAGTGATGGAGTAAAAAATATTTTTTCTGGCAAAAAAAAATTAGATCAGTCGCTTTTAGATGATCTGGAAGAGCTGCTGATTAGCATGGATATAGGTCATAAAACTTCTAGATTGCTTATTGATAAGCTCGCAAGTATCAAATTTGAATCAGAAGTTGAACATAATATTATCACACAGCAGTTAATGAGCGAAATAGAAACAATATTAAACCCTGTTGTGGAGCCGCTCATTTTGAATAAAAAACCACACATAATAATGATATGCGGAGTGAATGGTAATGGAAAAACTACAACTATAGGTAAACTTGCCTATAAATATAAAGAAAAAGGAAAATCCGTTATGCTTGTTGCGTGCGACACATTCAGAGCTGCTGCGAGTGAGCAATTAAATATTTGGGCAGAACGTTCTGATTGCTCTATTGTTACTGGAGAGCACGGTAGCGATTCTGCAAGTGTGGCATATAGAGCTGTAAATCAAGCGATAAAAGATAGCGTTGATGTTGTTTTAATTGATACAGCAGGAAGGCTACAAAACAATGTAAATCTCATGCAAGAGCTGTCAAAAATACATAGAACGATAAAGAAATTGGATGATACTGCTCCTCATGATGTTATTTTGGTTCTTGATGCAACTACTGGCCAAAATGCTTATAGCCAATTAGAGGCCTTTAGTAAAATGGTTGGTGTTACCGGGTTAATTGTAACAAAGCTAGATGGTACTGCCAAAGGTGGAGTAGTGATTGGGCTTGCAGAAGCTTATAAGGTGAAATTACACGCTATAGGAATTGGTGAAAGTATAGAAGACCTGAGGGAATTTACTGGCAAAGAGTTTGCTGAAGCGCTGTTTAAATGTGATTGAAGATCTCTTTAATTTTCTCATATGACCAAGCTTAATTATCATGAGAAGCCGTTTTTAGATGGTCTCATTCCAGCATGTGACGCTGGTTGCAAGTGATTATTGGGTTGGGTGAGCCGTTAACGTATAAAAATTACTTCCGCATATTTTCAATCTCATTATAATTACAAATAGAGATATTTTAAGAGCTCAAAATCTATCTTTAGTCTGCAGACTTTTTAATCAAACTTATTAAAAAATGTATTCTTCAGTGTATATCTGTCGTATGTGCACTGCATTTTTTTTCTAACTCTTTTTTACACAGGAGGATTTTATGTCTAGAATTCCAGATACTTGACCTTTACTTTAGCCAATAAAAATCAATGGGCGCCCATGGTTTTTATAAAGAAAGTATAAGAAAAAAAATATTTTAAAGAATATGAAATAAGGATCTAATATGTTTTGTAGGCAACCAAAAACCACTTCAGCTTGTCACTCATGCCTAAAAAGTAATTATATTAATGTAATATTTATACTTACATGCTAATATTAACATATTTAAATTAAGGAGTATACTATGACTAACATGCGAAATTCCATAGACAGCAAAAATGAGCCACCAATACTACATACATTCGCTGATTGCAAAAAAATATGCGAAACAATACCCATATATCTTGCACGGGCAGCATGCGAGGCCGGATGTGCAATTACTAATCCTTACGGTTCTCAACCTAAATTACAAGTTAGTGAGAAATTAGCAGATAGTGCAAAAAATCTTTATGATGAGAGCGAAAAATTATTGCTTATAGCAGAGGAAATACACAATCAAGATTTAATGTATCTTTAATAACAAAAAAGAGGATATTCTATATCTTCTTTTTTTTATGCGATAACTATAGTATTTCCTAAAGTAAATGATAAAGGTATAATAAAGTATTTGAGTTATAATGGCATATATAGTATTTCCTAAAGTAAATGATAAAGGTATAATAAAGTATTTGAGTTATAATGGCATATAGTGTGGATTTAAGGGAAAAGGCAGTATTGATGATAGAAAAAGGTAAGACAAAGGTTGAGGTAGCAGAGCTTATGGAGATAGGAATAGCAACTCTGTACCGTTGGTTAAAAAAGAAAGCTGCTGGTGAAAGCCTCAAGCCATCTAAAACGGTAGCTTTATTCGAAAAATAGACCCCAAAATACTCGAAGAATATGTTACAAAGAATCCAGATCATACTCTGGCAGAGATGAAACAAAATCTTGGATTTGGAATAAACTCAATTTGGTATAGACTAAAACAGCTAAAAATTACTTTAAAAAAAAGTCACACTATATCAAGAGCGCAATCAAGAAGATAGGGAGCAATTTATTGATAAAATCTCAAAAATAGACCATTCCAGCATCTTATATATAGATGAAGCAGGAGTTGATAATAAGTTATACCGAGAATATGGACGCGCTCCAAGAGGAAAGAAAATTTATGCAGATATTCCAGGGAGAACTCGAGAGAGAATCAGTATAGTAGCCGGGTGGATTGGAAAGAGATTTATTGCACCAATGACTTTCAAAGGTGGGTGTGACAAAGAGGTATTCAATACATGGTTGGAGAAGATGTTATTACCTAAATTGCCACTTGGCACAACTATAGTTATGGATAATGCTACATTTCATAAGACCACTAAAACAAAATCATTAATAGAGTCTTTTGGCTGTCATTTGCTGTATCTTCCAACATATTCACCAGATTTGAATCCTATAGAATACTGTTGGCATACCATCAAAAGCCGCCTCAGACCTCTCATGTATAAATATACAGACTTACAGCTTTTGGTTGGTAATACCATAATGGAACTTTATCATCCATTTTAGAAAATACTATAGCTACTTGTTTTCGTATTCGTTCAGGCAAGGTAGTTATGAGTAAAAATAGCAAATGGTCAGTGCGTGACACTGGAATCCAGCTAAACACTTTACAATGTTTTTGATGACGAAGCCAGTGTCTGGGCACTGGCATGACAGGAGTGTGAGATAAGGCTACATACATACTCCAACAGGTATGATGGTGTCATTCCAGTGCTTAACACTGGAATCCAGAAAAAAAGAAGCCTATGTCACCTACTCAGATGACATTATGGAAGCTGGGATGACATCCTTCTCACAAGCAAAATGTTCATGCAGATAATATTTAACTGTGATTGAAGACCTCTTTTAACTCTTTTATATGACCAAGCTTAATTATCTCAATATCATGAGAAGAATAATTGCCATTTTTAGGCATAATCGCTTTTTTAAACCCTAATTTTTGTGCTTCCCTTAGTCTGAGATCAGCATGCGAAACATTCCTAATTTCTCCTGAAAGTGCAACTTCACCGCAGATTATTGAAGAAGTTAGTAGCGGTAAATTTACTAAACTTGAAATAAGGGAAGCAGCAACAGCAAGATCAGCTGATGGTTCCTGTATTTTGAGTCCTCCTGCAATGTTTAGGTATACTTCTTTATCATGCAAAAACATTTTACAACGAGCACTTAGCACCGCGATGATCATAGCTAATCTATTAATATCCCAACCAACTACTGCCCTTCTTGGAGTTGCCATATTAGTCCTTGCTATTAATGCTTGCACTTCCATTAAGATTGGTCTTGAGCCTTCAACTCCTGCAAATACGGCGCTGCCAACTACTTCTCTATCATGTACGGTCAAGAATAATGATGATGGATTATCAACAGGCATGAGTCCTGCTTCAGACATCTCAAAAACACCAATTTCATTTGCAGGGCCAAATCTATTTTTAATAGTACGTAAAATGCGATATTGATTACTATTTTCACCCTCAAAATATAGTACTGTATCTACCATATGCTCCAGGGTTTTAGGCCCCGCTATTTGTCCATCTTTCGTTATATGGCCAACTATTAAGAGAGAAACACCATATTGCTTTGCAAGAACAGTCAATTCATGAGCGCAGGTACGGACTTGAGTTACAGTTCCTGGTGCTGATGTGACTTTGCTATCATACATAGTTTGTATAGAATCAATTATCAAGAACTTAATACTTTTATTTTTCCTTATTGTTGCTACTACATCAGTTAAAGATACTGTAGATAAAAGCTTAATTTTAGGTTCATTTATCTTAAGACGCTTTGCTCTGAGGCTCACTTGCTCTAAAGATTCCTCGCCAGATGCATAAAGACATTCAAAAGAGGAAAGTTGTACAACATTAGCTGCAATCCTAAGCAAAAGAGTAGATTTTCCAATTCCAGGTTCACCACCAATTAAAATGCTAGCACCTTGAACGATACCTCCACCAAAAACTCTATCTAACTCTTCTATTCCTGTTAAAAAACGATCGGGGGTAATAATTTCACTATCTGATAACGCTTTTATTGAAATTGGTGCAGATGTACTTCTCGTTTCTGTTTTTAGTACTATTTCTTCGACAACCGTATCCCAACTGTCACATGCAATACACCTTCCTACCCACCTTCCAGTGCTATGACCGCAGAATTGACATACGTATGCAGTTTTCATAAAAGCCAAAATTATAATTGTAATAAAAATTAGCTAAATAAGTGAAATAAATTTAAATAGAGAAAATTACCAATCACACTTTTTATCTTGTGGTTTTATTTGCAATATTGCTACTAAGCTGACTAATAAGCAAAAAATTACATAAAGCCCAGCAGCAAAGTCTATTTTAGGAAACATTATAGTAAACCAAGTGCATATCATAGGAGTAAATCCTCCATGCAAGGCAAAAGAGATGTTGCGTGATAAGCTAACACCACTAAATCTAACATTAGTAGGAAAAAGCTCAGCAGTAACTATCCCTATAGGATTAATACCCCTCTCGATTATAGAAAGAGCCATAACACTTAACATGATTATAAGATAGCTTTTATAGTAATATGCAATAGATAACATAGGACAACATAATACCATTGTTATCACTATAAATAAGATTGCAGTGCGTTCTCTTCCTACTTTATCAGCTAAAATTCCAAGCACTATTGAAGATATCGGCATTAATATGCTGGTTATAATGAGTACAACTTCGTTGACATACGTTGTTACATAAGTTTCAACAGACACTATTTCTTTTGCAATTGTTCTAAGAAATATGGTAAATCCAACAGCAACATTAACAGGTACAGATATTAAAATAGCAAGTATCAGGGCTCTTTTATAGCGTTTTGTAAGCTCTATTATTGGTAAATTAGGTAAATTTCTTTGTTCTCGATTTTTTTCATACGCTGGAGTTTCTCCTAGTGTATATATACTATATGCGCTTATTAATCCTAAAATGGCTGAAAAAATAAACGGCAGCCTCCAACCCCAAGCGTTAAAATCAGTGGTTTTTTTACAGATGATCACTGCAACCACAGAGAGCAATATGCCAATGGAGCGACCAAAACTTATTATTCCAAAAAACATTCCTAGTTTTTTCTTATTAGGTAAATGCTCTATGAGATAAACAGAGCTACCTCCTTGCTCAGCGCCAAGTGCAACCCCTTGTATCAGATGGATTGAAAGAAGCAATGTAGTAGAGGTTATTCCTATTTTACTATAACTTGGAATAAACGCAACGAGACTAGAAGGAATCGATATTAGCAAGATAGCAATCGTTAACGCCATTCTCCTTCCATACCTATCACCAATGTGACCAAATACAGATGCACCAAGTGGTCTTACCATTGCACCCATTCCTGCAATTCCAAACAATTGCAATATGCTGTAGTAGATATCTTTTGCATAACAAAATTCTCTACTAATTATATTAACCAGATCAATAAAGAGCATATGGTCATACCATATTGCGATTCTACAGAGTATTGTTGCAATCAATACTCTTGTTTGTTGATTGTACACTTAGTTTAATTTATAAATGTCTACTTATTTTTATTTTGGCTGCTTTTTAGAACTTTGCAACTCAAGCGTATGGCTTATATGTAAATATTATTAAAATTGGAACTTGCATAACCAGATATCATGCAAGTAGTCCTTTCTTGTCATCCGAGTAGCTGATCTTTATTATAATGTCATCCAAGTAGCTGACACTGGGATCCATTGTTCTTTTTTCTGGATTCCAGCATCAAGTGCTGGAATGACATCTTCATACCTGCTGGAATATGGCTATTATCCAATTGTTATCATCTAACGCTCTTATCATCCCAGTACCTTTATTTTTCATTCAAGTAGCTGACACTGGTTTCTTTATGATGTTGTCATCCAAGTAGCTGACACTGGGATCCATTGTTCTTTTTTCTGGATTCCAGCGTCATGCGCTGGAATGACATGGTGGAATGTCCTTCTTGTCATTCCAGTACTCCTTTTCTTGTCATCCCAGTGCTCCGACACTGGGATCCATTTTTCCATCATCAGAAACGTTGATTACTTTTATACTCGTAAATTTAACTGGATCCCAGTGTCGGACTGGGATGACACCTCTCTTAAATTACTTTAGCTACAAATATCAAGAAATTTACTAAGCAGAAAAAAGACAAAAGAAATCCCCTATTAGCTAGTTGTGACTCCTGAAAATTGGCCTGTCTTAAACAGACCGTTTCAGCTTATATGGTTAAAAAACTGGAAGTTTTGTAAAGAAATAAGATGCACATAGTGCAAAAAATTAAAAATAAGACGACAACTGTGTTATGCTTTTGTCGTTTAATCTGCACAGACGAAGATAAATAGTATAGCGTTATCCTTATGGTAAGGGAGTTGAAAAAATTTATAAAGCAGGTTCTTTCATGAGTTTTTTTGCGAACATCAAACAATTACTTAGAAAAATTGGAAAGACCATTAAAATATTTTTTTACTTTTTATTCTATATATTTCAACATATTACCTTTAAGTACTAATAATTATGGCATTATTAATAGTTGAGTCGCCGGCAAAGGCAAAGACGATAGGTAAATATTTGAGTAAAGAATTCAAAGTGGCTGCATCCTTTGGCCACGTCAGAGATCTGCCAGCGAAGAATGGTTCTGTTGATCCTGATAATGACTTTGCCATGAAGTATGAGATTATTGAAAAAGCAGAAAAGTATGTAAAAGAGTTAGTCAAGGAAGCTAGTAAAACATCAGATATATACCTTGCAACAGATCCAGACAGAGAAGGGGAAGCAATAGCTTGGAATGTGATAGAGGCACTAAAGGAAAGAAAAGCAATCAATGATGAAAGCAACATTCATAGAGTAGTCTTTAACGAAATAACAAAAAGAGCAGTGCAAGAAGCTATAAAAAATCCACGTGAAATTAATATGGACTTAGTGCGTGCACAGCAAGCACGCAGAGCTTTGGATTATCTAGTTGGATTTAGCTTGTCACCGCTGCTGTGGACAAAATTGTCGGGAAGCAAATCTGCAGGGCGAGTGCAGTCTGTTGCATTAAAGCTTATATGCGAACGAGAGGATGAAATCAGTAAGTTTATAACACAGGAGTATTGGAGCATAAAGGCAGAAATGCAAAATAGCAAAGATGAGGCTTTTTTTGCTATGCTAAGCCACTATGACAATAAAAAGCTAGAAAAATTTGATATTAAGAATGAAGAAGAGGCAAAGAACTTAGTCAGGGAGATCGAGTCAAGGCAGTATGCTGTAAGCACAGTAGAACGCAAGCAAGTTAAGAGAAACCCGCTTCCTCCATTTATCACCTCAAGTCTTCAGCAAGATGCAGTGAATAAACTGTATTTTAATGTGAAAAATGTTATGCGAGTAGCGCAAAATTTATATGAAGGTATCAATATTGATGGTGAAACCGTAGGGTTGATAACTTACATGCGTACAGATGGTTTTCATATTGCAGATGAGGCTATAAACTCAATCAGGGGATCAATTAAGTCATTATATGGTGATAAATATTTACCGCAGTCTCCTCGTAAATATGTAAAAAAGGTCAAAAATGCTCAAGAAGCACATGAAGCAATTCGTCCAACTGATATCAACAGAACGCCGGGTAGTATTAAGGATTACTTAACGCCAGAGCAATTTAAATTGTATGATTTAATCTGGAAAAGAACCATTGCAAGTCAAATGGAATCGGCGATCCTTGATCAAGTGGTAGTTGAAATTAGTTCTACTGACCAGAAAGTAATTCTGCGAGCAAGTGGATCAAGTATATTCTTTGATGGTTTTTATAGAGTCTACCAAGATAACATAGAAGCCGAAAATGAAGGCTTGCTGCCTGCCATGAAGGAAGAGGAAACGTGCAAGTTGATTTCTGTTGATCCGAAACAGCACTTTACTCAACCGCCACCTCGTTATAGTGAAGCGAGTATAGTAAAAAAAATGGAAGAAGTCGGTATAGGTCGCCCATCAACTTATGCAACAATTATTTCGGTATTACAAGATCGTGAGTACGTTTCATTGGATAACAAAAGATTTATTCCAAGCAGCCGCGGTAAGATCGTAACTATATTTTTGGAAACTTTTTTTCAGCGTTGTGTAGAGTATGACTTTACAGCACAAATGGAAGAAAGGCTTGATTCAATCTCAAATGGACATGCAGATTGGAAAAAAGAATTGAGCCATTTTTGGGTGCCATTTTTTGGTCATGTAAACTCTGTCAAGCAAATGACACATGATGAAATTTTCAGTGGCATTCACAATTTGGTAGTCGATTGGTTTTGTTCAGAGGAAGGAAAGGAAGAAATAGGTAAAAAATGTCCTAATTGCTCTGGTGGCATATTGAAATTGAACTTTGGAAAAGCCGGGGTGTTTCTTGGATGTTCTAACTATCCTGAATGCAACCATACAAAAGAAATTACGGGCAGTAATGACAATTCAGAATATCCAAAAAGTTTGGGTATAGATGATGTGACAGGCCAAGAGGTAATGATCAAAAAAGGTCCTTTTGGACTTTATCTGGAGTTTAATAGTGAGTCAGAAAAGAAAAAAAAGATTTCTGTACCAAAAGATATAAATGTTAATGATATTGATCTAAATACCGCCACTCGATTACTTTCCCTGCCGAAAATAATCGGAGAACACCCAGAAACTGGAAAGGAAGTAAAAATAGGTCTTGGACGATTTGGGTACTATATTTTCTATGATGGTCGATACTTTTCTCTTAAAAAAAGCTCTAAGGAGGTATTAGACACACAATTAAACGAAGCTATACAAATTATTGAGAGCAGCCCACGCAAAGAGCTAAAATCTCTTGGTTTTAATGAAAAGGGAAAAGAAGTTTTTATCTGCAACGGTAGGTACGGATTCTATATAAAATGCGGTAAAACAAACGTTGCGTTGGGCAAGAATGCAGATATTGAAAGTATAGATCTGAAGAAGGCTTTAGAGTTAATTAAGAATAAAAAGTAGACTTCTTGCATAACCATTCTTTATATGTTCTTTATTGTTGTTCCAGCCCTACACGCTGGAACTGAGAAAAAAGAGCCTGAATTACAAGAAAGAAAATATTCAGATAACGAGAAAGTTGTCACCTGGTTAGCAGCTACAGTCGTGTGACGCAGACGTGCTACCAGGAAAATGTCTCTATCAGAGTTAAGCTTTGCTGGCAAAAGGGAACGTTCAAAAAAGTGTGTCAAACCGAGAAGTAAAGTAATAAATTGATATAAAAAATGGAGGTTTGATATGAGTCAAGCAAATAGAACTAATGGGTTGGTAGATTATAAAGAATTAGAAACAAATATCCTGTCATCTATACGAGAAGGAAAACCATTGACAGGAAAAGATGGAGCATTAACACCGTTTATAAAAAGGTTGCTAGAGGCAAGTCTGGAAGGTGAAATAGAAAACCACATGTCAGCTAAAAGTGAAGAAAATAACCGAAGAAATGGGAGAAACGCAAAAACTTTACGCACGAGTGGAGGCTCATTTGAGCTGCTAACACCAAGAGATAGGGAGGGAAGTTTTGAACCACAAATAGTTAGAAAAAGGCAAACAAGCCTACATCCAGAACTTGAAGCAAAGGTATTAAGTACATACGCCAGTGGCATGGGATACAGAGACATAGCTTCACACGTTGAGGAAATATATGACCACAAAATATCAGCAGCAGAGATATCCAGTATTACTGATAAACTGCTACCAATAATCAATGAATGGCGCAGCCGTCCACTGCAATCAGTATATCCAATAGTGTTCATGGATGGCATGTTTTTTAAGGTTAAGGAGGATGGACATTGTGTAAGCAAGTGTATGTATAACATATTAGGCATAGATCAAAATGGCAGAAAAGAAGTATTAGGTTTTTATTTGGCTGAAAGTGAGGGAGCTAATTTCTGGTTGGGAGTGCTAAATGACCTCAAAGAAAGAGGAGTAGAAGATATTCTAATTGCCTGCATTGATGGGCTAAAAAGCTTTTCTACAGCTATAAATAGTATATTTCCTAAAGCAGAAGTACAACTATGTATAGTGCATCAGATAAGGAATTCACTGAAATATGTATCTAGCAAAGATGTAAAAGTTTTCATGAATGATTTGAAAAAAATATATCGTGCTTCAAGTAAAGAAATTGCCGAAAATTATTTGCTTGAACTGGAGGAAAAATGGGGCGAAAAGTATCCATTAGTCATAAAATCTTGGCAGAATAATTGGGAAAATTTGTCCAGTTATTTTAAGTATTCAGGTCCTGTTAGGAGGCTAATTTATACCACTAATCCTATTGAGGGACTGCACAGACAGATTAGAAAATTTACTAAAACCAAAGGCTCATTTACTAATACAAATGCCTTGTATAAACAGGTATATTGTGCTATAAAAAAAGTAGAGCAAAAATGGGCTATGGCTTTACCTAATTGGGCTTTAACTATATCTCAACTTGATATCTTTTTTCCTGATAGATTAAAAATTGAGTTGAATTAAAAATACGGTTTGACACACTTTTTTGAACGTTCCCTGGCAAAATGAAAAGTAAGACCAGCTTCTATACCGTGTGTGTGAAACACTTGATTGCCTATACTGATACTTTCTTTGTGTAACTTCTGGTCCGATGGTTTTTGACCTTTCTTCAATTCTAATATCTTTTTTCCATCTGGGTTTTCCTGTTGCTTTGCTTTCATTTCTCCTAACACCTCTGCTTCAAAATCAACATTACTACCAAGAACACCAAAACCTCTATATCCGATGTGCATATTTACATCTTCGTTTATACGATAATCAAAGCCAGCTTTCAATTGACCTGCAGGTCTTATTGACGATTTTTCAAACATTGTCATTCTTGTTGCACCGACTCCAACCCCAACATAAGGAGAAAAAGAGAAACTATCACTTTTCCAATAATGATAAACATTTGCCATTACAGATGCGTTTTCTACTTGGTCATGATTAATTACAGTTTTATACATATAAGTTTTTTTATTAGCACTCTCATCAACGTCTTTTAGATACGAAACAGTTACTTGATTACTTGATAAACCAACATTATCTACTTTTACAGAAGAGTACATCCCTTCCAATTCAGCTCTATAGCTATTATTGCCTAGTTCTCCTGTGTAACCAAACGTTACATTTGCAGCAAAAGGTGGATTATAATCTCCTTTATACTTACTTATTAACTGACCTTCTGTTCTCTGAGCGTCTATGTCATTTATAGATACACGGTTATCATCTGTAGCATCTTTGCCTCCAATTTTTGCTTTCAACTTACCCAAGTTCAAATATTGACCGTAATATCCACCACCAAAGTAAAATCCTTCTGTTTCACTTGCAAAAGATTGTTGTGACAACAATAAAGCAAGTGCCGTAACTGCTAATGTTTTTTTACTCATCATGACTATTCCTCTAGTTAAAATAGCTAATCTAGTACTAATTAATTAAAAATGATTTAATATGAAAAAACTAATTATTTTCTAAGCTAAAAAATAGGTAAAATTAACCTCTATCCTCGATTTTATTGCCGTCTAGTTTGTCCTCATCTTCAAATTCATCATCGTCAAATTCATCCTTACCGTCTTCATCATCAAACCCATCATCGTCTTCCTCATCATCAAACCCATCACCACCTTCAAACTTATCATCAATATCCTCGTCTTCAAACCCATCTTCAATCTCTGGCTCATCGTATATTGCATCTTCAGTTTTAGCTTCAACAGGATAATCAGCAGCTTCAATAGCATTACTCTCTTCTTCATTACTAATCTTATCTTTGTTAGCAGCAGAAAAGACCTTGTTTGGATCATATGGCTCTTGTGTAGGCACACGTGTTGGTTTAATCAGCCTCCTTGTGAATGTGCTATCACTATAGTACAAAATTTTCTTTGACTTAATTGGATAAGTCGACTCTATCAAAATTATTTGATCATCACGTGGCAGCATAATAATTTCTTGAGGTAAGAGCAATGCTCTCTGTGTTTCAGAGATATGCAATGATCTTGATGCAGGATTCAAGTCTAAAAATTTAGGTTTGTTTAATGATTCTTGTTGTACAGTTTTGTTTCCTATAAGCTGAGATATCAAATTAGCCGTTTCAATATTATTGGCTGCAAAAGTTATTCTATAGGTTGAGTTTGATAAAAAGGAGTTCATTCCTGCTTCTTCATATATTCCTTTAAGCTGTTCAGTATCTTGAACAATTAAAAATAACCTTACTCGATAGCCACGAAAGTATGCGATGCCCGTTTGAAATTGCTCCATTTTTCCAAGTGTTGGAAACTCATCCATTAAAAATAATACGCCGTAAGGCTCGTCATCCGATGGCAATTTTCTACATAAAAACTCAGTTGCCTGTTGGTAAAAAACCTGCATTAAAGGCCTGAGCCTAGTTAAGTTATCAGGAGTTAAACCAACATAAACTGTAGTTTTCTTCTTTTTAAAATCCAAAATATTAAAATCACTTGATGCAGTTGCAGTATCGATCAATGGGTTTGCCCACAATTCAAGCGACGAGTTCATAGTTGACACAACACCTGATCTTTCTTTGTCAGCCTTTTGCAAAAAAGCTGCAATGTTCATATACGCTACCGGATGTATTATTTTACCCATTGTGTCCAAAACTACAGCAAGATTGTAAACTACGTCATCGCTACGCATCGTACGCACAACCTCACCAAAAGATTTAACTTTCTCTGGTGCAGCAAGTAAATATAGTACCACCCCAACAAATAAGCTTCTTGCTTCATTTTGCCAAAAATCTTGTTCAGGCATGATTAGGTTAGCTATTTTTTGCACATCGTCAACCATCTGTCCAGGTTTTTCACTAATCCATTCCAGTGGATTATAACAATGGCTTACCCCATCTGGCTGCGCTGGGTTCCATACATATACTTTTTGTCCTTGTCGCTCTCGCCAACCACTTGTTATTTCATAGTTTTCTAATTTTATATCATGCACAATTACCGAATCATTCCAAAATAACAAATTAGGAATTACAAAACCAACACCTTTACCAGAGCCTGTAGGTGCAAAGAGCAATGCATGCTGAAACCCATCAGCAATAAAATATCCTCTCTTATCTTTACCAAGCAATAGACCTTTTTTGCTTCTTAATCCCGCTTTTCGTATGTCTTTCTCTGATGCCCACTGTGAATCTCCATGAAGTGATTCTTTCTTTTTAAATGGCCGCCACTCAATTAGTCTTTCTCTCACATTCCACAAAATAATCATCAAAACAATTTGAGGCAGTAGAGAAGATACAACTAATTTAATTTTGAGCTCAAAGCTATATAGCTCTGGATGATGCCAACAATATTGTATATGATCAAAAATTGTCGGCCAGAGAGCTTGAGGAAAAGGTGTCAAGCTAGGATTAATTGCTCTAAAATCTACACCATCTGGACCGTCAACAAATAGGTAGAATAATATACCAGACAAATAGAAGCAAAATTCAAGTATGCTAAAAGATACTACACCTCCTATGAGAATATTGCGTAGGTGATTTCCATTACTCATAAACTACTTTTTCTTAACTTACGTATAAATTTAAGTATTTTCATTTGAAGATCTAGTAAATAATATTTCAGAAATGCTTCTTTTTCCACCACTGGTCCTTTTGAGTTGAATAACAATGTCAATTACATTTCTAATGTATGGTATGATCTGATCTGGGGGAATTCCAAGATTTGCTTGCATAACCATAAGTTTTATTTGCTCAAGAGCCATTGCCGGACTATCCGCATGAAGAGTTGATATTGACCCTGGGTGGCCAGTGTTTATTGCTCTAAGAAAACTAAAAGCTTCTGCTCCACGCAGCTCACCAACTATTATTCTATCTGGTCTTAAACGTAAACATGCCTCTATCAAATCTTGAGTGGTCACTTTTGCCCTGCCTTGCCCTCCTTTAGAAGAAATTAAATGGACTTTATTGGGATGATCATTCAAAACTATCTCTCTTGCATCTTCAACAGTAATAATTCTTTCTTCAGATGGAATAGCGCGCAAAGTAGCATTAGTAAAAGTGGTTTTACCAGTGGAAGTTCCACCACTAATTATGATATTTTTCTTACTTATTACAGCATATTCTAAAAACTCTTTTATTTTTTTTTGTTTCAGTAGCAAATCTAGGTGACGATCTACTGGATTATCGGTCACTCCTATAACAGTTTCAGAAAAAGCCCCCATTTTTTCATAATCATCCAATGCCAATTGCATAGAAGAAGGTTTACGAATTGAAATGACTACTTTATCAGGCTCACATGCTGGAGGAAACACTATCTGTATACGATAACCATTTGGTAATGTAGCTGAAAGCAGCGGTGTCTCTTCGCTCAGTTTTTGTTCTGTAGCTTGAGCAATCAACCTGCTAAGAGATTTTAAATGATTAAGATCAAATATTTCTAACTTTTCGCATCTTATTTCACCGCGATTTTCAATCCATACTTCCTTCGGTTTATTTATTGATATTTCATTTACACCTTCCTCTTGAAATATCCCTTGTAATGGCTCCAAGTATGTATCAAGTGCAGCATAGTTCATTTCAGTTATTTAATATTGACTGTGGAGGAAATACTATATCTTGGTTAACAAATACTTTCAATGCAGTTCCTTGATTAACATAAATAGTTGGTTTTTTATCTACACTCCTATCAACTATATCTCGCATGTCTTTGGAAAAATCATTAATTGATTTTTCAATTGCACTTTCATAAACTGACTTACTTTTTTTCTGAATTTGCTTTAATAATGCCTTCACATCTTCTAAAGTAATAGGGATATCCTCTTCAGTAACTTTTTGACCTGCAAGTGCTGTGCTTAGAACCTTCGCGATCTCTTCTTTCATGATCTCAAATAAATTTTGCTCGCTAGAAGCATCTTGAATTCTACTAATAGCTCTAGGACCTAATTTCCATTCTTCTTTTTTAACGGCTTTAATTGCTGTTTTAATATCACCTTCCCCCAATCCACTTACAATCACTTCTTTGAAAGAGAAAATGTCTATTTCAGTGCCAATGATAGATTTTGCTGCGTCCATAACAGTTAACACATCGACAATATTAGAAGCCTTTTGTCCTATAATAGCTGAACCAATCGAAACACCAGCAAGTGCGACTGAAGAGAATAATGCACCTTCTATTTTATTATCAACTATTCCAGCTATCCCTGCCCTTCCAAGCTCATCGGTACCAGATGATGAAATAGCAACATCTATACCATGAGGAAGAATGATCCTATTCCAATTTATGTTCACGCGGGCTTTTGCAACATTTGAGTCGAATGAATAACCACCTATTAACCTTGAACCTTTTGGTATTAAAATTGTATCACCAGTTTCTGCATAAACGTCTCTACTAACAACAGCACGGAGCATTCCTTGTAAGTCAGAACTTATTGCAGTTTCAAGAATAGCGTCAATAACTTTACCTTGAATAATCATTAAACCAAGCTTTCCAGCTTTGGTAGCTTTGCTCGATTGTGCTGAGGTATTGGATAAAACAGCATCTGTAGCTTTACCTTCCCTACTACCACCTGAAATTGCTAACATTTGTGCACTACGTCTGTCTCTAGGATAACCGCCACCCCCTATTGTAGGAAATGAAATAGGCAAATTGCTAATAACATTACCAGAAGGAAAATTTTGCTTTGGTAAAACAGGTATATTTGACAAGGGAATTTCTTTTAGTTGCTCTTCTTTTTTTGTCACTTCCTCTTTTTTGATTTGTTTTACTTCTGGTATGACTTGTGGAATAGGAAGAGGAGGTAAGGGTGGCAAGAGATCAGTTACTACTCTTTCGGAAACTATTGCATTATCTGGAACTTGTTCTAACTTTCCTCTCAATTCTTGAATGTTTTGCTTTGTTTCCTCTTTTTTAACAATCTCTGGACCCTCTTTATTAGAAGGACTAAAATAAAGATAGTACACTCCACCAACTAAGAGCGCTACCATAACTATCATCAATGCCTTATAACCTTGATTAGAGCCAACTGTTACTACCTTGCTTTCTATCTCTGATTCATCTTCTACACTATTATGCCTTTCTTTACTCATATTATATGTACCACAACTAAAGTGACCTATTTATAACTTCAACTTCACTACCTTCATAACGCATTAATAGCTTTTTATGTACTCCTTTTATTACAACATAATCATCAAATAACAGCCTTTTACAGGATTCGCCTTCTATAAAAATCTGAGGAATTTTATTACTATTTCTAAACTTTAAATAGGTTAAATAACCATCATCGAATAACTCAATTGGAACTATATCTACGTTACCACCTTCATCAATATATGTATAGTTGTACCTCGTATTATTTTCTTGTATTATTTTTTCTGGCTTTTCTGTAATGTATTGCATTTGAGTAGGTAAAGAAACCTCATCTAAATCAACATCAAATTCATCTTCTTCTTGAGGATAATAAAAACGTATTACGTAAGATATATCCTTTTCAACGGAATAATCATGATCCACTTTTTTAGCATCAGTATCTGGGTATTTATCGTAATTTGGTCTTGAAATTAGATCAAAAATGTAATTTCTCTTTTTAGTTGTCGTAATAATCATGTTAGTGCGACTACTGACTTCAAATGGCATGACAAGCAGTTTATTATCATAAGGATTAATTTTCCAACTTGATGCATCACCAACAGCAATATTTTTGACTTTTTCCCCTTCTGCAAACTCAATATAAGAATAGTAACCTTGACTAAAAATTACTGTAAACACCTCATTAGGGCTATATACAAAAGTCTTTATTCTACTATCTACAGAAATAGGTTTATTATTAATAGATGCATTTAAGTTGCCACTTATTAGTAAAGCTAAAACTAACAATATCCTACACATATTCATCATCTACTCTATATGAAATAACTTGAAACCCTAACGGGTTAATATATCTTTGCTGATCATTCATTTCAAGCGATGCATATTTATACGACATCACAACTATCTTATTTTTCCTTGAGGAATTTCCATCTTTTCGTGTAAATTCTATAGAAAATCTCACTTGAAGAGCATCGTTACCTAATTTTTGAATTGAACGAATTTTCAACTCACCTTTAGCATCTGAATATAAATTAAAAAGGTCATTCATATTCTGCGATTTTATATAATTGCTAAATTCACTATATACACTAGGCGAAGAAAACAACCTTACTTTTGTATAATAATTATAATTATAATTATATGGGTCAAAAACCTCCCTTGCTTTTATATACTCTGAAATAAAATAATCGTTCAGCGTTTCATTTGCAGAATATTGTTTTACTGTAACAGGATCAACCAATTGCACTATTCCTGACTTTTTGTCAATTTCTATAACGAATGGCTCAATAGTGCTACTTGTGCTAATTTTAAATATAGCCAATATGCTTACAGAAATTGCAACTAGTAATATTAATGTAAATAAAAGTAAAGTATTTCTCTGAGCAACAACTGTGCTATAGCGACTTGAATTCCAATTTATATCCTTATCCAATGACTCATTACTTTTTTCTTGTTTTAAAAATTTCAGCATCTCAATATTCTTAAAAATCTTAACTTATATTAATTAACATAGCAAGCTAACAAAGTAGTTATAACAAAAAAGCTAATAAACCCTTAATCCATGGCCTAACTTGCCAAATTTTGTTTCCATATATGAATCATTATATTCATTGCGTTCCATAATAAGTGGTATACACTTTGTAACTTCTATACCGTTATTTTTCAACTCTGATAACTTTCTACCATTGTTTGTAAGTAATTGTATTTTGTTAATGTTCAATTTCTTAAGTATTTTAGCTGCAACAGCAAAGCTCCTTTCATCATCTTCAAAACCCAATACTCTATTTGCATCAACAGTATCAAGATTATATTTTCTTTGCATACTGTATGCTCTTAACTTATTAGTTAAACCAATGCCTCTCCCATCTTGCATCAAGTATAATATAATGCCATTCCCAAAGTCGGTCATTATTTGAATCGCTTGATGTAACTGGCTTCTGCAATCACATGATAAGCTGTCTAATAAGTCTCCTGTATAGCATGAAGAATGAATTCTCACTAATGGCTCATTATCTTTATCTGAATTGCCAATGATAATTGCATAATGTTCTCTTCCGCCACTTTTGGTTCTATAAGATATGATATCTACTTCTTGAGTCTGTTTTAAAAATAATGATGTTTTGCACACTTCATACACACTATGATTTTGTTGAAAATCATTCACAAGTAATGTATTTAGTGCAATAATGTCATTTTCTTCACACCAATTTCGCATTTCATGTTTATTCTCAAAAGTCATATCAGCCACTAACGCGTATGGCAATAATTCTGAGAACTTAAGCAAGGCAACAGCATACGCATCTATTGTCTTTGAGCATTGCAACTCTTTTATGCTATCTTCCTTTGAACAGTTTATTAAATGGAGCAGTTCATCAAAATTGCTTATCAATAGACGTTTGCTACTATGTTCTTTACTCTGACATATGTATTTTACCTTACTTGCAGTCAAAGTAACATACACATTACCTGATATAAGCTTATATTGACTAAATAAATTTTTTTCTAAAGTTTCAGCAGCAGCAAGCAATAGATAGTTATTTTCATCATCATATATTAAAATTGGAAGACCACGCCTGACTTCACTGATGGCCCTTTCTACTTTATTTCTACTTTGATTTCCTATAAACATTTCACCTACACCAAAACAACTTGGTGCGGTCGAGAAGACTTGAACTTCCAAGGCTTTGTGAGCCACAGCGACCTCAACGCTGCGTGTCTACCAATTCCACCACGACCGCACTTTATTCTAGTTTCTATATAATTACTTTAAATTACTTAATCATTTTAGGATTTTTCATCTAAAGTGTCAATCTGATACTAGGATAATTTAGGAAATGCCTGTATAATTTAACTATGAATTTTATGGTTACAAACTTTAATCATTTAAGATAATCTTACTACTAATTCTTAATTTAGGTCTTTATACAAATGAAAATAGCTAATATCTTCATTTTTTTAATTCTATCTCTTACAATTAGCTTTTACCCCACTCATGCACAAATATTGTACACATGGTCTCAAATCATTCCAGAAAATAAATTAAGCATACGTGCGATTATAGACAATAACATGTGTCCCATTGCTTACGTCGATAATAAGGCAGTAGAAATGCTAAGTCGCAGCTCAATTAACAATACCGAAACAGTTTGTGAACTGATAGTAGAAACAAATGCTCAAAACATTAGTATTGACAATATAAAAGTTCCCGTATTAGCGGAAAAGATCAGCAAAATTGCCTTCATTGGCGATACAGGATGTAGAATAAATATGTTATTTCAGCAAGAATGTAATTCTGTAGATAACTGGCCTTTGAAAAAAAATTTAGATTCAATCGCTTTTCATAAACCAGATTTAATTATCCATGTTGGTGATTATCATTATAGACAAACAAAATGTAGAAACACAAAAAAGTGCGGCGATATTTATGGATATAGCAAAGAAGCTTGGTACGCTGATTGGTTTGAGCCTGCAAAAGATATTTTAACACAATCTCCTTTTCTTTTTGTTCGTGGAAATCATGAGAGTTGTAATAGAGCTTATGAAGGATGGTTCAGATATTTAGATTCATACCCCTTTTTCCCTCAAAAATGTGAAGATCTTATTTCCAGTTGGTTCTTAGATGCTGGGCCGATGAAGTTTTTTATCTTCGACTCTTCATCCGGTGAGGAAATTTTTACAACCCAAAGCACAGTTGATGCTTTTGAGAGGCAGTTTGATAAATTGATACAAGATAAGCCCACGTGGTTTTTGACTCATAAACCGCTTTGGAGATCTCCAAAAAAAGAATTTTTGACATTAAAAAGCCATGGTAATCTTACACAAATTGAAGCTTTTGGAGATAAATTTCCAAGCAATGTTACTACCATAGTTTCTGGCCACATTCATATAGCCCAGATTTTATTAATGGATAATGTTCCAGATCAGATTATAGTTGGAAACGGCGGTGCATTATTACACGCTCAAGATCAAGAACCTGTTTATCAAAACGTAGAATTTAACTATCCAAATAGTAGAAATTACTTAGCACACGAAGTTAGAAACTTTTTCGGCTTTGGCTTTGCAATATTAGGTTTAAACGATCACAAATTTACTTTCTATAACCAAGATAATAAGGAAATGTATTCTGCAAACCTAACGAAAGACTTTAAACTTAAAACAAATTAAAATTAGGACTATTTAAGGACGCAGAAAAAACGTGATGAGCTTAAAAAACTCATAGCAACAAAAAACACTGAAATTCTTGTATATATCGACTAATCTGGAATTGATAACACAAAAGTCAGCGTATTGTATGATTGCAGCTTTGAATAAGGGAAAAATTATGGCGCCTATGATTTTTAAAAGCTACTGCGATACAGACGTTTTTAATAGCTGGTTCAAGCTTTTTGCTGGGTGATTTTGGATAATGCAACTTTTCATAGAAAATAAGTGAATTTGTTAAAAGTGTTAGTGCTGAAGTTATATATCTGCCTCCATATTCTCCTGATTTTAATCAAACCATTGGTCTGTTATAAAAAATTGAGCCAGAAAGAATATCCACCTGTTCGAACTATTAGAAAAAGAGCTATATATGAGCATGTTTTAGCACAGACATTATTTTGTAACTAGGCGAATGCAATCAGTGTTAGCTGCTTGAGAGGATATCAATTAATAAAGAAATGCATCTATAATAATTAGAAGAAAGAATGAAAAAGTACAGAAGTAGAAATGTGAGTTGAAAAAATAAGAGAAATATAATATATTGACGATAGTGAGACTATTTAAAATTAATTATGCCAGTAGTAGTAAATACACCAGGTAACATACAAAGAACGTCAAAATTAAGAGATATTTTACTAGCCCCTGTGAGGTGGCTAGTCATTGGTTTAGCTGTAGTATTACTAATAGCATCTATTGTTCTTGTTCTAGCATTAACTCTAGTCGCTCAAGCATTGAGTAAGCTATATCTTTTTGCAGGAGGCAAATTACCAGAATGGTTAGAGCAAAGAACTGAAGCATTTATGGAGGCAGCGCGTATCCCACAAACAACGCATGATACTAATGTAAATGATGCAATTAATATTAACGTTCAAAAGCTAAAAGAAAACTATGGCGAGCCTGATGTTGATGATAAGTTTATAAAGGAAATAGAAGGATTTATTGATCAGTTAGAGTGCATAGCAAATGGCATACAAAAAGCTGTAGATAAAGATCAACTCACATCAGATGAGAAAAAACATGCACTTGAGTGCCTAAAGCGTATAAAAAATGACCCTAATTCACATAGTGGAAGTGGATTAAGATTGAAGCAAGTTTTAAGTTTGGTTTGGAAAGCTTGTAAGGATAAAAATAAAAAAAGTACTGATAATAATATAGATATTAATACCCGCATATCACAGAGAAAATATCAACTGGTTAAACATTTAGTAGAATCGCAAACAGAATATGGAGTACTTGTTGGCAGTGCATGTTTTACTGGTACCTTTAACAGTATTGTCTCTTCCTTGTACACTTTTGAAGAGTTTTTCTTCTTGCAAAGAGCGGATAAGGCTACTGTAAAACAAGAATTTCAAAATGAGCTACAAAAAAAAGGTGAAGAATTATTTAATCAGCTTGCCAATGATGAAGAAAAAAAAGAAGTTGCAAAAGCTTTAAGTAATCCTTCTACAAATTTCTTTATTAGCTTTATAGAATCATTTAAAGATCACTCTGCACGTGCAGTTTTAGGTGATAAAAAATGTGATGAACTAATAAAAGAAAATTTTGCTAATCTTCAATACAAAAAATCAATATCTAGCTTTATCTAAAGTAATCACTTAACTAACGGCAAAGTGATACCATGTTGATTCATATATTTTCCTTTCATATCATCATATGACTTCTCACACTCACTTTCGCCGCTTAAAAACACAAATTGGCATGCTCCTTCATTAGCGTAAATTTTTGCAGGAAGTGGAGTAGTGTTAGAGAATTCAAGTGTGACGTGACCTTCCCATCCAGGCTCTAAAGGTGTAACGTTTACTATAATACCACATCTTGCATAAGTTGATTTACCAACACAAATTACCAGTACATTCCTTGGTATACGAAAATATTCCACCGTGCTGGCAAGTACAAAACTATTTGGTGGGATTATACATACATCTGTTTCCTTATCTATGAAACTATTCTCAGAAAAATTCTTGGGGTCTACAATAGCTGAATTAACATTAGTAAAAATCTTAAACTTATTACTAACTCTTGCATCATAGCCATAAGATGATAATCCGAAAGATACAACACCCTTACTGCTTTTATGATTCACAAAAGGCTCTATCATTCTAGAGTTTTCAGCCTTTTCCCTTATCCATTTATCTGGCATAACTGCCATAATTGTCCTTTAAAGTTTTGTAATACTTATAATAATATGTAATAGAATTTAAATGTAAACCTGAATTAGCGTTACACTCTGGAATGGCAAAGTTTCCAGTATAAACTACCTATACAAAAATAAATTGGCAATATTTCAAGCCTGCCAAGCAGCATCAAAAACGATAGAAATAGCTTTACTCCACCACTAAAGGAGGAATAATTACCTGAAGGACCTATTAGGTTACTAAATCCTGGGCCAGAATTTGTAAGCATTGCAGAAACAGAGCTGATGCTAGCTATAAAGTCCGCATTGCTCAAGTAAGACATCACTATTGATGATATAGTGAACGTTAACATGTAAATCGCAAAAAACGTAAAGACGGATTGAACTTCATCATTTTCCAGTATTTTACCATTGAGTTTTACTCTATCGCTTTCACTTGGATCTAATAAAGAGCTAAAGTAATTCCTTATAGACTTTAGAAAAATGACTAAACGGAAGATTTTGATTCCACCACTAGCAGAACCACCACATCCACCAATAAAGGCTAAAAAGAAAGCTAAGACTGAAATAAAGCTCCAATTCAAGTAGTTGCACATTACATAGCCAGTTGATGTGATAAAGGAGGTAATGGTGAATGTGCTGTACCTAAATGATAAAAATACTCCTAAGTCAAAATTTTTATATAACCAAAAACAAGCAAGCAAAGATGAGATAACAACTATCTTAATAAAGTAAGAGACCTGTTCATCATAACAAACGTCTAATCGTCTTATAATTTTTAAATAGCTCAGAAAAGGTAAAGAGCCTAAAATCATAAAGATAATTGTTATGACCTCCAATATAGGGTTATTGTAGTAGCCTATAGAATCGTTATAGTTAGCAAATCCACCAGTTGATACAGCGGACATTCCGTGACATACTGCGTCAAATAATGGCATGCCAGCTAGATAGTAGGAAAATATGCACAATAAAATTAGGCAGTAATATATTTCTGCAATATGTATTACTACGCTTCGCGTATGTGGTAACTTTCTTTTAAGAGCATCTGAGTACTCAGAATAGAGTAAATTATTTAAGCTCAAAACCTTAAATATGGGAAAAATTGCAATTCCTACTGTAATTATTCCAAATCCTCCTATACCATGCAGCATTGCTCTCCACAGTAGTATCCCTGGAGATTGTTGTTCAATTTCGCTGAGCACAGTTGCCCCTGTGGTTGTAATCCCAGATACTGCTTCAAATAGTGCATCAACGTAGCTTAGACTATCAAGATAGAATGGAATAGCTGCAAATAGAGATAATACAATCCAGGTACAGCTAGTAATCGCAAAAATTGCCGGCATTCCATGTAACTTACTTAGTTTACCCAATAAAATAAAAATTGCACTAAATGTGCAGGTAACTATAAATCCAACCAGAAAATTTTTCCATTCGTAACCTAGATAATTATTAGTAATAGCAGGAATAAGCATTGCTACGCCAAACAACAATAGAAAAATTCCCACAATAAACGCAATTGAACGTAAAACTTGCAGATTTTCCATAGATAGTAACTTGAAAGCTATATGTTATTAAAACTTCAACCGCTTTGCTAATTTTTTCTCTTGACTTGATTATAAATACGTATAATTATAGCGCTAAATTTGCCATAAGAGGTAGAGGTAAGGTATGTTATTAACTGAAAGACAAAAAAACATTCGAGATTCATTAATTAGTGAAGCTATACAAAGCAACTTTGAGAGTATAAAAAATAATTACGATAGCGATATACAAGAAGTTTTGAAAAGCGAATTACCTAGTAATATACAAAAAGAGTTTAAAGACGATCTACCTAATTCTTGTACCATTTCACAGTTGATTATATTCAAAAAAAATCAAAAGGAAATTAATCAATGTATACAGAAAATGGAGCAAAAAATTGAGAGTATTTCGTGTGATATAGCTATGCAAGAAGAGGAAGGAAGTGATGATTCGCATATGCAAAAAGTGAAAAACTTAAAGAGAACAAGTGATCTTCACCACAAATTACGTCAAGCAATAGATTATTTAGATGTTAAAAAAGTTAAAGCAGTATTAGAAGATTGTGATACAAATCTAGCAATGATTTTAAATAGACCTATACATTCACAGAGCAAAACTACCCTTTTACTTTATCCTCTGCAAGTTGGTCTTAATAAACGATATATAGGTGATGGTAAAAGATTAAAACAAGAAGATCTGAGAAATATAAAAGAAATTACTAAACTTCTTTGGGATAAAGCTTCTCCTGATATTCGCGATTTCTGGTTTAAATTCCATCAAGATCAACAAGAAGAAAGTACAAAAGACACAAAAGCAACCTTTGAAGCTCATTTGAAAAAAGCTCCTCCTGATATTCGTGACTTGTGGCTTAAATATCAAAGAGTGCCTGAAAATCAAGATGCAGCTGTAATAAAACTTCTTAAAGGTGAGCAACAACGACATGCCAAGATAGGTAGTGAGAAGTGGCTTGAAGATTTCATTCAAGAAGTTAAAGATTACACAGAACAAAAAAGCATAGAAGAAAACCTTGAAATAGCTACAGAGAAACCTACAACAAAATCTGTTCTACAAGACGCACAACTTTCTCAAATAAATAGAACTTGTTGTATTTTGTAGTAAATAAGTTCTTAGGGAATCTAAGCATGATAACAATAAAAACAAGAAATTTAAACGTTCTATTTTTAACCTAGTATCCAGAATAAAAAAATATCAAAGTCATCATATTATATCACGAACCTTTTCCAAGACTTTTTTCATATTTTCGCTTGAAAGTGGAATTAAGCCAAGCCTAGATAAATATCCACCTTCAGTACTAATAGAGTCTACAACTTCTCTAATGAATTCCCTTAATCCATCAACAGTATCTAAGTGTTCTTTCTTTATATAAAGATATAAAGGCCTTGCTAACATATACTCCCCCGATGATATATTTTTATAAGTTGGCTCAATTCCTGCGATTGTGCTTCCTTGAATCTCATCTTGGTTTTTCGCTAAAAAGCTGAAGCTAAATATTCCTAAAGCATTTTTATTGCTCTTCAATTTTTGTATTATTATGTTTTCATTAATTCCAACTTCTATATATCTTCCATCATCTCTGATATTACTACATGCTTTCTTTCTTTTTTCTTGGTCTTGATAATTCTCTTTGAAAATCCTTGAGTTCATACATGAATATTGATCAAGCATAATAAAATTAATCAAAGTTTCATGTGTACCTGTATTTTGATGTGGGCCATAGATTTTAATTTCTGTTTTTGGTAGAGCTTGATTTACATCAGACCAAAATTTCTTGTTATTCTTTACTAATCTATCATTGTCTTTAGAATATGAAGATAAAGTTTCAAACAGGTCATTTTTTGTAAAATCAAATCTATGGCTTTGATTTGAATTTGCAATAACAATTCCATCATAGCCAATTATGATCTCTATTACTTCATTCACTTTATTTCTTTTACATAATTCTCTCTCTACTTCCTTCATAGGGCGAGATGAAGTAGTGATATCTGGTGTGCCTTCCCCTATTCCTGAACAAAACATTTTGAACCCTGATCCACTTCCTATCGATTCTACAACTGGAGTTTTAAAGGAAAATATACGGCTGAATTCTTCAGATATAAATGAGATAAAAGGAAAAACAGTTGAAGATCCAACAATTCTGATATATCTTCTGGCATCAACATTTGACAGTGGGATGAGTAATACAAATGCAAAAATAAGGAAAAGGCGTTTCAACATCGTTTTCGCTCAAGAGTGTAAACTTAATTATCGTAATAAAAAATCAAACTGAAAAGCTTTTTTTCTAGATTTCAAAAGGTATAACGATCAAATGTGTGCGTAATGATGAGATCTGAATCACAGCATTCATACAACTGTATCTATATCGAATCCTCTTATGTTTTTCAATACTGAAAAATTCTTTCATATTAACTTAATGATGCAATATATCCTTTTCTTTAATAGATAAGTCATCATCGACTTTTTTTACATTATCATCAGTAATGTTTTGTATTTCCTTTTTGGCAACATGAAAATCATCTTCTGAGATTTCCTTATTTTTCTTCATTTCCTCTATTTCTTCCATAACATCTCTGCGTATATTTCTAATTGCAACTCGTGCATTTTCAGAAAATTGATGCAATAATTTCACTAATTTTTCACGAGTTTCTTGTGTTAAGTCTGGAAGAACTATACGTATAGTATTTCCTTCAACAACAGGATTTAAATTTAGGTTAGCATTGATTATCGCATTTTTCACTTCACCGATAACAGTAGCATCCCAAACTTTAACTGATAGAGTTTTGTTATCTATAGCTGAAACGCCTGCAACTTGGTTCAGTTTTTGATGTCCACCATAGATATTTACAACTATACCATCAAGTAATGATGAGTTAGCTCTACCAGTACGTACACCTTTCATATCATCATGAAAAGACTGAATAGTTTTTAGCATTCTTTCTTTTGTTTTAGCTTTTATTTCGTTTAACATAAATTACCTAATGTTTATAACCTGAGACTATAGTATAAGTACCTTGACCCTTAATAATATCGACCATTTTTTCTCTTTTTAAAGAAAAAACTATAACCGGGATAGAATTCTCACGAGCAAGTGAAATTGCTGATGCATCCATAACTTTTAAATCACGAGTTAGCAAATCTGTATAAGAAAGCCTATCATACATCACAGCATCCTCATTTTTTTTTGGATCAGCAGAATATACACCTCTTACTTGCGTACCTTTTAGAATAACATCACAATTCATTTCAACAGCACGTAAAGCTGCAGCTGTATCTGTGGTAAAAAATGGGTTACCTGTACCTGCTGCAAAAATGACAACTCTACCTTTTTCTAAATGATGAATAGCCTTCCTTCTTATGTAAGGCTCACATATGGTAGTCATAGGTATAGCAGACAACACCCTAGAGACTATAGAGCTTTTTTCTAAAAAATTTTGCAAAATTAAAGCATTAATGACAGTGCCAAGCATTCCAATATAATCACTGCTTGCTCTTTCACAGCCACTTAAAGATGCTGATGCACCACGAAAAATATTCCCACCACCAACAACAATACAAACTTGAACTCCGAGATTACAAACTTCAACTATGTCTTTGGATAGTTTATCTATCACTTCCATATCATGGCCAAACAGCTTTGATCCCATCAAAGCCTCCCCAGAGATTTTGAATAACACTCTGGGGTATTTTACTTCTGAAGTTTTGTTACTTATTTTCACCATCCAAAGTAAGTAACTTATAATTAGCTAATTTAACAGCACTTGATTCTATAAAATCAGCAATCTTCATTTTATCATCTTTTATAAATTTCTGCTCTAGCAGAACAACTTCTTCATAGTATTTAGCCATTCGTCCATCTACTATTTTTTTCGCTACCTCTTCAGGTTTATTTAAGCTCTTTACTTGCTCCTCAATTATAGAACGCTCATTGTTTAATTTTTCTTGATCTAAATCATCTATAGATAAAGCTTCAGGTTTCATAGCAACTACATGCATAGCTATTTGCTTTCCAATCTCTTGTTTATCACCAGATGATTGCAATGCTACTAAAGCACCAATCTTACCTAAGCCATGCATATCACCATGTACATAGCCAGCAATAATCCCATCCTTAGTCTCTAGGTAGCAAAGATTGCTTAACTCTAACTTCTCACCAAGAACCGATGTACCACTCATAATAGCTTCCTGTACTGTACCAACATCTTCATATTTGGCATTTTTTAACTCATCAAGACTAGTACAACGTTCTTGACAAGCAATTGATGCTAAATTTGAAACTAATGCTATGAACTTCTCATTTCTAGCAACAAAATCAGTTTCACAATTGACTTTAAC
Organism: Wolbachia endosymbiont (group B) of Erebia ligea; assembly: GCF_947179575.1. Taxonomy (NCBI): domain Bacteria; kingdom Pseudomonadati; phylum Pseudomonadota; class Alphaproteobacteria; order Rickettsiales; family Anaplasmataceae; genus Wolbachia; species Wolbachia endosymbiont (group B) of Erebia ligea. The sequence goes on from NZ_CAMXBW010000002.1 coordinate 143,317, forward strand.
CAATACACCATAATTTCTAGCCAAGCACATAGCAATAAGCCCATCGGAAGCTACTCTATCAGACTTTTTGTCAGCTTTAGCAAATCCTATTGTACGTAACCTATCAACGGCTTTCTTAATATCACCATCACACTCTTCTAACGCTTTCTTACAATCGCTTAAGCCAAGCCCTGTTCTATCGCGTAATTCCCTTATACTACTTGAATCCATCTTCATTTACTTACTATTACCTCCCTTTCTGTTTCAACCTTAATACGCTTCTTTTTAGTTTGCACAATATCCTCTTCTTTTTCTTGAATAAGCTCATCATCCTTAACTCTAGACCTTGTCAAACTAGACTCTATTCCAGCTAATATAGAATCAGCAACTAATTTACAATAGAGCTCTATTGATTTTCTTGAATCATCATTTCCTGGTATAGGATAGGCAATACCATTTGGGTCAGAATTGGTATCAAGTACTCCAACTACAGGAATACCCAGTTTTTTAGCCTCTTTAACCGCTATATGCTCTTTGTTAGTATCAATAATAAATAAAATATCAGGAACTGCTCCCATTTCTCTAATTCCACCCAATTCTTTATCAAGCTTTTTTCTTTTCTTTTCAATGTTTCCTAATTCTTTTTTTGTTAAGATGCTATCTTCATCATTGGATATTTTCTCATATTGTATCAAAGTTTTTATCGAAGAAGAAACAGTGTTCCAATTAGTAAGCATACCACCAAGCCATCGATCATTTACATAATACTGACCACAACGAACTGCTTCACTTGCAACAATATCTAAAGCTTGAAATTTCGTACCAACAAATAAAATGCGACCATCTTGAGATGCAACATCGTATAAAGCTTTCATCGCCGCCTCTAACAATGGTAATGTTTTTCGTAAGTCTATTATGTGTATACGATTCTGTTGATGTATACCATATATATATGGGGCCATTTTCGCATTCCAGCGACTAACTTTATGGCCAAAATGCACACCAGATTCAGCTAAATCACGTATAGTGACTTTAGGCAAATTTGTCATATTTACTCCTCCAAATAGTTTATCCTCCATGGCATAACCCTAACGGGACTACTTGCATAAGCCATGTGTGAAATTAAGTTATTTACATAGTAATAAAAAAGACAAAAAAGCGCAAACAAAAAATATTGACAAGTGGCAACACGTTGATTAGCTTTAAAGTTGCAAACGTTAAAAAGCAATGGGGGGTGTAGCTCAGTTGGTTAGAGCGCATGCCTGTCACGCATGAGGTCGTGAGTTCAAGTCTCATCACTCCCGCCATTACAGCAGAAACACCTTAAAATTCTTTAAGTTTCTTATTAATTTGAATTAATTTCTTTCAGAGACTTGACATGATATTGTAATTGCTGCTTAATCTATTTAATTTTATCGTTAATAATTGGGATTAAATATGTTCATTTCTGAGGTTTTTGCGGCAGATGCGACTAACAATGTATCAGCATCTGTTGCTAGCTTTATTCCACTCATTTTAATATTTGTAGTATTTTATTTTCTCATTATTCGCCCAAATCACAAAAAACTAAAAGAACATAGAAGGATGATAGATCAAATAAAACGTGGTGATACGGTTATTACTTCTAGTGGAATAATAGGTGAAGTAAACAAAGTTGACGAAGTAAATTCACAACTAATACTAGAAATAGCACCAAAAATTGAAATAAAAATCCTAAAGTCTGCTATATCTGAAATCTTAAATAAAGAAATTCAAAAGCCAGTAGCTAAATCTATTGAAAAAAGCAAAGTTGAAAAGAATGGCAAGAAAAATAAACTAGAGGAAAGTAAAAAAGACAAAAATGCTTCATAATTTACGAAGTGTGTGGAATATTAGGTATAGTAAGTAGCGGTGATTCAGTAATACCAACTTTACTAACCGCGTTGCAAAAATTGGAATACAGAGGGTATGACTCTTCAGGTATAGCAATTATAAATAATAGAGGTAAGATAGAAGTCAAAAAATCAGAAGGTAAAGTTGAAAGATTATGTGAAGTTGTTCATGAGAGCAAGATATCTAGTAGCAAAGTTGGTATAGCACATACTCGTTGGGCTACACATGGAGTTCCAAATCTTAAAAATGCTCATCCCATTTATATAAATAATGTTGTTGTTGCTCATAATGGCATAATTGAAAATTACAATATATTAAAAAAGGATCTGGAGGAAAAGGGAGTATCTTTTCATACCGACACTGATACAGAAGTAATACCAAACATATTAACTGCATATCTTAATGAAGGATTGTCACCAGTTGATTCTATATTACAGTGTCTAAACAATTTACAAGGTTCACTTGCTTTGGCTTTATTATTTGCAGAATATCCAGATACTTTATTTGTTGCAAAAAGAAATTTGCCTTTAGCAATAGGATATAACTGTAATAAAGTGTTTGCTGCTTCTGATACTAATACTTTGAATTCATTTGTAGAAAAAATATTGCATTTAGAAGATAATGATATTGCAGTAATAAAATCTAACGAATTCAGTGTATATAATAATGGTATACAAGTTAAACGCAGAACAGAAAATAGCAGTCCAAGAAATTTTCTAATTAGTAAAAATGGTTACCCTAGCTTTATGCTAAAAGAAATTTTTGAGCAACCGTATGCATTAAACAAAACAATAAATCAATTTTATAAACAATATAAAGAAATCAACAAAGAATTATTTTCTGAACTAGGTTACATTACTATAGTTGGATGCGGTTCATCCTATTTTGCTGGACTAATAGCAAAGTGTTGGCTGGAAAGTATTGCTCAAATTCGGGTATATCTAGAAATCTCGTCAGAATTTAGGTATAGCAGCGTCAAGCTCGAAGAAGGTAGTATTGGCTTATTCATTTCTCAATCTGGTGAAACTGCAGATACTATGGAAGCACTACGTTATGCGAGATTGCAGAAACAAATGATCATTAGCATAATTAATACATTTAATAGCAGCATAGAAAAAGCCTCAGATATTGTATTGCATACTCTTGCTGGACCTGAGATTGGTGTTGCTTCGACAAAAACCTTTTCTACGCAGCTTGCAATTTTAGCATGCTTTGCTGTAGAGCTTGGAAAAATAAAAGGTATACTAGGTAGAGAGAGGATAAAGGAACTAAGCGATGCTATTAATTCTATTCCCGAACATGTTGAGCATGTTTTGAATGTGATGGAAATACAACATATATCAGGCAGTATATTAGAGCACAATAATATAATTATAATTGGGAGAGGAAGCTCATATGGAGTTGCAATGGAAGGTGCATTGAAGATAAAAGAGCTTTCATATATCAACACAATTGGTATTGCAGCGGGAGAAATGAAGCACGGTTCTATCGCCTTGATAGACTCTACTGTACTTGTTATCGCAATTATTCCTTACGATAATTTATTCTTTAAAACGCTATCCAATATACAAGAGATTATTGCAAGAAAAGGTAAAGTAATTGCCTTTAGTGATAAGCAAGGAGCACCGCTCTTAAAGGGAATTTGCATAGATGTGGTGCAACTTCCAGAAGTTGACAATTTTGTTTCTCCAATTATCTACAGTGTTGCTATGCAATTTCTTGCTTATTCTATTGCAGAAAAAAAAGGGTTAGATGTAGATTGTCCGAGAAATTTAGCTAAATCTGTCACAGTTGAGTAACTTATTTAAAGTGAGTTGCTAATTAACAGCTCTAATTGTCAGTTATAAATTACTGAATTTTACTAATAAATTCATTAGCCCTCTGCGAAAGAATATGTAACTAATGTAAGGATGAAAGAGGCTAAAATTCACGCCTCAAGTTAACAAGATTTGCCATTATGGTTACCAGACACAACTTAACCTAGCAAGCAAGAATTAACTAACAGAAAAATTGAAAACTAATATCAGTCTCTTAATGTAATGCTACCAATATTTTTCTAAAAAGCAATATGTTTTCTATTCAGAAAAGTCTACATCGCCATAACAATATTTACTAGAATGAGGTCTTGTCTCACTGTAAAAACGCAACCAATGATCAACGTCTATCTGAAGATCTTCTAATGAATTGTAGATTGTTTTACAAAAAAAGAGGAGTAAATGAGAGTTCAGTAACTTGATTATAGAGTTGTACTGCCTTTCCATATTTGAAGCAAGTTGTTATTCTATCTCAAACCATAGCACAAAGTAAATATGGCAATTTATACTAAAATTTTCTGTTTATGAGTTATATTATGTAAAGATACTATTTGACCTTGAGCTTTAAAGATATTATGTAATAGCATTATTTAATATGCGAGGTTTATTATGGTTAAAGTAAGTGCTGGTGAAAACTCAAAAAAGCTTAAAGATGGTAAAAATCAGCCCATATCACCAAAAAAGTTCAAAGGCAGTCAGTCTATGTCACCAAAACGGAGTCAGAATTCTGGTGAAAAGCTATGGAGTGCATTTCACGCATTAATGAACGTAATATCGGAGCTAGAAGAAACAAAGGTTACAGTGGAACTAAAAAAAGACACTGAAATATCAGAAGAACAATTGAATAAAATAATAGCATTAAAAAATCAAGTAGAAGAAGAAACAGAGCAAATAATGATGCCATGTTTCAAGAAAATAATAGTAGAATTGAAAGGAACAAAAATAGAGAAATTGTCTACGGAGCTAAAAAAGCTGGCAGAAGTACAAGGTGAAAAAATACAAGAGTTATGTAAGAGACTAAAATCAGGTACTGGAACAGAAGAAGATCAAAACAAACTCAAGAGAGCAGTAAAAGGATTAGCAAAAGAGTGTTCCAAAGAGCTCACAAATTACGTATCTGATTCAAATTCGATAATGTTGTACACTGCTGTTATTGGTGTTGGTCTTGCTGTTGGACTGATAGCAAATACTATACTTCAGCACACAACTAGACTAAGTATGTTAGCAATAATTATCATAGCTACAGCATCTGCACTCGTAGCTGGTGGTGCTACACACACAACACTAAGACCTAATACTAAAATAGATGAATCAAAAGAAGTCCAAATAAAGAGTTCTCATCACTCACTTTCCTAATCACACTTTAATTCAAACTTTATCAGTTTTATTCAAGTTGCTTCTAAAAGGAGAATATCAATGGTGTTCTCTTTACTGATTTGGTTAAAATGCAGAAAACGCCTATGTCAAAATTTACACAGATGTTAAGTGCTGCCACTAATTCCCAGTTAGTACAATTTGTGTATCTTATTGACATATTTAATTTATTCTGTTACAATTTTTAGTAATTAGGTTGAGGTAAAACAATGAAGAGTTTTAAATGGCTACTTAATCAAGTCAGACTTTCATGGATTAGCTTAATATCAAAAGTAAAGAGCTTTTTTCAAACTAACGATACACATCATCAAACAACTGCTAGCAATGGAAATGACCATACAAAAAAAATAAGTATAGAGAATAAAATAGAAACGAAAGGTAATGAGATTGATTTAGAGGATGAACAGGATGTGTTTGAGGATGCTCTAACAGGAGAAGAGCTAGATGAAGAAGAATTTTTTTATGCTGTTGAAAGTTTTAATGAACAGGAAGTTAATGCTAATAGAGAAAAAAAGGAATATGAAAAAAATAAGTACTATAGTTTACAAGATGGTCTACAAGAAAAAAATGAATTTGATCACACAACGCACACTCTTACACTTGCTTTTGAAATTGAAAAGCCATTTCCAGACTCTGACCTTAGTAAATTTAAATTGTGCGAGCTTAAGCAAAATCGTGGTAAATACACATTTACTCTAGAGGATGACCAGAAAAATCGTATAGAGCTACACTCTGAATACCTTAATATGTATTTTCCTAAGTATTTTGAGAAACACAGAAAAAAAGGAGCATACACTGAACTTTTTTCTCAAGAAGAAAATGGAATTAGCAATGATATTATCATCCCATTAGAAGTTCCAAAAGAGGTAGGGATACTTACTGAAAAATTCGGCCGGATGAACTTCATAAAAGCAAATATACAATCTCAAATACCAGATTTTCCGGGAGATATAAATCTAAAAGATTGTAAAGATCATGTAAACTTCTATCTTAATTCAAATAATACTATATCTCTTTTTCTAACGTCAGCACCGATAAAATTTGCAGCTAAATTATCAGGTACTCCAACAGAAACAAACTGGCCAATAAAGGATATTCTAGTCAGAGGTAGTTTTATTAATCAGCATATTGATAAGCAAACTAGAGTTGAAAAAGTGATTGAGCCTTATATTGATAAGCATTCTATAGTTGAAGAAGCTTTTGAAGTAGTTAACGTAGAATGTGCATCAGAGCTGAAGATTTCTCAACCTAGCATATAGCCTTATATTCTTTCATCAGCATGATATAATTTTGTGCAGATTGTGTAATATGTTTAATTTCCTCATCTGACATTTTTTTGAAGAATTGTGCTGGCCTGCCAGCCCATACTTCACCACTTTTTATCACTTTCCCATGCGTTACCAGTGAGCCAGCAGCTACCATAGCTTCAGACTCCACAATCGCATGATACATTATAACAGAGCCCATACCAATAAATGCTTTATCATGTATCGTGCATGCATGTAACACACAAAAATGTCCAACCGTCACCATACTACCAATAATCGTATCACCGCCTGGATTTCTATCTACATGAATTACGGTGCCATCTTGAATATTCGTTTCATCACCTATTTTGATTGATCCAACATCTCCTCTGATCACACAATTAAACCAGATACTCGCATTCCTTCCTATTTCAACGTTACCTATGATACGCACACCATCTGCGATAAAAGAACTTTCATCCATTTTTGGTTCATAATCTTTGTATTTTAAAATGTGATAGCTCATAATTTAAATAAGGTTTAATACATACTTGGATTCCAGTAGTCAAGTTACTCGGGTAAAGATATTCTTGACTTATGATCCTTATGCTCCTAAAATCTTTATTTTTAGCTCTATTCATAATGTCAGTAACAGTACTTAGTGTACTTCAAATAATATTAGTTGTTGTATTGGTAATTTTAGTGCTCCTGCAGCCACCTGGAAGTAGTTCATTAAGTGGCTTTAGTAATTCACAACAGGGAATGAATTCAATAATTCCGGTAAAGTCTTCTGAAAATCCACTCAGTAGAATAACTTCTATAGTTGCTGGGCTGTTCATTATAAATACACTGTTACTATCAGGATTATGTTCAAAAGATGTACATAAAAAATCAATTGCAGAGAAGATTATATCAGAAAAGAAGCAAGAAGGCCAATCAACTTCTGTTCCATTTGAAAATTAATGAAAGAAACCAAGTTTATCTTTGTTACAGGTGGAGTTGTTTCATCACTTGGTAAGGGTTTAGTTGCTTCAAGTGTGGGAGCACTTCTTCAAGCTCATGGATTCAATGTTCGCATCAGAAAGCTTGACCCATATCTCAACATTGATCCTGGAACAATGAGCCCAGCTCAGCACGGGGAAGTATTTGTTACTGAGGATGGTGCTGAAACTGATTTAGACCTTGGACATTACGAGCGTTTTACTAAAATTAAAGCAACCAAGGACGACAATATAACAACTGGTAAAGTATATAATAAATTATTAAAGAAGGAAAGGTGTGGTGATTATCTAGGCAAAACTGTGCAAATCATTCCTCATGTGACAGATTTAATCAAATCTTTCATTTTTAATGGTACAGAAGATTTAGATTTTGTAATATGCGAAATAGGCGGAACCGTAGGTGATATTGAAAGCCAACCGTTTTTGGAAGCTATACGCCAAGTTAATTATAAACTAGGAAAGCAAAAAGTTATCCTTATTCACTTAACTTTAATACCATACCTCACTGCAGCACAAGAATTAAAGACAAAACCGACACAGCATTCAGTTCGAGAGTTAAACTCTGCGGGGTTACAACCAGATATTATATTATGTCGCAGTGAAAAAGAAATTTCCGATAATCAAAAAGAAAAGATAGCCAATCTTTGCAATGTTTCTTTATCTAACGTAATACCTGCTCCTGATGTAAACCATATATACGAGTTACCGTCCTTGTATAATCAATGTGGGCTCGGGACACAAATTTTGGATCACTTTCACTTAAGTAAGCCAAAACCAAGCTTACCTGAATGGGACCAAATAGTACACTCTATGAGACATCCAACACAAGAAGTTATCGTTTCCATAGTAGGAAAATATACTGAATTTCCTGACGCATATAAATCACTGATTGAAGCATTAAACCATGGTGCAATTAGTAATAAAGCTAGAGTGAAGATAAATTGGGTCAACTCAAGAGAAGAGAATGGAAAATCTATAGATGCAAAGTTTATCAGAGAAAAATTACAAAGCTCTAATTCAGTCCTTGTTCCAGGAGGATTTGGTGATAATGGAATAGAAGGTAAAATATTAGCAATAAACTATGCCCGTGTAAATAACATTCCTTTTTTAGGAATATGTCTTGGTATGCAGCTTGCAGTGATTGAATTTGCTCGTAACGTTATTAAGCTTGAAGATGTACACTCTGAAGAATTTTATACTTGCAAACACCCAATCATCAAGCTCGCTGATGGTAAGAACGTTGATCTTGGTGGAACCATGAGACTTGGAACATACAAGTGTAATATAAGTCCAAATTCAAAAATGGCAAATGTGTATAGTAGTGTCACTATTTCAGAAAGACACAGACACAGATATATAGTCAATTTAGATTATAAAAATAACTTAGAAGAGAATGGAATGATATGCAGTGGTATATCAGAAGATAAAACATGCATAGAGGCAGTGGAGCTAAAAAATCACTCATGGTTTATTGGTGTGCAATTTCATCCAGAATTTCAATCAAGACCATTGTCTCCTCATCCTCTCTTTACATCATTTATTAAGGCAGCTATTGACAATAGAGTTTAATAGAACTGAATAAACTATATTCTAATAGAGAGGTAAAAAATGTTACTAAGAAATAGTAAAGATAGCATTACATATGGATCTGCGACCTTCGAGGAATTGAATAGGCATGTAGAACAAATAATATATAAATTAGAGGAGGATCAAATTATAGAGGATATAATGGAAGAAGTAGTTGTAGCTATAAACGAACTAAAATCGGTAGAAGAAATAAAAAAATATTTAAAGCGAGAAATAGATAGCCTTGTAAAAAGGACAATAGTCCTTAGTGAATTCTATAACCTAGAAAAAATAGAAAAGCCAAGAAAAGAAAATTATATTTACCCAAGCACCTAATGTTTAAGTACCAATACATGGAACTTGCCATAGAGCAAGCAAAACTTGCTCAGAAAGATGGCGAAGTGCCAATAGGTGCTGTAATAGTTAATGGAAACAATATCATCTCCTCTGCACACAATATATCTAATGATCCAACTGCACATGCAGAAATGTTAACAATTAAACAAGCATTTTCAACTTCCACGCTTTATGAAGCTGAAATGTACGTAACGTTAGAGCCGTGCCCGATGTGCGCTCAAGCTATCTCTTTTGCAAAAATTAAACGTCTGTACTTCGGGGCTTACAATCCCAAAGGTGGAGGAGTTGAAAACGGCACTAGAATATTTCAATTCTGTAACCACATACCTGAAGTTTATGGTGGAATATTAGAAACAAAATGTTCTCTTTTATTAAAAGATTTCTTTGAGAAATTGAGAACTTAGTTTAAGATGTGTGAGATTGTTTCAATATTTTTTGAGTAAAATCTGTATTATAACTCTTTCGTATATTTGACCAATCTGCTCATGCAACGTACATAAGGGATGTTATTACGATAACTCCGTTGCAGAAAAGTTTACTCAAAAGGGAGCTTCTTATTGATACTTCTCAACGTTCTGTTCAGCAAACTAGAACTTCCATATTTGAATACGTAGAAATTAGATTTCTTGCACTACTGGAATTTAAAGAGTTTCAGCGCGTAACGCTGGAATCTAGATTTTCTTGCTAAATCCCAGACTGGCTGGTTATGCAAAAAATCTATTTTTTATCATAAATAACTTAAATATTATATTATAAACTCTGCTAAATTTATTCTCGGGAACGTTCAAAAAAGTGTGTCAAACCGAGAAGTAAAGTAATAAATTGATATAAAAAATGGAGGTTTGATATGAGTCAAGCAAATAGAACTAATGGGTTGGTAGATTATAAAGAATTAGAAACAAATATCCTGTCATCTATACGAGAAGGAAAACCATTGACAGGAAAAGATGGAGCATTAACACCGTTTATAAAAAGGTTGCTAGAGGCAAGTCTGGAAGGTGAAATAGAAAACCACATGTCAGCTAAAAGTGAAGAAAATAACCGAAGAAATGGGAGAAACGCAAAAACTTTACGCACGAGTGGAGGCTCATTTGAGCTGCTAACACCAAGAGATAGGGAGGGAAGTTTTGAACCACAAATAGTTAGAAAAAGGCAAACAAGCCTACATCCAGAACTTGAAGCAAAGGTATTAAGTACATACGCCAGTGGCATGGGATACAGAGACATAGCTTCACACGTTGAGGAAATATATGACCACAAAATATCAGCAGCAGAGATATCCAGTATTACTGATAAACTGCTACCAATAATCAATGAATGGCGCAGCCGTCCACTGCAATCAGTATATCCAATAGTGTTCATGGATGGCATGTTTTTTAAGGTTAAGGAGGATGGACATTGTGTAAGCAAGTGTATGTATAACATATTAGGCATAGATCAAAATGGCAGAAAAGAAGTATTAGGTTTTTATTTGGCTGAAAGTGAGGGAGCTAATTTCTGGTTGGGAGTGCTAAATGACCTCAAAGAAAGAGGAGTAGAAGATATTCTAATTGCCTGCATTGATGGGCTAAAAAGCTTTTCTACAGCTATAAATAGTATATTTCCTAAAGCAGAAGTACAACTATGTATAGTGCATCAGATAAGGAATTCACTGAAATATGTATCTAGCAAAGATGTAAAAGTTTTCATGAATGATTTGAAAAAAATATATCGTGCTTCAAGTAAAGAAATTGCCGAAAATTATTTGCTTGAACTGGAGGAAAAATGGGGCGAAAAGTATCCATTAGTCATAAAATCTTGGCAGAATAATTGGGAAAATTTGTCCAGTTATTTTAAGTATTCAGGTCCTGTTAGGAGGCTAATTTATACCACTAATCCTATTGAGGGACTGCACAGACAGATTAGAAAATTTACTAAAACCAAAGGCTCATTTACTAATACAAATGCCTTGTATAAACAGGTATATTGTGCTATAAAAAAAGTAGAGCAAAAATGGGCTATGGCTTTACCTAATTGGGCTTTAACTATATCTCAACTTGATATCTTTTTTCCTGATAGATTAAAAATTGAGTTGAATTAAAAATACGGTTTGACACACTTTTTTGAACGTTCCCCACTATTCTTTAAAAATTTCATTCCTCTTGTATCTGCTAACTTCATAAGACTTGCTTTATTGTTGGCAAACATCCAGCACCATCCCAATTTGCCTTTGTTGTAGTGACTGGTTTCATCAATATGCAAAATTTCGCTTGCTTTTATTTCTTCCTCTATTTGTTCATAGGCTTCTTTACATTTTGACGAAACCCTTGCTTCACTATTGGACACACTACCAACACTTATACTCATGTTAAAGATGTCTTTCATAATATTCGCTATTTCTCGCTTTGAATTCTTATAAAACCCACTTAGTGATGCAACTACTGACTTAACTCTAGGACCAAAGGTATCCGGTGTAACTCCTTCTGGTAATTTGCTACTCCTTCTTTTTCCGCATTTACGACAGCGACCATGTTCTAATTGATACTCAACTACGTAAGGCTTAATTTCTGGTAAATCAACTTTTTGATAGACATATGGTTTTTCCGATATTGCGATTTCTTCACCACACTCGCATCTATTTGGTAACTCTACCTTCACCACCTCATCTGCTTCCATTTTAGCTCGGCAATTCCCCTTATGTCCAACTTGACCACCTATCTTCCTGCCGCCCTCTGACTTATCTTCTGGTGTGTCTTTTTTTATTTTGTACAGCTCTTTTGAACTTGGTAAAGATGAATTCCTTGAGTTTAAGCCGAGTCTCTCTCTTAGTTCAGCATTCTCTATTTCTAAGATTTTATTTTTTTCTTCAATCTTTGCTACTTTCTGCTCTAAGTTTTTACATAACTCTACAATACTGATCAACAATTGAAGCATCTAGCCTTACTTTACTATCAACATTTTGTGTTATTACTACTTTAATATATTATGTCAATTGTTTTTTATCCTTGCCACACCTCTGAACGGATACATTTTTTTTGAGTAAGGTCACCAACTCTATTTTTCTACAAAAGTGTTCTCTGAACTAAAAAATCCAGAGAACATTCTCTCTTATATCAACTCATTATCAATGGGAAAAGAACTAACCTCATTATCATAAGAGTAAGGAGTTGTTCTTTGCACATTATCAAAGACAGCTTTTAATAGTACTTCCTTATCACTATCCCATGCAACTTTCTCCATAATTGCATTATAATCTTTACACTTTTGATCATTTCCACAGTCCCTGATTTTACCATTAAGCTTTAGATAAGGCTTTAATGAATTATAGTGTACTTGAGTATTATTGCCCTCTTTATCTATCATATTCCCTGCGTTATTAACAATTATCAATGGTGCAACTTGTTTCGCTTTCACAATACTTGCTCCACCGGGGTCTTTGATGAGATCAGGACATGATTCTCTAGAAAAAAAATTCTTGTTTAATTCTTTATTAGCATAATCATTGCCAGATTGGCAGAAACTCTTAACCTTCTCGTCCTGACAAGCTAACTCTTGTGGACTATCAATACATTTAAGACATTTCGTATTACCAAAGTTGGCTGCTGAACTAATAGTATCAGTAAAGGCAAATTTAAAATTTACTGCACTATAAATACCCTCTGATCCCTTTTCTATATATGGCAAAATTTTAGAATTACTATACATCTCAGGATAGAGTTCTTTTAATGTATCCGTTCAGAGGTGTGGCAAGGATAAAAAACAATTGACATAATATATTAAAGTAGTAATAACACAAAATGTTGATAGTAAAGTAAGGCTAGATGCTTCAATTGTTGATCAGTATTGTAGAGTTATGTAAAAACTTAGAGCAGAAAGTAGCAAAGATTGAAGAAAAAAATAAAATCTTAGAAATAGAGAATGCTGAACTAAGAGAGAGACTCGGCTTAAACTCAAGGAATTCATCTTTACCAAGTTCAAAAGAGCTGTACAAAATAAAAAAAGACACACCAGAAGATAAGTCAGAGGGCGGCAGGAAGATAGGTGGTCAAGTTGGACATAAGGGGAATTGCCGAGCTAAAATGGAAGCAGATGAGGTGGTGAAGGTAGAGTTACCAAATAGATGCGAGTGTGGTGAAGAAATCGCAATATCGGAAAAACCATATGTCTATCAAAAAGTTGATTTACCAGAAATTAAGCCTTACGTAGTTGAGTATCAATTAGAACATGGTCGCTGTCGTAAATGCGGAAAAAGAAGGAGTAGCAAATTACCAGAAGGAGTTACACCGGATACCTTTGGTCCTAGAGTTAAGTCAGTAGTTGCATCACTAAGTGGGTTTTATAAGAATTCAAAGCGAGAAATAGCGAATATTATGAAAGACATCTTTAACATGAGTATAAGTGTTGGTAGTGTGTCCAATAGTGAAGCAAGGGTTTCGTCAAAATGTAAAGAAGCCTATGAACAAATAGAGGAAGAAATAAAAGCAAGCGAAATTTTGCATATTGATGAAACCAGTCACTACAACAAAGGCAAATTGGGATGGTGCTGGATGTTTGCCAACAATAAAGCAAGTCTTATGAAGTTAGCAGATACAAGAGGAATGAAATTTTTAAAGAATAGTGGGGAACGTTCAAAAAAGTGTGTCAAACCGTATTTTTAATTCAACTCAATTTTTAATCTATCAGGAAAAAAGATATCAAGTTGAGATATAGTTAAAGCCCAATTAGGTAAAGCCATAGCCCATTTTTGCTCTACTTTTTTTATAGCACAATATACCTGTTTATACAAGGCATTTGTATTAGTAAATGAGCCTTTGGTTTTAGTAAATTTTCTAATCTGTCTGTGCAGTCCCTCAATAGGATTAGTGGTATAAATTAGCCTCGGGAACGTTCAAAAAAGTGTGTCAAACCGAGAAGTAAAGTAATAAATTGATATAAAAAATGGAGGTTTGATATGAGTCAAGCAAATAGAACTAATGGGTTGGTAGATTATAAAGAATTAGAAACAAATATCCTGTCATCTATACGAGAAGGAAAACCATTGACAGGAAAAGATGGAGCATTAACACCGTTTATAAAAAGGTTGCTAGAGGCAAGTCTGGAAGGTGAAATAGAAAACCACATGTCAGCTAAAAGTGAAGAAAATAACCGAAGAAATGGGAGAAACGCAAAAACTTTACGCACGAGTGGAGGCTCATTTGAGCTGCTAACACCAAGAGATAGGGAGGGAAGTTTTGAACCACAAATAGTTAGAAAAAGGCAAACAAGCCTACATCCAGAACTTGAAGCAAAGGTATTAAGTACATACGCCAGTGGCATGGGATACAGAGACATAGCTTCACACGTTGAGGAAATATATGACCACAAAATATCAGCAGCAGAGATATCCAGTATTACTGATAAACTGCTACCAATAATCAATGAATGGCGCAGCCGTCCACTGCAATCAGTATATCCAATAGTGTTCATGGATGGCATGTTTTTTAAGGTTAAGGAGGATGGACATTGTGTAAGCAAGTGTATGTATAACATATTAGGCATAGATCAAAATGGCAGAAAAGAAGTATTAGGTTTTTATTTGGCTGAAAGTGAGGGAGCTAATTTCTGGTTGGGAGTGCTAAATGACCTCAAAGAAAGAGGAGTAGAAGATATTCTAATTGCCTGCATTGATGGGCTAAAAAGCTTTTCTACAGCTATAAATAGTATATTTCCTAAAGCAGAAGTACAACTATGTATAGTGCATCAGATAAGGAATTCACTGAAATATGTATCTAGCAAAGATGTAAAAGTTTTCATGAATGATTTGAAAAAAATATATCGTGCTTCAAGTAAAGAAATTGCCGAAAATTATTTGCTTGAACTGGAGGAAAAATGGGGCGAAAAGTATCCATTAGTCATAAAATCTTGGCAGAATAATTGGGAAAATTTGTCCAGTTATTTTAAGTATTCAGGTCCTGTTAGGAGGCTAATTTATACCACTAATCCTATTGAGGGACTGCACAGACAGATTAGAAAATTTACTAAAACCAAAGGCTCATTTACTAATACAAATGCCTTGTATAAACAGGTATATTGTGCTATAAAAAAAGTAGAGCAAAAATGGGCTATGGCTTTACCTAATTGGGCTTTAACTATATCTCAACTTGATATCTTTTTTCCTGATAGATTAAAAATTGAGTTGAATTAAAAATACGGTTTGACACACTTTTTTGAACGTTCCCTTAGCCTCCTAACAGGACCTGAATACTTAAAATAACTGGACAAATTTTCCCAATTATTCTGCCAAGATTTTATGACTAATGGATACTTTTCGCCCCATTTTTCCTCCAGTTCAAGCAAATAATTTTCGGCAATTTCTTTACTTGAAGCACGATATATTTTTTTCAAATCATTCATGAAAACTTTTACATCTTTGCTAGATACATATTTCAGTGAATTCCTTATCTGATGCACTATACATAGTTGTACTTCTGCTTTAGGAAATATACTATTTATAGCTGTAGAAAAGCTTTTTAGCCCATCAATGCAGGCAATTAGAATATCTTCTACTCCTCTTTCTTTGAGGTCATTTAGCACTCCCAACCAGAAATTAGCTCCCTCACTTTCAGCCAAATAAAAACCTAATACTTCTTTTCTGCCATTTTGATCTATGCCTAATATGTTATACATACACTTGCTTACACAATGTCCATCCTCCTTAACCTTAAAAAACATGCCATCCATGAACACTATTGGATATACTGATTGCAGTGGACGGCTGCGCCATTCATTGATTATTGGTAGCAGTTTATCAGTAATACTGGATATCTCTGCTGCTGATATTTTGTGGTCATATATTTCCTCAACGTGTGAAGCTATGTCTCTGTATCCCATGCCACTGGCGTATGTACTTAATACCTTTGCTTCAAGTTCTGGATGTAGGCTTGTTTGCCTTTTTCTAACTATTTGTGGTTCAAAACTTCCCTCCCTATCTCTTGGTGTTAGCAGCTCAAATGAGCCTCCACTCGTGCGTAAAGTTTTTGCGTTTCTCCCATTTCTTCGGTTATTTTCTTCACTTTTAGCTGACATGTGGTTTTCTATTTCACCTTCCAGACTTGCCTCTAGCAACCTTTTTATAAACGGTGTTAATGCTCCATCTTTTCCTGTCAATGGTTTTCCTTCTCGTATAGATGACAGGATATTTGTTTCTAATTCTTTATAATCTACCAACCCATTAGTTCTATTTGCTTGACTCATATCAAACCTCCATTTTTTATATCAATTTATTACTTTACTTCTCGGTTTGACACACTTTTTTGAACGTTCCCGAATAGTGCATTTTGTGATTACAAAAACCTGGTAATTACTGACAGATATGCAGTTTACAACCACTTCAGTGATGAAAAACGACAAATTTGTTGGGCTCACTTATTGAGAAATTTCGAGAGGTTATCTCATAGTTGGAATAGTGAAGTAATGAGACTTGGCCATTGTTTAAAAGACGCAGCTAATGGATTGTTTGTATTAAAAAACGCTTTGTCAGAAAATGAAATTAGTATTTCAAAGTTCACTAAGCAAGCTAAAGAATTACGAAGATACATACAGTACTGCATGATAAAAATATCTTATATACTTGAAGCAAAAGGAGCTTCACGAACGGTAAAGGGTATTATAAAATCCGAGTCAATGATGTGGACATTTTTGGATGACCCAGAGAATATTCCATTAACGAATAACCATGTTGAGCGACAGATACGGCATTATGTTGTCTATCGTAAGAATTCATATTTTGCACAGTCAGAGCGAGGGAATAGATTTCTTGAGCGGATAATTTCGTTGTATCTGACTTGGAAACAAAAGGAATTAAACCCTTTTCAAAACCTGCTAGCTGTTGTTTCTTAAACCACACCTCTGAACGGATACCTTTTAATAAATCAGATGTATTAAAACCTTGACAACCTATCTTATTATTCGATTTATACAAAGTAGCCTTAGGCCCACAAATTCCTGGCAGGCTAAGATCTGGTGTTATTTCTCGAGATGTAATTTCTCCACTTTCATTCCCTCCTTCATTGGTAACATGTTTGCCCCTATCATTTTCATTCCCTCCTTCATTGGTAACATGTTTGCCTCTATCATTTTCATTCCCTACCTTAATACTAGGTTTATCTGTACCGATTCTTTTCTCATTTTTACATTCTTCAGCTGCTTTTTTATACCACTCAGTCTCTGCTTTTGCCATGTTAATTTTACACTTTAAAAGTTCTTCTTTTACTCCTTCAATCTTACTCTGCATCACTTCTTCTTTCTCCTGTTCAATTTTGTACCTCAAAACTTCCTCTTTTGCTGCCTCAGCTTCATTCTTAGTTTGTTCTACCTTCTCTCTTTCTTCTTGAACCTGTAATTTTAACTTATCAACTTCTGCTTTTGCTTCATTCTTAGTTTGTTCTACCTTCTCTCTTTCTTCTTGAACCTGTGACTTTAATTCACTAGTTTCTGCTTCTAATCGTGTAATTTCTCTTTGTGATTCCACAGCATCTTTTTTACACTGTATTAACTTATCTTTTGCCTTCTTAATTTCATCTCTACAGTCACGAAGTAAATCTTCTTCTGATTTATCATCCTCTTCTCCCGCAACCTGATCTCCTAGATTTTCGACTTGCTCACCCTCTTCACCATAAAAAAGTTTGTTGGCATATAAATTACTATTATTAACTTGATCGCTATAGATATTGTTTGACATTGTGACCTCCTATACAGTCAAAACTGGAATTAAATTAGAGTATAAAAGCTGAGAATTCAACATGGGTAAAAGAAACCACAGTTCAGGAAATCTCAGGTTAACTCAGAAATTATTATAAGCCAAAATGATTAAAAATTTTATAACTTATATTTTAGATCTAGCATGATAACCAACAATTATTCAATTTCCACCTTACTCACCAGCTTGACACAGTCCATCTTTATTCATTAGAGAGCCGTGATTCCTTCTCCAATGATTAATCACTTGTCAGTTTTGAGTGTAGTAGTTGATAGCCTGTACGTAAATACGTTGCTTTTGTTCTTTAGAAATTTTTAGTCTACTATCTTTATCCAGAAAAAAATTGTAAAATTTCTATAGTTATGGTATAATTGTAAATACCGCTTGCCAATAAGCTGAGTATAAAAATGCCGTTCGGACAAATCATTACATATAGTACAATATTACTTGCTGTAATTGCAGTATTTCTCTTTTTGAGAAAAATATACAAAAATCATATTAGAAAAATTATATTTCCTCTAAAAGTTCTCAAAGAAGAGTGGGAAGAAAATAGAAGATTTAATGAATTGTATCAAAAAAATAAGCAAAAAGAGTTGATGAAACAACAGGAAATGCTAAGGGAGAAACAAAAGAATATGCAAGTTTACAAAGAAGATCTAGAAATAGTTGATATAGCAAAACCGTTAGGTAAATGGACAAAGATGGTTATGATGGGTAATAGTTTAATGAAACATTTTGCACAATTGATACACAGAGAAGGTGATAAAAAAGGATTTTGGGAGCTGTTTATAAAAGCTCAGTCTTCAACTAAGGGTAAGCATAAAGGAAAAGGCAGATGACGTATCCGTTGTATAACCTGCTTTCTGGCATTAAACTTCTTAAGTGTTATAGTCAGTCAAGTATAAGGGTGTCATCCCAGTGCTTGACACTGGGATCCAGCTCTTCATGTAATCTAGTTAAAAATATTAATTTTAACATAAAGCAACTACTTTTATGCCAACCAGCTCAGCGTGCTTACTTAAAATTCCTGGATCCCAGTGTCAAGCACTGGGATGACACCATCTGCTACCTACAAACCCAATGTTCGTACAGTTGTATGTCAAACACTGACTGTTTGTTGTGCAAGCTATCCAATGTTCATACACTGAAGTGTTTAGGCTCCAAGTTCTCTTTAAAGGTCCAATAGATGCTTGAATGTAAAAATCTATCCTGTGCTCGTAATAACAAAGTATTATTTAAAAACCTCAATTTTAAAGCTGAACCAAAATCAAAAATCTTAATCACTGGTCCAAATGGTAGCGGCAAAACCAGCTTAATCAGAAGTTTATCTGGACTTTTGCCGCCAGTGTCAGGTAATATAATGTACTGTGGAAAAGATATATATGATGACCTAAAATCCTATATACCTTCCATGGTCTATATAGGCCATAAAAATGCCTGTAAAGATAGCTCAACAGTTGGTGAAAACATACAATTCTGGGCAAGAATACGGAATACTAGAGAATTAATTATGGCAGCCGTTTGTTGCTTACAGTTGCAACCTGTACTTAATATCAAATATAGTGAACTTTCTGCAGGTTGGAAAAGAAGAGTTGCGCTTGCTCGCCTCTTAATTTCTAATGCAAACGTTTGGCTGATAGACGAACCATTTTGTAATCTCGACAGTGCAACGTGTGAATTAATATTAAATCTAATCTCAATACGCTCTGAGCAAAACGGTATAGTAATTATTACAGGACATAGCTCTACAGAACAACTGTGTGACTTCAAGACAATCGATATACGTGATTTTAACAGACCTCTTGTATAATTTTTGGCCTTAAAATTAACTCATCTCTTTCAAAGGCTCTATATTAAAAATAGAAAGCCCAGAAGCGATTACGTGCGCTAAGGCTTGGACGAGAAACATTCTTGCAGCGGTGAGGTTCAAGTTATCTTCTAGTATGAACCGCATGTTTAAATCACTTTTGCCATACCCCCATAAAACGTGAAACGCTTCTGCAACTTCAAGTAAGTAGAAAGTAATTCTATGTGGCTCACAAAGCCTTGCAGATATTTCTACCACATCTGGCCACTTTGCTAAGGTTTTTATGAGGAAGAGCTCCCCATCAGTCTTTAAAAGTGAAGGATCTGCTGTTGGAAGCTCCTTTGGAACATTACGCATTAATGAGTGAGCACGAGCATGGGCATATTGCACGTAAAAAATAGGGTTGTCTCTTGATTGTTCTTTTACTTTAACAAAATCAAAGTCCAAGACCATATCATTCTTGCGTGTTAACATTATAAAACGAGTTATGTCCTTGCCAACTTCTTCCACTACATCTCTTGCTGTTAGGAAGTTTCCTGATCTTTTGGACATCTTAACAGGTTTGCCGTTCTCGAAAAAATTCACAATATTATGCAGTTTTACCTCTATTTTTGCTTGATTGTCACTGAGCGCAGAGACGACTGCTTTGAGCCTTTTGACATAACCACCGTGGTCACTACCAAGCTCTACGATCATATTGTTAAAACCACGTGATATCTTATCGAAATGATAAGCAATATCCGATGCAAAATAAGTCCAGCTATCATCCTCTTTTTTTAGTGCGCGGTCAACGTCATCACCAAACTCTGTAGAGCGAAATAATATTTCTTTTCTGGAAGTCCAATTTTCATTTTCTTTGCCTTTTGGTTTCTCCAGGTACCCTTCATACACTAAACCCTTATCAGACAATATTTTTATACTCTCTTCGATTTTACCACGTAGCTCATACTCTGAAGTAAAGACATCATGACTTACTCCAAGTAAGTTCATGTCTTCCTTTATTATCTCTAAAATGGAACTTAAAGTATACTCTCTAATTATTTGATTATCCTCCTCTTCTCTAAGCTCCTTGCCATATTTTTTGGCCAGCCCAGCCCCTATTGGTTTTAAATATTCACCTGGGTATAAACCTTTTTCGATGCTGATTTTTTCTCCCAGAGCTTCCTTATACCGCAAATATACTGACCGAATTAGCGTATCTATCTGCGCTCCAGCATCATTGATATAGTACTCCTTAGTAACATTATAGCCAACTTTCTTTAGTAAATTTGCTAAAACATCACCAAACACTGCCCCTCTTGCATGACCAATATGCAGTGGACCTGTTGGATTTGTAGATACAAATTCAACATTAATGGCCTGATTGTTCCCTATATCTAGGGTGCCAAACTCTGTTTTTAGCTCATTTATTTGTTTTAAAATTCCATGCCACACTTCTATTTTTAAGTGCATGTTGATGAAACCAGGGCCTGCTATTTCCACTTTTTCAACTTCATCAAAAAGTTCAAACTCTTTAGCTAAAACCTCTGCAATTTCAATGGGATTCTTCTTTTCATGTTTTGCAAGCACCATAGCAACATTTGTATAGATATCACCATGTGCTCTATTGCTTGGAGGCTCTACAATAAAATTTGCCGCACTTGTATTTATGACACCCCTTTGCTTCAACTCATTTAATTTGCTGGAAATTAGAGAGGAAACCTGTTTGAAAATGTTCATCAACTAGAAAAACTATGAAAACCTATAGCAGTATAGCGAATAAGTGGGGCTAGTTGAAGGTTTATCTTATCTCTACTTTTTATTTGGTGTAAGGCGACCTTTTCTGGGTTGAAAGACCCAGAAAAGTTATAGTTTATATTAAGATATTGTCGGAATCATGGTAAGAGAAAGTCTCATCTTGATTGTTACCAACACTAGGGGAATAAGACCTTTTTTCTACAGAATTATCAGGAATTTTCAACGTTACTTCCTTGTCAGAAGTCCATAGAATTTTATCTATGATTTTAGCGTATTCCTGACATTTTGCATTACTTCCACAGTCTTTCATTGTACCATCAGGATTTAAGTGAGGTTTTAATTGAGAGTAGCATATTCCAGTGTTGTTACCATCTTTGTCTATTATTTTCTTAGAATAATCAAGAATTATCAATGGTGATTTTAATTTTGCAACTATAGTTTTACCTGCACATTCTTCTAATTCCTTTCCCTTAAGGTTTAATACTAAATTAGGACACCTATCATTGAGAAAGAAATTTTTACTGTATATATAATCCGCATAAGGTGCAGTGGAAGGGCAACAAACACTCGTTTTATCACTCTGAAACTCCTTTGGACATCTTAACCCAGCATCCCCTGTTTTACCTCCTTTATTACACCACATATTGCTTGGCGCAGCCCATGTGTAGTTTATGTTGCTTCCGCACTTGGTATTTTCTTTGCTTTCAAAAGTGATAGCAAAATTGTCTGCATAATACTGTTTAGCATTTTTCGTGTAAAAATGATCCACAATCTCTTTATTGCTCATTAAGTCAGGGAGAAATTGCTTCAAAAGATCTTTTGTAACCCAACCAGGCTGACCGACCTCACCGCGTGATTTATAATATCCTGCATAACCTAAACAGTTATCCTTATCAGTAGCATGTTTTTCAGTTATCAGCATACTTTCTATGGCTCCTTTACTTCCATTATCGACAGTTTCACCTTTCCCTTTATCTTTTTCCTCATTAGAAGTCTTATTCTGATCACACTTACAATCTATCTCATCTTTTATTTTATTTTTTATTTCCTCCTTAGTCTTATCATCAATTTCATACTTAAGGTCTTTCTTCAGTTCATTCTTAATATTCTCCTTCAATTCATTCTTGGTCTTATCATCAATTTCACAAGTTTCGCACTTAAGATCTTTCTTCAGTTCATTCTTAATATTTTCCTTCAATTCATTCTTGGTCTTATCATTAATCTCACGGTTAAGATCTTTCCCTAGCTCATCATTAATCTTTTCTTTTAATTCATTTATAGCCTTATCATCAATCTCACGGTTAAGATCTTTCTCTAGTTTATCCTTAATCTTTTCTTTTAATTCATTTATAGTCTTCTCATCAATCTCACGGTTAGGATCTTCTTTTTTGAAAATTTTAAATGATAATGGTCGGGAAGTTGAATAACTTTTGCTTTGTTGATTTTGGTAAAAAGAATTATTTTTTGACATAATATTTTTCTCCTGTTAAATAAAAATTAATTAGCAAATATAGGTACTCTATCTATATGATACTTTCAAATATCTATAAAGATATATTCAGAGTTAGGTATATAACCTAAAAACGTACATCTCTCAGCACTCTTATATAAGATTAACTATTTCTGGTAATACTAATATCCCATCAAGAAGAGTTTCTTCTTGCACAGTAGAAAAACTTTTCCCAACAACTATAGAAGAGTTTATTGCTTCTACACACTCCTTGCATAAAACATTGTCTTTACAGTCAGCATTAAGCTTACCTTTTGAATCAATCATAATGACATCATCTCCTAGGCCCGCAAAATTTTCTACGCACTCTAAGTAGGTCTTACCTGTTGATTTTCCGTTAGTGATATTAAGAATTTCACCGGTTTCTAGATTGACTGTTATTGCAAGCTCTGAAAGAACTTCCTTCATATCTTTACCTTCAGTAATCTTCGCTAATTCAAGTTTTATTTTGTCTAGAACTTTTTGATAAACTTTTTCTTCATTTTCTTTATTCTGATTACCAATTTGAAGTTCTAGATACTCCTTTAGTTCCTTTTGCATTTCCTCCCTTATTTTACCTAAAGTTTCTTTATTAACCTGATCATTACATGATCAACCATAGTTAGTTACGCATACTGTATTGGAAGGAACGCCTGTAGGTAAAAAAGAATTGTAAGTCATAAAAACTCTCTCTAAAAATATTATAGAACTATTATAGGTCAAAATAATTAAAGATTTAATAACCAGATTGCCAAATTCAGCATAACAACCAACAAGTATGACTCAAATTTTCCTTCAGTTTTTACTATATCTTCGCCAATTTTGCATACAGCCCATCTTTACTCATTAGAGAATCATGAGTACCGACTTCTTCCACTTTCCCGCAATTAATCACTATAATCTTGTCAGTTTTGAGTGCGGTTGATAGTCTGTGTGTAATTATAATTGTTGTTCTGTTTTGCATTAATTTACTCAGTGCTTTTTGAACTAGGTTCTCACTTTTATAATCAAGGGCGGAAGTTGCTTCATCAAGTATTAAAACCTGAGGATTTTTTAGTATTGCTCTTGCTATTATGATGCGTTGTTTTTGTCCTTCAGAAAGCTTCAGTCCTCTTTTTCCTACAAATGTATCAAATTTATCCGGCAGTTTATCAATAAATTCCATCGCATAAGCGCTAATAGCTGCTTGCCTGACTTCCTCATATTCAGCACCCGGTTTGCCGTATAGTATATTTTCCATTATTGAGCAAGAAAATATCATGTGATCTTGTGGTACTAAGCCAAACAGCGATCTTAGGTCATTTAGCGCAATTGTCTTAATATTCTGTCCATCGATAGTAATACTGCCTTCACTTGGATCGTGAAAACGGAGCAAAAGCTTTAAAATGGTGCTCTTGCCACTGCCAGATGGTCCAACAATTGATACTGATTGGCCTGCCTCTATAGAAAATGATACGTTATTTAATGCTGGCTTATCAGCATAAAAAAATGTTACATCATTAAACGAAATTCCTTTTTGAACACTATTGATCCTTATAGGATTATCACTATCTAATATAGAGCTTTTCATATTTTTAAATTCAAATAAACGCTCTACTATTCCAAGACCTCGTTGTAAATCACTGATATTATCGCTCAAATTATTTATAGCTCCTGCCGCAAGCGCTGAATAAAACACAAATGAGGAGAGTTCTCCAATGGTCATATTATTACTTAAGACTTCTTTTATTCCAAAAAAAAGCAAAATAACTAGCGAACCTATCACACACGTGATAACTAGAGTTACTAAAATAGCACGCAAGAGTACTAATTTTACGTATGATTTTGATACTGAGTTTAGATGTTTCTGAAAACGAATTTTTTCATTTTCTTCTAGTACAAATGATTTAATGGTTACTATAGATCTAAAATTTTCCTCACTAAATGATGCAAGCTCACTTAATTTATCCTGAGCAAAGCGTGCATAATTGCGAACTTTTTTTCCAAGTGAAGTCATGATAATGAGCAGTATGGGTATTATTGCAGCTGCATATGCGGTTAAATGTAGATTTGTGTATAACAGCATTGCAACACTACCAGTTAGTACCACTGCATTCCTCAATATTGTCAATAAGCTGCTGTTTATTATCGATTGCAATGCAGAGGTATCAGTAATGAGTGCTGAGATAACATCTTGCACACCTGTATTCTCAAAGAAACTTGGTTGTAAATCAGTAATACTGCTATATAAGTCATATCTGATTCTTGCGACAACTTTTTCGCTGCCAATGCCAATGAAATATAACCGAATAAATGCAGTGAAAGAAATGCCTAAAACTATCAGTATTGCAACTACGAGCTTGGTAGTAAAGTTATGCTCTGCGCCAGAATCAATTATGTTGCTTAAGCCCCTACCAAAAAGAAGAATCGTTAAAGCTGAAAATAGAACTGCAATAAAAGCTACGGTAAAATAATGTAGACTAGGTTTTATATAGTAAAATAGCTGCTTAATGTTAGATCGCATTTTATTTTAAAGTTAAGTATTTAGCTTCAGGAAAAAGTTACAATATTAGTTTACAGTGTACTTCGTTAGAGCAATACGTTCAAGAAACTTTAGCTTGATTTCTACTCAAGGAAAAACGCTGCGAAATTACAGAAAGTTAGCAAAAAAACTACTGAATAGACCAGAGTTTATTTTGTTCCAATGTGTAACGCCACTATTCCATAGCTCATATTATAGAACTCAACATTCTTAAAGCCTACCTCTTCAATTTCCATTTTAAAATTAGTTTGAGTTGGAAATTCTCTTATGCTTCTTACTAGGTATTCATAAGAACCCTTATCTTTAGCAACTATGCTACCAATTTTAGGAATTACTTTAAATGAGTATAAGTCATAAAATTTGGTGAATATCTCATTTTGATAATGCATAGGAGCAAATTCCAAGCAGACAAATTGTCCATTTGGCTTTAGTACCCTATATGCTTCACTTAAAGCCCTCTTACGGTCGGAAAAGTTTCGAATACCAAAAGCTACTGTATAATAATCAAATTCGGAATCTTCAAATGGTAAACTCTCTGCATTTGCACATACCCAATTGAAATTTAGCTGATTTGAATTTATAGCTTTATCACGCCCTTTGTCCAGCATGTTTTGATTTATATCACATACTGTAACTTGAGCACTTGGCTCCCCTCTTGCTATTCTTATAGCTATATCTCCGGTTCCTCCAGCAATATCCAAAACCTTGGAGTGCTTTTTAAAATTCACACTACTTACCATCTTCTCTTTCCATAGCCTGTGCATTCCAAGGCTCATTATATCATTCATGATGTCGTAGCAATTTGCTACAGAATCGAAAACCTCTTTAACTAGTTGTGATTTATCCATATTTTATATAGAGATTGCTTACATAATTATTTTAAACTTTAGCAGTTAAATTAATATACTAATGAGAAAAATATACTACAATTAAACATATTTAATCCAGTAAATCATTAGTGTCGACAGCTTTTTCACAAAATATCATCTCCCTTATTATGATATTATCTGTAGCAGTTGTTGACATGGCAACAGACTTATACTCAGTTGCATTGCCAAGTATTGCCAACTATTTTAAGGTGAAAGGTAATATAGCGCAGCTTACGATCAGTTTAAATTTAGTAGGAATTGCAATATCTGGATTAATTTATGGCCCATTGTCAGACTATTATGGCAGGCGCCTAATAATGCTGATTGGTATGACAATTTTTACTTTGGCAAGTATTGTATGTTGTATAGCTGATAATATTATACTTTTAATATTAATCCGGTTTATACAAGGAGCTGGAGCTGGTGTTGCAGGCGTTGTCGGATATGCAGCAATCAGGGATATGTACTCAGGTAGTGAATACTCAAGAGTAATCTCAAAGTTAAATATGATAGTAGCACTTTCACCTGGAATAGCTCCAGTGGTAGGCAGTTATATAATTTCACATGGTTATAGTTGGAAGTTTTTGTTTTTTATCATATCACTTGCCGCAATTATTATGCTCATTTTTATTTACTTGAAGCTACAAGAAACGCTGACCGTAAATAAAAGTAAAGCCAGTATTAATATCTTCAAGCAGTATATATTAATATTTAAGAATTATCGTTTCCTTGGGTTTTCAGCCATTCATGGATTAACTTTCATGTGGCTTTGGGCATACATTGCTAACTACCCGTTCATATTTGAATCAATGGGCGTTGAAGTACAATATTTTGGCTATCTCATATCAATCATAGTTATATTTTACATAATTGGAACTTTAATTAATAGAAGGTACGTACCAAAAATAGGAGTGAGCAAGATGTTAATAATAGGTTTGGTATTACCGATGATATCGGATGGTTTATTGGTATATTTTTATCTCACAAACAAGTTAAGTGTACTTATTCTTCAAGTTCTTTGGATTCCGAGCAATATCGGGCTTGCACTCGTAATCAGCAATAACGTAACTTCTGCTTTAGAAACAATCAAGGGTATAGGGCTTGGTAGTGCAGTCCTCTCATTCTGCAATATGATGTTTGGAGCTATTGGAATATATATAGTAGGAAAATTTTTTCACTATAGTATTTTACCAAATTTACTGTTAACAGTTGCATGTTCTATAATTGCAATTCTTATATATAGTTTACTTAAATATACTGAAAAACACAGAGAAGGCTGATTACAATAGATTTCTTATATAACCTTATGAAGGTGTAATTTCGGTATGTGGTGCTGGCATCCAGAGAACTTTATCTGCAGAGTTCATTGATTATTAGCAACTGTACCATGATAATACAATTTCTATAGAAAAGTGCAGATGAGTGGCAATTTTATTGATTATACACATTTTAACAGCTCTCTAAATCAGGGTGAGAAAGTTCGATTAGCTGAAAAGACTCACAAAGTTAGGGAAATCTTCTTAAAATATATCAGCAATGATGTTCATAATATGTCAGTTGAGGTTCTTAACACCTATGATTTTGGAAAAGAATATAATGATATATTCAAACAACCAAACAGTATTCATGTACAATTTGGAGATGTTGGAGATAAAGTATTAATTTACTCATGGCCTCGTTACAACGAGTTTGATGAAAGTAAATGGAAAAATTTTTTATCACAACTAACAAAGGATCATAATCTAAAATTTATTGGAACTGGGCCACTTGAGTTTAAATATGAAGGTTTTAATTACAGTGTGTATCCTCCAGCTTTCAACTTTTCACAAAAAGAAATATCTTCAAGACAAATCAATAAAGTTTATACCCTTTTCAAAGCGACAATTTCTGATGATTATAAAGATTATGAACCTTTAGCTTTCAGCTTTTCACAAGAAGAAGTAAATAAAATTATAGAAAATATTAAAAGATCTCATAAGTCAATAAAAAAGCAAGTCATTGACCATTACCAATCATCAGGAAAAGATTTTGTTAAAAATGATTTAGACTTCATAAAGATTGGTACCGATATAAATAATAAAACAAGATTTAGTTCTGTAATATATTTTAACAAACCCAATGGTGTTAATGAAATTAAACTAGAATTATATAAAGCGACTCCCTTACACTTATTTGCTAAGCTTGGGGACAGTTTTTCTCAGCAGCTAGAAGATGATCTAGATAAGGGGGCAGATGTTAATGCAATAGATGAAAGTGAAAAGACCCCTTTACATTATGCTGCTAAAAATGGTCATATAGACATAGTAAAAATTCTATTAGCAGTAGACGGAATCGCTATCAATGTAAAAGACAAGGATGAAAAAACTCCTTTTGATTTAGCTAAAACAGAAGAAATAAAAGCTCTATTAAAAAAAGCCGCAGAAAAAACTGATGACAGTTCAGTATCGACAGATAGTGAAGGAGATCAAGAGGAAGATGCTGGACAAGAAGGTAATGTCCAACCAGTTACACAAGAGCAAGACCCAAAGGAAGAACAACAGGAGATCAGTGCAGAAGAAGAAAGTGATGTAAAAATTGAAGCTGCTGATAATGGACATTCTATTGACATAACACTTACACAAAATGGTGTTAGTCCACAAAGTGAATCATCAACAAATGAAGAACAGCCAAGCTCTTTTTTTAGTAGTTTGTTTGGTATACTGATTAAACCTTTTTCTTTAATAGGATCATTTTTGGGTGGATTTTTTTCATGGTTGTTTGGATCTGATGAACCATCAACTGAATCTGATCAAATAATTGCACCAAGTAACTCAGGAGGAGAGGAGCTAACAAACTATCAAGAGGGTGATAATAATATTATATAATAGATTTCTTGCATAACTGGAATGCAAAAGTTGATGTCATGAAACCAATTAAATTTACGGAGTATAATGGATTCCAGACTGGAATGACGCTCTTTTGGTTCACAACCTTTGGTGTATTACGAAACGATTCCCATTCAAGACAATGTCATCCCAGTGCTTGACACTGGGATCCAGAAATTTTGGGTACAAAAGTAATCCTAAGTTTTTATTGATGAAATTACGAAAGAGTGGATCCCAGTGTCAAGCACTGGGATGACAATAAGGAGCTACCTGAATGACAAGAAAAGACTACTTGAATGACAAAAAAGGGAGCATTGGCTTGCACATTCCCCTGAACAGATACCTTGATACATTAAAGTTTCTAGGTTTGAGTGGTGGAATCCGATTCAGTGTGAAAATTAGCAAACTCCTTTTTGAGCTGTAGAATAAAATTTTTTATTTTAATGAAAAAATTGCTTCCGCATACTCAAGATGCCATTATAATGATAGTAGAGATATTTAGAGAGCTCAAAATCTATCTCGGTCTGCAGACCTTTTAACCAATTTTTCAATAAAAATTCAGCCACATCTGTTGTGTGTACATTCTGAATCTTTTTTATACAGGAGGATTTTATGTCCAGAATTCCAGATATTTGACCTTTACTTTAGCTAATAACAGGCGCCTGTAGTTTTTAGAATTAGTGTTAACACGGTTTTTCTACTTTTTTTTTCTTAATGTTTTAACTCAATACACACCATCATCATTTACTGCTTCTAAATATATCATTGCTAAACACACGCCGCTGTGTATTTCTATAGATAACTCATTGCCTAAACTTCGATTAAAGCAAGAATTCTTTCCTGGAAAAGCAAGGTTACTAAGGTACAGTTCCCATTGTAATCCTTTAGTTGATATTTGAGCTTTCGGTATACCAAGTAAGGATATTTTAGTATTTTTTAGCAAAGAGGAAAAATAGCTAATACCTTTTTGTAATGCGTACCCCACCATGGGAGGCGAAGGCATATAAAAGATACTATCTGTACTTAAAAAAAAGTTAATATTTTGTAGTATATGATCAATTGCTCCTCCAGTAATACCCGTTACTATTGATGGCAATAACTTTACTGTTTTTAAGTGAGCCATTGCTTTAGAAAAGTCGCAATAATCTTGATCAGGTAGATATACTGTATTTAAATTAGCACGTAAATTCGGATTTATACTATCCAAATCTCCTATTACAAGATCAGGTTTTACGCCAATTGATAGAAGCTTATTTGCTCCTCCATCTACAGCAATAACAGGTATATCTTGTTTAAAAAACGATGAATCAGGTATTTCTCCATTTAATACTACAATAGAACGATATTCTTGCTCCACGCTACAATGTAGCATATGGTTATAAAACGCTTCGTGCAGTTTTTGCATCGTAGTAACATTTTTGAACAATTGATATTATACTGATCACTAATCCAGCAATATTACTGAGTATCACAAAAGTTAAACCCTGACAAATACCGTAAATAAGCCAAGATGATGAACAAATAAGATAATTCACCAACATTAGCATCGATACGTCACGAGTAAGTTTTGTGATATATGCTCTATATACTTGAGGCAATAACCCAATAAGAGATGTAATGAACGCGATGAAGCCAAAGCATTCTTCAATATTTATATACATACATTTTCCTACGTTTGTTTTAACAAGATCAGGTTCAAAGGGTTGTACTTTATGTACTCTCAGCTTTTTTAGAGCACCCCTAATGCGTGTAATTTATAACATCATTTAGTCTATTAATCAAGAAATTAACAGTGACTTGCATTCATGAAACCCAATCGGCTTCTATGCTAATTATTATCCAAACTAATAGTCGGCTGTGCATCCTGCTCAGAGATCAGAGCAACTAGCAAATTGTTTATCAATTGAACCTTTTGTTTTCCATCCAATTGTAAGCTTTTATTTTTTTCAAAATGGGCTATTACTTCTTCGATAATTCCTATTGCATTTTGCACTATATGCTTTCTTGCAGAGGTGATGGCATGTGCTTGTTGACGCCTCAGCATTGCCTGTGCAATCTCAGATGAATACGCCAAATGCGATATTCTCGCTTCTGTAATTTCAATTCCAGCAATATTCAATCTTTGTTGTAGCATTGACCGCAATTCATTTGAAATTTTGTCAGAGTTTTTACGCAAAGATTCTTCATCGTTTTCGCTATCATACGGATAATTACTTGCCAGTTCTCTAATTACCGAGTCACTTTGCACAAAAACAAAATCATGATAATTATTAACATTATAATATGCCTTCGCAGGACTGCTCACTCTCCAAACAATTACTACTGAAATCTCTATCGGATTTCCATTAGCATCATTAACTTTAATTTTTTCTGTATTGATATTCTGAAATTTCAAAGAAACTCTATATTTACTCGAAAACGGAAGCGTTACGCATATTCCAGACTTAAAATAAGTTCCAATATAATGACCAAAAAACTCTATCACTCTTGCTTCATTAGGATCATTAACGAAAAATCCTTGAGAAAAAGTCAATATTGAAACAGCAGCAACTCCAAGTGCAATTGTGCTGTCATACACAAAAAGTACCAATAAAATTAACCCTAGCGCTATTAGTACAGGAAAAGCCCGAATTTTACTTAGATTTCTATCATTTATTGTATTTTTATCTGTACTGTCTTCATCAGATTGCTTTTTCACTTGCACCCTCTCTGCTGATTATTTCATCTACCTTACTTACAAATAATTTAAACTCTCTTAATTCACGATCAGGCAACTTTATCTCATTGCCATGAGCTATCGTAAGCGGATCAATATGTTTACCATTATATATAACTTCATAATGTAAATGAGGTCCTGTTGCAACACCAGTGCTGCCAACATAAGCAATGATTTGTCCCTGCTTTACTTTAGAGCCTAACTTTATATCGCTACTAAATTTGCTTATATGTGCGTAACAAGTTGAATATTTATTGTTGTGCTTTATTTTGATGTAATTCCCATAGCCACCATTCTTTCCTATATATTCTATTACACCTTCTGCAGTGGCGTGTATAGGAGTGCCAAGTTTAGCTGCATAATCTACTCCTTTATGAAAAGCAATTTTACCATGAATGGGATGCTTTCTATTACCAAAATTCGAGGATATACGAAAATCTCCGTTCAAAGGACTTACGAAACTCTTTAAGCTTATCCCCTCTTTATTAAAATACTCTTCTTTGCCGTTTTGTGACTCATAATAATATAAACTTATAGCTTTATTGCTTGTTGTGAGTGAAGTATATAAAATTTTTTCTTCAGCCTTCTGATCACTCTCACACAGAACTTCCAACTTGCTTTTGGGCACAATGTCTTTTTTAAAATCTACACCATAATCTTTATATATGCTGATTAATCTCATTATTGTATCTGGCGCCAAACCTTCTGCATCAAAAAAAGAGGATTTTATGTCACTGGATATGAATAACAACTTTCTATCACTTTCTGTCACCAAAGCAGCTTTTTTTTTTCTGATCCCGTCTTGGAATAACACTGGAGAGTGGGTTAGTGTCATTTCAGTGCTTGACCAAATTTTTAATCGAAAATGTTGTATAGCGTGCTGTTTACAATCAATTTTGCTGGATTCCAGTGTCTGGGCACTGGAATGACAATAGTCTTTCTGCGCAAATGTTTCAGTTGAATATGATGGTAAAATACAAAGCAGTGGAAGTATTACCAGCCTCATAGTTTATCAGCAAAAATAAAATTACCTTCAACATACTGCACATCATCATTATCTTCTAGCTCTTCAACTAATATAGATAATTTATCAATTAATTCTTTGTCGCTAACTTCAATCAGGTCCTTTGGTTGCCATGAAAGACGAGCAAGTTCTGGTTCTCCAAATTTTGTATAGAAAGCGTCACGTACTTTACCAAAGTCTTTTACTTCACAAGTTATAACATATAATTCTTCTTTGTTATTTTCCTCAACATTCAATACTTCTAATTCAATTCCATAGTTAAATAAATCTTCAAAATTTATACCCTCTGCTTTATAGACAATTAAGCCTACATGATCGAAAAGGTAACTCACACATCCTGTTTCTCCCAAATTACCGCCTTTGCGAGAAAAGATATAACGTATCTCAGAAGCAGTTCGGTTGCGATTATTTGTCAGAGCATGGACAATAAGTGCAGCACCAGAAGGTCCGCAGCCTTCATATTGTATTTCTTCATAACTTTCTCCAGCAACGTTACCAGCTGCATTTTTTATTGCTGTTTCTATTTTATCTTTTGGTAGATTTTCCTTTCGCGCAGCAAAGATAGCAGAGCGAAGACGTGGATTGAGTTCGGGATCAGGCAGCCCTTGTTTTGCAGCAACTGTTATTTCCCTAATGAGCTTCGTAAATTTTTGCGAGCGCTTTGCATCCTGAGCACCTTTTCGATGTTTTATATTTGAAAACTGTGAATGACCAGCCATAAGAAAACTAATTCACCCCTTCTGCTAACATATTTTCATACTGCTCAGCTTCTAAGTCAAGGCCAAGAGCTAAGTGAGCTGTTATTAAATAACTAATAACTCTAGAAGAATATTTATCGCTTATCATATTTTGAAAACGCTTAATTGCTGCTAAATATTCACCACGCTTTAGGTAAAATTCACCAATAGAATACTCTTTTTTTGATATATGTTCTGTGATTAATTTTTCTTTTTCTTTGATCTCTTCTATATATTCGCTATTCGGAAAAAGATTAATATATTCAGTAGCTAGCTCTAAAGTTTTATATGCAATTTGTTGCCCAAGCTGCACTTTATTAATTTGCATGTAATAAGATAATACTCTTAAGTAATATACATATGGCAAATCTTCACCATTTGGATAAACGTATATATAATCATCCATATCACTTGCAGCACTGCTGTAGTTACCCATATTATAGTAAGAAACTCCAGATAATAATTTTGCTTTCATTGCCCAATAAGATAAAGGATACAAATCCTCTATCTTTTGAAATGCTCTAATAGCTTGCTTATATTTTTTCTGATCATAAAGCTTAACTGCCTCCTCATATAGTTCAGTTTCAGTGTGTTCCAGATCATTCCCATACGACTGCACAAAGGAGCAAATAAGGAGAAAAAAGCATATGATTAAAGTCTTATACATAAGATTTTTTTTGATCAAAATAAAGTATAGACTAAATATTACCTAAATAAACAAATTTTTGGCATTATCATCGAGCAAAAACCTGCCCTTTCCCTATATTACCTATACCAGCACCTGTTGGAACACCTTTTCCACTCACTTCTACGTTCTCTAGCTTTCTAATATAAGAATGTATGATCAATCCACTTCCGACCATCAAAAGAGTAATACCTACCAGACCTAAAGCAGGCCCAACAGCAGATGATGCTAATGCTACTTCAGAAATCAACATTATCCTCCTAATTAGTAATAAAGAAGAACCAGCAATCATTAACTTAGCTGTAGACATATTGCTTGTCTTTTTTTCAAATTTCTCATCAAAGCCTTGCTCTTTTTCTAATTCAGAATTTTTATTTTTCTTGTACTCACAATAGCAAAAAGTAGCACTCGCTACAAAGTAGAATATACTAGAAATTGAAAAAGCTACGTCTTCTATTATTCCTTGTGCCAATGCTTCGCTTACTATGCTAGCCACAATAACTAATGTAACTAAAGCAGCATCAGCATAGTTACAGTAATCATCAACTGTATAAGGAATGTCTCTCTTTTCTTTTTCTCCATCTTCAATATTCTCCAACTCTCGTTCTTTTTCTGCTATTTTTCTATTATTATAAATTAAATATAGCGTGCAAATAAGAGATAAGACTGTGAAAGGTAATATAATATGGCCTAATGCACCGCTTATAAGGCCAAGTAATACCTGATCGCTACATGTTTTTTCGAGCTCAATTGCCATCAGCAATGCAAATGGAACCATTGTTGCCAATGATACACATTTTCTATTTAGCTCTCTTTTTTTTAAAGTTAATAACTCCTGTTCCAGCTTCTGCTTTTTTTTTCCTTCTTCAAGTATTAATAATTCTTGCTCAAGTTTTTTTCTCTTTTTTTCTTCTTCATCAACTGTTGACCAGAAATCTCGAAAAAAATCCTCTATTTTAGTATCTTTCTCAGAACTTGATCTCTTAAAGGAAGACTCAGTATTAAAGCTATCTATAATAATACCAGTCATACAAACTTGACTAATTTATAAACTAATACATTATACAGGATTTTAACTAATCAGTCAATATTGTGAAATTATTAACTTTCTTTGTATACTCTTAAGCAATTTAGTCAATCTGTTTGATGCCAGCTAGAACGTAATTATAGCCTGACCACATAGTCATAACAGCTGCAGCCCACAAACAAATCACACCTATGTATTTAGTTGTTTCATAATCACTCATTATTAACGCCACTATAGCAACCATCTGAAAAAATGTTTTAATTTTCCCAGCTTTGCTCACAGGTAGACTAACGTTTGTAGCTATCAAAAACTCTCGTAAACCCGAAACTAATATCTCTCTACAAACAATTATAACTGACGGTATGATTGTAACATCATCTATTTTTTGCTTATAAACTAGCATGATTATTGTTGAAACTACTACTAACTTATCAGCAATTGGGTCAAATAATTTGCCAAAATTCGATTGGACTTTCCATGCACGTGCTAAATAACCATCAAAAAAATCTGTAATGCACGCAAACATAAAGATCAATATTGTTATTAGACTTGCATATTTACTTTCTATATAAAAGCTTGATATTATTGCCGGTATCGCGAGCGCACGAGAAATTGTTAGCAAATTAGGCACGTTTTTCTTAAGCATGTAAGTCACACTATTGGTAGATAAACTTATACAGAAGTACAACAGAATTCACAAGCTAATAGTTGAACATTCATAAAAACCCCATATACTTAAAAAATTACTAACAATAAGCTCAAAGCATGAATAATGATTTAGATAACACCACAAAACAAGAAGCACTTAAGTACCATAATAAAAGTGGTAAACCTGGTAAGGTATCGGTTATACCAACAAAACCCTTATCCACACAGCATGACCTATCACTTGCTTATTCCCCTGGTGTTGCAGCCCCATGCCTTGCAATAGCTAAAAATCCTAAAGCTGTTTATGATTACACGGCAAAAAGCAATTATGTGGCTGTCATTTCAAATGGCACCGCAGTCCTGGGACTTGGCAATATCGGTCCTCTTGCTTCAAAACCCGTCATGGAAGGCAAAGCTGTTTTATTTAAGCGTTTTGCTGACATTGATGCAATTGATATAGAAGTTGACACAGAAAACATAGAAGATTTCATCAATGCAGTAAGGTATCTTGGTCCAAGTTGGGGGGGAATAAATCTAGAAGATATAAGATCTCCTGATTGTTTTATAATAGAGAAACGTCTAAATGAGTTGATGGATATTCCGGTGTTCCACGATGATCAACATGGCACTGCAGTAGTTGTTGCAGCTGGTATAGAAAATGCCCTCGATATTGTTGGAAAGAAATTAGGAAATGTAAAGATCATCATGAATGGTGCTGGAGCAGCTGGTATTGCGTGTTTGGAAATACTGAAGTCTATGGGTGCTAAGAACATAGTACTATGCGATAAACAAGGAGTAATACACAAAGACAGAAAAGAGGATATGAATGAGTGGAAAGAAAAATATGCAATTGACACTAAAGAACGTTCTCTACTCGATGCCATAAAAGATGCTGATGTATTCATCGGACTCTCTGCAAAGGATGTGCTCAGTGAAGGAATGTTAAAAAGCATGGGTAAAGACCCAATCATTTTTGCTCTTGCTAACCCTGATCCAGAAGTAAGGCCTGAATTTGCAAAATCTGTAAGGCCAGATGCAATAATTGCAACTGGTAGGTCAGATTATAACAACCAAGTCAATAATGTAATGGGATTTCCTTACATATTCAGAGGGGCACTTGATGTATATGCAACGACAATAAATGATGAAATGAAAATTGCTGCTGCAGATGCAATAGCAAAGCTTGCTCGCGAGCCAGTGCCGCACGAGATATCTGCAGCCTATGGTGGTCGTAAAATGAGCTATGGACGTGAATATATAATACCTACTCCATTTGACCCAAGATTAATTTCTATAGTATCTCCTGCTGTTGCAAAAGCTGCAGTTACCTCAGGTGTAGCAAGAAAGGAAATAAAGGACTGGAATGAGTATGCAAGTCAATTAAAATCTCGTCTTGCTAGTGCTCTCAGCACGCTGAATCTATTGTCTTCACAATAATCAATTGCATATTTTAGACTTATAATTAAAATAAACTGATGACTATTACAATTCACGAGTTAGAGAAAATTATCAAACAATCATTTCCTGATGCTGATATAAAAATTAAAGACCTTGCTGGAGATGATGATCACTACCATTTAAAAATAACTTCCAAGTGTTTCTCTGGAAAGACAAAAATAGAACAACACAGAATGGTA
Source organism: Wolbachia endosymbiont (group B) of Erebia ligea (assembly GCF_947179575.1). Lineage (NCBI taxonomy): Bacteria > Pseudomonadati > Pseudomonadota > Alphaproteobacteria > Rickettsiales > Anaplasmataceae > Wolbachia > Wolbachia endosymbiont (group B) of Erebia ligea. The sequence continues at coordinate 181,004 of NZ_CAMXBW010000002.1, forward strand.
TACAAGGCTCTTGAAGGTCAGTCTATACATGCATTGCAACTAGAAACTGGAGCTTAAAATTAAGGTGATATTTATGAACAACTTTGAACAAATAAAAAAAGACATAGCAGAAAACGATGTAGTGCTGTATATGAAAGGCACCTATGACTTTCCTCAATGTGGATTCTCTGGGCTTGTCGTATCAATTCTCAAAAATTTGAATGTAAAGTTTAAATGCATCAACGTACTTGAGAATGATGAAATACGTCAGTCCATAAAAAGTTTTTCTGATTGGCCAACAATTCCACAAATATATATAAAGAGAGAGTTTATTGGTGGCTGTGACATAATCCGCGAGATGTATGAAAAAGGTGAATTACAGAGTTTATTGAAAGAAAAACAGATTGTTTAGTAAGGAAATAAGCAAGAAAAAAATAGGCGTGCCTCACACCTAGCCTGATTAAAAACTTTAGTTTTTTGACTTTTGTACACTATTTGTACATAAGACATTCTCTTTAAGAAATGTACCAGGCCAAGTAATATTTGCCTGTACATCACTAATAGCGCGTGCCATATTTACATTTTGTTTAGCCTTTTTTATTAGAGAACTTAATGACGTACTGATTTTATCAATAATGCGCAGATCAGCTTTAGGAACACTTGCTTCAATTGCTTTCAGACCACTTTGCACTTTATCAAGGCTATCACTTCTTATGGCAGCAGCAATATCTATAAACAATCGCTTTAGCTCTCGAGGTTGATCTTTTATAGTAAAAAGATAGTCTGGAACGATTTCGTAATCACCATTAACATTTTGTGTGCAATATTCTTCAATAGCCTCTTTTGCATCGTAGTAATCTTGTGGATTATCAGAACAAGAATATGCTGCACAAGATTCATTTCTATAATAAGGACTCCCATTACTCTCAATGTTTTCTATTCTCTTCTTTACACTAGAAACTAAACCTTTTCCAAATACGATAGTATCGTCTCTGTCTGATTTTGAAACAGCCTCTAATAGAGTAGGTATTGCGTCTTGTCTGTAACTAAAGATAAATTCTATGCATGGAATATTACCCAAACTATTTCTAGGGCCTTCTCCACACAAAAATTTACTTGAAACATGTTGTATAAAAAAGTTAACTACATCACTTGAACTACTGTCTCCTAGCATAAGTAAAAATTCGGGAAATCTAGGATATTTATTCAAAAATAATGCACCATATATTCCATCGTCAATTGACTCCAATTCATTGTCAAAAATAATACTCCTTATCTTATTATAATCCTGCTCATTTATAGCTTCTTTTAACTTTTTATTTAAGTCAAGGTTATTCAACTCACGATAACGCTTATACTTTTCTTCACTAATACGTGGCATATAATACACTCTCTTTTTATAAAATATTTATACAATTAGCTTGCTTGTTAACAATTGTCAATACTTAGATAAGTATATTAGTAAGTATTTTTATAATTATTGCTAACACGGAATTTTATCTGATTTTTACTAAAAGTGTATATACAAGCTAAACCTTATCACCAGGCTTAACAAAGAGATGGCCCAATGTTATTAACTTTATAGGCTTATCTTCGTTATTTACTACCAACCAAACACCATCATCTTCATGATCAACAATTTCTATTGCTGTAAATACTACATAATTATTGTCATCAACAATCTTTATTCCAAGAACGCCATCATCACTTAAGCTTAAGGCCGAAGAAGGAATTTTATATGCAAATCTTTCACCTGAAGGGAGGCTTACACTAGCAGTCAGTCCTTGCAAGGATATAATCTCATTATCAGTTACCTTTACCTCCACTCTATAAGATCCAGTTTTAGGCTCAGCAATTTTACTAATAAAACTCACTTCACCTACTAATTCCCTTCCGTCTAGCAAATTAATTTGCGCTGCACTACCCAGTTTTATTTTATTTACTTCATTTTCTGAAACATACAACACTACAAGAACCTGATCAAAATTAACTATGTCAGTTATCTTATGTCCAAGATTAACAAAATCCCCTTCATTTACGTTGATCTTATCTATATAACCATCAATAGGAGATTTAATCGCAGTGTTTTCTAAATCCAACTCTAGCCTTTTTAGGTCAGCTTTTGCACTCTGCAATGCAGTAAAAGCTGCTTCCACTTTTATTTGTGCTCCATACCCTTTTGTATTCAATTTTTTAGAGGAATGATACTCAATTTCACGCTGATTTAATAAAGCTTTGGCTTTCTCAACTTGTGCAACTCTGTCATAATCTTCTATCTTTAAAATTACATCGCCTCTTTTTACTTTTTCACCATCAGACAAATAAATAGCAATAACTTGACCACTTGTTCTTGAGACAAGGCTTGCCCTATGCAAGGGATTTACTGTACCAGAAAAATTTAAATATACAGTGCGATTTTGTGGAGTATAATCCTGAGTTTTTACTGAAAAACTACTAATTGGATTATCACTATGAACCGCCTGATCTTTTTTTAAAAATGTACTGTTGATAAAAAACAGTAGAATAAGAGCAATACTGGAAACGATGATTACTTTGTTTCTCATCCTTAAACAGTAAAATTTATTGAACAATCTTGTTAGAAATAACTGCATAAATTTTCGAATCAGAAGTGTAAGTATAATACATCTATTGTCACTCTATAAACAGTTTTATGTGAGCAAATTTTTCTAAAATTAAGTAAGTTTGCTAAAACGCAATTTTAAATCAAGAAACCTTATCCAAAAAGTTATTATGTCAATATAAGAATTAACATTATATTATCATATAAGTACTAACGTGGTGTTATAGTATTTCCTAAAGTAAATGATAAAGGTATAATAAAGTATTTGAGTTATAATGGCATATAGTGTGGATTTAAGGGAAAAGGCAGTATTGATGATAGAAAAAGGTAAGACAAAGGTTGAGGTAGCAGAGCTTATGGAGATAGGAATAGCAACTCTTGTACCGTTGGTTAAAAAAGAAAGCTGCTGGTGAAAGCCTCAAGCCATCTAAAACGGTAGCTTTATTCGAAAAATAGACCCCAAAATACTCGAAGAATATGTTACAAAGAATCCAGATCATACTCTGGCAGAGATGAAACAAAATCTTGGATTTGGAATAAACTCAATTTGGTATAGACTAAAACAGCTAAAAATTACTTTAAAAAAAAGTCACACTATATCAAGAGCGCAATCAAGAAGATAGGGAGCAATTTATTGATAAAATCTCAAAAATAGACCATTCCAGCATCTTATATATAGATGAAGCAGGAGTTGATAATAAGTTATACCGAGAATATGGACGCGCTCCAAGAGGAAAGAAAATTTATGCAGATATTCCAGGGAGAACTCGAGAGAGAATCAGTATAGTAGCCGGGTGGATTGGAAAGAGATTTATTGCACCAATGACTTTCAAAGGTGGGTGTGACAAAGAGGTATTCAATACATGGTTGGAGAAGATGTTATTACCTAAATTGCCACTTGGCACAACTATAGTTATGGATAATGCTACATTTCATAAGACCACTAAAACAAAATCATTAATAGAGTCTTTTGGCTGTCATTTGCTGTATCTTCCAACATATTCACCAGATTTGAATCCTATAGAATACTGTTGGCATACCATCAAAAGCCGCCTCAGACCTCTCATGTATAAATATACAGACTTACAGCTTTTGGTTGGTAATACCATAATGGAACTTTATCATCCATTTTAGAAAATACTATAGTTTTATAATTAAGGAGTACATTATGACAAATCCTATACTAAACCCTCCATTTCAATGGAAGGCACTTCATGATTGCTATAGAGAATGTGAAGAAAAGTCCCCAGGTAATAGTTGGTGGGTAACAACAGAGCGAAATAATTGCAAGTGGTACTGTCGTCTGAAAGATACTCATGGCTTATTTAAATCTGATTCACAAGAAGAGTCGACACCTATTGATATAAGTAGTACATTCAGAGAGATTGGAAATAAATTCTATGATCTTGCAGATTCAGTGTCTGTTCTATAGTAAAATAAAGGTATCTATTCAGCAGAGTGGTAAAATAAGGTAGATGGGAAAAGACAACTATAGGAACAAATAGGTGTCATCCCAGTGTCAAGCACTGGGATGACACCTATTTATTTTCGGTGCTTCCTTTCTTGTCATCCGAGTAGCCTTTGCTTGTCATTCAAGTAGCAGACACTCGAATCCATTATACTCCGTAAATTTAACTGGATGCCAGTGTCTGAGCACTGGCATGACAACAAAGGAGCTACTTTCATGACACCCATTTGTTTATATGGTTGTCTTTTCTCATCCACCTTATTTTGCCACCCTGCTGAATAGATATATTAGCATATATTTAAATAGGGTAATAGCCCATCACTAAATGGGTACCCAATTGCTCAACACTATCAATTTTAATTTGTAAAGTGTCCTTTATAAACTTGTTAGCCTTTTCTATGCTCATCGTAATTATATATTTATTTTTTTGAATACGCGATGAATAGCTACATTTATGTAAGTCTAAAATTTCAACAAATCTGCTTCTATCATCTTTATAGTGAAAAATTACGTTAACACCCACAGCTTCTTCTTTATCATATTTAATATCAATTTTTGGTTTATGGCCATAGTTTGCTCCAATAATCCTTCTTATTGAGTGTTCTACTGCCATTTTTATTATTTTAGGATTACTGCAGTCTGAAACAGGCACTGATTTATAATCATGAGCAGCTACTTTAGCATAAACCGACTGGCTTTCTAATTTATCTGAGTATTTTTCATTAAATTCCTTTATCTTTTCAAAATGTCTTTCATATTGAGTCAATCCATCTTTCCCTTTTTTCTCCATCCTTTTCAAGAATTCCTCTACTGGCTCTCGTTTGGCTAGAGTAATTTTGCGTATAAGCGGAATTTGTTTTTTCAAGCTAATCCAATATGGTAGGCAAACAACTTTTGCACCTTTCGAAAATAGACCTTCTAATTTTTTCACTGCATTGTATAAGTTTGCTGGTTCTGGTTTATAATGCCCACTATTATTGTCTATATAAGTTATTTCACCATTTACCACTTTCATTAAACCAGAACATAAAACTGGCTTACCACCTGCAAGAGTTGAATGACGATAAGCCCATTCGCTTTCGTTAACATTAATATGTTCATGAGTTACTAGCTTTCCGTCAAGCGTGATCACATAAGCTACACAACCTTTTTTATCCTTACTAATTTTATCAGTTGTATCATATAGTTTGCCTTTAAAGCCTTTTAACTTGTTTTCTGGCATTAAGTCAACGTATAATTTTCCTTTATAAGGAATTTTGGTATATTCTGCTTGGTCATCTGGAGTAAAATACTTAACCCTTGTATTAGTTCCAGGAATTTTTCTTCCTTCAACTCCAACTTCTGGAAACAAATTATATCGTGGAAAAAAATAAGTAAAATTATTCTCTATCCAATACAGAATCTTATTTATGATACCAAAAACCTTTCTATTACCTAAATCAATAGAGAGTTGCTGTTCCTTTGGTACTGCTAGATGATTGGACTTTGTACCAGATTTGCCAAATTCTTTGGCAGCATATTTAAACTTTTCTAGTAAATATTCCTTACGTTCTTTTGATATTGACATTTTTACCTCACTTACTATTATTTTATCCTATATTATTTTAGACAAAAAGTCAATCTTTCTTAAGACATTCAGAAAAAAAGTAGCAGCAAAATAGCTAAACTGACTTAGATTTATCGACAATTTGAAAAATCATCATTCCGCTACTTATTAGCGAAATCTATGTTCGTACAGTTGTGCTGCCCAACAAACTTATGCTAAGCTGTGCTGCCACTAATTTTGCAACCGGTACTCTATAGGGCGAGCATGACACATAATCAACCCCTGATTTGATGAAAAACTCTATGGACTGTGGATTCGCTCCATGCTCTCCACATATACCAAGTTTAATTTCTTTTCTGGTTTTTTTGCCCCTTTCGATAGCTATTCTGATTAATTCCCCTACCCCTTCGACATCTAGCACCTCAAAGGGATCGTTTTTGAATATGTTGCTTTCCTTATAAGAATCGAGGAAATTAACTGAATCATCTCGTGAAAGTCCCATAGTTGTTTGTGTTAAATCATTAGTGCCAAAACTAAAAAATTCTGCGTGTTTTGCGAGTTTGTCAGCAATAAGTGCTGCTCTTGGCAGTTCTATCATCGTTCCGATTGAATAATTCACATCGAAATTTTTAGCTTCTTTCTTTACTAACTCGCATATCAGAACAAACTCTTTCTCGCTCATGATAAAAGGAATCATGATTTCAGGTTTCACTTCTATCTTCTTTTCTTTCCTTAATTCACTTGCAGCACTGAGTATTGCCCTAATCTGCATTTTATATATTTCAGGATGAGAAATAGCAAGCCTACACCCTCGATGGCCAAGCATTGGATTTTTTTCTGATAACTGTACTATTTTATTTTTTACCGATTCAACTGACTTATTCAGTGATCTGGCGATTTTTTCTATAATGGATTGATCATGAGGTAAAAACTCATGTAGAGGTGGATCAAGTAATCTTATAGTGACTTCCTTGCCCTCCATAATAGAAAACATTTCTTTGAAATCAGACTTTTGCATTTCTTCGAGTTTATTTAATGCATTTGACCTTTCATTTTCATCATCAGCTATTATCAATTTTTGAATGAATTCGATTCTATCACTAGCAAAAAACATATGTTCTGTGCGACATAATCCTATACCTTCTGCACCGAATTCTTTCGCAATTTTTGCATCTTTTGGAGTATCAGCATTCGCTCTCACCTTCACTGTTTTGATTTTATCTACCCAGTTAATTATCGTTTTGAACTCTTGAGATAATTCAGGCAAAACTGTCGGAAGAATACCAAGCATAACCTCTCCTGTTCCTCCGTCGATGGTGATTGGTTCACCTTTATTTACTTTTATATCCCCCATAGAAAGAAATTTTTCATCTTTATCAATATAAAGTCCACTTAGACTACAAATACATGGTTTACCCATTCCACGAGTTACAACAGCGGCATGGGAGGTCATACCTCCCCTCGCTGTTACTATTCCACTTGCAGCATTCATTCCATTAATATCTTCAGGGCTCGTCTCTGATCTTACCAAAATTACTTTTTTACCCTGCTCTGCAGCTTTTTCAGCATCACTTGCACTGAATACTACATATCCAGAAGCAACACCTGGAGAAGCTGGCAGTCCTTTGCCTATTACTTCTTGATCGATTTTAACATCAAGAACTGGATGCAATAAATTGTCAAAAGTTTTTGGATCAATTCTCAATATTCCTTCCTCTTTTGTAATCGCTCCTTCTTCTACCATATCAACTATTATGCGAATAGCAGCTTCGGCTGTGCGCTTGCCAGACCTAGTCTGCAAAATCCATAACTTACCGTCCTGTACAGTAAATTCGATATCCTGCATGTCCTTATTATGCCTTTCAAGTTTTTCACATACCGCGCATAATTCTCGGTAGACACTTGGTAGCAACTTCTCCATGGTACTTTCTTGCTCCCCGTCAATTGGCATAGGAGTATAAACACCAGAAACCACATCCTCACCCTGAGCATTAACTAAAAACTCACCAAAAAGCTTTTTTTCTCCAGTTGAAGGATTCCTTGTAAATATCACACCAGTTGCTGAATTATCATTCAGATTACCAAAAACCATTGCTTGTACATTAACTGCAGTTCCAAGGTTTTCAGGAATATTATTTATTTTTCTATAGGAAAAAGCTCTATCATTTTGCCAAGAAGAAAACACTGCATTTACTGAATTGAGTAACTGTTCTTCAACGTTCTGCGGGAAATTTTTTCCTATTTTCTCATATACTACATCTTTGAAATCATTAACAATCCCCTTTAAAACATCAACATTAAGATCAGCTAAGCTTTTTGCTCCACTTTTTTGCTGTTCACTATCAATAATGTCTTGAAATAGGTTGTGGTCAAGCTGTAGTACAACATTCGAGTACATCATGATGAAACGGCAGTAGCTATCGTAAGCAAAACGTTCGCCACTTTTTTTTGCAAGACCAACAACGGTTTCATCATTTAGACCAACATTTAAAATAGTATCAAGCATGCCCGGCATTGAATTCACACTACCAGAGCGTATGGAAACTAATAAAGGATTATTTGAATCCCCGAATTTACAACCGATGTCACTTTCGAGCATCGCCATGTAGTTTTTTATCTCGTTACGTAGATCACAAGACAATTCATTATCTTGACAATAGGCCTGACAAACAGCAGTGGAAATTGTAAAACCAGGTGGAACAGGAATGCCAATGTTACACATCTCTGCCAGATTTGCTCCCTTCCCTCCTAGTAGATTTCTCATTGCTGCATTGCCTTCACAGTTGCTTTGGCTAAAGTAATATATTAACTTTTCTTGCATTTTTTTCGGATTTTCACTAATATACATACTATTCTAATAAATTTGTCAGGCAGGAGTAATAAATTTTGTAAAATTCAGCACAATTAAATAGCCTCTTTCCCTTTCATTCTAGTGTCCCTATTGTCATTCAAGTATTCTTTCCTGTCATCTCAATGACCTCTATGATGTCATTCCAGCGCATGAGGCTGGAATCCAGTTTGTCCATAATCTCACCAAAAACGTTGTGTTTTAGCATAATTTTGTGCTCAATATGCTTATTTGTAGTAAAGACTTCTGGATTCCAGCATCAAGTGCTGGAATGACACCGTCATACCTGTTGGAGTATGAATGTAGCCTTATCTCACACTCCTGTCATCCCAGTGCCCAGACACTGGGATCCAGAAGACTGATCAAGTAATAAGAACTAGTCACGCGCTGGCTCTCTTAAATTACTTTAGCTATAAGTGTTAAGAAATTTACCAATCAAAAAAAGGCAAAAGAATCCACATGGTGCTAATTTTATTACTGTAATTGATAATGTGCTAACGCTTTAAATAAGCGCGATCTGGCCGAATGTAGAAAAAATAAAAAAGGCATGCAGCCGCCATAATTTCGCCAATAAATACAAGATTTGTCAAGAAGCTTCTATTAAATGAAAGTTATGAAAAAAATCTATTGCAAGTCTTTTAATATTCTGTTAAGAGCTGGAACAAATAAAAATTATTATGTTTGGATTAGAGAATAAGAAATTTCTGATTACTGGTGCATCAGGCGGAATAGGCCAGGCAATTGTAGAAATTATGCATAAGGCCAGAGCAACTTTATGTATTTCTAGTACAAAAAAAGAAATACTCGAAGAAGTTGCTAAAAAATATGAAAAAAACATTCACGTACTTCCTTGCAACTTATCAAATCCTGAAGAGGTAAATCAACTAATAAATAAAGCAAGTGAGTTGATGAAAGGCTTTGATGGACTCATATGCAATGCAGGAATTACACAAGACAGCTTATTGTTGAGAATGACAGATGAAGCATGGCAAAAGGTGATTGACATTAATTTGACCTCCACATTTAAGCTAAATAGAGAAGCATGCAAGAAATTCATTAAAAATAATTGGGGAAGAATCATAAATATTTCCTCAATAGTAGGATTGACAGGAAATGCCGGGCAAGTAAATTATGCAGCATCAAAAGCTGGAATAATAGCTATGAGCAAATCTATAGCAAAAGAAGTTGCAAGTCGTGGTGTAACAGTAAATTGCATTGCTCCTGGGTTTATAGATACTAAGATGACTGAAGTTTTAAATGAAAAACAAAAAGAAAAAATATTAGATAATATTCCAATGAAAAGAACGGGAACAGGAGAAGAAATAGCAGCAGGGGTATTGTTTTTAGCAAGCGACGAAGCAAAATATATAACGGGGCATGTGCTTAACATCAATGGTGGGCTATTTATGTAGCAACACTTATTTATGGACAAATTATAAGTTTTACCTTAAAATAAATATATATATAAATTTAGATTCACACTAGTTTATTATTTGGAGGCAAAAGAATGAGCTATATAATAAAAAAACTTTTTAATGCTTTATATATAGTGCTGTTTCTCTCTTTTTCAGATTACGCAAATGCTGCTAATGATATAGATGATACAACTGCCCAAGTAATATGCAATATTATTGGTTATATTTGGGGAATAGGTGGGCCACTTATGACTGTAGTCATAATAGGTGCAGCTTTGCTTGCAATATTTGGTAGAATGCCATGGCCAGCTCTCTTTGCCTTAGGTATGTTTTGTGGTGTATTTTTTGGTGCCAAAACGATTATAACGAAAATTATACCCAATATAAGCGATGAAGTAAGAGAGACGTTGAATAAGTGTGGGGAAAGATAATCTAAAAATAAGTGTGTTTTTGTGTGTATTGTTCCTTCATATCCTCAATTTGCAGCAAGCAAGAGCTATCTTTCGGTAAAGTTTTAATGTATCCGTTCAGAGGTGTGGTTTAAGAAACAACAGCTAGCAGGTTTTGAAAAGGGTTTAATTCCTTTTGTTTCCAAGTCAGATACAACGAAATTATCCGCTCAAGAAATCTATTCCCTCGCTCTGACTGTGCAAAATATGAATTCTTACGATAGACAACATAATGCCGTATCTGTCGCTCAACATGGTTATTCGTTAATGGAATATTCTCTGGGTCATCCAAAAATGTCCACATCATTGACTCGGATTTTATAATACCCTTTACCGTTCGTGAAGCTCCTTTTGCTTCAAGTATATAAGATATTTTTATCATGCAGTACTGTATGTATCTTCGTAATTCTTTAGCTTGCTTAGTGAACTTTGAAATACTAATTTCATTTTCTGACAAAGCGTTTTTTAATACAAACAATCCATTAGCTGCGTCTTTTAAACAATGGCCAAGTCTCATTACTTCACTATTCCAACTATGAGATAACCTCTCGAAATTTCTCAATAAGTGAGCCCAACAAATTTGTCGTTTTTCATCACTGAAGTGGTTGTAAACTGCATATCTGTCAGTAATTACCAGGTTTTTGTAATCACAAAATGCACTATTCTTTAAAAATTTCATTCCTCTTGTATCTGCTAACTTCATAAGACTTGCTTTATTGTTGGCAAACATCCAGCACCATCCCAATTTGCCTTTGTTGTAGTGACTGGTTTCATCAATATGCAAAATTTCGCTTGCTTTTATTTCTTCCTCTATTTGTTCATAGGCTTCTTTACATTTTGACGAAACCCTTGCTTCACTATTGGACACACTACCAACACTTATACTCATGTTAAAGATGTCTTTCATAATATTCGCTATTTCTCGCTTTGAATTCTTATAAAACCCACTTAGTGATGCAACTACTGACTTAACTCTAGGACCAAAGGTATCCGGTGTAACTCCTTCTGGTAATTTGCTACTCCTTCTTTTTCCGCATTTACGACAGCGACCATGTTCTAATTGATACTCAACTACGTAAGGCTTAATTTCTGGTAAATCAACTTTTTGATAGACATATGGTTTTTCCGATATTGCGATTTCTTCACCACACTCGCATCTATTTGGTAACTCTACCTTCACCACCTCATCTGCTTCCATTTTAGCTCGGCAATTCCCCTTATGTCCAACTTGACCACCTATCTTCCTGCCGCCCTCTGACTTATCTTCTGGTGTGTCTTTTTTTATTTTGTACAGCTCTTTTGAACTTGGTAAAGATGAATTCCTTGAGTTTAAGCCGAGTCTCTCTCTTAGTTCAGCATTCTCTATTTCTAAGATTTTATTTTTTTCTTCAATCTTTGCTACTTTCTGCTCTAAGTTTTTACATAACTCTACAATACTGATCAACAATTGAAGCATCTAGCCTTACTTTACTATCAACATTTTGTGTTATTACTACTTTAATATATTATGTCAATTGTTTTTTATCCTTGCCACACCTCTGAACGGATACGTTTTAATAGCTAACTCAGCGTACTTCATAAATTTCTCTAAATTACCTTCAATACAAGCCTTTTTCGTCAAAGCAAAATAATACATTGCCATATCAGCGCTACGTTTATATGCAATACTTAAATACTTCCAGACAAAGGCGTTATTTGTTTCTACGCTTGCAACCTGCTCTAGGTAAAAAATTGCCTTCTCTATTTCACCGTGTAATAATAAAGTATGAGATAACGCAAGTTTCACTAAATAGTTATTCTTCTCAGATAAATATCTAAGTGATTCTTCATACATTTTTATTGCTTCACTTAAATTTCCAGCTTTGTATAACATCTCCGCTTTTAATTCATATAAATAAGGATCATTGCGTGACTCTTGAATCAATAAATCAACTTTAGCAATAGCCTTTTCTATCTTTCCTTGCCTATAATGAATTACAGCATTTACATACTTAGAATTATCTTCATATTTATTAGATAATACATAAATAGGGGTAAAAAAAGAGTCTAACTTTGCAACCATACGCTCAAACTTCAACAACTTATCTGCAAGGATTGGTTTTATATTATTTTTAACCTTATAATTCTGTACAGCAAATATACGTTTATCACTAAGTGGGTGAGTGCGGAAATACTCTTCAGTGTTTTCATGCTCAATACTCTTAAAATAGTCAAAAATCTCTTTCATACCCGAATTATCATAGCCAGATTCATCAAGGTATCTTAAAGCATAGCTATCTGCTACACTCTCTTGCTCTTGAGAAGAGTTAAAAAACAACCTCGAACTAAGCGTTACACCACTAAGCAAGATTGCACTCGCAACCTGAGGGTTAATAACAATACTAGAAACTAATCCTACCATATAACTAATCATTGCTATTGATTGAAAATAACCTACAGCACTACTCATTTGTAATACATGACCAGCAGATATATGAGCAATTTCATGTGCTAATATACCAAGTAAAACATAAGGTTCAGTCGAATATTGTAAAAGCCCTAAATGAATGAAAATGCTATTATTGTTAATTACAAAAGCATTAATCGATCTATCATCAACTATAAAAACTTTTATTTTATCATTATCAATACCCGCAGCAGAAAATAAAGGTTGCGCTAGATCCTTCACTACCGCTTCCACTTCACTATCTCTAATAATACTAACAGAGTAAGCGCTATTACAGTATACGAAGAAAAATAGTAAAACAAAAAGCCTAGACATGGAAGTTCCTTGTTTGTATAACTTTTAGGAATTTTACATTTTAACATTTAAACTATACGAATTTATAAACGCTAGTTTAAATTTTGAACGTAACTGATAAGTTTATCGATGGTAGTTAACTTAATTTTGTGTTGTTCAGCAAATTCAAGCAACTGGGGTAAGCGCATCATAGAGCCATCATCATTCACTAATTCACACCCTACAGCCGCATGACTAGATCCAACCAATTTTGCTATCTCAACACTTGCCTCAGTATGACCGTTGCGTGCTAAAACCCCGCCCTCACTTGCAATAATAGGAAAAACATGACCAGGGGTAATAATATCATCCTTAGTACTTTTTCCATCAATAGCGGTAAGTATCGTATGCGTTCTATCATGAGCAGAAACACCCGTTGTAATACCATAACGAGCATCGATTGACGTAGTAAATGCAGTGTGAGGAATAAGTGCTTCATCTACATTACTTCTCTTCATAAATTCAAGGTTAAGTTTATTCATGTAAAACTTTGTCATAGCTAAAAACACAATACCAGTGCCATACCTAACCATAAAAGCAATATGTTCTGGTTTCACCTTTTCAGCTAAAATAACCAAATCACCTTCATTCTCTCTGTTTTCATCGTCAACTAAAATGAATAATTTACCAGAACTAGCATCCCTCAATACATCTTCCACAGAAGAAATACCGGGTAGACTAATTGAAGGATAAGTTACTTGTACCATGATTTACTTAAACTCAATCTTAACTATTTTATACAATTTCTCTCCATTTGGCACTATCACTTCCACATACTCACCAACTTTTTTGCCAATTAAAGCACTACCGAGTGGTGAATCCGTAGAGATCAACTGCTTTGAAGCATCAGCTTCATATCCACCTACAATCTTATAAACATATTCAATTTCACTGTTATCATCATTTAACATGCTTACCGTAACAGTTGCACCAAACATTACTGTATCACCAGACAAATTTTTTACTTCTATCACTTCTGCATGTGAAAGTTTACTTTCTACCTCAATTATACGGCCTTCAATAAAACTTAATCTCTCCCGTGCTGCATGATATTCTGCATTTTCGGATAAATCGCCTTGATCACGAGCATCAGAAATAGCCTGTATGATAGAAGGCTTTTCTTCCTTTAATTTCTCAAGTTCGACTTGCATACTCTCAAAACCTTCCCTTGTAATAGGAAACTTGTTAACAATGGATGAAGTCATAATCACCGCCTAAACGCAATTAAATTGAGTGACAAAATCACTCACAATACCAAGAATATCATCTTTTATATCATCATTCATGTCACCCGACAACTTTTTTAAAACTCCAGGGTGAACAGTTTGAAAATAATTGATAAGATCACACTCGAACCTATTGATGTTGCTCACCTGTACCTTATTTAATTGACCATACAGATTAGAAAAGATATACATAAGCAATACTTGCTCTTCTATTTGCATAGGTGAATACTGTTTTTGCTTTAATAATTCAATAAGGTATTTACCTTTGTTTAAGGACAATTGAACAGTAGCATCAAGATCAGAACCAAATTTAGCAAAGTCTTCCAGTTCTCTATATTGGGCCAAACTCAGCTTTATAGAACCAGCAACTTTTTTCACAGATTTCAATTGTGCAGCAGAGCCAACCCGAGAAACCGATAAACCTATATTCACTGCAGGGCGAAATCCTTTGTGAAACAATTCAGACTCAAGAAAAATTTGTCCATCGGTAATTGAAATCACATTAGTTGGAACATATGCAGATACATCACCAGCCTGAGTCTCAATAATCGGCAAAGCAGTCAAAGATCCCTGTCCTTTTTCATCAGACATTTTAGCAGCTCTTTCAAGCAAGCGAGAGTGTACATAGAATATATCTCCAGGATAAGCTTCACGACCAGGAGGACGTCTGAGCAATAAGGACATCTGCCTATATGCCACAGCATGCTTAGATAAATCATCATATACCACCAAGCAATGCATTCCATTATCACGGAAAAATTCTCCAATAGTGCAACCGGTATAAGGTGCTAAAAATTGCATAGGCGCGCAGTCAGATGCGCTAGCCACAACTACGGTTGTATACTCTAATGCTCCACTTTCTTTTAGCTTATTCACCACTTTTGCTACCGTCGAAATTTTTTGTCCAATAGCAACATAAACACAGTAAATTTTTTGATTTTCGTTTACCTCATCATTAATCTTCTTCTGATTGATAATAGTATCAATCGCAATAGTGGTTTTACCAATTTGTCTATCGCCAATAATTAATTCACGTTGCCCTCTACCTATAGGAATCAACAAATCTATAATTTTAATTCCTGTCTGCAGAGGTTCATGCACAGATTTACGGTCAATAATACCTGGCGCTTTAGATTCTATATACATTTTGTTCTTGGCTCTAATTTCTCCGCCATCGTCTATAGGATCGCCTAATGCATTTACAACTCTCCCTAATAATTCATGACCTACAGGCACCTGTACAACGTCGCCACTACATTTTACAACGTCCCCTTCTTTTACATCACGGTCATTGCCAAGCACAACTATTCCAGCTGTATCATGATCTAAATCAAGAACTATTCCTTCTACACCGCTTGCAAAAGATACCTTTTCACCAAACTTTGCTTTTTCCAGCCCATAGACCAATGTGATACCATCCGTTACTGAAATTACTTCACCTATATTTTCTCGTTTTATAGGATTATCAAATGTCTCAACCTTCTCTTTTATTATGTTTACTACTTCAGAGGCATTTATGCTATTCTTCATATACAATTCCTTATTTTCAACATTTCCATTTTACTCAAATCAACCAATCTATCCAAATAACTCTTAAGCGAAGCATCAATCAAGTTAAAACCATACCTAACTACGAAGCCACCTAGTATAGAAGGATCAACCACATTACTGACTTTTATTATTTTACCAAGAAAGTTCAAAGATTCAGTAATTATTTTTATATCAGGTTTCTTTAAAACCTCTGCTGATTTTATAGTAATTTCCAATTCGTTTTCACTTTCCCTTACAAGATTTAAGAATTTTTCTAATATAAGGATTAATAAACGGGAGCGCTTGTTTGCAAGTGTAACCATAATAAATTTGACTAAGTTTTCACTCAAGTTCTTATTTATAGAAAGTATCGCTTCTTTTTTGTGCAAAAGAGAAACCATAGGATGAGATAGATACACAAAAACATCACTTTGATCTTTAAAAAAAGCTAACAAAAATTCTACTTCTTTTCTTATAATACCTAATCTGCTTCCTGAGACATGAAACAGTGCTCTAGCATAAGATGAAACTAAATTATTGTTTTTCATATTAAATTACCTATTCTAGTAAATCTAAGTTATTTAAGCTACCATTCCTCAATCCAAGCATTTTTTATATAAATAGGTCTTCTCCTTAAGGAAAGAAAACATAAATCATATCTGACTGAATAATCTAAAAAATCAAGATTTTTACTTAAGAAATATTTAGAAGAATTTATAATAGACTGACACTGAAAATGAGATATCGGTACTTCTTTTCCAAATAAACTTGTTTTAACTTCTATAAAAATCAGCTCCTTTTTTTTAGATACAATTAAGTCAATTTCACCCAACTTACAACGGAAGCGACGTTTTATAACATTATAGAATTTCAGCTTTAAATATATCGAAACTAACAATTCTCCAAAGTAACCTACAAAATAGCGTAACCTACTTACCATAAAAAGAATAATTAGCTTTGTGTAACTACTTTGCTTCCTTTTTTATTTTTACTATAAATCTCACCTTTTGCTGAAATATCTCTATCAACTAGCTCTATCACTGCCATTGGAGCGCAATCACCCTTTCGAGTACCAAATTTTATTATTCTAGAATATCCACCTTTACGGTCTTGATAACGATTAGCTAGAACGCTTAATAATTTATCAACTACTAACTTACTATTATGAAGACGTGAAAGCAAAAGCCTTCTACCATGTAAAGAATCGTTATTCTTAGCAATTGTAATAAACTTTTCCACATATGGACGAAGTGCTTTAGCCTTTGGTAAAGTAGTTACAATCTGCTCATGATTAATTAACGAGATAGATAGATTCTTTAACATTGATAACCTATGCTCGGTACAACGAGACAGTTTATTTTTCTTTATTCCATGTTTCATATACTACCTAATCCTCATCAGTATGTTGTTTAGCCAGTTCATCTATATCCTTAGGCGGCCAATTTGGTATATTCATACCCAAAGACAAACCTGAATTATTTAAAATTGCCTTGATTTCATTCAAAGACTTTCGGCCAAAATTAGCAGTTCTTAACATTTCAACTTCCGTCTTTTGCACAAGATCACCTATATAAGTGATATTTTCATTTTTCAGACAGTTATGAGATCTAACAGATAATTCCATTTCATCTACTTTACGCAATAGAACAGGATCATAGCCCAAATCTTTAGCACCACTAGACAAAGAAACCTGCGATTTCTTATAACTAATATCAGAACTAATAAAAGGCTGAAGTTGCTCCTGTAATATTCTTGCAGCATAGTCAACAGCTTGACTTGGAGAGATTGTACCATCAGTTTCAATTGACAATATCAGCTTATCTTTATCAGTAACTTGACCAACACGACTATTCTCTACTCTATACGAAACCCTCTCAACAGGACTATATAAAGCATTAACTGGAATAAAACCAATTAAATCTTGTTCATTCATAGACTTTAAAAATTCATTTTCTTTATATTTATTTACAGAAAGATAACCTTTTCCACTAGCAACATATATAGTAATGTTAAGCTCCACATCTTGACCTAGTGTACATATCACCAAATCTTTATTAACAATAGAGCATTGGTCATCAGTTTCTATCATTCCAGCTAATACTTGACAAGGCCCTTTAGCGCTCAAATTTAAGCACTTATTAGACGTGTTATTTAGCTTACATCTCAACATGCCCATATTTAATGCTATATCAGTTATGTCTTCCCTAACTCCTTGGATCGAAGTAAATTCATGATTCACGCCTTCAATTTTTATTCCATAAACAGCACTACCGCAAAGAGAAGACAACATTACACGCCTTAATGCATGACCCAACGTTAAAGCAAAACCACTTTCCAAAGGTTCTAGAACTATATCACTTTTTTTACTTGAATCACCTGATATTACCTTAATCGCATTAGGCTTAGTTAATCTATCTAAATTTCCACAGAAAGAAACACTATCACTATAATACATACAAAAACCTTCCAAATATCCTATACTCTTCTTTTTTTCCTTAATCTACACCCATTATGAGGTATCGCCGTTTTATCTGCAATTGAAGTGACAGTCAATCCACAATTCCGAAGTGCTTTAACTGCAGCTTCTGCACCAAAACCAGGACCACGAATTATTACAGAAACAACCTTCATACCAAATCTCTCTATTACTTTCTTCGCAGCAGAATCGGCAACCTTACCTGCAGCATAAGGTGTGGATTTTCTCGAACCAGAAAAACCACATGCACCAACAGAAGTCTGGTAAAGCGTATTACCACAAACATCAGTCACATTTACAAAAGTATTATTAAAAGTTGCACGAATATGGACAATACCAGTAATAAACCTTTTTGTATTCTTACCAACCGTTTTAACTTTTTTCATAAAAACTCACGATAATAACAAATTTTATTTTTTCCCAGCAACAGGCAATTTAGATCTGCCTTTACGAGTTTTAGCATTAGTATGGGTTCTTTGTCCCCTCACAGGCAAACCTTTTCTATGCCTTAATCCTCTATAGCAACCGATTTCCATTAAAGATTTTATATCCATAGCCACTTTTTTTCTGAGCTCACCCTCTATGACATATCTTTGCCTAATAAAACTACTAATTTTCTCTATATCTTCATCTTGTAATTCTGAAACACGCTTACGCTCATCAATTTTACAGCTACGACAAATTATATTCGCAGTAGTAATACCTATACCATGTATATAAGTTAATGCAAAAGAAATACACTTCTTCACTGGAACATTTATGCCTGCAATACGTGCCACTGATACCTCGATACTTTATTAATAATAACTCTTAATTTATACCATAAAACAACTTATAGTCAAATCAAATTACAAGAAATTTTACTTTCAATCTCTTGCATTACTCTATCAACACTCAAATTAGCGTTAATTGTTAACAACTTGCCCTTATAATACTCGCGCAAACCCTTCATCTGAAAATGATATTCTCTTATCCTCTTATTAATTGCAAGCATATTAGCATCATCAATTCTCTTCTCCAATCTCGTACTTTTACATTTAGCACAAGTAGTATTTTTAAAAGAAGATATACTATATATACTTTTACAATCCAAACAAGTAAGACGATCTTTTAATCTATCAATTGCAATATTATCGTCAAGCTGCAACTCAATTACAAGATCAACATCCCTATTGCATCTTTTTTGCAAAACTTGAGTTAAAAAATGAGCTTGATTTAAATTTCTTGGAAAACCATCTAACAAAAAATCACCATCTATTAATGCAAGCTGGTCACACAATAATTTACATATAACTTCATCTTGAATTAAATTACCAGATTCAACAGTATCCTTTATTTCTTTACCTAATTTACTCCCACTAGATATAATATTCCTTAATAAATCTCCTACTGAAACTAATTTAAAATTATACTTTGCTATTAACAAACTGGACTGAGTACCCTTACCAGAGCCAGGAGGACCAAAAATTGTAATAATCACTTTAGTCTCCTTGTTTTAGACTCATATTTCTTTATCCAACTATCGTACCTATTTGAAAAAACATAAGATTGTACTTGCATAATAGTATCAGTAATAACGTTAACTATAATCAGCAAGCTCGTCCCACCAAAAATAAATGGTATATCATAATGATACCTCATAATTTCAGGTATAGTACATATTACCACCAAATACGCAGACCCAATAAATGTTAATTTAAAAACTATATCTTGAAGATAATCAGAAGTATGTTTTCCAGGCCCTCTACCAGGAATAAAACCACCATTTTTCCTAAGAAAATCAGCATTTTCCTCTGGATTAAATATAAAATTGGTATAGAAAAAATTAAAAAGTACTATGAGTATTAAGTAAGTTATAATGTACATCACTTTATTTGCCATAAAGTAGTTTAAAATAAAATCAGCAATGGCATGACCTTTATAGAAATTTGCAATTGAAATAGGCGTTAATAAAATTGCGTTAGCAAAAATAGTTGGTATTACACCAGATAAATTGATCTTCAATGGAATGTAAGTAAAATCATCATTATGTAATTTTTTAAACTGTTTTTTGGGATATTGAACAATTACCTTTCTATAAGAAGATTCTGTAAAAATGACTAAAAGGAGCAGTAAAAAAAACAATGCTATAACAAAAAGGGTAATGAAAAACGACATACTACCATTTTTATTTAATGTTAGCAGAGATGATAAAGCATTATGTAATTCAGATGTTATGCCAGTAAAAATGATTAATGAGATACCATTGCCTATACCGCTCACACTGATCCGCTCACCAAGCCATATTAAAAATATAGTTCCACCTAAAAGGCTAAAGACACCTATAGTACGAAACATAATACCAGGTTCAACTACAACTAATACCCCTTCTCTATTCATTCTTTCTAACCCTATTAAGATCGTAATTGATTGAAAGATACAAAACATTATAGTCATATAGCGTATATAAGAGTTCATCTTTCGACGTCCTAACTCTCCGTCATTTTTAATTTCATTGATTCCTTTAACGGCAGAAGACAATAATTGCATAACTATGGATGCAACTATGTATGGCATAACGTTTAACGCCAAGATCGTCATTCTAGCTAAAGCGCCACCAGAAAATAAATTAAATACTCCAAAAATACCAGAACTCTCTTTTGGAAATATATCATTGATTATATCAAGATTAATTCCAGGAATAGGAACATAAGTGCCTAAACGATAACAAACTAAAGCCATCAGCGTAAAAAATATGCGCTTTAGTAAATCAGTTTTATATAATAACGTAGAACCCAAACTATCAAATGCAAATTTACTGTTCATAATTCATGATAGTATTTCTACACTACCACCAACTGAAGCTACAGATCTTTTTGCAGCTTCTGATGCAAAATCAACATGAAACACAAATTTCTCGCTTAATTTACCCTTATTAAGAAGTTTGATTTTACTTTTTACAGATCTGATAAAACCTAATTTATGCAGTAGCTCCTTATCTATTATAGAATCCTTGACTATTTTTTTAGCTTCCATTAAGCACTGTACATCACCAACATTAAATATAGAGTATAAGTTTTTGCGTATAGGCTTAAAACCTCTTTTAGGTAAACGAGTATATATAGACTGCTGTCCACCTTCAAAACCATTTATAGAAACGCCACTTCTCGCTTTCTGCCCTTTATGCCCCCTACCGGATGTTTTACCTTTACCACAACCAATACCTCTACCTAATAATTTAGGCTTCTTTTTCTTAGATAATTTGGTAAATACAGAATTTAATTTTACAGCATCATTCATACTTTACCTATTTCCAACTATCTCACTAATCTTTTTACCCCTCTTACCTGCCACTTGGCGAGGAGATAACATAACATCAAAAGCCTTAAATACTGCACATATAATATTATGAGGATCATTTGATCTAGTAGACTTAGCTACCACATCCTTTATACCTAATACCTCAAAAACCGACCTCATTGCTCCACCAGCAATAATACCTGTTCCAGTTCTTGCAGCTCTTAAAACTATCTCACCAGAACAAAATTTAGCTTTAATATCATGATGTAAAGTTCTACCTTCACGTAAGTACACCCTAATCATCGACTTCTTTGCAGCATTTACAGCTTTCACTCTTGCTTCAGCAACCTCTGCGTGTTTACCTATTCCACATCCTACCCTACCCTTACCATCACCAACAACAACCAAAGTTGAAAATGAAAATCTTCTACCACCTTTA
Organism: Wolbachia endosymbiont (group B) of Erebia ligea; assembly: GCF_947179575.1. NCBI lineage: Bacteria > Pseudomonadati > Pseudomonadota > Alphaproteobacteria > Rickettsiales > Anaplasmataceae > Wolbachia > Wolbachia endosymbiont (group B) of Erebia ligea. Next base: position 203,019 of record NZ_CAMXBW010000002.1, read on the forward strand.
GTAACCGTTGTTACCCTTCGGACTGAAACCAAAAGTTCTGATAAATCATTATTATTTTGTAAATTCTTTACAGCCATACTTCAAACCTTCTAAAATTCAAATCCAGAGCTTCTTAAAGCTTCAGCAAATTGAGAAATCAATCCTGTATACTTATATGCCCCCCGATCAAAGACGAACCGCTGCTCCAATTTTGTACTAGGCAGACGCTCAATCACTAAAGAAGAAACCTGTTTTATAGTTTCAGCATTGACCCTACCTTTACATACATTCCTAATTTTATCATCCAAAGTAGAAGCAGAAGCTAGGGTTGTTCCTTTTGCATCGTTAATCAACTGAACGTAAAAATGTTTATTAGACTTAAATATGGATATACGTAAACGCCCAGCGCTCTTATCGAGCTTCGCTCTATTACGAAGTTTCCTTTTTTCATAGCTACTTAAAAAATTATACAATCTTTTCATTTTAATTACTTCTTTTTATTTACAACCTTACGCAGCATAAATTTGCCTTTTATTACAATACCCTTACCTTTATAAGGATCATATTTTCTAATTTTGCATATATCAGAAGCCACCATATAGACTTTTTGCTTATCCATACCGCGAATCACTAAATGAGTTGGCTTTATACACTTAATCTCAACGTCTTTAGGCACTTTATACTTAATATTATGACTATAACCAAGATATAAAGTCAAATACTTATCATCACATTCTGCTTTATACCCTACACCATTAATCTCAAGATCAACAGAAAAATCATTAACCATACCGTTAATCATGTTATTAATATTACTTCTATAAGTGCCCCATATAGATTTTATTTTATCATAATCATCCCTGCCTTGATCAACAGAAAGTAACAATTGATTATCAACTATCTGACACAGAATGCCACTACACAAGTTCAGCTCTTTTTCTGCCCTAACACTTCTTATTAATACCCTACCATCATTATATTCAACTGAAAGATCAGCAGGAATATTGATAGGTGCAGCACCTATACGAGACATACATTTCTCCTATCATTTAAAATACACGACACAAAACTTCTCCACCAACTTTTAATCTACGTGCATTATAATCGGTCATCACTCCTTTCGGCGTAGATATAATAAAAATTCCAAGACCATTATATGCTTTAGAAATGTCCTTACACTTAGAATAATAACGACAACCGGGCTTTGATACCCTAGCTATATCATTAATCACAGGTGATTTATCATAATACTTCAACTGCACAACAAGCGAAGGGACACTATCACTCTCTTGCTTTTTATAATTAAGAATATACCCTTCCTCTTTTAAGATCTTCAATATAGAAGAATTCACTTTCGAGAATAGGACTCTTGTTTCCCTATGCATTGCCAATTGAGCATTACGTATTCTTGTTAAAAAATCACCAATACTATCAGATAACGACACTATTACACTCCTTATATCACATTTACCAACTAGATTTTGTAACCCCTGGAACTTGTCCAAAAGAACACAAATCACGTAAAACAATCCTACATAAACCAAATTTTCTATATACCCCTCTCGGCCTACCAGTTAAAGCGCATCTATTCCTAATTCTGATTTTAGAAGAATCTCTAGGCAATTTTTTAATCAGCTTACTTTGAGCTGCAAATCTTTTTACAATAGATAAATCCTTATTATTCATTATAGATTTTAATTCTTCCCTTCTCTCCCTATACTGATCGCATAACTTTATTCTACGAAGATTCTTCTGTATCATGGATTTTTTTGCCATATATATTTTCTCTCAATTATCAAAAAAAGGGAATTTAAGAGCCAGTAATAATTCCTTTGCTTCCTTATCACTAACTGCACTTGTTATAATATTAATATCCATACCTCTAATTTTACTTATTTTATCATAGTCTATTTCTAAAAATGATATATGCTCCTTGATACCAAAGGAAAAATTACCATGACCATCAAATTGCTTCACACTAAACCCTCTAAAATCTTTTTCCCTTGGCAAAGCAATATATATTAATCTTTCTAAGAATTCATACATTTTATTTCTACGCAAAGTCACTTTACAACCTACAGTTGCACCTTTCCTAATTTTGAAACCAGAAATAGATTTTTTTGCAAAGGTTAACACAGGCTTTTGCCCAGCAATCAAATGTAGATTATCAAGTGGCTCATTTATCGCTTTATTGTCCGTAGCAGCATCTCCAACACCCATATTGATACACACCTTGACAAGTTTAGGCACTTGCATTACATTGCCGTAATTAAACTTATCCTTTAAGGATTTTACTATATTATCTTTATACAATTGTTTAAACATATCAACCTAATCTATCACTTCTCCAGAAACTTTTGCAAAACGCACTTTTCTACCATCTATAATCTTAAATCCTACTTTAGTTGGAGTTTTACACTTAGGATCCAATATTGCAACATTGGATACATCAATAGCTAACTCTTTATTCAATATACCACCACCACTACCAGCTCTTGGTTTAGTATGTCTCTTACACACATTTACTCCAGAAACAACTACTTTCTTTTTAGCATCACGTATTATAACTTTGATTACCTTACCAATTTTTCTCTTATCTTTACCAGTTAAAACTATAATATCATCACCACTTTTTATTTTAGCACTCATTATAAAACCTCATCAGCTAATGACATTATTTTCATAAAAGAACCAGATAATAACTTTTTTACTGGACCAAACACCCGAGTGCCAAGTGGTTCACCTTGATCATTAATTAAAACCACAGCATTGCTAGAAAAACGAATTACAGAACCATCAGATTTCTTAACACTATTTTTTACTCTAACAACAACTGCTTTATATACTTTTCCTTTTTCAACTTTACCTTTTGGGTTAATAGACTTAGTAGATATAATAACCGTATCACCTACAGATGCAGATTTCCTACCACCTAACAAGCCAATACAAAGGACTGCACGCGCACCAGAATTATCAGCTACTTCTAACAATGTATTTTTTTGAATCATATAAATACCTATTCCTTTTTAGCTATTGATAACAACCCATTTTTTAGTAACAGAAATAGGCTTATGTTCCTGTATTAAAACCCTATCTCCCTTTTTGCAACTATTATTCTCATCATGTGCTGTATACTTCTTGTATTTTTTAATAACTTTTTTATACAGCCTATCCTTATACACTTGTAACACCGAAACCTTTACAGTCTTATCAGATTCAGCATTAGTTACGACACCACAAAAAACCTTCTTAGGCATTTTTTCCCTCTCTCTTTCTTCTATTTAATACAGTTAGACTACGAGCTATGCTCTTTCTTATTAAGCTAAAACGCGAAAAATTGTTGCACTGGCCCAGCTTTTTTTGAAAAGCCAAATTAACAAATTCTTTCCTCAAATTCACAAGAAGTTCATGTAATCCTTGTGAAGATTCTGATTCAAATTTAACTATATCCATTGCAACTCCATTCAATTATGATTAGATATAAATTTACACTTCATAGGAAGCTTAGCAGTCGCTTTTTCAAGCGCCAATCTTGCTAAATGCATGGGAACATCACTACTAATTTCAAACAAAACCCTACCGGGCTTAGCTTTAAATACCCAAAATTCAACACTACCTTTCCCTTTACCCATACGTACATCTGCTGGCTTTTTACTAACCGGGGTATCAGGAAAAATTCTTATCCACACTTTACCAGAGCGTTTTAACGTTCTAGATATTACGCGCCTTGCAGTTTCAATATGTTTAGACTGAACCTTACCTACTTCCATAGCTTTTAATCCATAATCTCCAAAAGACAGCGTGCTACCACCCTTAGCATTACCCTTGATTCTCCCCTTAAATACCTTTTTATATTTACTCTTTTTGGGAACAAACATTTCAATATACCTTAACTACCAACATAAACCCAAACTTTAACTCCTATAATACCACATATAGTCTTCGCTTCACAAAAAGCATAATCTATATTAGCACGCAAAGTGTGTAAAGGCAAACGACCTTCTTTGTACCATTCAGTACGAGCTATTTCAGCTCCGCCAAGACGCCCAGAGCAACTTACTTTAATACCCTCAGCACTCATCTTCAAACAATTTTGAATAGCTTTTTTCATCGCCCTTCTACATGAAATCCTTTTTTCTAGCTGATGTGTAATACTCCTTGATATTAAAACTGCATCTATTTCAGACTTTTTAACTCCTACTACATTCACTTCGACACTACTTTCTACTTTTTTAGCTATTTTTTGCTTTATCTTCTCAACATCTAAACCTTTCTTACCTATTATCACTCCAGGCTTAGAAGAATGTATTATTACAGACACTAAATTAACTGTACGCTCTACAATTACTTTAGAAATACCAGCATGCTTAAAGGATTCATTTATATAACTGCGAATAAATAGATCGTGATGCAATCTCTGCTTATAATCGTCTGTAGCACACCAAACAGAATCCCAGGTATTACTATTTACTTGTAATCTAAATACTTTAGGATTAACCTTCTGTCCCATATTTTTACACTTTCCTTATTAACTTTCCATTTCTATAAATCATACAATTTCTTTCAATTTTATAGTAATATTACTATAAAATTTACTCATTCTATTAGCCCTACCCATAGCTTTTGGATATACTCTACGCAAAGTAAGGGACTTACCTATTAAAATTTCCTTTATATATAAATTATCAATGTTCAATCCATAATTATTTTGAGCATTAGAAATTGCAGAATTCAACACTTTCATTATAAAACCAGCAGCTTTTTTTTCACAAAATCTTAATTGTACATTAGCAAAAGAAACTTTTTTATTACGTACTAAATCAGCAACCAAATTCAATTTGCGAGGAGTCGATCTTAAAACCCTAGAACCAGCCTCAACTATTATATCCCTATTTTTCATATAAATTACCTATCTTCTTGTTGCCTTTTTATCACCACCGTGCCCAGTAAATTTACGAGTAGGTGAAAATTCACCAAATTTATGACCTATCATATTCTGATTATCAACACTAACAGGAATGTAATCTTTACCATTATAAACAGCAAACTTTAAACCCAAACAATTAGGAAGAATTACAGAAGCCCTGGAATGAATTTTTATCACCTTATTAATAGAACCCTCTTTTAAAGTTCTCTGAACTAATCTTAGTACAGATGGGTGTAAAAAAGGTGGTTTCCATACAGATCTACTCATAAATTAACCTTTCAATTTTTTTATATACTTATCACTAGATTTATTTTTTTTCCTAGTTTTCTTTCCTTTTGTTGCAACACCCCAAGGAGTAACAGGATGACGACCACCAGAAGTTTTTCCCTCTCCACCTCCATGAGGATGGTCAACCGGATTCATTGCAACTCCACGTACAGTAGGTCTAATCCCAAGCCACCTACTTCTCCCAGCTTTACCCAACTTTCTATTCTTATGGTCATGGTTAGATACTACACCAATAGTAGCCTTGCAAGAAGATAAAATCAACCTAATTTGACCAGACCTGAGTCGTAATAAAACATATTGACCATCACGACCAACGATTTGTGCATAACAACCAGCAGCTCTAGCAATCGCAGCACCATTACCTGGCTTCAGCTCAACATTATGAACGAAAGAACCAACAGGTATATGCTTGAGTAGTAAACAATTCCCTGGTAAAATATCAGCATCATCTCCAGCTGTCACAACATCACCAGGCTTCATACCTTGAGGAGCTAATATATAAGATTTAGTATCATCTTCCTTATATGATACTAATGCTAAAAACCCACTTCTATTTGGATCATACTCTATTTTCTCAACTATACCCTGATCACTTCTATTACGTTTAAAATCTATAACTCTATACTTCTTCTTGTGACCACCACCCCTGTGACGAGTTGTAATTCTACCATGATTATTTCTTCCACCACTGGATTTCTTACCAAATACAAGAGACTTCTCCGGCTTATCTTTTGATAAACCAATTTTACTTATTAATATAGTCCCACGAGAAGACGGAGTAACAGGATTAAAAAGTTTCATACCCATATTAAACGCTCATTATATCTAATTTTTGACCATCTACCAAAGAAAAATAAACCTTTTTTCTCTGTTTTTTACAACCAACCACACCCCTGAAACGTCTATATTTAGATTTAACTCTAATAACATTTATAGAAGAAATTCTGACATTAAATAAAGACTCTATTGCCGATTTTATTTGACGCTTATTTACATTTACAAAAACATACAAAGAGTATTTATTAAACTTCTCTCTTAAAAGAGAAGCCTTTTCTGTGATTACAGGAGATTTTATTATATTATTATATTTAATCATAACAATCTACCTTCAAGATGCTTTAAAGTGTCTTTTGTTAACATCACGCATTCATGATTCAATATATCAAAAACATTTAACCCAATAGGTTTGATTAAATCTACATAATGCAAATTTTTAGCAGCACGTAACAAATCATCTCCATAATCACCAACTATTAAAAAAGAAGAAAATTTAAAATTTTTAATATATTCACACATTTTAGATGTTTTCTTCACATCAACATTTAAACTATCAAGAACAATAACTTGATTATTTAAATATTTTAGAGATAAAGCAATTTTCAAACCAAATTTACGTACCTTTTTATTAAGAGAATAAGCATGACTCCTCACAACAGGACCAAAAATAATTCCACCACCTCTAAACTGAGGAGATCGCAAGCTCCCCTGTCTCGCCCTACCGGTACGTTTTTGACCATACGGCTTAGCTGTTGTACCAGAAACATCACTGATACCCTTTGTTTTATGAGCACCAACTCTTCTCTTTGCTAATTGCCATCTCACTATATCATGCAAAATACTCAATTTTTGCTTGGCAGAAAATATCAAGGGATTAAGCTCAACACTACCTACATTATTATTAGATAGATCAACTAATTCACATTCCATAACTAACTCACCAAATTATTAGCATCATCACTCATATTCAACAGCAGACCTACTGGAAAAGGAACATCTTTATGTAAAGGCTTTTTAACTGCATCTCTCACAAAAACATAAGAGTTTTTAAACCCAGGAACATTATTACCCTTTACAGCAATTATGCTATTTTCATAATCAATGGATAATATTTTCATATTCTGTACAGTTACTCTGCTATTACCTAAATGACCAGCCATTTTCTTCCCCTTGAATACTCTACCAGGATCTTGACATTGACCAGTAGAACCTTGTGATCTATGAGCAATAGAAACACCATGAGATGCCCTAAGCCCACTGAAGTTATGCCGCTTCATCACACCAGCAAACCCTTTGCCTAAAGAATAACCCGTAATGTCAAGATATTGACCAACTACAAAATGATTAACCCCCACCTTTTTACCACACTCTATTCCGAATAGATCAGTTAATCTACTTTCGTATAATTTACATTTACTATTTATACCCTTTTTCTTTAAATATTCCAACTGAGGTTTTGCTATTTTTTTTAAATCTCCTGTGCCCAAAATGACTGAATTGTAGCCACATTTATCTTGTCCTTTTATATCGATAATATAAGTTTCGCTGAGATGCAATAAGGTTACAGCCATGCGACTATTATCAAAATACATAGCAGTATGGCCAACATTCGTCATTAACAAACCAATTCTCCTAAGCGAATTTATTCTCTTCATTTCCTTTTCCTAAATATTAACTTCCTTAACCTTTAAATCCACTTCTACACCAGCAGAAAAAGATAAATCTGCAAGCATCTTCATCATAGTAGAAGTAGGATTATGCACAATAATTAACCGCTTAGAAATTCTCATTTCAAATTGCTCACGAGATTTTTTATCAACATGAGGAGACCTATTAACAGTAAATTTAGAATCTTTTCTTGGCAACGCAATCGGACCAGATAAATCTGCATTAAACTGCTTTAATTGATCAATAAACTCGCGAATACACTTTTCCAATAAAGAACAATCGAAAGCTTTGATTCTAATATATATATCTTGCTTCATCTTAGTTATTATACTCATTCTAAAATTTCCGAAACAACGCCAGAACCAACAGTTCTACCACCTTCTCTTATCGCAAAACGCAATCCTTTATCCATTGCTATTGGTACTTGCAACTCCACTTCTATACTTACATTGTCCCCTGGCATTACCATCTCCTTTCCATCTAGCAATTTTATGCTCCCAGTTACATCCGTTGTCCTTAAATAAAACTGTGGCTGATAATTTCCAAAAAATGGTGTATGCCTTCCTCCTTCTTCTTTCTTCAATATATACACCTCCGCATTAAATTTCTTATGCGGGGTTATTGTCCCTGGTTTTGCCAATACTTGCCCTCTCTCCACTTCTTCTCTCTTTGTTCCTCTTAGTAGTATTCCTACATTGAGTCCTGCACTTCCCTTATCTAGCAACTTCTTAAACATCTCAACACCAGTACATATCGTCTTTTGCGTCGCTTTCAGACCTATTATCTCTATCTCATCCCCTGTCTTTATCTCCCCCTTCTCTATTCTTCCTGTTACTACCGTCCCTCGGCCCGATATTGAAAATACATCTTCTATTGGCAACAAAAACGGCAAATCTATAGGCCTTGGAGGTACTGCCACATACTCATCTAACTTCTCCATCAATTTATCTATTGATTTCTTTCCATACTCACTACTATCATCCTCTAATGCTTTTAACGCAGACCCAACTATCATAGGCACTTCATCACCTGGAAATCCATACTTACTCAGCAGCTCTCTCACTTCCATTTCTACCAAATCTATCATATCAGCATCAGCAACATCAGCTTTATTTATATATACCACGATATATCCAACACCCACCTGTTTTGCCAGCAATATATGCTCTCTCGTTTGTGGCATCGGCCCATCAACCCCTGACACTACCAATATCGCTGCATCCATCTGTGCTGCACCTACTATCATATTCTTTACATAATCAGCATGTCCAGGGCAATCAACGTGTGCATAGTGTCTCTTTTCTGTTTGATATTCAACATGCGCTGTTGCTATTGTTATCCCTCTCTTTCTTTCTTCTGGCGCTTTATCTATTTGATCATATGCTACAAAATTACCATAATGCTTTGTTATCGCCGCTGTTAACGTTGTCTTCCCATGATCCACATGTCCTATCGTTCCCACGTTTACATGCGGCTTTCCAAATGCTTCTACTATCGCTGTCATAATTTTAACTCTTCTACCTAAAATACAAATACATCAATAAATAATATGTTGATTTTATATAAATACAACAAAAAAAAGAGCGGATAGTGGGAATCGAACCCACGTCACTAGCTTGGAAGGCTAGAGCTCTACCATTGAGCTATACCCGCACAATGGAGGAGGTAGGATTCGAACCTACGTACGCAATGCGGACAGATTTACAGTCTGTTACCTTTAACCACTCGGTCACTCCTCCACAAAAATCTGTTAAGAGAACACTACCTTAACTTAAGTTTTATTACTCCTAATATTAAACATCCAAATCCAAAAGATCAAGTAATAAAAGCTAATCTAACTGATTTCAGTTAGATTTTACTTTTATATAACAAAATATTGTCAATAAAACGCTCAAATAAATAATGTGAATCATGTGTACCTGGCGCTTCTTCTGGATGGTATTGAGTAGAAAAGACTGGGTAATCCTTTATCATTATCCCCTCTACACTATTATCAAATAGAGAAATATGAGTAACTTCAACGTTACTTGGAAGAGAAGCTGAATCAACAACAAAACCATGATTTTGGCTAGTTATCTCAACTTTTTTACTCTCCAGATCATAAACTGGATGATTACTCCCTCGATGACCAATATCCATCTTGACAGTCTTTGATCCCAAAGTAACTGCAAGTAATTGATGGCCCAGGCATATACCAAAAACTGGTATTTTAGATTTCACAATAATTTCTATTTCTGAAATTACACTCTCTCCTATCTCTTGTGGATCACCAGGGCCATTTGAAAGCACTATACCATCTGGATTCATGCTTAATATTTTGTGAGCAAAACCTGTATCTGGTTTGACTAATTCAACCGTACAATCAAGTTCTACTAAGCGTGAGATTATACTATTTTTTACACCGAAATCAACAATTACAACCCTATATTTTGCATTAAGAGCGCTTTGAAAGTTATTACTTAAACTGACTTTCTTAGTTATTTCTATTCCATTTACAGATTTGTATTTCTTCAATTCATCTAATATATGTGCCTCACTTGACGGACATATCATTCCATTTTGAGATCCATGTTTTCTCAAATATCTCGTCAAAGCTCTAGTATCAATTCCCGATATCCCAACTACATTATTTTTCTCCAACCAATCATTTAAACTAATATATGAAGAAGAGTGAGACATAGGAGAAAGTTCACGCATAATCACACCACTTGCAAAAACTTTTTCTCCTTCATTATCTTTGTGATTTATTCCAACATTACCAATATGAGGAAAAGTGAACGCTATTATTTGATCAGCAAAAGAAGGATCGGTTATAGTATGTTGATACCCGGTCATACCAGTGGTAAAACAAACCTCACCTATACATTTACCTTTTTTACCTATCGATTTTCCCAAAAAGCACTTGCCATCTTGTAAAACTAAAGCTGCATTCTGCATTTAACTCTCTCTTAAACTCATTTAATATTATATAAGAATTTTAAATAACATGCCAAAACTCAATCGCAAGCTTCTCCACACAAAAACATCTTGACTATCGCATGTTTCATATTATATGAATAAACTGTTAATGAAAGTGGAGGGTTGCAATGCCTAATAATACAGATCAGTCTAAAAAAATAAATGAGAAATGGTTATTTATAGGAGGTGCTTCACTGTTTCTTGTAATAATGCTACCATCAATTTTTCTCTTAGCAAAAATAGCTATGATGTTTGTTATAATCTCAACTACAGCAATAGCAATAAAAATTGCCTCAAAAGCAATATCAAACGTTTTAGAGGATAAAGAGAATCAATCAACACAAAATAAAATTATAAACCTAGCTATTGGAGCAGTGTCCATACTTGCAGGTGGGATATCATTACTTATTACAGCAAAAGTTGGTTTCATCGCAATATGTTCAACTATAGCTATTTTAGCTCTGTATGAATATATTAAAGATGAAAAAATAGGTAAGGATATAAATGATAAATTCGATGAAATAGCTAACAACACGGCTGAGTTTTGTGTAGACAGCATTGAAAAACTTATTCTATCACAAAGCCAAGGAGTGTGATCTTTTATTTATAAATAATTAAATTTGAGATACATGGCTAACGTACAAAAACTGAAACCAGTACTTCCTTTCTTGTCATCCTAGTAATGGCTTCCATCATCAAAAATGTTGTATTACTTTTATACTCGCAAATCTAACTGGATTTCAGTACTGGAATGACAACAAAGAGGCTACCTAAATGACATATTCAATCTCTATACAGATGTACGTCATGTTCATAAAATTACGATAAAAAATTACTTGACAAGTTCTGATAGTCTTTTTACTATTCGTAATGAAGGTGTTCTAGAGCTTGGAATCTATCTTCGTCTGCAGGCTTTTCAATTCAATTAATCTATAATCTTCAGTTAAAATATATTTTAGCTATACTTCGGTCGTAGCTGTATACATTTTTCTGAATCTTTTTTTATTAACAGAAGGATCATTATGTTTAAAATTCTGAATTACGCATATCATTAACCTGCATGTCTTTAAGGGACAGATGGTGTATCCGTTCAGAGGTGTGGTTTAAGAAACAACAGCTAGCAGGTTTTGAAAAGGGTTTAATTCCTTTTGTTTCCAAGTCAGATACAACGAAATTATCCGCTCAAGAAATCTATTCCCTCGCTCTGACTGTGCAAAATATGAATTCTTACGATAGACAACATAATGCCGTATCTGTCGCTCAACATGGTTATTCGTTAATGGAATATTCTCTGGGTCATCCAAAAATGTCCACATCATTGACTCGGATTTTATAATACCCTTTACCGTTCGTGAAGCTCCTTTTGCTTCAAGTATATAAGATATTTTTATCATGCAGTACTGTATGTATCTTCGTAATTCTTTAGCTTGCTTAGTGAACTTTGAAATACTAATTTCATTTTCTGACAAAGCGTTTTTTAATACAAACAATCCATTAGCTGCGTCTTTTAAACAATGGCCAAGTCTCATTACTTCACTATTCCAACTATGAGATAACCTCTCGAAATTTCTCAATAAGTGAGCCCAACAAATTTGTCGTTTTTCATCACTGAAGTGGTTGTAAACTGCATATCTGTCAGTAATTACCAGGTTTTTGTAATCACAAAATGCACTATTCTTTAAAAATTTCATTCCTCTTGTATCTGCTAACTTCATAAGACTTGCTTTATTGTTGGCAAACATCCAGCACCATCCCAATTTGCCTTTGTTGTAGTGACTGGTTTCATCAATATGCAAAATTTCGCTTGCTTTTATTTCTTCCTCTATTTGTTCATAGGCTTCTTTACATTTTGACGAAACCCTTGCTTCACTATTGGACACACTACCAACACTTATACTCATGTTAAAGATGTCTTTCATAATATTCGCTATTTCTCGCTTTGAATTCTTATAAAACCCACTTAGTGATGCAACTACTGACTTAACTCTAGGACCAAAGGTATCCGGTGTAACTCCTTCTGGTAATTTGCTACTCCTTCTTTTTCCGCATTTACGACAGCGACCATGTTCTAATTGATACTCAACTACGTAAGGCTTAATTTCTGGTAAATCAACTTTTTGATAGACATATGGTTTTTCCGATATTGCGATTTCTTCACCACACTCGCATCTATTTGGTAACTCTACCTTCACCACCTCATCTGCTTCCATTTTAGCTCGGCAATTCCCCTTATGTCCAACTTGACCACCTATCTTCCTGCCGCCCTCTGACTTATCTTCTGGTGTGTCTTTTTTTATTTTGTACAGCTCTTTTGAACTTGGTAAAGATGAATTCCTTGAGTTTAAGCCGAGTCTCTCTCTTAGTTCAGCATTCTCTATTTCTAAGATTTTATTTTTTTCTTCAATCTTTGCTACTTTCTGCTCTAAGTTTTTACATAACTCTACAATACTGATCAACAATTGAAGCATCTAGCCTTACTTTACTATCAACATTTTGTGTTATTACTACTTTAATATATTATGTCAATTGTTTTTTATCCTTGCCACACCTCTGAACGGATACCAGATGGTACCTATGTCCTTTTTATATTATATTTTATAGCAATATCATGTATTACTTTACGCCCCAGTCTTTTTCAAATATTGCGAGCCCTTGATCAGTAAGTGGATGATTAATTAACTGTCTAAGTATTTTTGCTGGCACAGTAATTGAATGAGCACCAAGTCGTGCAGCTTCTATTACATGCGCTGGACTTCTTACTGATGCAACAAGAACTTTTGTCTTAAAATTATAATTAGAATATATAGTGCATATATCTTCTATTAGCGATAAGCCATCATAGCTTATATCATCAAGGCGACCAACAAAGGGAGAAATAAAACAAGCACCGGCCTTAGCGGCAAACAGTGCTTGTCCAGGAGAAAAACATAATGTGATATTAGCAGGTATTTTATGTTCTGTCCACAACTTTTTACAAGAAATTAATCCTTCATGTGTAAGGGGCAACTTTACTACGATATTACTAGCAATTTTCGCTAACTTAAGGCCTTCTTTAATCATCTCTTCATGGCTATCTGCAACAACTTCAACACTAACAGGCCCTTTTATAATAGAGCATATTTCACTTACTAAATCTTCGTATTTGTCCTTATGCCCAGACTTTGCTATTAAAGAAGGATTAGTTGTTATTCCATCAATGAACTCTTTTAGCTCCTTAATTTCATTTAAATCAACACTATCAAGAAAAATTTCCATATTATTATCCTGTTCAAAACCTATTTTTACAAAATATTGTCATCTTTGGAAAGTGTTAAATAAAATCGGATTTTTAACTCAACTCAATTCTAAGTCTGTTAGGAAAGAAAATATTGAATTGAGACACAGTATACCTCTGGTAATAAACATGAATTGGTTGCATTTTATTAACATAATTAGCATAACCAATTTCTGAAGTTTACTAGCTTTACGTCCAATAGAAATTCTTGCATAGCCTAAAACTTAGTGCTACTATTAGTATAGTAACATAAATAGGTAGTGAGGAACAATAAACAAAACGACTAAGGTCGAGTTTAACGCTCGCAATTAAATTCAATTAAAAAGGTTAATATAAAAGGAGTTTTGATAGCTTAATCACTCCTAAAGTAAATATATTATCAGAACAATAGTAACAGGGGGTATACTATGTCAACAAATTTCCCGACATTGAAAAACATATTAGCAGAGCTGAAAAGAAAAAATAGCATTACTGTTTTAGAAGAACATTGTCAGGAAAAATGGGAGGTTTATGACTTGCTCATGGATTTAACAAATGATGAAAATTTTAAGCAAGCATATATAGATCTATCTTTCAACAAGAGCTTTAAAAAAAACTTTATAGAATTAGCAAATCAGGCAAAAAAAGCTGTAAGTAAGTATTTTAGAGACAAAGACATAAACCTTCGAGCTTTTTATGTAGAAACTAACAATTCTGATAAAGTGTTAAACATTAATCTTATTAATTACAATAGAAGTGAGCCAATAAGAATCAGTGATATCTTACAGCAAGAAAGGGATATTAGCACATTGAATATTTATTGCAATAAAAAGCATGACATATACGCTTATCGAAAAGATAAGGAAAGACATTATGAATTTAAAGAGGGTGCATATTATGAAATGACAAGCACTTGGCCTGTGCAGGACAAGGATGGGAAAACTTTTACCTGTACTATGGTTATGAATGTAAGTAGTGCTGGTATAACTGAAGTACTAAAGTTTAATGGTAAAGATTTTGAATCTTCATCTAAGGAGTTTTTGGAATTAATAAGACAAAATGAAGAATTATATATTCAAGGTCTCTCTCTACATGACGCTGTCAAAGCATTATTGGAGAAGAATAAAGATGCTCCAGCTGTTATTAATCTGCAAAATAATGAACATATCGTAATCAATAAAGATGAAAAGATGAAAGATCTTGAAAATGATGCTAAAAGCAATCCTATTCTTTCTTTCACTAGCAACAATGTATCAGAGGTTAATCCACAGCAGATTGCAACTCAGGCAATTGCAACTCAAACAGAAGTTAATTCACAGCACACTGAAACTCAGATAGAGGTTGCTGTGCAGCACGTTGAAACTCAAGCGGAAATTAGCTCTCAAGAAACTGAAACTCAAACAAAGGTTAATTTACAAGAGGCTACAATTCAGACAGAAATTGCTGTGCAACACATTGAAACTCAAACAGAAATTGCCTCTCAACAGGCTGGAGCTCAGAACTTACAAGAGGTTGCAACTCAAATAGAAGTTAATTTACAGCACACTGAAACTCAGACAGAGGTTGCTGTGCAGCACGTTGAAACTCAAACAGGAATTGGCTCTCAAGAAACTGAAACTCAGACAGAAGTTAACTCACAACAACTAGATCAAAAGCTTACAAAAGCTGAACAAGAAATTAGAGAATTAAATGAACTGAGGAACAATTTACAATATAGGTTCGACAACGCTGAACAAGAACTTGAAGAGTTAGAAAAGCACAATAGTGATTTACAGGATAAACTTGGAGAAGAAAAGCAAAAAAATGCAAAATTACAAACTGAACTGACACAAAAAGATGAAAAACTAGCAAATATATCAACAGAGCTGCAAGAAAGAGCGCAAGAACTTAAAGGTGCACATGAAGAAAAGAAAGACCTGAAGAAAAAGTTGGAAATTGCCAATGCAGGAAAAGAAGAGTTGATAAGCGAGTTAAGAAAATTGCACGAGGAATTAAATCAACTAAGAGAGAAAAAGTATAGTTTTAAAGACAAACTTGATCAATTAGAACTCCATATTAATAGTACAAAAGAAAGCAGTGAACAGCAAATATCAGATTTGAAAGGAGAGTTATCATTATTGGAAGAAGCAAATCAAACATTAAGTAATTATGCAGTAAAGCAAATAAAATTAGAACAAGAACTCGTGGAGGCTAAGCAAAAAATTGAGGAATTGGAGGAACAGTGCAATGATTTACAAGTTGAGTGTAAAGAAAAGGAACAAAGACTTGAGAAAGAAATGAGTAAAACAGATGAGCGAATAATCCAGCTCAATAAGGAGCAAGAGCAGAAAATTCAAGAAATTTATGGAAAAAATAAGGAACTGGAAGAAAAGGTAGAAGAACTGAAGGAAAAGCTAAAAACTGCTAATGCAGAACAAGAGAAACTACAAGGTAAATTGAACCAGTTTGAAAAAAAAGAGGAAGAGATAGAGGAAGCAGAACACATGATAAGTGCAAGGGATAAGTGTATAGCGAGTTATAAATCTCAAATACAAAATTTAGAAAATGAGCATAACGCACATTTGGAATCTGATGAACAAGAGGCAGATCAGCTAACGTGGGATTTTGAAACGTTAAAGAACGAGCTAGAGCTTAAAGATGAGCAGATCGAGACAATAAGAGGGCAATTACGGCAGGAGATAGAAGAAGAAATAGTTAATAAGTACCGTCCATCACTGGAATTAAAGTTTAAAGAATATGAAGATGAGATTGAAAGATTAATAAGAGAAAAAAAAGAGCTAAACGATAAAGTACAATACTTAAATAACGAAGTAGAACTGTTAAGTCCAGTAATTGATAAAGTACTTGTTAATAAAAAGGAAGTTTTTGATAATAATTCAAAAATGTTTTACCAGCTTACAGAGGAAATTGATGATTCAGAAAAAAAACCTAGGTCTTTAAGCCTTGATAGCGCATTTCATAGCGATCACTGTAATTCACTTCTAGACTTAATCGTATCCGTTCAGAGGTGTGGCAAGGATAAAAAACAATTGACATAATATATTAAAGTAGTAATAACACAAAATGTTGATAGTAAAGTAAGGCTAGATGCTTCAATTGTTGATCAGTATTGTAGAGTTATGTAAAAACTTAGAGCAGAAAGTAGCAAAGCTTGAAGAAAAAAATAAAATCTTAGAAATAGAGAATGCTGAACTAAGAGAGAGACTCGGCTTAAACTCAAGGAATTCATCTTTACCAAGTTCAAAAGAGCTGTACAAAATAAAAAAAGACACACCAGAAGATAAGTCAGAGGGCGGCAGGAAGATAGGTGGTCAAGTTGGACATAAGGGGAATTGCCGAGCTAAAATGGAAGCAGATGAGGTGGTGAAGGTAGAGTTACCAAATAGATGCGAGTGTGGTGAAGAAATCGCAATATCGGAAAAACCATATGTCTATCAAAAAGTTGATTTACCAGAAATTAAGCCTTACGTAGTTGAGTATCAATTAGAACATGGTCGCTGTCGTAAATGCGGAAAAAGAAGGAGTAGCAAATTACCAGAAGGAGTTACACCGGATACCTTTGGTCCTAGAGTTAAGTCAGTAGTTGCATCACTAAGTGGGTTTTATAAGAATTCAAAGCGAGAAATAGCGAATATTATGAAAGACATCTTTAACATGAGTATAAGTGTTGGTAGTGTGTCCAATAGTGAAGCAAGGGTTTCGTCAAAATGTAAAGAAGCCTATGAACAAATAGAGGAAGAAATAAAAGCAAGCGAAATTTTGCATATTGATGAAACCAGTCACTACAACAAAGGCAAATTGGGATGGTGCTGGATGTTTGCCAACAATAAAGCAAGTCTTATGAAGTTAGCAGATACAAGAGGAATGAAATTTTTAAAGAATAGTGGGGAACGTTCAAAAAAGTGTGTCAAACCGTATTTTTAATTCAACTCAATTTTTAATCTATCAGGAAAAAAGATATCAAGTTGAGATATAGTTAAAGCCCAATTAGGTAAAGCCATAGCCCATTTTTGCTCTACTTTTTTTATAGCACAATATACCTGTTTATACAAGGCATTTGTATTAGTAAATGAGCCTTTGGTTTTAGTAAATTTTCTAATCTGTCTGTGCAGTCCCTCAATAGGATTAGTGGTATAAATTAGCCTCCTAACAGGACCTGAATACTTAAAATAACTGGACAAATTTTCCCAATTATTCTGCCAAGATTTTATGACTAATGGATACTTTTCGCCCCATTTTTCCTCCAGTTCAAGCAAATAATTTTCGGCAATTTCTTTACTTGAAGCACGATATATTTTTTTCAAATCATTCATGAAAACTTTTACATCTTTGCTAGATACATATTTCAGTGAATTCCTTATCTGATGCACTATACATAGTTGTACTTCTGCTTTAGGAAATATACTATTTATAGCTGTAGAAAAGCTTTTTAGCCCATCAATGCAGGCAATTAGAATATCTTCTACTCCTCTTTCTTTGAGGTCATTTAGCACTCCCAACCAGAAATTAGCTCCCTCACTTTCAGCCAAATAAAAACCTAATACTTCTTTTCTGCCATTTTGATCTATGCCTAATATGTTATACATACACTTGCTTACACAATGTCCATCCTCCTTAACCTTAAAAAACATGCCATCCATGAACACTATTGGATATACTGATTGCAGTGGACGGCTGCGCCATTCATTGATTATTGGTAGCAGTTTATCAGTAATACTGGATATCTCTGCTGCTGATATTTTGTGGTCATATATTTCCTCAACGTGTGAAGCTATGTCTCTGTATCCCATGCCACTGGCGTATGTACTTAATACCTTTGCTTCAAGTTCTGGATGTAGGCTTGTTTGCCTTTTTCTAACTATTTGTGGTTCAAAACTTCCCTCCCTATCTCTTGGTGTTAGCAGCTCAAATGAGCCTCCACTCGTGCGTAAAGTTTTTGCGTTTCTCCCATTTCTTCGGTTATTTTCTTCACTTTTAGCTGACATGTGGTTTTCTATTTCACCTTCCAGACTTGCCTCTAGCAACCTTTTTATAAACGGTGTTAATGCTCCATCTTTTCCTGTCAATGGTTTTCCTTCTCGTATAGATGACAGGATATTTGTTTCTAATTCTTTATAATCTACCAACCCATTAGTTCTATTTGCTTGACTCATATCAAACCTCCATTTTTTATATCAATTTATTACTTTACTTCTCGGTTTGACACACTTTTTTGAACGTTCCCTGTCATTCAACTCTTGTCATTCCAGTACGTGACACATAGCTGTACGAACATTGCAATACGGCACATAATAAATAATGTCATGCCAGTGCCTAGACACTGGGATCTATAGTATTTTCTAAAATGGATGATAAAGTTCCATTATGGTATTACCAACCAAAAGCTGTAAGTCTGTATATTTATACATGAGAGGTCTGAGGCGGCTTTTGATGGTATGCCAACAGTATTCTATAGGATTCAAATCTGGTGAATATGTTGGAAGATACAGCAAATGACAGCCAAAAGACTCTATTAATGATTTTGTTTTAGTGGTCTTATGAAATGTAGCATTATCCATAACTATAGTTGTGCCAAGTGGCAATTTAGGTAATAACATCTTCTCCAACCATGTATTGAATACCTCTTTGTCACACCCACCTTTGAAAGTCATTGGTGCAATAAATCTCTTTCCAATCCACCCGGCTACTATACTGATTCTCTCTCGAGTTCTCCCTGGAATATCTGCATAAATTTTCTTTCCTCTTGGAGCGCGTCCATATTCTCGGTATAACTTATTATCAACTCCTGCTTCATCTATATATAAGATGCTGGAATGGTCTATTTTTGAGATTTTATCAATAAATTGCTCCCTATCTTCTTGATTGCGCTCTTGATATAGTGTGACTTTTTTTTAAAGTAATTTTTAGCTGTTTTAGTCTATACCAAATTGAGTTTATTCCAAATCCAAGATTTTGTTTCATCTCTGCCAGAGTATGATCTGGATTCTTTGTAACATATTCTTCGAGTATTTTGGGGTCTATTTTTCGAATAAAGCTACCGTTTTAGATGGCTTGAGGCTTTCACCAGCAGCTTTCTTTTTTAACCAACGGTACAAGAGTTGCTATTCCTATCTCCATAAGCTCTGCTACCTCAACCTTTGTCTTACCTTTTTCTATCATCAATACTGCCTTTTCCCTTAAATCCACACTATATGCCATTATAACTCAAATACTTTATTATACCTTTATCATTTACTTTAGGAAATACTATAGTTTTTGGACATTGTTTTTGACATATGTCCTTAAGAACTATTGTTTACTGCATGATTTGCAAATACTTTTTATATCTGGATCCCAGTGTCACGCACTGGGATAACAAGAAAGAAGATACTGGAATGACATCTTCCCTGAACCATAATGTTCGTACAGTTGTGTGTCAACTACCTGAACAACAAACGTGGAAATGACAAGAGTAAACTCATTTCTTGAACACAAAAAGAGCCCCTAAAGAGATTTGACATCAAGATAACTTAAATATATACCAACTCTCTTATTTTTTAATGATTCCTCATCATGAGTCAAATGATCAAAAACCTGAATTTGATTTGTTAGAATGCTACAATCATTATTTACAACCTCTAATACACCATTGTCAATTACAACTTTCTCCTTTATCTGGTTACTCATTTGAACAGTAATTATACTAGGCAATAAATAAATTAAATAAGGGGAATGGTAGGCTAAAATCATCAATTCCCCTTTAAGCCCGTTCACTGAAAGAGAAACTACTTCATCGAATGAAATTCGATTATCAGGAGAAAAAAATTGCACCTTAAAAGTGTTCATAATCTTTAATGTCCGGCTCCAACTTCAGCTTTTATTGATTCAGCCTTTTCTCTTGCTTCACTTATACTTCCCACCATATAAAAAGCAGCTTCTGGCAGATGATCATATTTACCTTCAATAATTCCTTTAAAACTAGAAATAGTATCAGAAAGTGAAACAAATTTGCCAGACATGCCAGTAAATACCTCCGCAACATGAAAAGGTTGAGAAAGAAACTTCTGAATTTTACGAGCTCTATCAACAATAATTTTATCTTCATCAGATAGTTCATCCATACCAAGTATTGCGATAATATCTTGCAGCGACTTATAAGTTTGCAATATACGTTTCACCTCAGAAGCCACATTATAATGTTCTTCACCAATGATTTCAGCAGATAAAGACTGAGAAGTTGAGTCAAGTGGATCAACAGCAGGGTATATACCCATTTCAGCTATCTGCCTTGACAACACTGTGGTTGCATCAAGATGAGAGAATGTCGTTGCTGGAGCTGGATCGGTCAAATCGTCTGCAGGAACATATATAGCCTGTACAGAAGTAATAGAACCAGCAGTAGTTGAGGCTATTCTCTCTTGCATAGCGCCCATATCAGTCGCAAGAGTTGGCTGATAACCAACAGCCGACGGTATTCTTCCAAGCAAAGCAGAAATTTCAGAGCCAGCTTGAGTAAAGCGGAAGATATTATCTACAAAAAATAGAACATCTTGATTTTCATGATCACGAAAATACTCCGCCATAGTTAGTGCTGTTAAAGCAACCCTAGACCTTGCTCCAGGAGGTTCATTCATTTGACCATAAACCAAAACGGCTTGAGATTTTTCGTGCTCATTTATATCTATTACATTCGAAGTAATCATCTCGTTATAAAGATCATTACCTTCACGCGTCCTCTCTCCTACTCCAGCAAACACAGAAAATCCTTTATGAGCTTTTGCTATGTTGTTAATCAGCTCCATTATCAGAACTGTTTTACCAACACCAGCTCCACCAAATAAGCCAATTTTTCCTCCTTTAAGATAAGGAGCAAGAAGATCTATAACCTTTATTCCTGTAACTAAAACTTCTTCCTGTATCTTCTGCTCAGTAAAACTTGGAGGTGATCTATGTATAGGTTCTAAATCATACTTTCCTTTTAGCGGACCACACTCATCTATAAGCTCCCCTACAACATTAAAAATCCTTCCTAAAGTTGAGCGTCCAACCGGAACTGATATTGGTGCACCTGTATCAACAAACTCATCACCTCTTGACATACCATCTGTGCTATCCATAGCAATGCAACGAACTATATTGTCACCTATATGCTGTGAAACCTCTAAAACTAGCTCCTTGCCCTTATATTTTAGTTTGCTTTTTAAAGCATTAAATATCTTAGGTAACTCGCCTTCAAATTTTAAATCAACAACTGCTTGAGTTATTTTAACTACTTTACCTGTACTCATCTCTTTCATCACCTAACACTACAATTCTATAAAAGAACTTCTAAAGAAAATAAATCTTATATTATTAACAGAAATTTTGCAATATTAAAACACTTACTAGTTACGTTTCATTATAAATAGTGCAAATGCATTCAATAGCCAAGTAATAACAAACAGCACCAAACTAAGCGCATAAGCAGCAAGAGTTTGCACACTATTGAAATCCTGATCTCCGGTAAGTAATGTAGCAATTTGTACAGTGATAGTAGTAACTGAATTGAGAGGATTAAAGGTCAAATTTGCATTGATTCCCACAGCCATTAGTACAATCATTGTTTCACCTATCACTCTTGAAATTGATAATAAAATTGCACTTAAAATTGTAGGCATTGCATAAGGTATTGTTATATGCCATATAGTTTCCGCTGGTGTTGCGCCAAGCGCCATAAAACCATAACGTAAACTTTTTGGAACAGATCTTATAGCATCTTCAAGCAAAGAAATAATAAAAGGAAGAATCATTACCCCGATCGATAAACCAGCAATCAAAGCACTTTCTGAGTGTATACTTAAATTAAAAAAACTTGCTACCTGCTTTATAAAAAAAGACAAAAATACAACTGAGAAGTATCCATATACAACAGTAGGAATAGCAGACAAAACCTGTAAGGCTGTATTAATAACATAACGCACTTTTTCACTCGCATACTCACTAATATATATTGCAGAAAATAAACCAAGCGGCACCGCAACTAACATTGCTACAATAGTTATAAGTAATGTCCCCACTAAAAGTGGCGCTATACCAAAACATCCCACCTCTCCTTCGCCGATAATAGCTACATTATGCTTCCATTTTAAGCAAAATAAGAATTCTGAAATAGCTACTTTGTTAAAAAAAGAAATGGACTGAATAAAAATAGATAGCATTATAAATAAAGTGATAAAAAGTGATATGGTTAAAGCCATAAATAACAAAAATTTTACCATCTTATTTCTTTTATCTTTAAAGATAAAAATCAGCATAAAAAAAAGTAACGCTATAGAAATAGAAGTTATAAAATAACCACCATAGAGTGCTAACAAACAAGCTAACATCCACATACAACTCAAATATATATAAGACTTAACTTTACTTACTGCTTGAAACCTACTCAAACAAAATAAAAGGATTAGTAAAACAGGTATGCCTATAATTAAATTCATTTTTCCATATATCAAATTTTATTCAATAAGAATGCCATAGAAGTTGACCATTATTTGACAATAGAACAAAATAATTTAAAATAAATAGTCATATTAATATAAAAACAATGAAAAGAACATTTCAACCAAAAAATTTAAAAAGAAAGCACAGACATGGATTTCGTTCACGTATGTCAACAAAAGCTGGAAGAAAAATTCTTAATAAGCGTCGTTCATTAGGGTGTAATAAATTATGCGCATAGTAAGCATAAAAAAAAAGAGTTTTCCTTTGCTTTTAAAAACAGATTAGCACCTGACAGTCTTTTTTATCGAGGGGTATATATATCACTATATGCTATAAAAGAAAGAGAACCTGAAAAGTATATTCATGTTATTAGAGTAGGTCTGGCTATCAGTAAAAAAGTCGGAAAAGCAGCAAAAAGAAATAAAATAAAAAGGCAATTACGAATGCTAGCTAAAGTTAGCATTTCTAATATAAGTAATGTAGGATACTATTACATAATACTAACCCATAAAAACATTATGCAGGCAGGCTATAAAAATTTACAAAAAGACCTCAATATTTGCTTAAAGAAAGATAAAATAAGAAGAAATTTTCACTAAAGTATTTACAGCTATATTTTTTATGATAAGATAAGTAAAGTTTTTAAAATAAATTAATAGATGTGGGTGCTTGATGGTAGAGAGTATAGAAAAACAAGATAAAAAGCTCGATACAAATAATGCTGAAGAGAGTTTTTATGAATATAGAAAGTCTAGCTATCGTACACAATGGGAAATGGCATTTGAACAAAGCCAATACTTAGAACAAAATAAAGATAATCCTAGAGGGAAGTTGCTAAATTTTAATATAGAAGCAACTCATTACAATAAGAGAATAGTTTGATAAAAGTACCCGTTCAGGGAAGTGGTTCAAGAAATGATAGGCAGGGAATTGTATAGTTCTCTTTGTTTTCATGTTAAGTATAATGAAATTATCCTTTCAAGTTCCTAGCTCTGATTACGTAAAATATGAGCTTTTACAGTAAACGATATAATGACTAATTTGCTGTTCAGCGTGATAGTGAAATACTTTCTGGTTTACTTAAAAAATTTCACATCATTCTTTCAGATTTTAAAATATTTTTCGCAACTTGAGAAGCTCCAATTGCTTCAGATAGGTAGCTTCAAGTAATACCTTATACGTTTTGCAACTTTCTTACACTTCTGTTAAAACATCTATTTCACTTTTTAATAAAGCTTTTTTTAGTACAAATAATTCAGTGGATCGTTTTTTAAGTAACAGCCCAGAATTTTAACTTCAATAGTCCAGCTATGTTTCAAAGTACCTGTCAGCGACTATTACGATTGCAACATACACTGTCTTTTAAATCTTCTTTCCCTTTAAAACTTGCAGTATTGCTTCAGCACTAACCAAGTTTACCTTTATTATAACACGTTGATGCGCAAAACCTCAGTTTTCTTATTCGATTTGCTCATACACCTTTTTACATTTTGAAGGAACTCTATATTCACTATTTGATACGCTTTCAATTCACATTAAAAACATCACTTATAATTCTTACGTTTTGAATTTTTATAGAATCCACTGAGTGCTACAATTATCACCTAACTCTTGGACCAAATGTATCTGCTTCTTGGTAGTTTGCTACTTCTTCTTTCTCCTCATCTCCAACAACTTAATTAATATTCAATTATATAAAGTTTGATTTTCGGAAGATCAATTGTTTGATGATTTGTTAAATGTTGCTATCTCTCCTCCTCATTTGCAAATAGGTGAGAAATTCTACTTTTTAAATTTTCTACTTTTATTTTAAAGTTTTCACAGAGTTCTAAAAGATCAGTTATATTACCTCACAGCTACTCTATGTTTACCTTGTTTCATCGCTCTACTGAACAGATATAAATAAAAAGAAATTTTTATAAACTTGGCAACGACCTACTTTCCCTTTTTAAGTATCATCGGCGCTAAAAAGTTTCACTTCCGAGTTCGAAATGAGATCGGGTGGTTCATTTTTGCTATAGCCACCAAGTCAACAAAAATTTCTGACTTAACAAATTTTAATTTAATATTTAACACTGCATATGCACATATAGAAAGCAAATAAATCAATCAGGCTATTAGTACCAGTTAGCTTCACATGTTACCATGCTTCTACACCTAGCCTATCAACGTGGTAGTCTCCCACGGCCTTAATTGGGAAATTTTTTTGAAGAGGGTTTCTTGCTTATATGCTTTCAGCAATTATCCCATCTATACATAGCTACCCAGCGATGCTATTGGCATAACAGCTGGTACACCAGAGGTATATACATCTCGGTCCTCTCGTACTAGAGTCAGATCTTCTCAAATTTCCTTCACCCACGGCAGATAGAAACCGAACTGTCTCACGACGTTCTAAACCCAACTCACGTAACACTTTAATCGGCGAACAGCCGAACCCTTGGGACCTTCTCCAGCCCCAGGATGTGATGAGTCGACATCGAGGTACCAAACGGTGTCGTCGATATGAACTCTCGAACACCATCAGCCTGTTATCCCCGGCGTACCTTTTATCCGTTGAGCGATAACCCTTCCATACAGAATTACCGGATCACTATGACCGACTTTCGTCTCTGCTTGGTTTGTCAACCTCGCAGTCAGGCAAGCTTATGCCATTATACTATCAAGCTGATTTCCGACCAGCTCTAGCTTACCTTCGCACGCCTCCGTTACTTTTTAGGAGGCGACCGCCCCAGTCAAACTACCCACCATACAATGTCCTAGTTCCAGATAATGAAACATAGTTAGATATCAAAAGTGTAAAGGGTGGTATCTCAAGGTTGACTCCATTATAGCTAGCGCCATAACTTCAAAGTCTCCCACCTATCCTGCACATCACACTTTTAATAGCAATGTAAAGCTATAGTAAAGGTGCACGGGGTCTCTTCGTCTAACCGCGGGTACCCCGCATCTGCACGGGGAATTCAATTTCGCTGAAGTGATGTTGGAGACAGTGGAGAAATCGTTACGCCATTCGTGCGGGTCGGAACTTACCCGACAAGGAATTTCGCTACCTTAGGACCGTCAGTGTTACGGCCGCCGTTTACTGGGGCTTCAATTCAGAGCTTGCACCCCTCCTATTAACCTTCCAGCACCGGGCAGGCGTCAGACCCTATACTTCCACTTACGTGTTTGCAGAGTCCTGTGTTTTTAGTAAACAGTCGCTACTCCCTATTTTGTGCCACCTACTCATAGTTGCCTAAAAGCAGGTTACCCTTCTTCCGAAGTTACAGGTATAATTTGCCGAGTTCCTTCAACATCATTCTTTCAACACCTTAGTATACTCTACTCATCCACCAGTGTCGGTTTACGGTACGGCCTCATAAATATAAGTGCTATTTCCTGGAGCTTCTTTTAAGCATAGATCAATCCAATAAGACCTATACAAATACAAAACCCGTCACACTTAAGAGGTTTAGGAATATTAACCTAATTGCCATCGACTACTCCTTTACGGACTCGCCTTAGGAACCGACTAACCCTACGCAGATTAACTTAACGTAGGAACCCTTAGATTTTTGGTGAGAGTGTTTTTCACACTCTTTTACGCTACTTATGTCAGCATTCTCACTTCCGATATCTCCAGCAGTTTTCACAAACCACCTTCACAGACTTACGGAACGCTCCGCTACCGCGCCTATTAATCGAAATCAATAAGCACCCACATCTTCGGTATACAGCTTTAGCCCCGGTACATTTTCGGCGCAGAAAAACTTATTTAGACAAGTGAGCTGTTACGCTTTCTTTAAAGGATGGCTGCTTCCAAGCCAACCTCCTAGCTGTAATGGTTTTTCTACTTCCTTTCCCACTTAGCTGTAATTTTGGGACCTTAGATAGTGATCTGGGCTGTTTCCCTTTCCACCACGGACTTAGCACCCATAGTGTGTCTGCTGTATAATTAACTATTGGTATTCGGAGTTTGGTTAGATTTGGTAAGATGATGAATCCCCCTAGTCTATCCAGTGCTCTACCCCCAACAACATAAATACAACGCTCTACCTAAATAGATTTCGCGGAGAACCAGCTATTTCCAAGTTTGATTGGCCTTTCACCCCTAATCACAACTCATCCAATAATGTTGCAACATTAACTGGTTCGATCCTTCAGTATGTTTTACCATACCTTCAATCTGGTCATGACTAGATCACTTGGTTTCGGGTCTAATCCATAAAACTAAACGCCCTATTCAGACTTGCTTTCGCTACGCCTACACCTAACGGCTTAAGCTTGCTTCATAGATTAACTCGCTGACCCATTATGCAAAAGGTACGCTGTCACTCTAAATATCAATAAATTGATATAGAGCTCCAACTGTTTGTAAGCACTTGATTTCAGGTTCTATTTCACTCCCCTCCCGGGGTTCTTTTCACCTTTCCCTCACGGTACTTGTTCACTATCGGTCGTTAAGGAGTATTTAGGCTTGGAGGATGGTCCCCCCATATTCAAACAGGATTTCACGTGCCCCGCTCTACTCAAGGATTTAAAAACTTTCTATTTATACAGGACTATCACCTTCTATGGTTACCATTTCCAGAGTATTCTAATTCTTATTTTTAAATCACTAGCCTTTTCCGCTTTCGCTCGTCACTACTAACAGAATCTCGGTTGATTTCTTTTCCTTTGGCTACTTAGATATTTCAGTTCACCAAGTTTGCTTTATATACTTAGTATATAATAACTAGCTAAGCTAGTTGGGTTTCCCCATTCGGAAATCTGCGGATCAAAATTTGTTGACAATTTCCCACAGCTTATCGCAGCCTGCCACGTCCTTCATCGCCTCTTAACGCCAAGGCATCCATCAAGTGCTCTTAATAATTTATTTATCTGACTATATGTAGAATATGCAGAGTTAAATATTAACTTACAATTGAATTGAGATTAAATAATCTCTACCATAAAACTTTTCAAACATCTAAAAACTAATCTTTTATATGTTACAATCTGATAAATCATATGTCAACGCCTTTTTACACAAAACATTTACCTATTATTATCAACAACAATATACCAGCAATCTTAAACAGTACAATCTGAGAAATATTCGACAAATTGATATGTACAGAAAAATTAATGAAAAAGATATTTTGTAAGATAAAATGTGTTAAAATTAGTTACCTAAAAATGAAAATGAACATTTGGAGTATTTCTAATGTATGAAAAGTAATCTATCTTTTATAAAAAACTTTGCTTTAAATTGTATATCTAAGCTCACTGGCTTATTAAATATTAAAAAAGTAAAAAATTTCATTATGGATAAATACAATACTCTCCATAAAGAAATTGTAGTGTTTCTTGAAAAATCTAAAAACCTGTTAAATACCAACATTGAAATCGGGTTATATCACTTCTATAAAGGTAATATATCAGATGCAAAGTTAAGATTTTGGTTAATTAGCATATTCTACCCCAATTTACCTATAATCTGGTATAATATTGGAAGATGTCATTTTGCAGTAGGAAATACTAATAAAGCTTATAATTATTTAACAAAGACGCTAAAATTAGATAGTAGTCACAAAGAAGCTTCTTACTACTTAAAAAAAATAACAAACACATCAGATATCGTAGAATTGCCTGAAAATCTCATAAAACAATATTTTGATTACACAGGTGAATATTTTGTTGAACATTGGTTGATTGCCAAACAGTACAGAGGACATGAACTAGTACATATGATAATCAAAAAAATCTTTCACAACTCCACTTCTGAACTGAATATACTTGACCTTGGTTGCGGTACTGGAATATGTGGTCACTTCCTAAAAATAAATAATATTAGAAGTCGCATAACAGGAGTTGACATCTCAAATAGAATGCTCAATATTGCAAGAGGATGCCTTATAAAAGGTAAACCTGTTTACGATGAGTTAATACATACAGAAATGAAAGAGTTTCTTAAACAACAGAAGAACCAGAAGTATGATGTAATTATCTTTGCTGAAGTGCTACACTATCTACATGATTTTCTAGCAGAATTGGAACTAGCAAAAGGATTGACAAACAAAAAAGGGGTTATTGTATGTTTAGTAAGAAGAAAGGAAAGTAAAGGTATTGACTTTGTAAACAAGGGAGATTATTTTCGTCACTCAGAAGATTATATTCAGCATGTTGCAAAAGAAACAAATATGCAAATAAGTCAAATGAGTTACTGTAAAATATATGGCAGCCAAGTTGATGGTATCTTGTTTGCATTACAGTATCCACAAAAAAATTTAACAACTTAATCGAGAAATCGCTCAAATAAATGTCTATATTATCATAAAAGGAGCCTTATGAATTACATTGCTATTAACTACGCAAAGGATAGTAAATTAACTGATTTTGGAAAAGCAGTTCTATTGGACAGGTATTTAATAGAAAATGAAAGTTATCAAGATCTCTTTATACGTATTGCCAATTACTACTCTGATAATAAAGAGCATGCACAACGTCTTTATGATTACATGAGCAATTTATGGTTCATGCCTTCAACTCCAATACTTAGTAATGGTGGTACCAAGAGAGGATTGCCTATTTCCTGCTTTCTTAACGAAACTGAAGATAGCTTGCAGGGAATAGTTGATTTATGGAATGAAAATGTTTGGCTCGCTGCACGTGGTGGTGGAATAGGTAGTTATTGGGGAAATTTACGTTCAATTGGTGAAAGTGTCAAAGGTAGCGGTAAAACATCAGGAATTGTGCCATTTATCGTAGTACAAAATGCTCTGACGCTTGCAATCAGCCAAGGATCCTTAAGAAGAGGAAGCTCAGCAGTTTATCTTCCTGTATGGCATCCAGAAATAGAAGAGTTTCTAGATTTACGTAAGCCAACTGGTGGTGACCCAAATCGCAAAGCATTAAATATACATCATGCTGTAATAGTAACAGATAAGTTTATGCAAGCTGTTGAAGATGATCAAGAATGGAATTTAATAAGCCCTCATAACAATAAAGTTATTTCAACAGTAAAAGCACGGGATATATGGATTAAAATATTAACAGCAAGAATTGAAACTGGAGAACCTTATATTATCTTTCTTAATGCAACAAATAACAATAAACCAGAACCTTACAAAAAGCTCAATTTAGATATCAAAATGTCAAACCTATGCAGTGAAATAACTTTAACTACAGGTTACGATCACCTGAACAAGTCACGCACTGCTGTATGTTGTTTATCATCCGTAAATCTTGAATACTACGAAGAATGGAAAGATAATGAGCTTTTCATAGAAGATATAATGCGTTTTCTTGATAATGTATTAGAGGATTTCATAAACCAAGCACCAAATGAAATACAGCGAGCAAAATATTCCGCAATAAGAGAGCGTAGTATCGGTCTTGGCGTGATGGGTTTTCATTCATTTTTACAAAGTAAAATGGTTCCTTTTGAATCAGTAACAGCCCAACAATGGAATAAAAAAGTATTTAAGCATTTGCGCGAGCAAGCAGATGTAGTTTCTAAAAAATTAGCAGAAGAAAAAGGGCCATGTCTTGACGCTAAAGAAATCGATCTAATGGAAAGGTTCACACATAAGCTCGCTATTGCTCCAACTGCCTCAATTTCGATTATCGCAGGCAACACTTCCCCTGGAATAGAGCCATATGCAGCAAACGTATTTATACAGAAGACATTGACAGGTTCATTTGTAGTACGAAATAAATTCTTGCAAAAACTACTAGCAGAAAAAAATCAAGACAATGATGAAACATGGTCCTCAATTTCAACAAATGAGGGTTCTGTTCAGCATTTAGATTTTCTTAGCAAGCATGAAAAACTGACATTTAAAACAGCATACGAACTTGATCAACAATGGATCATAGAACATGCAAGTGATAGAACTTCTTATATTTGTCAATCTCAATCAGTAAATCTGTTCTTACCTGCCAATGTGCATAAACGTTACTTACATAAAATACATATGCTTGCTTGGAAAAAAGGATTAAAGAGCTTATACTACTGCAGGTCACAATCAATGCAGAGAGCTGACAAGATTTCTCATGATATATTCAAAAAAAGCGAAATACTGCAGCAAAAAACAGATATTAATTATGATGAATGCCTATCATGTCAGTAGACTGTACATACCTTACTGTCACAAAAATACAATTGTACAAAAGTTATGTTTTCAAGGCAATTCAGTTGTCGTCCAGTATTCTCTTTCCCGTCATTCAAGTAATCCTCACCAACATCCAAACACTCCTCCTCTTGTCATCCCAGTGTCGAGCACTGGGATCCAGGTATAAAAGTGCTTGCAGACCATACAATTGGCAGGGGATTTTAGGAATATATGTCAAAAACAACGTCTATGATAAAATAGCCTGGATTCCAGTGTCAGCTACTCGAATGACACCTTGCCTTACAGAACGTTCTTACAGTTCTATATCACACTACAACTTATTTGTTTATTCTTGGTTTTAAAGGAAATCTAATAGATGCTATATAGAAATCCAGATGAATTTCTAAAGTCTATTCCAAGAGATAAACGTATAATGTGCCTTGATATGGGAGAAAAACGAATAGGCGTAGCATTTAGTGATAAAACACAGCTTATAGCTACAGCTCATAGTATATATTATAGAAGAAATATGAGCAAAGATTTAGGTTATCTACATAGAGTACTTAAAGAAAATGAAGCTGGATCAATGGTAATAGGACTACCATTCAAAATAGATGACCAAGAGACTGAATGGTGTAAAGCAATAATCCAGTTTGCAAATAAAATAATAAAAAAATGTAAAGTACACATATACCTACAAGACGAAAGTCTATCAACATCTCTTGCAACTCACGCACTAAAAATTACTGGAATATCAATCACAAAATCAAAAAAAATAGATGATAAAATTGCTGCATGTATTATTCTGCAACGAACGTTAGATAAGATAAATACCATCAAATAGTTTTTTTAACTGAATTCATGTAAAACTATTCAATAAAACAAGAACTTCTCGTATAAGCATGACAAATTGCTGTAGCAAGAGCATCAGCAGTATGATGACATTTTATATTTAAGTTTTTAACTATTTGCTTCACCATAAATATAATCTGATCCTTATCAGCATGACCATTTCCGGTAATGCTCTTTTTTATATAGTTTGCATCATATTCATTCATGGGTAAATCCGTCATTTGTAATATTAAAATTGCAATTGCTCTTGCATATCCCAAAGTTAGTGAAGATTTTGGATTTTTATTAACAAAAATTTTTTCTACAGCAGCTTCATCTGGAGAGTATAAAGAAATTACTTTCTTTAATTCTTCAAAAATTATATGTAGACGCTCACCTATACCCGACTTACTATCAGTTGATATGGTGCCACCATCCAAAAATTTAATATTATTTTTTTCTTCCAGGCTGATAATAGTCCAACCAGTCTTACTCATCCCTGGATCTAGGCCTATTATTTTAATCACTTAATAAAGGCTTAACCAATAAACAAACACAAATAAAAATATCCAGACTACATCAACAAAGTGCCAATACCAAGAGGCAAATTCAAAGCATAAATGATCTTGAGGTGTAATTTGATCTCTTCGAGCTCTAAACAAACACACTGACAAAAATATTATACCTATTATAACATGCATACAATGAAAACCAGTAATCATGTAAAAGTTGGATGTATAGATAAGTTTCTCTCCTGCTTCTTGTAGAGAAAAACTTGCTTCATAATACTCAATTGCTTGCACTATTATAAAGAAAATTCCAAGCAATATAGTTATAGATAACATTTTAATCATGTTTTTTTTATCATTTTCAAGTAAAAAATGATGTGCTGAGGTAATTGTTGTACCAGAAAGTAATAATATTAGTGTATTCATAAATGGTAACGACCACGGATCAGGTGGTAAAATCCCTTCAGGGGGCCATTCAATTTTTTTTGTAGGAGAAAACGCTTCAAACAAAAAAATCGGATCAAGCCAGGCTTTAAAGAATGAACAAAAGAACGCTATAAAAAACACAACTTCCGAGAGGATAAATAAGTACATTGCAAGCTTGAGTCCATGTTTTACAATGGCAGTATGGCATTTATCATAAATTGCTTCTCTTATTACATCTCTCCACCAATAAAACAGCACCCCTGATACCGCAGAGATTCCCAAAACTAAACCAAATATTCCAGAAATTTGTTTATGGAGTGTACCAACTAATCCAAGTGCAAGAACAAGAATTGCTGCTGATATAGCAATTGGCCAGGGACTTGGATCTACTAAATGAAAATCATGTTCTTTACTTTTCATATCATCTTCAAAAATACGTACCAAGCATACAAATTAGCTTAAAATTGTCAATATTTCTTAAAATCTTGATCAAATTTTGAAAAATTATATGCACTATTCCAAAAGCCTAACTCAAATTGTGCAGTTATTTTAAATAATTCGAGCATTCTGGTTCTTTCACTTTCCCTTACTTTATTACAATACTCGTCAACAATATCTTCCAAAGCAACACATCCAGATTCCATCAAGCTACTGCTAAAAAAATCAAACCAATTCTTATACCTATTATTTTTTTTAATTTTATTTCTCATATTATCAACAACAATTTTATATATGAAATGGCAAGAGTAAAGAACTGTTACAGCTTCATAAACATCGCTATATGAAGTAGACAAAAGAAAGTTAGTAAAATTGAAACACTCAAGCGACTTTTCTCCACGATTTATGGAGTATACAGTAAAGTAGTGGTCGTATAACACTCTCATAATCTCTATTCCTCCTTTAGCCACCCCAATCAATGGAACAATGTTATTACAACTCTCCATTTTTGATGCAATCATTAAAACAGTACGAACATAATCAGCTAAAAAGAATGCATCTTGTTGTATATAAAATTTGAAGTTTTCTATGTTTAAAGTATTATTCACTAATTCAACATTGAAAGGATGCTCAATAATATCCTTTAAAAGATTTGACCCATAATAGCTCTTAATTATACCACTGAACATCAGATAAACTAGAATATAATTTAGTGTTAATACTACAGACTATGCTAGAGAATATATCTCATCCCAAAACAATATTTCTAGCTCTAGACCTCTCTTAAAAAACTCACGCATCTTTTTCCTCTCACAATCACCAGCCTTTGCATATAGATTATTTGCAACGTCAGTAACTTGATTAATCGTAGCATTCATTACTGTGTTATTATAGATATCAATCCACCCTTGATATCTGTGATCTTCAACTTTTTTAGGCATAACCTCTCCTACCATATGATTTATAATAATTTGGTATATATTAAAACAAGGACAAGACGCTGCTAAAGCTTCAGCAACAGAATTATGATATGCAGCACGCATAAAAAAGTCAGTGAAAGCAGAACAAGATTCTGATTTTTTATGATTATCGGATAAATCACAAGTCTCAAAATATTCAGTATACTGCTTTCGAACCTCAAATGTTCCCCTTGCTACATTAACCAAACTGCTCATTATTTCAATGTCATCAACTTTAGATGCAATAATCAATAAAGCACGAGTACAGTCC
Organism: Wolbachia endosymbiont (group B) of Erebia ligea; assembly: GCF_947179575.1. Taxonomy (NCBI): domain Bacteria; kingdom Pseudomonadati; phylum Pseudomonadota; class Alphaproteobacteria; order Rickettsiales; family Anaplasmataceae; genus Wolbachia; species Wolbachia endosymbiont (group B) of Erebia ligea. The sequence continues at coordinate 237,837 of NZ_CAMXBW010000002.1, forward strand.
ACTAAATATAAAAAATCCTGCTGAAGATAAATTTTGAACTTTTCATAATCTAGCGTATTGTTTATCAATTCAACATTGAAAGGATGTTCTTTTATTTCTTCAATAAGATCAGATGATTCTTTTATAGCAATATCATAAAATTCTTCTTTTGGTTTGTCGGACATCTTGTAAGCCTCATAAATACTCAAACTAGTATAGTTACTAAAAAGTTACTTACAATTTATAATAAGTTATTATATCAGTATCAAGCTAGAAATAAAAGAGTTTAATAGTTTAAAGACATTCTCTCTTTTCTTCTTCTATATTAAATTCTTTACAAAAATCAGTAGATAAGTCCACACCTTCCCAAGAAAATCCACCATCACTTTCCGATTCTTTACCAAAATGCCCATAGCAGGCTGTACGTTTATATATAGGACGATTAAGTGATAAATGTCTTATTATGCCTTTAGTTGATAAATCTATGTTACCTTCAATAAACCCTTTAATCCTCTCTTCATCTATTGTATTCGTGCCAAATGTATCAATGTAAAATGAAGTAGGTTTTGAGACACCAATTGCATAAGAAAGCTGCACAAGACAACGTTCAGCTAAACCTGCAAAGACAATATTTTTAGCAAGGTATCTCGCCATATAAGCTACGGATCTATCAACTTTTGTTGCATCTTTTCCAGAAAACGCTCCTCCACCGTGTGGAATATAGCCTCCATAAGTATCAACCATAATTTTTCGTCCGGTTAATCCACAATCACCAACTGGTCCACCAATAACAAATCTACCTGTTGGATTGACTAAGAGATTTTCTTTAGGGCACATCCACCCTTCAGGTAAAGATGAAGCTATGTAAGGATAAATTATTTCCTTCACTTTCGATTGACTCAGATCCTCAAGATGCTGTATTGAAACAACAATACTTTCAGCACGCACTGGAAGGTTATTCTCATACGCCAAAGTGATTTGCGATTTTGCATCCGGACCAAGCTTTACCTCTTTGACCATACTCATGATATTTCTCAGAATCGAGTGTGCATAAAAAATGGGTGCCGGCATGAGGCTTTCTGTCTCTATTGTTGCATAGCCATACATTATGCCCTGATCCCCAGCACCTTGATCCACACCTATTGCAATGTCATTTGATTGTTCATGTAGCAATATATTTACTTTCACTGTTTCCCAGTGGAAACCATCATGCTCATAACCAATATCTTTTATTGTATTCCGTACAATACTTTCAATCTTGCTATTTTCAATGTTCGGCCCAAATACTTCCCCAGCTATAATAACATTATCTTTAGTAACTAAAGTCTCTATTGCAGTACGAGAGGAAGAGTCATTAAAAAGGTATTCGTCAAGTATTGCATCTGAAATCTGGTCTGCTACTTTATCTGGATGACCGGCTGCTACTGATTCACTGGTTACTGAATTCTTATGTAAAACCATCGTTTAGTTACACAATATCAAAACTATTGCAAATTTAAATGGTGGGTCTGGGAAGAGTTGAACCTCCGACCTCACGCTTATCAGGCGTGCGCTCTAACCACCTGAGCTACAGACCCGTATCTATTCAAGCCAAGGCTTGCATATCATCTGTAGGCACAACATCAATAAACGTCTTTTTATTTGCTGATTTTCTAAAACTCACCCAGCCTTTCGTTTTAGCAAAAATCGTATGATCTTTACCCATACCAACATTCTTTCCAGGATGAAATTTTGTACCTCTTTGACGTACAATTATGTTACCTGGAATAACCTCACCATTCTTCTTTATCCCGAGCCGACGCCCTGCCGAATCTCTACCATTACAGGAACTACCACCTGATTTTTTAGTTGCCATATCTTACCTCTTACTTTTGAAGACTAATTTCATTGATACGAAGAACAGTAATATACTGCCTATGACCATTTTTCCTACGGTAATTTTTTCTTCTCTTTTTCTTAAAGATTATAATTTTTTTATCTCTACACTGCTCCAGTACTTCAGCTTTAACAACAGCATTAGATGAACAAGATAAGCCATTACTTGAAACACAAATCACTTTATTGATTTCCACTTCCTCTTTTTCTTCAGCTTGTAATCTTTCTACTTTAATTATGCTGCCTTTTTTTACTAAATACTGCTTTCCACCAGTTTCGATTACTGCAAACATGACAAATATCAATTATTGTTATTAACACTAATCGTAAATGATGTTACACATACTGTCAATATAAATAAAAACATGAAATACTTCTACCTTTATCTGCTTTTCCTTGGAGAGTAGTCAAGTTTTAAAACTTGACTACTCTCAAATTCTCTTAGTATCATGAAAACTTTACGACGTTAATAAAAACTCAAGCTTTCACTAAAAACATTCAATCGGAGCTTATAAATTAAAACTCATTCCAAGTTCAAACCCATGAGAAAAATTACTGAACTTGTGAAGTTTATAGCCAGCGAAAACATTCGTTCTCTCAGAAAGTGGAAGATTAATACCAGCACCTATCTGGTAGGAAAAAAACTTTTTTACGTCTGGCTGTTGACCTTGCTGTGCTGGTTGAGATACTTTAGCTCCACCTCCTACACCAAAAGTAACATAAGGGGTAATATCCGTACTTTCAAATTGATGATGATAATGAAGCTTTGCCATAAGTCCCGCGTCTAAAATCCCTTCACTCATAACAAGTTTAACTGCAGGACCAAATGAAATTTTAATGCTATCTGTACAGTGATAGCCAAGATCATAATTAATACCAAGCATGCCATACGACGAAGAGGTGTAGGTTCTATCTTTAACCCAATCAACTCCAAAAGACGGTGCTGACAAAGAACAGCAAGCCAACAAAGTAAGTAACTTTTTCATTTTTATCCTCCAAAACGCTAACTATGGATTAGAAGAGAAGAAGAAAAGAAGGTAAACTCCAGTATTTTAGAGATAATAGGAGGTTACCCAGTGAATAAGAATGTAACAGAATTATTCTGTTTTGTAGATGATTATTGTAAAATAATAGACAAAAATTTTGCAGGTAGATTATTATCCAATGGTAAAAAACCTACAAGAGTGCCAGAAATAACGCATTCCGAAATTATAACAATAATTCTGTTATATCAGCAATCTAGATATGAAAACTTTAAATCATTTTACATATGTTACTTACAGTTGCTGCATAAGTCAGACTTTTCCAGACTACCTTCTTATGATAGATTTATTGCGCTAAAACCTCGAGTTTTATGGTATTTAGCAATGTTGCTACAGTGGTTATGTGAGCAGGCAAAAAATACAGGTATTTCCTACATTGATTCAACTCCTATCACGGTCTGTCATGCAAAAAGAATATCTAAAAATAAAGTTTTTACTGGAATTGCAAAATTAAGCAAAAGCACTTATGGCTGGTTTTTTGGTTTTAAATTACATGTAGTAATCAATGAAATAGGCGAAATTCAAGGTGTTACGCTAACCAGAGGTAACATTGACGATAGAAAGCCAGTTTTAGATCTGACTAAAAAACTAACGGGTTTATTATTTGGAGATAAAGGTTATATCCAAAAAGGTCTATTTCTACAATTACTTGATAGAAATTTAAAGCTTGTTACCAAGATAAAAAAAGGGATGAAAAACGCATTAATCTCTCTAAATGAGAAGATTTTTTTAAGGAAAAGATCTATTATTGAAACAGTTTTTGGTTACCTAAAAAATAGATTAGAAATTGAGCACACTCGCCACCGATCTCCTTTTAACTTTCTGGTTCATATTTTTTCTACACTCATTTCATACTCTTTACAACGTAAAAAACCTTCCATTTCCAATTCTTTTTTTGTTCGCTAATCCATAGTTAGCGTTCCAAAGATTAATATATGCATATACAAGCATATAAATATTAAAAATAGTATAAATTGCAAGTAAAAAATTGGAATTATTTTATTTTTTTTGTTATTTGTCTTTCTCTTGCAATTGCAAATTGGCATATCTTTCACTATCTGCTGCAATCATCATTTGAGTCTACATCACTTACTTTCGCTTCAATATAATTTCCCACTAGCCTTTACTAAAAATATTCAATCAGAGTTTACAAATTAAAGCTCATTCCTAGCTCAATTCCATGGAAAATTTTATGAAACCTTTGCAATTTGTAGCCAGCAAAAACACTTGTTCTTTCAGAAAGTGGAAGATTAATACCAGAACCTATTTGATAAGAAAAAAATTCATCATTGACTACAGCTTTGAAAGCCTCTCCAAGTAAAGCACTTATGTTTTCACCTATACTATCAGCTCTACCTACATTAGGTTTAGCCTTCATTGTACGAACTATAACAGCACCAACACCAGCAGTAATATAAGGAGTAATACCCGTATTTTCAAATTTATGATGATAATGAAGCTTTGCCATAAGCCCCACCACTGCTCCAAATTCTTCATCAAGAGTAGGTTTGATTAGAGAATTAATAATAGGTTTGATTACATAGCCAACTGAAATTTTAACACTATCTGTATAGTGAAACCCAACGTCATAATTAACACCAAGCCGGCTATATGATAAAGAAGTATAAATTCTATCTTTAATCCAATCAACTCCAAAAGACGGTACTGACAGGAAACAACAGACCACCAAAATCAGCAACTTTTTCATTTTTAACATGTATATTGATATACATGTATACTAATACATATATTAAAAATAACATAATTCGCGTAATAAAAATTAGAGTTATTTTATTTTCTTAGTTATTTGCCTTTCTCTTGCAATTGCAAGACTTTTCTCTGGCACATCCTCTACTATAACGCTACCTGCTGCAATGACAGAGTCATCATGCACATTAAGCGGTGCAATTAATGAACTATTGGCACCAATAAAACAATTGCTTCCAATATTTGTTTTATGTTTCTTTTTCCCATCATAATTACAAATAACGGTACCTGCACCTATGTTACTCCCCTGCCCTACCTGAGTATTTCCTATATAACTTAAATGCTTTATCTTAGTATTTATACCTATATCACTTGCTTTTGTTTCAACAAAATTACCTATGATTGCACCATCACCTATTGTTGTATTTTCACATTTGGCAAATGGACCAACCCTAACACCAGATCCTATTTTTACTCCAGGACCAAAAAAAACGTATGGGTAAACAATCGAATCCATACCAATTTGCGTATCAAGAGAGAAGAAAACAGTTTCTGGAGCAACAAGCGTTACTCCAGAGTTAGTGAAAAACTTTCTTTTTTCTTCTTGAAAGTAAAACTCGGCCGTTGCAAGGTCATTCCTATTATTTATGCCAGTTGCCTCCTCCTCATCAGCAATAACATAGCCAACATTTAAATTACTCTTTACTGCAATGGCAACTATATCAGTCAGGTAATATTCGCGAGCTTGATTATTACACTCTATTTTCTCCACTAATTCATGTAAATCTTTTGTATATGCAACCATTATTCCAGCATTAGCAAGAAATTCCTCATCATTATTTCTACCATTTTGTACTTCTACTATTTCTCTTAGGGAACCGTTCTCAATAATTAGTCTACCGTATCCTTTATTATCAGTTTTAAACCCAAGACAAACTAAAGCATTGCTCTCTCCTAAGCAGCTTATCATTTTAGTTATTGTGCTGCTTTTTATCAGCGGAGTATCTCCATACTGCACAACAACTATGTCTGATAATTCTTTCAGGTTTCTCATTGCAATTTTGACTGCATCCCCTGTGCCGAGCGTTGACTCTTGTGTAATTAATTTTATATCCTCAAAGCATTCCAGCCTTTGAGTTAAAGGCAAATCGACTACAACAGCTATTTTTTCAGGATTTAGCTGCTTTGCATTGTAAATGACGTGCTCAAGCATGGAGAAATTACCTATTTTGTGCAGAACCTTAGGCAAGCTTGAATTCATTCGTTTACCATGCCCAGCAGCAAGTACAACAAATGTATAAGATTTATTTGTCACTTATCTTAAAGACGAAAAATGAAAACCATAATGGTTGAGCCAACTAACTCTATTGTCGTAAAAGCTCCTTAGATCACTAATTTGATATTTCAGCATTGCTAGCCTTTCTATACCAATCCCAAATGCAAAGCCACTGTATTTAGTATGTTCTATTCCAACATTTTTAAAGACATTTGGATGCACCATACCACATCCAAGTACTTCAATCCATTTACTACCTTTATAACTTATGTCCACTTCTGCAGAAGGCTCAGTAAAAGGAAAAAAACTATTACGAAAGCGTATTTTTAGACCTTTATCTCCGAAAAATTTACTAAGGAAGCGATGAATAGTAAATTTTAATTGGCCCATATTGACATTTTCATTAACATAAAGCCCTTCTATCTGATGAAACATAGGAGTGTGAGTTGCATCAAAGTCATTTCTGTATACCCTGCCTGCAGCCACTATTTTAATTGGAAAAGTTTTTGTCTTTTCCATAGTTCTAATCTGCACAGATGAGGTATGAGTGCGCAGCACCATTCTTTTATCGTTTATTTTATTCTTTAAGTAGAAGGTATCTTGCTCCTCTCGCGCAGGATGATGACTTGGAGTATTTAGCGCATCAAACACGTGAAATTCATCTTCAATATCAGGACCATCAACTGCTTTGAAGCCCATATGTGCAAAAATGAGCTTTACTTCATTTATAACTTTGCTCAGTGGATGAATCTTGCCAATTCTTTCTGGTCTGACAGGCAGTGTGATATCAACTGCTTCATTTTGCAGTTTTAACTTAACTTCTTTATCTTTTAGTTCATTTTCTTTGCTTGTTATAAGCTGGTCTATCTTATTGCGTAAAACATTAATCACTGCACCTAGGTCGCGTTTTTCTCCTGCATCATCTATATTCTTTAAGTCATCGAAATAAGCTTTTACTACACCCTTTCTCCCCAAGTATGACAACCTAACTTTTTCTAAATCCTGCAAAGAAGCAGCATTTTCAATTTCAGAAACTGCCTTATCTTCAAGTAAAGGTATTTCACTTATTAGCTCTTTATTCACCTTAAAAACGCTAGCTTAAACTTTCATTATAGTGCAATCTTTAATATCATCAATAAAACTATTTGGATAAAAAGGTGTCATCCCAGTACTCTCCTTCTTGTCATTCCAGTGCGTGACACTGGAATCCAGGAATTTTATTAGGTTGGTAAGCATAAAAGTAGCCGTTTTATGTTAAAATACAACGTTTTGATGATCATGAAAAAACTGGATGCCAGTGTCTGGGCACTGGCATGACATCATCTTTTTTATCAGATACATATGAAATCAGCGCTTTCTTTCTTGTCATCCCAGTGCTCTCCTTCTTGTCATCCCAGTGCTTGACACTGGGATCCATAACAGGTAGTAAGAAGTGCTGGAATAACATGTCTATAGGACTCCTAACTAATCCAGAATATTAAAAAATTTACCAGGCGAAAAAAAAGGCAAAAGAATCCCCCAGTAGTGAGTTTTGACCCTATAATAATGTAAATTGGCATTGTAATAATGTGCTAACGCTTATTTAAAGCGCATTTTGGCTGAATGTAGCAAAAATAAAAAAGACATGCAGCCGCTATAATTTTATGTAATCTGCCAATATATACCTGAGTTTTTTACTGAATTTTGTTGTTAAATCTGCAGAGATTAAAAACAAGGGTAAATACTCTTATTGTCATGATAAGGAGACTGATGAGGTTTGTAAAGTAACTTTTTCTGCTTATTGAACCCAACGCGCCGCTGTTATGCAAGGGTGCTTTTACTATTAACTTATTGACTAATTATATTTTTTATTTTACTTTATATTAAAAAATTTACTCATGCATAGTAGTAACATAGAAACTAAGAAAAAATACGAAATCGAGGATTTACCTAAGTTTTTTAAGTATAGATCTAAAGAAATAAGTAAAGTATTTTCTAATGAAGTGCTGGAGATTAGCACGATTCGCTCAAGAAGTGTTACAAGTGATACACAAGAGTTTTCATTTAAGATCAAACTTCTGACAGAGGTAAACCCTAATACAATATTACCTCAAATAAAACATTTAATTGACTTTTTTAAAACCAGCCTTTCTCGGAAAAAAAATTTTATAGTCAACATACAAGTATCAAAAGAAAGCAGTGAATTATATAATAACTACTGTAAAACTCATAGTGATAAAACTGTAGAAGAATTCATAAGTAATGCTCCGCCTCAAATCCTCCTGCAGGGCATAACGATAACACTACAAACAAACGTTAAAAACATTAATCTCGATAACTTGCAACAAATCGAGATATTCTTAGATGAGCAGCTAAAACATTTAGAAAAAGCTAAAAATGAGAATACCACAAGAAATTTAGTCCCTCAAGAAACAGAGCGGGATATAGGTCAAATTAGGTCACACACAGATTATTTTAAGGCTAATAGAAAAAAGAAATCCGAAAAGCAGGCTAAAGAATCACTGAGAGAAGAAAAACAATCAACCATAAAACAAGCTCAACTTGATGCTAGAGTAGCTATGATAGATAATTTGGCTGAGCACAAGGGGAAAAAACTCGATGAAATATTCGTAGAAGTAGTAAGTGAATATAAAAATCAAGATTCAGATACATTTTACAATATTTTCAACTCAATATTTAATATTGTTTATTTTCAAGATAAACAATTACATGAGATATTAGAACCAGATGAGATATCAGAAGCATTAGAAATGCTGAAGATACCACAAACAGCCGGCAAATCTTCTTTTCCAAAAGAGTATTTACACAAGCAAGTATATAGAAAAAAAGAGCAGTTGATTAAATTAGTTTCAGGCCAACCTTCTCCACAGCCTAAAAATGTTTCTCATGAAATTTTACCAAGCAAAGCTGTAGACCATTTACCAAAAACAAATGAAGCTAAAACTCGATTGCCTACTAATATTAGTCTTAAATCACCATTAAAAGCTATGTTTTCTTCGAAAGAGACTTATTTTTGTCTATTTTTAGTAGCAGCTTCTATATCAGCACTCTGCCTATGGCACTTGCCGCTGGGAAAAGTGTCAATTTTAAAGGAATTGGTGCCAACAGAAAAAAGGGAAAGTATCGGTCTAACATTAAACATAGGGTTACCAATATTAATTACACTGTGCGTTTTGAACCTGGCTTACTTTCTATATTCTGAATATTCTGTAGAATCTATTGAGCAGATAAGTAAAAAAGATCTTCCTTTGCGCACCTAACAAATAAGATCTTTTGTGATATAATTATTTATTTTATTGCATGTTTAAAGGAATTATCAAAGATATTGGCACTATAACTGATATCACTATCCACCCTAACTCTGATCAAATCTTCCATATTGAGACACAAAATTTATCCTCTATAAACAAAGGAGATTCAATATCCTGCTCCGGAGTGTGTTTAACTGTTGTCAACATAATGAGCAATGTATTCACAGTTCAAGTATCTCAAGAAACTATGAAAGTTTCTAACTTAAATATGTGGAAAACAGGAAAAAAAATAAACCTAGAGCAAGCAATGAAACTGAGTGACAAAATTGACGGCCACTTGGTTCAGGGTCATGTGGATGACACAGCAGAAATTTTAACAATCAATCAAAATTTAGAATCTCATGAAATCAGACTATCATGCCCACAAGAATTAATTAAATTTATTGCAAAAAAAGGTTCTGTAACGCTAGATGGAGTTTCCCTTACAGTAAATTCAGTTGTCGATCAAGAATTCACTGTGAATATAATTCCCTATACATGGAAAAACACAACTTTTCAGCATAATAAAACAGGTAATTACCTAAATTTAGAAGTTGATGTGATTGCCCGGTACTTAGACCAGCTGATAAAATATCAACACAATTAATTTTACAACTTTGTTATTTACAACTATTATATCTTGAAAATCATATAGATACAAAATATGTTTTTCGATAGCCTAATTATCTTTATTATTGTCTTGTGTGTAATAATATCGATAACTAGAGGTTTTATAAAAGAGCTATGTGCATTAATGTTCTTGCTCTTATCAGTCTTTTTGACAGCTAATTACTATGATTTTTTTATTATAAATTATAGTAAGTATTTTGACTCTAAAGTTACACAAAACATACTTTCTACAATCTCTGTATTTATAATACTTAATCTTACATTCATGACAATGAATAACTGGCTAATGTACATATTATCACCTATAAGGTTGGGATTAATGGATAGAGTTACTGGAATCTTTGTCGGAGCACTTAGAGGAATATTGCTTTCTTATGTACTATTTTTCGCTGTGCACTTATATTGCCACACAGTATACGTTAAACAAGAGGGAGAGTCTAAAGTAGAAGCAGAAGACATATTGCCCAATTGGATAATAAATTCACACTCTTATCAGGCTTTATTTGTGACAACAGAAGAGGTAATTAACATGTATGTGCCAGAATCATTGATACTAAAAATAAAAGAGATCGGTGAGGAAATGGTTGATCAAGAAAAACCTCAAAACAATAAAGAAAAGTGAGTGTTGATTTTCTATAGCTAAACTAGCGTAGACAGCTATTATCCACAGCAATTCGCCATAGGTTACCAATTCCTATGACTAATCAAACAAAACTGCAAACATTGACGAATAAGTAAACCATCAAAAAAAATTTAAATGTATAATTTTAGTTCATCAATGTAATAAAACAAAACTTTTTTAGTGAGTTCAAAATCTTCTAAGGTATTTCCTTCACATCTTGCTGTAATGCAGTTTTGCGTATTTGATACTCTAAGAAGCCACCAACCTTTATTATCGGTTACCTTAATACCATCAAGCTCTGAAAATACAATATTTTTCTGCTTTAGTGTCTCCTTTACTGACTCAATTATTTGAAATTTTTTCTCATCCTTCACTACAATTTTCACTTCATGAGTGATATATAACTTTGGCAAATCTTCAATCATCTCAGATAGGCTGTGGTTTTTCTTAAGTAAAATGTTAATGACTTTAACAGCAGAATATAGTCCATCATCGAAACCCAGCTCAGAAAAGAAAAAATGCCCACTGAGTTCACCGGCAAATTTTGCCCCTTCTTCTACCATCTTTTTCTTAACTAGTGAGTGTCCAGTGGCACAGGTAATTACTTGCCCCCCTAATTTGCTAACGAAATCATGCACTTTCATACTCATTTTTACGTTGGCAATAACTTTGCTTTTTGGGTGTTCTGCCAATACTTCACGTGCAAAAATCATAAACAAGTGATCATTGGAAACAACATTACCTTTATTATCAATCAAGCGTACCCTATCACCATCACCATCAAGTGCAATACCAAGATCACATTTATCTTTCTTGACAATATCTATTAACTGAGCAAGATTTTTCTCTTCTATGGGATCTGGGTCGTGCAGTGGAAACGTTCCATCGATAGAATTATTGGTTATGATGTGTATATGACTTGGTAAAACTTTTTCAATATACCTTACAATTGTTGGACTATTGCCAAAATCCCAGGCTATTTTTAGTTTTTGTGTAGCGTTATTCTTGAGCGCATCTTTTAATATGTTAACGTACTCACTATATATATTCGTGTTAATTAAGCTTCCAATTTTCGTGCTGTTTTTAATTGTACTGCCTATAATTTCCTTCATTTCTCGATCTGAGTAAACTTTTTTACTACTGAAAAATTTAAAGCCGTTATATTCTCTGGGATTATGAGAAGCAGTGATCATAATCCCAAGATCTGCCTGCATTGTTGCAGCGTAGAGCATAGGTGAAGAACAGAGCCCAACTCGTATAACATTTGCGCCGGATAAAATTAAGCCTCTGATTAATTCTTTTTCTATGCTTGGTGAATCTATCCTGCTGTCATAGCCTACACAAACGTTAGCTGCAGTTTGACCGAATTTTCTACCTATTTCATACCCATCACTGATTTGCAGATCTCTGCCTACCACACCTCTAATATCGTATTTTCTTATAATAGTATTGTCCATAGTGCACTTCTTGGAGTGGTTAATATATAACATTCCCGCCAAATACTCAAGTTTATTTAACTATAAGATTAGTTGATTTTTTAAGAAAATATGCTAATATTATAATATAGTTCTCTAAAAATAGAAATTATGCTAAAAGAAAACTTATTTATAGCTGAAAATCAAGGTTTAGATATAGATGAGCAAAAGAAAAATGATATTTTAAGTTTCATTGAATCTTGCAACAATTTTCAGGATTTTATAAAAAAACTAGAGGAAGAAAATTTAATCTGGTATTTTATTGGTCCTTTACGCAAAGATAAGGACATTAAAAAACAGATAAATTTAAAGTGGGAAAATGAGTTTCAAAAGTTTGAGCAATTAATAAATGAAACACATAGAAAATTTGAAGAATCTTTACCAGGTGAAAATTTCTTAGTATATACAACAAAAGATAATGACTTTAAAATTAGGTTTGAAAATAAAGAAAAACCAATAGAGATTAGCGCCCTTTTAAGAGCCAGTGACGAAGGTAAGGTTTATAACCTATCTTTGGGGAAAGATAGTCAAATAACTGCAACCAAAAAAGGCAGCGAAAGGCACTATAATTTTGCTGGTTCAAGCTCATGTAAAATGACCATCAACTGGCAAGCTAAGGATTCTAAAGGCAATAACATAAACTGTAGCATGACTGTAGAAGTAAATTCTAAGGGCATAAAAAGAGTGACTGCTGAGCCAAAATTTGGTGATTTAATTTTCAAAGATTTAGAATCAGAAGAAACAAAAAAGAAAATATTAGAATTAGTAGAACAAAACACAGAAGTTTTTATCAACGGAAAAACTCTGCATCAAGCTTTCAATGAAATGGGCAAAAGTGTGAACAATCAGCAAACACCAGCAGAGGAAACATTTACAAAAGATTCACTGCAGTCAGCTACACCAAGTAGCAGTGGGTATTCTTCTCTTAGTACACCTTCTTCACGCAGAAGTTCTTTGTCTATTAGTAGTGAATTTAATGGTGAAGATGAAACATTTGAGAGCAACACGTTTGATGAAGAAGAGAACAAACAAGAAGGAAATGAGTTACAGGATAGAATAGGGGAATTAGAGGAAGAAAACACATATCTCAAGGAGCAAAGCGCAAAGTTAAAAAAACATAATACAAGGATAACAGAAGAAGGTGATGAGGAACTAAATAAATTAACCAAGGAAAAGCAAGATTTGGAAAAAGAAGTCACAAGACTTAAAGATGAATTGAAAAGAAAGGAAAAAGAGTTAGCTGAAAAGGATCAAGACATTAAGCAATTAGAACGAAAGGTAAGCACACTAGAACAAAGTCAAAAAAATAAAAATGCTAGAATAACAAATTTAATTAATCAATTGAAAGATAAAAAAAGTGAGGTTCAGTCAACAAATAGAACAAATGAGGAACTACAGAAAAAATTGGAGCAAAGTGAAGCCAAGTTAAGTGCACTAGAAAGAAAGAATGCAAATTTGGAAAATGATCTAAAGAGAATATTGGCAGAAGGTTCAAAGGATAATCATGAAAGGCAGTTGGCAGAACAATTGACGGAAGCAAAAGAGAAAAACAATACATTGACTAAAGAGCTGAAACAATTGTCTCAAGAATTCAATGAACTAAAAAAAAGAAATGAAAATTTAGAGAGGGAAATTTGGCAACTTAAATCTGGAAAATCACTTGCGGATGAGATGAGTGAAGTAACTACGAAAGTAGCTACTTCAACTCAAACTGAAGTTGAATATGAAAGTAGAGGAATAGAGGCAAGTGATCACGAAACTACAGTTCCTAAAACACAAGACCAAGGTACAAATGCAGGTGTTGATGCATCATCTTCAACAGATCAAAAAAAGACTAAAGAAATGGAAGTTCAAACTGAAGAGCAAGTGATTGATTTATACAATAAAGAAGGCAAATATGTCAGAACAGAACTATCAGATCCAAACACAGTTCCTGCTAAGGCTACGGAAAAATCTACCCCTTTAGGATGATGAGTTTTTGCTTCAACTATAGCTAATCCAAACGAGATATTATATTGCAATAATCACTAATTTTCTGTGCTTTCAAAAAAACACATCAAGCAAAATCATTTGAAAGCAAGTGGACATTGTTAGGTGAATTAACCCTAACTTAAGAATCAGATATATACAATATTAGTATGTTTAATTAATAGTGAGGTTAAAAATGTCACCTAGTGAAATAAAATCTAACTCACGTCCTGTTGAAGCTCAACAAGATAATTTGGGTGTTAGTACAATTATGCAAGATTCATTAAGTGCAGATATTGTTCATGATTCTAAAAAACTAAAGGAAAGAATTACTGACTTGTTAAAAGGAGATACAGAATTTTCTAAAATGAAGCAAGGAGATAAGGCCCTTGTAGTAGGTACAGCAAGTGGATTATTTGCAGCAGTGATACCACTTTTGGCAGTTGGTGCAACACTTGCTATACCAGGTGCTATAGTTGGTCTTACCTTATATTTCGCTGTGAAAGTTGCTGTAAAAGCAGTTCAATCTGGATATAAAGGACTCAAATGGTCAGCAGAAAAAACAGTTGAAGGAGCGAAGCATATTGGCGGAAAAATCAAAGATGGTGCTGTATATGCCAAGAATTCGGTAAAAGAAACTGCAAGTTCTGTAAAACAGGCAACACAAGAGAGAGCTAGCTCTACATTAAGAAAAATGGGGGATAACATTCAAAACCTTGGAAGGAAGATGAGTGATAGTGGTGCAAGCATGTCTAGTTTAGATGGCATCGCATATTCAATAGGTAATGAAGATCAAACTGTTATTTTGAAAACAAAAGAAAAAACGAGAAGTTTTAATAGTGTAAAGGAAATGTTTGTCAAGGAAGTTTTTGAAGACAAAGGTGTGAATAGCTCTGCTTTAACTAGGAAAATATTTTCTAAGCTGGGGGAAAAAATATTAGAGAAAGCTTATTCTGTTGATGGTCAACACAGTGCCAAAAAGGACCAGTTGATCAACCGATTGAAGCAGCAAATAGATTTTATCAATAAATTAGATGCTAAGAAGTTGCAACATTTGTTAGCTAAAGATAATAGCAGCCTATATGAAATTTTTTCTGAACATCATAATGAGATTAAGGAAGTTATTAGAGAATGCAAGGAAGAGCATACTCGTTTTAATACTTTAGAAAGGCTTAATAAGTCAGCAAAAAGGCATAAAGCAAGTTCTATGAATTCACTGGAAAATAGCTTATCAGGTAGTAGTTCAACGAGTTCTATAAGTACTGTTAGCAGCGAAGCGGAGTTGTTAAACCCTAGTGAGCATAAGGAAGTAAAAGCACTTACTTCATTTTGGAGCAAGTTGTCATCATCTCTAAAAGGTGGCAAAAAGCCAGAGGAAGCTACTTATATAAGATATCAAGATTCTGAGTTGGATCAGATACAATCTGCGGAGATAGGAAATAGCCGTTTTTATGTTGCTCCGGAGAAACCGCCAAGAAGCAATTCAATGGGTTCTTTAAGCACTGACAGTACTGCTACAACTTCTAGCTTTGCCAGTTACCGTCGTAATTCTGATAGTGGGTTCAATTCACCAAGTTCTTCTCCGCAACATGGTATGTTCACTGAGAAAAATGGCAAGTTAAAAACCCAAGCTGACTTAAGAAAGACAGGTTCTTTGGACAAATTGGTGGGACCTTCTTCAACAGTAACTGCTGAAGTTGATGTAGAGCATAAAGCTCCAAAAGTGAAGATATAGAGAGTAAACAAAACTATCTATCTTCTTAAAAAAGATGTTACTCAGTGAGTAACATCTTTTTTTCATTTGATCAAAAACATTCGCTTGTTTATGATCAATTGGGAACGTTCAAAAAAGTGTGTCAAACCGTATTTTTAATTCAACTCAATTTTTAATCTATCAGGAAAAAAGATATCAAGTTGAGATATAGTTAAAGCCCAATTAGGTAAAGCCATAGCCCATTTTTGCTCTACTTTTTTTATAGCACAATATACCTGTTTATACAAGGCATTTGTATTAGTAAATGAGCCTTTGGTTTTAGTAAATTTTCTAATCTGTCTGTGCAGTCCCTCAATAGGATTAGTGGTATAAATTAGCCTCCTAACAGGACCTGAATACTTAAAATAACTGGACAAATTTTCCCAATTATTCTGCCAAGATTTTATGACTAATGGATACTTTTCGCCCCATTTTTCCTCCAGTTCAAGCAAATAATTTTCGGCAATTTCTTTACTTGAAGCACGATATATTTTTTTCAAATCATTCATGAAAACTTTTACATCTTTGCTAGATACATATTTCAGTGAATTCCTTATCTGATGCACTATACATAGTTGTACTTCTGCTTTAGGAAATATACTATTTATAGCTGTAGAAAAGCTTTTTAGCCCATCAATGCAGGCAATTAGAATATCTTCTACTCCTCTTTCTTTGAGGTCATTTAGCACTCCCAACCAGAAATTAGCTCCCTCACTTTCAGCCAAATAAAAACCTAATACTTCTTTTCTGCCATTTTGATCTATGCCTAATATGTTATACATACACTTGCTTACACAATGTCCATCCTCCTTAACCTTAAAAAACATGCCATCCATGAACACTATTGGATATACTGATTGCAGTGGACGGCTGCGCCATTCATTGATTATTGGTAGCAGTTTATCAGTAATACTGGATATCTCTGCTGCTGATATTTTGTGGTCATATATTTCCTCAACGTGTGAAGCTATGTCTCTGTATCCCATGCCACTGGCGTATGTACTTAATACCTTTGCTTCAAGTTCTGGATGTAGGCTTGTTTGCCTTTTTCTAACTATTTGTGGTTCAAAACTTCCCTCCCTATCTCTTGGTGTTAGCAGCTCAAATGAGCCTCCACTCGTGCGTAAAGTTTTTGCGTTTCTCCCATTTCTTCGGTTATTTTCTTCACTTTTAGCTGACATGTGGTTTTCTATTTCACCTTCCAGACTTGCCTCTAGCAACCTTTTTATAAACGGTGTTAATGCTCCATCTTTTCCTGTCAATGGTTTTCCTTCTCGTATAGATGACAGGATATTTGTTTCTAATTCTTTATAATCTACCAACCCATTAGTTCTATTTGCTTGACTCATATCAAACCTCCATTTTTTATATCAATTTATTACTTTACTTCTCGGTTTGACACACTTTTTTGAACGTTCCCAACTCACTCAAGGCCGGTGTCTCTATTGATGTTATCGCCGAAATCACAGGCCTTTCTTTAGATGAGATTAAGAAATTAATTTAACCTTATCCCGAGTCAAATGACCTTGAATAGAAGTATTATTTAAACAACTCTTAGGTTCTTGCTGCTCTTTTACATTATTAACTTCTAATCTACCATCTCCGTTGTGCTCTATTGATTGATTTAGCAGACCCTTATTAAATTGAGCTATAAACTTGTCAAATTTCTTTGGACTTAATTTACCAGCTTCTTCACCAGGACATCCTTTCTCTATGTATGATTTTAAAACCCCTGAAATCTCATTAAATTTACCAGCCATGATTTTTCTAGCAATCTCTTTTTGCATTCCCATATAATCAATATTTAATCGATGTATTGATACACCACTTTTTAATCCAGCTTGCTCTACTACTTTCTCAAATTCTTCTATAATATTTAATACATAGCCCTGTGCTTCCAATGGTGACATAGACTGATCTACTGTGGAAATGTACTTCTGACCTGTGATTTTCCTTATAGACGTATCAAGCAGTAGAATTGTACCATTTATATCGATCTGTGAATAATATATTGGCTCTAAGTTGTTTTTGGTTGTAGATGTTTCTTCAGATAATTTTGCCATAGAAGCAGGCCATACTGAATTCACTACTCCCGATACCAATAAACTACCTTTTTCTTTTGTCCAACTAAACAAATCATTTATCCATAAAGATGGCTTGCTTATTCCACTTGTAGCTTGATTGTTTTCTATTGTAGGATTATCATTTTCAACACTACGACCAGTGCCTTCCAGTTCAAGATGAGCAGAACTCATGTACCTTTGCTCTTCACTATGATGACGACGCTTACGCTGTACAGGTTTTTCCTGCTGTTTTTTCCTTAACAAGCTTACCACTTCTAACTTGTCGTATTTCTTTGCTAATTCTAAAGGTGTTAACCCATCATTATTCTCAGCGTTAATATCAGCCCCTTTATCTAAAAGCTTTTCTACTACATTTGAATGACTATATCTTGCAGCTAAGTGCAGAGAAGTATAGCCACCATCGTTCTTAGCATTAATATTACTCCCCTCCCTAAGAAGCTCTTCAACCTTACTAAGATCACCTTTTCTTGCAGCATTAATTAATAAATTATCATTATCGTAAACCATTTATACTCCTAAATGAAGATCAAACTTTCAAGGTACTGAATAAAAATAAAACATAATATTTGCAATATTTTTATACATAAAGATTTAATAAAACAATTAAAATGATTCTTAATTGTTGAAATCTGTCAATTTCTAATTTCAATTTTTTTTAAAAGCAATTCTATAGTTTTATTAACTTAATACTACTAATAACTTCAATAATGCAGCCACTTTCAGCATCAAAACTAGCAAGCGTGAGAAGAGTTTGTTTTGGGATGGATTGGTTAGCCTTACAGTATACTTTGAGCGTATTGCATAATATTGCAACAGACGTTATAATGCTTTTCATCTATCTGGGAGTGTTATAGAGGCAAATAAGAAAGTCTTCTGTTATAGTGAATATGTTCTTGAAAAATTACGTAATATATGCTAGGCTGTATATAGTATAAATGTAAAAATATCAATAACTTATTGACATTTTTTAAGATTAATACTTATTAAATACTTCATGTTGTAAGATTGGGTTATTGTGTTTTATAGACTTAAGATAAAATAGTAAAAAGCTTTCTAAACAATTATAGAAACAGTAATTCAATTAATGGAGGAAAAGCAATGAAAAATTTTTTAATCAATAACAACAAAGAGGACGGTAGCTCAATCTTCATTAATCGAATCAGGGAGCAAGATCTCTCTGCAGAGCAGAAGCTCAATGAATTAAAAGGATTCATGGAGGAGCTTGCTAGGAAAGCTGAGCTCAAGAGAATAGAGCTTGAGCGTCAGGCTGCGAGTTGCATTGATGAAACATTATCTCAAGTAGAGCTACAGATACAAGATAATGAGGATTACTTTACTGATGATAATCAAGGGGTATTCGCAAATTTCTTTGAATCCCTCTTTAATCTTTTTGAAGTAAATGTAGATCCGAAAGTCTACAAAATGCTCAAGGAGAAGAAAGAGAAAAATCTGCTTCTTTCGATAATTAAGTTTTTGCGTGATAAGCTTAAGGAATTAGTTAAAAAGATCTTCAAAAAAGATTTAGATTTAAGTTGGGATAAAAGGCTAGACAAAGAGATAAAAGAATTGCAGGAGAAATTACTCAGTGGTGAGTTGTCAGAAGAAGAGTTTGCAAGGGTGTTCGAACGTCTACAAGCATTGACGAATCTAAAATTCAAGTTACAAATGGCAGTTACCGGATGGATTGTTACAATGTTTGCAGAGATGTTTGGAGTTGAGCTAGCAGCTATAGTAGAGGCATCTACAGAAGAAGATAAAAAAGCAGAAAAAACATCATTAAAGGAAGAAAATAAAGAAGTTTATGGAAACGTAGAAATCAAGGTAGATGAAAGAGAAAAACCTAAAGTCCCAGTTTCCCTTTTTGAAGTTTCACCCGGATTTGTAAGACCAGTCCCTCTGAGCAGACCAGAACTAGATCTTTTATCAAATTCTCTGAAAGGTCTGATGCCTCCTATGTTTAAGGAGGTTAATGAGAATCTTGAGGTAAAAGAAGCAAAACCAAAAGTGGAAGAAGAGAAAAAAGCGAAGCCGGAGGCACCGAAGGTAGCTGTGTGTCCATCGAAAGTTCCGGAGAAGAAGCCTGTGGCAAGTGGAATAAAAATTTATTCTTCTAAAGGTTTAGAAAAGAATATTAATTTCGAAAAATGTGATACGAATACTAGTGTTAATGGAAGAGGCACCACGTCTACCAATAAATGTGGTACTACTAATGATTTTAAGGAAAAGGAACTCAAGCCTACTAATGAGCAAAATTTTGATGGGAAAGAATCTAAGTCTCCTGATAAGCAGAAAACGGATGACTCTTACGCTAAGCTTGCAAAAAAAGTTGCTGAAAGGAACGCTCGAAGATCGTCAGCTAATATTAAGCACGATTATCCAATTGATAATTGGCAAGCTCCATCAGAAACTAATAATAATGGAAAGTCTAGTGCTGCAAGTGATGCTCAACCACCAAAAGGATTGACTAATGATGTAAAAGTTGAGAAATGTGTAGAAGGTCCATCAGTAGGGAAGACATAATCATGAAAATACCAGTGTCTGGGCACTGGGATGACACCCGTAACCTTGTCATTCCAGTGCGTGACACTGGAATCCAGGGGGCATATAGATAGATGTCGACAGTTCGTCATTCCGCTACGTGTTAGCGAAATCTAGAAAACTTAAGTTTTATGAAAAAAGAGTGAATAAAGTTTTATGCTAAAAAATATAAAAAAAGTGCTTGCACTATAATTTATTTTTAGTACATTAGTTACATAATATTTTTACTAGAGGTTAATATGCATGGTAGTAATGATAATGGTGGTAGTAATAAGTGGATTTCAGATAAAAATGTTGAGTGGATTGGGCCTGATAAGTATAAAAACTAAGGGTGGCTACGTGAAAGTAGTAAGCCTAACACACAACTGGGTAGTAGTGGTGCCACTAGTGCCGGTAGTAATAAAGATAAAGGAAAAAGCAAGTAGTGTGGTTTCTTAACAATTTTTAATAGAGGTAGTTATGGCTATAAAAGAGCTGGTTAATGCGTTTAACTTAAATAATTATGCTTGTGATAAAATCAGTACTAATTTTACTGTAGAAGGTAAAAAGATTGTTGGTTTATTTGCTAGCAGTACTAATATAGGAGAATATCTGCAAAGAATGGAAGAGAAGATAATAAAGCGGCACTATGTTACTAGAGAGATAGCAAGTGAATTCTATAATTTTAACTATTTCCCATTTGTTCTAGGTGCTAATCCTAATAAAGAGTATTTAGATAATGGCATAGTGAAAGTAAAGCTTGCAGACTCTACAAATAATGAAGTAATTCGTAACTTGAAGGTTCATTTTACTAATGAGTTTAAGAGGGCTGTAAGATCCAAAGTGGTTACATGTCTACAAAAAGAAGTAGGGATATCTGAGGAAGAAGCATATGAATGGGTCGATGAAACTGTTGGAACAGGAGCAATAGGCATGTCTTATTTATCCTGTATAGCTTTTAGCAACGAATACCTTAAGAGGGAATATGATTTAGAGACTTTTGAATTTTTTAAGCAAGCATATATTAAAGAATTTAACTCAAGGTTAGAAAACTGTGGCATTAAGAGTTCAGACTTTTATGAATATAGAGATGATGTGTTATATATTAAAGATGTGAGTGATAAGGTAGTCAGGAGTGTGGCAGAATATGTTAAAGGGCGAGTAGCGCTTTATTTGGGAACTCCAGGCGCAGAAGATCCTAAAGTCGAAAATTTTAAAGATGTTCTTAGCGATTTTATTTTTAAATTGACAGGGAAATCAATTGATGCCTATGAGTATGATATTTTTACGGATAAAAAGAAAATAGAGAATGGTAATGATTTTGTCCTTATACCTTTAACAAAAGGATATAGTGGTCAGCTTGAATCTTTAAAGAATAAGGATGTGTACAGAATTAATATAAAATATAAAAATCTTATGAATAATATCAGAGGCAAGACTGCAAAATCAGATGTTGCCAGTGATGAACACTCAGTTCATGCTATCTCTAATAAAAGAATTGCTCAGTTACTTCCTGAAATTATGCAGTCTCCAATTGCATATAATCAAATAAACGGATGTTTTGAATTTGCAGTCGATCTTGAGAATTTTAAGAGACGTGGCTCGAGTCGATCCTCCTCAACAGTAACTTCTCCTACATATGCAGAACAACCAAGAACAACTCCTGAACAAACTGGAGCTAGGTTTTTTGCATCTGAAGAAGATAGAGATAGTGGTATTGGTGAGTCACCTCCAAAACCTAAAGATTCTGTTGCACCTTCTCCAAGTGGTGGTCCAAGTTCTTACTTCACTGAATCATTATCACCGACACAGGAGTTTCCCACACGAGGTCAGAATGTAGTATTAAAGGATTCTCCCAGGCAAGAGTCGGAAAAGTTTCCTGTGTTGCTGCCTCTGCCGTTAGGTATAACGGGTGTTCCTGGAACGAGTAAAGAATTTTTCGCCATCGCCACAGCTGAATTCTACTGCAGTGAGTTATGGTATTTCAGCGCCATCTTCATCATCGCGCTTTGTAAGTTCTGCTAAAAATGTGCAAGCAGGGACTAGTCAGCCAATAGGCTTTTGGTCATCACAAAGCAGTAATTTAAAGGAGGATTGTAAAAAGATTTGTGAGGATTTTGGCGAGGCTTATGAAAAAATTGAAAGTGATTCATCACTTTCAAAGGAAGAACAAGAGTTGTTTAAAGCATTGCTTTATGTGTTTAACTTCAATAATCAGATTTTGGAATGTCATCATACTAACTTTATTGTAGAAAATGGGAAGATTGCTAGTTTAATTGATGATAGTGTTGGTGTAAAAGAATATTTACAGGCGGTAAGAGATTATACGATAAAAGAGTATTATGTCACTGAGAAAGAAGCCTGTGATCTCAATGAGTTTCCATTTAAATTTTTTTCTAATTGTAAGAAAAACCAAGGAACAACAGTTGTTGCTAATATAAGTCGTGGTGCCTTACTTAACTTAAAAGAACTTTTTATTTGGAATCATAGGGGAAAAGTAGAAATGAAAGATATCGACATTAACATCGTCAAAAAGGCAGTGAAATCTAAAAAGGACGAATGGGTAGATTCCCAGGTGAAAGAACGTAGGGCACGCCCTCGCGAAGCAATTACAACCTGTTATCCCGATGAAAGCAAATTAGAACATATTCCAATTATAAAAGGCAAAGATAAATACTACCTTAGCCGTACTTTTGAAACTTGGGAAGTAGAGTTGTTTATGGAAGAGCGATGGCCTGCTAAAGGTACATCAGTAGCTGGAAAGGGAAGCTCCAAAGCTGAGGAGAAAACAAGTGATTATTACTCGATGTCGGAGCATACGGATCATGAAGAATTATCACTGCAGCAGCAAAATTCTTCGCAGAACACTAGAGGAAGATTGCCGAGACGTAAGTCTTCATCGCCTGAAGATGGAGGTACTCCAATAAAGTTTCCGAGAAGAGAAAGCAATAATTCACCGTCTGAAGAAGAAGGAGGTTTACCACGCTCAAATTTTTCTGATTCCGAATCCCAACTCTGCACGGAGTTCCGCGGGGCCAATTTAAGAAGGAGGTAAGAGACTTTTTTGAAGGTAATTTAAATTTAATCTAATCTACTGTTCTAAGCCACCCAAGTGTTTTATTATGGTTGGGGCCAAAGCCCTGACCCTGGGGATGCTGTCGGTGGTTTTTCTTTTCCATTGCAGATATTGCACCGTACTATCCACTTGATCATCGTGGCGAGTTTCTGGGAACATTAAAATCTCATACTCAAAATCATTGAGCCATACCGTTTGCTGTGGCAGAAAAACCCTGCCAGACTCTATCATCGGAACAATTTGATAAAATCGAGTGAGTTTGTCATTGTGTGGCACAATTTCAATAATGGGTAGATCGCTATTTGCCTTTAGCTCTTGTATTAATTGTTGACCACTCGTTTTTGCTTCAATCAAAATTGCATGTAGTGCCCATCTTGCAGCTATAGTATTTCCTAAAGTAAATGATAAAGGTATAATAAAGTATTTGAGTTATAATGGCATATAGTGTGGATTTAAGGGAAAAGGCAGTATTGATGATAGAAAAAGGTAAGACAAAGGTTGAGGTAGCAGAGCTTATGGAGATAGGAATAGCAACTCTGTACCGTTGGTTAAAAAAGAAAGCTGCTGGTGAAAGCCTCAAGCCATCTAAAAACGGTAGCTTTATTCGAAAAATAGACCCCAAAATACTCGAAGAATATGTTACAAAGAATCCAGATCATACTCTGGCAGAGATGAAACAAAATCTTGGATTTGGAATAAACTCAATTTGGTATAGACTAAAACAGCTAAAAATTACTTTAAAAAAAAGTCACACTATATCAAGAGCGCAATCAAGAAGATAGGGAGCAATTTATTGATAAAATCTCAAAAATAGACCATTCCAGCATCTTATATATAGATGAAGCAGGAGTTGATAATAAGTTATACCGAGAATATGGACGCGCTCCAAGAGGAAAGAAAATTTATGCAGATATTCCAGGGAGAACTCGAGAGAGAATCAGTATAGTAGCCGGGTGGATTGGAAAGAGATTTATTGCACCAATGACTTTCAAAGGTGGGTGTTGACAAAGAGGTATTCAATACATGGTTGGAGAAGATGTTATTACCTAAATTGCCACTTGGCACAACTATAGTTATGGATAATGCTACATTTCATAAGACCACTAAAACAAAATCATTAATAGAGTCTTTTGGCTGTCATTTGCTGTATCTTCCAACATATTCACCAGATTTGAATCCTATAGAATACTGTTGGCATACCATCAAAAGCCGCCTCAGACCTCTCATGTATAAATATACAGACTTACAGCTTTTGGTTGGTAATACCATAATGGAACTTTATCATCCATTTTAGAAAATACTATAGTGACAGAACTTGCTCTTTAAGCTTTGGATACTCAAGCTTTGCTTGATATACATCAAGTAGATAGAATTTATTATCTATTTTTGCCCAGGTGGTGCAGACGCTAAAGTCGCTGGAATCGTTTGTTGAAACTGCAGTGTCCCAGCTTTGAGTTACATGTGAGAGATTATCAGGGAAATTTTTATAGCGCTTTAGCCACTCTTGTTTAATTATACCGCTTGAAAGCGGCAGGGGGTTTTATTGATATTGAGCAGCAAAAGCGTAACTCCCGAGTTCAACTTTTATCATCTCAACTTCTTCTCTTCCTTCCTCCAGGGGATATAATAACTCATTCTCTTCTCTTGAGTATAATACTCTTGCAAGTAGTGTCATTCCAGCACTTGGTGAAGGTAATGTGGTAGAGATGGAGGAAGTCAGGAGTGGAATGCAAGTGCAGCAGTATCATCATTTTCACCAAAAAGATTTAAACCTTCTCCTCCTCATTAAGAGGGGTTCAGTAGAGATCATAAACTTTAACCCTCCTATTTAGGTTTAACTACTAGAGTCGTACTTGTGAATTTCTCGTATACAGCTCTTCAGTGTAGTATTGACAGCATTTTTGATTACTGCTATCTAATTCTGAGTACTATCAATCATTCCGAACCCTTCATGCTGTCTTTCATCCTATATGTTGACCTCTATGATGTTAGCCATAAATCAAATAGCTTTCAATTTGCCTTTAAGCTCAGGAACTTCCTAGAAATCACACTTTTGAACTCTGTATTATTTTTTGTAACATTGTCGTAGGAGTTAAATTTTGCAACGCTTGCAAACGTTCGAGTATTGCTATTTCCTCTTCCGGAGATAACCCACCACTGAGTAATTTCTCCTGCAATTCTTTTATCTCTTTGTCTAGCCTTTTATCCCAACTTAAATCTAAATCTTTTTTGAAGATCTTTTTAACTAATTCCTTAAGCTTATCACGCAAAAACTTAATTATCGAAAGAAGCAGATTTTTCTCTTTCTTCTCCTTGAGCATTTTGTAGACTTTCGGATCTACATTTACTTCAAAAAGATTAAAGAGGGATTCAAAGAAATTTGCGAATACCCCTTGATTATCATCAGTAAAGTAATCCTCATTATCTTGTATCTGTAGCTCTACTTGAGATAATGTTTCATCAATGCAACTCGCAGCCTGACGCTCAAGCTCTATTCTCTTGAGCTCAGCTTTCCTAGCAAGCTCCTCCATGAATCCTTTTAATTCATTGAGCTTCTGCTCTGCAGAGAGATCTTGCTCCCTGATTCGATTAATGAAGATTGAGCTACCGTCCTCTTTGTTGTTATTGATTAAAAAATTTTTCATTGCTTTTCCTCCATTAATTGAATTACTGTTTCTATAATTGTTTAGAAAGCTTTTTACTATTTTATCTTAAGTCTATAAAACACAATAACCCAATCTTACAACATGAAGTATTTAATAAGTATTAATCTTAAAAAATGTCAATAAGTTATTGATATTTTTACATTTATACTATATACAGCCTAGCATATATTACGTAATTTTTCAAGAACATATTCACTATAACAGAAGACTTTCTTATTTGCCTCTATAACACCTGCAAATCATATAATAAGAGAATATTATAATGTTAGTGTAATATTATACAATGCACTAAAAATATATTATAATACTAGCATACTATTGAATTGATACTGAGATATTCCTTTGCTTGATCAGTTAAAACACGTCCTCTTGGTGTGCGCTTTACGAAACTGACCTTGATTAAATAAGGTTCTACTGTTTCTTCAATATTGCCAACATCTTCAGATAGTGCAATAGATATGGTGTCAATTCCAACAGGTCCTGAGGTGTTAAACAAAAATCTCAGATAATCCATATCTAATTTATTTAGTCCCATTTTATCTATACCCAATTTTGATAGTGCAGAACCGGCAATTTCACAGGTAATTTTTTTATCATCTTTTACTTCAACAAAATCTCTTATTCTTCTGAGTAATCTCAAAGCAATTCTTGGAGTACCACGGGCGCGGCAGGCAATTTCCTGCACAGCATCCTTTTCGATTTCAGCACAAAGAACTCTTGCACCTCTTTTTATAATATCAACCAGTTCCTCAAAAGAATAAAACTCAAGATGCAGGGGAATACCAAAACGATCCCTCAGCGGTGCAGAAAGCAGTCCAAGCCGTGTTGTTGCCCCAATCAGTGTAAATGGTGGTAAATCTATTCTTAAAGTTCTGGTAGATGGGCCCTCACCTACTAGTATATCTAGGCAAAAATCTTCCATAGCAGTATATAAAACTTCTTCAATGCTACGATTTAATCTATGGATCTCATCGATAAATAGAACATCTTTTGCATTTAAAGTAGTGAGCACTGCAGCTAAGTCCCCAGCTTTACTAAGCAATGGACCAGAAGTTGCACGAAAGCTAACCCTTAACTCCTTAGAGACAATTTGTGCTAAAGTTGTTTTACCAAGCCCTGGAGGACCATAGAGCAATACGTGATCCAAAGCTTCAGCTCTCGTCTGTGCAGCATTTATAAACACTTTTAAATTTTGTATTAAGTCTTTTTGCCCGACAAAATCATCAAGTTGCTCAGGCCTGATATTTAAATTACGTACATCTTCAGAGTATTCCTTACTACATGATATTGACTTCATATTGTTTTAAGCGCCATACGAATAATATCTTTAGTGTCCAAGTTTGGTGATTCATCTTCTATTTTTTTTATTGTATCATAAGCTTTTGTTCTTTCATATCCAAGATTGATCAAAGCTGAAAGAGCATCTTCACTAATTGAGTGAAAATGATTGTTATTTGTCTCTAATTTACTTACTTTGCCATTCAGCTCAGTAATAATTCGATTTATGAGTTTCAGGCCAAGTCCACTCACCTTAAGTGCTAGTTTATCCTCATTTATAATTGCCAAAAACAGTTGCTCTGGAGTTAATTTGCTCAAAATTGACATTGCGGTTTTATAGCTGACACCGCTCACTTTAACTAATAAACGCAGATACTGCTGTTCTTCTTTACTTATAAAGCCATATAGCTGAGTAACGTTTTCTCTGCTATTTGCATAAGTGTCGATAAGTAATTTTACTCTACTTCCAATCGAACAAGCACTTAAAGTTTTGGCTGAAAGATATACTATGTAGCCAACATCATTCACATTCAGGATTATGTGATCGCTACACACCTCATCAACTATTCCGCTTAGATTTCCTATCATTTCTAGTACTTTATAAAATTCAGTTTAAATGCTCCTGAATCTTAGGTCAAGCAAACGAACATTATAGAAGTGGTTCCAGTTTCAATCATTGTAGACAGGTTTGCAGGAAATCTATTTGAATATATTATTCCGGACCAGTATGTGACTGGACCACGGAGTTACTTCAGCACCAGAATTGCGGTCTATTAACTAAGTAATAGAAATTTCTATCTTTGGTAGAATAAAGGTAATTGTTTGCTGTTTGCGAAAATATTTGCATAATTTAAGTAACATTACTTGATAAGAATTAACTATGGAGCTTAATAAGATTGCAGCATCGATTTTACTTTCTGGATTAATAATTATGATAGTTAGTAATGTAGTTGATATGCTCTATAACCCAGAGGATTATAAAATTGAACACCAAACAATAGTGGCAGCCAGCAATGAGCCTCAGCAAAAGATTGAACAAGTGGCACTTGATATTGGGGAGCTCATGAAAAATGCTAGCTTTGAAAAGGGGAAGTCAGCAGCAAAAAAATGTATAGCTTGCCACAGTTTTGAGAAAGGTGGAATGAATAAAGTAGGACCAAACTTGTGGAACGTAGTTGAAAATAAAAAGGCCCATCTTGGCAGTTCGTTCAATTACTCAAAAGCACTGCTTGAAAAAGGTGGGAAATGGGAATATGAGGAGTTATTTGCTTTTTTAAAAAATCCAAAAGCCTACATAAAAGGTACACGTATGGCATTTGCAGGTATTTCTAATCCACAAGAGATTGCAGATCTAGTCAGCTATTTGCGTTCGATGAGCGATAGTCCGGTTGCCTTGCCAAAGTAGTATGAATTATTGTAAATTACTCGATGGAAGTAATGGCCATATAGCATATCGAAAGCTACAAGGAAAGAAGGCTTCTATAGTTTTTCTTAGTGGTTTTGCATCCAATATGGATGGAACTAAAGCAACTGCCGTTTACAAATTTTGCCAAGAAAATGATATAGCACTTGTGCTCTTTGATTATTTTGGCCATGGTAATTCAAGTGGTGATTTTGCTGATTAT
The DNA here is from genome assembly GCF_947179575.1 of Wolbachia endosymbiont (group B) of Erebia ligea. Lineage (NCBI taxonomy): Bacteria > Pseudomonadati > Pseudomonadota > Alphaproteobacteria > Rickettsiales > Anaplasmataceae > Wolbachia > Wolbachia endosymbiont (group B) of Erebia ligea. Next base: position 266,701 of record NZ_CAMXBW010000002.1, read on the forward strand.
ACAATAAGTGATTGGCAAAAAAATTGTGCTAAAGTGATAAGTGAATTAACTATCAATAAACAAATAATTATAGGTTCAAGTATGGGAGGATGGCTGATGCTGCTCACTGCCCTTCAATTTCCAGAAAAAATTGCAGCATTAATCGGCATATCATCTGCTCCTGACTTCACTGAAGATTTAATATTCAAGCAATTGTCAGACAAGCAAAAAGAAGAGCTAAGCTCTAAAGGTGTAATAGATTTTACTTCGGAGCATTGTGCATACAAAATAACTAAAAATTTGATCGAAGACGGCAGAAAGAATCTTCTTTTAAATAAAAAAACAATAGATGTAAACTGTCCTGTGCGCTTGCTGCATAGCATTAATGATCAAGATGTTCCTTATCAAGTTTCATTAAATTTAGCTAAAAAAATCAAATCAACAGACGTTGAAGTACACTTAATAAAATCAGCAAAACACAACATGTCTGATAATTATTCACTGAAAATTTTATTTAAGACCATCAGAGAATTTTTGTCAGGAGAAATATATAATTGAAGTAATTTAGATGTGTTTGTCGTAAGAACTGCAGTTATAGCTTCAACAGTAGGCGCTATTCTTGATCACCTCAACATTTTCTCTTGGCAGTTCTTTAATAAATCGAGAAGTGCGCATTGGTTGCCACTGATTATTAATCTCCCTCCTATCTGCACATGAAATGACTAACCTTTCTTTGGCTCTGGTTATGCCAACATATGCAAGTCTTCTCTCTTCTTCCAAAGCTTTACCACTTTTATCTTCAAAAGATCTTTGATGAGGAAATAATCCTTCTTCCCAACCAGGTAAAAACACGCACGGGAATTCAAGCCCTTTAGCCGCATGAAGAGTCATAACATATACATTGTCATCGCTATTCATATTATCCACTTCCATCACCAAACTAATGTGCTCCAAGAAGGTTATAGCGCTGTCAAAATTCTTCAAAGATGCAATGAGCTCTTTAACATTTTCTATTCGCGCTAAACCCGTCACTCCTTCATTCTCAAGCATTTCCATATATCCTGATTGATTTGCTACGATTTTAACGAATTCATGCAGCGGTTTTACGCTTACTATTTCTTCCCAAGCTTTAATTTTATTTAAAAAATCATTTAGTGAGAGTTTAATTCTTTCGGTTACTTGATCACTATTAACCAATATTTTTGCTGCCTGAAAAAAAGAAATTTTGTTATCCTGAGCAGTCGTGTATATTTTCTTTAGAGTTGTAGCTCCTATGCTTCTTTTGGGACGATTTACGATCCTTTCAAAAGCGAGATCATCATTATTATTTGTAACAAGCCTCAAATATGCAATTATATCCCTTATTTCTTGACGTTCGTAGAATTTTACGCCACTTATAATCCTATAGGGAATTGAATATTTTATAAAATACTCTTCGAGCACTCTAGTTTGAAAAGTCGCTCTTACGAGCACTGCAATGTCACTAAATCTGTATTTATTGAGCTTTAATATCTGTTCGCTTATGAACCTTGCTTCAGCTTTCCCGTCCCATAATTTTATTAGATTTACCTTTTCCCCTTCAATGTTTGTTGTCCACAACTTTTTTTCTAAGCGAGTCTTATTGTGATTGATAACATATGATGCAGTTGCAAGTATGTGGGATGTTGACCTGTAGTTACACTCCAGTTTAACGGTTTTTGCATTTTTAAAATCATCGGAAAATTTCAAAATATTTTCAACTTCTGCACCACGCCAACTGTATATCGATTGATCGTCATCTCCTACACAACAAATATTTGAGTGCTCTTTTGCAAGGTATTTTAGCCAAAGATATTGTATTGCATTTGTATCTTGATATTCATCTACCATGATATATTTAAACTTGTTTTGGTAGTAGGATAGAACCTCGGTCTTTTGATTAAAGAGTTGTATGTTATATAGCAATAAGTCACCAAAATCGACAGAGTTAAGGAATTTTAACCTTTCCTGATACTGGTGATAGACTTTGAGTGCAGTTACGTACACTGGCCTAAATGATTGAACGTCTTCCACTTCAGACGGCAATAAACACTTCTCTTTCCACTGCTGGATGATATTCATAATGGTCTTACATTTTTCTGATAGGTAATCAGGGCTTATTTCATTAATAATATTTTTTATTACCTGTAATTGATCATCCACACCAATGATTGTGAAATTGGAATTTAAGCCCACAATTTCAGCATGATGACGTAAAATTTTTGCTGCAATTGCGTGGAAGGTGCCAAGCCATGGTATATTTGTGCCCGTAAGTTCAAGCACTCTTGATATCATTTCATTTGCTGCTTTGTTCGTGAATGTAACTGCTAAGATCTCATCGGAGTAAGCGTAGCCATTTCGAATTATGTGCGCTATTCTTGAAGTGATCGTTCTTGTTTTTCCCGTTCCGGCTCCTGCCAGTATTAAAATTGGTCCATCTATGTTAGTTACAGCTGATTGTTGTTCTGGATTTAGCAGCGAGAGATAATCGTTCATTGCAGCACTATAGATTATAACTTCGTAAAGTTAAACCTATGATCGAAATATTGTAAAGGTCTTATTGAACATAACAGTCAACTCATTCAAGTACTACATATTTAAGCGTAGGGATTTGTATCTATCTTATTTGAGTAATTAGTGTATGCTGAGTAACAATAACTTGATTTGAGATATTGGCATCAAAACTTCTGCTTGTTGGATGAATAGGTGGAGTTTGAAATGGCTTAGACTTATGATTCAATTCCTTCATCATTTCCTCAGCTTTAATAGGAAGTTTTTCTGGAATATAGAAGTTATGCATTTCAGGTCGTTCAGTGAAATTTTCATATATTTCTTTCAACCAAGCTCCAATATCATATATAAAACCATATGCTTTTTCTTTAAATTCTCTCCATGATCTGCCTAAACTGGCTAGTGTATTATTGAAGTAAATTGTCACATAATCTCTTGTGGTATATTGATAACTCTCTCTATTTAATTTTTCACTTTGCTTGTCACAAGTTTTGAAGTAACCAAATATGTTATACATTTTGAGCCATCACTAACTATTAATACACATATACTATAAGTTAATAAATTAAAACCATCAAGAGTGTTTATTGCATTACTGAGAAAATGCTCTATTTAAAATGGAGCTGAAGCTTGTAGTAGAATGTTTTCAAACGTTTAATATAATATTGACTTTACAGCAATAATTACTTTAAGTTAGTAGCTATTGTTGCAGTTAAAGTATCAATGCCTTTTTTCTTTTATTCTTTTGCAATTCTAAGCATTTTATCTGCTGTTTGTGTAATTAGCGTAAGGAATCCTGTGCATGCAGTGTTGTTTTTAATTTTCACTTTCGTTAACTCTGCAGTTCTTTTTATTCTCCTTGGAGCTGAATTCATCGCTATGATGGTGCTGATAGTATACATCGGTGCGGTTGCAGTGTTGTTCCTCTTTGTAGTTATGATGCTCGATATTGACTACATAAGGTTGCGCCAGGGTTTTGCGAAGCATTTCACTCCTGGTGCTATATTATGTGTTGTGTTTTTTCTGATTATCAGTTTTGTAATCCGCAGCTCAACGCTGAATATAAGTAATGTTATAAACTATAATGCCAATAACGTGAAAGCTATCGGTAATTTGCTCTACACTGACTACATGTACGCTTTTCATCTTTCTGGTATTCTGCTGCTTGTTGCAATTGTTGGTGCAATTGCTCTTACTTTGCAGGACAAGAAAAAAGGAGTTAAAAAACAGAATGTATTAAAGCAATTGACACAATCTTCATCTGTAAAATTGGTTAAGGCTAAATTTGGAAAAGGAGTAGAATGGAAATAGGATTAAATCATTTTTTGATAGTTGCTGCTATTTTGTTCACTATTGGAGTGTGTGGTATTTTCATCAACCGTAAGAGCATAATCAATATACTGTTATCAATAGAAATATTATTGCTGGCGATTAACATCAATTTAGTTGCTTTTTCTGCCTTTATGAATGATATAGTTGGGCAAATTTTTGTGATGTTTGTGTTGACTGTTGCGGCAGCAGAGTCAGGAGTTGGGCTTGCAATATTGGTTGTATATTATAGAGGTCGTGGCAATATAGATGTTGAACAAGCGAACTTAATGAAAGAATGAAAGTATGATGGATATACTGAAATTAATAGTATTTTTGCCACTCTTTGGTTCGCTATTTGCAGCACTTTTTAGAAAAAGTCAGTTAGTTACAACGGCGGGGATTGGAATATCTGCAGTTTTATCTTGGTATGTTTTTCTCACCTTCTCTGAAAATTATCACTTGAGTTTATTTCCTCTATTTTCATTAAGTGTATTAAAAGTAAATTGGGCAATTAGTGTGGATGCTCTCTCATCCTTAATGCTTATTGTTATTACCACTGTTTCACTAGTAGTCCACCTCTATTCTATCGGTTATATGGAGCATGACAAAGGGAAGTCGAGGTTTTTTTCTTACCTATCGCTATTTACGTTTTGCATGATTGTGCTGGTTGTAAGCGATAATTTCGTGCAGCTTTTTTTTGGCTGGGAAGGGGTTGGCCTGTGTTCTTATTTACTCATAGGATTTTGGTTCCAAAAATATTCTGCAAATAATGCAGCAATTAAAGCATTTGTTGTGAATAGGGTAGGAGACTTTGCACTATTGATTGGAATCTTTCTTATTTATTATACATTTCACTCTTTGAATTTTACTGAAGTTTTTGACACAACTGATCTTCTTGGCACGCAGAACATTAGGGCATTCTGCTGTGAATTTAAAATAATTCATATAATATGCATATTACTTTTTATTGGCTGTATGGGTAAATCTGCACAGCTTGGTTTACATGTTTGGTTGCCCGATGCAATGGAAGGGCCAACCCCTGTTTCTGCACTCATTCACGCAGCAACGATGGTAACAGCAGGTATATTTTTAGTAGCAAAATGTTCTCCATTGTTTGAGTTATCAAATGTGGCACGAGAATTAATAGTTATCGTTGGTGCACTTACTGCTTTTTTTGCAGCCACCGTTGCGATTACTCAGAATGATATAAAAAAAATAATTGCTTATTCAACCTGCAGTCAACTTGGTTATATGTTCATGGCATGTGGGCTTTCTGCTTACAATGTTGCTATTTTTCATTTAATGACACACGCTTTTTTTAAAGCTCTACTATTTCTTGGTGCTGGCAATGTAATTCATGCAATGCATCATGAGCAAAACATTCAGAAAATGGGAAATTGCTGGAAGAAAATCCCTTGCACTTACACTCTCATGTGGATTGGGTCTCTTGCGCTTTCTGGAATATTTCCATTTGCAGGTTTTTACTCAAAGGATTTGATAATTGAACATGCTTATAGCACGGATAGCTTTGCTTTTGTAATAAGCTTAGTTGTTGCATTCTTCACAGCGTTTTACTCTTGGAGGTTATTGCTTCTTGTGTTCCATAGCCAAAAACAAAGTAAAATTAATATACATGAAGCACCGAAGATTATGCTTATACCATTACTGATACTTGCTTTTGGATCGGTATTTTCTGGAGTGTGGGGAGCAAATATTTTGAACATAACTAGTAATGCGTTTTGGAAATCAAGTTTAATGGTGATTGATGAGCATGGAGTTCATAATTTCTTTATAAAACTGCTGCCAACCTTAGCGAGCCTAAGTGGAATAGCACTTGCGTACCTAATTTACCAATATCAAGTAATTAGGCAAATTAAGAGTAAATTTTTACTTAAGTTTTTGCAGAATAAATGGTACTTTGATGAGGTGTATGAGTTTGTTATAATTGCACTGATAAGGTTTATATCTAGGCTTCTATGGAAGTTTGATGTTAAGGCTATTGATTCATTTGGACCAAATGGTGTTGTAAGGTTGGTTAATGAATGTTCAAAAAGTTCTATAAAGTTACAAACTGGTTATATATTTGATTATGCATTTATTATGTTTGTTACTTTAATAATCGGTGCTTTATATATTATTGGAATTAAATAGAAGGTGTTGTTACTTAGTATATTCTTGCTTCCACTGATAGGAGTGTTGATTTTATCCTCGATCAGGATTAATCATCAATCTATACACCTAAGATTCCTTGCCCTATTTTTTACTATACTTCCATTTTTGCTTAGCATTGTAACTTGTATAGAATTTGATTATAACAATGCGGACTTTCAGTTTGTCAGCTATCCAATCAAGAATGTAGGAATAGGGATAGATGGTATATCGTTGCCTTTCCTTCTGCTTACAACTTTCTTGTTTGTAATTTGTATACTCTATAACTGCAAAATGAGTTATACGACCCTAAAAGCCTATATGGCATTATTTCTACTGCTTGAGAGTTTTGTAGTCGGGTTTTTCGTTTCACTGAATGCTATAAGCTTTTATGTGTTTTTTGAAGCTGTTTTAATACCAATGTTCTTTATTATTGGCATTTGGGGAGGAAAACACAGGGTATATGCAACGTTTAAGTTATTTCTTTATACATTAACTGGCTCATTATTATTTCTACTTGGATTAGTGTACATCTATAGCATTTTTGGGACGTTTAATATACAAAAATTAGCCACATTAGTGCCAAGCCTTGATCTTGAAGTGCAGTCATTGCTGTGGATTGCATTTTTTATTTCCTTTGCAATAAAGGTTCCAATGTTTCCATTTCACACTTGGCTTCCTGATGCGCATGTGCAATCACCAACTTCTGGATCTGTGGTTTTAGCTGGCTTGCTTATTAAAATGGGGGGATATGGATTTTTAAGATTTTCTATTCCAATGCTTCCTCAGGCAAGTTTGTATTTTTCAAATTTCGTTGTTGTGCTGAGCATTATTGCGGTGATATATGCTTCTCTAGTTGCGTTTGCTCAAGATGATATAAAGAAGTTAATAGCTTATTCTTCAATAGCACATATGGGGATCGTTACTGCTGGCCTCTTTTCATTTTGTGAGGAAGGAGTACTGGGTAGCATATTTCAAATGATTAGTCATGGCCTTATTTCTGCTGCTTTATTTTTGTGTGTTGGAATGCTATATACTCGAACTGGAACTTTGGAGATTGCAAAGTATTTTGGCATAGTAAATACAATGCCAAAATTTGGTTTTATGTTCATTTTGTTTTCAATGGCTTCAATAGGGCTACCTGGAACATCTGGGTTCATAGGTGAGTTTTTGGCTATGGTTGGAATGTTTAAGAGCATAGGGTTTTTTACAGGATTTATCGCACTTGGCACTATTTTAAGCGCAGTTTATATGCTGAATTTATGTAAGCAAATAATATGGGGGGTTAGCTATTCTAAATTATTAAATAATCGCTTGGATAGCATAGAATTTTCTGTCTTAATTCTGCTTGCAGTGTTTGTTATTTTGCTTGGATTCTACCCAACCCTTGCACTGCATTATTTGAAGCCATGTATGGCAAATTTGTTAGTCAAATATAATGCGCTATGAATTATATACAGATATTGCCGGAAACGTTCTCTATTATCTCCTCGTTAGTGTTGCTACTGCTTGGAATTATATTTAACCGCCGAACTATCAACTTATTAGCACTTGGCTGCACAGTGGTAACTTTGATTATTTTAATTATTTCGGCAGAAAACAATGAAATTTTTCTCTTAAATTCGTTGTTAAAACTCAATTTATACATCAGGTCAGCCCAAGGGTTAATTCTCAGCACAGGAATTTTAATACTTTTGATGCTGAATTTATCAAAATATGACTATAAATATGAATTTTCAATACTGATTCTTTTTGCGCTATTTGGCATGATAACTTTGGTTTCAGCAAATAGTCTGATTTCTTTTTATTTAGCTTTTGAGTTGATGAGTATATCTTTGTATGTTCTTGCGAGCTTTAATAAAGATTCAGCTTATTCATGTGAAGCAGGAGTGAAATATTTTACACTTAGTGCACTATCTTCCTGCATTATGCTATATGGAATGTCGCTGCTTTATGGATATACAGGACAAGTCAATTTCTCTGAGCTCGGTTCATTCTTGCAAAACCATCAGATAACTTATGGAATAGTTTTTGGGTTAGTTTTTATCCTTATTGGTTTGTGTTTCAAGCTTGCTATTGCTCCTTTTCATATGTGGGCTCCAGATGTCTATCAAGGTGCACCTACCATAGTAACTGCGTTTTTTTCTACGGCCCCAAAAGCTGCACTTGTAACATTTTTAATTCGATTGATGAATGAAGAGTTAGTAAATGTAAAAAGTTATGTTCAGCCTATTTTCTTATACGTTTCAGCATTGTCTGTGCTTATCTCAGCTTTTGGGGCCTTGCGTCAGCAAAACTTAAAAAGGCTGTTTGCTTACAGTTCAATTGGTCACATTGGTTTTATATTTGCTTCACTTTCTATTTTTACACAAGCAGGAACAGATAGTGCCTTAATATATCTGGTGATATATATCATCACAAGCATAGGGCTATTCTCATATCTCGTACAAATTGACGATGATGATTGTGATATTGCAAATTTATCTGGTATAGGAAAAAAGCAACCAATTTTAGCATTCCATCTTTCTATACTATTACTCTCGATGTCGGGAATACCTCCACTTGCAGGTTTTATCGCTAAATTTTTTATATTCAAAAGTTTAATAAATTCTGGCTTTATCAGCCTGTCTTTGATTCTTGTAACAGCGAGTGTGATATCATGCTACTATTATTTAAATATCATGAAAGTTATGTATTTTGATAAAGCTAGTGGTAATAAGGTTGCTTATTCTAAGGGTCTATTCATTATCACTTCAGTGGCTTCACTGATCAATCTCGTTCTTTTATTGTATGTAGAAGATCTTTACTCATTGATTAATTCATTGACAAATTAACAATTTAGTGTTTATAATTAGTGATTAATTAATATTTTGTGGTGAAAAATGAGTAGAACTAAAACTGTTTTGAAATTTTCAATTGCCGCTCTCTTGCTAGGAGGATCGAGCACTGTAGCTGTTTTATATTTCCCTTATGTTGCTTTAGCAATTAAATTTGGTATTGTAATCTCTACAGCTCCTCTGGCAATTTTTGCCATTTCTGTAGTTGCTGCATTAGTTTCAGTAATTACATTAGCAGTATTTACTGTTTCCGCCATACGCAGTAAGGGTAAATCTAATAAGGTTAGTAGCGAACCAAGAAGTAAAAATGAAGAAAAAGGACAAAGTCTAGTACAAGAAAAAGATGCACCTACTCCTACGCTACCGTTGCTTTCGCAAGAGTCTGAAAAGTCGGTTATTCCTATTCCACAACAACCACCAGTTGATGATCCAGTGGAAGAAACAGAAACACCGCAACCTGAAAACGTTATGGTTAAAGGTGCTGATCAGCAAGCTAACCAAACAGAGGAATCGTTGCCACCATATCCAGAACCCACCTCGCCTCTAAATAGCATGGATCAACTCAAATCGTTTCCTGAATTGCCGTCAATTGTTGTGGATGCGCACAACAATTTGGGAGATGGTAGTAATTCCATCAAAAATTATCAAGAACATATGTCACTTCCAATATATTTGCCCCAACAATCTCAGACTTTACATAATGCAAAACTGGCCTTGGGGCTTAGTTATGCATTAAATGAAAGAAGGCAACAACCTAATCAGGCTAGTACAATAGATATTGACGTTTCCTGGGGCAGTGACTTTGAGGACTCAATAATTGCCAACAATAGCCTTCCTAGTGTTAGTATCACCCAAGAATTAGAAGAACGGTCAGGAGGAGTTAGGTGTTTTTCTGAACTAAATAATGTTCATGATATATTCGAGTATCGAAGACGGGTATCTCTTATGCGTAATTGCTCTAGCAGTTGTCATACTTCTATGTTTTCATCAATACAAGAATCAGAGAGTCTACAAGCAAGCTTAGGAAGTGATAATCCATCAGTGCAGTCTTTTCAACCAAAGAAGGAGCTTTCATATGATGTAAATAAAAAAATTTTTGATAGCGTTGATTATGAAGTAAATTATACTAGACTTTCTGAGAATGCAGGAGAAGCTCCTAATTACGAACGGGAATTTCCACTTACTGAAACAAATGTTAACAGCGGTCCTGAAGCAATATCCTATGACGTAAATGAAAATGGGGCTCCATATAGAAGTATACAATCACCTGTACCACCAAGTTCTGCTAGCCGTAGCAACAGTTTTTCTTGATAAGAGAGTTTTTGATAGAATTAAGAAAATGATCCCTGAAACATTTGAGGGCTTTCATATTCATCATTACAAAGAAGTTTCAAGCACTAACGAAGAAGCGTTGGATTTAATTGAGAGAGGGATATCTAATGAAACTATTATTATTGCCGATAAACAAACAGAAGGTAGGGGACGCACTGGAAAAAGCTGGATTTCTCCCGAGGATAATTTTTATGCAAGTTTGGTAGTAAACCTCTTTAACAATTATCTCGATAAAAGCCCGCTTTCGGTGTCATTCCAGCGCGTGACGCCGGAATCTAGGAATCAAGAAGCATGGATCCCAGTGTCAAGCACTGGGATAACATCGGATGGTACTGGGATAACAGTAGGCTTAACGAGTAAAGTCAAAGACATCAGCAAATTGACAGAATTGACTTTTGTGACTGCTCTTGCTGTAGGGAATACTTTATTATCGTTAAATTTCTTGAATAATCAAACCCACTGCGGTGTCATTCCAGTGCGTGACACTGGAATCCATACTTTTTCTTCTGGATCCCAGTGTCAAAGCACTGGGATGACAAGAGATCAATTCATAAACGATCTCAATCTTCAACATAAATGGCCAAATGACATTCTAATCGATGGCAAGAAAATAAGCGGAATATTGCTTGAAAAAAAATCCAATTCGAATTGGCTCATTATAGGAATTGGAATTAATGTCAATCATGCACCACTTCCAGGAACAACGTGCATTAGCAATTATGGTGGATCTGTGTCTAACATAGATCTGCTAAAAAAATTAATAATAAATTTTAATAAGCTAAGAAAGCAATGGCTATTTGATGGGTTTCATGCTATAAGAGAAATGTGGCTCACAAGAGCATTCAAAGTGAATGAGCAAATTACTATAAAGTTAGTTGACAAATTGTATGAAGGAATTTTTGCTGATATAGACAAAAGTGGTAAATTAGTGTTGCAGCAAAAGGATGGAAGCTTAATTTATTTTGATGCAGGTGAGTTATTTATTGGCAGTGCATTATGAATATATATGTAATTTTTGCTTACCTTATTAGTTTCATACTGATTGGTGGAAATTTGATTTTTACCGTTTCTTGCTATATAAAAAGTAAAAAAAACTTAGAAAGTCTTAAAAGCAACAATGAAGAAGAAACATAAGCGATTACTTATAACTTCAGGAATTTTCTGCTTTTTAAGTTGTGCAGTTTTTTTTATTTTAACAACGCTCAAAGAAAATATCTCATTTTTCTATACAGTAAGTGAGGCAATAGTTTTACCAAATAGTCAAAAGCCAATCCGTGTTGGTGGAATGGTTGTTGAAAATAGCGTGATACGGAGCGAAAGCGAAGTGATTTTTCAAATGACAGATTTTAACAAAAGCGTTATGGTGAAATATCAGGGAATACTTCCACCGATGTTTTCAGAAAAAAGTGGTGTTGTTGTGCAAGGTAAAATGTTTGATAATAGTACTTTTCTTGCAGATACAGTGTTTGCAAAACATGATGAGAACTATATGCCGAAAGTTTTAAAACAGATTCCCTAATTCAGCTGTATTGAAACGATATGTAGAGAGAGTAACAGCCTGCTAGCAAGCTGTTACTTTCCTAACTATAGTATTTTCTAAAATGGATGATAAAGTTCCATTATGGTATTACCAACCAAAAGCTGTAAGTCTGTATATTTATACATGAGAGGTCTGAGGTGGCTTTTGATGGTATGCCAACAGTATTCTATAGGATTCAAATCTGGTGAATATGTTGGAAGATACAGCAAATGACAGCCAAAAGACTCTATTAATGATTTTGTTTTAGTGGTCTTATGAAATGTAGCATTATCCATAACTATAGTTGTGCCAAGTGGCAATTTAGGTAATAACATCTTCTCCAACCATGTATTGAATACCTCTTTGTCACACCCACCTTTGAAAGTCATTGGTGCAATAAATCTCTTTCCAATCCACCCGGCTACTATACTGATTCTCTCTCGAGTTCTCCCTGGAATATCTGCATAAATTTTCTTTCCTCTTGGAGCGCGTCCATATTCTCGGTATAACTTATTATCAACTCCTGCTTCATCTATATATAAGATGCTGGAATGGTCTATTTTTGAGATTTTATCAATAAATTGCTCCCTATCTTCTTGATTGCGCTCTTGATATAGTGTGACTTTTTTTTAAAGTAATTTTTAGCTGTTTTAGTCTATACCAAATTGAGTTTATTCCAAATCCAAGATTTTGTTTCATCTCTGCCAGAGTATGATCTGGATTCTTTGTAACATATTCTTCGAGTATTTTGGGGTCTATTTTTCGAATAAAGCTACCGTTTTTAGATGGCTTGAGGCTTTCACCAGCAGCTTTCTTTTTTAACCAACGGTACAGAGTTGCTATTCCTATCTCCATAAGCTCTGCTACCTCAACCTTTGTCTTACCTTTTTCTATCATCAATACTGCCTTTTCCCTTAAATCCACACTATATGCCATTATAACTCAAATACTTTATTATACCTTTATCATTTACTTTAGGAAATACTATATATGCCATTATAACTCAAATACTTTATTATACCTTTATCATTTACTTTAGGAAATACTATAGTTGTAACATATAGTCAGTTTTTGTTATATCACTACTCCACTTTCCAAGCTCTGTCGTAAAAGTTCCGTGGCCAAAATAATTATTTTTTCTGCCAAGTACACCAAATAAGAAAGGTAATGACCCTGGTTCAACCATGTTGCGCTTTCTTATTTCATTTATAAGAGACACTTTTAACTGTTCATCCCGAGTTTTTACCTCATTTATCAGGGATGTTTTTAATTGGTTATCACGAGTTTCTATTTCCCTAATAATTGATGAGCCAGATGGTACATTATTAACAGCACGAAAATCTTCTACTAAACCTTTAAGACCATCTTTATGACTGTTACTAATGCTATTTATTGCTGCAATATTGGCATTCTTTCTCGTATCAAGTAGCGATAAATTTGTTGTTCCTTTTTCATCAATTCTCTTTAATAACTGCTTCTCTTTGTAAGTGGTAGTAATGGTAATAGATATTTAACAAAAGAAGAAGTGAATCGCGTTAATAATATGTTTGGTATGGATGTATTAAATAATGTTGAAGCTTATACTTCGCAGAAGTCTCTATTGAATAGTGATAGTAAAGGATTGTACGGAATAGATTTTGCTAACCCAGACATTTCTTACTGTGTGATGGATAAGATCATAGAGAGCTCTGTAATCAATGAGGATTATAGACTGTCCATTTGTATCCGTTCAGAGGTGTGGCAAGGATAAAAAACAATTGACATAATATATTAAAGTAGTAATAACACAAAATGTTGATAGTAAAGTAAGGCTAGATGCTTCAATTGTTGATCAGTATTGTAGAGTTATGTAAAAACTTAGAGCAGAAAGTAGCAAAGATTGAAGAAAAAAATAAAATCTTAGAAATAGAGAATGCTGAACTAAGAGAGAGACTCGGCTTAAACTCAAGGAATTCATCTTTACCAAGTTCAAAAGAGCTGTACAAAATAAAAAAAGACACACCAGAAGATAAGTCAGAGGGCGGCAGGAAGATAGGTGGTCAAGTTGGACATAAGGGGAATTGCCGAGCTAAAATGGAAGCAGATGAGGTGGTGAAGGTAGAGTTACCAAATAGATGCGAGTGTGGTGAAGAAATCGCAATATCGGAAAAACCATATGTCTATCAAAAAGTTGATTTACCAGAAATTAAGCCTTACGTAGTTGAGTATCAATTAGAACATGGTCGCTGTCGTAAATGCGGAAAAAGAAGGAGTAGCAAATTACCAGAAGGAGTTACACCGGATACCTTTGGTCCTAGAGTTAAGTCAGTAGTTGCATCACTAAGTGGGTTTTATAAGAATTCAAAGCGAGAAATAGCGAATATTATGAAAGACATCTTTAACATGAGTATAAGTGTTGGTAGTGTGTCCAATAGTGAAGCAAGGGTTTCGTCAAAATGTAAAGAAGCCTATGAACAAATAGAGGAAGAAATAAAAGCAAGCGAAATTTTGCATATTGATGAAACCAGTCACTACAACAAAGGCAAATTGGGATGGTGCTGGATGTTTGCCAACAATAAAGCAAGTCTTATGAAGTTAGCAGATACAAGAGGAATGAAATTTTTAAAGAATAGTGCATTTTGTGATTACAAAAACCTGGTAATTACTGACAGATATGCAGTTTACAACCACTTCAGTGATGAAAAACGACAAATTTGTTGGGCTCACTTATTGAGAAATTTCGAGAGGTTATCTCATAGTTGGAATAGTGAAGTAATGAGACTTGGCCATTGTTTAAAAGACGCAGCTAATGGATTGTTTGTATTAAAAAACGCTTTGTCAGAAAATGAAATTAGTATTTCAAAGTTCACTAAGCAAGCTAAAGAATTACGAAGATACATACAGTACTGCATGATAAAAATATCTTATATACTTGAAGCAAAAGGAGCTTCACGAACGGTAAAGGGTATTATAAAATCCGAGTCAATGATGTGGACATTTTTGGATGACCCAGAGAATATTCCATTAACGAATAACCATGTTGAGCGACAGATACGGCATTATGTTGTCTATCGTAAGAATTCATATTTTGCACAGTCAGAGCGAGGGAATAGATTTCTTGAGCGGATAATTTCGTTGTATCTGACTTGGAAACAAAAGGAATTAAACCCTTTTCAAAACCTGCTAGCTGTTGTTTCTTAAACCACACCTCTGAACGGATACCCTTAGACATTTCTGATGTAGGCTCTTGTGTATATGAGACATCAGATTTAACGCCTTTTTTGTCATGACCTTTAGTAATAGAACATACTACAGTATCAGCCTTTACATGCTTAACACTTGGATCTGATTGAAACCCATGCTTTCTTTCCATTTGTGCTTCAAGCTTACTGCTATCATGTGTAACCCTACACCTTTCTATATTACGGTCACGTTTGTCAGGAGCTACATATCCATCTATATCACTACATAAGAACGGGCGCACTTTGAACCTGTCTGAACTAACACCATTTTCAACACTTGCAGAATTATGAGCTTTTCTATTATTGCGCATTTTATCTACAGCTTCCTTTATTTTTTCTTTTGATGGTTTTGGCAGCAGTGCTGGCTTATATGCACATGCTGGTAGTTCTGGAAATGAGTCTTCCTGAGACAGCAAATGACTTTGGTTTCTCTTACTATCTGATTCTTCAATATTCTTTATTGATGTCTTGAAAGAGTTTTCGTTTTTCTTTTTTAGATCTAACTCATTTAATCCGCTTCCAACATTATTTTTTCTTGTTGTAGTGTGAATAACACCTGGAAGTTTCACTTCATACTTAAATTTTTTATCAATGGTATCCATTGACTCATTAGACGAGGAATCTATTTGAAACCTATCGTTTGAAAATTTTGATTTTGCAGCATCAAAAAATATACTACGTTTTTCTATCTTTTTATCAGTCATATTTTACCTCTAAACCTATCAATTAATAAAAGTATAAATTAAGAGGTATTAATTTTATTATAATAATAAAGGCTCAAGAAGCATCACCGTAGGGTTTTCTATATAGTACTTAAAGGCATTTAAAAATTTTGCTCCGAGTGCTCCATCAACTGCTCTGTGGTCAACAGAGAGAGTAACTGTCATTATCTCTGCTATCTCTATTTTTTCACCTATGACAACCGGCTGTTTTTTAGATTCACCAACAGCCATAATGCAAGATTGCGGTGGATTGATTATAGCGCTGAAAGTTTTTATACCAAACATGCCTAAGTTGGAGATAGTAAATCCTCCTCCTTGAAATTCTTCAGGCTTTAGTTTTCCAGATCTTGTCCTACTTACTAAATCTTTCACTTCTTTTGATATAGATAAAACACTTTTTTCATCAGCATTTTTTACTATAGGAGTAATCAGTCCATCCTCAAGCGCTACAGCAATTGAGATATCTATATTTGAGTATCTTACTATTTTAGTATCTATCCACGATGAGTTTATATCAGGAAATTTTTTCATGCTGAAAGCCACAGCTTTTATAATTAAGTCATTAATTGTTACTTTATTGTTTTCATTTGCTGAATTAACCTCATTTTTGAGCGATATTAGCTTATCAACGTGGCAGTCTACAGTTAAATAAAAGTGTGGAATATTTTGCTTAGATTCAACTAGGCGCTGCGCTATCACTTGGCGCATATTGCTTACTTCAAATGTTGTATTTTCCTCAAATCTCTCATAGCTTTTAGTTTGATCTAAAAATTCTAATACATCAGCTTTGATGATACGACCATATGGACCTGTACCTTTTAATCGCTTTATATCAACACCTTCATTTTGAGCTATTTTTTTAGCTAAGGGGCTTACTTTTATTCTATTTTCTGTTGCTCTATCCTCTTTTTTAGATCCCAGTGTCACACACTGGGATGACATTGAAGAGCTAGATGAAATCGAAGGGTTGGATGATACTGAAAAATCGGCTTCAACCTCCTTCTCAACCTTGGTATTGACGGCAGAAGCTAAATCAAGTGCGCTTTTATCTTCCCCTTCCTCTAACATTAGAGCTATCAGTTGATTTACAGGTACGCCACTTGTTCCTTCCGACACTAAAATTTTTGCTAAAACTCCTTCATCGACAGATTCAAACTCCATTATGGCTTTATCAGTCTCAATTTCAGCGATTACATCACCTATTTCAACTTTATCTTGTTCTTTTTTACACCACTTTACAATTTTTCCTCCAGTTTTACTCATTGTTGGGGAAAGAGCAGGCATCAATATTTCTATAGGCATTTATTCTGCATTAAAAGATCTATTTAATTTTTAATTTACTCTTTACCCTATGTCAATCTAATCGTAAATTATGATACTTATATCATCCTAGTACGTGATGCTGGAATCTTGGTTGACTACTGTTATCCTACTATTTCTATTGCTTAGTCCTAGACAGAGTACAAATAGTAAGATCATCATGAAAATAGACGAACCTATTATAATGGAAATAGAAAAATGTAGTGCTTACTATCCTCTCACAAACATATAGCTTGGGTACAGAAAAAATTTATATGAGGGAGCTGGTTAAATTGATAAAAGATCAGAATTAACAGTATTTTCCGAATCTTCTGTAGCAGGCTCTTCATGTGAAGCAGAGGATACACTAACTTCTTTATCCTCTGTCCTCTGTATAGAACTACCATAAAAACTCCTTAACATCTCTTCAGCAGATGAATTTAAAATCTGTATAATAGACTTTTCACTTTGTTCTTTCATCGATTGATCCATTTTAGAAATCAACTCGGAAAATTCACTACCTTCTTTTCTAGCTTCACTTTCTATCTTATTTTTTATGCTTTCTATATTACTTTGGTTAATTTCTTCTTTCGTTATGTTAAATGAATTAGCAATACCTTGATACTTAATCTCACAATCGCCACAACCAATTATACACAGAGCAACAGATCTAGATATTTCACTTGCAGCCCAATTGTGTATAGTGTAAGCCAAGTAATTGTCATGGTATTTTATATCAAGCTGTTCCTCTATAAACTCAGAAATTTTCTTTTTTAAAGACATAAAGTACCTCCTTCTTACATTACTGTACCTTCTGATTAAAGTACAACAGCTGCTCCTAAATAGCAATCCATATATGGTTTACTTTAATAAATTATTAAAGTAAGAAGCTTTTACATCCTAAAACATAACTTAGATAGGCCAATGTAAAAAAATTTTTAAACGAAAATTATTGTATATATATTACTTATTTGGTAAAATTATTTTGGCAAAATAGCATATAAAAGTTGAGGCTAATTATGAATATTAAAGAACGAAAGGATTTACAACAGGAGTTATTAGGAATTGTTTTCAATATACTGGTAGAAAGTGAAGATAGTACCATAGAAACTATGGAGCTAAGAGCAGTAGAGATAATTAAAAAAATAAAAGAACACATTAATGATGATATAGAACATGGTACAGGATTTGATAGTCAAAAAATGCCAATTTTAGACTGGATCGTTGCTTGTGATTCTCAGAATCATGTTAGACTAAACAACAAGTCGCTATTAAAATTTGAAAAGAAAATTAAGGATGTTGGAGGAAGATCAAAGCGAAATTCAAGAGGTTATGTTGGAGGTGAAAGAGAAACATTTCTGAATTTCCACTTCTTTGAAAACGTGAATGAAAGAAGGGCAAGGAACTATGAGAGATTAGATCATGTTCTAAATCAACCTCGGAGAGTTCTCCTTAGCAACAGGGATGAAAATATAGTAAGGCAAAGAACGCAAGAGATACTAAATAACATCAGAGATCTTGATAGAGCAGCTGACAGAGAACTATTCTCTAGAAACAGGAGTGAAAATATAAGAAGACCAGGAGAACAAATGCAGCCAAGTGAAGTATCACTAAATCTCTCCGAAAATAGGGATGAATATACAATAATGAGAGAAAGAAAAAGAGCGGGAAGGCGAATGCGGCCAAATTTTGTTAGACGTGAAAGAGAAGTACCACTTAGTTCAAAAATAGGACAATTAATTGTTGTAGTTTCGTCCATAATTGTAGGTGCTTTCATTGGTACAATGGTTGGTATGGTCATTGCTGGTTTATGTATTGAGCTTTGTGTAATCACCACTGCAGAACCGATTCTTCTCATCATGGGTGCTACTGCTGTTATAGGAGCTATTGTAGCAGGAACTGCTCCTGTATTAAAGCTAATAGAGATGTTTAAAGGTCAAGAACCTAATCTTTCTCCTAGTAGCGGTCTGGAAAGCTCTAATACTGAACATACTTATTTAAATAGGCAAAGAGTTATTTAGAAAAAAATTGGAAAAATGTTCAAGGAAGTTCATTGGTAAAATACAAAGGTTTAATTATAGCTTTGTAGTTTAGGTGTATCCGTTCAGAGGTGTGGTTTAAGAAACAACAGCTAGCAGGTTTTGAAAAGGGTTTAATTCCTTTTGTTTCCAAGTCAGATACAACGAAATTATCCGCTCAAGAAATCTATTCCCTCGCTCTGACTGTGCAAAATATGAATTCTTACGATAGACAACATAATGCCGTATCTGTCGCTCAACATGGTTATTCGTTAATGGAATATTCTCTGGGTCATCCAAAAATGTCCACATCATTGACTCGGATTTTATAATACCCTTTACCGTTCGTGAAGCTCCTTTTGCTTCAAGTATATAAGATATTTTTATCATGCAGTACTGTATGTATCTTCGTAATTCTTTAGCTTGCTTAGTGAACTTTGAAATACTAATTTCATTTTCTGACAAAGCGTTTTTTAATACAAACAATCCATTAGCTGCGTCTTTTAAACAATGGCCAAGTCTCATTACTTCACTATTCCAACTATGAGATAACCTCTCGAAATTTCTCAATAAGTGAGCCCAACAAATTTGTCGTTTTTCATCACTGAAGTGGTTGTAAACTGCATATCTGTCAGTAATTACCAGGTTTTTGTAATCACAAAATGCACTATTCTTTAAAAATTTCATTCCTCTTGTATCTGCTAACTTCATAAGACTTGCTTTATTGTTGGCAAACATCCAGCACCATCCCAATTTGCCTTTGTTGTAGTGACTGGTTTCATCAATATGCAAAATTTCGCTTGCTTTTATTTCTTCCTCTATTTGTTCATAGGCTTCTTTACATTTTGACGAAACCCTTGCTTCACTATTGGACACACTACCAACACTTATACTCATGTTAAAGATGTCTTTCATAATATTCGCTATTTCTCGCTTTGAATTCTTATAAAACCCACTTAGTGATGCAACTACTGACTTAACTCTAGGACCAAAGGTATCCGGTGTAACTCCTTCTGGTAATTTGCTACTCCTTCTTTTTCCGCATTTACGACAGCGACCATGTTCTAATTGATACTCAACTACGTAAGGCTTAATTTCTGGTAAATCAACTTTTTGATAGACATATGGTTTTTCCGATATTGCGATTTCTTCACCACACTCGCATCTATTTGGTAACTCTACCTTCACCACTCATCTGCTTCCATTTTAGCTCGGCAATTCCCCTTATGTCCAACTTGACCACCTATCTTCCTGCCGCCCTCTGACTTATCTTCTGGTGTGTCTTTTTTTATTTTGTACAGCTCTTTTGAACTTGGTAAAGATGAATTCCTTGAGTTTAAGCCGAGTCTCTCTCTTAGTTCAGCATTCTCTATTTCTAAGATTTTATTTTTTTCTTCAATCTTTGCTACTTTCTGCTCTAAGTTTTTACATAACTCTACAATACTGATCAACAATTGAAGCATCTAGCCTTACTTTACTATCAACATTTTGTGTTATTACTACTTTAATATATTATGTCAATTGTTTTTTATTCTTGCCACACCTCTGAACGGATACATTTTAGCAGTTAAATCAAAGTCAGATCTAATTAGAGAGAGGATCTTCTTATCTCTTCTTTACCTTCATTTTCATTTCTAACAATTGTTTTTCCACTTAATATGTCTCTTATTTCATCTCCTGTTAAAGTTTCAAACTCCAGTAGATTTTCAGCAATGAGCTCTAAGTCTTTCCTACGCTTGGTTAAAATGTCTTTTGCTTTTTCATAGCAAGAAAATACAACTTTCTTTATTTCCTCATCTATAAGTCTTAACGTATCTTCAGAAATCGTCTCAGAATCATGTGTGATTTGTTCACGATTGTGATATATTGGCCCTATTTTGTCACTCATTCCCCATTTTGTCACCATAGCACGTGATAAATCTGATGCTAGTTTTATATCTGAGGATGCGCCGCTTGTAACTTTATCATATCCAAAAATTAGCTCTTCTGCCACACGTCCACCCATTGCAACAGTTATATCTGCTAGCATCTTTTCTCTTGTGAGGGACACTCTATCTGTTTCTGGTAGTCTCATAACTAAACCGAGTGCTCTACCACGTGGAATAATTGTTGCTTTGTGTATAGGATCAGAAGCAGGCATATTAACTGCAACTACTGCATGACCAGCTTCATGGTAAGCAGTAAGCTTTTTTTCTTCTTCTGTAATGACTAAGGACCTTCTTTCCATACCCATCATCACTTTATCACGTGCATACTCAAAATCATCCATGGTAACAATTTTCTTATTTCTTCTTGCAGCAATAAGCGCAGATTCATTCACTAAATTTGCTAGATCAGCTCCTGAAAAACCTGGCGTTCCCCTAGCAACTGTTTTTACGTTTACATCTGGTGCTATCGATATTTTCTTTATATGCGTATTTAATATTCTTTCACGCCCATTTATATCAGGTAAAGAAATAGTAATCTGTCGGTCAAAACGACCAGGTCTAAGTAGTGCTGGATCTAGGACGTCTGGACGGTTAGTTGCAGCAACTATTATCACACCTTCATTAGACTCGAAACCATCCATCTCAACCAGTAACTGGTTTAATGTTTGTTCCCTTTCGTCGTTACCGCCACCAAGACCAATACCGCGATGCCTACCTACTGCATCTATTTCGTCTATGAAAATTATACAAGGAGCATTTTTCTTGCCTTGATCAAACATATCCCGGACACGGCTTGCACCAACACCGACAAACATTTCAACGAAATCAGATCCAGAAATACTAAAAAACGGTACATTAGCTTCACCTGCAATTGCACGAGCAAGTAGAGTTTTACCAGTTCCAGGGGAACCAATTAAAAGACATCCTTTTGGTATCTTCCCACCTAACACTTGAAATTTTTGCCTTTGTTTAAGAAAATCAACAATTTCAACCAACTCTTCTTTTGCTTCATCAATCCCAGCAACATCATCAAATGTCACTTTTTTTCCAGTAGTCATAAGCCTAGCTTTTGATTTGCCAAAGCTTATAGTTCTATTACCTCCTGCTTGCGTTTGTTTAAAAAGGAAAAGTAATAAACCGATAAAGATAAGCGTCGGAACCCATTGAATAAGTAATCCACCAATTATACCTATTGCAGAGTCTCCAATTGAAAAGGAGAACTTCACTTTCCTATCATGCAAACTTTTTATTAAGTCACTATATATAACACCACTTGAGTTAAAGGCTGACCCATCCCTAAACTTCCCTTCGATGCTTTGGTTTCTTATTGTAATATTTTCTATATCATTATCTTCTAATCTAGTTAAAAATTCTGAAAAAGGTATGGTTGTTTTACTCTTACCTATACTTCCGCTAAATTGAATACAAGCAACTGAAATAAGAACAATAATCACTAACCAGATCAATAAGCCTTCTAAAAATTTTTTCATTTACATTTCTAATTAAATACTAATCAAGCTTACCAAATTTTGCTTTATCGTGCTATTAATAATGCATTGAACCTTATCGTCATTGGTATTTTTTCCGTTATAATTTATATCAGGATAAGCAAGCACCTTTCCATCTTTTTGTACTGTAGGCAAAGAGTAGAAAACTTCAGGGCAGCAGTTGTAATCCTTCAGAAATTCAGGAATTTTTTGCGTTTTTTTTAGCGGAGCAATAGTTACTGAATACTTCTGATTGCTAAGTATTGTACAGCTAAATCT
This sequence comes from Wolbachia endosymbiont (group B) of Erebia ligea, assembly GCF_947179575.1. NCBI lineage: Bacteria > Pseudomonadati > Pseudomonadota > Alphaproteobacteria > Rickettsiales > Anaplasmataceae > Wolbachia > Wolbachia endosymbiont (group B) of Erebia ligea. The sequence goes on from NZ_CAMXBW010000002.1 coordinate 289,310, forward strand.
ATTGTCCCATTCAATAGGGACATTTAATGTTAGGTGTACAGTAATTTCCTGTATCTTTGATGATTCTCTCATTATCAAGATGCTCCCTCCATATTTTCTTATTTTGCACCCAGAGAGTGTACAGTTAATATCACTATCTTTTTGCGATATTTTGTTAAATATTGCGATAAGGCTACGGTACCTTGGCTTATAGTGCTTGTTGACAATTGCCATTATAGAGTAAAGAAGAAGCCTCAAGGCTATTTCCTCTGGCAATTGATAAAATTCACTTAGTTTAATTTCAATATAACCAAGATCATGAACATTAACGCAGTCATTAAGTGCAAGGCGTGTGTAGTGCATCAACGCTTTTGCAGCTCTTTTCATATGAAGTGCTGTAAGGCATATTCGCTCTGTTAGAACATCTTGATTATCACTTGCTTTAAGTAAGTTACGGTATAAAGTTCGTCTGTATTTTAAGTCATAATTGCTTCTATCTTCGATCCATCTTAATTGGTGAAGTTTAGCATACTTTTCTATTTCACTACGACTAAAATTTAACAACGGCCTAAATACATAAATACCATCTAAGAAATACTTGTAGTCCATTGATGATAATCCATCTACTCCACTACCCCGCTCTAATCTCAACAAGAACGTTTCTGCTTGATCATTTTTGTGGTGAGCAACAAATAAATATTTAACATTATTATTTTTACACCATTTTGTTAATAAGTTATACCGTGCTTTTCGTGCCTGCAACTGAATATTGCCTTTAATATTTTTCTTCTCCCAATTTAATATAAACGATTCCTTTGCCCCAAGTTCTTTTGCATAGCTTACAGCAAAATCAGCTTCTTTTTGAGATTCTAAACGTAACCCGTGATTTACTGTTAATGCTGTAGGAAGTGAAGGTTTATTTTTTTTTGCCCAATTAATCATTAAGTGCAATAAAACTACACTGTCTACACCACCTGATACTGCAATCGCAACTTGATTATCATGAAAAGCAAACTTATTAACTATATTTTGAAATGACAGCTCCAATCGCATTATGTTTCTTGACGGTTAGGTAGTTTATGTCTCTCTACATTATATCGCTAAGGAACTTCAATACAAGCAAACTAACAATCTGTACAAAGGATTTGTACACTGTATCATCCCAGTGCTGAGCACTGGGATGCGAAGGAGATTAACTTTTGATCCCAGAGAATGAAAATTCTACTCTACGATTTTTAGCATGCTCTCTCTCATACTTGGAATTTCTAGAATCATCTTTTACATTAACCAAAGGCTCAGTTTCACCTTTAGAAGCAGTTTTTATTCTATTTTCTAGATAAGGTGTACAGCTGACCATAAATTTTTTAGCTGCATCTGCTCTTCTAGCTCCTAGTGCAAGATTATACTCGTGAGAACCACGATTGTCAGTATGACCAGTTAAAGTAACCTTTGCGTCAGGATTATTTTGTAACACTTCCATCACGTCAAGTAATGCATCTGCACTCACTTCACTGATACTAGATTCATCATAACCAAAGAAAACTCTTTTATCACCTATCTGCTTAACAACAGCATTCATTTTATTTGTCGTATTTACTCCTTTTTTAGGGCAAGAACTTACACCAGTAAGCAGTAAACAAAAACAACACATTATAATCAGTCTACTCCACATCACTAAACCTCCATAAATTTAAAATATAGTGCGTAATTTTAATTTTAGTACTAATAATCCCTCTATACTAGAATAGAGTCAAGGGAAATAAAATACTAAATGTTTTCTTTACAATCTTATAATTAATTTTCTGATAAGATGCTCAATTCTTAGCAATGAAGTACAATAAAAGAATAAAAATACAATTTTTTATTGTACTTTAAGCAAATATACTTTTAACTTTATTATTAATCTATTACGATATTAAGCGGATGTTTCAAAGCAATGAATAAAAATGAGATCTTATAAGTTTTTAGAGGAAGTATTACATAAGGTAAGGAATATCGAAAACATACTAAAACTACTAAGCAAAAGCCAACTGGATATAGAGGATAAGATCGAGCAAATGTGTCTTCTAGAGGAAATCAGACATGAAATTATCTCTCATGATGCAATAAAGGAATCATTAGCGAATGCTCTTAGGAATAAAAAGAGTGCGAATATTCAGCAGCTAAAGTTAATAGAGGGGATACACAAAAGCAGCAGTGCTATTCCTGTTGATTTAGTAAAATCTTTGTCCAAAGCTAAGATTGAATGCCAAAACTTATGGAGGCTAACTAATTCTGAAATTAGTAACTTAGAAAAGCTGAAAGAATGCTTTACTAACCTAATTAAGCTTACTCGTGAAGCAGCTTCTATAAAATCGCAGCAATTAAAGCGCTCAAACTATGAGTCATTGCTTGCTGACTATGACTCTAATATCACAGAAAAGAACATAAAGGAAATATTTCCTAAGCTAGGTAAATTTTTTAGTGAAAATGTAGAGAAAGTAACTCAAAAGCAGAAGAAGGATAAGGTTACTAATATACAAAAAGTTACGGTTCAGAGACAGATTGAACTTGGTTCCTTATTCTTACAGCAAATGAGTGTTACACCAAATGAGATTTCCATTTCTTATTACGATCCTATCGATTATGATGAATCTGACCTTTGTTATGGTTTATTTTTACTTTTACGGCATACTGGTTATGCAATTCATCAAAAATGTTTAGCGCAAAATTCTATAAAGAGCTCAATTACAAAACATATTATGTATGAAACTCAAGGGTTATTCATGGAAAGGATCATTGGAACATCCAGAGAATTTATTGAGTTCATTCAACCACACATAAAGGAGAAACTTTCTACAAAAGGCAAAATTAATAGTAGTGTTGAAAATTTGTATTTGATTTTCAATAAAGTAAATCTTTCATCTTTTTTGAAGAATGCGGATGAATTTAGTTTATTGGCTCACATTATGCTAAGAACTAAATTAGAACAAGATCTAATAAATGGTACGTTAGAAGTTAAAGATCTACACGATAAATGGTTGGAAGGTATGAAGCATTACAAGATTTCAGTAAAAGCTAAAAATGAGCTAGACACTTATTTTCAAGATGAGTATTGGATAAGTGGTGTTATAGGCTACTTTCCTATTAAAGTCATAGCGTTAATCGCTGCTGTGCAGTTTTTTTCTTTCATTAAGAAAAATCATTACGAATTTTTAGATTCTATAGTAAAAGGAGATTTCAGTTTACTTATCGATTGGTTCTCTAAAAATGTATATAGTGCAAATTATGGCTTTTTGGAACAGCTAAAAAAGGTAACAGGTAGGGATTTAGATATTGAGTGCTACACTAGTTACTTATCTGAAAAGTATAATTTGTCTCAATAAATGGTTTTCTTGAGTTGTGTATGAGTTTTGTTCAGAATGTAATCAGAAATTTTTTTACTTTCAAAGGTTTATTTGCTAGCGATATTGCTATAGATCTTGGTACTGCAAATACTTTAGTTTATCAGAAAAGTCAGGGGATAGTGCTTGATGAACCCTCAGTTGTAGCAAGAGTAAAAGAAAAAGGAAGTTACGTTCCTTATGCTTTTGGCAAAAAAGCTAAGATGATGCTCGGAAAAACACCTGGAGAAATAGAAGCGATAAGACCCTTGAAAGACGGAGTTATTGCTGATTTTAAAAGCGCGGAAGAAATGTTAAAATATTTCATACGCAGCGCAAACACAAGATTCACTGTTAATAAGCCTAGTATTATCATATGTGTTCCATCTGGATCTACCCCAGTTGAAAGGCGTGCTATACAAGATGCAGCAGAAAGTGCTGGTGCAAATGAAGTATTCTTAATTGAAGAACCAATGGCTGCAGCAATTGGGGCTGGACTTCCAGTTACCGAACCTGAAGGTTCTATGATTGTTGACATAGGAGGTGGTACAACTGAAGTTGCAATTATTTCTTTAGGTGGAATTGTTTATTCACGTTCTGCCAGAGTAGGTGGTGATATTATGGATGAGGCAATAAAGTCATACATTCGTGAAAATCATAAGTTATTGATTGGCGAAACAACTGCTGAAAAAATTAAGAAAAACGTCGGTTCAGCCAGTCTGCCAGTTGAAAACAACAAAGAGGGAATGATAATTAAAGGCAGGGATTTAGTGAGTGGTATGCCAAAAGAAATGCTTTTATCAGAATATCAAGTTGCAGAGAGCCTAATAGAGCCTGTACATCAGATAATTTCTGCTATTAGAACTGCACTGGAGAGTACTCCACCCGAACTTTCTTCTGATATAGTTGATAGAGGAATAATTTTATCTGGTGGAGGTGGGTTATTGCGCAACTTGAGTAAAGTTATTAGTGAAACAACAAAATTACCAGTTCGTGTTGCAGATGATCCACTTTGTTGTGTTGCCCTGGGTAGCGGAAAAGTACTTGAAAACATGGACTATTTTGGCCATGTTTTATTCAAGCAAGATTAAATTGTTTTTGAAGGCAGTTTATCGAATTGTTTTGATGGAATTATGTAATATAAATGAGATCCCAGTGTCACGCACCAAGTAATTTAAAGGCAACTTCCAGAAGGAAGGGGTGTCATCCCAGCGCTTGACACTGGAACTTGACTACAAATAAGTATGCTGTTTCGATGAAATTGTGTAATAGAAACTGGATTCCAGTGCTTGACACAGGTTTGTGTTTATAAATTATATGCTAAAAGAATTTGAAATTGAACCTTTATTAAAAGATAAAGCTCCGCATCAAACTAAGGCTATTGTTGCAATGTCCGGGGGAGTTGATAGCTCCGTTGCTGCAGCACTGCTGTATAACCTTGGGTACGAAGTGATAGGTGTGACTCTTCAGCTCTATGGCAGTGATGGTAATGCTAATGCGAGAAAGGGTGCATGCTGCGCTGGACAGGATATTTATGATGCCAAATACGTGGCTGAAAGTGTTGGCTTTCCCCACTATATTTTAAACTACGAGGAAATATTCAAAAAGGAAGTAATAGAGGATTTTGCAAATACCTATATGCGTGGAGAAACTCCCATACCGTGCGTAAGGTGTAACCAAACAGTAAAATTTCGCGATCTATTGCAAGTTACAAAAAATCTTGGTGCGGATGTGCTCGTAACAGGACATTACGTAAGAAGATTAGAAGAAAATGGTGAGGTAAAATTGTGTAGAAGCATCGATAAAAGTAAAGATCAAAGTTATTTTTTGTTTGCAACTACTGAGGAGCAGTTAAAGCTTTTGCGATTTCCATTAGGTGGATTCTATAAAAGTGATATAAGAAAATTAGCAAAGTATTTTGGCTTACAAATTTCTGAAAAGCCGGATAGTCAAGATATATGCTTTGTTTCCGAAAGCTATAGTAAAACAATAGCTAAATTAGCTCCACAATCTGTACAGAAAGGTAAAATAGTAGATATTCATGGAAAAGTGCTAGGTGAGCACAGCGGCATAGTAAATTTTACAGTGGGACAGAGAAGAGGCCTCTGCATCGCACACAATGAGCCTCTTTACGTGATAAAAATTAATACAGAAAATAATGAAGTTGTAGTAGGCCCGATCAATGCTCTAATGCAAAAAAAGATATTGGTCAAAGAGTTAAATTGGTTAGAACAACCAAAAGAAGGCATGGAAGTAACTGTGAAGCTTAGGTCATCACATGCAGGAAGCTTAGCGACAATATATTCAACTGACGAAAAGAACAAAGCCTGTGTAATTTTAAACGACGATTACTTTGGCATCAGTCCAGGTCAAGCCTGTGTAGCATATAAGGGCGAACAAGTTATAGGTGGAGGTTGGATATGCTCCTAACTTGGTGGTTTAATTTTTTAATGCAGAATGTAAACATACAATAAAATTTATTGCTGTTTTATCCTATATTCTTTATACTATAAAACGCTAACTATGGATTAGCGAACAAAAAAAGAATTGGAAATGGAAGGTTTTTTACGTTGTAAAGAGTATGAAATGAGTGTAGAAAAAATATGAACCAGAAAGTTAAAAGGAGATCGGTGGCGAGTGTGCTCAATTTCTAATCTATTTTTTAGGTAACCAAAAACTGTTTCAATAATAGATCTTTTCCTTAAAAAAATCTTCTCATTTAGAGAGATTAATGCGTTTTTCATCCCTTTTTTTATCTTGGTAACAAGCTTTAAATTTCTATCAAGTAATTGTAGAAATAGACCTTTTTGGATATAACCTTTATCTCCAAATAATAAACCCGTTAGTTTTTTAGTCAGATCTAAAACTGGCTTTCTATCGTCAATGTTACCTCTGGTTAGCGTAACACCTTGAATTTCGCCTATTTCATTGATTACTACATGTAATTTAAAACCAAAAAACCAGCCATAAGTGCTTTTGCTTAATTTTGCAATTCCAGTAAAAACTTTATTTTTAGATATTCTTTTTGCATGACAGACCGTGATAGGAGTTGAATCAATGTAGGAAATACCTGTATTTTTTGCCTGCTCACATAACCACTGTAGCAACATTGCTAAATACCATAAAACTCGAGGTTTTAGCGCAATAAATCTATCATAAGAAGGTAGTCTGGAAAAGTCTGACTTATGCAGCAACTGTAAGTAACATATGTAAAATGATTTAAAGTTTTCATATCTAGATTGCTGATATAACAGAATTATTGTTATAATTTCGGAATGCGTTATTTCTGGCACTCTTGTAGGTTTTTTACCATTGGATAATAATCTACCTGCAAAATTTTTGTCTATTATTTTACAATAATCATCTACAAAACAGAATAATTCTGTTACATTCTTATTCACTGGGTAACCTCCTATTATCTCTAAAATACTGGAGTTTACCTTCTTTTCTTCTTCTCTTCTAATCCATAGTTAGCGTTATAAAGGTAATTATTATATTGTGGACTAGAGGGATGGTTAAAGAAGTTGAAGAGTTAATAAAAATTGTTGGTAAGGGCAATTTACTAGAGGCCGCATTTATTCGTTTGGGCAGTTTTCAACATGCTGACTTACATCATTGCATGGATTGCAGAAATCATATAGGTCTATCCGAATTCATTAATAAAAAAGAACAAGAGCCATTAGATAAATATTTTAACTTAAAATTTAGTCTACAAGGATTGTTTTTAATTTATGTTCAAGCTTATAGAGTTCTTGCAAAAAATGCTCAGTTCAATACTCAAGAAGTAATTGATAAAATATATGCTGCAGTTGAAAGTAAAAAAATACCTACTCTTTGTGACACTTCGAAGAAACTGCTAAGGGAAATTGTAGATCAAGTAGGATTGACAGAAGATCAAAAAAACTAAAGCTTTTTAATATTCTAGCAAATCCGAAAGGTGAAGCTCTATTTAACAATAATGATGACTTTGAGAAACAAGTACTCAATAATATTAAAAAGTTACTCAAAATAAGCTATGCAAATGAATTTGATAAAGAGTTTAGCTTATGTAAAGAGGTAATAAATCATTATTATTCCATACATAATATAAAAGTGGATAAAGACATAGCATTACTATTTTCTAGTTATGGTATATTTTCTACATGTACTGAAAATCGAGATATTTTACCACTTAATCAATATATTAATGAGAAAGCTAAAGCAATCAATACACCACTGTATTACGATTACATTCAGAAGTTACTACAAGTATTACAAGAAATTGAGTTACCGCATAGAAATGGATTCACCAAGTATACACTTAATTATAGAGATATAAGTGCATTGGAGGAGACATTTACAGCTCAAAGAGAGCAACACAGTCAAGATTTCCTATATCCTAAAAATATCAAACGTACTCTAGAGCAACTGTTAAAAAACCAAAACAGCGATGAATTTGAACAGTTAGTAACAAGCCCTGAGAATATATACTACTCAGTGCAACAAGAAGAGAATGAATGTAGGCCAAATTTCATCCTCAGCAAGCAAAATCACAAAAATACATTCTGTAAACTTATTTTAGGTATGTTTGTATTGTCTGTTGGGTTATATGTTGCTGATTATTTCCTTATGGAGCAAAAATTATTTAATCCAATAAAAGGTGTCCTACCACAGGATAATTTTGCTAATCTAGTAATTGCTGCAATGCTTACTATCGTAATAGTATATGCCTTATCTCAATTATTGAAACCACCACAGGAACCACCACATTCAGCAGTCGATGATGTGCGGAAGAAAAAATTAGAACCGCTCCATGCAAATAAGCTCAGAACTACATAAATGTGGCAACTTAAAAGCACATATTGTATAATGCTTATTCTTAAGTTAAGAGGTAATCCATGGATTTAAGTAAAATAACAACAAAACCAGATGCAATAAGTGTAGTAATTGAAATAAGTGCAAATGCTGAGCCTGTAAAGTATGAATTTAATAAAGAGCTTGGGTTGTTACAAGTTGACAGATTTTTGTCTACCTCAATGACTTATCCTTGCAATTATGGGTTTATACCAAATACCTGCGCAGGTGATGGTGACCCTGCGGATGTTTTGGTGCTAACTCAATTTCCTTTAGCGCCTGGAGTTTTGATATCGGTGCGTCCAGTAGGTGCATTACTTACCAAAGACGAGAAAGGAGAGGATGAAAAAATATTAGCTGTACCTATCTCCAGTGTTGATAGCTATTATGACAATATAAAAAACTATTCTGATTTATCTAAAAACTTACTAGATAAAATAGCTCATTTCTTTTCTCATTATAAAGATTTAGAAAAGGGAAAAACGGTGACAGTTGGAGAATGGGCTGATGTAGAAGAAGCAAAAAAAATCATTGAAAAAAGTAGAAATTAGTTTGCGTTGATTTAGCCTTAAATTACAGTTATTCGGAAAAATGTTGTTGTTTTTAATGGGTAAATATTGGTATCCGTTCAGGATAGCGGCAAGGTAGTATAACCATAGAGTAAAAGTGAGTTTACAACAAATGGTGTCATCCCAGTGCTTGACACTGGGATCCAGTCCTTTCGCACAAAAAACGTTGTAAAGTAACTTAGTTGGATCCCAGCGTCAGCTACTCTGATGACAAGAAAGGGAGTACAGGTTTCAATATTTGCATGCATCTGAACAGATACAAATATTGCAATTAAAAGCATTAGACAGGCAGTAAAGGTCTTGATATTATAGTAATAATTTGGAAGGGTGGCCGAGCGGCTGAAGGCGGCGGTTTGCTAAACCGTTATACGATTGAAAAGTCGTATCGAGGGTTCGAATCCCTCTCCTTCCGTATATTATTGTTTAGGTATTCATTACAGTAATTTCACCCTCTTTTTTAATTATTAAAAAGTTAGCTAGCGTTTATTCAGTATTTATTATAGAATTAGTTATTAGCTAAATAATTTTATATGCATAAAATACTAATTTTGATATTAATAATGCTGCCGCTTAGGTTACTTGCAACTGAGATTGAAATTGTTGCAGATGTAAATGGTGAGCCAATTTCAAATTTAGATATCGAAAGACGTATAAACTTCATAAATTCATTGCTTGGCACTCAGAAGATTAATCAAAAAGAGGTAAAATCTCAAATTCTAAGACAGTTAATAGACGAAATTATCATTGTCAGCGAAGCACAGAAGATGAATATAGAATTGAGTAACGAGGAGTTAAATAATGCTGTCACGTTATTCTTAACTCAAAGTTTAAAACTTAAGGCTGATGAAGTTGATCAATACGTAAAAAAGCATAATATAGATCTCAATACCCTAAAAAAACAAGTAAAGTGTCAGCTACTGTGGAACAAGATTATTGAAGTAGGAGTTGTACCGCTTATTAATATCAGCGATCAAGAAGTGGATGATGCAAGAAAGCAAAAAGAGAAGTCTGATTACCTTATTACGTTTCAGGAGTTCATAATTCCCGATCAGAAGATAGCTGAAGACTTAGTAAAAAAATTACGTACCAGTAATAATCCAGAATCTTCAATAAAGATGCGCAAAGCAACAGTTAATTTAAGTCAACTAAAAGGTACTCTCAAGGACGTTTTGGAAAGATTAGAAATCAGTGATGTAGCAGGTCCGGTTAGTTTAAGCGAAGGTTACTCTGTTATAAAAGTCATAGATAAGGTACAGCTCGATCATACACTGCTGAAAAGTACTTTAAAACTGAAACAGGTTGTAGTTGAAGGTTCAGAAAGTTTACTCTCTAATTTTAAGGAGCAAAAGGTCAGTTGTTTAAATTTTGACAAGTTAGCAGATGATTTCAAGTTGCCAAGCGTAAAAGAGTTTGAAATAAAAATGCGAAATTTAAATCCTGATTTACAGATTTTATTTAGTAAAACAAATATGAATGAAATAGTAGAATTAAGAGAAAATAGCACTGCAAAGTTGATGATGTTATGTGATATCAAAAATAATGCAATGGATATAGAAGCAATCAAACAGGAAATGTATCAACAAAAGATTATGATACAAAGCAACCTGTTATTGGATAATATGCGTAAAAATGCAGCTGTTAGTTATCAGTTTAATTGAAGTTAGAGAGGTTTGCTACTCCATAAAAAGTTTATGAAGAATATAATGCTCATTGGCGGTGGAGTTGGAAATGCAGTGTTATTTTCGATAGGCAAAGCTTGTCTTGAAAACAATCATAAGGTTTTATATTTCGCTGGCTATAAGAAATTAAGTGATGTATTTAAACGAGCACTGATAGAACGTGCATCAAACGTGACAGTTTGGGCATGTGAAGAAGGATTGATAGAAACAAGCAGAGAACAGGATAAATCCTTTCATGGTAATATAGTTGATGCAATAATCTCATATCAGCAAGGAAAGTTAGGTAAAATTACTATTAGTTTAAACACTATAGATAAAATCATCACTATTGGTTCTGATAAAATGATGAAAGCTATAAATGAAGCTAGAAAAACAATTTTAAAACCATACCTAAAACCAAATCACGTAGCAATATCATCTGTTAACTCTCCTATGCAGTGCATGATGAAAGAAATCTGCGCTCAATGTATTCAGCAACACATAAATAAGGAAACAGGAGAAATAAGTTTTGTTTATAGTTGCAGTAATCAAGACCAGGATATGGAGCTTGTTGACTTTGATTTTTTAAGTGAGCGCTTGAAGCAAAATAGTTTACAAGAAAAGCTCACTGCAAAATGGATAGAACATGTTCAAAGACACTAAACAGCACAAAGAGGAACTAAGGAAGCAATATAGAACCATAAGAAAAGATATTGATGAAAGTTATTCTAATTATGCAGCAAATTCTCTTATTAATCTTTTTAGTCAAAACTTAAGTTGCGTTAAAGGTAAAACAATAGCAGCTTACATTCCAACAGACGGGGAAATTAATGTTGTGCCTTTGATGCATCATTTGCTTGATTTAGGCTATAAAGTAGCAATTCCTAATAAAAGTAAGTTATTAAAATTTGAGGAATAGAATAAAGCAGATGAAGATATAATTCCCGACACAATCATTACTCCTGTTATTGCTTTTGATGATCATTTTAATAGGTTAGGTTTTGGCGGTGGTTGGTATGATGAAATGATAAAAAAATTACGGCCACTTGGAAAAATATTTATAGGTGTAGCCTATGAGAAGCAATATTGTAAAAATTTACCTGTGGAAAAACACGATCAAAAATTGGATATTATAATCACTGAGATATGTGTTAGATTTGAAAGTGAATTGCTCAAGAAGGCGGATAGAAAGGAGTAGCATAGTCTCCCTCTTTCTGATAGTAATTGTTTATCTGTTCAGATGCATGCAAATATTGAAACCTGTACTCCCTTTCTTGTCATCAGAGTAGCTGACACTGGGATCCAACTAAGTTACTTTACAACGTTTTTTGCACAAAAGGACTGGATTCTAGCGTCACGCGCTAGAATGACATCAACTTTTGAATTCCAGTTATGCAAGAAATCTATTCATTTGAAACTTGTTTGAGAAACGTAGCTATAAAAACCGTAGGTAACAGTTGGTTTTTATTAGCTAAAGTAAAGGTCAAATATCTGGAATTCTGGACATAAAATCCCCCTGTAAAAAAGATTAGAAAAAAATGCAGTGCACATACGACAGATATACACTGAAGAATACATTTTTAATAAGTTTGATTAAAAAGTCTGCAGACTAAAGATAGATTTTGAGCTCTTAAAATATCTCTATTTGTAATTATAATGAGATTGAAAATATGCGGAAGTAATTTTTTGTGTCCGATTAGCAGGGTGACAAAATAAGATAGACAGATACATTTTTGCATCAAAATGCTCTTCAAATGTATCAATCCATTCCTTTCCCTTCTTCACTAACTCGTTCAGCACTTGAACTATCTAATTTAGGGCTTGGTTCTATTTTCTGAGCTTTCTCATTAACTTTTTGTTCTACATCTTCTATTTTACCGTTACCAATTGCCATAATTTCAGGTTGAAATTTATATATAAGATCATCAAGTGCTTCTTGATCATCTAGATGAGTACTAAGACCTTTTTTCAGAAGTCTGGTCATATCATCTTTTGAAAAATTCTTAATAACTCCTTCTTCTACCAACTTCTTTATAGCCGATTGCTGCACTTCATTTTGAAGCATTTTTACCACTTCTAGCATATTAGAAAGATTGTTTTTAGTTTCATCTTCTCCAGCTTCTTCTCGCTTTTGTGCCGTACTAATTGCTATAATACGCTCAGACAAGTCATTTTTGAACTTATCAAAATTATTCTCTCTTGCTTGAATTGTAGGCAATTTATCTATTAAATCCTTATATGAACCTCTCACTGCTTTTCCTGCATCAATCGCACCTTCTTTTATTTTTTCCCCTGCCTTTCCTATACCTATTCCTACATAAAGCGCTCCAATAGCTACAAGCGCTATTAATGTAGCAAGCACAATAAGCGGAGAAAATGCTACTCCCAATACTATTCCGGTAGAAGCCATTCCAATTTTTTCATTTGCAGATGCTGATTTAAAATAATTGACTAGATTATCCAGCGGACCTTTATTATTATTTATAACATTACTTATTGCTTGCTGATTAACAGATTTTAATGCCTCTTCTATTATTTTTGAGTTAACACTTTCAGGGGTTAAATCTTCAAGCGCTTCTTCAATGAGTTTTGTAAATAATTCCTTATTTATGGCTTTTTCTAGACCCTGGCTATTAATTACTAATTTAAGCTCGTATATATCTATTTCATCAACTGTATTACTTATCTTACTCAATAACGCTTTTTTTTCCTCTGATGAAGATTTTACAATGCCTCCTATTATATTTGAAATAGCTTTTCTTAGTTCCTGATGGTCAATTTGAGCGTCAAAAAATTCATCATCATCTTCTTCAAGGGCCACATCAAACTCCATTAACTACAAATATACCTAATTATATATACTAATTATTAATTATATTATAATTGACATAAAATAATTACTCCTTTCCAAATATGGAATTTGTATTACAATACCTAGATTATATGAAATCAAGGTATTTTATGGGTGAGAAAAAATTAAGAGCTGCTGTGGTTTTATCAGGATGCGGCCACCTCGACGGCACAGAGGTGAGAGAAGCGGTCTTAACTCTGCTTGTGCTTGATCAGCAGGAAGTTGAAGTCACATGTTTTGCTCCTGATGTTGATATCACACAAGTTATGAACCACAAAACAAAAGAAGAAGTAAAAGAAAAAAGGAATGTACTTGTAGAAGCAGCAAGAATTGCAAGAGGTGAGATAAATGATTTAAGAGAAGCTAAAGCTGAAAATTTTGACATGCTAGTCGTACCTGGTGGATATGGAGTTGCGAAAAATTTATCTGACTTAGCTGAAAATAAAACAGTAATGCCTGAGTTTGAAAGATTAGTCTCAGAGTTCTTTGTTGCAAAAAAGCCAATAGGAACTATATGTATATCTCCAGCCATTATTGTTTTAATTTTAAGTAGCAAGATAGGTAAAGAAGAAAGTAAGATTAAGGTAACTATAGGAGACGACAAAGACCAGTTGATAGAGAAGCTCGGCGGCGAACATATAACATGCGATACAAAGCTATCAATAGAAGACGAAAAGCATAATATATTTTCCTGCTCTGCTTATATGCGTAGTGATGAAAGTACACACTCTGTATATCAAGGAATAAAACACATGATTGACAGTATGGTGAAAAAAATTAATAAAAAAACCAAACAACCATTTCTCTAAAGTGTAGTTTCTTATACAATTAATTATGTTATACTTCCAGTTGCATTATTGTTGTAGCCAAAGTAATCTGTAATTGCTTATTAATGGTAAACTATATTTAGTATGTAAGTTTAGTTCTTTTTTTTATAGATGTAAATATGTCAGACCTTTTTTATATTGAAAGTGAGTGTTGTGTAGATGGTCAGTGTGATACTTATGCAGGAGAAGTGAGTATTAATGATGTCATGTTGGGCAAGTTTAGTCTAAATTCATACAGTGGGAAAAAAGCTACAATAAATCTAGACATCGTTACATTCGATATCCATATTGCCATGGATTACCAAGATGGAAGGACAATAACAAGAGACCTCAAGGGTCCTGAATTTGTAATTAAAGATGACGGTTCCTGGTATATTAATAAGAATCTTGGTAATGATAAATTTGAAATTATAGTAAAGCAGTCGTGATATGAAACATAGTGAGCGGAGCTTACTTTTTAGCAATGTTTACATACTTACTTAAAAAATGGAGATTATCTTAGCTGAACCACGCGGTTTCTGCGCAGGGGTTAAAAGAGCTGTAGACATATTAGCAATTACTTTAGAGAAATACAAAAACGAACGCCAAGTTTATGTACTACACGAAATCGTTCATAATAAGTATATAGTAGAGGACTTCAAGAAACAAGGAGTGGTTTTTGTAAGCAGCATAGAAGACATTAAAGACAATAGAGGAATATTGATCTTTAGCGCACATGGAGTGTCGAAAAGTATAGAGGATGAGGCAAAAAAAAAGGGTGTTCAAGTGATTGATGCAACATGTCCATTAGTTAGCAAAGTACATAAAGAGGCAAAAAGGTATGAGGATAGTGGTAAAGAATTAATTCTAATTGGACATGAAAATCATCCAGAAGTTAAAGGAATTATAGGAAGAGTAAGTAATCCTATATCTCTAGTGCAAACTATGCAAGACGTATACAATTTACAAATCAAAGATCCAGATAATTTATCTTATGTAACACAAACCACGTTAAGTATTGACGATACCAAAGAAATTATTGCTACACTGAAGCTCAGATTTCCAAGCATTACAGGCCCCGACTTAAAAGATATATGCTATGCAACACAAAATAGGCAGAACGCTGTTAAAAAATTGGCTAAAATTACAGACGTAGTGTTAATTGTAGGAAGCAAAAACAGTTCAAATTCAAACCGTTTATTAGACCTGTGTATTTCCAGAGGAAGAAGAGCCTATTTGATTGATAATTATAAATGTATGAACAAAAATTGGTTGCAGGGCGCAGAAAAAATAGGAATTACTGCAGGTGCTTCTGCTCCTGATATATTAGTTGATGAGCTAGTAAATTACTTAAAAATAAATATGAATACAAAAGTTTCAGTCATGCCAGATGGATTCACTGAAAATGTTCAGTTCAAGTATACTAAATGGTAATGTGCAACAACGTGCGTCAAATCAAGTCTTTAGCTCAATTCAATTTTCAGTCTGTTGGAGAATAAAATATCAAGCTGAGATATGATTAATCCTCGTTTGTCAGGTTAAGTTGTGTCTAGCACAGAAACATTAAAATATAAAAAACCTTCATCATACAAAAGGGTTAATATTACTACTAACTTTATCAAAAACTTATAATATAAGTAATATTGTCATCTAATGTTTAATGAATTTCAATAAATTACCTTTTTAATTCTAGATGAGTATACACTTTGTTAATATGTTTGGGTCAAAACCCAAAAGTAAGTTTATGCTTTCTATAGGAAAAGAAGGCACAATGTTACTATATTTTAAAAATGATACTTTAAATAAAAGATATTTTGCTAAGGACAAAAATAATAAAGCTGTTTCTGACTTAATTTCATGTCTCTCATCAGATAAAAAAGCACCCTTATATCTGGTTCTCAATCACACTGATCAGAACTATTTGCTACAGTCTATCCCAAGAGTAAATAGGATTAGTGCTTATCTATCAGCAAAAACAAAAGTAGAGCATTTTGCTCATAATAACGATATAAATTCTATTCTCTTGGTCGAAAAGCCGAATAAATTTAATCAAAACTGGTGGTATCTATTTGTTTCATCAAAAGTAAATCATTTAATAGAATATTGGTTGGACGTGTTTGTTGAAATAGGCTCTAACTTTAAAGGAATATTAATGTTTCCTATAGAACTAGTCAGTATAGCAAAAAAGATTCTACACAAAGATCCTAGTAACTGGAAAATTATAGTTGCTGCAACTAAAACAGGTGGCTATAGACAAGTGGTTCTTAAAGAGAACAAAATGATATTTACACGTTTAATACCATTTACTAATGATAATTTACCAGGAATCATTGCTGGTGAAATATATCAGGAAGTGAAAAATACAATTCAATCTTTAACTAAGTTTGGATTTGAAAAAAATGACCCTATCGACCTTTGCATCATAGTATCAGAAGCTATTAAATCTAGTTTATCAGTTATAAATTTTTCAGAGAATAGTGTGAACATATTGACTCCATATGAGCTAGGTAAACTATTGGTAGCAGAATTAGCTATATGCGAAAAAGATAGCTTTTGTGATACTACAATTTTGTTCCATAGCTTTAAGAATAAGCCAATAAATATTTTTAACACAAAAGAAACTAAAGAATTTTATCTATTTAATTATCTTTATTTAAATTCTCCTCAAATTTTTCTATACCTACTCTTGGTTTTAGTTGTAATTAACGCCTTTTGTTTGCGAAATTTGTATTCAAATTTTAATGTTGCTGATAATTTATCTGCAAAGCGGAGTGCTTTAAATAACAAACTAATAAAACTTAGCCAAAGCTATAATGTAAAAAAGATAGATGAAGTTTACGATTTTATTAATATCAATAATATTTTATCAAAAATAGAGTACTCTCCTCTCACACAAGTTAAGTATGTAGAAAAGCTAAAAGTACCAGATGTAGAGCTTCAATCGTTTGAGTGGAATTATAATGAGGCAAAAAGTTATATTACCACAACTTTAAGGTTTAATTTTCAATCTGGTCAAGACATTTCTTATCAATACGAGAAACTACAGAAAAATTTAAACGATAATTTCCGTACTCATGATATTAGTATTTCTAGCTTACCCACTACTAAAGAGAAAAATCTATCTATTGATGTTGAAATAGGAGAGGCAATGTAGATTGATGACTATCTCTCAACTAAAAAGAAAAGCTACAATTCAGTGCATATATTACTTATTGTTATCTATTGTATTAATAGGGTTATCAACGTGTTTTATTATCTATAACAAAAAGGTTTATAATAAAAATCAAACTGCAGCTGAGGAAATACGCTCTATTAATTTACAGATCATTGAAATTCAAAAGAAAGAAGTCGTTCTAAATAAAAACCTAGATTTATGGAAAAGAATTTCTTCTTCAAACTTACATAGTAGCAGATACATTACAAATTTAAATTTTGAGCTTAACAAGCTATATAAAAAACACTACATGTTAGAACCTGAAATATCAATTTCTATACCTGAAGAAGCTGAACTCCACAATAAAAGTGAACATACAAAAGTAATAAGAAGTGAAGTGGTTCTAAGTTTAAGCTCAATTAGCGATAAGCATATTTTTTTATTTCTACAGTCTATTCCAAATCTTCCTGGTTATATTATGATCAGATCTCTTACCTTGAATAAGCAGAGAAATATAGATGCTAAAGTTATAAACCAGATTTTAAGTGGTAATATGATAGAGATAGTGAGAGCTAGTATAGTTTTTGATTGGTATACCATATTAAGTAGATGAATATAAAGTTGTTTTTTATTTTTACGCTGCTATTTTTTAATGTTAGTGCATATTGCAATTGCGAAGATCTTGTAGAAAATATAGGGATTTGTAAAAAATATTCTTGCCAACAGCATATTAGTAATGAAGATTTTATTGAGCATAAAATATTAGGGTTAAATAGTGAAAATTTATGTGTATATATAGAAAGACAAGGCAATGATGAAATGGTCTGTCATCATTCCAATAATGGAATGATTATAGAAAAGAAGTACTTAAAAAGTATTTTAAAAGTTGGAAATCAAGAAATAAATGACTTCATTGATATAGCAAATTTGCGTGCGAAGGAGTGTTTTTTTATCAACAATTATTATATAGATCGAGACGATATAATAAAAGAGGCAGCAGAGAGTACTTTATCGCAATATGGTAGCATAAAAAGCATTTTTTTTGATGAAGAGCAGGTTAATAGAATAGTTAGTGAGATGGAAAAGTTTAACTTACAGTCTTCAGGAGTTACAGAGGAAGAAAATTTCAATTGTAAAGTAGTCAGTTTAGATTCAATTTTATACTTTTCCCCCGATACATGGAAAATATGGGTAAATGGAAAGTTGTTCATAAATACTAAGGATTTAAAAGTGCACTCAGTAACTGAAAATTATGTAACTTTTTCATGGTCTGTAGACCAAAAGATAACAAAAGAACGGATAAGCAATTCTAAAAATGTACATTTTGGACATGGAGGTATTATGTTTACGCTTTATCCAGAACAAAAATTTGATTTAGATAGTTTATCTATTAAATAATCTAATACATCTGCGCTTGTAGCTCAGTTGGATAGAGCGTTGCCCTCCGGAGGCAAAGGTCGTGGGTTCGAATCCCTCCAAGCGCGTTTTTAATTAAATTTGACAATAATACTCTCACATAAGATAATAAAGATGTTTGTTTTAAAGCATAATTATGTCTAGTGGTACTATAAATAAAGTCATATTAGTTGGTAATTTAGGAAAAGATCCTGAAATTAGGACTACACAAAATGGAAAAGAGATGGCAAGTTTTTCAATAGCCACGTCTGAAAGTTGGACTGACAAATTTTCTGGTACTCGCTCTGAAAAGACAGAATGGCATAATATTGTAATTTTTAGTGAAGGACTAGTAAAAATTGTTAAAGACTTTGCACGGAAAGGTAGTAAAGTGTACGTTGAAGGCTCTCTGAGAACTAGAAAATGGACTGACCAAAATGGTACTGAAAAGTACACAACAGAGGTGGTGCTATACAACTTTAATAGTGCCCTTACCCTTTTAGATTCACGAAACAGTATGTCAAACTCTGATTACAAGCCAAGTGAATACAAACAAAATGAAACAGGACAAAAAGATAAACACGGAAGTTTTGACAACGATATAAAAGACGAACTAATCGATGATGAAATACCATTTTAATAACTTCAATTGAAACCTACATTTTTATGGACTGCTTGTGTTACTCCTTTTAATTCTAATGGAGATAGCGTAGATTACCAAAGTTTGCAGTGCTTGCTTGCAATGCAGGCTCAAGCTAAAAATGGTGTAGTGTTGCTCGGTAGCACAGGTGAAAGCTTATCACTTACTGATTCTGAAAAGCGCACCTTAGTTGAATTTGTATGTGAGCTAAAATTAAATACGAAAATTATAATTGGTGTACCAGGAGTGAATCTATATCAGACTTTTGAATGGCTTGATTTTTGCAAGGGTATGCCTATTCATGGCTATCTAATGACAACTCCCATTTATGCAAAGCCTGGAATCATGGGGCAAACTTTATGGTTTGAAAAGCTGCTTGAAAAAGCACATGTGCCAGCAATGCTTTACAATATTCCATCAAGAGCAGGAGTGAGTCTTCACGCTGAAACTGTACGTAATTTATCCAGCTACGAAAAATTTTGGGCTATCAAAGATTCAAGTGGCACCGTTGATACTTTAACTCAGTATAAGAAAGTTGCTCCAAATATTGAGGTGTTTTGTGGAGATGATAATATGATACCCGATATGGCTGCTAAGGGTGCGGCTGGTCTGGTTTCTGTTGCTGCTAACACTTGGCCACATATAGTACATGAATATGTTAAGCAATGTCTGAGTAGTAAAAACTCTCAGGTAGATATGTGGAAACAGACTTGTGAAGCGTTATTTACCGCCAGTAACCCAATACCTACTAAAGCACTCTTGCATGATATTGGGCTTATAAAACACAAAACTGTCCGCCTACCACTCAGCACAGAAGACTTGCCTTCTGTTGAAACATTAAGGCAAGCTAATAAAATGATTCTTGGATGGGAAAATCAACTAGCTATGCAGGATTAGGACTTGAGCGGATAATTCAATTATACTTAACACAAAAAAATGGGCTAAATCCTCTTCAAAAACTTCTATCTATCGTTTATTAAAATACTCTCCCCATCAACAATCTTCACATCGCTATCAACTGAGCTACCTGGCTGTTTATTTCCTTCTGGAAAAAAGCACTCAATTGCTTTATCAATTAAGAAATTTAAAGGAATACAAGCAATCACACTCACTACAAAAGTTAAAGCACCTATAGCTGCTGGTGATGTAAAACCAAGAGCAACTAGTCCTGCTCCAAATCCAAAAGAAACATCAATAATACTGATAGTACGTGCATAATTTTTAATTTTATATTCAGCGCTGTTGCTATATTCTCTCAAAATTTGTTTATGTCCTTCGGACATGCCTTCTGGTATATCGTTGAGATTTGTAGTTTTTGAGCAAGAACAAGCACTGATTACACAGCATACTAATAACATTGCAGAACCAATGATTCCACCTGCAATGAGAGGTGGCAAGTTAACATAACTTAGAGCTAAACCTGCAAGAGACCCGGTAACAGCTGCCATTCCTGGTGCTATTGCTATTGCTATTGCTATTGTTATTGCTAGTTCTAGTTTTGATTCAATTTTCTTTTCTAGGTTACTTCTTGCTTGCCTTGCCTGTTTTAGTTGTGTTCTTGTATAGCCCATAATATTTACTCCCATTTAAAATTAATAATATAATACTAGCATTTTTAGTTTATATAGTCAATTTATTAAGTAATTTTAATTGACTTTCAGCACACTTTAGCCTTATATGTATGGTCCCAGAGTGCAATGGTATATAAAATATGAGAACAAAATGCCATTAAAGGAGAACTTATGATTACTGGATATATCAGAACAACAGAGACAATTCATAAAGCAATGTAAACTTTCTAAGTACTATAACCTCAACTCTAAAACTATTGTAAAACAGAAAAAATCATTCATTTAAAAGAAAAATAACAGCTCCATATACTATTGAAGTGATAATACTTATAATGTTAGATGTGACACCAAATCTAATTTGAAATATAACTTATTTACTCAGCTTCTTTTGAAACTACTGTGAACATAATATCTATAGATAAAACATTGCATTACCATGCCACTAACGAGTAGCAGAATGACAAGTTTTTCAAACTAGTCCGGTAAAAATCTCAGTCAGTTTAGCTACAGCTGTATGCTTTTAACTCTCCCAAAAAGAAAATTAACCATGTGAAATTCTTGTTGATATGACTTAATGAATAATTATTTTAGGTTACTAAGTTATTTAAGAAACTTTAATAATATTTAGCCCACTTACTTTTCTATTTTCCATGTCACGATGAGCCTCTATTATTTCATCAAATTTATATTTTTTATTAATTCTTACAATTAAAAGTTTTTTTCTTATCATTTCAAAAATTTCCATTGCAGTAAGCACTAACGTAAGTCTATTGTACTTGTAGTGATATATCGAAGTTCCAGCTGCAAATAACGAACGCGAACTAAGTAAAGAGAAATTAATAGGAGCATTACCTGATATCTGCCCATAAGAAACATATATGCCAAACTTACCTAAAGATTCAAAAGAGAGCTTGCTTGTAGCGTAACCTATAGGGTCATACACCGCACCTACTCCTCTATTTTTCGTAATCTCCATGATTTTAGAAACGAAGTCTTTATCATTGTAGTTTATTGCGTATGTGCAGCCACTTTGTAAAGCTATCTTCATTTTTTCGTCAGAGCTTATAGAACCTATCACTACACCTTTTTTATCCTTTGCCCATTGGCATATTATTTGCCCCAAACCACCATTAGCTCCATGAACTAGTACAAAAGCACCAGGCCTGATTCTATAAGATTGATTAACTAAATAGTGAGCTGTCATACCTTTAAACAATACTGCAGCAGCAACTTCATCAGGTATATCATTCGGAATTTTTATCAAATATTTCTGGTGTACAATGCGCTTTTCACAATATGCCCCTGGAGGAGCTGTGCAATATCCAACTCTATCTCCAACCTTAAGTCCATCACTAATTTTTTTACCAAGCTTTTCAACAACTCCTACTGCCTCTACTCCAAGTACTGATGGCAGATCTTTAATTTTGTGCATACCTTTTCTATGTTCTAAATCATAACGATTTAAGCCGATAGTTGTATGACGTATTAAGACTTCCTCATCTTTTGGCTCACCTATGCTCTTATCTACAAATTCTAATACTTCTGGCCCCCCAGTTTTTTTAATTTGTATAGCTCTAACCATGATAAATGTAAGACAAAAACTTTAATTATGTTATCTAGCAATTAATATTTTGCAAAATGTTATTTAGAGTTTATACACTACATAAGCGTATTGTTAATAGTTTTGAGGCACAAATTATGACAAACAGAGAAACTTGGCTTTATGGTGTTTTATTCAATGTGTTGTGTGAAGTGGATGAAGATGACGATTTAGATACCAATAATAAAAATAAAAGAAAGGTTAAAATGTAAAATGCAAAAATCAGATAAAAAAGGAGACTATTGTAAATATTTATATACTTCTTGGGAAAAAAAGGATTTGATATTAATCACAGATTTGACTTGAAAGATTATGATGGCTTTCCAATAGATAGTCTTTTTTCCATCGCCATTAACTATAAACCGTACACTTTAACAAATCTAGCGCAAGTTTTAATAAAAGCAGAAACTAATGTGCAAAACGAAAAAGGATATTTACATACCTGTGTTTTGACCCATTCTCCGGACATATTAAAGGCTCTCATAAAAGCGGGAGTAAATGATAGCCCAAATGAAAACTACGGTGGAAATACCACCTTAGACTATGTTGCTAAATTATATGGTAGAGATAAGCCAATTGAATACAAGAATTGCTATGAGATTCTAATTAAGCATACATTAGAAAAAAATCCCAACATAGAAATGCCAGTCTCTGTAAAAAGTAATAAAGAGTTAACTGAGTACTGGAATGCTTGTAAAGCAAATAGTGAAGAATGGGAATTCGCAATACCAAAAACCGCAACACAAGTACTTAGTGTACAAAAAACAAATAAGCGCTTCTGCCCAATTAAATAGATCTGTTGCATAACTTATTTATAGAAAAAGGTTTGTTATTTAAGCTTAAAAAACGTATACGATAGCGTTATTTCACTTAAATCTTTTGTACTATTGTCACGAATTATTTCAGGGTCTATGTAAAAGGATACTGGCATAGCTGCTTTTTGTTTTGGCTGCAAAATTTGTTCTTCAAAGCAGAAGCATGCAACTTTATTGAAATACTTACCTGCTTTAAAAGGTGTGACATTATACACTGCCATTCCAAGCGAAGGCTGGTCAGATAAATTTTCTGCATAATAAAACACTAAACTTTTTTGCCCTATATTCGTATCAATGTAGTTAGTTTCTGATTTAAATTCCCAAGGCAGACCGGACATTACATCAGCATTGAAGTAAACCCTGATTTTTTGGTCAGTTGCATTTATTGTCGTATTAGTTGCTTTTCTCGTTGTGCCACCATATCCAGTAGCTTTGCAAAAGATACTATACAATGGCACTGAAGCATATGCAAGACACAGCATCAATGCCACTAAAGATACTAGGAAAAAAACTATAGAATTTTCATTATTTCCCCTTAAAAAGGAGAACACCTAATCCCTATTATTAAACAAGTTAAGTAACCTAAGTAAATTGAGGAATATGTTGATAAAGTCAAAGTAAAGATTAGTTGCACCAAGTACTGCCAACTTAGTAGTTGCAACCTCTGAGCCATCATTATACCTATAATAAACATCTTTGATTCTCTGAGCATCGTACGCGGTCATTAAAGTAAACACTATTACTGACACAAATGATATTGCAAAATAGAGTGGACTACTCCCAAGGAACAGATTAACTATAGATGCAATGATTAATCCCCAGATTCCCATAATCAAAAAAGAACCCATACTGGTCAGATCTTTTTTTGTAGTATTACCATATAAAGCCATAGAACCAAACATGATCGATGTAATGAAAAATGCTCTCGCTATATTTTCTGCAGTATAAATTATAAAAATATGAGATAAAGAAATTCCCATTAAAACTGAGAATAGAAAAAATACAGTAAGTGTTGACTGAGCACTTAGGTGTTGAAGCCTAAAAGACATATAAAACACCAATGCAACTGGAGATAGCATTACCACAAGCGATAGAACAGGATTGGAATAAATCACCTGGAAAAGACCAGAAAACACTGTTAAAAACGCAACAAGCCCTGTAACACCTAAAGCTAAAGCCATATAATTGTATACTTTAGTTAGGTAACTCCTGAGTCCAGCACTATAATAAACGCCCTGAGAGCGAATATCCTGTTCGTTTTTCATATAAGACATATGTAACTCCTTATTATCTCTTGATGGTATATTATAATACAATACAGCGTTTTTATCAAGTATAAAATGACATACTACAATTGAATGGTGTGGTATGCAATTAGAGAATTTCTTCCATAACTATAAGCAAATCGGGTTTCAGCAGCATGTAACTATTATAACAACCTCTGGCAATAGAAACTACTTTCACCATTCCCTCTATCATGATTTAAGGGGAATGGTGAAAGTAGTTTTTGCAGGGAACGTTCAAAAAAGTGTGTCAAACCGAGAAGTAAAGTAATAAATTGATATAAAAAATGGAGGTTTGATATGAGTCAAGCAAATAGAACTAATGGGTTGGTAGATTATAAAGAATTAGAAACAAATATCCTGTCATCTATACGAGAAGGAAAACCATTGACAGGAAAAGATGGAGCATTAACACCGTTTATAAAAAGGTTGCTAGAGGCAAGTCTGGAAGGTGAAATAGAAAACCACATGTCAGCTAAAAGTGAAGAAAATAACCGAAGAAATGGGAGAAACGCAAAAACTTTACGCACGAGTGGAGGCTCATTTGAGCTGCTAACACCAAGAGATAGGGAGGGAAGTTTTGAACCACAAATAGTTAGAAAAAGGCAAACAAGCCTACATCCAGAACTTGAAGCAAAGGTATTAAGTACATACGCCAGTGGCATGGGATACAGAGACATAGCTTCACACGTTGAGGAAATATATGACCACAAAATATCAGCAGCAGAGATATCCAGTATTACTGATAAACTGCTACCAATAATCAATGAATGGCGCAGCCGTCCACTGCAATCAGTATATCCAATAGTGTTCATGGATGGCATGTTTTTTAAGGTTAAGGAGGATGGACATTGTGTAAGCAAGTGTATGTATAACATATTAGGCATAGATCAAAATGGCAGAAAAGAAGTATTAGGTTTTTATTTGGCTGAAAGTGAGGGAGCTAATTTCTGGTTGGGAGTGCTAAATGACCTCAAAGAAAGAGGAGTAGAAGATATTCTAATTGCCTGCATTGATGGGCTAAAAAGCTTTTCTACAGCTATAAATAGTATATTTCCTAAAGCAGAAGTACAACTATGTATAGTGCATCAGATAAGGAATTCACTGAAATATGTATCTAGCAAAGATGTAAAAGTTTTCATGAATGATTTGAAAAAAATATATCGTGCTTCAAGTAAAGAAATTGCCGAAAATTATTTGCTTGAACTGGAGGAAAAATGGGGCGAAAAGTATCCATTAGTCATAAAATCTTGGCAGAATAATTGGGAAAATTTGTCCAGTTATTTTAAGTATTCAGGTCCTGTTAGGAGGCTAATTTATACCACTAATCCTATTGAGGGACTGCACAGACAGATTAGAAAATTTACTAAAACCAAAGGCTCATTTACTAATACAAATGCCTTGTATAAACAGGTATATTGTGCTATAAAAAAAGTAGAGCAAAAATGGGCTATGGCTTTACCTAATTGGGCTTTAACTATATCTCAACTTGATATCTTTTTTCCTGATAGATTAAAAATTGAGTTGAATTAAAAATACGGTTTGACACACTTTTTTGAACGTTCCCAACTTTTTGTTTTTTATTGTATTATCTTATTCAATCAAAAGGGGTTTTATTGGCAATAAAAACATCAACACTAATTTCTAATTAATCTCTTTAAACTATGCAGCCAATGAATATGTGGATAAATACGTCCACACAAACTTAAAGTATTTATTCACATATTCATTAAGCTTATAAAAACTAAGGTATCATTCTTTTCCTCTATAGTCTTAATAGATTTTACATGAGTTGAAAGTAGCATGCTTCCATTGTTCTCTCCGCGGTCTAATATGGCTAATTTATATTGTAGCCAAGCCGCACTATACTTGTTAGGCGGAAGTGGACGGCAACATGTACGCCACGAAGTCTATGCTTCAACTTATCCTCTTGCTTATCCCTTCCATCGGCATTGCTATCTTTACTTTCAGTAAAATTATTGTTTTATACTTCTTTAGTGTTTATTGATAGCAAAACTCTTTTCTATCGATTAGCATCCTGTGCATAATCACGGCTAATTTTCTTGCTACTGCAACAATTGCTTTTTTCATGCCTTTTTTCTTCTTAAGCTTCAATCCCCAGCTTCTTAATTTAAATGTCCTTTTACATTTTACCAGTAAGACCTGCGCAGCTTCATATAACATATTCCTACAGTCCACTGGTCCCATTTTTGATATACTTCCGTGTCGATCAATCTCACCAGAAGCGTACTGTCTTGGACTTAATTCCATATAGGCTCCAACTGTATAAGATGTTTCAAACCTATGTGGATTATCTATTGCAGCCTTGAACGTCATTGCTACTATAATACCAACCCCTGGTATCGTGGTTAATAACTTACAATCCTCATCTTTTTTGCCTTGTTCTGAGAGAATTTTATCAAGTTTTCTTGTTGATTCTTCTATTGTTTCTAAACTATGTACTAATGATTCAATTGAGGTTTGGCTAATTTCATCTAGGTTGTTAACCATTTCTTGCACTTTTAAAACAAAATTTGCAGAACTAAGACGTTGATTAACTTTTATCCCGTATATTTTCAGTAATCCCCTTATTGTTCCCGCAATTTGCTCTCTGCTACGTATTAATTGTCTTCTGCTTCCAAGTATTATTTTAACCTGACAAGCTTCGTCTGATTTTACTAATACCTCCTTAAATAGCCCAACTCTCATCATTTGTGCTATGCCTCTTGCATCATTTTTATCATTCTTATTGATTCTCGCAGATAATGCTGCTGCCATATGCCTTGCATCTACACAAGTTACTGGTAATCCAAGATTCCTCAACTCTTTGCACATCGATATTGATAATTGACCGCTTTCTATTCCTATGGACTCGTATTTTTTGTTTTGACCAAGCAGAAACTCAGCTATTGCACTGCTTTCACTTGCAACAACCCCTTCTTTAACAATTTTTCCTTTCTCATCAACGATACTAATAAAAGTTTCTTTGAGTGAGACATCTAACCCGCTATAATGTTTCATGAGACTACTCCTACTGTAAAAGTTTAAATTATTTTTGAAGAACTAATTCATTGAATTTGTTACTTCGTGCTAAAATAATGGAGTATGTCTCTCCATCATTCAATAGCAATTACAGTATGTACGCCACACAAACTGAAAGTACTTATACACAGTTACACTAGTTTATAGAAGGTATCAGCCTAAATTAAAACTTTTTGTTATTTTTTATTCTTTTTAGCTAAATAATTTGTTGACAATAAAGACGGTATCTGGTGAGTAGTAGATTACTCGCAACATCGGCCATAGTACTTTCACCAAAGTATTTGTTGAGAATAAATTCCATATTTCTATATGAGTACTGAGAACCACTCAGCCAAGAAGCAATTGATTTTCTCCAAAATGATGATTGAAAGATATATGCTCCATACTCTTGGTAAAGTTCAACCAAATCATTGGCAGAGTATTGAAGTTTATTGCTTTTACAAAGTCCAGCAACAATAATCCCACCGGTTGAGGTTTCTGCCATTAAATCAAAAATCTGGGAAATTGGCTTTTTTGTCCTAGATTCAATTTCTGCTAGAATAATGGCAGGTATTATCCCTATAATGCCACCTCCATCTACAGATAAAATGTACTTTGTCACTGTAAAATTTATTTGTGTTTGTGAATAGCTTCAAGTTCGTTGACTTCTTCAGTGAGGTTTTTCACTCTCTCTTCAAGTCGATAGACTATTTCGATTAGTCCTTGGTTTTTTTCTATAAATTTATCATGGATGTGTACACGTAAGTCACGCTAACTATGGATTAGCGAACAAAAAAAGAATTGGAAATGGAAGGTTTTTTACGTTGTAAAGAGTATGAAATGAGTGTAGAAAAAATATGAACCAGAAAGTTAAAAGGAGATCGGTGGCGAGTGTGCTCAATTTCTAATCTATTTTTTAGGTAACCAAAAACTGTTTCAATAATAGATCTTTTCCTTAAAAAAATCTTCTCATTTAGAGAGATTAATGCGTTTTTCATCCCTTTTTTTATCTTGGTAACAAGCTTTAAATTTCTATCAAGTAATTGTAGAAATAGACCTTTTTGGATATAACCTTTATCTCCAAATAATAAACCCGTTAGTTTTTTAGTCAGATCTAAAACTGGCTTTCTATCGTCAATGTTACCTCTGGTTAGCGTAACACCTTGAATTTCGCCTATTTCATTGATTACTACATGTAATTTAAAACCAAAAAACCAGCCATAAGTGCTTTTGCTTAATTTTGCAATTCCAGTAAAAACTTTATTTTTAGATATTCTTTTTGCATGACAGACCGTGATAGGAGTTGAATCAATGTAGGAAATACCTGTATTTTTTGCCTGCTCACATAACCACTGTAGCAACATTGCTAAATACCATAAAACTCGAGGTTTTAGCGCAATAAATCTATCATAAGAAGGTAGTCTGGAAAAGTCTGACTTATGCAGCAACTGTAAGTAACATATGTAAAATGATTTAAAGTTTTCATATCTAGATTGCTGATATAACAGAATTATTGTTATAATTTCGGAATGCGTTATTTCTGGCACTCTTGTAGGTTTTTTACCATTGGATAATAATCTACCTGCAAAATTTTTGTCTATTATTTTACAATAATCATCTACAAAACAGAATAATTCTGTTACATTCTTATTCACTGGGTAACCTCCTATTATCTCTAAAATACTGGAGTTTACCTTCTTTTCTTCTTCTCTTCTAATCCATAGTTAGCGTGTAAGTCAAGTTTTGCCAACCACCATATGAATCCTACAGTCTGTAGAACTATTGTTATTATTACCGCTATTGGGATTTTTTGCTTTTTCATGTGAAAATATTAACTTGGTAAGGTTTATCTTTATTGTGCCTTGACCTTAATACAGCTACATCTCTTGGATTTTTTCCATCTGTGTCTCTAATGGTAGGGTCTGAACCTTTGTCTAATAAAAATCTAATTATCTCCAATTTGCCTTCATATGTAGCTGCATGTAAAGGTGTCCATCTTTCATATTTCGTAGCATTTATATCAACTCCTTTTTCTACTAGGAATTTTACAACCTCTGCACATCCCTCTTCTGCAGCATAATGTAGTGCTGTTAATTTAGGGATCTGCACATTAATATCTAATAGATTTTCTACTAAGAATTTTACAGTCTCTAAGTTACAATTTTGAGAAGCAATGCGTAATATCGTTTTATAATTATCTGCAGCCTTTGCCTTCATGTAGGAATAGGTAGCAATAATACATACTATTACTGTTATAAGCCACCAAAAATGCAGCTTGTTTTTTGTATCTTGACCCAATTTATCCATATTCAACATCTTTTTAATATTAAATAGATCATTTACTCATTTTTTATTAACATTACTTACTCAAAGATGCTGACAACATAGTAAGGTAACCTGAGCTATTTAAAGTATGCTCCGCTCTATTAACTATCCATTCACCATCTACCGCTTGGTTAAAGTCTATAAGATTAAGTTTAGCTTCTGCAAAAATTTGAGGATTACCAGGCATAGTTATATCTAAAGCTTCATTGTTACGCTTCAATTGTTTCAACTTGGCATTTGCTGCACTCAGCGCTGACTCTGCATTAGAGTAAAGTTCCAGCATAATATAACTTGGCTCGCTACTACCAACTGTTTCTTTAATAGTTTCGCCCTTTTCATAGCTATGCCACTTTGCCACTACTGAATTATACTTATCACGTACGGTAAAATGTACTTTCCAGTTAATTGTATCTTGAGGTCTAATAGTCGTTGTTCCTAAAGCTTTTCCTGTGGCTGATTTTGCCATATTCTTTGAAATAAACAATATATACCCACCAGCTAATTTTGCCATTGCTTCACGCTCTGTTGCGATCTTTGTTAACAGACTTATATCACTTTCATCTGCCTGATTAATATGGGGTATCAATACATTCTTAAATTCCTTAGCGACTTTGTATCCATATCCATGTTTTTGGGCTATTTCTTTTACTAAGTTTTCTATGGTAATTTGGCGCCATTTTTTTGATACTTTTGCCTTCAAAGATATTCTTAAATTTGTTGCATGAGCTTTGATTAGTAGAGTCTTAGGTGGACCCTGTATAGTCACTTCGTTGACTGTATATATATCCATTGGAAAGATTCCAAATTCCTTATAACCTAGTGCTATGTTCAATTCATTCGGAATATCTATGTCTTCATCCCTGTAATTAACACACACTTCAACTACATCATCTATTATTCCTGATTCATCTGTAAGGTGCAATGATATAACTCTATCTTTAATTGATTCACATTTATCTATTATAAAATCTGGCTGCATTTATTCCCAGACCTTTAATTTTGACTTTTGTACTATTTTCTTAATAGTAGGAAGCTTTATCTTTAATCCTGCAGGCAAAAAGCTTCCGTATTCTGCCAAACCTAAGTTCTCTGCTAGTACTAATTCCACTACTCCATCAGTAAATCCGTAATGTTTCCAGCAAATCAGATCTAACATCTCATTTTCTTTACTCACATAGTATACAGTCATCTATAGCTTTTTAAACTCAAACTAAATTCAACTTTTCTTGGTAGTCCATTAGGTAAAAAATACATCTGCTTTTCTTCTAACCTAGTAATTACGAATTGTCCTAAAATATTACCTAAACTATCTACTAAAATATGTGGTTTTTCAGCTTCTTTCACACTCTTTAATTGATTTAGCCCGTTGAGATTATGCAGATAAATCATTCCTTCTAAATCTATATTTTCTACACCTTGACCGATATTTTGTAATAGTGGCATATTTTCAATACACTCAATCGTGCTCCAACGATTTTCTTTGCTATACTTTAAACTTGTGGGAGCAAACTTATACGGACCAAGAGATAGCATCAATAAAATGTCTCTACCGTATCAAATAAAACATTACGTGACTTTTCTCTTATCCTTTTTATTACTTCATCTGCAAGACTACGAACATCTTGGTTAGGTTCTGCTTTAATGCTGATAGTGTAATTATTAGTGATGTTCTGAGTTTTATTTTGTTCTTTATTTTCAAACTTACTCCTTGCAAATATCTTATCGCTCTCTTTCTCCTCAATAAGGCTTTTGACTCTGAAGCTATTTTTATTTTTCTTTGAAAATTCTTTAATTATACTGTTACCTAGCACAGGATTTCCACTGTTGAGAATATTACTCTTTATGGAAGTATGGACTGCTTTTATTTCAGTTTTTCTTTTTTCAAATTCTTTCAGTGGGCTATTTTCCAATACTTTTCCAAATACACTTTCCCCTATCCATGAAAAAGCTTTTCCTATAGGTTCAATGAGTGATTTCCAAAAGCTAGAGAAAAAGTCTTTTACCTTTTGCCAGTTAGTTATAACAAGTGCTGCGCCAGTGACAAGTCCAGTAATTAAAAGTCCTATAGGGTTACTCATTATAGCGAGTGTTACTGCTCTTAGTCCTGTTACTACTGCAGGAAAAACTGTAGCTGATAAAAATGAAAATACTCCAAGTAGGTTTGCTTTCAGACTAAAAATCGTACTTCCTAGCAATGTAAATCCGTATCCTAGTCCCACTGCTACAACTTTTAAACTTATCAAGGCTGCTACAGTAC
Source organism: Wolbachia endosymbiont (group B) of Erebia ligea (assembly GCF_947179575.1). Lineage (NCBI taxonomy): Bacteria > Pseudomonadati > Pseudomonadota > Alphaproteobacteria > Rickettsiales > Anaplasmataceae > Wolbachia > Wolbachia endosymbiont (group B) of Erebia ligea. Next base: position 321,429 of record NZ_CAMXBW010000002.1, read on the forward strand.
CCATGATTGCTTTGGTTAAAGTTGGATATTTTTCTGCAAATAACGCTATGCTTCTAGTTTTTTCTTGTAAAAATTCAGCTATAGATTTTAAAGTAGGCAGCATCACTGAACCCAGGTTCATACCAACTTCAGCTATTGCGTTGCGAAGAAGTCGTAATTTACTGGCTGTGGTGTCTACACGGTTTTGAAATTCTTTCTGCAACGAGCTCTTGTACTCTTCTGTGTCAGCTAGTAACCTTATAGCATTTTCGTATTTGTTAAAACTTCCAGCTAATAATGCAATATCATCTTGATATTCCTGACCGAAAAGTTTCATAAGGATTGTAGAACGTTCCTGGTTATCCATTTTCTTTAGAGCTTGAAAAAAGTAGAGTAATGCTTCTTCGCCGTTTTCGCTTATTCTTTGTACTATTTCTTCTGCAGTTATTCCCATTTGCTCTAATGCTGCTTTAAAATCCCCTCCTTGTTCTTCAGCAGTCTGAAGTTTACTAAGTAGAGCATTTATAGCAGTTGCAGCTTTTGCTGGTTGTTTACCTAAACTAACGAAGACATTTACTAAACTACTTGTTTCCTTGATGTCAAGACCAAATTGTTTTGCAGTACCACCAACTATTGCTAGAGCTTCAACCATATCTTTTGCTTTGGCAGCAGTGTTATCTGATAAGTGATTGATTACATTACCAACGTATTCCATTTTACTAACATCAATTCCATAAACGTTAGAGAGTTTAGCTATAGAATCACCTGCTTGCTCTGCAGACATATCAAATGCTGTAGACATTTTTGCCACTGTTTCTGTAAACATAAAAAGATCTTCTTTCTTGATACCAAGTTGACCACCACTTGCAGCTATTTGTGCCAGTTCTGCGGCTGATAATGGTATAGTACGTGACATCTCTTTTAACTTCTTTGCAAATTTAGTTGCTTCATCCGTTCCTTTTTTAAAATCTACCACTTTTGTAACATCAGCCATAGCACTTTCAAAGTCAATTGCAACTTTAACTGGAGCTGCAAGCGTTAGCCCTAGCCCAATAGTCTCTATAATTTGTGACTTAAAATGTGCTTTGCTTGCTAAAAAACTTTGGTGACTACGTATTGCAGATCCAAGCTTACCATACTTACCTTTTAATACTTCAATAGAAGAGCCAAGTTTATGTTGGTCACTTACTAAGTACTTAATATTTCTTCCACTTTTTCTTACTTCTTCATTAAATGAATGCAAAGCATCTCTCTTTTTCAAATATGCTTCTTTTGCTTTTATTGCAGAGGTTTTGGCCTTGTCAAATTCTGCTTTTAAAGTTTTGCTCGGTTTCTCTATTGCCTTCATTTGTTTAGCTAAAGATTTTACTTGATCTTCAAAGCCTTTCCATGACCTCTTGCTAGTCAAAACATCATGACCTAACTGCTTAAACTTTGATACTGATTTTAAAGATGAGTCAAGCTTTCTTATATTCTCACCAAGATGAGTAAGTTGACTGCTACTTCCTTTTATTACAGTACTGAAACTGCCATCTAAAACTGCTCCGATTTTTATAGATAATGTTGACATTGTACCTTCCTCGCTGCTTTATGCCATAAGATAAATTCATTAATCTCCATATCAAGTATTTGTTCAACCCCGCCTCCTACAACAGAGCTGAACATTAATACTTCTAATCTCAAGTTTTTTGGATAATCGGTGAAAAAAAATCCTTTAATACCTCTTGAATTTTCACATAATCAGCAATATCTAACTCTTCAATTGCTTCTTTTGCAACTGATGTCAAATTGGCAGTCAAAGTTACTTCTTTACTAAGGTCACTACCATTTAAGCGTTCAATTGCAAGATAGTCTCTAACTTTTGGACGTCTAACAGTAAGTTCTGAGACAGAAATTCCATCAACTGTTATTGGGTTATTAAGTGTTATAGCTTGCATGTTCCTCCTTAAAAAGTTAATTAAATAAAAGTCTATATCGGCTTTTACATAACTAATTTTTTTGTATGGTGCTATAAATAGGATTAGCTTTGATAAGAATCTTTTCTGTGTTCAATTGAAGTAATAACTACTGTATGTTCTGGTACATCTATATAATAAAGTATACGATAGGTACTCACCCGTAAACTACGTTGTCCACTTAAGTTATGCTTTAATGGCTTTCCAAGTCCAATTGGATCAACTGTTAGACGCTCCATTATTGCCTTCTTAATCATTAACTTTACTTTTGCTGGAAGAGCCGGAATGTCTTTCTTTATAACAGATTCTGAATAGTCTATATTGTAAGACTTAACCCCAGAAGGCATCTTGATGTTTAACCCTCTTTTCTTTATAGCGTTTGTCAGCAATCTTAGATAATTCCATATCTTCAATTTCTTCTTCCATTAATTCAGTTAATAACTTTAAAACGGACTTGTCTTGAGATTGTGCTACACTAACAAGTAAACCAGTTAGCTGCTCTATGGAATTTGTATGAGCTTTAGAATCCATATTAACTATATACCTACAACTTCTTATATTTTAACATTTTTATGTAATTTTGTCAACCATATTAGATCCCTAGAATCGTTTGTAGCAAGGCCATCTGATCAACACCATTTATCTTTCTTATCATATTTTCAGCATCGATCTCTATCAGCTCATTGCTACCTATCGTAAGTTTATAATAATGAGCAGCTACAGTACACTTCAGCGTTGCTTTTTCAGCAGGTTTCCAGCTACCAAAATCAAATTCTTTAAAAATGCCTCTTAAATTGATTATTACTGCTCCAATATCATTACTTCCACTACCTTGCATTCCACCTCTGAGCGTCAAAGATACCGAATTTCCATTTATCAACCCAAATAGCCGAAAGAGCTCTGTATCGTATTCAGCAAAAGTGAAATCTGCTTCAAGCTTTTCCATGCCCATGTCAATATTTATTGGAATATCCATACCACCAGCACGGTACTCTTCTGTTTTTATGGTAAGCTTTGGTAGCGTAATTTCATCTATTTTTCCTGCATAACCACGACCATCTACAAATACGTTAAAATTTCTCAGTATTTTGGGTTCTCTAATTGCATGAAAGTCAATAATAATTTTTTATATCATTGAAAATATTTTTTGATGTAAAATTCAACTCTAATACAATTTTTCATTCAAGACTTCTGTGATTAGGCTGTGTAGTGTTATTGCTTGCATGAGTTTCCTTCTATAAGAAATAAAAACTTAAATACCTAAAACTGTCTGCAGTAAGGCCATTTGATCAACACCGTTAATTTTACGAATCATATTCTCAGCATCGATTTCAATAAGCTCATGACCAGATATGGTGAGTTTATAATAGTGAGCTGCAACTGTGCATTTAAGGGTTGCTTTCTCAGCAGGTTTCCAGCTACCAAAATCAAATTCTCTGAATATTCCCCTGAGATTGATTACTACAGCTTTAATATCGTTACTACCACTCCCTTGCATTCCACCTCTGAGTGTCAAAGCTACTGAATTCCCATCTATCAAACCGAAAAGCCTAAATAGCTCTGAATCATACTCTGCAAAAGTAAAATCAGCTTCAAGTTTTTCCATGCCCATATCAATGCTAATTGGTATGTCCATACCCCCTGCACGGTATTCTTCTGTTTTGATAGTGAGCTTCGGCAGAGTTATTTCATCTATTTTCCCAGCATAACCTCTACCATCAACAAATACGTTAAAGTTCTTTAAAATTTTTGGCAACATCTTTCTATACTCTAAAATATAAAATATTTTTTTATTAACCATCCCAAATCGGATACCGTTACTTCATCCTATTCAGTCAAAGGCTGACAGTTACAATACTGATATTCTATCTTTAAATTGATACAGCTAATGAATATGAGGATAAATACGTCCACACATACTTAAAGTATTTATCCTCATATTCATTAAGCTTATAAAAACTAAGGTATCATTCTTTCCCTCCATAATCTTAATGATTTTACATAAGTTAAAACAGCTTGCTTCCATGGTTCTCTCCGCGGTCTGATATGGCTAGTTTAATTTTAGCCAAGCCGCACTATATTTGTTAGGCGGAAGCGGACGGCAAAATGTAACACACGAAGTCTATGCTTCAACCAAAAATCTTGCTTATCCCTTCCATCGGCATTGCTATCTTTACTCCACATAAAATTATATACTTTCTCCTAAGAAACTCACTCAACTAACTCTTCTTGTTGAACTAATATGTAGCTAAATTCGCTCGCTTGCATTTATTTACAACAAAACTCTGTTTTGCTTACCAACATTCTATGCATAATTACAGACAACTTTCGTGCTACAGCAATAATTGCTTTCTTCGTACCCTTCTTTTTTAGAAGCTTTAACCCCCAGCTTCTCAATTTAAATGTCCTTTTACATATTGTCAGTAAGACTTGCGCAGCTTCGTACAACATATTCCTACATTCTACTGGTCCCATTTTTGATATACTTCCATGCCTATCAATCTCCCCAGAAGCATACTGTCTTGGGCTTAACCCTAAATAGGCTCCAACTGCATAAGATGTTTCAAACCTATATGGATTATCTATTGCAGCTTTGTATGTCATTGCTACTATAATACCAACTCCTGGAACAGTAGTTAATAATTTACAATCCTCATCTTTTTTGCCTTGCTCTAAAATTATTTTGTTAAGCTTTCTCATTGATTCTTCTATTGCTTCTAAGCTATTTACCAATAATTCAATTGAGTTTTTGCTAATCTCATCTAGGTTGTTGATTATTTCTTGCACTTTTAAAGAGAAGCTTACAGAACTAGAACTTTGACTAACTTTTATCCCATGTATTTTTAATAACCCTCTTATTGTCCCAGCAATTTCCTCTCTGCTGCGTTTTAACTGTCTTCTGCTTCCAAGTGCTATTTTAATTTGACAAGACTCATCTGATTTTACTAATACTTCTTTATATAATCCAGCTCTCATCATTTGAGCTATACCCCTTGCGTCATTTTTATCGTTCTTATTGATCCTTGCAGACAATGCTGCTGCCATATGCCTTGCATCTACACAAATTACTGGCAATCCAAAGCCCCTCAACCCTTTGCACATTGATATTGACAGTTGTCCACTTTCTATCCCTATGGATTCGTATTCTTTGCTTTGACTAAGCAGAAATTTAGCTATCACACTGCTTTCACTTGTAACAACTTCTTCTTTAACAATTTTTCCTTTCTCATCAACAATACTTATAAAAGTTTCTTTTAATGAGATATCTAACCCGCTATAATATTTCATGAGACTACTCCTACTGTAAAAGTTTAAATTACTTTTGAAGAACTAATTCTATTGAATTTGTTACTTCGTACTAAAATAATGGAGTATGTCTCTCCATCATTCAATAGCAATTACAGTATGTAACACTTCGCTTTCTCCTAACTTATTACACTATTATTTACAAGATGGGATCTGAATATTATTTGCTCAGCTGGATATGGCGGTGTAAACTTAAAATCAAAATACACTTTTCCGCTTGCAATATTTGCCGGTGTATTGAGTTCGGGAGTTGCATAACATTTTCCACTGATAATTGCTCCTTGCGCTTTTAAACTTGCAAGGTAAGAATTCACCCCCTCAATCACATCATCTATATAAGTTTTTGTGATATTGCGATCAACTGCCCAGAGATGAGCTCGAAGTAAACTATCGTTAATTAAATCTGCAGTGCGCCTTACTGATAGAAAAGCCCATTTCGAATCGTTTGAACATGTTCTATTGCCCCAAAGCCTATAGCCATTTTGATGAATTATCGTCGTTACTTCATTTTCATTTAAATGGTTTGCTCTACAGTTTGTATTACCGAGCATAAAATCAATAGGCCTGCTTGTTCCAACAATACCATTTATCTCTTTATTTGAAGGTGAGTGCCAGAAGCCTTGCTCGCTATCTATCTTAGCTATTAAACCAGCTACAAATGAACTTGGAGGGAGAATTTCTTCTTTTCCTTCAATAAAAACCTTAACCCACGGATCAACAACATAAACTCTTGAGCTGCCTACACTTTTTCTCCATTTTATTGCTTCTTCATCATTGGTATTTGGTCCATCTGCTACTATTATTGCTCTTAGCTTTTCTGCTATAGGAATTAAAGCGCTAACCACTGGATTTCCAGCATCTCCAGATAATTGATGAGTAAACTGAGGTGCAATTAGTATTCTTGGCGCAACATGAACTATGCTTTCACTGCTTAAGAACGCTTGAATTCCCTGATATTCTCCAGTTTCTTCGTTAACTCCACCAATGACATTGCTGAGCGTCTCTTCTACTTTCTCCTCAACTCGAATAACTACTACTGTTGCACCAATTTGGGAAAAAATTGCATTAATAGCTGAAGGCAAAGTCCCAGATTGACCAAGTTTTGCTGCTTCTTTTAAGCTTCCTGCTATTAATATTGGTTTATTTAGTGGAAACTTTTGCCCGTCAGCATCAGGTGCAGTACCAATTACTCCAATTACCGATGATTTAGCTGTTCGTACTGTCCTCGCTCCTGAGGTAACCTCGATAACATTTACTCCATGTAGAAACTGTTCTGTCATTTCTTTTTCCCCTTTTCAACTTTCTTGCATTTTTTGTTTACAATCATCTAGCAAAGTTTGCAGCTCTTCCTTACTTTTAGCTTCACCGATTTCCCTTTCAGCTATATCCACCAATTCTTCGCACTTGATTATTGCTTTTTTCGCTCTTTTTGCTTTTTCCTGAATTATTCTTGCCATTTCTACTACTGAAATTCCTCGGACTTTTGCTAATGGCTCTATAATTTCTGCATCTTTTTTGTCTATAGATTCTGGTGCTGCTAAAATGTTCTCTGCGGCTTTTGCTTGTATTTCGTACGACTTAGACTTCTGATGAGAATATCCTGCGTATTGGTGAGTATAGTTATCATAATAAGCATGAAGATTAGAAAGTGCAGAAAACTTCGCATTTTGTAGTAACTCCAATTCAATATCTTCTTGATTCCGCTGAGCAATTTTGCCTCCTTCTGTTAAACAATAGCTTTTTTGCCAATCAAAATCTTCTGGTGCTTCATACCAATCATTTTCAGTTGGCTTGCTTTCAAGTGTTGTTGTTTCTACTTGTTTATCATTTTCAAATCTAATGTAGATAGACATTGTTTGTTACCTCCAAATCTCATACGTGTTAGATAATCCTGGACATTGCCAAGCTTTTAGCGTTCTCTCCACATCTACTTCAAGTCCTGTAGTTAGAACATTGCTACGTATGTTATAAATCCCCCACTGAATAAATTGACCATAGTTGTGTACATAATTTGATGCAAGCATACCTTGACTAACTTGTGTTCTGGAATACAGGTAAGATGATGTGTAAAGTAATATTGCAACTGTTTTTCCTGCTGGAATCTCCACATTACCAGATCCAGCTAATTTGCTATCAGAACTCGTGTATTGGTAAACATTTTTCCATATTATTCTTGAAATTCTTGATTTATTAGAATTGGTATTATCTGGTGTTCCCACAAATAATCCTGCTCCCCCATACTCCGTACTCGAATACGATGATCCAACAAATTCCATTGTCTTATTTATGTTCACATTGGTTGTATTTTTTACAAATACTACTCCAAGTGCAGCATACGGGTAATATAGTATTTTCTAAAATGGATGATAAAGTTCCATTATGGTATTACCAACCAAAAGCTGTAAGTCTGTATATTTATACATGAGAGGTCTGAGGCGGCTTTTGATGGTATGCCAACAGTATTCTATAGGATTCAAATCTGGTGAATATGTTGGAAGATACAGCAAATGACAGCCAAAAGACTCTATTAATGATTTTGTTTTAGTGGTCTTATGAAATGTAGCATTATCCATAACTATAGTTGTGCCAAGTGGCAATTTAGGTAATAACATCTTCTCCAACCATGTATTGAATACCTCTTTGTCACACCCACCTTTGAAAGTCATTGGTGCAATAAATCTCTTTCCAATCCACCCGGCTACTATACTGATTCTCTCTCGAGTTCTCCCTGGAATATCTGCATAAATTTTCTTTCCTCTTGGAGCGCGTCCATATTCTCGGTATAACTTATTATCAACTCCTGCTTCATCTATATATAAGATGCTGGAATGGTCTATTTTTGAGATTTTATCAATAAATTGCTCCCTATCTTCTTGATTGCGCTCTTGATATAGTGTGACTTTTTTTTAAAGTAATTTTTAGCTGTTTTAGTCTATACCAAATTGAGTTTATTCCAAATCCAAGATTTTGTTTCATCTCTGCCAGAGTATGATCTGGATTCTTTGTAACATATTCTTCGAGTATTTTGGGGTCTATTTTTCGAATAAAGCTACCGTTTTAGATGGCTTGAGGCTTTCACCAGCAGCTTTCTTTTTTAACCAACGGTACAGAGTTGCTATTCCTATCTCCATAAGCTCTGCTACCTCAACCTTTGTCTTACCTTTTTCTATCATCAATACTGCCTTTTCCCTTAAATCCACACTATATGCCATTATAACTCAAATACTTTATTATACCTTTATCATTTACTTTAGGAAATACTATAATGTTCCAAAAAGTAAGATTAATGCTGAGCAAATACTAGTAGTTTACCGAATAAGATGGCAAATTGAATTATTGTTCAAATTATATAAGAGTAATATAAGGCTTGATAAGCTGAGAGGAAAGCCATACAGAGTATTATGTGAGCTATATGCCAAATTGTGTGCAATTCTTATATTTCATGGAATAGTGGGTTGCACAGAACTGAAAAAAATACGGAGCTTAGCTTAACAAAGGCATTTATTGAGCTAAAAAGACGGGTTAGAGAGTTATTTTTAGCACTAAATAATAAAATTAAAAGCTTAAATATTTTTCTCAAAAAGCTTACCATAACTTGGTTGCAATTTTCATTAAAAGACAAGTACAGAAAAACTAGGGTATCTACCTTAACTTCTCTAAATTTGCTCACAATCTTTTAACTTGACACGTATGGTTAAATAAACTGTGTCAAACCGCATTTTTAATTCAACTCTATAAGAAAAAAAGATATCAAGTTGAGACATAGTCAAAGCCCAATCATGTATAGGCATAGCCCATTTTTCTCCTACCTTTTTTATAGCACAATATACCTGTTCATACAAGGCATTTGTGCTAGTAAATGAGCCCTTAGTTTTAGTAAATTTTCTGATCTGTCTATGTAACCCTTCAATAGGGTTTGTGGTATAAATTAATTTTCTTACAGGGCCGGAATATTTAAAATAACTAGACAGATTTTCCCAATTATTCTCCCAAAACTAAAGTATATTTTTCTCCCCATTTTTCCTCTAGCTCAAGCAAATAATTTTCGGCAATTTCTCTACTTGCAGCACGGTATATTTTTTTCAAATCATTCATGAAAATTTTCACATCTTTGCTCGATGCATATTTCAGTGAATTTCTTATCTGATGTACAATACATAGTTGTATTTCTGCTTTAGGAAATACACTGTTTATTTAGGAAAGCTTTTTAGCTCATCTACACATACAATCAGGATATCTTCTACTCCTTTCTCTTTTAAGTCATTTAACATCCCTAGCCAAAAGTTAGCTCCCTCACTTTCTGCTATATAAAAACCTAAAACTTCTTTCCTTTCATTCTGCTAATATATTCTACATATATTTACTTACGCAATGACCGTCTTCTTTGACCTTAAAAAACCATAAACACTATTGGATACACTGATTGCAGTGGACGACTACGCCACTCATTGATTACAGGCAATAATTTATCAGTAATACTTGATATCTCTGCTACAGATATTTTATATCTCTTCTACATGCGACGCTATATCTCTATATACCATGCCACTGGCATATGTACTTAAAACCTTTGCTTCAAGTTCGAGGTGTAGTCTTGTTTGCCTTTTTCTGACTACTTGTGGCTCAAAGCTTCCTTCCCTATCTCTTGGTGTCAATAACTCAAATGAACCTGCACTTGTCCGTAAAGTCTTTGAATTTCTTCGGTTATTTTCTTCGCTTTTAGCCGACAAGTGATTTTTTTATTTCACCTTCCAGACTCGCTTCCAGTAGCCTTTTTACAAACGGTGTTAATGCACCATCTCTTTCCGTCAATGGTGTTCCTTCTCGTATAGACGATAAGATATTTGTTTCTAATTCTTTATAGTCTACCAAACCGGTAGTTCTGTTTGCTTGACTCATTGTCAAACCTCCATTTTTTGTTTCTATTTTATTTTTACTTCTCGGTTTGATACAGTTTATTTAACACTTCCCTAAGTACGTAAAAAAAACACTCCTATACTGAAAGTACAAGCATTTGTTGAGATTATTAGGAATGTAAAACCTAGCAGAAATCTTGATAATTCAAACGCTGAACAACTTCAAGCTATTGATAGAAAAATCCCTTAATTGTACATAGGCCAAGTTGGCTTATGTGTTCTTATTCTCACTTTGTAAACATGCCAATAATTTTATCCACTATTCCACCCATATTTGCTTCAGCTTGAGTATGCGCTATTTTACCACCGTGTGAAATTAATTTAGGATCTGCACCAGGTGATATATTAACAAATTTACTACCAACAACTCCACTGCTAGCGATTAGAGCTGAACTATCAATTGGCAACTTTATGTCTCTGCTTATGCACATATCGATTCGTGCTATGTAGGTAGCTTTGTCAAGCGATACACCAGTTATGCTTCCGATTTCTACACCAGAGATCTTGACACTATCACCAACCCCTACACCGTTAGCATCAGTAAAAAGGCCATGTATTTTATAGCAATCCTTATAGTTTCTCTTTATGTAAGATAGCTTATTAATAGCGAAGAAGACAAGAAAAATAGTGAAAATTAATACAAATGATCCAGCAATTATTTCAAGTATATTTGACCTTCGCATCTTTAATTATTAGGATTCCAGCTTTCATAGTAGTTTTTCACCTTTTGATTTGGGTAGTATGCACCTTTCGTACCTGTTAAATTAGGAGTTTTTCTTTTGTTATTATTAACTGGTACTTCATTATTAGTATAATGCAGCCATATATGCCATTCTGGAGGAATTGTTGTGGGCTCAGAAACATTACCATATATTACCCATCTTTTCCCTTTACTTGACTCATAGTAAGAATTTCCGTTTTCATCCCTACCTATAAGTTTACCTTTTCTCCTTAATAAGTTTGTTACTGCATTATAAATTTTAGATAACATAAAGGTATTAAAACAAAAAGTATTATATATACTAATACTTTAACGATGTATTAACAACAGTTTAATGCAATTACCAATTCTACAAGTTATTATACCAATAATTGCATCGATGTTCTGCTTTCTTACCAGGAAACATAGGGTGTCCTGGTTTATCTCTTTTTTTACAACGGCAGCTACTTTCTTTATTTCATTAATGTTGCTAGTGAAAACATACAATGGTGAAATTATAACTTATTATCTTGGAGATTGGGCTCCTCCATACGGAATAGAGTTGAGAATTGACATATTGAACTCCTTGATTCTAACTTTGGTGAATTTTATAGCGCTGATTAGTGTGCTTTATAGCTTTCATATTAATGAAAAAGAGATTAGCAAAAACAAAATCTCTGGTTTTTACTCTCTATTTCTACTGTGCCTAAGTGGATTACTTGGGATTTTAGTCACAAATGACATATTCAATCTTTATGTCTTTTTAGAAATTTCATCTCTTTCTTCTTATGTTTTAGTTTCAATGGGAAGGGATAAGAAAGCTTTAGTTGCAGCATTTGAATACCTCATTAGTGGTACTCTAGGAGCAACATTTTACTTGTTTGGCATCGGCCTTTTATACTCTATGACCGGAACGCTCAACATGTCTGACATGGCTGAAAGAATAGTACCATTATACGATAATAACATCATAAGACTTGGTACATTATTCATTTTTGTTGGTCTCTCAATCAAAATGGCACTGTTTCCACTCAGCAGATGGCTGGTTAACGCATATAGTGAAGCACCTAGCTTCATTAGCATATTTTTTTCAGGTACAGTAACCAAAGTGATGATATATGTTTTTATCAGAATCTTTTACACTGTTTTTCAGCAAAATTTTTTCTTACCACTAAGCAACGTGATGATCATCCTTGCGCTTTGTGCTGTTGTATTTGGATCAATATCTGCAATGATCGAAAAAGATATAAAAAGACTGTTTGCTCACTCCAGTATCAGTCAGATTGGCTATATAATTTTAATGCTGGGTTTAAATTCAAAAGCAGGTTTGTTTTCAGCAGTTCTTCACATAGTAAATCATAGCATGATAAAAACGTCTTTATTCATGACTGCAGGGTGTATTTCTTATAAGTTTGGTATGACAAAAATAGAAAATTTATCAGGACTAAAAAAGTCAATGCCCTATACAACACTTGCATTTACTCTACTTAGTTTCGCATTAATCGGTGTACCTTTGACAAATGGCTTTGTAAGTAAGTGGTATATGATGAAAGCAATTATCGAATCTCATGCATGGATTTCCCTTGCAGTTTTTGCTGCTGGCTCTTTTCTTGCACTAATATATATGTGGAGGGTGGTAGAGAAAATGTATTTTGAAAATAGCGCAGCATCAAACGCTGGAATGACACTTAATGAGGTACCATTACTTATGCTCTTTTGTCTATTATTTATGGCAATTTTAACGGTAATAACTGGGATATATAGTAGTCCAATTCGGTTGGTAATTAATAAATTTGCTTTTTGATTTTCTTATGTTTTATTGTATCTAAAAGTCTGTAAAGTTTTCGCTATGGATAAGCTGAAGAAGATTCACTTATTATTAGTCATTAACGTAATAGCTCTGTTTTGCGTTGGCATTGTTATTCAATATTCTTCTGCTGGAGGAAAGTGGGCTCCATTTGCAATTCACCAATTGGTCATATTCTCTTTCTTCCTTTTGCTTGCTATAGCTATGTCATTTATAGAGCTAGATTTTTATTTGAAGCACGCTTATTTTTTTTACATAGCAGCAGTAATTGCGCTGTTAGCAGTAAATTTTTTTGGCTCGCATATAATGGGTGCAACGAGATGGATAAGAATTGGGTCAATTAGTTTACAACCATCAGAATTTGTAAAAGTGGGCTTAATACTTGCACTTGCTCATTATTTTAATAAACAAAGTGTGTATAAAATGATGAAATTTCAAAGTTTATTTAAGCCACTTATAATTATTTTCTTACCTGTATTCCTTGTATTGAAGCAACCTAATTTAGGAACAGCTGTAATAATATTGTTTATAGGAGCATCAATTATATTCACAGCAATAATGGAAAGACCTCATTTAATAATTTTTGGAACTCTTGGCATTTTCGCAATACCAGCTATTTGGCCTTTTTTGCGCCCTTATCACAAGCAAAGGATATTATCATTTTTGGATTCATCAGTAGATCCACTTGGAATAGGTTATAATGCACAGCAATCTCAAATAGCTATTGGTTCAGGAGGTTTATTTGGTAAGGGATTTGTTAATGGGAGTCAAACTCAACTTGGATTTTTGCCAGAGAAACGCACAGATTTTGCTTTTGCGGTACTTAGTGAGGAATGGGGGTTCTTAGGCAGCATGGCTTTGATTTTACTCTATACCACATTGCTTGCTATAATATTCTCCATTGCTTACAGGTCAAAAAATTACTTTTCTAAGTTAATATCTATCGGGGTTTTTGCCTTTTTTAGTGCTCATTTCTTTATAAACATTGGAATGACAATAGGCTTCTTACCTATAATAGGTGACCCACTTCCATTTCTATCCTATGGCGGAAGCACAACTGCTGCGAGCTTAATATGTATAGGATTGCTACTTAGTTCCGTGGCATCTACAAAGAACTTAAAGCTAAGTTTCCGATTTCACCCATAGAAAGAGCTTAGACAACCATCACTCTGCTAATGGTTAACGTTCTTCAATGAGAATCCCATTTTACGGTGCTTAAATCTATTCCTTCTTGTACCATTTCCAAAAGTGGGCTCATCTCTCTTAGCCGTCCAACATTTTTAGTAACAAGATCTGCTGCGTATAGAACTTCATCTTTAGTTGTAAATCGGCCAAGGCCAAATCTAATTGATGAATGCTCAAGATCGTGGCCATTGTTTAGTGATCTTATAACATAAGAAGGCTCAAGGGATGCAGATGTGCATGCAGAACCAGAGCTTACTGCTAAATCCTTGATTGCCATGATAAGAGACTCACCCTCAACATAAGGAAAACTTAAGTTAAGGTTACCTGGAATCCTATTTTCGTAGTCACCATTTAAAACAACATCAGGAAATGCCTCTTTTATTTTGTTGTACAAAATATCTCTCAACTCTTCTAATTTGCTTGCTTCTATTTCCATTTCTTTTTTAGCGATACGTGCTGCTTCACCAAAACCAACTGCAAGGGGAGTAGGAACTGTTCCAGAGCGCATGCCTCTCTCCTGTCCACCACCACTAATTAGTGGCGTCAACCTAACACGAGGATTTTTTCTACGGACATATAATGCACCTATTCCCATAGGTCCATAAATTTTATGGCTAGAAAGGCTCATAAGATCAATGTTCATTTCATTTACGTCTATTGGAACTTTTCCAAAGCTTTGGGCAGCGTCTGTATGAAAAAATATATTATGCTTTCTACACATTGCACCAATTTCTTTGACAGGTTGCATTACTCCGATTTCATTATTTGCCATCATCACTGAAATCAGAATTGTTTTATCAGTGATTGCCTTCTCAAGTTTCAACAAATCTATAATTCCGTTTTGCTTAACGGACAAATATGTAACTTTAAAGCCTTCATTTTCCAGATGTCGACAAGAATCTAAAACGCACTTATGCTCCGTGCAGACAGTTATTATATGATTTCCCTTATTCTTATAAAAATGAGCAACACCTTTGATAGCCATGTTATTTGATTCGGTTGCACCCGAGGTAAAGACGATTTCTTTGCTGTCTGCATTCACTAAATCAGCAATGTGCTTCCTTGCTTTTTCTACTGCTTCCTCAGCTGTCCAACCAAATGAATGACTACGAGAGTGTGCATTACTAAACTCACCAAAATAAGGTATCATCACCTCCAAAACACGAGGATCTACTTTAGTAGTAGATTGATAATCGAGAAATATTGGTAATTTTATTTTAGCATTGCGTATTTTTTCCATATTCATAGTCAGGTTTCAGCATAGAAGTTACAATATTTAGTAGCACTAAAGCTTAATTTTTTCAAGATATAATCTTGCCTAAACGAAAGTTGTCAGCGCTCTCTCCTACGTTATTCCACTGTCCCTGTAATGTCATTTTCTATGATCAGTATTTATGCAGCTAGGTCGAATACGCGCTAGGTAACCCTACTAGTGCTAGCAGCTTCTTGACGCCCATCCATTAAGACTGCTACTCCATCAACTTTAGTACTGGGCTTTAACATCATATATGTAGCACCACCAACTGCTAGTCCTGTTGCTATAACTGCAACCACTGCTATTGGTGTAGAGGGTTTTGACTCAGCTGTAACTATTCCAGTTGCAGAAAGTGCTTTCGCTATTAAAACACCTGATAATGCAGTTGTACTACCGGCAAAAAAACCTTTCGCAATTGCTGATGTACGTTGTTTTTCCTCTTTAGCTAAATTCCTAGAAGCAGTTCTAGCATGATTTTTCACATTAACATAGGAGCCTTCACGTTTTTTTGGCAAAGTAAATACATAATCTCTTCGAATAGCCAAAAATGCAGGTGGCATTCCATATTCATCTTGTATATTAACATCCGCACCGTTTCTTACGAGAGAGTATACCACGTCTGCATGGCCATTCATAAGAGCTAAATGTAAAGGTGTCCATCCCTCCTTATCTTCTTGTTCATTAATCCTGATTTCATCTTTTTCCAACAGAGCATCTACTACCTCTTTATAACCATTTTCAGCAGCTAAATGTAAAGGTGTCTTTTTATTTTTATCTTTTATATTAACATCTATCCCTTTTGTTACTATTAAAGCCTTTGTCAAGCTCGTATAGCCTAACTTAGCAGTTAAATGTAATAATGTGAATTCATTATCTCCAACTTCAAATTATAATTTACATAAAAATTACTCTCTTCCCACTGTTTAAATACCTCTTCATTGCTTGCCTTTAGCTCTTCTTTTACTTTTTCAATTACGTTCCTTTTATCTAATTTATTATCACTATTAACCGTACTTAATACTTCCCGCCACTGCTGATAATTTATTGTCATAATTTTTACCCTAATCTTAAATAATTTATTTTAATTTTTAAATAATTAAAATAAGAAATCAATATTTATTTTAAATGAGCTTATAATCGAAATTGTGGGTAGCAAATTATTGCCTCTTGAATCACAATGTTCGTATAGCTGCAACCCTGAAGCTACTATCTCTCATCCACTGAAGGTATTGCACAGCGCTATCTACTTGATCGTCGTGGCGGGTTTCTGGAAACATTAAAATCTCATACTCAAAGTCGCTGAGCCATACTGCTTGGTGTGGCAGAAAAACCTTGCCAGATTCTATTATCGGAACAATCTGGTGGAATCGAGCAAGTTTGCCACCGTGTGCACTATCCCGATAATAGGTATTGCCTTGAGCTCTTGAATCAATTGCTGACCGCTTGTTTTTGCTTCGATTAAAATTGAGTGTGGCTTCCATCTTGCAGCTATAGTATTTTCTAAAATGGATGATAAAGTTCCATTATGGTATTACCAACCAAAAGCTGTAAGTCTGTATATTTATACATGAGAGGTCTGAGGCGGCTTTTGATGGTATGCCAACAGTATTCTATAGGATTCAAATCTGGTGAATATGTTGGAAGATACAGCAAATGACAGCCAAAAGACTCTATTAATGATTTTGTTTTAGTGGTCTTATGAAATGTAGCATTATCCATAACTATAGTTGTGCCAAGTGGCAATTTAGGTAATAACATCTTCTCCAACCATGTATTGAATACCTCTTTGTCACACCCACCTTTGAAAGTCATTGGTGCAATAAATCTCTTTCCAATCCACCCGGCTACTATACTGATTCTCTCTCGAGTTCTCCCTGGAATATCTGCATAAATTTTCTTTCCTCTTGGAGCGCGTCCATATTCTCGGTATAACTTATTATCAACTCCTGCTTCATCTATATATAAGATGCTGGAATGGTCTATTTTTGAGATTTTATCAATAAATTGCTCCCTATCTTCTTGATTGCGCTCTTGATATAGTGTGACTTTTTTTTAAAGTAATTTTTAGCTGTTTTAGTCTATACCAAATTGAGTTTATTCCAAATCCAAGATTTTGTTTCATCTCTGCCAGAGTATGATCTGGATTCTTTGTAACATATTCTTCGAGTATTTTGGGGTCTATTTTTCGAATAAAGCTACCGTTTTAGATGGCTTGAGGCTTTCACCAGCAGCTTTCTTTTTTAACCAACGGTACAAGAGTTGCTATTCCTATCTCCATAAGCTCTGCTACCTCAACCTTTGTCTTACCTTTTTCTATCATCAATACTGCCTTTTCCCTTAAATCCACACTATATGCCATTATAACTCAAATACTTTATTATACCTTTATCATTTACTTTAGGAAATACTATAGTGACAGAACTTGTTCTTTAAGTTTTGGATACTCAAGCTTCGCACGGTACACATCGAGTAAATAAAACTTATTATTCACCTTTGTCCAGGTAGTGCAGACACTAAAGCCGCTAGAATCGTTTGTTGAAACAGCAGTGTCCCAGCTCTGAGTTATATGTGAGAGATTGTCAGGAAAATTTCTATAGCGTTTCAACCATTCTTGCTTAATTATACCACTTGAAAGTGGCAGAGGATTTTGTTGATATTGAGCAGCAAAAGCGTAACTCCCAAGTTCAGCCTTTATCATTTCAATTTCTCCTACATCTAGGGGATATAGCAGCTGACCTTCCTTTTTTAAGTATAAAATCCTTGAAGATGTAGCGCCTGTTGAGCTTTTGCACTCATTTGTAGTTACTTGAATAATAGGAACAGGAGAAGGGAGAATTGATCTTTTGATTGAATAGATAATTTCCTTATTTTCAGAGATCATTGGCAAACAAATATGATGCCATATATTTCTTGGTTTGGAGAGAAGATGCCCAGTCAAATCCTCTTGATGTAGTCTGTGCATTACAACAACGATAACTCCTTTTTTCCTGTCATTGAGCCTGGTTATTAGAGTCTGATCGAACCAGTTTGTGGCACGTTTTCTAAACGTCTCGCTCAAAGCTTGAGAGGAACTCAGTGGATCATCCACGACGATAAAATCTCCACCTTCACCAGTCAGTGTTCCACCAACAGATGTTGCAATCCTACATCCTCTCTGCACTGTTTGAAATTTATATTTAGTGTTCTGGTCTTTGCATAGTTCTACCTCTGGAAATAGCACTCTATACCAACTAGACTGCATCACGCACCTGGTGTCAAGCGAATGCTTTTCGCTAAGCCGCTGAGAATAGCTTGCAACTATTATTCTTGCGGTTGGCTGATTACCAAGTATCCATGCGGGCCATGCAACACTCACGCACATAGACTTCATCGAGCGCGGAGGCATATTGAATATTATTCGCTTCACTTCACCAGTGCTTGCTGCTTCAAGCCTGTCTGCTATAATTTTTATATACTGATAATTGTTATACTCACATCCCGGCATCACCGTTTGAAAGCATAGTTCGATAAATTTTAAAAAGTTCATGTTAGTCTCCTATAGTGTTAGTGGAATTTACTTTATGGTGGTGTCAGCCTCTTTGGTGTCATATCAGCGTCCTTTTTCTTGTCATCCAAGTAGCCCTTTCCTTGTCATTCCAGTGCTTGACACTGGTTCACCTTATGATGGTGTTATTCAAGTAGCCTCTATCCAAGTGCCCCTTTGGTGTCATCCGAGTAGCTGACACTGGTTTCTTACCAACAAAACCTAGCATAACTTTTGTGCTCAAAAGATTTCTGGATTCCAGCATCAAGTGCTGGCCTGAAGCTTTAGTTATAAGTATTAAGAAATTTACCAAGTAAAAAAAAAGGAAAAAGAATCCCCGTGTGACGAGTTTTGACCCTATAATAATGTAAATTGGCATTGTAATAATGTGCTAACGCTTATTTAAAGCGCGTTTTGGCTGAATGTAGAAAAAATAAAAAAGACATGCAGCCGCTATAATTTTTGTGTAATTTGCCAATAAATACCTGAGTTTTTTTACTGAATTTTGTCATTGAGCCTGCAGGTCAAAAACAAGGATAAATACTCTTATTGTCATGATAAGGGAGTTGGAGAAATTTGTAAAGTAATCTTTTTCGTTTGTGTTCCCTTATGCTTGAGATAACTCCATGTAGGTTCATGGATCTCCTTACTCTTTAATTTCCATGAATTCCCTTTGAAGTTGAATATTGAAAATTAACTGGAGAATTGTGAATTACTTTGTATATGTCATAACAAGCCATGGCGCTCTCAGCAAAACCATTTAGTATCAATTTTAGTTTGCCTGGATAAGTAGCTATATCTCCGATTGCATATATTCTATCTCTACTAGTTCTAAGCGTAGCTGAATTAACAACTATGCGGCTATGTTCTAACTGTATACCCCAATTGTTTATTGGACCAAGATTCATTGACAGTCCAAAAAATGGCAGCAAAAAATTAGCGGATATTTCTTTTTCTTCCTTAGAGGCAATGTTTTTTACTATCACTGCTCTCAACTGCCCATTACCTCCTGCTAGTTCGTGTAATTGATATGGCACTACCAGTTCTATCTTTCCATCATTTTCAAGTGATTCTAATTTATTTCTAGTTTCAGGAGTGCAGCGAAATTCCTTTCTCCTATGTATCACATAAATTTTCTTCGCAACCTTAGAAAGTTCTACAGTCCAATCAGCCGCAGAATCACCCCCCCCTGCAATGACTATAGTTTTGTCCTGAAAATCAGAAATTTTATTTACACTATAAAATACAGATTTATTTTCATATTCTAATATACCCCTTAAGGGTGGACGGTTAGGTTCAAACATTCCATTACCTGCAGCAATGATAACGGCTTTGCATTTTACCTCTGTACCTATGTTCGTTATGATAGTAAAGTTTTCACCTTCGTTATTTGAAATCTTTTCCACTTTTTGACTTAAATGGTAAACAGGCTCAAATGGTGAAGCTTGCTCCATTAGTCGCTCAATTAATTTTTGGGCAGTAATT
Organism: Wolbachia endosymbiont (group B) of Erebia ligea; assembly: GCF_947179575.1. Classification (NCBI taxonomy): domain Bacteria; kingdom Pseudomonadati; phylum Pseudomonadota; class Alphaproteobacteria; order Rickettsiales; family Anaplasmataceae; genus Wolbachia; species Wolbachia endosymbiont (group B) of Erebia ligea. The sequence continues at coordinate 341,540 of NZ_CAMXBW010000002.1, forward strand.
ACAGGATAACCAGGTATATCATATATTGGCTTTTCTGGGTAAAGAGCTGTGCATTGTCCTCCTGCTTGATCCAAAACATCTATTATATGACATCTCATATCAAGCATTCCCGCTTGAAAAGCAGTGAATATTGCAACAGGCCCTGCACCTATTATTACGATATCGGTTTCCATATTCAGATGGTGATCTATTTATAGATATTAGCTTTCTTTGCTAACAAGGTCAATTTACAAAGGGATGTATTTTTAAAAGATGTGGCTAGATTAGATAAGATTTCCAGCGTTATGAACCACATAGTCCAAATAAGCTCTAAAAATCAGCTATCGTAGCGAGATGATGTGCGGACGGAATGGGATTCGAACCCATGGTACGCTCATCACGTACGTCAGTTTTCAAGACTGGTGCCTTAAACCGCTCGGCCATCCGTCCATTTCTTTTCTATCACAATATTTGATTTTAAGCAATCTATAAAAGCTTTACTTGCCCACGCAAAAGTTGCTAAATATACTGTCCAATATTTCCTCAACATTAATAATTCCAATCACTGCACCAAGTTCAAATGCAGCAAGCCTCAAGTCTTCAGATATCAACTCAATTGGATTATCGATATTAAAACGCTGTAAATGTTCCAGTGCTTTCTGCATGTGATTCCTATGTCTTTGCCGAGTAATCACAGGAGTGTCTCTATCATGCCCAAATTTTTCCTTTGCCTTCTCTTTTATGAGAGAGATCAATTTGTTTGTACCTATTCCCTTTAGAATAGAAATGGGTAAAAGATCTATGCCATTAACTTTTATATTGTGATCATTGATAACATCGTCAGCTTTGCTCAATACATAAATAGTATCGCTATTTACAACGTTGCAATTGATATTATGACGCTGTTCAAAAGGAAATAGTTCTATTCTTAAATCAGCTTCAAAAGACCTTTTTTTCGCTCGACTTATACCTTCTGATTCTATTGGATCTGAACTCTCACGAATTCCAGCAGTATCAGAGAGAATGATTGGGTATCCGCCAATGTCAATATGAGCTTCAAGTATATCTCTTGTTGTGCCTGCATATTCAGAAACAATAGCAATATCACGCTTGGCTAAGAAATTAAACAGAGTTGATTTACCGACATTTGGTTCACCAGTTATTACAATATGTAAACCCTCACGCAACCTTTCGCCCCGTCTATTATCATTTAAATGCTCTTGTATCAACTGCACGAGAGATTGCACTTTATTATTAATTTTTTCCAATTCACTTTTTTCTGCCCAAATGTTCTCTGGAAAGTCTATATATGCTTCGATTTTGGATTGTATCGTTATTAATCTTTGCCTCCAATTGCTGTATAGTCTCTCCAATTCTCCTGATATCTGCTTAATCGCTTGTTTAGCTTGCATTTTCGTCTCAGCATCAATTAAGTCTGCAATCCCTTCTATTTGCGTTAAGTCAAATTTACCATTTAGAAAAGCCCTAAGTGAGAATTCTCCAGGCCTGGCCATAACGAAAATTTTTGATAATTCCTCCAAGATGATTTTTATGACGGCCTTGCTTCCATGCACTTGTAACTCTATAACATCCTCGCCAGTGAAACTGTTTGGAGTAGGGAAATAGATGATTATTCCATTATCTATCAATTGACTGGAATCATCATATAGATCAACTAAAGTAGCAAATCTTGGTTTAATTTCTTTCTTAATATGAAAATGATTTAAAGCTTTAAGCGCGTAGTTGCCTGAAATTCTGATTACTGCAACTCCTGACTTACCAAATACGGTCGACAAAGCGAAAATAGTTTCATTTGTGTTTGTCATTATTTATATAAACTACTTAGCAATTTAAAAGACTTAATCTAAAAGATTTTGACTTATTTTGCTAATTTATATTAATGCAGTATTAGTAAACATATTGTATAGAAAAACTGTCAGGTAAAAATATTTATTTTGAAAACTGATAATATGATTTATAATGACTGACACAAGTTTTAAATATTTTATGCTCAAGAAATTAGCTTGGTACTGGTCTTTTGTAGAGTTAATTAAAGGGTTTGTTATTACATTAAAATATATGTTTAAGCCAAAGGTTACTTTGAGGTATCCTATAGAGAAGGGCCCTTTAAGTCCAAGGTTTCGTGGTGAGCATGCGTTGCGTAGGTATCCAAATGGTGAAGAACGATGCATAGCTTGTAAGTTATGCGAAGTTATCTGCCCTGCTCAAGCAATAGTTATTGAAGCAGAGGAAAGAGAAGACGGTAGTCGCCGCACCACACGCTATGATATTGACATGACAAAATGCATATATTGCGGATTTTGCCAAGAAGCATGTCCAGTTGATGCAATTGTGGAGGGTCCTAACTTTGAATTTGCTACTGAAACAAGAGAGGAGCTAATGTACAATAAAGAAAAGCTATTGCGTAATGGTGAAGTTTGGGAAGAAGCAATTGCACTCAGGTTAAAAAAGAATAGGCCGTATTATTAACTAGGTATGTCAACAATTAAAATTTCTTACAGCAAGTATGTAATAGATCTCTTGTACAACTGTTATTTAACTGAAAGATCAGTAGCTCACCTTTTGGTGTCATTCCAGCGCGTGACGCTGGAATCTAGAAAAGAAAGAAACATGGATCCCAGTGTCAAGCATTGGGATGACAAAAGGTCTAATGAATGATAAAAGTTACCTTTTTAGCCGAACAAAAAGTAAAAGAATACAGTGGTAGAGTCACTGGCTTTGATATATTACAACCGGATGCTTTGAGAGAAGCAATTGCCTTTAAGGTAAATGGTGAGTTGTATGATCTCTCACGTGAAATTGAATCTGATACAGAGATAGAGGTAATACAACTGAGTGACGAAGCGGGTTTAGATATAATAAGGCATGATGCTGCTCATATAATGGCGCAGGCAGTAAAAGAGCTCTTTCCTAATACTCAGATTACTATCGGGCCAACAATTCAAGATGGTTTCTACTATGATTTTGCTACAGATCGTACCTTTACCACGGACGATCTTACTGCAATAGAAAAAAAAATGAAGGAAATTATAAAAAGTAACCACAGATTCGTCCGAGAAGTTTGGACTCGTAAGCAGGCAATTGATTTCTTTAGTGATATAGGTGAAAGATACAAGGTTGATATTGTCTCATCAATACCAGAAAACGAAAATCTAACTGTTTATAAACAAGGCAACTTTGTAGACCTATGTCGTGGTCCGCACTCACCATCAACTGGCAGAGTTAAAGCGTTTAAACTTATGAAAGTAGCAGGTGCATACTGGCGTGGCAATTCTAAGGGCCCAATGTTGAAAAGAATATATGGCACCGCGTGGAGAAATAAGGATGAATTAAATACTTATCTTAAACGTCTGGAGGAAGCAGAAAAACGCGACCACCGCAAAATTGCTAAGGATATGGACTTATTTCACATTCAAGAGGAAGCTGTTGGGCAGATTTTTTGGCATGAACAGGGATATACTTTATATAATGTTCTTGAGTCTTACATCAGAAAAAAGTTAATGAACAATGGCTACTTTGAGGTAAAAACACCTATTTTAGTAAGCAAAGAGCTGTGGGAAAAATCGGGACATTGGGATAAGTTTCGTGAAAATATGTTCATTATTGATGAATCTGAAAGTAAAAAGCTAGCAATAAAACCCATGAATTGCCCTTGTCATGTGCAGATTTTTAATTCTCACATCAGAAGCTATCGTGATTTACCGATACGTATGGCAGAGTTTGGCACATGCCATAGAAATGAAAGCTCAGGCTCATTGCATGGACTGATGCGAGTGCGTGGTTTTACGCAAGACGATGCACATATTTTTTGTATGGAAAAACAAGTGAATTCTGAAACTGTAAAGTTTTGTGACCTTTTAAAAGAAGTATATTCAGAACTTGGGTTCAATGAAATTTCTGTGAAATTTTCAGACCGTCCAGATACTAGATCAGGTAATGATGAAGTGTGGGATAGAGCTGAAAGAGCACTGCTTGAAGCAGTTAAAGAAGCAGGGCTTAGTTATGAACTTAATCCTGGTGAAGGTGCATTTTATGGTCCAAAGTTAGAGTTTGTTTTGAAAGATGCAATAGGTAGAAATTGGCAATGTGGAACGTTGCAAGTTGATTTTATTTTACCGGAGCGGCTTGGAGCTTTTTATATAGGAGCAGACGGGCACAAGCATCACCCTGTCATGTTACATAGGGCAATTCTTGGAACTTTTGAGCGTTTTATTGGAATTTTAATAGAAAATTATGCAGGAAAATTTCCAGTTTGGCTTGCTCCAACACAGCTTGCTATTCTGACCATTACAAATGAGGCTGACGGTTATGCTACAGAAATCAGCAACGTTTTAAAAGAACAAGGTGTGAGAATCAAAACTGATTTGACCAATGAAAAAATTAGCTATAAGATACGTTTGCATAGTTCAAGTAAGGTAACTATATTATGGATCATAGGCAAAAATGAAGTTACAAATAAAACTGTGTCAGTGAGAAATTTAGGATCGGAAAAACAGGAGTCTTTTTCCTTGGAGAATGCTACTGAATTGCTGTTAAAAATTATTAATTTGAATTAATGGAGCTAAAATTTGCAAGTCAAAAAGAACAATAAAAACAGAATTAATGAACTCATCACAGCTAAGGAGGTACGCTTAGTTGATCATAGTGGTGAAATGGTCGGAATTGTTCCAATAGAACAAGCTTTGGAAGTTGCACAAAGTGTTAATTTAGACTTGGTAGAAATCACACCTGATTCAACTCCTCCAGTATGTAAGATTCTGGACTATAGCAAACAAAAGTATGATATAAAAAAGAAGGCAAGTGAAGCAAAAAAGAAACAAAAAACATTAACTATAAAAGAAATTAAACTGGGTCCTAATATTGGTGATCACGACTACGAAACAAAATTGCGTCAAGCAAGGGATTTTCTTGTGCATGGACATAGAATTAAAGTCACAATGAGATTTAGAGGGAGAGAGCTTATAAACACTGAAGTTGGACTGAAAAAGTTAGAACGGCTAATTAGAGACGCTGAAGATATTGCAAAAGTAGAATTAGCACCTAAAAGGGAAGGAAATCAATATTCTTTAACTTTGTATCCGTTCAGAGGTGTGGCAAGGATAAAAAACAATTGACATAATATATTAAAGTAGTAATAACACAAAATGTTGATAGTAAAGTAAGGCTAGATGCTTCAATTGTTGATCAGTATTGTAGAGTTATGTAAAAACTTAGAGCAGAAAGTAGCAAAGATTGAAGAAAAAAATAAAATCTTAGAAATAGAGAATGCTGAACTAAGAGAGAGACTCGGCTTAAACTCAAGGAATTCATCTTTACCAAGTTCAAAAGAGCTGTACAAAATAAAAAAAGACACACCAGAAGATAAGTCAGAGGGCGGCAGGAAGATAGGTGGTCAAGTTGGACATAAGGGGAATTGCCGAGCTAAAATGGAAGCAGATGAGGTGGTGAAGGTAGAGTTACCAAATAGATGCGAGTGTGGTGAAGAAATCGCAATATCGGAAAAACCATATGTCTATCAAAAAGTTGATTTACCAGAAATTAAGCCTTACGTAGTTGAGTATCAATTAGAACATGGTCGCTGTCGTAAATGCGGAAAAAGAAGGAGTAGCAAATTACCAGAAGGAGTTACACCGGATACCTTTGGTCCTAGAGTTAAGTCAGTAGTTGCATCACTAAGTGGGTTTTATAAGAATTCAAAGCGAGAAATAGCGAATATTATGAAAGACATCTTTAACATGAGTATAAGTGTTGGTAGTGTGTCCAATAGTGAAGCAAGGGTTTCGTCAAAATGTAAAGAAGCCTATGAACAAATAGAGGAAGAAATAAAAGCAAGCGAAATTTTGCATATTGATGAAACCAGTCACTACAACAAAGGCAAATTGGGATGGTGCTGGATGTTTGCCAACAATAAAGCAAGTCTTATGAAGTTAGCAGATACAAGAGGAATGAAATTTTTAAAGAATAGTGCATTTTGTGATTACAAAAACCTGGTAATTACTGACAGATATGCAGTTTACAACCACTTCAGTGATGAAAAACGACAAATTTGTTGGGCTCACTTATTGAGAAATTTCGAGAGGTTATCTCATAGTTGGAATAGTGAAGTAATGAGACTTGGCCATTGTTTAAAAGACGCAGCTAATGGATTGTTTGTATTAAAAAACGCTTTGTCAGAAAATGAAATTAGTATTTCAAAGTTCACTAAGCAAGCTAAAGAATTACGAAGATACATACAGTACTGCATGATAAAAATATCTTATATACTTGAAGCAAAAGGAGCTTCACGAACGGTAAAGGGTATTATAAAATCCGAGTCAATGATGTGGACATTTTTGGATGACCCAGAGAATATTCCATTAACGAATAACCATGTTGAGCGACAGATACGGCATTATGTTGTCTATCGTAAGAATTCATATTTTGCACAGTCAGAGCGAGGGAATAGATTTCTTGAGCGGATAATTTCGTTGTATCTGACTTGGAAACAAAAGGAATTAAACCCTTTTCAAAACCTGCTAGCTGTTGTTTCTTAAACCACACCTCTGAACGGATACTTAACTTTAGCTGCTAAGTAGTAAAATCATTTAAAAGTATAAGTTAAGTTACTATCCTCTCTTCAATTATATGACGAAAATGTCTGATTAATCCTTGAACTGGCCAAGCTGCAGCATCGCCAAGTGCACAAATTGTATGCCCTTCTATTTGAGTTGTAAGGTCAAGTAGCTTATCTACTTCACCAGGTTTAATATTTCCTGCTACCATTCTTCTCATAATTCTCCACATCCATCCAGTGCCTTCACGGCATGGTGTACATTGTCCGCAGGACTCATGCATATAGAAATGTGATAATCTTTCTATTGCAGCTATTATGTCAGTTGATTTATCCATCACTATTACAGCAGCAGTACCAAGCCCTGATTGTGCAGCCCTTAATGAATCAAAATCCATTTCAATAGTATCACATATAGATTTTGGAATTAATGGGACTGAAGACCCACCAGGTATTACAGCAAGTAAATTATCCCAACCTCCTCTCACTCCACCTGCGTATTTTTCAATTAATTCACGCAGTGAAATTCCGAGCTCTTCTTCAACATTACATGGATTATTTACATTCCCTGAAATGCAAAAGACCTTAGTGCCAGTATTATTTGGTTTACCCAGAGATGCAAACCACTCTCCTCCGCGATTTAGAATATCTGGAACCATGGCTATAGTTTCAACGTTGTTTATTGTGGTTGGGTAGCCAAAAAGTCCAACACCCGCAGGGAATGGAGGTTTCATGCGAGGAAAGCCTTTTTTTCCTTCAATTGATTCAAGTTGAGCTGTTTCTTCTCCACATATATAAGCTCCTGCACCTCTGTGAATGAATACATCAAGATCATAACCTGATTTGCAGGCATTTTTTCCAATTAAGTTTTCTTTATAGGCTTCCTCAAGTGCCTTTTTTAGAACTAAATATTCATTATAAAATTCACCCCTGATATAAATATATGCAACTGATGCGCTGATCGCTCTGCCAGCTAGAAGAATTCCCTCAAGTAACTTATGTGGCTCATATCGTAATATATCTCTATCTTTACACGTACCAGGTTCTGACTCATCTGCATTGACTACTAAATACGCTTTTGAAGGATTTTTAGGCATAAAGCTCCACTTAAGGCCAGTAGAAAATCCTGCACCCCCTCGACCTCTCAAGCCAGATTTCTTTACTTCCTCAATGATTTTTTCTGATCCTAAATCCAGTAATTTCTTTGTTTTTTGCCAACTACCACGTTTTTTTGCACCCTCAAGTAGTGGTGTTTCTTTACCATTTAAGTTTGTGAATATTTTGTCCTGTTCTTTTAGCATGCTTTTAAGATTCTAAGTGATCCCGACGCGATTCGAACGCGTGACCCACTGATTAAAAGTCAGTTGCTCTACCGGCTGAGCTACGGGATCATTTTATTTTTCAGATATACTAAACAGTAATATAGTTTTTATCTGTTTTAATCAAACTAAAATTTTCATGCGTGGTTAAATAAATTATATAATATACTGCGTTAGTGATAATTTAATTAAAAATTTTTGAAGGAAAATTTCTTGTTAATTAACAGATTTATTTGGCAAAGCTGAGATACAACTCTAAAAAGATAGAGAATTATACATAAATGCAGAGTTTGCGCACTATTGAGTAATAGCATAACAGATAAATATTTCTTGCATTTCAGCGTGAGTGATTTATGCTTTAAGCAAGAATTGGGGGCATAGCTCAGCTGGTAGAGCATCTGTTTTGCACGCAGAAGGTCAGCGGTTCGATCCCGCTTGCCTCCACCAATCCATATTATCCCTAGGATACTATAAATCCTGTCAAAGCAGCTTATTTTAATCTATTTTCCCAAAAATCCCTATTTCTTCTTATAACTTTTCCTAACACAAGTGATGTTTGTTATTATGATTCTAATATATATCAACTTAGTAATAAATTAATCAATAAATGTTAGAATAGCTATAATTAAATTGGTTTGGTAATACTTATGAGTGGAAAAAAACATGTTTTTAAAATGGTGCCTGGAGAATCTTTTAGTGATACTAACGATATTCCTATTTTTGAACAGTTTCGACAATCTCCCTACGGTACAGGGCAGAAAAAATATTCTGAATATAATCTTGCCAAAGTGAATTTTGAAGCGTTAGATGATGAAAGCGAAATAGAATTAAGTTTACCCTTGCAGATGTGCCAACTTGAAGAAGGTATTGTGCCATATAATGTTAAGACATTTACTGTAGAAATGTTGTGCCTGAAAGAAGATGGAAAAAAGCTAAACCTCTGTACAATGAAGCAAGAAAGATCTGTTGATAATAATTTTAATGATGATAGAAATTATTATAGAGTAGAATTAGATGAAGTACTATCTCTGGTAAAAGGCAAAAGTTACGAATTAAGTATATTTGATAAAGAGTCAGGTGAATGTTTAATAAAATCTAGAATTAAAACCGACTCTAGCTTCGATTTTGAATCGGCAAAAAAAAGTCTGAACGGTACAAACAACTTTTCTATTGCATTTAATATTGCAGATGATGAAATGCGTGTTCTTTACCCAAAATTTGAAGTAAGACCGGGAATAATACAGTATCCTTTCATTAGTGTCTGTGACCAAGCAAAAAATGTAATTGCTTCAATACCATGCCTTTCTCTTGCATACTTTAATGACAGGTTGGTAAGCATAAAACCCGCATCGTTAGAAGGATCCTCATGTATTCTTATAGAACCAGTGGAATACCAATATATTACACTTGAAAATAGCGGTGATGATTATCAAATTTACTTGTCAGATTATCAAGGAAATATGATAGACAGAGATTCTGAAGAGCCTACTATTAGCCTCTTACACAGTGTAGTACTAAACAAGAGTATATCATATAATGATTATAGTAATTTGAAAGAAATAATATTGTCTAATGGATTGGAAGAAATGATGTCATCTAACACGTTTACTAAAATCTTTGCTCAGGTTCTCACAAGCAACCAACTCAAAACTCTTGCCAATACTTTTAGCAACGAGCAATTACAAAAAATCGTTCCTAAGTTGAGCTCAAACCAGTTGCAGGCTTTAGCAGAGAACTTAACAGACAACCAATTCCTAGCTTTAGTGGATCATCTAACCAATCATCAATTACAAGCCCTTACTCACACATTGGATTCAAAAAAGTTAGGAATAATAGTCCCCTTATTAAATAAGGATCAGGTTGCAAACTTAGTAAAAGACTTTAACCTAGATCAAGTAAAAGAAATTTTCCCTCACTTGAAAATGGATCAGTTTCAGGAAGTTATTAATACAATGAGCAATGATCAGTTTGTAGAATTAATAAAAGATGCAGATGAGAAAGCTTTCAACACTCTTTTACATAAAGCATTAAAAGATCGACTTCCAACTCTAGTAAAAATGTTAGAAGGAGATAAATTACATAATTTAATTAATAAGCTAGACCATGAGAAACTTGCAATAGTAGCTCGAGAGTTAACTGATGATTCTGATAGGATTCAGATGGTTGTTAAGTCTTTAGTTAACAACCCAGAAAAACTTAAAGCTTTTGCTCATAGTATGTCTCATGAGCAGTTTAAAGAACTTTTGGATAATTTAGGTGCAGGAGAGCTTAAAGATATTATTCACAAATTGCCTCACGAGAAAGTTATATCTGTGATTGGTAATCTTGATAGTAAAGGTCATTCTAAAGCTATTCTTGATGCATTGAAGGAGAAATTTAACGAGCAAAATGAAAAAATAAAAGACCTTATGAGTAAGGTTGAACGAATGCTTCCTGAGGAGAGTGAAGCAAATTGGAATGATGCACATCCATCAACTTACGTTCTTCAAGATGTTAATGCTGAGTTTGCAGTAACAGATCATTTATTGTGAACTTGGATATTGATAAATCAACAGTGTGCATGTGAAACTAAAAAATAATTTAAACTTTAATAATTTATGGAGGTAATTTATATGAGTGAGAACTCGCAAAACCTTTTACAAAGTGCTAATAATGAAGAACAACTTATAAGCGCTCTTGGTCTTATTACACTTAAGACAGGTAGTGGTAAGGATATACAGGACTTTAAGAAAGCGGTTAGTGGTGATACTGTTAAAAAAGCATTTGATGAATTAGCTAATAATATTAATGAACAACTTATTAATAGGTTGAATAGTATGTTAAAAGAAGAGCAAGATAAAGTTGCAAGTTTGCAAGATATTATAGGCAACAAAAGTAAAGGGTTACAAAAAGATCTAGCAGATTTAACCGCTAAATTAAATGATATGTTACCTGAGGAGGCACCACCCTATTATGACATGTTGTAAAGTATAAGAAAGTAACAGCCTCATACCAGTCTGTATATGCTATTTCAATAGGAGCTAACATGAGTAACAACAGTAAACAAGAAAGCGAAAATAACTTTGAAGCAATAAACCAAATGAGCGATTTCAACTTTGAAGAAATAGACAATATAGAAGTTAAAGTTAAGCCCACAAACTTTGAGGACATTGAAGATAAAATTGCAACAATTCATTACGTCTATCAAGTTATGGATAAGTTAATCTACGATTTAAATGAGAAGTTTGTTTCTAATTTGAATGTCTCACTTATGAAAAACATAGTACAACTTCGAAAAGAGTCTCTTGATACAAACCAACGCTTGGCCAAAGGTTTATCTCATTTGAATGAGTTAATTCAACAGGATGGATTTATTGATAATAATAAAAACTATAGAACATGGGCAGAAGAACTTGATCACCTAAGGGGAGAAGTTGAAGGATTAAAAGCAGCAATAATTGACCATAATAACGTAGAATGGGAAGCACCAACTCACTCTGATATACTATAGTATAGTATTTCCTAAAGTAAATGATAAAGGTATAATAAAGTATTTGAGTTATAATGGCATATAGTGTGGATTTAAGGGAAAAGGCAGTATTGATGATAGAAAAAGGTAAGACAAAGGTTGAGGTAGCAGAGCTTATGGAGATAGGAATAGCAACTCTGTACCGTTGGTTAAAAAAGAAAGCTGCTGGTGAAAGCCTCAAGCCATCTAAAAACGGTAGCTTTATTCGAAAAATAGACCCCAAAATACTCGAAGAATATGTTACAAAGAATCCAGATCATACTCTGGCAGAGATGAAACAAAATCTTGGATTTGGAATAAACTCAATTTGGTATAGACTAAAACAGCTAAAAATTACTTTAAAAAAAAGTCACACTATATCAAGAGCGCAATCAAGAAGATAGGGAGCAATTTATTGATAAAATCTCAAAAATAGACCATTCCAGCATCTTATATATAGATGAAGCAGGAGTTGATAATAAGTTATACCGAGAATATGGACGCGCTCCAAGAGGAAAGAAAATTTATGCAGATATTCCAGGGAGAACTCGAGAGAGAATCAGTATAGTAGCCGGGTGGATTGGAAAGAGATTTATTGCACCAATGACTTTCAAAGGTGGGTGTGACAAAGAGGTATTCAATACATGGTTGGAGAAGATGTTATTACCTAAATTGCCACTTGGCACAACTATAGTTATGGATAATGCTACATTTCATAAGACCACTAAAACAAAATCATTAATAGAGTCTTTTGGCTGTCATTTGCTGTATCTTCCAACATATTCACCAGATTTGAATCCTATAGAATACTGTTGGCATACCATCAAAAGCCGCCTCAGACCTCTCATGTATAAATATACAGACTTACAGCTTTTGGTTGGTAATACCATAATGGAACTTTATCATCCATTTTAGAAAATACTATAGTTATAAATATCAACCAATTTAGTAACTTTTGGTTCCTTTGAGAAGATCATGTGATCTTGCTAACCTATTAGCCTTTCTTCTTCTAGCCATAGCTTGTTCTTCAGTTAGTTTTTTAAATATAATTCTCACTTTAACCCTTGTCTCTTTTCCTAACAATACCTCCTGTTCTAGAAAAGATCGATCTTCCAAATGTTCTAGTAAATCTATTTTTTGACCTGTCTCTATATCATATATATTCGTATCAGATTTATAACGACTGATAAAATAAGCTCCTGCTTGACTGATCTGCTCAAAAGAACTTGGCACGAAATAACCCAAATCAGATATTAGTAAATCGTTGCTCGATATATTGCTTAAATGGCTTCTATAACCCTGATCTGACCTTATTCCTTCAAGTTATATTAAGCTGGTCTAATGTCTGGTTTAGGTAGTCAAAAACTAATTGTAACTTTATTCCAGACTTAGTATTGCTTTCATAACCACTGTAGCTGGTACCATAACCTTTATACATGTCTTCCATACTGTTAGGTAAGCTAATATAGCTGCTGTCTAATAATTTAATACCTCCAAAGTGCTTCAAGATTCTGCAATCAACTTGTAAGGTATTTTTAAGTAACGTTAAAATACATTCTTTTCATGAATTCCACTGCTTCCTTGGTAAATCTAAAGTCCAGACCTTGTTTTGTTATATTTATCGAGTCTTCATTCAATAATTGACACACTGTCTCTATACTACAATTATCAACTCCCATATTACCCAAAACGATGGCTTTTATGAACGACGAGCCTTTTAGCTTCCTCTTTCTTTTTATGAACCCTGTTTTAGCTGAGATTTTATCTGCTTTTTCATTAAAAAACTCTTTGAGCTTTTTTGAGATGCAAACTATTCTTTTCATTGTATAAGTTCTCCGTTTTCTTTGTTAAATTTAAGAGAACTTATATCTTCTTTTTCTTTTCTTTACATCAACTTTACCTCACTTCTTCTTAACTTGACGCGTATGGTTTATTTAACACTCCCTTTTTGAAAGTTACAGATCGCTAAAAATATTTAAACAACTAATTTTTATAACTTTGTACCAATAAAACTATTCCCACCTTAATTATCAAACAGTAACGTATAGAACTACAAACTTTTGTATATTAAGAAATTGTTTAAATTGCATACCTGGCTACTATGTCCCCTACTTCCAAGATAAAGTACCTTTCACTAAAAAATATTGAATTTAATTTTTGTAATCACTTAAGTCTAGTATTATTTTGTTAATGTATCGTTCATTTGCATCCTTGATGATAAATTTTATACCATTTTTATATCTTATAACTTCATCTACAGAAGGTACCTTACCAGCAATTGAAAGAACCAAACCACTAAGTGTGGCATAATACTCTTCAGAGTCACATAACTCTATTTTTAGATTTTCTTCTATATCCTTTATAAGGGCCCTTGCCGATATTTCAAACTTATTTTGAGATGATTCAGTAATGGTGTGTTCTGAATTTGCCTCATTCTCGTTATCAATATTTGGTATCAATTCTTCTATAAGATCATTTATCGAAATTAAACCATCAGTTCCACCATATTCATCCAGTACAATAGCTAAATATGACTTGGAAGATTTCATTCTAACAAAAAGATTTGTTGCTTTCATTGAGGCTGGGACAAATATTACATTTTGTATAATATTTCTCAGATTAAAATCTTTATTCTTATTGAAAATGATATCTTTTACGTAAAAAAAGCCTATTACGTTGTCAAAGTTATTCTTATAAGTTGGTATCTTAGCATGGTAAGTGTTTTTCACCTTCTTTATTACCTCATCCTTGCTCGATTCAATGTCTACTGCACATATCTCCTTACGTGGAGTCATTATATCCATGATACTACAATCACGGAATTTTAATAGACTATTAAGTATGTCAAGACCTGACAGATCACCCATTAATGCCTCAGTCGCACATTTTTTTAACACAGAAGTTTTGTTGAAGAGAAAGAGAAAAATTCTGTATGCTATTTTTTCTACTAAAGTTCTTTTCTTATTCAATTTATTCCCTTCAATGGTGAAAATATCTTTAGATAAGGTCTATCAAGAAAACTGTTATTAAATGTTTAATAAGCATGTGAATAATGTCAAATTAATTTGTGAATTATTTGTTGACATAAAATACTAACAATTGATCAACAATTTTTTCAATGACATATACATAATTATATAACAATCCATGATAGTAAAGCTTTTTTCCATAAAAGAAAATTACTAACATTCTAGACATCTTACTTATACACATAAATCATAAAGGAAAATCAATAGTATAGAGAAGTTATTAACATATTTATCCACAAACTAAGTAATACTAACTTTTACTGAATTTTAAGTTAATAACAATTTATTGATAGAACTACTACTACTGTTATACTTTAGTTTAGATAAGAAGTAGATAAAGTAGATTGAAAAGAAGTAAAGCAAAAATAGCAAGAATCATCAGCCAGAACGAGTCAGATGAAAAAGTTCCTATTTGGTTAATGCGTCAGGCTGGTAGGTCTCTTCCTGAGTATCGGAAGGCAGTGGAAAACATGAATAATTTCATGGAGATATGTTATAGCACAGATTTGGTAACAGAGTTAACGTTACAACCAATAAGAAGGTTCAACATGGATGCAGCGATAATTTTTTCTGATATTTTGATAATAGCTGACATTTTAGGTTGTAATGTAAATTTTATTCGAGGTGTGGGTCCAATAATAAGACCTATAGAAAGTGCTAAAGAATTGAAGAGTCTACAAGGAATTGAATCTAACACATTACCAATCCTAAATGCTATAAAAGAAGTAAGAAGCCAGTTGCCAGAAGAAAAATCGCTTATAGGCTTTGCTGGAGGGCCGTGGACGGTAGGTTCATACATCATAGAGGGCGGTGGTAGTAAAACTTTTTCCAAGGTGCTAAATTTTTGTCCATTGGCACTAGAGGAAATAATAAAAAAAATAACGGAAGCGACAATTATTTATCTGATCAAACAGATAGAGTTTGGAGCAGATGTTATTCAGTTATTTGACAGCAATGCTGGTGTATTGAAGGGAAAACTATTTGAAAGATACATCATCAAGCCAACAAAGGAAATTGTTTTGGCAATAAAGAGTAGATTTCCTAATTTTCCAATAATAGGTTTTCCGCGCTCTGCTGAAAATCTTTATACAGATTACTGCGAACAAACAGGCGTATCTGCAGTAAGTATAGATTATAATGTTCCAATAGAATGGGCGAAAGAAAATCTAAAAATTCCTCTGCAAGGGAACCTTAATCCTAGTCTTTTGGCCTACAATAAGTCAGAAGCAATTGAAGAAGCAAAGCGTATAATAGATTGTTTTAGAGGGTTACCTTTTATATTTAATCTTGGACATGGAGTGCTTCCTGATACTCCGGTTGAAAATATTGCTGAATTAGTGGACCTAGTAAGAAACTACTAAAACTCTTGTATGAAAAGCCTTTATGAGGGTGGAATGAAAACCTTACTTGACAAACCTCATTCTCTTCCTTACTATAACGATAAGAGTATTCATCCTTGTTTTTGGGCTCAACGACAAAATTCAGTAAAAAAACTCAAATATTTATTGGCAAATTACAAAAAATTATAGCGGCTGCATGTCTTTTTTATTTTTTCTACATTCAGCCAAATCGCTCTTATTTTAAGCGTTAGCACATTATTACAGTGCCAATTTATATTATTAAAACTCGCTATACAGGGGTTTATTTGCCTTTTTCAATTTATTAAGCTTTTTAATATCTATATTTAAGAATACAAAAATACCAACCTTTATGTAAAATAATAAAACTTCTAGCTTTTTTGTTGTGTAGAGTTTATCATTTTTATTTAACTTTAGTGAGATTATGTCAGACCTTGCAAAGAGGATGTCTCTGATAAAACCGTCGCCTACAATTGCTGTGACCGATAAGGCAAACAGACTAAAAAGCGAAGGAAAGAAAATTTGCGTTTTAGCTGCGGGAGAGCCGGATTTTGACACTCCAGATCATATAAAAAAGGCAGCTATTCAATCGATAAATGAAGGCAAAACTAAATATACTGCTGTTGATGGAACGCATGAGCTTAAAGGGGCAATAATCAATAAGTTAAAAAGGGATAACAATCTAGAATATACACTGAACCAAATTTGTGTCGGCGCAGGTGCTAAGCAGGTGTTATTCAACTTATTTATGGCAACAATTGACCCTGGAGATGAGGCTATAATACCAGCTCCTTATTGGGTTTCGTATGTTGATATGGTAAATCTTTTTGGCGGACTGCCAGTTATTGTAGAGTGCAAACAAAACTTTAAGCTTACACCGGAGTTACTGGAAAGCAATATAACTGAGAAAACTAAATGGTTAATTCTTAATTCACCGAACAATCCAGCAGGAATTGTCTATACATATGATGAATTGAAAAGCATAGCGAGAGTATTGCTTAAACATCCACATGTGAATGTTGTTACAGATGATATTTATGAGCACATAGTATACGACGAAAAGTTTTTTACCATTGCTAAGATTGAGCCAAAACTTTATGATAGAGTTTTTGTGGTCAATGGAGTATCAAAAGCCTATGCAATGACTGGCTGGAGAATAGGTTATATTGCAGGTAGGAGTGATATAGTAAAAGCTATTTCTACACTGCAGTCTCAAAGTACTTCTAACCCAAATTCAATAGCACAAGCGGCAGCAGTTGAAGCGTTAAACGGTGATCATAGTTTTTTGAAAGAAAGAACAAAAATCTTTAGGGACCGTAGAGATTTTGTAGTAAAAAAGCTAAATTCTGCTTCAGGCTTGTCAGCATCTATTCCACAAGGTGCATTCTATTTGTTTGTCTCATGTGAAGGTTTATTGGGTAAGAGTACGAAAAGTGGTAAAGTAATAAATAGTGATCTTGATTTTGCCGAATATTTATTAGAAGATCATTTAGTTGCTGTTGTTCCAGGAATTGCATTTGGTCTGAAAAATTTTATCAGAATTTCTTATGCAACCTCTCAGGAACAATTAGAAATTGGATGTGATAGTATTACTAAAGCATGCGAAATGCTAAGTTAACTTTTTAATATTCCTATATATAATATTTCAGTAAGATAGAGTTGATTTATGGCTTGGGTGTATTTGCTATTAGCTGGTTTGGTTGAAATAATATGGACCACAGCACTGAAATATAGCAATGGCTTTACTCGTGTTATACCTGTAGTAATTATTTTAGTTAGCGGTTCTGTGAGTCTTTACTGGCTATCGTTAGCAATGAAGTCTATTCCTCTTGGAACATCTTATGCAGTTTGGACTGGTATAGGCTCTATAGGTGCAGCGATAATAGGAATAATGTTTTTTAATGACCCAGTAAATTTGGGGCGTTTATTTTCCCTTGCTTTGGTAGTGCTGGGTATCATAGGATTAAAAGTATTTTCCAATTAAAAAAAATTAAGTACGTCTATTTTACCATTTCAGGACTTTCTACTAAAGTTGCTTTGGATTTTTCAGTTCTCGAAGAGGGCATTCCTATTGATTTAGAAAGTACCTTTCTAATGTTCAATATTTCATTTTTCTCATTTTGTTGGATTAAGTTAATATCGTTTATTTTATTCACTAAATCTTTTCCTTCCTTTAAAATTTTTAAATCGCTTTCGTTGATGTGATGCTCATCGTTAAATTCTGCAACGATCTCTTTCTTCTTTGGATGAGTGTTTAAGAATTCCATCACCTGATATTTGGCGAAGGCTTGAACAAATTTCTTATTAAATCTTGAATCGTTATGTAATTCTTCTAGGCTTTCATCATATTGTTTTGCTTCGTTTATAGTAAGCTTTATTATTTCTTCTAAGCTGCTTAAGAGTTCCCTGTACAACTTGTCGTATCTATTGCCTGTGTGTGCGGTAAATGTTTGTTCAATGTATTTTGTTGTGTAGTTTTGTAGTGTGTTGTCTGCTGTGTTTATATTCATTCACTCACCTTGCTTTTATATTATATTTTACACACGAAAAGGTTAATATTTAGTTAACTGCAGCGTTTCTGATACTGAATTTCATTGAAAATTATATTATTTAAAATATAATTGTTATCACGAAATAAAAGCGTAAGTAAAATGAATTTTGTAACAAAACTAAAACTTATAGTAAAAAAAATAAAGCTTAAGATGAACAAGGGTAAAATTATAAAAATCCTTATCATCTGTGGTATAATTTTTTTCATATACCTTATCCATGAACCAGTTATAGATATGCTAAAAGGTCTCTTTTAGAAAGATACTCGGATTAGAGTAGCTATCTACAAAAGTGTTGCTCCTTGCTGATAAAATACCTATAATCCTGTTTTTAGGTAATATCAGCATTGCAGAGAAACTTTTTCATATGGTTGCTAGCATCACTATTTTATGCATACCAGTATATATTACGTGTAATTCCAAATATAATCGCACCTGAATTAATAACGAAATTTAACATAAGTATTACAGATGTTGGTCAATTTGGTGGGCTATATTATATAGGCTATACGCTTGCTCACATACCTGTTGGTCTTGCCCTTGATAGATTTGGGCCAAAGTTTGTTTTGCCTGCGTGTATTGTCTTAACGTTTGCTGGGACATTACCACTAATATGCTTTGATGAGTGGTATTACTCAATACTTGGTAGAATGATTGTTGGAGTTGGGTCATCTGCTTCGGCAATTGGGCTCTTTAAAGTTGCAAGTATGTATTTCTCACAAGAAAAATCAGCAAGGATGGCTAGTTTATCTATAATAATAGGGTTACTGGGAGCTATTTATGGTGGATTACCTCTAGACTTCTTGCTCAATAAATTTGGTTGGAATTATGTTATATATACTTTCTCAGCGTTTGGTTGTTTGCTTGCTCTGTTGTTGCTTTTAATAACGCCAAAAAGTAACATAGAGGAGAGTAGAAATGACAACATACTTCAAGATTTAAAGACTGTACTTTTCAATAAACATATCATTCTAATCAGCTTTTTTGGTGGCTTAATGGTTGGACCATTAGAAGGTTTTGCTGATGGTTGGGCAAAAGCGTTCTTATGTGAAGCATATCAAATGACCGGGGATCTGGCATCTTCGCTTTCTTCCCTTATGTTTATAGGTATGGGGGCTGGATCATTCTTTCTCGCTTATTTACTGGAGAAGTATCCAGACAAACATTACGAGGTGATTATTGCGTGTTCTTTTGCAATGATCGCTAGCTTTCTTTTGCTTTTTACACAAGTTGGCGGTTTATATATTGCATTACCTACACTTCTTGTTATCGGCTTTGCATCTGGGTATCAGGTAATTACTATTTACAAGGCAATAAGTTATGTAAACAATAACTTGGTAGGCTTGGCCACAGCTGTATCAAACATGATAGTTATGGTTTTTGGCTATTTTTTTCATACTGGAATTGCAAAAATAATAGACTTATGTTGGAATGGAACGGTAATACAAGGAAATCCTTTGTATGGTACTGATTTGCTGGTAAAAGCAATATCAATTATTCCTGTATGTCTGCTTTTGGCTGTTTTTGGATTTATGTGGTTAAGGAAAAGGTCTTATGACAATTGCTTCAGAAAGGATTTGTAACTCTGGAAATAATTTAAAGTCTTGTGATAATGAAGTTTATCTCTCTATAGAGAAGGAACTGCAGCGTCAAAGATCGCAGTTGCAATTGATTGCATCGGAGAATTTTGCAAGTAAAGCAGTGATGGAAGCACAGGGTTCTTTTCTGACTAATAAATATGCAGAAGGTTATCCTGGTAAAAGATATTACTGTGGCTGTGAGTATGTAGATGAAGTTGAAAATCTGGCTATAGAAAGGCTTTGTAAGCTGTTTGGTGTTAAATTTGCAAACGTTCAACCTCACTCTGGTTCTCAGGCAAATCAAGCAGTGTTTGCTTCACTACTTGCTCCGGGTGATACAATACTTGGATTGTCACTGAATTGTGGTGGACATTTAACTCATGGTGCAGCACCAAACCTTTCTGGTAAGTGGTTTAAGTCGATCCAGTATACAGTTAATAGAGACACTTACCTGCTTGATATGGATGAGGTGGAAAGGCTAGCGCTGGAGCATAAACCGAAGCTAATCATTGCTGGTGCTTCTGCTTATCCAAGAGAAATAGATTTCGAGCGCTTTCGCAAAATTGCGAATAAAGTTGGTGCATATCTGCTTGCAGATATTGCTCACTATTCAGGGCTTATTGCTGCAGGTTGTTACCCATCACCTGCCAAATATGCGCATGTTATAACTTCAACAACTCACAAGACTCTACGAGGTCCTCGTGGCGGAGTGGTAATGACAAATGATGAAGCGTTACATAAAAAAATTCAGTCTGCAGTTTTTCCAGGGTTGCAAGGTGGACCGCTTATGCATGTGATAGCTGCAAAAGCTGTTGCATTTAAGGAAGCATTAGCGCCAGAGTTTAAAACTTATAGTAAAAAAGTTGTGGAAAATGCGAAAGTGTTAGCTCAAGCGCTGCAAGGGCATGGGCTGAACATTATAACCGGTGGCACTGACTCTCATATAGTGCTAGTTGATTTAAGATCACGGAAATTGACTGGAAAAGACGTTGTGAATAGCCTTGAAAGAGCTGGAATTACCTGCAATAAAAACTCCGTGCCGTTTGACACAGAAAAACCAACCATTACTTCAGGGCTCCGTTTTGGTACCGCTGCTGAGACAACACGCGGACTTGAGAAAAAAGATTTTAAAGAGATAGCTGATCTGATAAATGAAATAATTCAGGGATTAATTGATGGAAATAGCCTTGATATTGAAAGAGCAGTAAAAACTAAAGTTGAAAGGATTTGTAGTAATTTTCCTATTTATTAATTTATTTGGCATTCAAATTTCCTTCCTTTACTTTGGATTAAACTATTGTATAGTGATTTTATAGCTCTTTAATTTTATGATAAATGTACCTAGCATAGAGAGTTGTGATTTTCACAATAAAAATGTTCTGCTCAGGGTTGACTTCAATGTTCCTATAAAAAATGGAAGAATTTGTGATGCCACTCGTATTTTGAGAGCTCTACCTACCATTCAATATTTAGCAAATGCGGGTGCAAAAGTTATTGTTATCTCACATTTTGGGCGTCCAAAAGCCAAAGACAGTAACTTATCGCTAAAAAACGTAGTTGAAACTTTATCGCGGCTGCTAAGCAAAGAAGTGAAATTTATTGATGATTGTATTGGTGAGAGAGTACAAAGAGCAATAAATGCGATGGATGGAGGAGATATAATATTACTAGAGAATCTGAGGTTTTATAAAGAAGAAGAGCAGAATGATTCAAATTTTGCTAAACAATTAGCATCTCTAGCAGATATATATATAAATGATGCGTTTTCTTGCTCTCACAGAGCTCACGCTTCTATTTCACGCATTACGGAATTTTTACCTTCTTATGCAGGATTTTGCTTGCAAGATGAGCTAAAGTATCTTGAGCAAGCTATATCGTTTGACGCTAAACCTATTACTGCGATAGTTGGTGGAGCTAAAATATCAACTAAAATAAAAATGCTTATAAAGCTAGCAGAAAAGGTTGATTACCTTATTCTGGGCGGCGCAATTGCTAATAATTTTTTGTTATTTAATAAAGTTAATATAGGCAAGTCTTTTTTTCAAAATGGTGTTGATGATCTTCTGCACGATATTGTTGAGACGGCAAATAAAAACAATTGCAAAATAGTTGTGCCAGAAGACGTTTTGGTTGCAGTAAATTCTGATTATAGCACTGGCGTTTTAAGAAAAACTGAATCCATTTTGGACGGTGATATAATTTTAGATATCGGACCTCAAACTTTAAGCACAATAAGCGGTATAATAGCAAGCAGTAAAACTCTGCTGTGGAACGGACCTATTGGTGTTTTTGAACATTCAGCTTTTGCAAATGGTACAGTAGAGGTTATGAGAGTAGTAAGTGATTTGACACACGAAGGAAAATTAACCAGTGTAATAGGGGGAGGAGATAGCCTATCTGCAGTAAATGCTGCAGGTCTTGCCGATAAAGATTTTACATATATTTCAACTGGTGGGGGAGCGTTTTTAAGTTGGCTAAGTGGTGATGAGATGCCAGGACTGCGATCAACATTAGATTAAAACTTTTTTAAGTTGTTGCTTATACCCTAGCTTCTTTATGAATATGATTATGTCGAAAATAGCTAAGTTAATCTTGTGCTTGATAATACCAGTAATAGGATTTGTTTTTTACATTAAGGAGCACTATCTTGATGGTACAAATTCACGAATTAGTTTTGAGCCGTTTTTCAAAACAGATTCTTCAGATCCAGACTATATTCCACCACTTCCGGAGCTGACTGATTTTGATAGAGGAGTATTAAGAGTTTGTGGAGATTGGGGAACACACCCTGATGAAGAAGATTTCAGAATTTTACTTGATTGTCCGCAGCATCAAGAAGTGCTGAAAAGGATATACGATAAGCTCGATCATCAAGTGGCTACACCAAATGCAGGCTTGGGGTTATTTAAAGATGAATTGACTAAGATTTGGTTTACAAATAGCGGAGTTGAGAAAGAAACTATAGGATTTGGACATATTTTTTGTGGTGAACCAGATAGATTGGGACTTGGTGGTATGCATTTTGTAGGTAGATATGTTGAGGCTCAAGAAAATAAGTGGGCGGGTGCAATTTGGGGTAATAAATCTCTGTGCAATAAATTAGATATTAAGCCACCTGTTTACACGTTTGGAATGAAATACTTAGGTAAGGGTGGAGAAGTAAAAGTTAAGTGCCCAAATGGGTATGCACATAACCTTCATGCTGATGATATTTTAGTTTCTGCAACTAAGGCGTTTAAGGAATTGGGAAAAGATGGAATGTGTCTGTATAAAATGGAAGATGCCAATTATCAATCAGTGTTTGTGAGAAAGAATGACGCTATACTTACGTTCTATCCTGACTTAACACCAAAATGTAATGATAAAAGTACTAATTGTAGCTGTAGCAAGCCTTGATTAGCTGAAAAAAAGTAAACATTTTATGCGTATTATGTTAATTTAGTTATATTGTGGGCAATTTGTAAAGCTGCATGAGACTTATAGTAAAAAAATGTTTGTCTGTTTTATTTCTGTTGCTGCTTGTAGCGCCTCTTGTATATGGACAACAATCTTGTTTAAGTGATATTGAGAACGATTTTCAAGATTTGAAAACATCATTAAAAAATCCAATATTTTTTAGATCCTGCACCGAGTTTAAATTATGATGATAGAGAAGGCAAAAAAGGTATCCGTTCAGAGGTGTGGTTTAAGAAACAACAGCTAGCAGGTTTTGAAAAGGGTTTAATTCCTTTTGTTTCCAAGTCAGATACAACGAAATTATCCGCTCAAGAAATCTATTCCCTCGCTCTGACTGTGCAAAATATGAATTCTTACGATAGACAACATAATGCCGTATCTGTCGCTCAACATGGTTATTCGTTAATGGAATATTCTCTGGGTCATCCAAAAATGTCCACATCATTGACTCGGATTTTATAATACCCTTTACCGTTCGTGAAGCTCCTTTTGCTTCAAGTATATAAGATATTTTTATCATGCAGTACTGTATGTATCTTCGTAATTCTTTAGCTTGCTTAGTGAACTTTGAAATACTAATTTCATTTTCTGACAAAGCGTTTTTTAATACAAACAATCCATTAGCTGCGTCTTTTAAACAATGGCCAAGTCTCATTACTTCACTATTCCAACTATGAGATAACCTCTCGAAATTTCTCAATAAGTGAGCCCAACAAATTTGTCGTTTTTCATCACTGAAGTGGTTGTAAACTGCATATCTGTCAGTAATTACCAGGTTTTTGTAATCACAAAATGCACTATTCTTTAAAAATTTCATTCCTCTTGTATCTGCTAACTTCATAAGACTTGCTTTATTGTTGGCAAACATCCAGCACCATCCCAATTTGCCTTTGTTGTAGTGACTGGTTTCATCAATATGCAAAATTTCGCTTGCTTTTATTTCTTCCTCTATTTGTTCATAGGCTTCTTTACATTTTGACGAAACCCTTGCTTCACTATTGGACACACTACCAACACTTATACTCATGTTAAAGATGTCTTTCATAATATTCGCTATTTCTCGCTTTGAATTCTTATAAAACCCACTTAGTGATGCAACTACTGACTTAACTCTAGGACCAAAGGTATCCGGTGTAACTCCTTCTGGTAATTTGCTACTCCTTCTTTTTCCGCATTTACGACAGCGACCATGTTCTAATTGATACTCAACTACGTAAGGCTTAATTTCTGGTAAATCAACTTTTTGATAGACATATGGTTTTTCCGATATTGCGATTTCTTCACCACACTCGCATCTATTTGGTAACTCTACCTTCACCACCTCATCTGCTTCCATTTTAGCTCGGCAATTCCCCTTATGTCCAACTTGACCACCTATCTTCCTGCCGCCCTCTGACTTATCTTCTGGTGTGTCTTTTTTTATTTTGTACAGCTCTTTTGAACTTGGTAAAGATGAATTCCTTGAGTTTAAGCCGAGTCTCTCTCTTAGTTCAGCATTCTCTATTTCTAAGATTTTATTTTTTTCTTCAAGCTTTGCTACTTTCTGCTCTAAGTTTTTACATAACTCTACAATACTGATCAACAATTGAAGCATCTAGCCTTACTTTACTATCAACATTTTGTGTTATTACTACTTTAATATATTATGTCAATTGTTTTTTATCCTTGCCACACCTCTGAACGGATACAAAATATTTCCTCTTTCTTGCAGAAATCTGTTATATCCATGGCAGTTACTGACCTTCATTTTAGTTGGCATATTTTTCTTTCGTAGGTTAAATGCCTGTTTTATAGTGAATTTCGTCAGTAACTTCCAGTTCTTTTTATCTGAGCTATGCAACAAAGCCCACTGGAATCAAGAAATTTTTTGAGAACAAAAGTTATGCTAAGTTTTTGTTGGTAAGAAAGGCTGGTGTCTGGGCACTGGGATGACAGTAGTGTGAGATGGGGCTACTTGGATGATAGGACCTAATTTGCTATTCACAATCCAATTATTACCTTGTTTCAAATAAATATTGAATTTTTATTTTAATTATATAATAATTAAATATATCATTTAAGATTAAAGATGAGATTATGACAAGTGATCAATTACTAGCAGAAGTACTGAGTATAATTAACGATAAGACAGATTTAAATGAAGATAATATAATTCAGGAAATACAAGAAGAACTAAAGAAACAGAATCAAGATCTACATGAAGAGTGGAGGAAAGTTGAATCTGATGTAAATCATTTATTTAGTCAAGAACTTACATTGTTGCACGTAGCTGCTAGAGGTGGCTTTGAAAACGTAGCAAAAGTTCTGGTAGCAGCAGGAGCTGATGTTAATAAGAAAGATAGTAGGCGCGAGAAGATTCCTTTACATTTAGCTGCTGAAAATGGTCATGTTGAAGTAGTAGAATTTTTCTTAAATAAAGGAATAAGTGTTAATGTAATGGATAAAGAGGGCAATACCCCTTTGCATTATGCTGCAGATAATGGAAGTAGAAAAACAATATCAATTCTAATAAGAAAAAATGCAGATCCTTGGTTAAAGAATTTTCATGGTAAAACTCCAGTGAATATTTATGCATTCAAGCATCCTAATGGCTCTGGATACTTAATGCAGCTGAAAAAAGCGAAAATTCAAGGTTATATCGTTTTTGGCTCAATGTTGTTGTTAGGTGCTGCTATGGCAACATCAATTGTTGCGGTTAATTTAATTGTACCTGATGTGCCTGTATTAAAGGTGTTATTGTGTGTAAGTATTTTGTATGCATTTGCATCTATAGCTAAATATATTACGTACAAAGCGGCTGAATTGGATGCTGAAAATGAGATTAAAAACGAGCAAGATTCAAACATAATAAATATTGAAGAAGTGAGTGATGAAAAAAAATCGGTTAATAAAGCAACGCGCTCAAAAAAATTAAATGATCTTGTTTGTGCAATAAAAGGCTCTTCTAGAAGAGATAGTTGATCCAGACAAGCAGAAAAAAGTAACACTTGATGATGTTATTGTTTCAGATGAAGTAAGAAAAGAGTTAAAAATGATTTGTGGTCATATATCAGAGAAGAAGAAGAAAGCTCTTGAAATGCTAAGTTGCAAAATGCCAACAGGCTATATTTTATATGGTCCACCTGGAAATGGTAAAACTCTTATTGCTCGTGCAATTGCATGTGAAGCTAATGCTAAATTTATTAGCGTTTCTGGATCTGAATGTATGCAAAAATATGCTGGACACAGCGCACATTACATAAAAGATCTTTTTGCAAAAGCGAGAGAAAATGCTCCTTGCATAGTCTTTATAGATGAAATAGATGCTGTTTGTACAAAACGTAGTAATAGTGGACGAAGTGATGAAGAACACAACCGAATTGTAAATCAGTTTTTATGCGAGCTTGATGGTTTTAATCCTATAGAAGGCGTGACAGTCATTGCTGCAACTAATCGTCTAGAAAGTTTAGATGAAGCAGTAATTAGATCAGGTCGCCTCTCTAAACATATTGAAATTCTTTTACCAGATAAAAGCCTACGTGAAAAAATATTGGGTCTTTATACGAAGAAAGTGCCAATGGCACCAGATGTAAATCTAGCAGAACTTGCAGAAGAAACTAATGGTTTTTCAGGAGCTGATCTAGAAAATTTGGTAAATGAAGCAAAACTTCATGCTGTAGATCAGATTTGCGAAGAAGAGTCAGAAGATGAAGAGCTAAAAGTGACAGTGACCATAGATGATTTCAATAATGTACTTAAACGTCTTAAATCTAAAAAGATTGAAGTTGGGAATGAGAATAAAAAAGTGAGTAGCTTGATAGAAGGTTGGGGAAATATTTTGAATTTTAGAGAATTAAAAAAATATTGTGGCTTAGCTAAATAAAAAACATATGGATCTCCTTATTGTAAAGCAGGAAAGTGATTCAGCGAATGTAAATGCAAAAGTAGAGATAGAGTACAGAGAAAGCAGGTAAAATAGTGATTTTAATTGTGTTAGATAGATTTTGACTTTCTGTTCTTTTTCTTACTATTTATCACAAATCTCCCTAACATTTATCTCTCTCTTACAGATTCATTCAAACTTAATTAAGTGGGAGTATTGTTAATGCGAAAAGGGTTTAATTAAAATGGTATGGCGTGTGAGGAAGACATACATCAATTGGTAGAAAGTGGATTTGATATTAACTCAAAAGATGTAAGCGGAGTCACTCTCTTGCATAAGTTTACAAAAGAAGGCGATTTAGTTGGAGTAAAATCATTATTAGAGCACGAAGCTGACTTTAATGTTGTAGACAACGAAAATAGAAATCCACTCCATTATGCTATTATGCATGGACACAAAAAAATTGCTAAACTTCTTGTTAATCAACTGACAATTAATTCTAGAGATAAAAATGGATTTACTCCACTTCACCTTGCTACACTACAAGATGACACAGAATTAATGGATTTTTTAATAACAAAAGGCGCAAAAATTAATGAAAAAGATGCTGAGGAAGGCTATACTCCTCTTCACATAGCTTCATTATACGGTTCTAAAAAGAGCGTCCAGATTTTAATTGATAGCGGAGCAAATCTTGAATGTGAAGATAACAACTTTCGTACTCCTTTATTTTTGACCATTTATCAATGTACTACACATTATGAAAGTAGAGCAGAGATTATAGAATATCTGATAAAGAAAGGTGCAAACATAGAAGCAAAAGATGCAGAAAATAATACTACGCTTTTTCTAGCAGCATATAACAACAAAATGCAACTGGTAAAGCTTATTGTAAAGCAAGCAAAAGCTAGGTTAAAAGAGTTTATTTGCACAAAAAACAAACATGGTTTTGATGCACTGGATTGCGCTATTAAGCATAATAATAGGCAAATGGTAACATTTCTTGTTTCAAAGGGAATAGAAGCAGATGACCAAGATTGTAGCGGTAACACCAGGTTACATAAAGCTAGCTATAATGGTGATACTAAAGCAGTTAAGTTCTTATTGGAGCTTAAGGTAAACGTTAATGCCGTCACTAGATGCAACAGAACTCCTCTGCTACTTGCAGCTAAAAAAGGCCATGTAGAAATTGTAAGAATGTTGTTAGCAGTAAAAGCCAATATGAATATTTGTGATCAACAAGGTTTTTCACCTCTGCATCTTACTATTCAAAAGGATTATTTTGATATAGCTCAGCTATTAATAGAAAAAGGGGCAATTAATTGTAGTAATGATTATACTGCAATAGATATGTTTATTGACAAGGCTCATAGCAAAAAAAATATTGAAGAAAATTACAAAAAATTTTGTAGGTTTTTGATGCTTTACTTGAAAGAGCTACATAGTAAACACAAAGCCTTTTGTGTACTTTCAATCCTAGCTCTAAGCTTAACAATTATAGGTTTACCATTTATTTTCAAGCCTATTATTAAATATAGAGAAAGAAGTAAAATATATAAAAAAATTAGGGCTATGCTGATTTATATTTAAGTATAACAGGAGAACTAAGCTAATATATGACAATTATCTGCTCGATAAAAATGGAATTAAATGTATCCGTTTAGCAGAGTGGCAAAATAAAATAGACAAAACCATAAAAATAAATGGTGTCATGCAATTTGAGCTTCGGCATAGATCCCACATAAATTTTTTGGTACATATTTTTTCAACATTAATTTCGTATTCCATGCAGTCGAAAAAGCCCTCTATTTCTAAGCTTTATTGACTCAGATAATCCATAACTGGGGTATATAGCATTATTGATCCTGTCTAAATTTAATCCCTATATCTTTGTTTGATGCTTGTTGTTCCATAATATTCTTCAATTCAAAGAATATTAATATTGGCATATAAGTATGAATATTATGCTAATATAATTACTTTTTAGGTATACATGGCAAATTTATGCCTGGAAACAGTTTTTGGTTATTTCCTACACTTTCTTTATAAAAATCACAGGCGCCTGTTATTAGCTAAAGTAAAGGTCAAGTATCTGGAATTCTGGACATAAAATCCTCCTGTATAAAAAGATTAGAAAAAAATGCAGCGCACATATGACAGACGTGTGTATACGCTGAAAAAGATACGCTACGTTTTTTATTGAAAAGTTAACTGAAAGTCTGCAGACAAAGAGAGATTTTGAGCTCTTAAAATATCTCTAATTGTCATTATAATCAGATTCAAAATATGCGGAAGTAATTTTTTTTGACAATAGATTTCTTGCATAACCAAGTGTCATTCCAGCTGGGATCCAACTAAGTTGGTAAACACTTTACAACGTTTTTTGCGCGAAAAGGCTAGATGCCAGTGTCAGCTACTTGCATGACATCGTCTTGGATGAAAATCAGTACGTGATGCACCAAAAATTGTGCATCAAAAGGGTGTCATTTGAGTAACTTTTTTGTTTGCCAGTGTCAGCTACTTTCATGACACCTATTTGTTCCTATGATAGTCTTGTCTATCTTATTTTGCTACTCTGCTGAACAGATACGTTTCTTTTACCTTTTTTATTCTGTAAATTTTTTAGTATTTGTATGTTTAACATAAGAACTACACAAGACTACAAATGGTGAATCAGCATTACCTTAAAGAGAGTACCCATATTTTCAGTTAACCTTAAAAATTCACTGAAGATCTTATTCTTCTGTTCATTACTTGCATTTTCCATTAAAGCTTGCGCTCTTTCCTTTATACCAAACAAATATAAAAATTCTCTTTGAGTTAAAATCTCACAATTTAAGTATTTTAATGAATCTTTTAACGCTTGAAAGTTCACAAGTGCAGTGATGTCACTATTACCGACGTTTTCAAGAAAATTAGTATATTTATGCTGCCTTATCGATTGCAAAGTGCTCTTATATTCAGGATATACATAACCATAATCTATAATCAGGGCAGCTCCTCCGTTATTGACTATCTTATTCTCAAGTTTCTTTAATATTTCGATTCCGGCTAGGCATACTTCCACTACTGCACCATTGAAACCCCCTGTCATTCCAGTCTGGAATCCAGTTTTTGGTCTGGTTAAGCACTGGAGTGACAATGAAAGACTGCCATCATCTTGTTTTATTACTCTATTTTCATACCACTGCTCATCACGATAAATAAATTGGTCAATTGGAAGGGCGTCAAATAACTCATTTGCAAAAAAAATAGTTGGCTGATTTGGTAAGTTGTCGACATCTGTGTGCCAATTAATATCTAATCCCTTTAATTTTTCCTTTTGTATTTTCTGTAAAAGAGGACTTATTTCAACTAGGTGAATGTTCATTGAGCTAAAAAAACAGCTGTATTTTTTAGTAACTCTTATTATATCGTGAATGAGTGTTCCTTTACCTGGTCCAAGTTCAACTAGAGAAAATTTTGATGGCTTTCCTAATTTTTCCCATGTATTCATTATCCACACTGCAATTGTTTCACCAAATAGCTGACTAATTTCAGGTGCAGTAATGAAGTCACCATCTTTGCCAAGTGGTAATTTACTCATGTAATAACCATACTCTTTGTGATATAGAGCAGCATTCATAAAATCACTGATTGATATTGACCCTTGTCTTTTATCAATTAATTTGTGTATATAAGTGAGCATATTATTAATAAATGTTTAACTATAGTGTGCCATACTATAAAATAGTGGAGTATTTATGTATATAATATAAGTTTAAAGGCGATAGTGCTTTGGTTATGAATAGTCAAGATACGGATTATGTTACCCTTATACCTCAAGATTATGGTATTGAATATAAATTTAAAGAAGCTATCAATTTTGTAGAAAATAAGGTTGTAGGTGCCGACGGATTAACTTTAGCAGAAATATTTCAAGTACTAGTTCGAATGTTGAATGGTGACCTAGAGTTAGTAAAAAAAGTGCTAGCATATGCTAATATTATGGTAAAGCATGGAATGAGGTTAGCACAAGAGTCACAATTGAGCAGAGCTGATGTTCGCAGAGCTTTGGAAGGGAAAGAAAGTGTTTTCAATAGGCAAGATTTTATCAAAAAACCACCTCTTGTACCTTCTATAAAATCGGTTAAAAAGAAAAGCAGAGGTCTTTAAATGGTTGAGTCTATAAAAAAATTTACTGTACAGTGTGATTTCAAAGGGCAAAGTTCACCTTTTGCAATATACATAGGAGATCCAAAGGGTGATACTCATCCAATTCACCATCAAGATTCCTGGCTTGCAAAGGAGCGTGGAGGAAACATACCTAATAAAGTCAAAGAAAGTCTGCAAAAATTATATAAGTTATCTAAAGAAAATGGAGTCTCTTTTTCAGAATTATGTGCATATGCTATTACTGTAGTTAGTAATAATGATAAAAAAAATGTATCCGTTCAGAGGTGTGGCAAGGATAAAAAACAATTGACATAATATATTAAAGTAGTAATAACACAAAATGTTGATAGTAAAGTAAGGCTAGATGCTTCAATTGTTGATCAGTATTGTAGAGTTATGTAAAAACTTAGAGCAGAAAGTAGCAAAGCTTGAAGAAAAAAATAAAATCTTAGAAATAGAGAATGCTGAACTAAGAGAGAGACTCGGCTTAAACTCAAGGAATTCATCTTTACCAAGTTCAAAAGAGCTGTACAAAATAAAAAAAGACACACCAGAAGATAAGTCAGAGGGCGGCAGGAAGATAGGTGGTCAAGTTGGACATAAGGGGAATTGCCGAGCTAAAATGGAAGCAGATGAGGTGGTGAAGGTAGAGTTACCAAATAGATGCGAGTGTGGTGAAGAAATCGCAATATCGGAAAAACCATATGTCTATCAAAAAGTTGATTTACCAGAAATTAAGCCTTACGTAGTTGAGTATCAATTAGAACATGGTCGCTGTCGTAAATGCGGAAAAAGAAGGAGTAGCAAATTACCAGAAGGAGTTACACCGGATACCTTTGGTCCTAGAGTTAAGTCAGTAGTTGCATCACTAAGTGGGTTTTATAAGAATTCAAAGCGAGAAATAGCGAATATTATGAAAGACATCTTTAACATGAGTATAAGTGTTGGTAGTGTGTCCAATAGTGAAGCAAGGGTTTCGTCAAAATGTAAAGAAGCCTATGAACAAATAGAGGAAGAAATAAAAGCAAGCGAAATTTTGCATATTGATGAAACCAGTCACTACAACAAAGGCAAATTGGGATGGTGCTGGATGTTTGCCAACAATAAAGCAAGTCTTATGAAGTTAGCAGATACAAGAGGAATGAAATTTTTAAAGAATAGTGCATTTTGTGATTACAAAAACCTGGTAATTACTGACAGATATGCAGTTTACAACCACTTCAGTGATGAAAAACGACAAATTTGTTGGGCTCACTTATTGAGAAATTTCGAGAGGTTATCTCATAGTTGGAATAGTGAAGTAATGAGACTTGGCCATTGTTTAAAAGACGCAGCTAATGGATTGTTTGTATTAAAAAACGCTTTGTCAGAAAATGAAATTAGTATTTCAAAGTTCACTAAGCAAGCTAAAGAATTACGAAGATACATACAGTACTGCATGATAAAAATATCTTATATACTTGAAGCAAAAGGAGCTTCACGAACGGTAAAGGGTATTATAAAATCCGAGTCAATGATGTGGACATTTTTGGATGACCCAGAGAATATTCCATTAACGAATAACCATGTTGAGCGACAGATACGGCATTATGTTGTCTATCGTAAGAATTCATATTTTGCACAGTCAGAGCGAGGGAATAGATTTCTTGAGCGGATAATTTCGTTGTATCTGACTTGGAAACAAAAGGAATTAAACCCTTTTCAAAACCTGCTAGCTGTTGTTTCTTAAACCACACCTCTGAACGGATACAATTTATTCTCTTAAGTTAACGCCATTGCCTGAACAAATACATAAAAAAGTAGTACTTGCAAGAAAGAGTTACTTAAGAAATTAATTAACTTTGCTATTTTCTCTAACATACCTAGAAGAAATAGATACATTATCTAATGCGGTCCTAATACTAGCATTGTTCTCATTAACAACTATAGCTAGCTCACAAGCATTCAAAGTATATCTACCATATGGAAACAGTACAGTACTTACTTCAGTAAATGCATCTTGTAGCATGGTACTATTTTGAGCTCGTATTAAAATAGAATTGACACATTCATTATTACCTTTATATATAGCAAAGGCAAGTGGTTTAATGACATACGTCACGCCTGGAAACTGCACAATATCTTTAGAAGTAAGGATATTTCGCAGTGTATCACTATTTTGAACTCGTATTAAAATAGAATTGATACATTCGTTATTGCCTTTATATATAGCAAAGCTAAATGGCGTTAAAGTATACGCTATAATATTTAAATACTGTACAATATTTCTAGAAGCAAGAATATCTTGTAATATACCATTTTCTTGGGCTTTTGTTAAAATAACATTAATATACCTTCCCTTATTATGATGTATGGCAAAGCCAAGCGATGTTAAGGTGTACATCAAACCATTTTGATAGTTTATAATATTTGCAGTAGTAAGAATATCTTGTAGTATACCATTGTTTTGAGCTTGTTCTAAAATAGAATTAACACATTCATTATTGTCTCCATGTATGGCTAGGCTAAGCAGTGTTAAAGTGCGTACTCCATCTGTTGGAAATCGTGTAGTACATCCAGTGATAAGAACTTTTAGTAAATCATTTCTTGAAGCTGCTTTCAAGATATTACTGATGCTCCTTCCATTCCATATGGATCTTTTTAGCTGAAAATACAAACCTTTTTGTTTTCGTGTTAAATTTTGATGATTTAGCATATTTTTGTAACCTTGCTTTAAAGTCAGTGCAGTTTAATTATTCTATGTTAGTATACACCGATAGAAAAAATTTCATCATATGTTCTGGAAAAAATTTACACAGGTTAATGAGGAAATCGTAAGAGAGAGCCTAAAAAAGGTTATAGAGAAGAAAAGTGGTAAGAATGTTGGTGTAGTATCCTCAATTGTTATTAAGGGTAAAGATGTTGCTTTTGCTCTTGAAGTTACTGAGCCAAATGAAGAATTAAGAAAAAATTGTGAGCAAGCTGTTAAGGCGATACCGGGAGTAGGGAAGGTTACTGTAGTTGCTACTGGTCAAAAACAAGCTAGGCAACAAAAAGCTAAACTTCATATCGAAGGAGTGAAAAATATAATTGTCGTTGCTTCTGGTAAAGGAGGTGTGGGTAAGTCGACAGTTGCACTAAATCTAGCTCTTTCGTTAGCAGAATTAAAACATAAAGTTGCGCTAGTTGATGCAGATATATATGGTCCTTCGATTCCTAAAATGTTGGGCACTGAGAAATTAAAACCAGAAATACAGAGTGGTAAAGCAATGCCTATAGAGAAACATGGTCTCTATACTATTTCAATTGGCTATTTTATTGATAAGGACCGGGCAGCAATATGGCGTGGACCTATGATCACAAAAGCACTTTACAATTTGCTAATGGGAACAAGGTGGTCTGATATAGAATATTTAATCATTGATACACCTCCTGGCACTGGCGATGTACATTTAAGTCTGATGGAGAATTTTAGTTTAACTGGAGCAATAATAGTTTCAACTCCACAGGAGCTTGCTTTAGTCGATGCACAAAAAATTTATGATATGCTCACAAAGCTCAGCGTGCCAATTATCGGCATTGTGGAAAATATGAGCTATTTTGTTCAAGATAATTCAAAAATACACATATTTGGAAAAGGTGGTGCAAAAAAAATGTCTGAAGAGCTGGGAGTCAAACTCTTGGGCAGAGTTCCTCTAGATCCGCAAATATGTAGTGCTTCTGATTGTGGAGACCCTTCAATGCTAAGTGAGGATTTAGTAAGGATTTATGAAGGCATTGCTAAAGATGTTAGGTCTTTTGTATGCAGTCTATAAAGTTTTTTTAAACTACTTTTAAAATAGGTAGAATGTAATTTTAGGTGAATAAAATATTTCAAATGGCAGCAGCTACCTCGTATCTGAACAGACAATAGACTTCTTGGATAACTTAGGAAACAAGTAGTAGAAGCAATATTAGGGAAGGTATAAATTTTGAGCAGGTAAGTAAACTTGATGAAGAGAAGCTTCGAAGACTAAGAGGAGTAAAAGGAAAAACATTGGAAAAATAATAGAAATTTTAATAGAGGAAGAGGCCAAGAAAAAGGCAAGAGGAGGAAAACCAAATAAATAATGCATATTTATTAATAGCACTCGAATATTTGTGTAAATACCGTACATATTTCCATATAGCGCAAAGCTATGGAATAAGTGAAAGTTCTTGCTAACAGCTGAATAGAAGATGCATTGATAAAACATCCAGATTTCAGGAAGATAAAGAGCTATTAAAGTTAAATAGGAGTATGCAAAAGTTTTATAAAAAGGGAATGTTCAACTCCCCCATAAAAGATCAAAAAATATCCTTAGGTTATCCAAGAAGTCTATTGTTGGTAAACATAAAAGGCTATTTGCCTTTTTATCGGGAACGTTCAAAAAAGTGTGTCAAACCGAGAAGTAAAGTAATAAATTGATATAAAAAATGGAGGTTTGATATGAGTCAAGCAAATAGAACTAATGGGTTGGTAGATTATAAAGAATTAGAAACAAATATCCTGTCATCTATACGAGAAGGAAAACCATTGACAGGAAAAGATGGAGCATTAACACCGTTTATAAAAAGGTTGCTAGAGGCAAGTCTGGAAGGTGAAATAGAAAACCACATGTCAGCTAAAAGTGAAGAAAATAACCGAAGAAATGGGAGAAACGCAAAAACTTTACGCACGAGTGGAGGCTCATTTGAGCTGCTAACACCAAGAGATAGGGAGGGAAGTTTTGAACCACAAATAGTTAGAAAAAGGCAAACAAGCCTACATCCAGAACTTGAAGCAAAGGTATTAAGTACATACGCCAGTGGCATGGGATACAGAGACATAGCTTCACACGTTGAGGAAATATATGACCACAAAATATCAGCAGCAGAGATATCCAGTATTACTGATAAACTGCTACCAATAATCAATGAATGGCGCAGCCGTCCACTGCAATCAGTATATCC
Source organism: Wolbachia endosymbiont (group B) of Erebia ligea (assembly GCF_947179575.1). NCBI lineage: Bacteria > Pseudomonadati > Pseudomonadota > Alphaproteobacteria > Rickettsiales > Anaplasmataceae > Wolbachia > Wolbachia endosymbiont (group B) of Erebia ligea. Next base: position 377,835 of record NZ_CAMXBW010000002.1, read on the forward strand.
AATAGTGTTCATGGATGGCATGTTTTTTAAGGTTAAGGAGGATGGACATTGTGTAAGCAAGTGTATGTATAACATATTAGGCATAGATCAAAATGGCAGAAAAGAAGTATTAGGTTTTTATTTGGCTGAAAGTGAGGGAGCTAATTTCTGGTTGGGAGTGCTAAATGACCTCAAAGAAAGAGGAGTAGAAGATATTCTAATTGCCTGCATTGATGGGCTAAAAAGCTTTTCTACAGCTATAAATAGTATATTTCCTAAAGCAGAAGTACAACTATGTATAGTGCATCAGATAAGGAATTCACTGAAATATGTATCTAGCAAAGATGTAAAAGTTTTCATGAATGATTTGAAAAAAATATATCGTGCTTCAAGTAAAGAAATTGCCGAAAATTATTTGCTTGAACTGGAGGAAAAATGGGGCGAAAAGTATCCATTAGTCATAAAATCTTGGCAGAATAATTGGGAAAATTTGTCCAGTTATTTTAAGTATTCAGGTCCTGTTAGGAGGCTAATTTATACCACTAATCCTATTGAGGGACTGCACAGACAGATTAGAAAATTTACTAAAACCAAAGGCTCATTTACTAATACAAATGCCTTGTATAAACAGGTATATTGTGCTATAAAAAAAGTAGAGCAAAAATGGGCTATGGCTTTACCTAATTGGGCTTTAACTATATCTCAACTTGATATCTTTTTTCCTGATAGATTAAAAATTGAGTTGAATTAAAAATACGGTTTGACACACTTTTTTGAACGTTCCCATCATTATTGCAACTAATATGTGAATTAGGCTTACTAAACTAATTAAGAGCTTCTTTAGTGACCTCAAATTGTATGTCATCATTGAAATACTAACTCCTCCAACGCAGTTCTGATTTCCTCAGTTAATGTCTCATGGATCTTTTCTGTATCATTCATTGATATACTATTTGGTATGTTTAAAAGGTTATTTCTTAAATAATTTTATTGAAATGTATTTTCCACTAACCCTTCCAATGCAACTCTGATTTCCTCAGTTAGTGTCTCATGGATCTTCTCTGTGTCATTTATCGATGCTAGTAATGCTGCTACTCTGTCTGGTATGTTTAAAAGATTGTTTCTCACTACTCTTGCCACGTTAAATGCTTCTGTCTTTACGTATCCGTTCAGAGGTGTGGCAAGGATAAAAAACAATTGACATAATATATTAAAGTAGTAATAACACAAAATGTTGATAGTAAAGTAAGGCTAGATGCTTCAATTGTTGATCAGTATTGTAGAGTTATGTAAAAACTTAGAGCAGAAAGTAGCAAAGATTGAAGAAAAAAATAAAATCTTAGAAATAGAGAATGCTGAACTAAGAGAGAGACTCGGCTTAAACTCAAGGAATTCATCTTTACCAAGTTCAAAAGAGCTGTACAAAATAAAAAAAGACACACCAGAAGATAAGTCAGAGGGCGGCAGGAAGATAGGTGGTCAAGTTGGACATAAGGGGAATTGCCGAGCTAAAATGGAAGCAGATGAGTGGTGAAGGTAGAGTTACCAAATAGATGCGAGTGTGGTGAAGAAATCGCAATATCGGAAAAACCATATGTCTATCAAAAAGTTGATTTACCAGAAATTAAGCCTTACGTAGTTGAGTATCAATTAGAACATGGTCGCTGTCGTAAATGCGGAAAAAGAAGGAGTAGCAAATTACCAGAAGGAGTTACACCGGATACCTTTGGTCCTAGAGTTAAGTCAGTAGTTGCATCACTAAGTGGGTTTTATAAGAATTCAAAGCGAGAAATAGCGAATATTATGAAAGACATCTTTAACATGAGTATAAGTGTTGGTAGTGTGTCCAATAGTGAAGCAAGGGTTTCGTCAAAATGTAAAGAAGCCTATGAACAAATAGAGGAAGAAATAAAAGCAAGCGAAATTTTGCATATTGATGAAACCAGTCACTACAACAAAGGCAAATTGGGATGGTGCTGGATGTTTGCCAACAATAAAGCAAGTCTTATGAAGTTAGCAGATACAAGAGGAATGAAATTTTTAAAGAATAGTGCATTTTGTGATTACAAAAACCTGGTAATTACTGACAGATATGCAGTTTACAACCACTTCAGTGATGAAAAACGACAAATTTGTTGGGCTCACTTATTGAGAAATTTCGAGAGGTTATCTCATAGTTGGAATAGTGAAGTAATGAGACTTGGCCATTGTTTAAAAGACGCAGCTAATGGATTGTTTGTATTAAAAAACGCTTTGTCAGAAAATGAAATTAGTATTTCAAAGTTCACTAAGCAAGCTAAAGAATTACGAAGATACATACAGTACTGCATGATAAAAATATCTTATATACTTGAAGCAAAAGGAGCTTCACGAACGGTAAAGGGTATTATAAAATCCGAGTCAATGATGTGGACATTTTTGGATGACCCAGAGAATATTCCATTAACGAATAACCATGTTGAGCGACAGATACGGCATTATGTTGTCTATCGTAAGAATTCATATTTTGCACAGTCAGAGCGAGGGAATAGATTTCTTGAGCGGATAATTTCGTTGTATCTGACTTGGAAACAAAAGGAATTAAACCCTTTTCAAAACCTGCTAGCTGTTGTTTCTTAAACCACACCTCTGAACGGATACGTCTTTACTTCTTCTACTGAGATAAGTTCACCAATTTCAGCTTTTGCCTTTGCCTCCAACAGTTTTCCCCGCTCCATCTCATTTTTTATCCGCGTTTTTAGCAGCATGGTAGAGAGCTCACTGGTGTTTCCCCTTTTTGCCTCAATTTCTCCACCTTTTCTCCTCAGTGGCTGGCTTGGATCTCTTATTGCTGCTACCGCTTCATTCGCTTGTTCTCTGTCAATCAAACCATCCTCCAGCTCAACTATTCCTTTCTTTACTAAATAACAGACGTATTGCTTTGAAACTCCTAGTTCTCTTGCCCATTCCGTTTGCGTTACTTTCGACCCTCCTCTTTCCACTTTTTCTACCGTTTTTCTTCTTGAATTTGTGCAAAAGTCTTGCCAGTATCAGAAAGTATCGCTTCTCTGCCTGTGTATACTTGCCAACGCTTTATCGTTACATCCACAAACGTAGGATCAAGTTCTATTGTTCTGCAGATTCTTCCCGTTCTCTCACAGGCAATTAATGTGCTCCCAGAACCACTAAATGGATCAAGAACTATGTCCCCTGGTCTACTGCTATTTACTATCGCTCTTTCCATTAACTCCACTGGTTTCATCGTTGGGTGCAGTGAGTTGTATGTTGGCTTATCATAAAACCATAGGTCACTTTGATTTCTACCACCATGCCACTCACGTTTATTGCCGCTTTTCCATCCATAGAGCATTGCTTCGTATTGTCTTTGATAATCTGATCTGCCTAACGTAAAATGATTCTTTGCCCAAATGATAAATGTTGACCATCTTCCCCCTGCTTCTTCAAATACTTTTTGCAAGGTCGAAAGCTCAGATGATGATGCACAGATGTAAATTGCTCCTTTGGTGTATGCTAAAACGTGAGAACAAATGTCATACAGAAAAAGTTCGTATTTTTCACCTTGATCATCGTTTAGTATTTTTTTGTCTTCTCTTTCTTGACTAGCGCCATAATCAACGTTATATGGAGGATCACACACCGTAATATCTGCCATCTTGTCATCCAATACAGCTTTAAATGATTCAACCAGACAACTATCGCCACAGTAGATTCGATGACCACCTAAAATCTATAGATCCCCTGGTTTTGTTATTTCCACTTTTTTGTCATCACCAGCTAAATCAGAAAATTTTTCTCTCTTTTCTCCTTGTTCTTCCCTTCCATCAAGATTATCAAGAAAGCGTTGAACTTTTTCTAGCTCAAATCCAGTCATCTTAAGGTCAAACTCCAAATCTTCTAACTCTTGAATTTCTACTTTTAAAAGATCATCATCCCACTTTGCCCAATTAGCTGATTGATTTGCCAGTAATCGAAAAGCTTTGGTTTGTGGTTCATTTAAATTATCACTTAAGACCACTGGTATACTTTCCATACCCAGTTTTCTTGCTGCTTTAAGCCTTAAATGACCATCAACCACAGTGCCATCGCTTTTTGCAACTATCGGAATACGGAAGCCAAACTCACGAATAGAGGCACACATTCTGTTGACCACATCGTCATTCTTGCGAGGGTTGCGAGTATCCGTTCAGAGGTGTGGTTTAAGAAACAACAGCTAGCAGGTTTTGAAAAGGGTTTAATTCCTTTTGTTTCCAAGTCAGATACAACGAAATTATCCGCTCAAGAAATCTATTCCCTCGCTCTGACTGTGCAAAATATGAATTCTTACGATAGACAACATAATGCCGTATCTGTCGCTCAACATGGTTATTCGTTAATGGAATATTCTCTGGGTCATCCAAAAATGTCCACATCATTGACTCGGATTTTATAATACCCTTTACCGTTCGTGAAGCTCCTTTTGCTTCAAGTATATAAGATATTTTTATCATGCAGTACTGTATGTATCTTCGTAATTCTTTAGCTTGCTTAGTGAACTTTGAAATACTAATTTCATTTTCTGACAAAGCGTTTTTTAATACAAACAATCCATTAGCTGCGTCTTTTAAACAATGGCCAAGTCTCATTACTTCACTATTCCAACTATGAGATAACCTCTCGAAATTTCTCAATAAGTGAGCCCAACAAATTTGTCGTTTTTCATCACTGAAGTGGTTGTAAACTGCATATCTGTCAGTAATTACCAGGTTTTTGTAATCACAAAATGCACTATTCTTTAAAAATTTCATTCCTCTTGTATCTGCTAACTTCATAAGACTTGCTTTATTGTTGGCAAACATCCAGCACCATCCCAATTTGCCTTTGTTGTAGTGACTGGTTTCATCAATATGCAAAATTTCGCTTGCTTTTATTTCTTCCTCTATTTGTTCATAGGCTTCTTTACATTTTGACGAAACCCTTGCTTCACTATTGGACACACTACCAACACTTATACTCATGTTAAAGATGTCTTTCATAATATTCGCTATTTCTCGCTTTGAATTCTTATAAAACCCACTTAGTGATGCAACTACTGACTTAACTCTAGGACCAAAGGTATCCGGTGTAACTCCTTCTGGTAATTTGCTACTCCTTCTTTTTCCGCATTTACGACAGCGACCATGTTCTAATTGATACTCAACTACGTAAGGCTTAATTTCTGGTAAATCAACTTTTTGATAGACATATGGTTTTTCCGATATTGCGATTTCTTCACCACACTCGCATCTATTTGGTAACTCTACCTTCACCACTCATCTGCTTCCATTTTAGCTCGGCAATTCCCCTTATGTCCAACTTGACCACCTATCTTCCTGCCGCCCTCTGACTTATCTTCTGGTGTGTCTTTTTTTATTTTGTACAGCTCTTTTGAACTTGGTAAAGATGAATTCCTTGAGTTTAAGCCGAGTCTCTCTCTTAGTTCAGCATTCTCTATTTCTAAGATTTTATTTTTTTCTTCAAGCTTTGCTACTTTCTGCTCTAAGTTTTTACATAACTCTACAATACTGATCAACAATTGAAGCATCTAGCCTTACTTTACTATCAACATTTTGTGTTATTACTACTTTAATATATTATGTCAATTGTTTTTTATCCTTGCCACACCTCTGAACGGATACAGAGAATTAGCAAATAGGTTCCGTGGCTAATCATTATTGGATTTTTCGAATAACAATTGCTTAAGATTTTATAAACTGTGCATATAGTACTCTATAAGAGAAAGAGAAGTGTGACAACTTCTCTCTTTCTTAACCACTTGCTGAAGAACGTTTATCTTCTGTGGCATCTGGTGATGGAGCAACTAATCTACTCAAAATCTCATCTTTTGGTCCCATAGCATAAATAACCCCATCTGACATGACGATCACTGTATTGACTACAGATAGTAGCTGTAGCTTATGAGTGATGATAACAGTGGTAGTATTTTGCTCTCTTGCAACATTGATTGCATTAATCAAGCGCGCCTCTCCATTACTGTCTAAGTTAGCATTCGGTTCATCAAGCACTAAAAGCTTAGTATTACCATAGAAAGCCCTTGCAAGTCCAAGAAGCTGTTTTTGGCCACCAGAGAGTATTACTCCTCCAGGTCCTCCTATTGTTGTATCATACCCATTTGGTAAGCTCAGTATTAATTCATGTATTCCTGCAATTTTTGCTGCTTTGATTATTTCTTCAGGATTTGGATCTGGTCTCATGCGGGCAATATTAGCTTTAACGCTCGTGTTAAATAACTCAATATCTTGAGGTAAGTAACCAACATAATTACCAAAGTTCTCTCGATTCCAAGTATATACATCAGCGCCATCTAGTCTGACTACACCTGATATGGGTTTCCAAACACCAACGGTTAGTTTTGCAATGGTCGACTTACCAGAAGCACTTGCACCAATAACACCAACAACATCCCCTGGTTCTATTACAAATGAGATTCCTTTTACTGTTGGCTTATTGCTCCCATAAGGAGTAAAAAATACCCTATCAAATTCCAACTTCCCTTCAGGCTCTGGTAGAGTCATAGTTTGCTCTCTTTTTGGGGATGTTAGTATAAGTCTTTGTAGCCTCTCATATGACATTCTGGCTTGATTTAAAAATTTCCAAGTATGAACTGCTGCATCAAATGGAGCCAATACTCTACCCATCAAAATCGAGGCAGCAATGATACTACCGGCAGTTTTGTGAGCTGTAATTGCAAGTAATGCGCCTGTTCCAATTACTGATATTTGCAGAGTTGAGCGTAGAAACTTAGTAATTCCAGTAATCACATTAGAACGATTCTGCGCTGTAACTTGCATTGCACGATTTTGATCATTCCGTTTACACCAATCAGAAACTATAAATTCTGACATGCCCATAGCTTCAACCACCTCTGCGTTTCTTGTTGCAACATCTATAGCATTAATATTGCGTATAGTTTCTTCATTGGTTTCTCGCAATATACGCTTAGTGGCAAGTTCATTCCATACTGCCATTGAAACTAATATAATGATCCCGGCAATAGCTATAAACCCTGTAGAGGTATGTATCATAAAGATCACAACAAGGTAAATTAGCGACCATGGAGTATCGAACAGTGAAAATATACCATTTCCTGTAATGAAATTTTTTATTACTCCAAGATCTCGTATTGCTTCACCACTTGAAGTTGAGCTTTGTACTGATGTTAACCTGATTGACCTTACTATTAGATCTGGTGTTGCAGTTTTATCAATCCAATCACCAATTTTAGCCATAGCTAAATATCGACAAGTTTCAAGCATTGCAGAACATGCAAACGCAGATAAAGTAATAATCGTCAGCATAACTAGTGTTGACACACTCTCGCTCGATATTACTCGATCAAGTACCTGAGAGGTATAAAGTGGCAAAAATAACATTAACGCATTAATCCCTGAGCTAAACCAGAAAATGAACCAAAACGCACTCTTGCACTTCTCTAGACAAGTATATAGTATACTTTGCTTTAATTCCTTTTTTATTGACGGAGTGATTTCCACAATCTTCCTTTTATTTAATTATATGTACCATATATAGTTTTTATTTCAAAAGTATTAACAGTTATTGCCTTACCATATCATTAATGTAATAAAATATTAATGATATGCGAATATAAACTTTTTCATGGAAATTTAGCAAGGCTATCTAATTTCTTCTCTACTATAACCTTATACGATAGCCTTGCCAATTGTTCTACGTTTTTCTTATCTACTACTCAATGACAGTTCTTACTATCACTCCTCTGAAAGTTGATGCTATCAGAGTCAGTGACTACAATCTGCATCTATTTTCCTCTTTCTATATGATCAGGAAGTATTACATATTCCAATGATCTAGCTGTAATTGCTCTTTTTCTCACACAAGATGGACTTGAATATACCCTTGGTCTATATCTTTCAAATTTAAAACAGTCAACAGTAATCCCCTCCTCAAAGTTAGAAAGTATTAGAGATGGAGATTTACTAACTTCCTTATCACTCACAGGATTATTTGCACTACCATAACTCACATGACGCGCTGCACTATGATTGTTACCACACTCTTCTCTTGAGGTTGAACTGCTTGGATTAAAAGGAGTCGAAAATATTGAATACCCATTGGTATCACCAAATCGTTTTATCAACCCACAGTTTTCTTCATTCATTTTTGTAATATTCTCGTGATTAGCACCTTCTGATAAGCTTGATGAAGCGATAAGATCTTCTTTTTTCTTACTAAAGATATTGCCTATTTTTAGCTTAGTTGCAACATTCTTGAATTTGTTTTTCGGAGCTTTTGGTTTAATTTCTGAATTCTCATTTATAGTAATTACACATGATGGATTATCTAACTTGTCCATTGTATTTTGTACTCTACTGTTGCGTCTTGAACACAGACTAAGTTTTGCTGTTAAATCATTCAAAACAGGTGAACTTTTTCTACCTTCTAAAGACTTATTCGAACATAGTACTGCACTACCACCCCTACTCATTTTCTGAGGAGAAATATTGAGTTTGTCTTTACTCTCTAATCTAGTTTCATGCGTAAACTTGTAAAGTTCATTTTCCAATCATGAAATATCTTCTACATTCTTTATTAATAGTTCCAATATTGAGTTGTATTCCTCCAAATCATGATCCCCTACTTTTGTCTTAGTTAACTTTCCTGTAGCCTCTTCAATTCTGTTCATTTTTTCAGTATAGTTTTCTATCTTACGTTTAACAGGTTCTTTTTGAAGGCCAATCACTAAGTTGTATAAGATAAGTAAAAATGATATCGAAGAAAATGCAATGGAAATCCAGGTAGGAATTTCTTCCTTTTCAGATTCTGCATTATTATACTTAATGCAAACAGAAATAATCACACTTGATATTGACATGGCCAGATTATAGTAGTCTAGAAGCTTTTTGCTTCTTTCTTGATCTTCCATATTAAGTTTATCATATTTCCTTTTTTTGTTTTCCCTTATTTCATAAAAGAAATCTAAAAATAACCTCAAGATATTTGTGTCACCATGTTTAAAAGCATAATCTAAAGCTGTTTTTTTTGCATTATCCTTTATATCAAAATTTATCTTCTTATTTAAAGTTTTCTCTCCGGTGCTGATTGTTAGGTAGAATAAGGCTTTAATAGCTTTTTCCCTTAAGTGCTCATTTTGTTTACGCTTTTCTAAAACTAACTTTTTCAAAAATTGACCTTGCTTAAAATCCTCATTTATAGTTTTTTCAAAATCATTATCACTCATTACAAGATAGTGTAATGCTGTTCTTCCAGATTTAGATACAACATTTAACATTTTCTTATTATAGGGGTAATGATTATCTGTCATAAAATATTCTATTAACTCAGCATTAAGGCTCATGGCAGCTAAATGTAGAGGTATAAGCCCTTGACTGTTTGTGTTAAAAAGTGGTACTGTGTTCCTAATAGTTGACTTAGCAATACTTTCAATAACATACTGAGAGAATTCTATGTCGTTGCCAAGAGCAGCCATGTGTAACGGTGTATTGTCATTTTCATCATATAACACTTTGATGCTAGCAGCCACCTTTTTACCTACAAGTTCTTTTGACACAAATTCAAGACATTCCTTATTGCCGCTCAAAATAGCTGCAAATAACAACTTTTTTTGTGTATTTTGTTCTAAAAAAATACCCTTTGGGCTTTTTTTTACCAAATACTTAACGCATTCTACTCTTCCACTGAGAATAGATAGGTATAGTAAAGTTTGTCCATCCTTATTTTTCTTACTTAATATTTCTCCCACTCTCTCTTTTTTAAAAAGGTGCTCAAGGCATGATTTATTACCAACACGTGCTGCCATATGAAAGACGGTGTCACCGTTGCTATTCTCACGCAAAACCTCTTGATAAACGTCAAATTTCTTCTCTTCCAACTTTTTTTCTATCATGCTTAAAAACGATAAATCAAGTTGGGCAGCAAAATGTAAAGGGGTGTTTCCTTCATTATTACTCTTATTTACTTGCATGCTTCTGTCTATTAATAGACTCACACATTTTTTTCTTAGTTCTGTTTCTGTATTACTCGATAGAGCTAAGTGTAGGGCCATATTTCCTTTGCGTGTTTCTGTGCTTAAATCGTAATCAGGAAATTTCTTGAGTAAAGATGTTAGACAATCATACTTCCCGTACATTGCAGCTAAATGTACAAGATCTCTTCCATAATCACCTTTGGATTGAAGTATGCTATTTCCTATATTTTCATAAAATAGGTCTATACAATATGAATTACCATGTATAATAGCAATATGTAAGGGGGTGTTACCTTGTTTATTCTGAACAATTTTTGCACCTGATTGAGTAAACAATTTCATTAGCTGGTTATTTCCATGTTTTGCAGCTATATGCAATGGGGTGTTACCATCTACATTTTCTTGATTAATTTCACTTTTTAGTCTACCTAAAAATTTTAGATGCTCTATAAGAAAATTTATGGCATTTTCTTGAGTTTCTGAGTTACCTACAATCTTATGAAAAGGATTCTCATTATATTTTATTTTTTAAAAATTGTACTTGATTATCAATGAAGAATTTTATGCACTCAGCATTTCCAGATTGCACAGCATAGTGTAATGCGTTATTTCCATATTTATCTGTTTTAATTTTCTCCCTATCAAAAATTCCTTTTGCTGTCAATATTTCTTTTAAATATTCTAGGAGGTTAGGACTTCCGCTTCTGGCAGCATAGTGTAACTCGGTTTTATTATTGGTAGTGCAACTAAAATCTGCTTCATTTTCTATGAGAATTTTCAAGCATTCTTTATTGCCAGATTTAGCCGCATAGTGTAGTGGTGTTTTACCATCTCTATCTTTATTCCTTACTGCTTCTTTAATGTCAAAATTAGAATTTTCTATCACAAAACATAAAATATCTTCTTTACCCGACTCAGCTAAATAATGTAGAAGTGTTTTATCATTACTATCTGCAAAATTCTCCAATTTTATAATCAATTCTCTGCCCATACTAAGAATTAGAGATACAGCTATTTCAACATGAATATCATAATTCCTATTTTTCTTTTGTTCTTTCCTAATTCTTTCAATAGCCACTGTTAATAGCGAAGAACCATCATTACTTATTATATTCCATCCATCTTGACGAAATTTTTCAGCTAATGAATCACTTATATTTTCTGCTAAAATCCTGCTTTTTATACAATCAAGATTATTAGTACATATATTATAGTTTTCTTCTTGAGTTACTTTATTAATATAATCATATATGATTATTAGGTCTTGCTTATTGACTTTATCTTCTGAATTGCCTTGTAATGAAGAGAGGTCTATCTCACTAATTGCTCTGGCCATAACAACGTTTCCCGCAACAAATAAACCTGAACTGAGTGTCTTTGCGCTTGTACTAGATTTAGCTTTGAAAACACTAATAACTGTGTCAAATTTATTTTTGAACATACTGTACCTCATAAATAATAATGCCGGTAGTGAATAAGGCTTTAGTAGATACCACTGTAATTTTTAAGCCTACAAAAATTCACCAGCGGCCGCATTATATAGTAGATAATTTTTTGTGCTAGTAATATTTTTCTAATTCCCACTTTGGCCTTGGTGCAAAGTCAAGAGAGTCTACATAGCTTCTCTGTAACCTTTCAATTCCTGTCCATCCAACCATCACTGCATTGTCTGTACATAAATTGCTTGGAGGAGAAAGCACGTTCAAGTCTATGTGCTTTTTTAATCTCTCTTTCAGGAAATTATTTGCTGCAACTCCACCAGTAATTACAAAATCATTGATTTTAATATTTAAAGATACAGCGATACCAATAGCATTTCTGACTCTATCGAGTAATATGTCGCTAATACACTCTTGAAACGAAGCACACATATCACATACATCCTGTTCACTCATTACAAATTCTCGTGCTAAGTTTTTTACCGCTGTTTTAATTCCAGAAAATGAAAAGTCACATCCAGAACGTTTTATCATTGCTCTTGGCAGCTTAAATCTCATACCATCACCTTTTTTAGCTAACTCTTCAATTAATGGACCTCCCGGATAGCTTAGACCCAGCGTTTTAGCGACTTTGTCAAATGCTTCTCCTAATGAGTCATCAAGCGTTTCTCCAAGTTTGATGTATTTACCTACATCCTGTGCAATTAAAAATTGGCAGTGACCACCTGATATCAGCAGGACTAAAAACGGAAATTCAACCTCATATAGTAGCCTAACAACTAACGCATGTGCTTCTAAGTGATTAACTGCAATAAACGGTTTTTGTGTTACGTGTGCAATTGCTTTAGCCATCATTGTACCAATTATTAATCCACCTATGAGTCCTGGTCCTGATGTTGCTGCAATTGCATCCAAATCACAAAAATTAAGGTTATATCTTTCCATAGCACTTTTTATTAAACCACTTAAATGCTTCATATGAGCACGTGATGCTATTTCAGGAATCACTCCACCGCACTTTTTATGCTCTGCCTGAGAAAGAATTTCGTGAGCAAGAACTTGCTTGTTGCTATTTACAATCGCAACTGCAGTTTCATCGCAGCTTGTTTCAATAGCTAAAATAGTCTTCATAAATACTTTGATTATAAAAAACTATACCTTGAAATGCTGTAGAAGTTAACTATATTCTGCTGAGCTAATTATCATCTTCAAATATAGAACCAATTTTTTTGCTTCCAGGAGAAAATTTATTAGTCCAACTGCTTTGTACTTTGTTTATATCTTTAAAAGCAGTTTTATCGCTATATTCCTTTACTTCTTTATCTATTCTCTCCATTATTTGTAGATCCAGGTAGCTCTTTTTCCATTGGTTAGTAGCAAGAAATACTCTGTTTAAATCTTGAGTGCGAATTAGATATTCTTTATCTTTAGGATAAACTTCCTGAGCCCAAGCAAACAGCTCAAAATAGCGTGCGAATAACTCAGACGCACGTGATTTTGGAGTTTGATAAGCTTGTATCTCTTCAAATATAATTTGACCAATAATTTTTTGTACCAGAATATTTGACTGCTTTAAGTTCTGCTCAATATCCTGATAAACTTTATAGAGAAATTCTTGCTCTAAGCTTAAGTTCAGTTCATTTTCAATCATATGTGAAAGTTCATGTACTATGATGTAAGGATTTGACCTTCTTAGCACAATAACATACTTATTTAAACCAGAAGAACGAATTGTCTTACACACTCCCTCTTCCATATCCACTAATCCTTCTTGATATATTTCAAACGAGAGTCTATTTTGCTTTATTAGTGACAAAGTGAGGTTTAATGTATTTCTAAACTTCTCAAATTGATAGAGATATTTGACATATTGTATTACGTTTTCACTATTTCCTACTTGAGTTGCTTGTTTTATTAAGTTTCTGATTAGCATGCTTCATTATTAAAGGAATTTTCTTTATGCTCAAGAATTATAAAGTGTTTTCAGGAAGTATAGCTAAAAAAGTTTAATTTACTTACATTCCGCTACTTATTATTAGCCAAGAGGTATCACGTCAGTATGACTTAGGAATGTACTAGATATAAAAGTGCAATATCAAATATATTTTACTAAAAATCAATCAACTTTTCACATGTTTGCTCTTCATAAAAGAAGCTCAATGTTATCGTAGTACCAAGTTTTGCTTCACTTTGAATGTTGAAAGTCCCACCCATTAACTCTACTAATTTCTTGCTTAGAGGTAATCCGATACCTGTGCCTTCGTTTCTATATCCCGAATCTGCTTGGCCAAAAACGGACATAACTTTATATATGTCCTGCTGCATTATCCCTATTCCATTATCATGAAACTCAATAGTTAATAAATTTTTTTCTATATTCTCTTTAACAACCATTCTTATTAAACCACCTTGAGGAGAGAACTTGATTGCATTTGATAACAAATTTATTATAACTTGCTTCATTCTTTTGGGATCGGCGATAACTAATAATTGTTTATCAGATATCTCTTTCTTTAAACTAATTCCTGTTTCTTTTAGTTTAGGTGATAACATTTTTAAGCACGAATCTATTATCTTATTCAGATTAAACTTCACTTTCTCTACTGTTAAACTACTTGATTCAGCTTTAGAAAAATCGAGCACATCATTAATCAAAGCAAGTAAATGTGTACCAGCATTATATATATCGTCTACGTATTCCTTGTATTTAGAGTGATCTACCGAACCTAAAGTTTCATTTTTGATCAACTTTGCAAATCCAATAATAGCATTAAGAGGTGTACGCAACTCATGTGTAACACTTGCAAAAAATTTTATCTTATTTGCATTTTCTTGCTCTAATGCCTCTTTAACCCTTTGTAATTCAATATTAGTTTTATGCTGCTTGGCTAGCATTTGGGTGTTGGAAAGGTGCAAATAAAGCATTATTAGTATTAAGATAACCAGTAATAAGCCTATTAATATTGAAAATAGACTATATACCATAATATAAGAGTCATTATAGCTTTGAATGATCTTCAAAAAAAATGAAGGCTTAATGTCATCTTCATGAAATATAGGGAAAGTAGAAGTTAATGTATTTCCTGTAGCGTAAAATATTTCTTGATTGCTTAGCAATTTATCAATTTCATCATTTGTAAGCAACTGCTCATAGTCATGACCTTGAGTATTAAAATTACTGAAAATTACTCTGGCATTTTGATCATACAGTATTAAGCTAAAATTTCTTACTTTGCTTACTGATTGTAACAATTCAGCACGCAATTTTACCAACTGGTTTATGTAATCAAAACTGTTATATTTAATATGATGTTTTTCTATTAGTAAATAATGATATTTTTTTATTATACTATTTTCCAATAGATCTTTTAAGTTTGCATTTGAATTACGGTAAAAAGAAAGAAAATTATTCTTTAATGAATAATTGCGGTATATTGTGCCCAATAAAACCACAAAAATTAATAAGAATAGCGAGATAATTTTTGTATATCTATTTGTTTTTAGTGTAGTAAACATTAATTTACTTAATTTATACATATTCTTCTCATTGTGAAATAACGTCTTTTATGGTATTAATAAAAAATTAGCATATCATACTTTTATGACAATTTCTCCTATCTTGCCAGTTTATTCTCCTATTAACATAAATTTTTCTTATGGCAAAGGTATTTACTTGTATGATATCGATAATAAGCGCTATATAGATTTTCACTCTGGAATAGCTGTTAGCAGTTTAGGTCATGCCAACCCACGATTAACTGATGTCCTAAAATTACAAGGAGAAAAACTATGGCATATATCAAATACCTATAATATATCTACTGCCAACAAATTTGCAGAAAATTTAATAAACAACAGCTTTGCTAATACTGTATTTTTTGCAAATTCTGGATCAGAAGCAGTGGAATGTGGACTTAAAATCGCTAGGGCCTATCAAAATGGAAAAGGTAATAAAAATCGCTATAGAATTCTAACATTTCATGGTGCATTTCATGGAAGGACATTTTTAACTTGTGCAACAAACGATAGACAGAAATTTTCTGAATTACTGAATCCTTATATTGACTGGTGTGATAACATAGAGCCCAATATTGAGAGTGTAAAGAAAGCAATTTCTAATGGCATAGGTGTTATATTAATAGAACCAATACAGGGACAAGGTGGTATTAAAGTAATGAGTGAAGTCTTCATGAAAGAGCTAAGAGAACTATGTAACGAAAACGACATACTGCTATTTTTTGATTGCGTTCAGTGCGGTGCTGGCAGGACAGGAAAGTTATTTGCATATGAACACATAGGAATTAAGCCTGACATATGTGCTCTTGCAAAAGGAATAGGAGGAGGTTTCCCTCTAGGGGCTTGTCTTGCAACTGAAAAGGTTGCTAAGTACATGGCGGTCGGTATGCATGGTTCTACTTTTGGTGGTAATCCACTTGCAACTTCAGTAGGTAATGCTGTATTGGATGAATTGCTCAGCCCTGGCTTCTTAGAAAATGTTGAAGTTAGAGGTAAGTCTTTAAAAAACAAACTAGAGGACTTAGCAAGCAAGTTTCCAATGATAGAAGAGGTGAGAGGAAAAGGGTTGATGCTAGGAATAAAAGTAAAAATGAATAACCAAAAATTTGCAGAAGAGCTAAGTCACCGTGGTTTACTCACTGTTGGAGTAACATCAGATAACGTTGTAAGAATCTTGCCTCCACTCATTATCACTGAAAAAGAGATTGATGAAGGCATTGAAATCCTCACTCAGTATTTATCTGAAAAGTTCTAGTTAAAAACTAAACCTTCCTGCTCACTATAGTATTTTCTAAAATGGATGATAAAGTTCCATTATGGTATTACCAACCAAAAGCTGTAAGTCTGTATATTTATACATGAGAGGTCTGAGGCGGCTTTTGATGGTATGCCAACAGTATTCTATAGGATTCAAATCTGGTGAATATGTTGGAAGATACAGCAAATGACAGCCAAAAGACTCTATTAATGATTTTGTTTTAGTGGTCTTATGAAATGTAGCATTATCCATAACTATAGTTGTGCCAAGTGGCAATTTAGGTAATAACATCTTCTCCAACCATGTATTGAATACCTCTTTGTCACACCCACCTTTGAAAGTCATTGGTGCAATAAATCTCTTTCCAATCCACCCGGCTACTATACTGATTCTCTCTCGAGTTCTCCCTGGAATATCTGCATAAATTTTCTTTCCTCTTGGAGCGCGTCCATATTCTCGGTATAACTTATTATCAACTCCTGCTTCATCTATATATAAGATGCTGGAATGGTCTATTTTTGAGATTTTATCAATAAATTGCTCCCTATCTTCTTGATTGCGCTCTTGATATAGTGTGACTTTTTTTTAAAGTAATTTTTAGCTGTTTTAGTCTATACCAAATTGAGTTTATTCCAAATCCAAGATTTTGTTTCATCTCTGCCAGAGTATGATCTGGATTCTTTGTAACATATTCTTCGAGTATTTTGGGGTCTATTTTTCGAATAAAGCTACCGTTTTAGATGGCTTGAGGCTTTCACCAGCAGCTTTCTTTTTTAACCAACGGTACAGAGTTGCTATTCCTATCTCCATAAGCTCTGCTACCTCAACCTTTGTCTTACCTTTTTCTATCATCAATACTGCCTTTTCCCTTAAATCCACACTATATGCCATTATAACTCAAATACTTTATTATACCTTTATCATTTACTTTAGGAAATACTATAGTTGTTGGCTGTATCAAAATTGCAGATAAAGCAGTAGCTACAACTTTATCAGCTACTTCATTTGTACACTTTGCCTTTTCCTGTTCTCTTATCAGTGTAAGCTCATTTATATCACTTAGTGAGTCAAATTTTGTTATATCCTCAAATATAAACGATTGCACGATGTCTTTCGGAATATTGAAAAAAGCCGAGTTACCAAGCGATAATGTCATATCTAACAAACTTTTCATTAAGCCGTTTCTCAAAACACATTTAGACAGTTCTTTTAAAAGAATTGGAACTCCAAAAATAAAAAATGCTCCTCTCACTAAATAGGTCGTTATTTCATATAACAATGCACCACACAAGAGTGCCAGTGGTCCAAATACTATAAAACCGCAAAGTAAAGGCAATGGCATGGTCTGACCTGATGATATTCTACCTATAAGCTCCATTGAAATTATAAACCCAATAAGTAACATAGCTCTACCTAGATATGTCCTTTCTTTAGAGCGTTTGTTAAAGTTTTTCTCACGTAACTTAGAAAAATCATTGTTAACTCTGACTTCAAAAATATTATGGTTGATTTTTAATTTTAGCTCTAAGTCCTCTATTCCATGATGCCACTTATGACAACTTACAATTTCATCAATTATCGTACTAACTTGATTATTGATTTTGTATAATTTGCTTTCTTGATATAAGTTGCCTTGATAATATTTTTCTCTCAAGTCTACACAATTTAAATTCTTTAAATCACATAAAAAATCTTTGATTTCTTGTGCCATTTTATTAGCATCATCTTTGTAGCCTACAGCTTTCAAAATTGTTACCAAGTGTTTATTTTCAATTTGAGCAATTGTTCTATCTAATGCACGTATATATTGCTTGGATTGAAAATATGAGATGATTTTTTCTTTACATCTATCCTCATTGCCTTCGTACAAACTATTTCTTTTGAAACTGCTGTCATGTTCTTTGGCAATTTCTAATGCATGAACCAATACATTTTGCGCCTTCACACTACTTTCACAGTGACAGTTTCTGATTATGTGTACATACGCTCTTGCACTGGTATCTCCAGATTTATCTATATTGTACGCTTTAGCCAAAAAGACTAAATAGTCAAACCCTGCCCAAAGATAATACATTACCTTTGTTATAGCACTCCCCACAGAAAATAAAGCTGAGCGTGTGCAAGATAATTTACCATTGTTTTTAATTCTGTTCTCATATGAACGAAGGTATGCCTCTGTACTTTTTAAAATCCTATGTAAATCTTGTTCTGTCTTTTTGACATCAAAATCATTTATATCATGAACTTTTTCATACGTTTCTTTTATCAAATCACTAGAAAACTTCTTCAGAGCTGAATCATCAATATTTCCTAATGCATCAATATTTTTACTAATATAGATTTCTATTTTTCTTCCAAGTTCTTCTCCCATTCTATTTTTTAGCAACTTATTGTATTTATTAGTAGCTGGAAACAAAACTTTCTGACAAAATTTCTGTGGTTCGTTTTTAAAATTTGCTAAGATCTTATTCACAAATAGCTCAACTTTTTCACCTGCAGCAGCGAAAAACCATGATTGTCTGCTCTCATTATGCTCTCTATTTCTTCCAAGATTCTGTAGGGCTTCAGATGGATTATTGAACTGACTAACCGAATCTGCAAATATTGATGCAACATGATTATATTCACTATCAAATCCACGACCTTTCGATCCATCTATAACCGTTGTTAACGCATATTTAGCTAATGCATCAAAATCTCTTTTTTCATAATCACAATAAATAGTTCGATATTTACCTATTTGATTACGTATTATCGCTGAAAAGGGTCTATTTTCTCCAATACCAAGATCATTTTTCCCAATTCCTGCAAAGATACATTTATTTTGTTTGCAGAAATCAATGAGACTATGTAGTATACCTTCCTCTCTTTCCATGAGGTCATGGAGCTCTTTGCTTAAGCGCCAATTATCAACTATTAACCTGCATTGCTCATTATCACCTCGACGCAATGCTTTAATTACTAACTTGATTTGCGGTAAGAGCTTGTTTCTAGCAAATTGCTCACTAAAGCCTTTTCTCTCTAGGTAGCTTATAATATTGTTATCATTAGTGGTGCTAACATTCTTTTTAACATCTTCTATCAATCCACTCAAACCTTCTCTTCTTTTTTTATCTAAAGTAATATTATCACACTTCATTAAATATGAGAGAGTAAGATCGATCATTGAATGCATTACTCTATATTTTAGATATTTAGCAGTACTACTGAAATCCACCTTTTCTTTTAATTCAGATATCTGCTCTTCTGTCAGACTAGGATGTTGCTTTTTAACGCAGCTTATAAAGTTCGCTTCGCGTAACTTGAGCCTATAGTCTTGATAAGATATCCCTTCAGGCTGAAATTTATTATACACTTCATAACGTGTACTACCTTCATATACTAAATTATCTCTACCCTGCAACGCAAAGTTAAGATTAACTATACTATTTACATCATCAGCTAAAAGCAGAGCACTTTCTCCAATTGGGCTTTGCACATTCCATCTTATAGAAGTTAATAAATCATCGGTATCAACAAGCTTATTGTAATTAAAAACTTCTTCGCTCTCTTCAACATATTCATGAGCTGGGCTCGATTTTTCTCTAGTAAATAAGCTACGCACGTTAGCAAGAAATCTAGAGAGCAGTTCTTTTGACTCTACACCAGTTGCTTTAGTTAGTACCCACCAAATTGGCAACATTACTATACCAAATATAAACATAGAAATTGTATAATATAAGTTTCCAATCAAAGCAGAATACAGCCAATGATCTGAAGTTAGACCAATTACAGCAGCAACATTACTATTTATAATAGGAAACAATACAGCTAAAGATATGATGGAGGTAGCAATATTCACGACTAATGCAAGAGTGAAATTTGCTCTCCTATTGGTTTTTGTAATAACACTTGCTGTTTCGATGGCGTTTCCAATACAACGTCTACTCAATCTTGTCGGGCTGATAACTTTTCCGCATCTATTTAAAATCCTTCTCTTTGGTGTTGCAGTTAGGTAAGTTGTAGGATAATCCTCATCAAGCTTGCACATATTCTCAAAATCCTGCTGCTTGTTAATACTGTCTGCTTCATCAACACTAATCCACAACTTGGTATTTTGGTCTTTAAATTTACGATCATTTTCTTGCTGTAATAACAGGTCATGTGTCACTATAATTGTTGTAGGTTTAGTTGCCTTCAGTGCATTTTTAATTTCCTCAGCAGTTTTAGGTGTCCTAATGTTTACAGTAAATGCACTACTCATCATTTTTTTAGCTTGGTTTACTAGATCACTGCTTGGTACTGCAACCAGATGATGAAATCCTGCTTGGGCTAGTACATGACTCAGTATTCCAATGTCGTAAGTCTTACCAAATCCAGTTTCTGCATCGATCATAACATTACAGTTAGCAATGGAAGGGTTTTTGAGATGTTCCAATATCCCTTTAACAACAGATTTACGACGTGCTACTATTATAGATTCCTTTGTATCATCAAGTTTTATAGATTCACCTTTTAGCTTGCAGTTGATTTTTTCTAAGCTACTTATAATACTTTGCCTTTCTTGATTACTGATAGAACTCACACATTACCCGCTATAATTATTACAATATTAATTGTATGTTAATTCAGTAAATTGTCAATTCTATGGACAAAAAGCTGATTTCAACTATCATATTAATATGAATATATGCCTCGGAATAATTACTTCTCCCCATGGAATCAAAGGAGCTGTCAAAATAAAAACCTTTACTGAAAAGCCCGAAAATATTTTCCTATATGGTGAACTAATAATCGGAAGTGAAAATTATAAAATAAGCTTGGTGTCTGTTGTCAGTAATAATTTAGTAATAGCAACAATTAGCGGTGTGAATTCCCGTAATGAAGCAGAGCTTTTAAGAAATAAAAAGTTATATATAGAAAGAGATAAGCTACCACAGTTAAATGATGAGGATGAATTTTACCAAGATGATCTTGTGAATATGGAAGTAAGACTAGAGAGTAATGAATTATATGGCTATGTGAAGTCTGTGAATAATTTCGGCTCGGGGGATATATTAGAAATTTTGGTTATCAGCACAAAAAAAAACATTATGTTATCTTTTACTAAAGAAGTATTTCCATACATCAACATGAAGGAAAGGTATATAGTAATCAACATGCCAGAATTCATTGGCCAATAAAAATTTTGATATTTGTATAAAGTTATTTATAATAATCAGACCAAATTAAAAGTGTAATTATGGCAGAAAGGGCTAATGATATCAGGCCAGGTCAGGTACTAGAACATAACGGTGGATTGTTTTTGGTTGTAAGTATTATGCATACTCAACCTGGTAAAGGTGGTGCATATATACAAGCTGAAATGAAAAATATCCAAACAGGAGCAAAGTACTATGAGAGGTTTCGCTCTGATGCAACAATCAGAAGGGCAATTTTAGATGAAGAGGAATATGTTTATCTCTTTACTGAAGGGAATATCGTAAATCTTATGCATCCAAGTAGTTACGAGCAGATTTTTATAAATTTAGACTTATTAGGGGAAAAGAAGGCTTATTTGCAAGATAATATGAAAATTAAAGTAGTAACTTATCAAGATAAAATAATTTCTGCACATGTGCCTGATCACGTTACACTAACTGTAAAAGAAACAGAGTCTGTTATCAAAGGGCAGACTGTTACTGCTTCTTATAAGCCTGCAATTTTGGAAAACGGAATACGTGTTAACGTGCCTCAATTTATAAAAGAAGGGGATAAAATTGTAGTACATACTCCTGATAACAGCTATTACGAAAGAGTAAAAGAGTAAATGGCCATTTCATCACCACGAATCAATGTGATGCTTGATTCTGTACGCAGTGCCTCCAAGCAGCTTATACGTGATTTTAATGAATTGCAAATTTCAAGCGTTAAGTCAGCAGACTTTATCAATAAAACTTATTCGAAATCCAAGCAACTTATATACGATTGCTTGAAAAACTACAACCAGAACTATGACTTTATTTTTGAAGACAATGTAGGCCAAGATCTAAAAGAAGGCAGTTATACTTGGTTTATTATGCCTATAGAAGGCAAGGAAAACCTTTTTAGTTGTATGGTTTATTTTGCAGTATCAGTTTGTCTCATTCATAAAAACAGAGTTGTAGCAGCTGTGATTGATGCTCCAGCCCTTAGAGAAACTTTCTGGGCAGAGGAAAAGAAAGGAGCTTTTCTTGAAGATTTCAAATCTCGCCATGTAAAAATGCGGATGAAAGCTCGTGAAGGGGGAATAATAGACATAAGTGGTAATTTGTTAAATAAATTACCACTTGACAATAATAATCTACGCTCCCTTGGCTCAACGGTACTAGGTTTTGCATATCTTGCTGCCGGAAGATACAATGGAATAATTTACTCTGGAATTAATAAATATAAAACTTCACTCGGTAGGCTTTTTCTGCAAGAAAGCGGTGGGAGATTAAGGGAAGATAACGCGCTTGTCATTGCTGGAGATATAAACTAAAGTTCATTCAAAAGAGCAAAAGTCACGTAGTGAAAATAATAAATGGTCTTACCTACCCCTCATTGCAGCAGGGTGGCAAAATAAGATAGACGAGAAAAGACAACTATAGGAACAAATAGGTGTCATTCCAGCACGTGACACTAGAATCCAGATTGTTTGTATCCGTTCAGAGGTGTGGTTTAAGAAACAACAGCTAGCAGGTTTTGAAAAGGGTTTAATTCCTTTTGTTTCCAAGTGGGAACGTTCAAAAAAGTGTGTCAAACCGAGAAGTAAAGTAATAAATTGATATAAAAAATGGAGGTTTGATATGAGTCAAGCAAATAGAACTAATGGGTTGGTAGATTATAAAGAATTAGAAACAAATATCCTGTCATCTATACGAGAAGGAAAACCATTGACAGGAAAAGATGGAGCATTAACACCGTTTATAAAAAGGTTGCTAGAGGCAAGTCTGGAAGGTGAAATAGAAAACCACATGTCAGCTAAAAGTGAAGAAAATAACCGAAGAAATGGGAGAAACGCAAAAACTTTACGCACGAGTGGAGGCTCATTTGAGCTGCTAACACCAAGAGATAGGGAGGGAAGTTTTGAACCACAAATAGTTAGAAAAAGGCAAACAAGCCTACATCCAGAACTTGAAGCAAAGGTATTAAGTACATACGCCAGTGGCATGGGATACAGAGACATAGCTTCACACGTTGAGGAAATATATGACCACAAAATATCAGCAGCAGAGATATCCAGTATTACTGATAAACTGCTACCAATAATCAATGAATGGCGCAGCCGTCCACTGCAATCAGTATATCCAATAGTGTTCATGGATGGCATGTTTTTTAAGGTTAAGGAGGATGGACATTGTGTAAGCAAGTGTATGTATAACATATTAGGCATAGATCAAAATGGCAGAAAAGAAGTATTAGGTTTTTATTTGGCTGAAAGTGAGGGAGCTAATTTCTGGTTGGGAGTGCTAAATGACCTCAAAGAAAGAGGAGTAGAAGATATTCTAATTGCCTGCATTGATGGGCTAAAAAGCTTTTCTACAGCTATAAATAGTATATTTCCTAAAGCAGAAGTACAACTATGTATAGTGCATCAGATAAGGAATTCACTGAAATATGTATCTAGCAAAGATGTAAAAGTTTTCATGAATGATTTGAAAAAAATATATCGTGCTTCAAGTAAAGAAATTGCCGAAAATTATTTGCTTGAACTGGAGGAAAAATGGGGCGAAAAGTATCCATTAGTCATAAAATCTTGGCAGAATAATTGGGAAAATTTGTCCAGTTATTTTAAGTATTCAGGTCCTGTTAGGAGGCTAATTTATACCACTAATCCTATTGAGGGACTGCACAGACAGATTAGAAAATTTACTAAAACCAAAGGCTCATTTACTAATACAAATGCCTTGTATAAACAGGTATATTGTGCTATAAAAAAAGTAGAGCAAAAATGGGCTATGGCTTTACCTAATTGGGCTTTAACTATATCTCAACTTGATATCTTTTTTCCTGATAGATTAAAAATTGAGTTGAATTAAAAATACGGTTTGACACACTTTTTTGAACGTTCCCTTTTTATCTAGTTTATGCAGGAGATCTATATTTATTGTTGAGTGTGATTTTAGGCATTTCTGCTAAAACGCAACTTTTAAATCGCCAAAATTTCTCCTTGCCTTTACTAATTCCGATTCTTGGAGTGCACACATAATCTGGTTTGAGGTGATATTCATAGAGACAAAATTCATGACTTATAGTAAGGTCTTGTTTATTATGTTCTTTTGTAATGTTTAATTTTTTGCACAGTATGCCTGGCCCGCCTAAATTTGCTTCAAGCGGTTCAGTGAGCTTTAATCCTCGTATTAACACTGCTGCTGGAAATCCTTCTGCTTCTGTTACAATATTTAGACAATAGTACATTCCATATATAAAATATACGTACGAAAACCCTGGCGTACCAAACATTACTGAGGTTCGATTAGTATAGCCTCTTGCTGCATGACAAGCTGGGTCATCCATTCCTATATACGCTTCAACTTCAGTTATTATTCCACTAAAATTAGAAAATTTCAGCATCTTCCCTAGCAGCTCCCCAGCTACGGTTAAAGTTGGCCGTTCATAGAAATTTCTTGGTAATATTGTGTTATTCATCATAGAAGTACAAGTTACTTACATTTGTAAGCAAGTTATACTATTTTTGCTTTTTCTTATTTATTTAGTCAAGAGCATCTCTGAGAAGTAGAAGTTGGTGTTGTTGTCACATTTGTTACATCTGTTGAAGGCTGCTGTAAAACCTTGACTGATTCAGAGCTCTTTTGTTGCAATTGCGGTACTAACGCTTCATATAAAGATTTTGGCTCACGTCTCTTAACTATTTTGACTTCTTTATTTGCACGCAACTGCTCTGCAGTAACACCGTTGCCTTCAAGTAGAGTTACACCATTCTTACCATCAATGTTAACTTTAATTTTGCATTCTCTTCCATCAACATACCACTTTAAAGTCATTTCATATAACCCACTAATTATTTCATAAACTCTTTCCTCATTATCACTATCATTATTAATATAGCAACATGCCCCCCTCTTTTTTTCTTGATTAGGATGACAAAATGTAATTGTTCTTACACCATACTCTTTACATATACTACCGCCTAGAAGTTTAGCTATATCTACTCCTTCTTTATTGGCATGTAGCACAACTCTCACGGTGGGGTAAACAATATTACCTTCCCTTTTGCCTTCTTTTATCATTATGGACCCTATAGTATGATTTTTCATACCTTCAGATATCTCTGCTTTAATTTGGTCAGCAATTTTACCTATGATCTCTTTGCCATGATAGTGAGATTCTCCTTTCTTCGGAGAAAAAGGCTCTTTGTTCGTAGTATTAGTGTCTGGATCATTCTGTAACTCAAAGAATTTATCCCATTCTTCATCACTGTCTAATTTTATATATCCACGCTTGTTTTTGTCTAATGCTGATTTAGACTTATTATGAGTACTATAGAATGCTGAAATGGTTCCAAAAAGCTTTTTAACATAACCTAAACCTAACATATATTACCTCTTACCATTAACAAAATATTAGTATGCAAACTTTGTCATAATTAATCAACAACTAATTTATCATAAATAAAATGAGCTGCTAAAAAGGTATAAATTGAGGTTAGGTAAAGCTTTTGGTATAATACCTAGTCAATTTGAATAGGCAAGTGATCTTAGCTAAAAAGACGTTTTTTATCTCATTTATTTTTGGGTTTATTCTCTTTCCCTATTTTATAAAACTTCTAAAAAAGATAAGTAAAGATGGACAACCAATCAGATCATATGGACCAGAAAGTCATTTAATAACAAAAAAGAATATACCACCTATGGGTGGAATAATAATACTCACTTCTGCTTTATTACCAATCCTGTTTTGGACTCAATTAACACAAGAAATTTTATTTTTAGTATTTATAACCCTATTTTTTGCTCTACTTGGATTTATTGATGACTATTTAAAATTGAAAACAAATCACCACCGAGGTTTAAGTGCAAAAACCAAAATACTTATTCAGTTTGTCGTTACTCTGGTCTGTATGTTTATACTTAAGCTACAATCTGCTGAAGGTTTTACAAAAATTTCTCTATTTAGAGAAGTAGCAATCGACCTTGGCTATCTATATCTTCCGTTTGCTGCATTTGTTATTGTTGGCTCTGCCAATGCTGTGAATCTCACAGATGGTTTGGATGGCCTTGCTGCAACTCAAGCCATTACTTCCTTTGCTTTTTTGGGACTAGTTGCATACATCACTCGGACAGATGTAAACATTACTTTCTTCTGCATTGCATTTATAGGAGCTATTTTAAGTTTCTTGTGGTTTAACACACATCCAGCAAAAATATTTATGGGTGATGTTGGAAGCCTATCAATCGGTGCAGCTTTAGGACTCACTAGTGTTCTAATTAAAAAAGAAATGCTTTTTGCCGTTATTGGAATAATCTTTGTAATAGAGACTTTATCTGTGATTATTCAGGTATCATATTTTAAATATACAAAATTTAGATATGGAGCAGGAAGAAGAATTTTCCTTATGACACCAATACATCATCACTTTGAAAAGAAAGGGTGGTCAGAAAATACAATAGTTATAAAATTTTGGATAATTTCTTTCGTTTGTTCGATTTTTGCTTTAACTTTCTTATTATAGGAACTATGAAATATCCAGATTTCACATTAGAAAATACATTATCAGGAATTATAGCAGGAGTAGATGAAGTTGGAAGAGGTCCGCTTGCCGGTCCAGTGATATCTGCAGCTGTAATATTTACTGATAGAGATACGGTTATTGATGGAATAAACGACTCAAAAAAGCTAACCCCTAAGTGTAGGCAAGTTCTATACGAAAAAATAACGCCTGTTGCAAAATTTGGTATAGGAATGGCAAGTGTAGAGGAGATAGACTCATACAATATCTTGCAAGCAACAAAGCTTTCAATGAAACGTGCTCTGGTAAATTTAGATTTAGAACTAGATTATGTGTTAGTTGATGGTAATCAACCACCTGAAGTAAAATGGCAAGTAAAATCTATAGTGAATGGTGATAGCTTAAGTATATCAATCGCAGCCGCTTCAATCGTTGCAAAAGTTACAAGAGATCGGCTTATGGAAGAATTGCATAATAAACATCCTCAATATAATTGGTATAAAAATAAAGGATATGGAACAAAAGAACACCTCAGCGCTATTGGCCTTCATGGAATTACGAAGCACCATAGAAAGAATTTTGCACCTATAAGAATACTATAGCCTTTAATCACTTACCTTTTTTGAAAGGTATGTTTTCATTAAACAGGCAGACTGTACTTGATCCGTTTCTTAAGGTAAATACCGAGCTTACTCTTTCAATTATCAGGTAGTCATCAACTGTACGAAAATTTATCAAGGACTCATATCCTGCAGAATCAACCATAAAAACTGCCGGGAAATCAGAGTTTATTTTATTAAATTGTAGATATGTAAATTTTCCGTCATCAAAAACCTTAATTGGTATTATTGATTGACTGCCTTTAACGTGCGAGATGGAATAGTTAAAATTCAAGCCTTTCTTTATAACCTCAATATCACTTATATCAGGGATAGTGGTATAACTAGCTTGCTCTAGAATATCACCGTTACTCGTTGAATAAATTTCATCACTGTTGAACAGTGGATAAAGAAACCTTACTTCATATGCTAACCTTGGATCATCTAGCCCGTTTGCTTCTTCAGCATGAAATTCGAAATAATAAACTCTTTTATTGGTAATTATAGTTGCATTAGTATCGGCAATATCATCTATAGGCTTAATAAATAATCTATTACCTTGAGGAAGGAGTTGCCAACCGGTTGCATCACCCATTGAAAGACTCTCTATTACCTCCCCTGGCTCAAACAATATGCTGGATTGATAACCATAAAAGCCCGTGTACTTATGTATAGCCTGTGGATTATAATTCATTACCTTTATGTGGTTATCACCAGCTATTGGTCTTGGTTCCTGTTTTGCAAGTGCATAACCACCACAAAAAAATAATAGTGCAACAAAGAGTACCCTAATCATAGTATCAAAATAAACTGATCTTTATTTTATCATTGATAGACATGTACTGCAACTATCAAGCTATCCCAGTAGTAAGCGACAGAAGATGCAAGCTTCATAATAATTCATTACTGCAGGAAAAAATTCTTTAAACATTATTTTCATATATGTTAAAATGAGTTGTGAGGTAAATTAGGGAGTGTTAAATAAACCATACGCGTCAAGTTAAGGAAAAGTGGTATAAGGAAGAAAGGAAACGAAAAAAACTATTTTATATATTAAGTAATAAAGTTATTAATTTATAGATTCTTCTGAAAAAATCATCTTCTTCTAGATAAGAACTCCCTAAAAAAATAAATGTAACAAATAAAATGCCCATCTCAAATGTTGCTATATTTCACGATATTTCCTTAACTTGACGCGTATGGTTTATTTAACACTTCCTGCAAATTAACTACAGATTTTATGTCTAGGTTACTCCACAAAATTTTTTCTTTCCTTATCCAAGATTCAAATTTATAGTATCGAGTCCTTTTCATGAAATATGAAGCCATCTCAAGTTATAGTTAAGCCTATATTCAGCGAATTACTTTCGCAAATACAATTGATTTTAGTGTTATAATGCTCTAACAGTAAAGAAGTCATATAGATACTAATGTTTTTTGTGTCCAAAGGAATATCATTTTTTTTTGTTAACTTGCTTACTAATGATGTGCTTATTGATCTATGTTCATTTTCTACTTTTATAGTTAGTAGTGTTTTATCTTCTGTTTTAGCCAGCAAAATAGACACTAATTCAATTTGTGCCACTGCACTGACTATAGTTATCACCATATTGGAGATTATCTTATTTATTCTTTCAATTAAGTCTTCTGTAGGGCATTCACTTATCTTCCACTTAAGCTTTACTTTTTTTTTAATAAATAATTTTCTATATTGGATTTAGTCTTATCAAAGCTGCTATTATCTGATGAACGAGAATACGCTTGCTTCATAACTTTATATTTATATATTAAATCATTAGAGCTTTCTTCAAGTAGTGATGTTATTTCTTTTAGCATATTAGAATTGTTTTCTTCAAG
Source organism: Wolbachia endosymbiont (group B) of Erebia ligea (assembly GCF_947179575.1). Lineage (NCBI taxonomy): Bacteria > Pseudomonadati > Pseudomonadota > Alphaproteobacteria > Rickettsiales > Anaplasmataceae > Wolbachia > Wolbachia endosymbiont (group B) of Erebia ligea. Next base: position 407,155 of record NZ_CAMXBW010000002.1, read on the forward strand.
CTCTTCCAATCCACCCACTATTCCTTGCATAGAACTAGCAAAATCATGAAGAATTCGTCCTGATAGGCATTCTGTTATTAACATTATGTTTTTATTCATTGGATAAAAGTATAAATGATTTAAGTTAACCCTATATTGGTAGGCACGTAGTAGTCAATTTAAGAGAAAGTTTCGTTGCGCTTTTTGTGTCAAAGCATTAATGTAGTATTAATAATTATAAGATTTATGAAGGCGCTATGAGTACTTATGCTAAATCTGGAATAGACCTTAAACTATATAATGAACTAATAAAAAAAGTTAAACCTATTATTGAAAAGACTAAAGGAGAAGAAGTAATTAGTGAAGTAGGATCATTTTCCGCATTGTTTGACTTTTCTTCGCTGAGTAAGAAATACGACCATCCAGTACTTGTTTCCTCAACTGATGGAGTGGGCACAAAACTATTAATAGCTCAAGAGGTGAATAAGCATGATACTATAGGTATAGACTTAGTTGCAATGTGTGTAAATGATTTACTTGCACAAGGAGCAACACCTTTATTTTTCCTTGATTACTTTGCAACAGGCGTTTTAAACAAAAACGTTTTATTGTCTGTAATCCAGGGCATTGCAGAAGGGTGCAAGGAATCTAAAATAGCATTAGTTGGTGGAGAAACTGCAGAAATGCCTGGAATGTATGGTAACAATCACTATGACCTTGCAGGGTTTGTGGTTGGTGTTGTTGATCGAAAGCAAATTCTTCCAAACTGTAGTATAATGAAAGCAGGTGACTGTGTAGTTGGTTTAGAATCAAATGGAATTCACTCAAATGGATTTTCTTTGGTGCGCCATATTTTTAAAAGCTTAGGTATAAATTATAATGATATATCTCCATGGAATAATAAATCTTGGGGTGAAATATTACTGAAGCCAACAAAGATATATGTTGATTCTTTGTTGCCTATTATGCCAAAGGTAAAAGGCATTGCGCATATAACAGGTGGCGGGTTAATAGACAATATTCCAAGAATTCTCTCAGGAAATTTATTTGTAGACATAAATATTAATTCTTGGAAATGGCCAGATATATTTTTATGGCTGAAAGAAGAAGGCAAAATAGAAAAGAGAGAAATGTTAAAAACATTTAATTGCGGCATAGGTATAGTACTGATTGTAGATCCCGATAATATGAAGGATGTGGAAAGCCATTTCCAAAAGCGTGGAGAAAAAATTGAGATTATTGGAAAACTTGATGAAGCATGTCAGCCTCCACTTGATAGAGTAGTATTTAGTTAGTCTAACTTTACCGACAGTCTTTTTGCAACTTCTGAGTATGCTTCCTTTAAGTTTCCTAGATTTAAACGGAAAACATCTTTGTCTAGCTTTTTATGAGTATTTTTATCCCATAGCCTACAATTATCAGGGCTGATTTCATCGGCTAAAATGATTTTAGTGCTGTTGTTTATCAATTTGCCAAATTCTAACTTGAGATCAACTAAATATATATTTGCATTTGAAAATAGGTCGACTAAGATTTTGTTGATCTTTAAAGTTGTAGTTTTAACTTCTTCCATTTCTTTATGGGATAACCAACCAAAATATAGTATGTGATTTTCATTCACCATTGGGTCGACTAGGTCATCATTTTTGTAAAAAAACTCGATTATAGGAGATGTAAGTGCCTCACCTTCTTTGATATTAAAACGTTTGCAAAAGCTGCCAGCTGCAATATTTCTAACCACTACCTCAAGAGGTATTATCTTGAGCTTTTTGACTAGCTGTTCTCTTTCGTTTAGAGCTTTTATAAAGTGCGTGCTAATTCCTGCTTCTTCAAGCTTTTCCATGATAAAAGCACTAACATGATTATTAATTATTCCTTTGCCCTCAATAATTTCATATTTTTCCTTATTGAATGCTGTAACATCATCTTTAAAGTACTGTATAACAGTTGATGAGTCTTCAGTTTCAATAATGACTTTGGCTTTACCTTCGTATATAGTTTTATTCAGTGGCATATTTAATTTAACTATGTATCATATCAATTTACTGTTCTTAGAGTATAGCCCCAAATAACTTAAAATAAACCTTAATGGCGTTCAATGTTACAATATTAACCATATTTCCAGAAATGTTCCCCGGATTTTTGAACTATTCTCTTGCTGGAAGAGCGTTGGAAAAAAAAATATGGAATCTTGAAATAGTAAATATTCGTTCTTTTGCTAAAGATAAACATTCAACTGTGGATGATGTTCCATATGGAGGTGGAGCAGGGATGGTTATGCGCCCAGATGTGATTGGTAATGCAGTTGATAATGTGCTTTCTGCTCATAAAAATACTAGATTTATTTATATGACTCCATCTGGTACAAAATTTAATCAGAGAATTGCAAAGGAGTTAACAGAAATTCCTCATGTAACAATATTGTGTGGTCGATTTGAAGGTGTTGACCAAAGAGTAATTGATGTGTATACTCCTTATGAGTTAAGTATTGGAGATTATATACTTTCGGGAGGTGAGCCAGCTGCGATGGTGGTTCTTGATGCATGTATTAGGCTTCTTCCAGGTGTAGTAAATAATTTCGATAGCGTTGCTGAAGAAAGTTTTAGTTATAGTGGTGGTATGCTTGAATATCCTCAATATACTAGGCCTGAGCAGTGGAGTAGGTACAAAGTTCCTGAGGTTCTGTTGTCTGGCAATCACAGAAAAATAAGTGATTGGAGAAGGGAACAGTCATACGTTAGAACAAAGGAACGTCGACCTGAATTGTTGAATGGAGATGATAAATGACAAACTTGCTTGAAAAATTTAACGAACAACAAATACAAAGATTAGCCAAAGAGATGCCGGTTTTTTGTCCTGGCGATGATTTGAAGGTCACTTTTAAGGTAGTTGATAGTACGGGTGAGCGTATACAGATATTTGAGGGCGTATGTATATCAAAAAGAAATCGTGGATTACACTCTTCTTTTTCAGTTAGAAAGGTAAGTCATGGAGAAAGTATAGTATCACAATTTTTTGTTTACTCTCCTGCATTAATTTCAGTACAAGTGATGAGAAAGGGAAAGGTCCGTAGAGCAAAATTATATTATCTGTGCAAGCTATTTGGGAAAGCTGCAAGGATCAAAGAACGTACTACTTATGTTAAAAAAAAATCTAAGTAGATACAATAGGGAGTGATGTCAATTGTATCATCTCAAAACCCTCTCTTATTATCCCAATGTGTGACGCACAACTGTACTTTGCCTCCCGCTGTGGTGTCATCCCAGTGTTTGACACTGGAATCTAGATTCTCCTTTTGGTTTGTGCTTTCATGGAAAATATAAAAATTATTTGCAGGCAAAGCCTGCTAGATCTCAGTGTCAAGCACTGGAAAAAGGGGAAAGTTTTTTCAAATCCTCATGTAAAGAAAAGTAAATGAGTATAAAGAAAAACTTTCTTAAGTTACTTCAATCTAAGCGCGTACATGCTCGTGTAAAAAGAAAAAATAAAAAGAACAGAGCGTTACGCTTTTGTTCTTTCACGGCACTAGTTATCTCACTTGGCTGTCCTGTGTGTATATTGTTGAGTATATTAGTTAACTCTTACAGTGCTTTAACAGTAACGAAAATTTTATTGCCAGTTGAAATAAATGCTGATCTTATTTTAACTAATAATCCTGGTGATTTACGATATAAGTCCATTGGCTTACTCAACAATTCTTTACGTAAGGTGTTTGAAGGAACTGATTTTAAAGACGGTGACGAAATTTTAAGTCGTAATTCTTACAAAGAACTAGAGAAATTTTTTCGTAAGAGAGTAAAAAATAGTGGTGAATATGAGATCTGGTTTACCGCGTCAAGTATAATTAATTCAATAAATAAAGATAAACATTTGAATGATCGTTATGCTAAATTACTTGATTGGCTAAAAGAAAAGGGGAGAGTGAAAAAATTTTTTAATAAGTCTTTATTCCTTAAATCTGACTCTCGTGAACCTGAGAATGCAGGGATTTTAGGGGCATTTATCGGTTCATTAATGACAATTATAGTATGCTTAGCGTTGGCATTGCCAATAGGAATTATGTCAGGTATCTGTCTTTATGAATTTATGCCTAGAAATAGGCTAATAACCAGTATTGTAGAAATTAGCATGAATAACCTTGCTGCAGTGCCTTCAATAATATTTGGTGTGGTAGGACTGACTCTCTACTTGGGCATATTTGGGTTACCCCGTTCTTCACCGCTTGTTGGCGGGATGACTCTTTCATTTATGATGCTGCCTAATATTATTATTGCAACAAAAAATGCCTTTACAAACGTTCCTATTGCAATAAAAGATGCAGCGTTTGCGCTAGGTGCACCTCACATCAAGGTGATATTGGATCACTCTTTACCGATTGCATTGCCACGGATAATACATGGTGCAGTGCTTGCAATTGCAAGGATTTTAGGCGAATCTTCCCCTTTACTTATGATAGGCATGGTAGCATTTATTGCTGATACACCTACATCCTTCTTCGATCCGGCAACTGTTTTACCTGTACAAATATACATATGGTCAAGTAGTCCTGAAATTGCATTTATTGAGCTTGCTGCCATTGCAATTATAGCTTTATTGTTAATGCTATTTGCTTTGAATTTAATAGCAAATTTTGTAAAAAGAAAGTTTGAGTTTTTTGATTCATGAAAATTATTGTTTTATCTGGTTATGGCTTGAATTGTGAAAAAGAAACTGCATTTGCATTTATGGAATGCAGCAGAAAGCTTGGTATTAATAATATTGAAGTAAAAATCGTTCACATTAATGAAGTTATAAGTAATTCAGATGAACTAAAATCAAGTAATATACTTGCAATTCCAGGAGGTTTTTCTTACGGTGATGACACTGGTGCTGGCAATGCATTTGCTTTGCGTATAAAAAACAACTTGTTAGACGAATTTCAAAATTTCTTATCTCAGGATAAGCTTATTATAGGGATATGTAATGGTTGCCAGATATTAGTAAAGTTAGTTCCAGAATTCTCTAATCTAGCTTTAACCTCTAATGATATAGGTAATTACCAATGTCGTTGGATTAGAGTGAGAGTTAATCCGCAGAGTAATTCTGTTTGGCTACGGGGCCTGAGTGAACTATATCTCCCTATTGCTCATGGGGAAGGCAAATTTTTTATGGATCAAGATACTTTGAATCAATTGATTGAAAATAATTCCGTTGCACTGCGTTACGTTGATGAAAATGGTGACTATGCAAATTTACAATTTCCTTACAATCCAAACGGATCTATATACGACCTGGCAGCTTTATCAGATAAAAGTGGAAGAGTACTAGCTTTAATGCCTCACCCAGAGAGAGGAATATTTTTTACTCAGCAGGACAACTGGCCTCTTGAAAAAGAAAAATGTAAACGTTCAGGAGTGGCTATGCCAAAATATGGTGATGGAATGCTCATATTTGAGAATGCACTAAAATATTTGTATCCGTTCAGAGGTGTGGCAAGGATAAAAAACAATTGACATAATATATTAAAGTAGTAATAACACAAAATGTTGATAGTAAAGTAAGGCTAGATGCTTCAATTGTTGATCAGTATTGTAGAGTTATGTAAAAACTTAGAGCAGAAAGTAGCAAAGCTTGAAGAAAAAAATAAAATCTTAGAAATAGAGAATGCTGAACTAAGAGAGAGACTCGGCTTAAACTCAAGGAATTCATCTTTACCAAGTTCAAAAGAGCTGTACAAAATAAAAAAAGACACACCAGAAGATAAGTCAGAGGGCGGCAGGAAGATAGGTGGTCAAGTTGGACATAAGGGGAATTGCCGAGCTAAAATGGAAGCAGATGAGGTGGTGAAGGTAGAGTTACCAAATAGATGCGAGTGTGGTGAAGAAATCGCAATATCGGAAAAACCATATGTCTATCAAAAAGTTGATTTACCAGAAATTAAGCCTTACGTAGTTGAGTATCAATTAGAACATGGTCGCTGTCGTAAATGCGGAAAAAGAAGGAGTAGCAAATTACCAGAAGGAGTTACACCGGATACCTTTGGTCCTAGAGTTAAGTCAGTAGTTGCATCACTAAGTGGGTTTTATAAGAATTCAAAGCGAGAAATAGCGAATATTATGAAAGACATCTTTAACATGAGTATAAGTGTTGGTAGTGTGTCCAATAGTGAAGCAAGGGTTTCGTCAAAATGTAAAGAAGCCTATGAACAAATAGAGGAAGAAATAAAAGCAAGCGAAATTTTGCATATTGATGAAACCAGTCACTACAACAAAGGCAAATTGGGATGGTGCTGGATGTTTGCCAACAATAAAGCAAGTCTTATGAAGTTAGCAGATACAAGAGGAATGAAATTTTTAAAGAATAGTGCATTTTGTGATTACAAAAACCTGGTAATTACTGACAGATATGCAGTTTACAACCACTTCAGTGATGAAAAACGACAAATTTGTTGGGCTCACTTATTGAGAAATTTCGAGAGGTTATCTCATAGTTGGAATAGTGAAGTAATGAGACTTGGCCATTGTTTAAAAGACGCAGCTAATGGATTGTTTGTATTAAAAAACGCTTTGTCAGAAAATGAAATTAGTATTTCAAAGTTCACTAAGCAAGCTAAAGAATTACGAAGATACATACAGTACTGCATGATAAAAATATCTTATATACTTGAAGCAAAAGGAGCTTCACGAACGGTAAAGGGTATTATAAAATCCGAGTCAATGATGTGGACATTTTTGGATGACCCAGAGAATATTCCATTAACGAATAACCATGTTGAGCGACAGATACGGCATTATGTTGTCTATCGTAAGAATTCATATTTTGCACAGTCAGAGCGAGGGAATAGATTTCTTGAGCGGATAATTTCGTTGTATCTGACTTGGAAACAAAAGGAATTAAACCCTTTTCAAAACCTGCTAGCTGTTGTTTCTTAAACCACACCTCTGAACGGATACAACAAAGTGCAGGCAAGGGTCTATATGGTTATAGCCCAGTACATAATGTAAGTGGTGATAAAACCAAGATAGAAAGTGTCAGTAGAGAAGATTCTATGCAACCTGCTAAAAAAGCGAGTGAAGACGAACAAGGAAAAGCTGTTACAACAAAAGTTATGAAGTATAATAAACAGCCTTTCTTAAAGGTGAATATTGATGACAATAATGTAGAAAACACTATAGGAAAAGTAAACGAGATAAATAAGGTAACAGGTGCGACGAGTTTACATTCTGCTGCTTCATTGGGAGATTTAAGCAAAGTAGCAACGCTACTGAAACACAATTCATATATTGATACAAGAGACCATAACGGACAAACGCCACTACATTACTCTATTCAGTCAGGAAATACGGAAGTAGCAAAATATCTCATTGATAATGGTGCAAATCTTAATATCCAGGACAATCCTTATCGTCAAACTGCTAAATATGCTTATTCCAAAACACCTTTACACTATGCTATTGAATCTGGCAATACAGAGATAGTTAAATATCTAATAGATCGTGGTGCAAATCCTAATATTCAAGATGCTTATTCCGAAACGCCATTATACAGTGCTATTTATTCAGGTAATACAGAAATAGTGAAGTATCTATTAGATCATAACGCAGATCCTAACAGTAAGGGTTTTTATACTTTTCCATTGCTTGCTGCTATTAAGCTAGGGCATGCGGAAATAGTTAAGAGTTTAGTTGAGCATGGCGCAGATCTTGGTATCAAGAACACGTCAGCTCAAACACTGCTGCACTATGCAATTGAGCTAAAACATACGGAAATTGCTAAATACTTAATAGATCGTGGTATAGATGTTGATACCCGTGATATCAGCTCTGGTAAATCTCCACTACATTTTGCCATGCACATGAAAAATATGGAAGTAGTTAAATATCTCATAGAGCATAATGCGGATATTGATATTCAGAATAGCTATGGCTTAACACCTTTGCATCTTGCTGTTGATCTTGGGAATAAGAAGATGATAGAGCAGTTATAGTATTTCCTAAAGTAAATGATAAAGGTATAATAAAGTATTTGAGTTATAATGGCATATAGTGTGGATTTAAGGGAAAAGGCAGTATTGATGATAGAAAAAGGTAAGACAAAGGTTGAGGTAGCAGAGCTTATGGAGATAGGAATAGCAACTCTGTACCGTTGGTTAAAAAAGAAAGCTGCTGGTGAAAGCCTCAAGCCATCTAAAAACGGTAGCTTTATTCGAAAAATAGACCCCAAAATACTCGAAGAATATGTTACAAAGAATCCAGATCATACTCTGGCAGAGATGAAACAAAATCTTGGATTTGGAATAAACTCAATTTGGTATAGACTAAAACAGCTAAAAATTACTTTAAAAAAAAGTCACACTATATCAAGAGCGCAATCAAGAAGATAGGGAGCAATTTATTGATAAAATCTCAAAAATAGACCATTCCAGCATCTTATATATAGATGAAGCAGGAGTTGATAATAAGTTATACCGAGAATATGGACGCGCTCCAAGAGGAAAGAAAATTTATGCAGATATTCCAGGGAGAACTCGAGAGAGAATCAGTATAGTAGCCGGGTGGATTGGAAAGAGATTTATTGCACCAATGGCTTTCAAAGGTGGGTGTTGACAAAGAGGTATTCAATACATGGTTGGAGAAGATGTTATTACCTAAATTGCCACTTGGCACAACTATAGTTATGGATAATGCTACATTTCATAAGACCACTAAAACAAAATCATTAATAGAGTCTTTTGGCTGTCATTTGCTGTATCTTCCAACATATTCACCAGATTTGAATCCTATAGAATACTGTTGGCATACCATCAAAAGCCGCCTCAGACCTCTCATGTATAAATATACAGACTTACAGCTTTTGGTTGGTAATACCATAATGGAACTTTATCATCCATTTTAGAAAATACTATAGTTGAAAAAGGTGCAAACATTAATGCTCAGGATAATGATGGCTGGACACCTTTAGTTCATGCAGTGAGGAATGGGCAGTTAGATGCAGTGAAGCATCTGATAGAAAACGGTGCTGATATTAATGTTGTAGGTAAAGAAGGAGATAGATTACTTGATCATATCACGTTTTGTATGAAAGATGCAAAACTACACAAAGATGTAGCAGAAAGTAAAAAATATGACGATAACGATTCTCATTATCAAAAGCTTTCAAAAAAAGCTGCAATTTTGGAGGAGACTGGAGAGTATATGCTTAGCTACCTTAAAAAAATTACTCTGCAAGAGAACAATATAAATCAAACGCCAGCAGATCAACCTGCAAGTGAAGAAAGGAATAAAAGGTCGCTAGTAGAAGATGAAGAGAAGCAAGAGGAAATAACTGTTATAGATAATGTGAAAGAAGAATCACAACATCCTTTAAAAATCAAAGTAGGTGAAGCTATTGGAGATGGTAAATATAAGGCGGTGCTGCAAGCTCAAAATCAAGACATAGATAATTTTTATCAGAACTTAAGCAGTCAGTATACTGCTGGGAAATACAATTATAATCAAATGATAGCTCTGTATAATAAAGTTTATGTGCAAGATTCCAATCTTGATGGAAAGCCGATCACTCTTTCTGAAGCTTATGTTACAAATGATCATCTATTTATTAAAAATCAAGATTTTGGAATTTTGAATGATTTTAATGAGATGTTCTATAAAAGTGATGAGTTTATGTAACATAAAAGGTGGATGAGAATTAATTGATATAAGGAATTAGATCTTCCACTGTCATCCCAGTGTTTCTTTCTCCTGCCATTCCGGCATTTCCTTCTCCTGTCATCCCAGTGCCCCGACACTGGGATCCAGTGTTCATATAATTTTATCACAAACGTTTATTTTAATTTAAGACCAATACCCAATTTAGAATCAAAATTCCTGGATTCCAGTGTCAAGCACTGGAATGACAGGAGAAAGAAACACTGGCATTCAGAAAACTTAACTGTAAATGAGTACGCCTGGTGGTTGCATAATAAGAACTGGAATGACATCATCTACTATGCAAATTACCAAAATGTTCGTACAGCTGTGACTGGTTTGGGTTTTGTACAGCTATCCTGCAAACGCTATGTAAATAACAACTATACATTTATCTTCAAGATTATTTACCAAGTATAGACATCAGCTCATCCCATTCTCTTTTACCAATGCCACTTTCTTCTCTAGTAATATTTTCTCCTTTAATTAGCTTGCGAATTATTTCAAGACCAGTTTTTGAAATGCAGGCTGATTTTAAGGAGTATTCAACAAAAGCATTATAGGCCAGCGGAACCCATTTCTTCACTATGTCCAACATAATTTCTGCATAGACTCTAATTTCATATTGGGCGTGCTTATCAGCTCTGAGCTTTAGAAAATGAAGAAGATTGTGTAGATCAATTTTCCAATAAAATTGGGTATAGTAATTAAGTGTTAGATTAGTTCGGGCAATTTCCCTTGCAAGGCCCTGTTCAATAAATTTCTCATAATGAGAGTATACCAAATTAGAATCATTTATTAGGGAATCTATTATTTCTTTTGAAGTACTTGAGTCAAAAGCTTCACCGCTGCCTTGTTTATTATTATCAGATTGTTTTGCAACCTGTTCTGGTATATAAAATTCATTATCAAGTATCGAATACCTTCCGGAATATTCATTCACATTTGCAGTTCTGTGTCTTATCCACTGTCTTGCAATAAAAATTGGAAGTTTCACGTGAAACTTAATTTCACACATTTCAAATGGAGTTGTATGATGATGTCTCATCAAATACTTTATAAGCGCTTCATCTTGATTTATCTGTTTTGTTCCTTTTCCATAAGAAACACGAGCAGCTTGAACTATGGCGCTATCAGAGCCCATATAATCAATTACTCGAACAAATCCATGATCTAACGCCTTATGTTCTTCGTATAGAATTTCATCTATCTCTTTTACTGTAGTTCGCTTATTCATAACATGTCCTCAAGGAAATATCGGCTCCACACGAATTGAGTTTTTCGTCCATTGCTTCATAGCCTCTCCATAAATGATGTGAGTTATTTATTATAGTTTCTCCTTTAGCCACCAAAGAAGCAAGAATTAAAGCTGCGGTTGATCTTAAGTCATTAGCATGCAGATTAGCTCCAGATAGACTCTTTGTTCCACTTATAGTAGCTTTACTTTTTTCGATGCTGATATTAGCACCTAATTTTCTTAACTCATTCGCATGTGCAAATCTACTTTCAAAAACATTCTCTTCAATGATTGATATTCCATCTGCAATGCACATAGCAGACATTAGTTGTGGTTGCATATCGCTGGGAAAGTTAGGATATGGATTTGTTGCAACATGAGCAGATTTAATAGGGCCATTTTTTCTAGAAATAATAATACCATCATCATGTAACTCAACTCTGGCTCCTATAGTCTTCAATTCATTTGCAATGCATTCTATATCAGACAAACTTACTCCTTCTAACTTTAGCTCGCCGTCGGTAATGACAGCAGCCAAAGCATAAGTACCGCCCTCTATGCGATCTGGTATTATTTTATGCTCACACCCATTTAATGCTTCAACACCTTCTATTGTGATTTTTGTATTATTAACTTCAATATTGGCACCCATTTTTTTTAGAAACTCTATTAAATCAAGAACTTCCGGCTCCGTTGCGGCATTGTTTATTGTTGTTACTCCTTCTGCAAGTGTTGCTGCCATGATTATGTTTTCTGTTGCGCCAACACTTACTTTTTCAAATGTTATTTCTTTGCTTTGCAATTTCCCCTTTGTTGTTGCAGTTATATTACAGCTATCAATTTCAATTTTAGCTCCCATTTCTTCGAGTGCCTTGATATGCATGTCAACAGGACGTTTTCCAATATTACATCCACCAGGAAATACTGTTGAAACTTTACCAAATCTGCTGAGCATTGGACCTAGCATTAAAAAAGATGCTCGCAGTCTGCTTGCAATTTCATGTGATATTAAATAGTTATTGATATTGCTACAGTCAATTTCCAAAGTATGATTTGCTTTATAGTCTTTATTGCATATAAAATTTACTTCTGCACCAAGACTCTTAAGCAGCTCAGACATCAAATGCACGTCAATTAAATCAGGTACGTTATGCAAAGTTATTGAAGAATTACTAAACAAGCTTGCCGCCATTATTGGCAAGACGGCATTCTTTGAACCATTAATCTTGATTTTTCCAATCAAGGGCTTATGGTTACTTCTTACTAATATTTTATGCATTTAATCAAGCGATAGAACTTATCAAGTAAGTATAATAGGTTAGCCGTAAAAGGCAAAATTTTGCTTTTTCTTCTTCTGTCATTCGAGTAGCTGACACTGGGATCCATTTCATCATCAAAATGTTATATTTCAACATTACTTTTATGCTGACCAATTTAACTGGATTCCAGTTTCAGCTACTCGAATAACATTTTCGTAGTCGATTCAAAATAGCATAATTAACTACACCTTTCCAAAGATGAGAGACGCGTTGGTACCACCAAAACCAAATGAATTAGAAAGCGCATATTGAATTTTATGCTCTTGAGCTTTAAGTGGTACAAAATTTAAATCACACCCTTCTGAAGGTTTGTGTAGGTTTAAAGTTGGTGGAACAATTCCATTGTTTAATGCAAGGATACTAAATATTGCTTCAACACTTCCTGCGGCACCAAGTAAATGTCCTATAGAAGATTTAGTCGAGGAAACAGGTATTTTATAGGCATAGTCACCGAATAACTGCTTCATTGCTATTACTTCAACTTTATCCCCAAGTGTTGTTGAAGTCCCATGTGCATTGATATACCCAATTTGACTTGGGCTTACTTGTGCACTCCTTAAAGCAAGTTCCATTGCCTTAAGTGCGCCTCTTCCTTCTGGATGTGGTGCTGTGATGTGGTGCGCATCTCCTGTGAGTCCATATCCAGTGAGTTCTGCATATATTTTTACTTCCCTTTTTTTTGCATGTTCATATTCTTCCAGAACTAATATACCTGCCCCTTCGCCCATGACAAATCCATCGCGTTCTTCGTCCCATGGCCTTGAGGCCTCTTCAGGCTTATCATTGAATTTAGTTGATAGCGCCTTCATCGATGCAAAACCTGCAATTCCAACTCTGCATAACGCACTTTCTGCTCCGCCTGCAATCATAATGTCAGCTTCACCGAGTTTTATAGCTCTTGCTGAGTTTATAATCGCATGCGCACCTGTTGCACATGCAGTTACCGCTGAGTCATTTGGACCTATAAATTCGTATTTAATAGAAATATGACCAGATATCAAATTTATTAGACTTGCAGGAACAAAAAATGGGCTAACACGTCTAGGCCCCTTCTCCTGCATGGTAATTACATTTTCTTGAATTGACGGAAGACCACCTATACCAGAACCAATAGCTACACCTATTCGCTCTTTATTAATATTTTTATTTTCCAAAATTAGTGAATCTTCTACTGCCTGAACAGCTGCTGCAATTCCGTAGTGAATAAAACGATCTGTTCTTTTTAGGTCTTTTTCAGAAATATAATCTGGTGGATTAAAATAATGCTCAATGTTATCGGATTGCATAGGCACCTGCCCTGCAACCTGACAAGCAAGATCAGAAGAGTCGAACCTATCTGTATTGATTGCTTTGATGCCAGATTTACCTTCTTTCAGCTTTGACCAGGTGTTATTAACATCTGCTGCTAGTGGAGTAATTAAGCCAACACCGGTAACTACTACTCTTCTGCTCATTCAACATCAATTGTTTGCTTTGTTTACTACATATTCAACTATCTGTTCCATAGTTTCCATTTTTTGCGCATCTTCATCAGGAATCTCTATACCAAATTCTTCTTCAGCTGCCATGATTATTTCAACTGCATCTAAACTATCTGTGCCATGGTCTGAAAGCTTTGAAGAACTACCAAATCCCTCTACATCCTTACTGATGTGCTCTAGTATAATCTTCTTTACTTTTTCTTCTATATCTTCCCTAGTGCTTTTTGCCAATTCGCTCATTTCTTACTAAAAAATAACCTATTCTCTGATGTTATAAGAAATTTTGATGTTTGCAATAGCTTTTATGATTATATAAACTATTAAAAACTTCCTATCTCTTAGCACTCGATAGTTAATAAATTTAAAAATGCTAGACGAAACAACAAAAAATTTGCTTGTTGTAGAAGTGAATAAGCTCTTACCTGAAAATAGCGAGAATAAACTTATATCAGCTATGCGTTATGTGCTTCTTGCTCCTGCAAAACATATACGTTCTTTTTTAGTTATAGCATCTTCGTCGATATTCAACATAAAGGTTGAAAAAGCAATAACAGCAGCAGCAGCAATTGAATTTATTCATGCTTACTCCCTCATTCACGATGATCTGCCATGTATGGATAACAGTGACACCCGCAGAGGCCAGCCAAGCTGCCACAAAAAATTTGGTGAAGCAACAGCAGTACTGGCCGGAGATGCATTACTTACCCTGGCTTTTGAGGTATTATCTTTGTTAAATTGTGAGATCATAAAAGTGCTCTCTCAAGCAATAGGAATGAAGGGAATGGTGGGAGGGCAGATTTTAGATATAGGTGCAGATTTTGACAAAATAAAAGAAATTCATTTGATGAAAACTGCAAAACTATTTGCAGCTTCATGTGAAATAGGGGCTATAATAGGAGGCGCTACAGACAAGGAGCGGGAAGCATTATATAACTATGGAATAAATCTAGGGCTTATTTTTCAAGCCAAGGATGATATCGAAGATTATGAGCAAGATAAAACAAACAATTTAATGTCCGTGCTTGGAAAAAATGAAATGGAAAACTATATAGATAGTCTCTTTAAACAGGCCTCAAATAATTTAAGTACGCTTTCAGGGAATACTAGTGACTTATATGATTTATTGAATCAAGTAAAAAAAGATGGTTAGAAAAATTATATTACAAATGTTTATCTCTGTAGTAATGATTCTCACTTTAGCTTCTGCTTTTATAATTACGATTGTTTATATAAACAAAGATAAACCAGAGAAAAGGGAAAAGCTTTACGAAATAAATGCTACACATGGTGGTTTGACACAGATGATAGCAAGTTATTTGGTCAGGCCGATACTTGAATCAGCTCTTGATCGTTATATTGAAAAGCATGGGTTAGCAGAGTATTTAGAAGAAATAACACAGCAAAAAGAAGAAGAGATGATAAACTTTTATGAAATTACTGAAGGTAGTGGCAGTAAAGTTTTCTGTGGCCAAGAAGTTCTGCTACAAATGTACAAAGTCTCCAACAACCTAGCAACGCTACTTCCGACTGATGTCAATTTGAAAATAGGTCAGGATTACTTAAAAGAAGTGAGTTTAGGGGTAATAGGTATGAAAGAAGGCGGAGAGCGTGTAGTTACTATTGCTGCTGATGACAACAAAATGAGTTTTAACTCTTATTACATCAAACTGATTGAAGTAAAAGATAAATATCCTGATTCAGTAAATAACCTAATGATTTTTAATGACTTAATTAACAAAACTGGAAAACGAGTAAAATGTGGCGATGAGATATCAGTTCAATATAGCATAAAGAGACATAATGGTGAGTATATAATCAAAGATCAAATAGTGCAGTTTAAGGTTGGTGACAAAAAAATACCACTTGCTATAGAACTTGGAGTTGTGGGAATGAGGGCTGGTAATAAAAGAACAGTTCTTTCTCCACCTGATCTTTTAACTGGTATATTAATAAAAGAAATAGATTTTGATGAAGAAAATATCTCAATAATTGATTTAAGCTTAGATTTTGCCATTAAGGAATAGCTTAACTATGATTGGCAAAGATAGCAAATTAAGAGAGAAGAGAACGTAAGATAGACAAAATAGTATAGAGTAAAAATATTACACTGAAGTTCAAAAAATTTCGCTTGTACAAGTAAGCTATAGTATTTCCTAAAGTAAATGATAAAGGTATAATAAAGTATTTGAGTTATAATGGCATATAGTGTGGATTTAAGGGAAAAGGCAGTATTGATGATAGAAAAAGGTAAGACAAAGGTTGAGGTAGCAGAGCTTATGGAGATAGGAATAGCAACTCTGTACCGTTGGTTAAAAAAGAAAGCTGCTGGTGAAAGCCTCAAGCCATCTAAAAACGGTAGCTTTATTCGAAAAATAGACCCCAAAATACTCGAAGAATATGTTACAAAGAATCCAGATCATACTCTGGCAGAGATGAAACAAAATCTTGGATTTGGAATAAACTCAATTTGGTATAGACTAAAACAGCTAAAAATTACTTTAAAAAAAAGTCACACTATATCAAGAGCGCAATCAAGAAGATAGGGAGCAATTTATTGATAAAATCTCAAAAATAGACCATTCCAGCATCTTATATATAGATGAAGCAGGAGTTGATAATAAGTTATACCGAGAATATGGACGCGCTCCAAGAGGAAAGAAAATTTATGCAGATATTCCAGGGAGAACTCGAGAGAGAATCAGTATAGTAGCCGGGTGGATTGGAAAGAGATTTATTGCACCAATGACTTTCAAAGGTGGGTGTTGACAAAGAGGTATTCAATACATGGTTGGAGAAGATGTTATTACCTAAATTGCCACTTGGCACAACTATAGTTATGGATAATGCTACATTTCATAAGACCACTAAAACAAAATCATTAATAGAGTCTTTTGGCTGTCATTTGCTGTATCTTCCAACATATTCACCAGATTTGAATCCTATAGAATACTGTTGGCATACCATCAAAAGCCGCCTCAGACCTCTCATGTATAAATATACAGACTTACAGCTTTTGGTTGGTAATACCATAATGGAACTTTATCATCCATTTTAGAAAATACTATAGTGTAAAATCTTAATGCAGAAAACCAGACTCTGATGAGATTACTTAAATAGTATTTTATTAAAACTTTACTTTTGTATGCTAATATATACACAAGGAAAAAATAGAGTGTGAAAAATGCATTAATTTTTCTGAAGGAAATTTATGATTGAAACAGTTTTTGACTACCTGAAGAACAAATTTGAACTTGAGCATACTTATCATAGATTCTCAGTAAATTTCTTAGTGTATATTTCTCTACTCCCATTTCCTATTCAATGTAATTAAAAAAGCCATGTGTTTCTTAGCTTTATTTTGTGGGTTAATCTTTTTCTTGAGTTATGAAGGTCTGATAAAGGAAAAAAAAGAGGACTATGAAAAGCACTGTATAGTAGAGGCAACAGAGTCTGGTTGCAAATTAGATTGTGAGATTTTTAAGACATTCAGAGATAAACCGATAGTGAAATCAATAAAAACTGGTGAAGAAGTTGGCGGTGTAAACGAGTCAGCTTGGTATTTTCAACTTAAAGGAGATAGAGAACAGCTTGTTTTTGATGTGCTAGGCGATGGGAATTACCCAAGTGTAACGGGAAAAAATGCAAATTATTTAAAAGTGTTGCCTTGCGAGAAAGGACAGTTTCATAGGCTGGAGCTTTGTGATAAAGATGGTACTATATTCAAAAAAACTGAGGATGGAGCACGAATAAGTATAAGTAAATGTAATCTTGTAGGGGGGGGGAGATATAGAACTGAACAAGTATGTAAGGAAAGACTGGCTCCCATCATTCATTATCAAGCCATCAACGTCTAAAGAATTTGGGGAGGCTATAGGTGAGAAATCTAGTATCCGTTCAGAGGTGTGGCAAGGATAAAAAACAATTGACATAATATATTAAAGTAGTAATAACACAAAATGTTGATAGTAAAGTAAGGCTAGATGCTTCAATTGTTGATCAGTATTGTAGAGTTATGTAAAAACTTAGAGCAGAAAGTAGCAAAGCTTGAAGAAAAAAATAAAATCTTAGAAATAGAGAATGCTGAACTAAGAGAGAGACTCGGCTTAAACTCAAGGAATTCATCTTTACCAAGTTCAAAAGAGCTGTACAAAATAAAAAAAGACACACCAGAAGATAAGTCAGAGGGCGGCAGGAAGATAGGTGGTCAAGTTGGACATAAGGGGAATTGCCGAGCTAAAATGGAAGCAGATGAGGTGGTGAAGGTAGAGTTACCAAATAGATGCGAGTGTGGTGAAGAAATCGCAATATCGGAAAAACCATATGTCTATCAAAAAGTTGATTTACCAGAAATTAAGCCTTACGTAGTTGAGTATCAATTAGAACATGGTCGCTGTCGTAAATGCGGAAAAAGAAGGAGTAGCAAATTACCAGAAGGAGTTACACCGGATACCTTTGGTCCTAGAGTTAAGTCAGTAGTTGCATCACTAAGTGGGTTTTATAAGAATTCAAAGCGAGAAATAGCGAATATTATGAAAGACATCTTTAACATGAGTATAAGTGTTGGTAGTGTGTCCAATAGTGAAGCAAGGGTTTCGTCAAAATGTAAAGAAGCCTATGAACAAATAGAGGAAGAAATAAAAGCAAGCGAAATTTTGCATATTGATGAAACCAGTCACTACAACAAAGGCAAATTGGGATGGTGCTGGATGTTTGCCAACAATAAAGCAAGTCTTATGAAGTTAGCAGATACAAGAGGAATGAAATTTTTAAAGAATAGTGCATTTTGTGATTACAAAAACCTGGTAATTACTGACAGATATGCAGTTTACAACCACTTCAGTGATGAAAAACGACAAATTTGTTGGGCTCACTTATTGAGAAATTTCGAGAGGTTATCTCATAGTTGGAATAGTGAAGTAATGAGACTTGGCCATTGTTTAAAAGACGCAGCTAATGGATTGTTTGTATTAAAAAACGCTTTGTCAGAAAATGAAATTAGTATTTCAAAGTTCACTAAGCAAGCTAAAGAATTACGAAGATACATACAGTACTGCATGATAAAAATATCTTATATACTTGAAGCAAAAGGAGCTTCACGAACGGTAAAGGGTATTATAAAATCCGAGTCAATGATGTGGACATTTTTGGATGACCCAGAGAATATTCCATTAACGAATAACCATGTTGAGCGACAGATACGGCATTATGTTGTCTATCGTAAGAATTCATATTTTGCACAGTCAGAGCGAGGGAATAGATTTCTTGAGCGGATAATTTCGTTGTATCTGACTTGGAAACAAAAGGAATTAAACCCTTTTCAAAACCTGCTAGCTGTTGTTTCTTAAACCACACCTCTGAACGGATACAACAGTGATTTTGTAATTCTTCTATATATTAGAAAAATTTTTATTTTAATTAGCCATAGGCGCCTATTGTTTTTTAGCTAAAGTAAAGATCAAGTATCTGGAATTCTGGACATAAAATCCCCCTGTGTAAAAAAGATTAGAAAAAAGTGCAGCGTACATACAACAGATATGCACTAAAGAAGATACGCTACGCTTTTTGATTAAAAATTTGACTGAACAGTCTGCAGACAAAGATAGATTTTGAGCTCTTAAAATATCTCTAACTGTGATTATAATCAGATTTAAAATATATGGAAGCAATTTTTTACGTTAGCTATTTAATATTTTAAATTAGGCCTCTTGCATAACTATATTAAAGGTTAGCACCAGCAACTACTCCTCATTACATATTTTATCGCATTAATAATTGTTATGTTTTTGCTCTCCCTATTGCTCCTTGTGCAACATTTGGCCTTGTCACTTATATCATTTGTTACCCTCCTATTTCTTGCTTTATTCTTTTTTTTCCCTTTCAAGACAGGTTCTGAGTGGCAAAACATAGGTCCACTTTAATGTGTATTAAACAAGATTTTATAACTCTAATTGTCTTTGCTTGTGCTGTTCAACTGTGACATCAACCATTACATTCAATGGAAGATGATCTGAAGGGTATCTCTCTTGTTGGAATTATATCATCTTTACCCAGGCCTTTCACCGTACGCTGTATACTCCTTTATAACAGGGGATAAAAAGCAAAAATCTATTCTTTTTTTGAGATCATATACAGATTCTAACAATTAAAATCTCACAACAAATTTGTTGTTTCATAGCTTTTATATAATCTATAATTGCAACTGTTTTAACATTAATC
Source organism: Wolbachia endosymbiont (group B) of Erebia ligea (assembly GCF_947179575.1). NCBI lineage: Bacteria > Pseudomonadati > Pseudomonadota > Alphaproteobacteria > Rickettsiales > Anaplasmataceae > Wolbachia > Wolbachia endosymbiont (group B) of Erebia ligea. The sequence goes on from NZ_CAMXBW010000002.1 coordinate 427,052, forward strand.
AGAACCTAAAAGAGGCTTGTTATTAATGGATTACTTATAAAATCTTATGGAAAGTAGAGCTTGGTTCATTTGGCTGATCAGCAACTTAATTGTTATATTCAGCAATATGCAAATAATCTACACCTTTATAAGTGTGGATCTTGAAAAAGAACTTGGGATCACGATTGCGCAAGTTGCACTGGCTAATTCAGCATATACTTGGACTTTTGCTATCTCACAAATTTTTAGTGGGGCAATGTTTAATGTTTTTTCCAGCAAAAAAATTTATTTTCTCTCATTATCGATTATGATCTTTGGGTTTTTTATCCTTATTAGTAGTGACAGTTTTGTCCATCTAATTTTATCTCAATTCTTGATTGCAATTGGAGCATCATTTGGTTTTGTTGGAGCTGCTCATATAAGTAGCACATATTTTCCCATTACCCAATTTGGACTGATGTTCTCACTAGTGCAGACAATTTCAAGTCTTTCAGCTTTGATGATTCAAATGTTGTTCTCTAGCTTCCTTGCTGAAGGTATGGATTGGAAGAATTTGATTGTATACGTAATATTATTTGGCGTATCGATATTTGTACTTATGTTTTTTTATCCGAAAGGACTTTCAAAAAAAAGTTTGGAAAAATGCACAATAAAAAGCTCTATAAAAACAGTAATATGTTCTATACTAACGGTGCTAAAATTAAGAGATATCTGGATAACTTCAGTAGTAGGTGCTATTACTTTTGGAACATTTTTAGCGCTTAATATGCTGTGGGCACCAAGGTTACTAAGCAACTTAGAACTAAATACAATGGAGTTAGGTGTGGCAACTGCAATATTGTGGCTTGGTCTTGCAGTTGGTGCTCCAATTGCAGATTTAATCTCAAATCTATTTAAAAATAGAAGGCACGTAATCTCTGCTTTTGCCATATTGCAAGGTATTTCAGTTATTATTTTACTATACGGCAATTTAACAGTTCATATTATATACTTTTGTATGTTAATGTTTGGTTTTTTTGCAGGCGGACATATGCTTAATTTTACTGTTGGCAGTGAGATTGTTGAGCAGAAGTATATTAGCACATCATCATCCATTATCAATGGATTTATGTTTGTTATGAGTGGAATTTTAGTGTCAATTTTAGCACTTTTTTCAGATCATCAAATGGCGCTTTTCACAATATTTACAATGTTAACATTTGCTAGTATTTTTAATTATGCTACAAAAGAAACATACTATAAAAATAAAGTAGCTGAATCTTGAGTCGACTGTTATATTATATTAACATACTATAATAAATTATGACAATAAAAGACACACCAGTAACTAAGGCAACAATAGCTGAATGTATAAACCAGGAAATTGGATTATCGAAAGAAGACTCTATTGCAATAATAGATGATATATTGGATGAGATAAAAACGAGCTTAGCAAAGGATGGGATAGTAAAAATATCTTCATTTGGAACATTTTTGGTTAAAAACAAGAAAGAAAGACCAGGAAATATACCAAAGACATTGGAAAGGGTAGTAATTCAAGCGAGAAAATCAATTTCTTTTAGACCTTCAAAAATGATGAAGAAATTAATAAATAACCGATGAATAAGGAAAAATTATTTTACACAATTGGAGAAGTAGCTAAAGAACTACATTTGGAGCAGCATGTTTTAAGATTCTGGGAAAGTCAATTCCATCAAATTAAACCCATAAAACGGAAGGGAAGAAGACTATATGATCATAAGTGTATAGAGGCAATAAAGAAAATAAAATATATGCTATATGACAAAGGATATAAAATAAAAGGAGTACAAAAGGAATTTGGTAACGATGTAAGAATTGATCATTATTCAAGAAATTTGTTGCAAGAACTTACCGATTTAAGAGACTATTTGACTGATAAAATAAATGAAGAAAGTAATAAATAGACGAAAAACACTATAAAGTTTTGTGAAAGTTGATATATCTAGAGATAAGTGTATGTGTCGTATAGCCTTGTTCTTTATATTATCAGCAATACTGATAAGCTGTGGCCTGCAAAAACCTGCACCTGTAGTACTTAAAGGCGAAGAATTTTATGGAAAAAGAGACCTGGAGTACACAAGGGAGTATCATCTGATTAAAGAAAATGTTGATTCTTCGCTGCAAAAAGAAAGTAGAAAAGCCTTCGTAGATAAGGTATATAACAATAATACACAAAGCATGTGTAAATTTGTAATACCGGTTAAAGGTGCAGTTATCTCTTCTGATAAAATATGTCAAGATGGCATAAAAATTACTGCTCAAAGTGGAACAAAGGTTATTGCTTCTGCACCTGGCAAAGTAATATACGTAGGCAAAGGCCTGAGGTGGTACGGAAATTTAATTATAGTGGAACATAAAGATAATTACATGACTATGTACTCCTATTTAAAAAACATACAAGTTGAAATTGGTGATAAAGTAAAACAAGGTCAAGTAATTGGATCTGCAGGTAAATCAAGCACACAAGATAAAGATCCGCAGATGTGTTTCACAATAAGGCATAATGGTCAAGCAGTCGATCCTTTAGTACATATAAACTGTGATTGAATTTATGAAATATGATTTTAAAAACGTTGAAAAATTCTACCAAAATAAGTGGGATTTTTCTGTAAGCAAAGATAGTAAAAAGAAGAAATGTTACGTGTTGGAAATGTTTCCATATCCATCTGGTAAGATTCATATGGGGCACCTGCGTAACTATGCAATAGGAGATGTTATAGCACGTTACAAGAGAGCTCGTGGATTTGAGGTTTTGCACCCAATTGGCTGGGATGCGTTTGGATTACCAGCTGAAAATGCAGCAAGGGACAATAACATTAACCCTGCAGCATGGACACAAGATAATATAGATAATATGCGCGCGCAGCTAAAATCTATAGGTCTTTCATACAATTGGGATCGTGAGCTCTCCACATGTGAGCCTGATTATTACAAACACGAACAGAAATTTTTTCTGGATTTTTTAAAGCATGGTCTTACCTATCGAAAAGAGTCGTGGGTTAATTGGGATCCAGTGGACCAAACAGTGCTTGCAAATGAGCAAGTGGTTGATGGAAAAGGATGGCGATCAGGTGCAGTTGTTGAAAAACGTAAGTTATCTCAGTGGTTTTTAAAGATTACTGATTTTGCTGAAGATTTGCTTCATTGTTTGCAAAGTTTAAAAAATTGGCCAGAAAAAGTCAAAACTATGCAAGAGCGCTGGATAGGAAAATCTGAAGGGGCAACTATAGATTTTGAAATAGTTGGCCTGAATAAGAAATTAAAGATTTTTACAACTTCTCCTCATATTTTATTTGGAGCTTCTTTTCTTGCAGTAGCAGCAGAGCACCCTATTGTACAAGACCTTAAGGACGAAGACATACAAGGCTTTATCGACAGTGTGAAGGCAAAGGGGGAGAATGATGAAAAAATCGGGATTTACACAAGATTAAATGTCAAACATCCATTTCTTGATAAAGAGTTGCCACTGTACATAGCGAATTTTGTGTTGATGGAGTATGGAGAAGGTGCGATTTTTGGTTGCCCTGCACATGATCAGCGTGATTTTGAATTTGCACAGAAGTATGGTTTACCGATTATTCCTGTAGTTTGTGAAGAGACCAAAGAGATCTTAAAAGAACCGTACTTCGGTGATGGAGTGATGTGCAATTCTGAATTCTTAAACGGACTAATGATTAATGAGGCAAAGGAAGTAATCATTAAAAAGCTTGAAGAAAAAGGAATAAGCAAAAAAACAGTAAACTACCGTTTGCATGATTGGGGAATTTCAAGGCAACGTTATTGGGGATGTCCTATACCTATTATACATTGTAAAGATTGTGGAATTGTTCCAGTTCCAGAAAAAGACCTCCCTGTTGTTCTACCAACGGATGTAGAATTTACAAGTGGTGGTAATCCCCTGGATAAGCACCCAACCTGGAAATTTGTTGATTGTCCAAAGTGCGGAAAGCAAGCAGAACGTGAAACTGATACATTTGACACTTTTTTTGAATCTTCTTGGTATTTTGCTGCATTTTGCAGTGAAAATAAATCGATTAATAAAGATACTTGTAATCGTTTTATGCCTGTTGATTATTACATAGGTGGAATAGAACATGCAATTCTACATTTGCTTTACTCAAGGTTTTTCTGCCGTGCTTTAACTAAATGTGGCTATTTTGACGTTAAAGAGCCTTTCTCTACTTTAATCACTCAAGGAATGGTCTGCCATATAACTTATAAAGATGAGAATGGCAAATGGCTCTTTCCCGAAGAAGCAAAAGAGTTGATTGCGAAGGGTGCTAAGATCCAAGTTGGAAAAGTCGAAAAGATGAGTAAGTCAAAGAAGAATACAGTTGACCCAAACTTTATCATAGAAAAATACGGTGCTGATACTGCTCGTTTGTTTGTATTATCCGATACCCCCCCAGAAAAAGATATGGAATGGTCTGATGATGGCGTGGAAGGTTGTTTTCGCTACATAAATAAATTGTGGCGTATGGTAGTGCAACTTAGACCCGTAAACATACACTATGATAATGAAAACATTGTAGGTAAACTCTTAGAGTACAGAAAAAAAATCCATAAACTATTGCAAGTGCTTACAGATGACTTGGAAAACTGCAGATTAAACTGTGTGGTAGCAAAGTTTCGTGAAATGACAAATTTAATAGCTGAAATAGACGTAAAAACTGGAAAATCTCTTATTGATGAAGGTATATGCATACTAATCAGAGTAATTGAGCCATTCATGCCACACCTGGCTGAAAATTTATGGCAAAAAATAGGAGGCGAAGGCATGCTATATCTAAAGCCTTGGCCACAAGCTGATGAATCACTACTAATTGATAATATGGTGACTGTAGCAGTGCAGATCAATGGAAAGTTGCGTGCGACCATTGAAGTGGCAACTGATTTACCTCAAGAAAAATTGAAAAAAATAGCAACAGATTCTGTATCTAACAAAATCGATCAAAGCAAAATTCGCATTATATATGCTGTACCAAATAAGGTAGTAAACATAGTTATATAAAAATTTTGAGTAGCATGTCCCTAATTTCGCAGGTATACTTTTTTTGATATGCGGTTATATCTTTTTTAATATAAAAGATATATACTTGTGCATTATATATTTTTTTGTATGGGTAGTTATATGAAAATAAAAGGATTGTGTGTTTTAGCTGTTTTGCTCACTTCATCTCTAGCAGGTGCAGCTAGTAATAAAGCAGCTAGTAATAGTGCAAAAGAGCAGTACTACGCAGGTTTAAACTTTGGTGGTGGATGGGGTACTGGCTTAAAAATAAAACCTGGCTTAGTTTTTGGTTATAATTATGATAAAAGCTCTAAGTTTGAACTTGAGATTCTCACTGACGTAAGTGATATGTTTGGTAAGGAAACCAAGAAAATGGGAGCTAGTTTATTAGCAAATTACCGTTATTATCCTGACGTTAACATTGATCCTGTGAAACTATATGTCAGTGGAGGTTTAGGAGGACATCTACAAGTAATGCCTTTTTCTCTTGGCGGAGGTGAAACACTAGATAAAATACTGGGTGCTATTTCGTACAAACTGAAGGTTGGTGTTGATTATGAAGTTGCTCCACAGATAGTTGGTACAGCTGCTTTAACCGTAGGCGGGCAACTGAGTGGTTTAAAAGCAATGGCAGTACCGGATATGATGCTGGAAGTAGGAGTACGTTATAGTTTTTAATGCTGGATGGCATTGTGTACATGTTTAGGTGTAACCATAAGCAATGCTCAAAACTTGCTGCTAGCATGTTTGAACACTTATTCCAGTCTGTTTTAAGGAAGTAATGTGTATGAATTATATGAGAACGATGAAAGTGTTCGCTGTGTTGATTGCTTTAGCAAGTACAGCTAGTAATGGTACAAGTGAGTTAGAAGATCAGTACAAAGATCGGTATGAAGACCAGTACAAAGATCATTGTGAAGATCGATATGAAGACCAGTACGAAGATCATTACTATGTAGGTTATGTAGGTTTAAACTTTGGGACTCGATGGGGTGAAAGCTTTAAATTGAACCCTAAAGTTGTCTTTGGTTATCATCATAACAAAAATTCTAAGTTTGAACTTGAGGTTCTTGCTAACACAAGTGATATAACTGATAAACAAAAAAGGAAAGTAGGAGCTAGTTTGTTGGCAAATTACCTTTACTATCCTGATCTTGAAATTGATCCTATTAAATTATATGCTAGTATAGGACTGGGTGGATATATTCGAATATTGCCATCTTTTGGTCTTGGTGAGGATACAAATGCAGTTAACACTCCAAATTCAGCTGCAACTGTAGCTGCAGCCGCAGGTCAAAATGAAACACTATAGTATTTTCTAAAATAGATGATAAAGTTCCATTATGGTATTACCAACCAAAAGCTGTAAGTCTGTATATTTATACATGAGAGGTCTGAGGCGGCTTTTGATGGTATGCCAACAGTATTCTATAGGATTCAAATCTGGTGAATATGTTGGAAGATACAGCAAATGACAGCCAAAAGACTCTATTAATGATTTTGTTTTAGTGGTCTTATGAAATGTAGCATTATCCATAACTATAGTTGTGCCAAGTGGCAATTTAGGTAATAACATCTTCTCCAACCATGTATTGAATACCTCTTTGTCACACCCACCTTTGAAAGTCATTGGTGCAATAAATCTCTTTCCAATCCACCCGGCTACTATACTGATTCTCTCTCGAGTTCTCCCTGGAATATCTGCATAAATTTTCTTTCTTCTTGGAGCGCGTCCATATTCTCGGTATAACTTATTATCAACTCCTGCTTCATCTATATATAAGATGCTGGAATGGTCTATTTTTGAGATTTTATCAATAAATTGCTCCCTATCTTCTTGATTGCGCTCTTGATATAGTGTGACTTTTTTTTAAAGTAATTTTTAGCTGTTTTAGTCTATACCAAATTGAGTTTATTCCAAATCCAAGATTTTGTTTCATCTCTGCCAGAGTATGATCTGGATTCTTTGTAACATATTCTTCGAGTATTTTGGGGTCTATTTTTCGAATAAAGCTACCGTTTTAGATGGCTTGAGGCTTTCACCAGCAGCTTTCTTTTTTAACCAACGGTACAGAGTTGCTATTCCTATCTCCATAAGCTCTGCTACCTCAACCTTTGTCTTACCTTTTTCTATCATCAATACTGCCTTTTCCCTTAAATCCACACTATATGCCATTATAACTCAAATACTTTATTATACCTTTATCATTTACTTTAGGAAATACTATAGATAAAATACTGGGTGCTATTTCCTATAAAGTAAAGTTAGGTGTTGATTATGAAATTACTCCGCAGATAGTTGGTACAGTTGCTATTGCTGCAAGCGGTCAATTAAGTGGCTTTAAACCACCGATGAAAAAACCAGATGCAATCATAGAAGTAGGTATACGTTATAATTTTTAAGCTATGAACACTTTGAATCCTTATACACAGTTGTATGCTCGGTGCTATATATGTGCTATTTGTAAAGGTATTCTGTTTATGCTAACATTAAGCTAAACCTTAAGCAATAAAATCAGAAGGATCAACTTCCCGCTGTAAGCAAGCAGCAACTACAGTGTTTATCATAAGAAATGCTATTGTCATCGGGCCAACTCCACCAGGCACTGGAGTAATAGCTTTGACTTTTTCTTTTACTCCCTCAAAGTCAACATCACCCACAAGCTTACTTTGATTTCCTATGTTAATGCTATTTATGCCAACATCAATCACTATTGCACCTTTTTTTATCCAATCTGGTTGAACAAAATTTGGCTTTCCAACTGCTGCAACTACTATATCCGCCTTAGAGCAATAATCAGCTAAATCCCTACTTTGTGAATGCAAGATGGTAACAGTGCAATTTTCTTGCAACAATAGGTGAAACATTGGCTTACCCACAATATTTGATCTGCCAATGATTACCGCATTTTTACCGGACAGATTATTTTCAACTGACTTAATTAAATGCAAAGAACCTTTGGGAGTACAAGGTATCAGACAATTTTTTTCACCTTTAACTAACCTGCCAACATTCTCATCATGAAAGCCATCTACATCTTTTTCAACACTTACTGTATTAATTATTCTGCTTGCACTGATGTGCTTTGGTAAAGGTAACTGAACTAAAATTCCATGCACAGATGGATCTTCATTTAATGTATTAACTTTTTCAATCAATTCATCTTCTGAGATACTATCAGGCAAAACAATAGTTTCAGAACTTATGCCTATTGATTCTGCTTTTCTTTGTTTATTACGAACGTAGACCTGACTTGCTGGATTGCTACCCACAAGAATTACTTTAAGACAAGGAAAAACATTATACTCTTTCTTTAAAATATCAATTTTTTTTGATAGCTCCTCACAGAGATCATTTGCTATTTTTTTACCGTTAATAATAATTGACATTTCCTTGCCACTCCTTGAAGTCAGGTAATGCGATATCAAATAAATTCAATGCTTTACCAACAGAATGATTTACAATATCATCCAAAGATTTTGGTTTAATATAAAAAGCAGGCATCGACGGAGCAATAATTGCTCCCATCTCCGTTAGTTTTAACATATTTCGGAGATGTCCAAGATGTAGTGGAGATTCTCGCACCATAAGAACTAATTTTCTTCTTTCTTTTAGAGTTACATCTGCAGCCCTTGTTAATAGATTGGAAGTCACCCCCGATGCTATTTCAGACATTGTTTTCATAGAACATGGAGCAATAACCATACCTGAGGTTTTAAATGAGCCGCTTGCTATTTTTTCTCCTATTTTTTCTTCAGAATAGTAAAAATCTGCAAGCGATATAATATCTTCAAGTTTTTCTTTAATCTCATGAGCTATAGTTATTTTTCCAGCACTGCTGATCACTAAATGAGTTTCATGATTGGTATTTTTTAGTGCCTCTAGAATCCGTACACCGTAAATAGAACCAGATGCTCCACTTATTCCAATTACAATCCTACTATTCACCTTCGTAATTCATTCCCAATGCACGTTTGTAGGTATCAAGTAATATTTCCTGTTCCTCCCTGTCATCATCATCCATCTTTCTTAGCCTAATAATCTGTTTCATCACTTTTATATCCCAACCTTCATCTGCAGCTTTTGCATATACATCACGAATGTGATCTTGCACATCCCTCTTTTCTTGTTCAAGTTTTTCGATTCTCTCTATATAGCTCTTCAAATCTTCAGCCGTTATTTTTACTGTATCTTCCATAGAACCCAACTAATTAATTGCTACTACAGTATTATCAGTTTTTACTTGTACTTCAATCATAGTAATAATATTTTTATCTTTTTTTAAAATCTTAAAGTAAAAACCGTACATGGAAAACTCTTCATTTTCTTCAGGAATGCGCTCTATCTCGTTTACAATCATACCTGCTAGAGTTGTAGCTTCTTCATCAGGAAGATCCCAATGTAACTGTCTATTAATATCCCTAATAGTAGATTTTCCTTCTATGTGATACATATTATCGGATATCTTTTTTATAAAATTCTCTGTGATCAAATCATGTTCATCTGAAATTTCTCCAACTATTTCTTCCAGTATATCCTCAAGAGTTACGATTCCCTGTAGTGCTCCATACTCATCAATAACAAATGCAAGGTGTTTCCTGTTTTTACGGAAGTTGTGAAGTTGTACACTGAGTGGAGTACTTTCTGGTATAAACCAAGGCTTTGACATAACTTTGGCAATCTCTATTTTATTATCCTTTTCACGCAAGGCATTTATTAGATTTTTCACGTGAACCACTCCAACAATATTATCTGGTTCTTTTTGCCATAAAGGTACTCTGCTATGGCTACTGGTTAAAATCTCTCTTATTAACTCTTCTTTGTTTCGATCTATATCAAGAGAAAATAAGTTTCTCCTGTGGGTCATAATTTGTGATATTTCTGTCTCAGCCAAATCAAGTATACTATTTAGCATATCTAAATCCTGTTGTAACATAGTGCCCTCACTGCGGTGAAGAGTAATCATATTACGCATTGCATCTGCTGCAGATATTACCTCCCTATTCTTATGAAGCCCACATAACTTCAGAATGATATTGACAATAAACTGAATGCCTAATGTCAATGGAGAAAGAATCTTGACAAAAAACAGCATAAAATAAGCAGAAAGTAATGTAAATTTTTCAGGATTTTGCATGGCGTAAGTTTTTGGTAAAACTTCACAAAATAGCAAAATACAAAACGTCATCATGAATGTTGAAAGAAATATGCCCTCACTCCCAAAAGAATTTATAAATATTACTGTAAATAAAGCAGAGCAAGTAATGTTAATAATTGTATTACACAGTAATATTGTTCCTATTGTTAATTCTTTTTTACCTAACAAAAGCTCTATTATCTTGGCTTTTTTGTTACCTTCTAGCTTTAGTTTATTCACTCGGGATCGGCTAATTGAGGTTAACCCTATTTCTGCTCCTGAGAACAAAAACGATAAAATCAATAAGAAAAAAATTGCTGACAATACTGAAATCAATAACCAATCCATTAAAGTATGATGTTATTGCGATATAGAAACAGAGTTGATTTTATATGTTGTAAGAAGCATTTGCAAGTCTATATATCTTTAATATAAAAAAATAAATCATGAAATATATCACACACTGCATTCACATGCGTATTCTCAACAACAAGTGGAGGAGTTATTCTTATTACTCTATTATTTAAAATTTTAGTCATTATTAAGCCTTTGTCAAGAGATTGTTTAACAATTTTATCAGCCAAAGGTAATCTAAGCTCTATCCCTATCAATAAACCCTCCCCACGAACTTCTGAAACGATCTTCGGAAATTCTTCAGTCAAAGGCAACAACTTTTCTTTTAGATATTTACTGACCTTCTTAACATGGTCAAAAAAGCCTTCCTTTAGCATTACATCGAGTACTGCATTACCAACAGTCATAGCAAGTGGATTACCTCCATAAGTTGACCCATGAGTTCCTGGAGTGATTGCTTCTGCTATATAATCTTTTACTAAACATGCAGCCAGAGGAAATCCATTACCCATAGCCTTCGCACAAGTGAGCATATCAGGTTCAACTCCTATATTTTGATAGTAAAATAGAGAGCCAATCCTTCCATATCCGCATTGCACTTCATCAAAGCATAAAATTATTCCTTGAGCTTTTGTTATCTCTCTTACTTTTTTAAGATACTCTACGTCCAATGGATGTACTCCGCCTTCACTTTGTATGGGCTCTAAAAATATGGCAGCTGTTTCGCTATTGATTTTCTTTTCTAATGCTTCAATGTTATTTCTTGGAACTTTATCAAAACCAGAAAGGAGTGGAGCAAAACCTTCGCGTGATTTTTCATTTCCCCCAGCTGAAATTGCAGCAATACTGCGGCCATGAAAACCTCCTTCAATTGTAATGATGTGACTGCGCTTTTCTTGTCCATTTAAGTAGAAATAGCGGCGAATAAATTTAATTGCAGCTTCTGTTGCTTCAAGTCCACTTGAGCAGAAAAAAACTTTATCGGCAAAGGTAAGTTCTGTTAAACGCTGAGCAAGCCTTTCCTGCTGGGGAATAGTAAAAATATTAGAGCAGTGCCATAATGAATCCAGTTGCTCCTTCAGTTTATCTGTAATGTATGGATGACAATGCCCTAGAGAGGTTGTAGAAATTCCTGCAGCAAAGTCTAAATATTTTTTACCATCCTTATCGAAGAGATATACTCCTTCTCCTCTAACTATAGAAGCTTCAGATCTATTATAAGCATTAACAACATGATCCATTTTAAATATTATCTATACTGTGCATGAAAAAGCTTTCCCTTAATATTGCTTAAACTAAAAATTGGGCTAATATTATACAGTTCAACATAAAATTCAGAAATTTAATATGTAAAAAAGTAAAACTACACCAATTCACATTCAGCAAAAAAGAAAGCTATTTCTCTATGAGCATTCTCTAGACTATCAGAACCATGCACTCTATTTTCACTAATATCATTAGCAAAATCACCCCTAATTGTACCTTTATCTGCCTGTTTTGGATCTGTAGCACCCATGATTTGTCTGTATTTACTGACTGCATTTTCACCAATTAAAACTTGAACTATCACAGACCCAGAAGTCATAAATTCCACCAACTCTTCAAAAAAAGGCCTATCCTTATGAATTTCATAAAACAGCTCTGCTTGTTTTTTTGTCAGCAGCATCTTTCTCTGTGCTATAATTTTTAGTCCAGATTTTTCAATGTAAGAATTTATACTGCCTGTAATATTATTTTTTACTGCATCAGGTTTTAATATCGAAAGTGTTCTCTCAATTGCCATATCATTTCCTTATATTAAGATCGTATATTTACTTTATTGTGAATTTTTGTTCCATCAAAGAGATTTTTTATTTATAGTCAAGAATAAAACATCAAGGGGTAGTTTATGGTTTACCGTCGTAAGAAACTAGTGAATAATCTTAAATCATCAATTTTCTGCGGAACAAAAGGTTTTTTAACCTTTAATTTGGCACTTTTAAGTTATTTAGAGTATAGCTTACACAATAATACAAAATTAAAAGAAGGTGCCGCTTTTGCGATGAAAAGGAACGTTGTTCCATTTGGTGAAATGATTTCCATACCGCTGTTTGTTTGCTTTGTATTACCAGCTATGGTAGGCAACATAAGCCTTATCGAGTGCGCACTTATATGTGCTGCACTGATGGTTGCAACATGTTTTGTTGTAAGAACCTTTCACTTGCGTGAAAAGTTATTGAAAAAAATGACTAATAATGAAAATTATACCGAGAAACAAATAGAGCCGGAATTTAAGAAAGACACTATAAAATTTCCTATCTTTGATAAAAACAGACAGCATATTGAGTATAATTCTCCTAATCAAGAACAACTAATGAATGAAAGCCCTCCCTCTCTCTTTGTTAGGGTTCTACTTTTTCCCCTTACGATTTTTCTGAAGGCTCTACAAAGCTGCATAATGATATCTTTGGCTGCTGTTGAACTTTTTGAAGCAGTGCCAAGTTTTTGTGTTGATGTGGTTTTTGATAGAAATTTTGTATCTACACAGAGTAACGTGAAGAGATCTGGTCATCTATTGTATGCTAGTGTGAGAAATTTAGTGCCTGTAACTAAACTTGATGAGTGTGTAGCTGATTTTATAGGCAAACCTGAAGAAAGGTGCTGTCAGTGAAGAAGGCAGTAATCTTATTTAACCTTGGTGGACCTGATTCACTAAGTGCAGTACGTCCTTTCTTGTTTAATCTATTTTATGATAGAAGAATAGTCAATCTACCCAATCCTTTCCGCTTTCTTTTAGCAAAGTTTATCTCCAAAAGGCGAGAAAGTACTGCACAAGAAATATACGAGCACATTGGAGGTAAATCGCCAATCTTGGAGAATACGAAAGCACAAGCTGATGCTTTAGAACTAAAATTAAATGAAAATGGAAACCATGTATATAAGATATTCATCTGCATGCGTTATTGGCATCCATTTGCTGATGAAGTTGTTAAAAACGTAAAGCAATTCGACCCTGACGAAGTCATTCTACTACCACTATATCCGCAATATTCAACCACCACAACTCTATCATCCATCGAGAATTGGCAAAAAAATGCCAAACTGGAATGTAACACAAAAACAATTCACCATTATTATGACAATGAAGACTTTATTGAAGCTCATGTTAATCTGACGTCTAAATATTATAAATTAGCTAGCAAAATCGGTAAGCCAAGAGTCCTATTCTCGGCTCATAGCTTACCTCTTAGTATCATTAAAAAAGGCGACCCTTACGCTTCACAGATAGAAAAAACAGTAAAATTAATAGTAAAAAAATTGAATATTGAAGATCTTGATTGGGGAATATGTTATCAGAGTAAGGTTGGCCCTGTAAAATGGTTGGAGCCTAGCACTGAAAGTGAGCTATCACGCGCGAAAGACGATAATATACCTGTAGTTTTATCACCTATATCTTTTGTTTCTGAGCATTCTGAAACACTGGTTGAACTTGATATAGAGTATAAAGCAGTTATCAAAGACGGATATTACTTTCGCGTACCAACTCTCAGTACTGATCTCTTATTTATCAAGTGCTTGGCCGATTTATGTTTAGATCACTCTCAAAGTACTGATTTATAGCACTTTTCTTTTTAGATTTTTATAGTATAATATTAAAAAGTTATTATTTTATTATCTACTTATGCCAAAAGGTAAACCAAATACATTTATACAAAGTATACATGATGTTCACAATCATGATATTAGAAAGATGTATTGTATTGCAACAGGTTTAACAGGTATATTATGTAAAATTTCATTGCAATTTTGTTGCGATTTTATTGACAACAACAGATCAAGTATTTGCACTGTATTAGATATTTCTAAGTTCATAAAACCACCAACATCAATAATATTTGCTCTTCATCTTGGGCTAAATCTAGCTGGATATAAATCTAAGAAACCTGCGAATGGTGAAGAGGAAAATAAACCTGAAAAACCAATACAGGTTGTAGGTAACTCAGCGTACTTGGCAAGCTGTATCATAGGAATATTGATGCAGGCAAAAATCATTCATTTCTTAGCTAGAAACAACAAGGATGTAATAAGTTATATTAGCTTAACATCAGCAGTTCTATTTCTATTTTCAGAATTCGTAAGCTGTTATTATAAGTGCGAAGAATATAAGGAAGTGCATAAAAAATATCAAGAAGCATGTAAAAAATACAAAAAGGGTGATGACGAACTTACGAAATGTGAAACTGAGCTTGCTAAATGCAAGAAGAATGTTATGTTTAGCACATTCACTTTGTCATTGGGCTTGTTAAGCTTCATATTAAAAAGAATGGAACTTCCAACCATACCAATAGACTTGGGTGGTGGCATAATCTATAATTTCAACTTAACTGTTACGGTCAGTTTGATACTAAGCATAGCATATCTAGTATCAAACATCAATAAGTTTGTCAATCAACCTAATAATGGTACTGATCCTTCTACTGGACTTGATGACGCTCACCATATTCAGCATAATGGCAGCATTGTAGAAATTAATTATTAGAGATGAAAAGACTTAATTTGTATCCGTTCAGAGGTGTGGTTTAAGAAACAACAGCTAGCAGGTTTTGAAAAGGGTTTAATTCCTTTTGTTTCCAAGTCAGATACAACGAAATTATCCGCTCAAGAAATCTATTCCCTCGCTCTGACTGTGCAAAATATGAATTCTTACGATAGACAACATAATGCCGTATCTGTCGCTCAACATGGTTATTCGTTAATGGAATATTCTCTGGGTCATCCAAAAATGTCCACATCATTGACTCGGATTTTATAATACCCTTTACCGTTCGTGAAGCTCCTTTTGCTTCAAGTATATAAGATATTTTTATCATGCAGTACTGTATGTATCTTCGTAATTCTTTAGCTTGCTTAGTGAACTTTGAAATACTAATTTCATTTTCTGACAAAGCGTTTTTTAATACAAACAATCCATTAGCTGCGTCTTTTAAACAATGGCCAAGTCTCATTACTTCACTATTCCAACTATGAGATAACCTCTCGAAATTTCTCAATAAGTGAGCCCAACAAATTTGTCGTTTTTCATCACTGAAGTGGTTGTAAACTGCATATCTGTCAGTAATTACCAGGTTTTTGTAATCACAAAATGCACTATTCTTTAAAAATTTCATTCCTCTTGTATCTGCTAACTTCATAAGACTTGCTTTATTGTTGGCAAACATCCAGCACCATCCCAATTTGCCTTTGTTGTAGTGACTGGTTTCATCAATATGCAAAATTTCGCTTGCTTTTATTTCTTCCTCTATTTGTTCATAGGCTTCTTTACATTTTGACGAAACCCTTGCTTCACTATTGGACACACTACCAACACTTATACTCATGTTAAAGATGTCTTTCATAATATTCGCTATTTCTCGCTTTGAATTCTTATAAAACCCACTTAGTGATGCAACTACTGACTTAACTCTAGGACCAAAGGTATCCGGTGTAACTCCTTCTGGTAATTTGCTACTCCTTCTTTTTCCGCATTTACGACAGCGACCATGTTCTAATTGATACTCAACTACGTAAGGCTTAATTTCTGGTAAATCAACTTTTTGATAGACATATGGTTTTTCCGATATTGCGATTTCTTCACCACACTCGCATCTATTTGGTAACTCTACCTTCACCACCTCATCTGCTTCCATTTTAGCTCGGCAATTCCCCTTATGTCCAACTTGACCACCTATCTTCCTGCCGCCCTCTGACTTATCTTCTGGTGTGTCTTTTTTTATTTTGTACAGCTCTTTTGAACTTGGTAAAGATGAATTCCTTGAGTTTAAGCCGAGTCTCTCTCTTAGTTCAGCATTCTCTATTTCTAAGATTTTATTTTTTTCTTCAAGCTTTGCTACTTTCTGCTCTAAGTTTTTACATAACTCTACAATACTGATCAACAATTGAAGCATCTAGCCTTACTTTACTATCAACATTTTGTGTTATTACTACTTTAATATATTATGTCAATTGTTTTTTATCCTTGCCACACCTCTGAACGGATACCTTAATTTCTACTGCCAATGCTAGCACTGCTAATTTGCTAACAATATTCCAAAGTGGCAAAGTTTTATTTTCTTGGCTGATGTCATAAAATTCACAGTCAGTGGAATTCAAGCTAGAATATACATCTTTCCTGCTATTACATCGGTATAAGTAACATGTTGGAGTATCTCCTATATAGTATATTAGCGGTTCTGCAGAACTACTTTTAAATATGTCAATAGTTGGTACACCTTCTTGTATAATAACACTATTGATTGCTATTCCTTCTTTTATCTTTTTCATTTTATGACGCTTTTTTTTATTGAGATTTAATATTTCCTTTCCACTTGTTGCTGTTATAATGCCCATTCCATATGTGCCATTGCTTGCTTTGATAAAAACGTAAGGTTGTGTTTTTATTTCATATTCCTCATATTTTTTTTGCACTAGAGATAATATTTGGTCAACTTTAGTCGCTACTGCTCCTAGTGATGAATCATCATTAAAGTCAACTCCATTACAGCTTTCTGTAAGCACAGAAATAAGCCATGGATCCATTTTAAATTCGCCACAAAATTCGGACACTAATTTTTGATAGATTTCAAAATATTGAAATTTCTGCCTACTGTGCCAGCCATATAATGGACTTGGCACTATCTCTTGTTTTACGTTTTCTAGTGTGTCTGGAATGTGGCTCGTCATATCACGGTTCAGTATAATAACATCAGGCACAAATCCTGAAGTTGTCTTCAGCAAAGAGTTTTCTTTCACAACAGTTTCATACTGTTCTATTAAATTGTACGTTTCATTATGAAAGAGGCCAATTCTAGTTTCAAAACCTGCGAGTTGCAGTACTTTCTCTATAACAAATACGTTTTCTATATACATTTTATTTCGTGTGTAATTCTCCGGTATTATAAGAGTCTTTTTATATTGTTTTGTTTCAAAATAACTTTTTATTAGTTTTGCTGCTATTGCTCTTGATGTCTCACTTAGATTGTTGAACCCTGCAGGAAATAAATTAGCGTCCACTGGGGCAATTTTGTAGCTGGAGTTTCTAAGATCTATAGAGCTATAAAATGGCAATGTAAGGCCGTTAAATTTTGCCTCAAACCAATTATTTATACTTTTTTCCAAATCTGGGCGAATTATGTTTTGCATCTACACTTTAAATGTTATAAGAAAAGTACTATATTATAAGTTATAATCTTAATATAATATAACGAATTAAAATAACAAAAAAATGATTCATCATGACAGCAGTAAAATGTATGGTACTACTATACTATCAATTAGAAGAGACAAAAATGTAGTAGTAATAGGTGATGGGCAAGTCTCGCTAGGCCATACCGTTATAAAATCTGGAGCAAAAAAAGTTAGGCGTCTTTCTGGTGATTCCGTAATTGCCGGTTTTGCTGGAGCAACAGCTGATGCATTTACTCTCTTCGAAAGGCTAGAATCTAAACTTGATAAGCACCCAGGACAGTTAATGAGGGCATGTGTTGAACTTGCAAAAGACTGGAGAATGGATAAATATCTAAGAAAATTAGAAGCTATGATGATCGTGGCAGACAAGTCCATTTCATTGGTCATTACAGGAACGGGTGATGTTCTTGAACCTGAAGATGGCATTGCAGCCATTGGCTCTGGAGGAAATTTTGCTTTATCTGCAGCAAAAGCTTTGATTGACGTTGAAGGAATATCAATAGAGGAGATTGCAAAAAAGGCTATGAAGATAGCTGCCGATATATGTGTTTATACAAACCATAATCTAATTATTGAAAAAATAAAGGAGTAATATGTCAAGAACTTTGTGTACCAATTCTTCTGGTCAACCTGTAGTAGGTCAATCTGATAATAATGATGACTGCAATAAAAAAAACGGCCTCTATGAAAATGAAGGTACAGAAAGTAGCAGCATCCAAAGCTCACAAGCTTTATTAGATGATCTACCACCACAGAAGATAGTTAAAGAGTTGGATAGATTTATAATCGGGCAGAATGACGCAAAGCGCGCTGTTGCTATTGCACTCAGAAATCGTTGGCGTCGAAATAAAGTCCCACTTCCACTACGTGAAGAGATTATACCTAAGAATATACTCATGATAGGCCATACGGGAGTTGGTAAAACTGAAATAGCTCGCCGTTTAGCAAAGCTTGCTGGTGCACCTTTTATAAAAGTTGAAGCAACGAAATTTACTGAAATAGGATATGTTGGACGTGATGTTGACTCGATAATACGTGATTTAGTTGATGCAGCAATAGTTTTAGTTAAGGAAAAAGCACGTAAAGCCTTAACTAAAAAAGCTTTAGGTTTGGCTGAAAAGATAATAGTCAACTCCATGGTTGGTGAAGATGCAACCGAGGAAAGCAAAAAAGTTTTCAGAGAAAGACTGAGAAATAAGGAATTTGAAGATGGAGAAGTTTCTATTAACGTCAGGGAGAGCAAGGGTATGTTACCCACTTTTGATATACCTGGCATGCCAGGTGGGCAAATTGGTGTGATGAACGTAACAGAAATCGTGGGCAAGATGTTTAATGGGAGCAAAAAAACAAAAACTATTACAGTTAAAGTGAAAGAAGCACGTGAAATATTGATTAATGAAGAAAGCGAAAGGTTAATGGATGAAGACAAGATAATCAAAGAAGCGATTGATCTTGTTAGCAATGAAGGCATAGTGTTTTTAGATGAAATAGATAAAATTGCAGCACGTACAGAAATAAAAGGTGAAGTCAACAGAGAAGGAGTGCAGCGCGATCTGTTACCATTACTTGAGGGAACAACTGTTTCAACTAAGTATGGCCCCGTAAAAACAGACTATATATTATTTATTGCATCTGGTGCCTTTCATTTATCTAAGCCATCTGATCTTTTACCAGAATTACAGGGTAGATTGCCAATTAGAGTGGAACTTAAGGCGCTTACTCAAGAGGATCTAATAAAAATATTAAAGGAACCAGAATCTAGTTTGTTAAAACAGTATATAGCGTTAATGAAAACGGAAAATGTAACACTTGAGTTTACTGATGATGGTATAGAGACTATAGCTGAAATAGCATTTACAGTTAATAGAGAAGTGGAAAATATAGGTGCAAGAAGACTTCATACTGTCATGGAGAAGCTTTTGGATGAAATAAGTTTTATCGCTTCTGAAAAAAATAGTGAAAAATTTGTTATAGATAGCAAATATGTAAGAGATAAACTAGAGTCAATTTCAAAGCAGCTTGATTTATCTAAGTTTATACTTTAATAGAAGCAGTTCAAATTGCTTCTCTAAAGAGACACATTCTTACCACCCAGAAATTTCCACACCATAACCATCTGACAATACGCTTTCATCACATAAACACAGTAAATCATCTAGAAACAAATTTATCATTTTTTTGCTAACTTTAGTATTTTCTTCACGGATATTAAGAAGTGGGTTGTCTATTTCTATCTCATAAGAGCCATTTTCTTCTTTCTGGACTATAATTTTTTTTGAACTAATAGGGAAGTATCTATCATCATAGTCACTCTTGCCGTAAGAAGTACCTAGAGCAAGTAAATAGCTACAGATTGTGTCTCCGTGTAAAATAGTAGTATTGAGCTTTGCTACCTTGTCTCCAACTTCGCCATTAATTGGATCGTATGTATATACTTCTGCTCTAGATTTCGTATCCGTTCAGAGGTGTGGTTTAAGAAACAACAGCTAGCAGGTTTTGAAAAGGGTTTAATTCCTTTTGTTTCCAAGTCAGATACAACGAAATTATCCGCTCAAGAAATCTATTCCCTCGCTCTGACTGTGCAAAATATGAATTCTTACGATAGACAACATAATGCCGTATCTGTCGCTCAACATGGTTATTCGTTAATGGAATATTCTCTGGGTCATCCAAAAATGTCCACATCATTGACTCGGATTTTATAATACCCTTTACCGTTCGTGAAGCTCCTTTTGCTTCAAGTATATAAGATATTTTTATCATGCAGTACTGTATGTATCTTCGTAATTCTTTAGCTTGCTTAGTGAACTTTGAAATACTAATTTCATTTTCTGACAAAGCGTTTTTTAATACAAACAATCCATTAGCTGCGTCTTTTAAACAATGGCCAAGTCTCATTACTTCACTATTCCAACTATGAGATAACCTCTCGAAATTTCTCAATAAGTGAGCCCAACAAATTTGTCGTTTTTCATCACTGAAGTGGTTGTAAACTGCATATCTGTCAGTAATTACCAGGTTTTTGTAATCACAAAATGCACTATTCTTTAAAAATTTCATTCCTCTTGTATCTGCTAACTTCATAAGACTTGCTTTATTGTTGGCAAACATCCAGCACCATCCCAATTTGCCTTTGTTGTAGTGACTGGTTTCATCAATATGCAAAATTTCGCTTGCTTTTATTTCTTCCTCTATTTGTTCATAGGCTTCTTTACATTTTGACGAAACCCTTGCTTCACTATTGGACACACTACCAACACTTATACTCATGTTAAAGATGTCTTTCATAATATTCGCTATTTCTCGCTTTGAATTCTTATAAAACCCACTTAGTGATGCAACTACTGACTTAACTCTAGGACCAAAGGTATCCGGTGTAACTCCTTCTGGTAATTTGCTACTCCTTCTTTTTCCGCATTTACGACAGCGACCATGTTCTAATTGATACTCAACTACGTAAGGCTTAATTTCTGGTAAATCAACTTTTTGATAGACATATGGTTTTTCCGATATTGCGATTTCTTCACCACACTCGCATCTATTTGGTAACTCTACCTTCACCACCTCATCTGCTTCCATTTTAGCTCGGCAATTCCCCTTATGTCCAACTTGACCACCTATCTTCCTGCCGCCCTCTGACTTATCTTCTGGTGTGTCTTTTTTTATTTTGTACAGCTCTTTTGAACTTGGTAAAGATGAATTCCTTGAGTTTAAGCCGAGTCTCTCTCTTAGTTCAGCATTCTCTATTTCTAAGATTTTATTTTTTTCTTCAAGCTTTGCTACTTTCTGCTCTAAGTTTTTACATAACTCTACAATACTGATCAACAATTGAAGCATCTAGCCTTACTTTACTATCAACATTTTGTGTTATTACTACTTTAATATATTATGTCAATTGTTTTTTATCCTTGCCACACCTCTGAACGGATACCAAAAAAGTGTTGATGGTGGTGGTGCACCATACCGAATCACCAACATTAAAAAGCACAAAATGCGCATTAAATTCTTCAGGGATATCAGTACAGCTTATTGTTGATAGAGATGGTAGCATTACTCTGATGGTTCCACTTGAAAAACGAGCATGGCATGCTGGTATAAGTTATGCGAAAGTTCAAGTAGATAATGTGGTTGAAGAGCTACGGAAACTGAATGATTATTCTATAGGCATAGAGATTGTAAACACAGGGCTTGAGCCTTTTCCAGAAGAGCAAATGAAATCTGTCAAAGATCTGATTTTGTACCTCATGAAGCGCTTTAAGATTAGAAAAGATATGATATTTAGTCACGCTGAGATAGGTACTATAGTGTACAACTCAGCAATTGAAGGTTACGCAATGCGTAAGCCTGATCCACATAAGTTATTTGATTGGGAGTTATTAGAGAAAAGTGGTATCGGATTGCATATAGGTGATAGAATCAGTCCTCAAGACGCAGAACAAAAAGTAAATGAGGTTTTGTATAAGGTAGGCGATAAGAGTGAAAATATTTTGAAATTAAAAAAAAGGTTAAACACGCTAACTATGGATTAGAAGAGAAGAAGAAAAGAAGGTAAACTCCAGTATTTTAGAGATAATAGGAGGTTACCCAGTGAATAAGAATGTAACAGAATTATTCTGTTTTGTAGATGATTATTGTAAAATAATAGACAAAAATTTTGCAGGTAGATTATTATCCAATGGTAAAAAACCTACAAGAGTGCCAGAAATAACGCATTCCGAAATTATAAGTATCCGTTCAGAGGTGTGGTTTAAGAAACAACAGCTAGCAGGTTTTGAAAAGGGTTTAATTCCTTTTGTTTCCAAGTCAGATACAACGAAATTATCCGCTCAAGAAATCTATTCCCTCGCTCTGACTGTGCAAAATATGAATTCTTACGATAGACAACATAATGCCGTATCTGTCGCTCAACATGGTTATTCGTTAATGGAATATTCTCTGGGTCATCCAAAAATGTCCACATCATTGACTCGGATTTTATAATACCCTTTACCGTTCGTGAAGCTCCTTTTGCTTCAAGTATATAAGATATTTTTATCATGCAGTACTGTATGTATCTTCGTAATTCTTTAGCTTGCTTAGTGAACTTTGAAATACTAATTTCATTTTCTGACAAAGCGTTTTTTAATACAAACAATCCATTAGCTGCGTCTTTTAAACAATGGCCAAGTCTCATTACTTCACTATTCCAACTATGAGATAACCTCTCGAAATTTCTCAATAAGTGAGCCCAACAAATTTGTCGTTTTTCATCACTGAAGTGGTTGTAAACTGCATATCTGTCAGTAATTACCAGGTTTTTGTAATCACAAAATGCACTATTCTTTAAAAATTTCATTCCTCTTGTATCTGCTAACTTCATAAGACTTGCTTTATTGTTGGCAAACATCCAGCACCATCCCAATTTGCCTTTGTTGTAGTGACTGGTTTCATCAATATGCAAAATTTCGCTTGCTTTTATTTCTTCCTCTATTTGTTCATAGGCTTCTTTACATTTTGACGAAACCCTTGCTTCACTATTGGACACACTACCAACACTTATACTCATGTTAAAGATGTCTTTCATAATATTCGCTATTTCTCGCTTTGAATTCTTATAAAACCCACTTAGTGATGCAACTACTGACTTAACTCTAGGACCAAAGGTATCCGGTGTAACTCCTTCTGGTAATTTGCTACTCCTTCTTTTTCCGCATTTACGACAGCGACCATGTTCTAATTGATACTCAACTACGTAAGGCTTAATTTCTGGTAAATCAACTTTTTGATAGACATATGGTTTTTCCGATATTGCGATTTCTTCACCACACTCGCATCTATTTGGTAACTCTACCTTCACCACCTCATCTGCTTCCATTTTAGCTCGGCAATTCCCCTTATGTCCAACTTGACCACCTATCTTCCTGCCGCCCTCTGACTTATCTTCTGGTGTGTCTTTTTTTATTTTGTACAGCTCTTTTGAACTTGGTAAAGATGAATTCCTTGAGTTTAAGCCGAGTCTCTCTCTTAGTTCAGCATTCTCTATTTCTAAGATTTTATTTTTTTCTTCAATCTTTGCTACTTTCTGCTCTAAGTTTTTACATAACTCTACAATACTGATCAACAATTGAAGCATCTAGCCTTACTTTACTATCAACATTTTGTGTTATTACTACTTTAATATATTATGTCAATTGTTTTTTATCCTTGCCACACCTCTGAACGGATACATATATCTACGTAATTTCTTTTACCGTCTTTCCCAGTTTTGACCTCAACTTCACCATCACCTATTTTTATGATACTACCGCCAAGGTTTAAGTCTCCTTTACTTAAGCCCAAATTTTTTGCACCTTCTACAACTTTGGCAACATCAACTATGCAGCTATGTGAAAATTCAATATAGAAGGTCTTATTATCGATTTCTACATCTTCAACAGTTCCTTCTATAGTAGCGTCTTCTCCAACTTCCCTAAGTTTCTTGAGCCTACTATATATTTGTGGCTCAATTTCTTTTTGCACTTTTTGATACATTTCAGCTATTTTCTTATCAACTTGTACATTAAAATCTGCTCCATGTAAGGCTAACTTTCTGATTATATCTTCTTGTTTATTTTCTTTGAATTCATCACGATACATCTTAAACATTGTAACGTTAGTGAAGCTAAAGCCATCTTCGTTGCGAGCGTTTACTCTTATTCCTAAATCCAAAGCTTCATCGACGATTTTACTTAATTTGTCTAGATTTTCAGCTGCAATAGCTTTTTCCAAGAATTCATTTAATTTCACATTTTCATATTCACTTAGCCTTATCTTGCATAAAGCTGATCGAAATGGATTGAGCTCCTCAGGATATGTTAAGACAGGTAATTTACTAATCTTTTTATTTGCTGTTGGAGCAGCTTTTATAAAATTAGGTAATAACCCTTCTTTTGCTATTCGCTCTACCGCTTTTAACATTTTACTAGACAATTTTTTACCATTTATTTTTTTCATTGTAACCCTCACTTAATTTCATTACTATTCGATCATATCGTGATAAATATTATTTAATTGTTAATATTATACGACTTATTGATTTACTGTATATTATAATAACAAGTTTTGCGGGCATCTACACTAGAAAAACACATCCTATAAAAATTATTTCAGTTTCAACAAAAATGGGGTATCGTAATCGTAAAATTGAAAAAAATGGATATCCTATCTTACTCTACTGAAAAGCTGAAAAAGCATTGTCAGCTACTTGATGATGAAGAAAAAATAGGTATCCGTTCAGAGGTGTGGCAAGGATAAAAAACAATTGACATAATATATTAAAGTAGTAATAACACAAAATGTTGATAGTAAAGTAAGGCTAGATGCTTCAATTGTTGATCAGTATTGTAGAGTTATGTAAAAACTTAGAGCAGAAAGTAGCAAAGATTGAAGAAAAAAATAAAATCTTAGAAATAGAGAATGCTGAACTAAGAGAGAGACTCGGCTTAAACTCAAGGAATTCATCTTTACCAAGTTCAAAAGAGCTGTACAAAATAAAAAAAGACACACCAGAAGATAAGTCAGAGGGCGGCAGGAAGATAGGTGGTCAAGTTGGACATAAGGGGAATTGCCGAGCTAAAATGGAAGCAGATGAGGTGGTGAAGGTAGAGTTACCAAATAGATGCGAGTGTGGTGAAGAAATCGCAATATCGGAAAAACCATATGTCTATCAAAAAGTTGATTTACCAGAAATTAAGCCTTACGTAGTTGAGTATCAATTAGAACATGGTCGCTGTCGTAAATGCGGAAAAAGAAGGAGTAGCAAATTACCAGAAGGAGTTACACCGGATACCTTTGGTCCTAGAGTTAAGTCAGTAGTTGCATCACTAAGTGGGTTTTATAAGAATTCAAAGCGAGAAATAGCGAATATTATGAAAGACATCTTTAACATGAGTATAAGTGTTGGTAGTGTGTCCAATAGTGAAGCAAGGGTTTCGTCAAAATGTAAAGAAGCCTATGAACAAATAGAGGAAGAAATAAAAGCAAGCGAAATTTTGCATATTGATGAAACCAGTCACTACAACAAAGGCAAATTGGGATGGTGCTGGATGTTTGCCAACAATAAAGCAAGTCTTATGAAGTTAGCAGATACAAGAGGAATGAAATTTTTAAAGAATAGTGCATTTTGTGATTACAAAAACCTGGTAATTACTGACAGATATGCAGTTTACAACCACTTCAGTGATGAAAAACGACAAATTTGTTGGGCTCACTTATTGAGAAATTTCGAGAGGTTATCTCATAGTTGGAATAGTGAAGTAATGAGACTTGGCCATTGTTTAAAAGACGCAGCTAATGGATTGTTTGTATTAAAAAACGCTTTGTCAGAAAATGAAATTAGTATTTCAAAGTTCACTAAGCAAGCTAAAGAATTACGAAGATACATACAGTACTGCATGATAAAAATATCTTATATACTTGAAGCAAAAGGAGCTTCACGAACGGTAAAGGGTATTATAAAATCCGAGTCAATGATGTGGACATTTTTGGATGACCCAGAGAATATTCCATTAACGAATAACCATGTTGAGCGACAGATACGGCATTATGTTGTCTATCGTAAGAATTCATATTTTGCACAGTCAGAGCGAGGGAATAGATTTCTTGAGCGGATAATTTCGTTGTATCTGACTTGGAAACAAAAGGAATTAAACCCTTTTCAAAACCTGCTAGCTGTTGTTTCTTAAACCACACCTCTGAACGGATACAATTATAACAATAATTCTGTTATATCAGCAATCTAGATATGAAAACTTTAAATCATTTTACATATGTTACTTACAGTTGCTGCATAAGTCAGACTTTTCCAGACTACCTTCTTATGATAGATTTATTGCGCTAAAACCTCGAGTTTTATGGTATTTAGCAATGTTGCTACAGTGGTTATGTGAGCAGGCAAAAAATACAGGTATTTCCTACATTGATTCAACTCCTATCACGGTCTGTCATGCAAAAAGAATATCTAAAAATAAAGTTTTTACTGGAATTGCAAAATTAAGCAAAAGCACTTATGGCTGGTTTTTTGGTTTTAAATTACATGTAGTAATCAATGAAATAGGCGAAATTCAAGGTGTTACGCTAACCAGAGGTAACATTGACGATAGAAAGCCAGTTTTAGATCTGACTAAAAAACTAACGGGTTTATTATTTGGAGATAAAGGTTATATCCAAAAAGGTCTATTTCTACAATTACTTGATAGAAATTTAAAGCTTGTTACCAAGATAAAAAAAGGGATGAAAAACGCATTAATCTCTCTAAATGAGAAGATTTTTTTAAGGAAAAGATCTATTATTGAAACAGTTTTTGGTTACCTAAAAAATAGATTAGAAATTGAGCACACTCGCCACCGATCTCCTTTTAACTTTCTGGTTCATATTTTTTCTACACTCATTTCATACTCTTTACAACGTAAAAAACCTTCCATTTCCAATTCTTTTTTGTTCGCTAATCCATAGTTAGCGTTAAACGGTTTTTTTTATAAAATACTGCCTTGGAACGATAGGAAAGGTAATATGATTTTTCCTGACAATAATGCTGATTACTCAAATGAGTTTGATGAGAATTTTGCTTGGGTTATCAATCAGTTTTCAATGCACCACTTGCCGAAAGAAATTAGAAAAGACTTGCCTCTAAAATTAGAACAAGAAGATATTTTGCCTGAATTTTTAGTTAAGTATAGTAATCTTATTTTTAGTGAATTCTTATCTTTAAGTGATAAAACTAAATTAAGCTTAAAGCCACCATTTTTGAATGAAGAGGATTATAAGCATTTATTATCTTCTCTTGCAGAATATGAAAATAATATTTCTTCTGATGCATTTGCTATGCTCATGTACAAGATTAAGCTATATTATGACTCTTATCTAAGATACAATATAAGATCTTCACTTTATATTCCATTTAGACTTAATTCATTTGAAAAGCTAGATATTTTAAAGAACGAAATATTATCTTTTAAGTCTATAAGCCCTGAAAAGGCTATAGAAGTTTCGAATTTAATTAATGGATTTAGGTCAGAAGTTTTATCTGATTTCCAAAACTTTGAGAAGCAGTGGTTTCAAGAATTTAAGGACACTTGGAAACAAAAATTTATACCGAATATGGAAAAGCAAATGTCTTGGACTGCGTTGCATGAAACTGTGTTGGAATATTTAGAAGAGGCGAAGAAAGAAGTCTAATGAGTATTACGATGGCAAGATGAATGGGCAGAGAAAAATAAAGGACTGGTTTCACATGCATCTGGAAGGATACAAAAATTTCTAAATGAGATTAATATAGTATTGGGATGACAGAGTTTAAAAAATAAGTTACTTTTTTTTATTTTTGGTAAAAAGTAGTCTATGGGTATTAAAATTGCACCTTCTATACTTTCAGCAGACTTTGCAAAATTAGGAGAGGAAGTAAAAAGAATTAGCGACTTGAATGTAGATTATATACACATAGACGTTATGGATGGAAATTTTGTTCCAAATATTACAATAGGTCCGAATGTTATCTCTGCGATACGTAAATATAGCAATCTTCCTTTTGATGTACACTTAATGATTAAATCTCCTGGTAACCATATTGAAAGTTTTATAAATGCTGGTGCTGATATTATCACTATACATGCAGAAGCAGAGATACATCTTGAGAGGCTAGTAAGAAAGATAAAATCATACAAAGACATAAATTATACAAAAAAAACAATACAAGTTGGAGTTTCAATTGTTCCTTCAACTTCTCCAAGCGTGCTTGAATATATAATACATGAGCTAGATATTGTACTAATTATGACAGTCAATCCTGGATTTGGAGGACAGGAGTTTATTCATTCGCAGTTGAGTAAGATATCTACCGTGAGGAAAATGATACAGGACCGTAATCTTAAAACACAAGTTTCAGTAGATGGTGGAGTTAACTTTTCTAACGCAGCTGATGTAATAAAAGCAGGTGCAAATATATTAGTTGCTGGATCAGCAATATTTAAAGCTGAAGACGTGAAAAAGACTATAAACGATCTTAAAAATCTTTCGTTATAACCCTACAGATAACACAAACCATTTTGGTTATCTTGTCAGTTTTAAAAATTCCTATTATCCCAGTGTTTCGACACTGAGATAATAGAAAGTAAGTTCAACCTCAATAGAAACCTGATGACGAGTCATTATTACCAAATTTTGGTCTGTTTCTATTACTAAAACCAGAACGAGGACGAGTAGGTCTATTACTATGATAATTATCTCCAGGTTTTTTATTAAACGAGTTGTTATAATAATTATCCCTATTATTTAAACCATCTCTCCTTTCTTCATTGTAAAGCTTACCTTCAAAAAATTCACCTGTTTCTTGATCAACACGACGTCTTGATAATTTTGGACATCCACCTTTTTCAAAGTCAATTATCAAAGCTTTGAAGGTATCACCCTGTTTAAGTATATCCTCAATGGACTCTACATGTTGATTAGCTACCTCGCTTATATGCATTTTTCCTTTTCTTCCATTAAGAAGTTCTAACTCTACAATAGACTTCTCTATCTTTACAACTTTAGCATCAATTATAGAACCTTGTTCTAGCTCTGTTATTGAATCAATCATCATATCCTTTGCAGCTTCAGCTTCAGTACTACTAATGGCAAAAACAGAAACTTTACCGTCATCCCCTATTTCAATTTTTGCATTACTTCTTTCACATACACTGCGTATATTTTTTCCTTTAGCACCAATAGCTGCAGAAATTTTATCTTTATCTATATAAAACGATAACACTCTTGGTACATGATCTTTTATATCCTTACGATGTTCTGAAATTACTGCATTCATTTTTTCTAAGATATGTAATCTTCCGACTTTTGCTTGTTCTAAAGATTTTTCAACAATTTCAAAGCTTATACCAGGAATTTTCATATCCATCTGCAGTGCTGTAATCCCTTCGCTAGTTCCTGCTACTTTGAAATCCATATCACCAAGATAGTCTTCATCGCCCAGTATATCAGAAAGTATTATATGCTCATTTTTGTCTTTGATGAGACCCATAGCAATTCCTGCAACGGGAGCCTTTATTGGTACACCTGTATCCATTAATGCAATGGAAGTTCCACAAACTGTTGCCATAGAAGAAGAACCATCAGATTCCATAATCTCAGATACTACCCTTATTGTATAAGGAAATTCAGATTTATCAGGTAAAACAGGATGAATTGCTTTCCAAGCAAGTTTACCATGACCAATTTCTCTCCTTCCTGGTGCGCGTATAGCAGAAGCCTCTCCAACAGCAAATGGAGGAAAATTATAATGCAACATAAAATGTTCACGTCTATCCCCTTCAATGTCATCCACAATTTGCTCATCTTGTGTAGTACCAAGAGCAGTAACAACTAGTGCCTGAGTGGTACCCCTTGTAAATAGCGCAGAACCGTGAGTCTTGGGTAGAATGTCAGCCTCAATTTCTATCTGGCGTATTTCATCATACTTACGGCTGTCTATCCTCACACTTTTCCTTCTAATCATTTCACGCACTAAAGATCTTTCAAAGCTTTTTACTGCATAAGTAATTAACTTTTCGTCTTTTCCAGCCTCTTTAAGAGTATTCAATATATTATTCCTGACTACTTCTAGAGCTTGAACTCGCTCTTGTTTTACTGTTTTTGAATATGCTTCTTCAAAGTCTTTTCGATATTTTTCAAGTTCTTGAGTTATATCTGATATATCAACAGGAGCAAAGCTTTCAGGTTTATTGCCTACTGTATCAGCAAATTCTTTTATAAGCTTAATAACAGGTTGAAGATGTTCATGGCCGAATTTTATTGCACTCAAAACATTTTCTTCAGAGAGCTCTTTGACTTCCGATTCGACCATTAAGATCGAATTTTCATCACCAGACAAAAACAGATCCAAGTTGCTTGCTTTCATCTCTTGAACGGAAGGATTGAGTATATAATTGTTATTTTCATCACAACCGACCATAACTCCAGCTATAGTAAAGTGGAAAGGAACACCAGAAATTGCAAGAGCTGCGACGGTACCTATCAATGCTGGTACTTCAGGAGAATTGACCGTATCGTAAGTTAATAGATTACATACTACACTAATTTCATCATGAAAACCTTCAGGAAATAACGGTCTTATACTTCTATCTATTACTCTTGAAATTAAAGTTTCTCTATCAGATGGTTTTCCTTCTCTTTTGAAAAAACCACCAGGAATCTTACCCATGGCATAACTTTTTGCAATAAACTGCACATTTAAAGGGAGAAAATCAACACTTTCTTCCTTCTTTTTTCGTACAACAGTGACTAAGATAGAAGTATCTCCATAATTTACAACTACTGAACCATCAGCTTGACGTGCTATTTTCCCAGTTTCTAAAGATAAGGTACGCCCCTCCCAATCTATAGATTTTTTTATAATTTCAAACATACAAAATTCCTCGATTATTTTCTAATGCCTAACTTCTCTATTAACTCTTGATAGGCTTCATTACCAAATTTACGTTTTATATAATTTAAGTGCTTGCGCCTTCTACCTATCAATACAAGTAAACCGCGCTTAGAATTATGGTCATGCTTATGCATTTTAAAATGCTCAGTTAAATTACTGATTCTCTCGGTTAAAATTGCACACTGTACAAAAGATGAACCTGTATCATCTTCTTTAATTGCATATGTACTAATCAAACTTTTTTTCTTTTGGGATGTTATTGACATCTAAACCTCATTTCAAAATATTAAAAACACGAACAGGCTTCACATAACCATGAGTAAAACTGCAAATTGCAATGGGCACATCACCCACTATCGTACAAAAAATATCATAATTCTTTAAACCACGCAAGTTATTTAATATAATTTCTTGACCTTTTCTGATTTTCTCCGCCTCCTCTAAGGAAATTTCAACTTTGAACATCGATTTTAAAGCAGATTCAATGGGGATGATGAAACTTTTTGTATTACCTCCATCATCTTCTGCCATCCCACCTCCCTCTGTCATCCCAGTGTCAAGCACTGGGATCAAGCTTATTGCATCACGAACATTGTTTTTGACATATGCTCCTAGAATCTTTTGTCTATTACATGATTTGTAAGTATTTGTATATCTGGATCCCAGTGTCTGGGCACTGGGATGACATCCTACTGGTAAGTCCGAATTGCAATATTTATGCAATTGTGCAGTTTGCTCGACTGTTACTGATTCATCTTCCTTGAAATCACCTACCATAGTTCTTCTTAATTTTGTAATATGTCCAAAGCAATTTAATTCAATTCCAAGATCTCTTGCAATTGATCTCACATATACACCGCTACCACAGATCATAGAAAAATCGGCACTATTATTTATGGTGTCCAAAAATATCATCTTCAGTTCATGTATTTTGACTTGTCGAGGTTTTATATTTACCTTTTGCCCACTTCTTGCTAATTTATATGCTCTTGCTCCCTTGATTTTCACTGCTGAAAATTGAGGAGGAGTTTGTGTTATCTCACCAATAAAATCCTTAATCACACAATTTATTTGGTTATATTCAGGTTTTATAGTGCTAGTTCTAATAATATCACCATCTAAATCGTCCGTAGTTGTTTGCTTTCCCCATTTGATTGTGAAATTGTATGCCTTTAAGTTACAAGATAAATATGGTATAGTTTTTGTTGCTTCACCAAGAGCGATCGGTAATATACCTGAAGCCAAAGGATCAAGTGTTCCCAAATATCCGGCTTTTTTTATTCCAAAAATCCTTTTAACTTGGGTTACAGCTTGTGCAGAGCTAATTCCTATTGGTTTATCGAGATTCAGCCAACCATGTTTCATACGTTTAATTATATACAACTGATAACAGTTTAGCTTGAAATATATACTTTATGTGAAAAGTAGCTTGACCAACATGCATTATTAATACACACTACTTAATCTTTTTATTAGCCTTATTATAAGGGGACTATTATGACTATAAAAAACGTATTGAAGTGGGAAAACACTGCACACATAACAAAAATGAGTATTGAAGGTTTAGTTGCAACTGCATCTTTAGCAGCAGCAATAACAACATTATTGATTGCTACTAAAGTAATTGCTGGACCTGCATCTTTAGCACTTATTGCTAGCCCTGCTGGAATTGCAGTTCTATTTATTACCGCTGTATATTTTGCCGCAGCAGCTTATGTTTCATATCAGCAAATGTATAAGAATGAAGAAATAAGTGGAGCTAAAACAGGTGCTGAAACAGCAGCTAAGAAAGCTGAAGCAGCTAAAACAGGTGCTGAAGCAGCAATTGAAGCAAAAACTAAAGATTTAGCTACTAAAACTGAATTGGCTGAAAAACTGAATTCAGATAATCTTCGAGAAAAAGTTAAAGAAATTTTACCTACTCTCTTAGTAGATCCTGATGTTGCTACTGTGAATGTTAAAAACGCATTGGCAAACAGTTAATAAATAAATTAGTATGACTGGAGGTAGGTTTTCTACCTCTTTTTTTCTCCTTTCATCTGGATGTGTAAAAGTTATAATAGCCTATCCCACAACTCAACTACATCCTCATCAAAGTCTATTACTTCTGTTTTTTTGAATCGGTAGCAGTTGTTGATGGATTGAATCCCTAAATCTCCTATAAAGGGAGTGGCATCATTACCTAAAATTTTACCACTACGGCAGATTATCAACCTGTCGATTAAATTGTGCTTTAATAATTCTGTAATCAACACTCCTCCACCTTCAACTAATAACCTTGTTATACCAATTTCTGAAACAAGTTTTGATGCCATGTCTTTTAGGCAGACTTTTCGATCTGATGTCATTCCAGTGCTTGACACTGGAATCCAGTTTTCACTACGCAATTGCTTGAAGTTTTCTGGATCCCAGTGTCTGGGCACTGGGATGACACCCTTCTTGGTGAAAGTCGCTCTTATATTACAGCATTCGTACAGTTGAGCACTTGAAGTTGAAATCCATGTTTTTTCTAGATTCCAGTGTCCGAGCACATAATTATACGAACATTGAAATTTGCCGGTGGTGTCATTCCAGTGCTTGACACTGGAATCCAGTTTTTTGATCGAAAATGTTGTATAGTGCACAATCAATTTTCCTGGATCCCAGTGTCTGGGCACTGGAATGAAAGGAGGTGTATTAACTATCAAATAATTAATGTCTTTTATTTTTCTCTCTACTTCTTTATTTGTGATTACCCAAGTTGTTACTTTATCTGCAGTTTTTGCAATATTATGCTCTTCCTTCAATTTCCCTTGGCTATCGATAATTAGCCTTATTGGTGATCTATTTTCCAGCCCTGGTAATCTGCAAGTTAAGAGTGGATCGTCACTAACAAGGGTATTGCTGCCAATCATAATTGCGTCATATTTTGCTCTAAGCTCATGTATCCAATTTCTCGTATCCTCACTTGTTATCCATTTGCTATCGCCTGTAAATGTTGCGATTTTTCCGTCAAGAGTTGTTGCGATTTTGCAAGCTATAAATGGTCTATGTAATTCTTTAGTGGTAAAAAAACCGACATTCAGTTCTTCTGCCTCTTTTTGCATAATACCTTGCTCAACTTCAATTCCTGCTTCTTTCAGAGCTTTAATTCCTCCACCTGAAACTCTACTATCTGGGTCAATAGTTGCAATTACTACCCTTTTTATTCCAGCTTTTATGATTTTCGCAGTGCAAGGCCCCGTGACTCCGTGATGACAACATGGCTCAAGAGTGATATATATAGTTGCACCATGAGTTGAATCTTTAGCATTTTGCAAAGCGACTACCTCCGCATGTGGACGTCCACCGATTTCTGTGTAGCCTTCACTGATCACCATACCGTCTTTTACAATGATACATCCAACAGCGGGATTTGGTGCAACACTTCCAAGACTTTTTTCTGCAAGCTTTAATGCGATCGACATGAAATAATTGTCGGTCATTAGAAAGAAGTCATTTCGTATGAGGTATCAAAGATTCTTCTATGCTCGTGTATGGCAAATCTATCTGTCATACCTGAGATATAATCACATATTATTACTGAACGCTGAGATTCACAAGCAAGCTTGTTCCACTCTATAGGTAATAACCCTGGGTTTTCATAAAAACATTGAAAAAGCTCCTGTACTATACGTTTTGCTTTGTTCATTGTTCTATTCAATTTATAGCTTCTGTATATTTTTTCCATGTTAAATTTTTTCATCTCTTTTGTGGCATTTGCAATTTCTGGTGAAAATGTGACTAGCATTGTATTTAGACCTCTTACATCTTCTACGCTTTTTATTTTGTAGTCTTTAATATTTTTTTTAGTCTGAAAAACGACATCATTTATCATAATCCCTATAGTTTTACTCAGTGATTCATGTATGAGTTTGCTCTGAGACAAGTCTGAATATTCACTCCTTACGTTTTTAAACATTTTGCCAATTAAGGGGACATTAAGCAAATCTTCAATAGTTACTAAATTTGCTCTGAGTGCATCATCAAGATCATGCACACTGTAAGCGATGTCATCGGCAATTGAAGCAACTTGTGCTTCAATGCTTGAAAATTCCTCAAGTTTTAGATCATATTTTTCATTATATTTTAATAATAGCTGATTATTTGTAGAATACTCTGCGTTTTGATCAAGCAAGGGACCGTTATGTTTTGCAACCCCTTCAATCACCTCCCAACTTAGATTCATACCATCAAAATCAGCATGTTTTTGTTCAAGATAAGTTAAAATCCTTATAGCTTGAACATTATGATCAAACTCATACTTCTCATTATCAAGATTCAAATCTTGAACTGATTTCTTTAGAGCATCTTCACCTGCATGACCAAATGGAGGATGACCAAGATCATGTGCGAGCGCTATGCATTCAGTGATATCCTCATTTAAGCCAAGTCTACGAGCAATGGACCTTGCAATTTGTGCAACTTCAAGGCTATGAGTAAGCCGAGTACGATAGTAATCATGTTCATAATTGATAAAAACTTGTGTTTTATATCCTAATTTCCTAAACGCATTAGAGTGAATAATGCGGTCCCTATCACGCTGAAAGCAACTGCGATTTTCATCTTCTGGCTCTTTAAAATTTCTTCCTTTTGTTTTATTTGGAAAGCACGCGTAACTTAATAGAAAATTATTGTTTGACATGTAAAATTTCTACTATAATAGGTTATCAATAATGAACGGTGGTTGTTATGTCAACAGATTACAATATTAGCTTAACTGACAATGCATTAAGGAAAATCCACTCCCTTGTAGAACAGGAAGGAGATGAGAGTTCTATTTTGCGGGTTGCAGTTTCAGGTGGTGGATGCTCTGGCTTCAAGTATAATTTTCTTATGGATCAAATAAATAAGAAGATGTCTTTGGATGACGATTTTGACGATGATGAAGACGACGATTTTGACGATGACGAAGATAGCGAGGATTATAGAAGCAACTCCAGCTTTAGTGAAAAAGGTAAAGATATAGTAATTAATGATGAGAATGGAAACCCTGTATTAATGGTTGATAATTGTTCAGCGAAATTTTTAAATAACTCAACTATAGATTATACTGAAGATCTAAGTGGTTCTGGTTTTCAAATCAAGAATGCTCTCGCTAAGTCTCGATGTGGATGTGGTAACAGTTTCTCGGTCTAATTCTCCCTCCTGGATCTTTTTATAATATGGGTAGTTGTGTAACACTAGAGCTAGCTTCTGTAAGTAAGAGCTTCAAAGAAAGTCCTGCTATTGTAGAAGATATCAATCTGAGTCTTACAAGAGGGCAAGTAGTTGCATTGATTGGTAGTTCGGGATCAGGAAAAACAACTATACTACAAATTGCAGGTCTA
This sequence comes from Wolbachia endosymbiont (group B) of Erebia ligea, assembly GCF_947179575.1. Lineage (NCBI taxonomy): Bacteria > Pseudomonadati > Pseudomonadota > Alphaproteobacteria > Rickettsiales > Anaplasmataceae > Wolbachia > Wolbachia endosymbiont (group B) of Erebia ligea. Next base: position 463,541 of record NZ_CAMXBW010000002.1, read on the forward strand.
TTGGATAAGCCAACTTTAGGTGTAGTGACAGTAGATGGAGTAAATTGTACGCAAGCCAGCAATAAATATAAAACTCATGTAAGAAGAAATTTTCTTAGCTTTGTTTATCAATTTCACTATTTATTACAAGAGTTATCGGTGTTGGAAAACGTTATGCTTCCTCAGCTTATTGCAAGAAAAAGCAAAACTGAAGCAAAAAAAAAATCGCAAGCAATATTAGAGAAATTTGGTCTGGAAAGTAAAGCAAGTAGTATGTTATCTGAAATTTCTGGTGGAGAAAGGCAGAGGGTTGCAATTGCAAGGGGCATTGTAAACTCTCCAAAGCTTTTACTTGCAGATGAGCCAACGGGAAATTTAGACCCAACAAATTCTTTGAATGTATTTTTGCTGTTACATTCATATGTAAAGGAAAATAACAGCTCTATGCTTATAGTAACACACAACTATATTCTTGCAGAAAAAGCAGATCACATTTTTCAGCTAAAAAACCGATCATTAGTAAAGCTGTGAATGGAAGAAACAGTACAATACAAAGCTACCTATAACTTGTACTTATTTAACCAATGATCATTAACGGAGTATAATTCGCACGAAATACTTTCATTGCTTTTTATACACGGACTCTTTAATTTACGCTGTTTACTTAGGAAGCATCCTGACAGCATAAACATCGCTAAAACGAGAAATAATAATTGCCTAAACATAACAAGACTTTTTTTATTTATATTAATACATTCATTTCTCTCATTTGTAAAGTTAGGCATATTCTTTTACCCTTATCTCTTTTTTTACTTTTTTGGAGGAAGTGGCTGCACTGTTTAAGCGTAGTTTTATATAATTATCTATAATTTGAGCTACTTCCTCTTCTTTATCCCTTAAAAAGTGGTTAGTATCGTCTACTATATGGTATTCCATATGGTTATTTTTTACCGAATTTATTAACCTTTGTGCTAATTCTGTTACATCGCTTTCTTCTGAAATTATATCATTATTACTTTGTATTATAAGTCCAGGAACTGGGCAAGGAGAGAGAAAAGAGAAATCGTATTTAGTTGCTGGAAGAGAAAGGGCAACAAAACTTACTATCTCTGGACGGCGCATTGTCAACTGCATAGCTACCCATGCTCCAAAAGAAAAACCGACTATCCAAATTGGAACGTTGTTAGAGTTATGCTCCTGAAGCCAATCAATAGCTACTGCAGCATCAGTTAATTCTCCTATACCCTTATCAAAAGTTCCGGTAGATTTTCCGACGCCACGAAAATTAATTGTCAATGCAGAAAAGTTATTATCGATAAAAGATTCACATATACTATGTATAATCTTACTATCCATACTACCACCATATTGGGGATGGTGATGTAAAATTAGCACAACCGGTGCATTGGTATCTTTGCTTTGATGGTATCTACCTTCTATCTTTTTTGTTGAATTATTTAAAAAGACTTCTACCATGATGACTCCTAATAAAAACCTGTTTTGACAGGGGTTGATAATGTAAATTGTTTATTAATTATGTATTAATTTTGCTGTTTTTGCAATAAATTTTTATTGTGTTAAAGTTAACATACATAATTGGTTGATGGTAAGTGACAAATAAGCCTGTGAGTTTATTCTCCCTGGAAGATAGTAGTTACATGTATGCTGATTATAATGCAACTGCTCCAGTGAGTAAAAATGTAAAAAAAAGTATACTTGAGATTTTGTCAAAACAAACACTAAATCCATCATCCCTGCATAAAAGAGGACAAGAAGCGAGGAAGATTCTTAAAGAGGCAAGAGATAACGTACGTGATGCTCTTAGCATTCCAGATGATAAAGAAATAGTTTTTACGTCTGGTGCAACTGAAGCAAACAACCTCGTCATGAGAGGAATAAAAGGCTATCTGCATGTAATTTCAGCTACAGAGCATCCTTCAATTCTTAATTCTGCATATAATCCACATATAATACCCGTTAATCAAGAGGGTATTGTTGACTTTTTAGAGCTAGAAAAAATTCTAAGCGAACTTGAAGGGAATAAAGTAATAATTTCAGTGATGATGTCTAATAACGAAACTGGAGTTATCCAGCCTGTTAAGGAAATAGCTAAAATGGCACATAAATTCGGGGCAATCTGTCACACTGACGCTGCTCAAAGTGTTGGGAAAATCGAATTAAATATGGAAGATTTAGAAGTGGATTTACTTACTTTATCTGCTCACAAATTTGGTGGTATAGCAGGTAGTGGAGTTTTAATATTTGACAAAAAGCTTGTAATAGAACCTACTATAATAGGTGGTGGGCAAGAAAAAGGATTGCGTGGTGGTACAGAAAATATTATTGCAATAGTAGGTCTTTCTGCTGCATTGCAAAACATTCCAGATCTTCTATCAAAGATGGATGAAGTAGAGAAGCTGCGTGATCAATTGGAGTGTGGGTTATTAAGTCTTGTCAGTGATATCAAGATCTTTGGCAGAAATTCTAAAAGATTGCCAAATACAAGTTTCATTTATATGCCGAGAGTGAAGAATGATCTGCAGCTCATGCACTTTGACTTAAATAATATTGCAGTCAGCAATGGTTCTGCATGTTCTTCTGGAAAAGTTGGACCTTCTCATGTTTTGCTTGCAATGGGAGCAACAAAAGAGCAAGCAGAATGTTCAATTAGAATCAGTATAGGTCCAGAGGTTAAACCGCGAGACATAGAAAAAATAGTGGATTGTTGGTATAGTGTCTATAAGAAGAATGCTTTAGTAAATGCAAAAAGGGAACGTTCAAAAAAGTGTGTCAAACCGTATTTTTAATTCAACTCAATTTTTAATCTATCAGGAAAAAAGATATCAAGTTGAGATATAGTTAAAGCCCAATTAGGTAAAGCCATAGCCCATTTTTGCTCTACTTTTTTTATAGCACAATATACCTGTTTATACAAGGCATTTGTATTAGTAAATGAGCCTTTGGTTTTAGTAAATTTTCTAATCTGTCTGTGCAGTCCCTCAATAGGATTAGTGGTATAAATTAGCCTCCTAACAGGACCTGAATACTTAAAATAACTGGACAAATTTTCCCAATTATTCTGCCAAGATTTTATGACTAATGGATACTTTTCGCCCCATTTTTCCTCCAGTTCAAGCAAATAATTTTCGGCAATTTCTTTACTTGAAGCACGATATATTTTTTTCAAATCATTCATGAAAACTTTTACATCTTTGCTAGATACATATTTCAGTGAATTCCTTATCTGATGCACTATACATAGTTGTACTTCTGCTTTAGGAAATATACTATTTATAGCTGTAGAAAAGCTTTTTAGCCCATCAATGCAGGCAATTAGAATATCTTCTACTCCTCTTTCTTTGAGGTCATTTAGCACTCCCAACCAGAAATTAGCTCCCTCACTTTCAGCCAAATAAAAACCTAATACTTCTTTTCTGCCATTTTGATCTATGCCTAATATGTTATACATACACTTGCTTACACAATGTCCATCCTCCTTAACCTTAAAAAACATGCCATCCATGAACACTATTGGATATACTGATTGCAGTGGACGGCTGCGCCATTCATTGATTATTGGTAGCAGTTTATCAGTAATACTGGATATCTCTGCTGCTGATATTTTGTGGTCATATATTTCCTCAACGTGTGAAGCTATGTCTCTGTATCCCATGCCACTGGCGTATGTACTTAATACCTTTGCTTCAAGTTCTGGATGTAGGCTTGTTTGCCTTTTTCTAACTATTTGTGGTTCAAAACTTCCCTCCCTATCTCTTGGTGTTAGCAGCTCAAATGAGCCTCCACTCGTGCGTAAAGTTTTTGCGTTTCTCCCATTTCTTCGGTTATTTTCTTCACTTTTAGCTGACATGTGGTTTTCTATTTCACCTTCCAGACTTGCCTCTAGCAACCTTTTTATAAACGGTGTTAATGCTCCATCTTTTCCTGTCAATGGTTTTCCTTCTCGTATAGATGACAGGATATTTGTTTCTAATTCTTTATAATCTACCAACCCATTAGTTCTATTTGCTTGACTCATATCAAACCTCCATTTTTTATATCAATTTATTACTTTACTTCTCGGTTTGACACACTTTTTTGAACGTTCCCGATCAATTTTTTATTACTAGGCCAACTATTGAGTTTCTCTTGCCTTTTTCATAGGTTACGCAAGAAACTTAAAAAATAAAAGTTTTTATTCAATAATTTGTGTATAAGGGATATTATTTTACTGCTAGTGAAATAAACCAGAATGAAGTCTATTTTATTGACAAGGCCTTTATTAGATTCGTTGAGCACAAGAAGCACGCTAAAAAAATATGGATACAAAGTTTTTATAGAGCCAGTATTCACAATAAAGTACTTAAATCCTGATATATCTACGTATGAATTTGACGTTGTGATATCTACAAGTAAAAACAGTGTAAAGGCTTTCAGTCAAATATGTAAAGAGTATGGCTTTCCAATTATTACGGTTGGTAATTCAACTATGCAGGCTGCAAAAAATTTGGGATTTTCCGATATAATCTCAGCAGACAGCAACGTTGATGGTCTGATATCATTCATAAAATCTCATTATTCAAATACAATAAAGTTCTTATATATAAGGGGACAAGAAGTATCATGTGACCTAAAAAAGAGATTATCTGAAGAAGGTTTTAACGTAAGAGAAGTTGTACTCTATAAAACAATTACTAAAAGGAGTCTAACTAATAGGTGTAAAAATTTACTATTGGACGGTAAAATTGATAGCGTTGCTTTTTTTTCCTCACAAACTGCAAGGGTATTTTGTTCATTAGTTCTAAAAAGTGGGCTATCTCCTGTGATGAATAATACAGTTGCATATACCATGAGTAAAAACATTGCTGATAGTTTAAAGTTAATCAAGTGGAAAAAAATTATAACATCGAGGTTGCCTACAGGGGAGAGTTTAATTGATATAATTAATAAGGATTGTTGATGCTAAAGATTGCAACTTGGAATGTAAACTCCATACGTAAAAGAATTAACCAACTTTGTAGTTTTATAGTTGATAGTCAGATAGATATAGTTTTGCTGCAAGAGATAAAATGTACGGAAGAGCAATTTCCTTATGCAGAAATAGAAGAATTAGAATATGAATATGCTATCTATGGACAGGTTGCAAGAAATGGCGTTTGTGTTTTATCTAAATATCCAATACTGGAGAAGTTTAAAATTGATATTGTGGAAAGTCATCAAGAAGCACGTTATATAGAGTGTGTGATAAAACACACCAACAATAAGGTAAGGGTAGGAAGTGTATACATTCCAAACGGTCAAAGCCCAGACTCTCATACGTTTGAGTATAAACTCAAGTTTTTTGATAACCTATATGAAAGGATGGGCACTTTGTTGAAGAATGAAGAGTTAACCATCATAGCTGGCGATTATAATGTTGCACTGGATGAAATTGATGTTTTTGATTCAAATTTATTAAATGGCCAAGTGTGCTTTCATATAAAAGAGCGTGAGAAGTTAAGAGGAATCTTGAATCTTGGATTTAAAGACGCGTTTAGAATATCTCACCCAAATTTGCAACAATTCACTTGGTGGAATTATCAAGGCAATTCACTCAGAAACAATCAAGGAATGCGAATAGATTATATGCTATTATCGCCACAAGCTGCAGATAAATTGGAAATATGTTACATAGATGATAGGTTGCGTAAACTAGAAAACCCATCTGATCATACTCCCGTTGTATGTGTTATAAAACAATAAAAGACCTATTACACAATTCACCTTTGGCAAATAGGTCTTACTTGACTGCTGTCTTTTCTGTGCTTTTGGCTGGCTGATCTATAGTAATTTTTCCATCAAGCATAGTAAGCTGCTCACCCCCTTTATTTCCTACCTGAGGAGCTTGTTCCAGAGTAGGTTGCTTTTTACTCCCGTCAGCAATTGTTTCAAGAGAGCTTTCAATTGGGGTTTTTAAAATATCATCAATACCCTTGTGAATTTTTTCATTCAATTTTGCTCTCTTTTCTGTATCATCTTTATCTGGTGAGCTAGGGTCATATAAAGTACCTGGACTATTATTTGAAAAAAGAACCTCAACTCCTCCCTTTACAGCAAATATTGTACCAATAACAGCAGCAACTATCGCAAGTGTAGTAGGACCAAAAATTAATATTGAAGCAATGGAAAAAAGAATAGGAAGAAAAACTTTACGTAAGAACTTTGTTACCATCTCTTCATCACTAAGTAGTGGTTCATCCTCTTCTTTTTTATCCCCACCTAAAAATGGTATTTTTTCTTTCACTCCATCCATAAAGGAGCCAGAAATATTTTTCGGGTCTATTTTTATTCCCAATGGTAACCCAACAAGTTTTATTAGTGAATCCTTAGCTTCTGTACCACGTATATCAGCTACACAATCATCTACTAATTTCTTTATTTCAACATTCTTGACATTCTCTTTGTTCGCTAATTTTTTCTCTCTAACTTCTTTAAATACAGAAAGTAAAAACTGACAAAAATTCTCCTCACTGAGTGATTTTATATCTTTTGGATTGACATTATTAAGTAGTATGTCCTTATAAGCTGATATAAAATAATCAGTTATTCCTTTGTTCTCCCTTAATTTGGCTTTAACTTCTAATACTTTTACAAAGCAATCGTAAATTTCCTTATGTTCCTTCTTGAAGAGCATCTCATTTTGCCCGTTCACCTGAGTAGATGACTCTAAAGGCTTATTTTTTGCTTTTGGAACTGTCATAATGATCTATTCGTACTAACCTATGTTTTAATTATAGCATATTTTTCACATTAGTTCAAATTTCTTAGAACCTATCTTGAAAGGGAAAAAAGAAAAGAATAAAGCAAAAAATAGAAGAGTAACAAATGATATAAGTGATAAGGGAACGTAAAAAATTGCTTCCATATATTTTAAATCTGATTATAATTACAGTTAGAGATATTTTAAGAGCTCAAAATCTATCTTTGTCTGCAGACTTTTCAGTCAAACTTTTAATCAAAAAGCGTATTCTTCAGAGCATGTAAGTGTGCTTAATTTCTGTCGTATGTGCGCTGCACTTTTTTCTAATCTTTTTCACACAGGGGGATTTTATGTCCAGAATTCCAGATATTTGACCTTTACTTTAGCTAAAAATCAATAGGCGCCTATGGTTTAACACTAATTAAAATAAAAATTTTTCTAATATATAGGAAAATTACAAAATCACTATTTACTGAAAGCGGGATGTTATTGCCAAGAAAGCTGCTGATATCACAGAACCTTAGATTATTCCCAAACGTTGTTTGCGTGACGTATGAGCGTGCTCTCCTTACTTCAATAACTCTTTAATATGACTACTATTATACTTACGAAATTAACTACTCAAGGCATCCGTTCAGGGGTGTGGTAAAATAAGGTAAAAGTGAATCTACAACAACAAGGTGTCATTCCAGTGCTTGACACTGGAATCCAGCCTTTTGTAGTCTCATTGAAAGCGTTGCTTTTAATATCTATGATTAGGTTGCTTGTGAGCAATTTGGATCCCAGTGTCAAGCACTGGGATGACATTATTTTTACTTCAATATTTACACATTAGCCATGCATCTGAACAGATACTACTTAGGTCCTTTCAAGATATGTTCTTAGAGTGTGCAACATAATTAAGAAAAGCCCCAGTTGTCGCTAATTTTTATTTCTACTTCAAGTGGTATAGAGATTTCTATCGCATTTTCCATTACGTCTTTCATAAGTTTTGCTGTTTCTTGTACCTTGTCGTCCTCTACTTCAACTAGTAGCTCATCGTGGACTTGGAGGATTATTTTACCTGTTTTCAATTGATCAAAAAGCTGAATCATTGCACGTCTTATTATATCAGCGGCGGTTCCTTGCAGCGGTGCATTGATTGCTGCCCTTTCTGCAAATTGTCTTAGATAAGGAATTTTATTATTTATGTCTCTTACAAAACATCTTCTGCCAAACAAAGTTTCTACATAACCATGCTGTCTAGCAATAGATACTGCTTTTTCCGTATAGACCTTTATTTCTGGGTAACAAGAAAAATAATAATTAATGTATTCAGCAGCCTCTTGAAAGGTAATTCCAAGTCGCTTTGCAAGGCCAAATGGACTAATTCCATATATAATTCCAAAATTAATGGTTTTTGCTTTGCGTCTTAATTGCTCATCTATTTCTCGAACTCCAAAAACTTGTCTTGCGGTAATATCATGAATATCTTCCCTATTTGCAAAAGCTTCTTTAAATGCCGCAACATCTGCCACATGTGCCAGGAGTCTTAATTCTATTTGCGAATAGTCTGCAGAAATTATCTTGCACCCTTTTGGCGCAATAAACGCTTGCCTGATAAGACTACCTTCTTCGCTTCTGATAGGAATATTTTGTAAATTAGGATTGCTAGAGCTCAGCCTTCCAGTTGCAGTCACAGTGATTGAAAAGCTTGTATGTATCCTACCATCAAGCGGATCAACCTGTTTTATTAACGCGTCAGTATAGGTACCCTTTAATTTACTTGAATGTCGCCAACTTAAAATTTTACCTGCGATTTCTATCCCCTCCTCTTCAAGTGCCTCTAGAACTTTAGAGTTTGTGCTATAAGACCCAGATTTTGACTTTTTCTTTTTACTTAGCTCCATTTTATTAAACAAAACATCACTTAATTGTTTTGGCGATGCAATGTTGAATTTTTCTCCTGCTAAATTATGTATATCGTTTTCAAGTACAGCAATTAGCTGCTCAAACTTATCAGACAATTCCTGTAGTTTTTGAATATTGAGCAGTATTCCATTTTGCTCCATATCAAATATTACTTTCATAAGAGGTCTATCAAAGCGCTCGTAAATCGTAAAAAGTTTTTCCTGAAATAATCTTTGTGTCAGTTTCTCATGGATCGCTATTAAAATTTTTGCCGAGAAAGTTTCTACATTTTTACTTAAATTGTGTGCAATTATGTTTGGAATGCTGTGATCATGCTTACCTGTGTCAAGGCTGTATGACATGATCATCAGGTCATCAATTGAGCCTAGCACTCTCTCTATTGTAGGAAATATTTCTCTGATCTTTCTAATATCATGTACTATTTTAAGCACCCCATTTGAAAATAAAGTTGAATTTATTATAGTAAGTGCATCTTGTAGGCAGCTTTGATCTATGTAGAAAATATTATCCTCACTACAAGATAAGGAGATTTTATTCAATCTATTGTTTTCAAAGTGGCAATGAATTGCAATTTTACCTTCATATCTGCAATACTCCAAAAATTTTTCTAATTCTTCACTACTATATTCTATTTTCTCTTTTGTGCTAGATCCACTATAAGAAAAGAGCTTTTCTACTTTTCCTATCAATGAATTAAATTCATATTTCTTCAAAAAGGATAACAATTTTTCCATATTTGGAGGATGGACTTCATATTTTACAATATCATGTTGAAGATCTACTTTTTTGCATAGTGACAAAAGTTCTCTTGAAATTAGTGCTTTTTCCTTATGCTCAGTAAGAATATTACGAACTCTTGTTTGCTCAATGTTATTGATGTTTTCTATAACGTTATCCAATGAATCAAATTCATCTAGTAATTTAGCTGCAGTCTTTGGCCCTATTCCTGGAACGCCTGGAATGTTATCAGATGCATCTCCAGTTAGAGAAAATAAATCAAGAAGCTTATTTGAATTTACACCAAATTTTTCTATCACTTGTTTTTCATCTACGTATATATTTTTGATAGGATCAAATATTAGAATGTTGTAATTCAAAAGTTGAAATAAGTCTTTATCTGATGAGACTACTACTACTTTAAAGTCTTCGTGGTTGGCATATTTTGCAGCTAGTGTTGCAATTATGTCATCTGCTTCATAGCCTTCAATCTCTTCATAGCTAAAGTTAAAAGCTTCTACCGCTTCTCTCAGTATTGTAAATTGTGGAATTAGATCCTCAGGAGGTGTTACTCTGTTTGCTTTGTACTCAGAATACAAACTGTGCCTGAAATTTTTTTTGCCAGAATCAAGTGCTATAGTTAAGTAGTCCGAATGGGGAATATACTTCAGAACCATATTAAGAAAACCGTACACAGCACCTACTGGAATACCAGCTGTGGTAGTTAAATGATGTAAGACATAGTAAGCCCTGAAAAGAAAACCATAACCATCAATGATTGTGAAAGTTTTTTCTTTCATTGTAGATATTTATGTGTGCCTTTGATGGTCTGTTATTTAGCTATAAAAATCAAGCTCTTGTTTCCTATAGCCAAAATAATCATAATGCTATAGTTACTATAAGAAAACATATTACGTAAGGGAATTAACTATTCTGCCACAATTTTGCTCTATCACACTTGCCATATTTAATATTCCAGCTTCATCGTAATAATTTCCAATTACTTGCAAAGCAAGTGGTAAGCCTTCATTGGAAAGTCCAACAGGAACAGAAATAGCAGGTAACCCTGCTAAGCTTGCCGGCACGGTAAACACATCATTGATGCACATAATTAGCGGGTCTGGCTTTTCATTTAAGCCAAAAGCTTCTGTTGGAGCAGATGGCACAAATATGTAATCTATTTTTTCAAACGCTTTTGTAAAATCATTTCTGATTAATGCCCTAATGCACTGTGCTTTTTCATAATACTCATTGTAATGATCTGAAGAAAGCGCATAAGAACCAATTAAAATTCTCCTTTTCACTTCTTTACCAAAACCTTCTGCTCTTGTTAGCGAATACATTTCTTCAAGGGTATCAGCATCAACCCTAAATCCGTAACGTACACCATCATAGCGAGCAAGATTAGATGAAGTTTCAGCAGAACAAATTAGATAGTAAACCGGTATCGCATATTTAGTATGAGGCAGAGTAATGTCAATAACTTCAGCACCATTTTCTTTTAAATTGGAAGAAACTTTTTCCCAATGATGAACGATTTCTTCTGAAATTCCATCCATTCTATATTCTTTTGGTATACCAATGCGCTTACCCTTGATATCACCATTTATAAGATTAGAGAATTTAGGCACTGGTCTTTCGCTCGATATTGAATCTTTTTCATCATAGCCACAAATTGTTTCCAGCATTAACGCTGAATCAGAAACGGAACGAGTAATTACTCCTGCTTGATCGAGAGAACTTGCAAACGCAATCATACCAAAACGCGAACACCTTCCATAAGTTGGCTTTATTCCCACTACTCCGCAATAAGCTGCTGGTTGACGTACAGACCCACCAGTATCGCTTCCTAATGCTCCAGCGCATAAAAACCCAGCAACTGATGCTGCAGATCCACCAGATGATCCACCAGGAACAACTTTTTCTCCGTCACTTTTTCTAATCCATACATTTTTAACAGGACCAAAATAGCTATTTGTGTTCGCAGAGCCCATAGCAAATTCATCCATGTTAAGTTTACCAAGCATGGCTGCTCCACTTTTTAAAAGCACATTAGATACCGTAGATTCATAAGTCGGGATGAAATTTTCCAGCATTTTTGAGCATGCTGTTGTTTTTATTCCTTGTGTACAGAATAAATCTTTAACACCAACTGGTATGCCCATAAGTGATGAAATATTATCTTTTTGTTTCAAAAAGTATTCATCTGCTATTTTAGCAGCTTTTATCGCGATTTCTGGGGTTTTTGTTACAAATGCATTTAGTTGCTCATTTTCAACTGCACTAACATGCGTTTCTACAAGCTCAACAGCAGAAAAATCCCCCCGCCTTAGTCCATCATGCATCTCTGTAATAGTGAGCCTTCTCAATTCATTCATTAATATTCAATTTAGCGAGGCATTAATTATAACAACAATAGGACAGAAAATCTATATATTTATGATCGAAAACGGGAATACAACCGAGATCAATTCAGATTTCTGAAATGGATTAGTTAGTAGTACGTTTTAAATAGCCAGTTTGGCACACAATGCTAAGCCATAAGGGTTTAGCGTTTCTAAAATCAAATATCAACATCATGCACGTTAAGTGCATTGTTATTTATAAAGTCACGACGTGGTTCAACTATATCACCCATTAGCACCGAGAATATGCTATCTGCTTCTTCACAATCTTTTATTTCAACTTTTAGCAGAGTTCTAGTTTCTGGATTGAGTGTAGTTTCCCAAAGCTGATCAGCATTCATTTCACCAAGGCCTTTAAATCTCTGCAGAGTTAAACCTTTTTTACCATAATCCATCACTATTTTTGCAAGTGCACTTGGAGACTTTATTTTTATTTCAGTTTCTTGCGACTGTAAAAATGAATCACCATCAAATAAATCAATTATGTTATCAAGAGAACTCAATATATTCCGTATTTCTTTACTTTCAAGCATACTAAGCGAGAATACATATTTGTCTGCTAACCCTTGAAACAATTTAGCAATGTGAATTTCCTCATCTTTTACTTCTACTTCCCAAGTATATTCACTATACATCAATTTTAAATATTTTAATATCTCATCAGCAGACAATAGAGCATTCTTTTTGCTTAAAATTAGCAATGATTCTAAGAGATCTTTTGGTATTTCCCTATCATAATTTTTGCTAATGTTTGAAATACTGAGGCACTTATTCAAAACGAAACGCAAATCTTTGCCTACACCATTTAATGTTAATTTTTTAATCGCTGAATTTACTATATACTCTTCAAAAGTTTCATCATCTTTGATATAAGTATCTTTAGCATTTTTTGTAACTTTATAGAGCGGTGGCTGCGCTATGTATAAATATCCTTTTTCAATTACTTCACGCATATGTCTAAAAAAGAAAGTTAGAATCAAAGTTCTTATATGCGAGCCATCAACATCTGCGTCTGTCATAATGATAATTTTATGATACCTAGTTTTTTCAATATCGAAGTGCTCACTCCCTATTCCAGCTCCAATTGCCGTGATCAGAGAGCCAATTTCTGCAGATGAAAAAATACGATCCAGCCCTGCACGTTCTACGTTTAGAATTTTCCCTCTTAAAGCAAGTACCGCCTGTGTTTTACGATTACGTCCCTGCTTTGCAGTACCACCTGCGGAATTACCCTCTACTATAAACAATTCCGATAACTCAGGAACTTTTTCCTGACAATCGGCAAGCTTTCCAGGTAGAGTTGCAATATTAATATTGTTTTTATTTTTAACTAACTCTCGTGCTTTTCTTGCGGCTTCTCTTCCTTTTGCTGACCTAATCGCTCTTTCTACTATACTTGCTGCTAACTTGGGGTCAGTTTCAAGTATTGTACTCAACTTGTCAAAAACTATGCTCTCTACAACTGCCCGCGCTTCAGAACTGACCAATTTATCTTTTGTCTGTGAAGAAAATTTAGGATCAGGCATCTTGAGAGATAAAACACAAGTTAAGCCTTCTCTAACATCTTCTCCAGTCAAATTCACTTTTGCCTTCTTCAAAAAACCTTCATTGTTTGCATAGTTATTGATACATCTGGTTAGTGCAGATCTAAACCCTGCCAAATGCGTACCACCATCCCGTTGTCTTATATTATTTGTGAAGCATAGCATATTCTCATAGTAGGAATCATTCCACTCCATTGATATTTCTACACTGGTACCTAGATCTTTTACATTATCTCTAATGCTGGCAATTTTAGTAACATGTGTCTTATTTTTGTCTAAGTACCGTACAAAATTAGCTGTACCAAAATTATCTTCAGACTCTTTACTATCGTTAAAATGAGACTTTACATGTGGTTTATTACGGAGATCAAGCAAAATGATCTCAATATTTGAGTTTAAAAATGCCAATTCTCTGATGCGACTCTCAAGAGTGGAGTAACTAAAATCAATACTACTAAAAGTCCCCGTTGATGGCATAAACGTTACTCTAGTTCCTCTTTTATTTGTGTTTTCATTAATTACCTTTAAAGATTCAATAGACTCACCATCTTCAAAGCGCATGAAATATTCCTTCTTATTGCGCCAGATGGTTAATTCCAGCCAACTCGATAACGCATTAACAACTGAAATTCCAACACCATGTAATCCTCCAGAAACCTTATAGGTATTGCTGTCAAATTTACCTCCTGCATGTAATTGGGTCATTATCACTTCTGCTGCTGATATCCCTTCCTCTGGGTGAATGTCTGTTGGAATGCCACGACCGTTGTCGGTTACAGAAACTGAACCATCTTCATTTATGCTAACTTCAATCTTACTGCAATACCCAGCTAAAGACTCATCTATCGCATTGTCAACAACTTCATACACCATATGGTGCAGACCAGATCCATCATCAGTATCACCAATGTACATACCCGGACGCTTTCTCACAGCATCAAGACCTCTTAGGATTTTTATTGCGTCAGCGTTGTAGTTACTTTCCATGGAATTGCTTTATTTATAAATATTAATTAATATTACATTTGTATGTGCTGATTAGCAACATCTTTAAGTTGAGAGAAGAATCCTTGACATGTAGATAAAACATAACGTATCACCTACACGGAGTGGTTTTACATGTTATTTCAATACATAAACTTAAGTTCAAATAATCATACAAAACTCTGCTTCATATTTCAAGATAAATGGCTACAATCAAATACAATTTACCTTCTTCTTTCAATTGGACTTTCTAGCTCAACACAGGATAAGTTGCTCATACACTCTTCTAATATTTCATTCTTTTTATCATTGTTTAATCTATTGCTGAACTCTTGACACCTTCTCTCAAGAGCTGAATGCGTAGTCATAATATACCTTACTGTTTCAGATGATAACTCTGGTAACTCGCTACGGATCCTTTCTTGTTCTTTTCCAGAGAAATTGGTGAAATTGGCTCTGGCCATTTCAGGGAATTTTTGTGTGATCGTTTCTTTTATCATTGCTCTAGCCTCTTCTCCATCGAGTGTAATAACCACTGATGGATGTAAGCCAGATAAAGACTCAAATAATTTATTGTATGTTCCACCTGCACAACTTTGACCTTGATTACCGTAAGTTGTTGCAGCGTCTACAAGACCTTTTAAAAACATATCTTTTCTGTTTTTTATGTCTTCATCATTCAAAGGAGTTCTTTGATTTTCTGTACCTGTATTTCTATCATTGCAGGCTTTCCAACACAAAATAGCTGCTTGCTTTAGTGTTAACTTACTATGATTGTCTTCAAAATTATCTCCTGTTCTATTGATAAATCTTAAGCATTCAAGTGCATGAGATTTATCGCCTTCTGTAAATTCATTTGACTGTTTGATGTACTCTTCAATGTCGGTTGTGTTGCCTCTATTTAGCTGTACATAGAATTCATCTTTGCTTAAATTCTCTTTATACTTTTCTATGAGTCTATCAACACTCAAGTTTATACTAGCAACTGCACTTGGATCATGAGTAGTTTGTGCCATAAAAGGAATGGCTGCTAAATCTTGAAAGAAAATAGGCCTTTCTTCCTCTGGAATTTGTTGTATTAAATAGTTAAACTGCTGTATTTCTTCAATGAGTGATTTGTTTAGCAACTATAAGCACAATATAGGCAGTACCAAAAGCACACAGGAATTAATAATGTTTATAATTAAAAAAATGCTTAATGTTATTCTAATAACATTTTTTGGCCACGCTGATAATCTTTTTTCATTTTCCCTTGGTTTGAAAAAATAATTTACTAATGATAAATACAAAGAGAGCTGTACAAGAAGAAAAAATGAAGGAATCATACTTACTAATAAAACTATATTAATGAATCTTTTAATTTTATTAGTGTTGTTGTAAGCATTTTGCACTCTTTCTATTAAAGCCTGTACTCTATTTCTATTTTGCTGTTGATTATTATTTTGACCTACAAACATAACACACCCCCATTCTAACATTAATATATCATGCTATAGAAAGAATTTAAATAAAGCAAGAAATTTAGAGCTGCTTTTATTTTTGCTTAATTGGGGATACCACTTCTACACTTTCTGCTCCATCTAAGGTACTATTTGGTTTTTCTACAGTAATCTTGGGAGTTGCTTTATTCTCGATATCTGCTCCATATGAGCTAAGTACTTCAATGGCTTCTTCATTTCCGCTATTGAGCGCAATATCCAAAGCATCCATACCAGCTTTATTTTTGTGATTGATAAAATCTTTTAATTTGTCTTTACCAAAACTTTCTACATATTGTTCAATAATGAATTTTACTACCTTTCCAGGACAATTATTAGCAGCAGGAAAAAGTATTGTGTTGTTATTATTATCTTTTTTCGTTATGTCTGCTTTGAGTTTATTTATCAAATACTCGATAACTTCTATTCTGCTATCACCCTCTGCTCCAGTGCATTGCCTAATAGCTAAAAATAAAGCTGTACGCCCATTATTATCAATATCTTCAATATTCTGTCCCTTATCAACTAAGGCTTGTATTACACTTTTATTTCCATATAAAGCAGCAAGGTGAAAAGGTGTATGTCCTTCAGTGCTTTCTCTTTCATCAATTGACGCACCATTGCTAGCTAGCAATTCTATAAACTCTGGCGTGTTTGCAAAAATTGCAAGGTGCATTGGTGTTAAGTCATCTTTGCCATGATTTTCAGTTTTTGCGTTAACGTTTGCTCCGTTATTTATCAGCAATTTCGCTATTTCAAACTGCTTATACCCGATAGCAATATGTAGTGGTGTACGATTACGTTCATAATTATCATTGACATTTGCACCAAACTTTATTAGCAGCTCTGTAGCTTCAATATCACCCATCCGAATTGCAGAGTATAAGGAAGGAGATTCATCTTTTTCTATTTCCCCTGTCATACGAAATTACGAACATAATGATTCATACATTATCAAGAATTATTATTAATTTTTTATTAAAATAATATTAACAACAGCTAAAAATCTTTAATTTTTATTAAAGATTTAATATCCATCAATGCTTATATAAGCATTCCAAAAGTGAAGAAGTGAAAAAAAGCTTTTCATGAGAAATTATAAATGATAAATTGTTAATAATGAATTATCGAGAATAAATTATGTGCCTTGGTTTGCCTAATATAAACAGAGAAGGTTATTTATTTATAGTTGTTTCCTTTATCGTAACATGTATAGCATTCTCTATATCTTGGGGAGCTGGAATTACTTGCTTATTTCCAACGTTATTATGTACCTATTTTTTTCGTGATCCAGCAAGAGCTGTACCAAACAATAAGGACTTTATATTAAGTCCTGCTGATGGTGTAATTTCAAAGATAGAAGAAGTTAGTTACTCTTTATCAGAAGAGAATGAAGAAGAAAGGAAGTTTACGCTTGTTAGCATATTTCTAAGTGTTTTGAATGTCCACGTTAATCGTATACCAATATCTGGTACAATAAAGGAAATGAGTTATAAAAAAGGCAAGTTTGTTTCCGCAATAAGCAATAGGTCTAGTAATGAGAATGAAAAGCAGGTTATTGCGATTGAATATGAGAAGGGAAAAGAAATCATTGTAGAGCAAATAGCTGGATTTATTGCACGCCGCATTGTTTGTAATTTGAGGACATCTCAGAGCGTAAAAGTAGGTGAACGATTTGGAATTATAAGATTTGGTAGCAGAGTAAATATTTATATTCCCGCTGGAATAGAAGTAAGAGTTTCAGAAGGGCAAACTGTTATTGGCGGTGAGACAGTTATAGCAGATTTTAATAAACAAGAGAAGCTTACTTTTGATGTTATATGAATAACGATGAAAGTAACAGTAAATTTTTACCTATTACCAAGTTATTCCCAAACTTTATAACTTTATTAGGTTTATGTGCTGGCCTTACTTCACTTAAATTCACATTTAATGAACAATGGGAATTTTCAGCAATTTTTATTATCATTGCAGCAATAATAGATGGAATGGACGGCAGGATAGCCAGAATTTTAAAATCAACTAGCGATTTTGGAGCACAACTCGATTCTTTTGCAGATTTTCTAAATTTTGGTTCAGCACCTGCTTTTCTTTTATATTTTTGGAAGTTAAATGAAATTAAAGTTGTAGGATGGATTTTAGTAATGATATATGTAATCTGCATATCAATAAGACTTGCAAGATTCAATGTTTCGCTACATTTAGAGCAAGTATACTGGAAAAAATTTTTCTTTTCTGGTGTTCCAGCTCCTGTATGCGCTTTACTTGTTCTGTTTCCAATAATTATTACCTTTCAATCTCATGAAAGTGAATATTTACTTCTTATAGAGCAATTTTTTAACGTAAAGAATACAGCTTGTTACTTTTTGGCCATTTCATTTTTTTCGATAAGTCATATTCCAACTTTCTCTGCAAAATACATTTCTGTCCCTAAAAGTTTATCTTATATATTTGTGTCATTTTTTGGAATATTGATCATATTTTTTATAAGTAAGCCCTGGATAACACTACCAATTTTAGGTGCAGTTTATATCTTGACTATTCCAATAAGTACCGGACTTTATATACATTACGCATATAAAACTAGTCAGCTATATAAAAAATAGTGAGCAGCATGATTATAAAAGTAACTGATCTATTAAACTCTTTTTTATATATAAAGATATTCAACATACCATTTATAATTATTTGGGTAATTGCAACTGGGGTTTTTTGTACGATTCGATTCAAATTCATTAACTTTAGGTTGTTCAAACATGGGATACAAACACTATTCAACCTAGAGAGCCATAATAATAACGGCATAATCACCCACATTCAGGCATTTGCAACGGTAATTTCAGGAACAGTTGGTCTTGGAACAATATCAGGAGTTGCAATAGCTATTACAATAGGGGGGCCAAGTGCAGTTTTTTGGATGATAATTACCGGGGTACTTGGCATGTCAATAAAATTTGCTGAAGTAGTGCTTGCATTTACTCATCGCTCTGAAAACACAACTGGTGGGGCTTTTTATTATATGGAACATGGACTTGCAAAGATTGGATTTATGAAGACTGGCAAATTCCTTGCATTTATCTACGCAGTTATGCTGCTTGTTGCAATGATTCTAGGCGGCATACCATTTCAGGCAAATCAAATTGCAGCGTTGTCAAGTAACTTATTTGAATACAACACATCTGTTATTATCTCGCTATTTGTATTAATTGTAATACTGGGAGGAATAAAGCGAATTGCTTTAGTTGCAACAGGTTTAGGGCCGATCATGATAATGTTATATATAGGCATGTGTATATATTTAATCTGTGTAAACGGAAATAATCTACTGAATGCTCTATCTATAATATTTCAAGATATCTTTAACAAATCAGCTATAGGAGGTGGAGTATTGAGTGGATTAATAGCAGGGGTAAGAAGGTCAGTGTTTGCTAATGAAGCAGGTACTGGAACAGCAGCTATAGCACATTCGATTGTAAAAGAGAAAGACCCAGTTAAAGTTGGAAGTGTTGCAATGATTGCACCATTTGTAGACACAATATTAGTCTCATTTTTGACTGGTATTGTGATAATTATCACCGATATGCATAGCACTAATACCGTAGGTGATATTACGTTAGTTAGCTCAGCATTTTCAACAGGCTTGCCTTTATTTAGCAAGCTAGCTCTTCCGCTGATAATGTTTTCCTTTGCATTTTCCACAATAATAGCTTACTATTACTACTGTGAAGTTGCCCTAGTGTACTTATTTGGTAACAAAAAAGTACTGATATTGTTTCAGTTTTTTATAGTAGGTTCAGTGTATATCAGCTGTATATCAAAAAATATAGAATTTATATCTTATTTAGGTGATAGCCTGTTTATGTGCCTTATGATCCCAAATGCTGTTGTGATATATCTACTGAGAAGGGAAGTCTTAAATACAATAGACTCTTATTACAAAAGGTATTAAACATGATTTATAGAATGCTTTATATGGTGTTATTTTGCCTACCATTTAATGATGTATACGCTGCTTCAATTTTTCATAAAAGTTATGACACTGCATTAAATGGAGTAAGCAACTTCATGAATGAAGTGTTGTTTTTCAAGATCTTTTACGTACCATTTATAATTCTTTTATTGGCCTTTGGTTATATATTTCTAACACTACGTTTTAGATTTCTCAACATAAGGATGTTTAAGCATGCGTTCGCTATTTTATGTGGAAAATATGACACAGATCATCATGATGGTCACATTACGCATTTTCAGGCATTTGTAACCGCGCTGTCAAGCACAGTAGGCCTTGGAACTGTTGCTGGTGTTGCAATCGCAATTTCAATGGGAGGGCCAGGAGCGGTACCTTGGATGATGATTACAGGTTTTTTTGGTATGTCTGCAAAGTTTGCTGAAGTAACTTTAGCATTCAGACACAGAACAGAAGGCCAGGAGCAGTTATTCAGTGGTCCCTTTCAATATATAAGAAATGGACTAGAGAAATTTGGATTTAAGAAACTTGGTATTGTCCTAGCTGCAATATATGCAGTGTTTTTTATATTATCAGGTCTTGGTGGAAGTGTGGCATTTCAGACTAACCAAATGGTTTCAATATTATCTGGCTATTCAAATTGGATAGATGGTCATCCTTGGTTTCTCTCTTCCATAATTTCTACGTTACTTGCTCTGGTAATTATCGGTGGAATAAGGAGAATAGCTAGAGTATCTTCTGCACTAGTTCCTATTATGTCACTCATATATATTTTGAGCTGTGTCACAATCATTGCATTCAATATTCACAATTTTAGCAATACATTGAAAATATTGTTTTCCAGTATGATAGACTTCAATGCTGTTGGTGGAGGAGTAGTAGGAGCATTTGTTGCTGGAATTCAAAGAGCAATTTTTGCTAGTGAAGCAGGTGTTGGTTCTGCCTCAATTACTCACGCTGTAGCTAAAGATGAGGAGCCAGTTAGAACTGGGCTGGTTGCGATGATAGAACCATGCTTTGATACAATGTTAATTTGTTGCTTGACAGGAATAACAATAGTAATAACAGGTGCATACCAGACCGGCATTGGCGAGGGAATATTGATCACCCAAAAAGCATTTGAAACAGTTTCTTCTTGGTTTCCTATACTTTTAACCATCGCTGCGCCTTTGTTTGCGTTTTCCTCAGTAATTTCATTTGTATATTGTTGTGAAATGGGATGGCTGTATTTGTTTGGTGTAAAAAGTGTAGTAATATATCGTATAGCGGTGGTAGTAGTTGCATTTTTGTCAGGTTTGTCTAAAGATATAATGGCTATTGCTAATATTGGTGGGGCTTTATTCTCTTGTTTAGCACTCATCAATATGACAGCACTTATACTGTTTAGCAATCAGATTAACAATGAAGTCCAATGTTATCTAAAAAGGCTAAGGAATAATAAAATTAATTAAATTCTGGCATATGAAGGTACAACAACAGATGTCATTCCAGTGCCATCTTCTTTTCATAGCAAAATTCCCTTTTGTCATCCCAGTGCGTGACACTGGGATCTATTTTGCATATAGTTCCACCGTAGTGTTATATTTTAATGTAAAATTTTATATTTATCTACTAGATTCGTTTGCGAATAAAGTTCGCTGGATCCCAGTGTCACGCACTGGGATGACAAGAGAGAGGATGCTAGAATAATGGAGAAATATATAATTCTTATATTATCCTACATACTAGGTTCAATACCGTTTAGCTTAATTATTGCAAAAATAAATGGTATAAATTTAAGAGAAGTAGGTTCAGGAAACATTGGCGCTACAAATGTTGCAAGGACAGGAAATAAATTTCTTGCTGCTATTGCGTTATTTCTGGATACCTCTAAAGGGTTTATCGCAGTTTATACAGCACAACAATTTTGTGATAATAACGATTTTTATATATATGTATCTGCAATTTTAGCAGTTCTAGGGCATATCTTTCCTATTTGGCTAAGGTTCAATGGAGGAAAGGGAGTTGCAACAACTTTGGGAGTTTTGATAGCACTTAACATTTCTATAGCATTAGCATTTGTATTTGTCTGGCTAATAGTATTTTTTATCTTTCGGTACTCCTCTCTTGCTTCCTTGGCTGCTACTGCAGCAGCTGTTATAGCATCTTTCTTTTTTCAAAAGGAGTTATTCCTTATATTACTCACTGTAGCGATATTAATTTTCTTGAAGCATTACAAAAATATTGCAAATCTTCTGCAAGGCAGAGAGCATAAGTTTTTATAAGCAATGAGATGTTAAATCACTGACACTTAAACTACGAGATAAACTGCTTGATGGTATTATTTTATCTTCTTTATTTAAGATTGTAATTTTTACGTATCCGTTCAGAGGTGTGGCAAGGATAAAAAACAATTGACATAATATATTAAAGTAGTAATAACACAAAATGTTGATAGTAAAGTAAGGCTAGATGCTTCAATTGTTGATCAGTATTGTAGAGTTATGTAAAAACTTAGAGCAGAAAGTAGCAAAGATTGAAGAAAAAAATAAAATCTTAGAAATAGAGAATGCTGAACTAAGAGAGAGACTCGGCTTAAACTCAAGGAATTCATCTTTACCAAGTTCAAAAGAGCTGTACAAAATAAAAAAAGACACACCAGAAGATAAGTCAGAGGGCGGCAGGAAGATAGGTGGTCAAGTTGGACATAAGGGGAATTGCCGAGCTAAAATGGAAGCAGATGAGTGGTGAAGGTAGAGTTACCAAATAGATGCGAGTGTGGTGAAGAAATCGCAATATCGGAAAAACCATATGTCTATCAAAAAGTTGATTTACCAGAAATTAAGCCTTACGTAGTTGAGTATCAATTAGAACATGGTCGCTGTCGTAAATGCGGAAAAAGAAGGAGTAGCAAATTACCAGAAGGAGTTACACCGGATACCTTTGGTCCTAGAGTTAAGTCAGTAGTTGCATCACTAAGTGGGTTTTATAAGAATTCAAAGCGAGAAATAGCGAATATTATGAAAGACATCTTTAACATGAGTATAAGTGTTGGTAGTGTGTCCAATAGTGAAGCAAGGGTTTCGTCAAAATGTAAAGAAGCCTATGAACAAATAGAGGAAGAAATAAAAGCAAGCGAAATTTTGCATATTGATGAAACCAGTCACTACAACAAAGGCAAATTGGGATGGTGCTGGATGTTTGCCAACAATAAAGCAAGTCTTATGAAGTTAGCAGATACAAGAGGAATGAAATTTTTAAAGAATAGTGCATTTTGTGATTACAAAAACCTGGTAATTACTGACAGATATGCAGTTTACAACCACTTCAGTGATGAAAAACGACAAATTTGTTGGGCTCACTTATTGAGAAATTTCGAGAGGTTATCTCATAGTTGGAATAGTGAAGTAATGAGACTTGGCCATTGTTTAAAAGACGCAGCTAATGGATTGTTTGTATTAAAAAACGCTTTGTCAGAAAATGAAATTAGTATTTCAAAGTTCACTAAGCAAGCTAAAGAATTACGAAGATACATACAGTACTGCATGATAAAAATATCTTATATACTTGAAGCAAAAGGAGCTTCACGAACGGTAAAGGGTATTATAAAATCCGAGTCAATGATGTGGACATTTTTGGATGACCCAGAGAATATTCCATTAACGAATAACCATGTTGAGCGACAGATACGGCATTATGTTGTCTATCGTAAGAATTCATATTTTGCACAGTCAGAGCGAGGGAATAGATTTCTTGAGCGGATAATTTCGTTGTATCTGACTTGGAAACAAAAGGAATTAAACCCTTTTCAAAACCTGCTAGCTGTTGTTTCTTAAACCACACCTCTGAACGGATACTATTTTTCTAAGTTTATAAGGCCCACATTTATATGTTTATGAGAATAATCTCTCTTTTCATATTCATGTGCAAATACTGGGTCAATATATTTGTATTCGTCTGGTATGCTACTATATTCTCTTCCTTCAGAATCAGATGGTGCTAATTTATATTGTCCATCTTTTTCCACCAATTTTAGGTGAGTAACATTGCCTGGCAATTGAAACCTTACGTTTTTTCCATGATCATGAATGAACAAGTTACTTTCATTTATAACTTCACCTCTTTCATTTTTTATCTCTTCAGTAATATAGAAACCCATATTTTTGAATGCATGTAGATTTTCGCCTCCTTGCTTTACAACCGCTTCGTATACATCGTCGTCTGTTCTATCAGTCCCTTTATCATCCAATAATGTTCCTTTTTCTACGATTACGCCGCTTTCTCTTTGCTCATCAGAATATTGAGCATGCTTTGAATCCTGATGATTTAGAATTTTGGTCCCTCTAAGAAGCAGAGAATCTAAATCTTTTTGAATGTGTCCAGTGCTAGGATGCAACAATTCATTTTCATGTAAATGTGCTTCATCAAAGTATTCATCACGTTCAACTGTTCTGCCATCTATCAGAGAAGCTTTATAATGACCATTTTCTTTTGTAATAGCCATATAAGCACCACCGTCATATTGAGTATTCAAGTTGTGCAATATGTCCTCAAAAACAAAAGTTTCTTTAGTTTGACCTTCAACTTGCTTAAAAAAGCCCGATTCGCTCGACAACTCTCCAAGCTTTGTATTCCCATCATATATAGATAGTGCACCCATATCTCCGTGACCAAGAGCTTTGATAGAGAAAACTTTACCTTCTTGTAGATTAATATGAGCACCTCTGATTAGGTTTGGATCGATATTAACCATCTCTTCTAACATCTTTTCTACGTCAATGTTCTGAGTTTCTTTTACTTGTTTCAAGCCAGCGTTTATGGTTTTATCAAGCAAATCATCTTTCAGTTGTGTATATTTGTCCTGTGTAGCATTATATAATCTCTTATCTTCATTATGATAATTAGTGCTGGCTGAATTGCATTTTTCTACAAATTTCTCATAAGAGATCTCTCCTCTTTTGTATTGCTCGTATGCATCATGACGCTGTGTTTCTTCCTGTTCACGCAGGCTTTTCAACACATCATTATATTTTATATCCTTCTGCTTATCTAAGTCTTCTTTCCCATCATAGTAAGATTTTCTAAGATCTTCACCATGTTTTGATAATATCCTCAAAGCTTGCATTTTATACTCTTGACTGTTTTGATATTCATTACCTTGTTGATCAGAGTAAGTCAGCTTAACCTGCCCATCAGTAGTTTTTACTGCCTTTAAGAAATGATATTCCTTTGATATATCGAGGTTATCATTTGTTGCCCTATTAATAGCACGAGCAACATCATAAAATGCAACATGTTCTACAGGAGAAAAACTTCCAACGTTTTCTCCATCTATCTTTTCTATATTTGCTTTATAGTAGGATATGTTTTTAATTTCTCCACCCACTATTTCTTGACCAGTTGCTATAAAATCTCCTTTTGTAACTTGCAAAGCGTTGAGATGTTCCATTGCAGTTTCTGTATCATTCTCAGCAAGCCAACTTTTGAAGTCAGCATCATGTCCTTTTATGTCTTTCAAGAAACTTTTTGATTCATCTGAGTTACCTTGACGTAAAGCATCTAGGTAGTCTCTTAATAAACTAGGATCTTTTTCCTGTAAGTACATTATCAACGCATGACCAGTTTTATACACTAAACTGTTTTCTTCACCATTGGCTGAGTATTGTAAATTTAAAATTCCACCTAGATCCAAATTTGCGGCTTCAGTTTTATCAATGCTTGACCCTTGAGCATTGAACTTGTGATCTGAATGATGTTCAAAGTAATCTGCAATTCCCTCCATTAATACTGTAGGTAGAGATTTTCCTCCTGTAGCCAAGTAAGTTAAACCATGTGCAAATTCATGCTGAAGGTTATGAACGCCACCTTGCTGATAGACATACATCTCAGCAAAAACATCAGCTTCTCCTTTGTAGTAACATTTACCACCCTCATCTCCAAGGTAAGAACCAAAACGTTCGCTTCCGCCAAGATGAGTGTAATCAGCCTTATCATCAAACACATAAATTTTGAACGTTTGTTCTGAGCTACCAGGCTCCAACTTAAATGCATCTTTAAAATTAGTAGCTGTTTCTCTTATTTCACTTTCAATTTTAGCAACTTTACTTGCTCTTAAATCGTGAGAATAAACCTCTACTTTAATATTTAAATCTTTAACTTCTATAACATGCTTATCGTTAAAATATTCTTCTTTAGTTATATTTTTATTTACTTGTTGATTAATTGTCATAATTCTAACCTCTAATTTATTAGTCTTTACAATATCAAGCATAAAGTGACTCATCTGAAAAAAAACGTAAATTCTCATATTGGTATAATTTATATCTTAATAAAAAAGTATAGATAGTTAACTTAATATGTAACATTTAGAATGTGGCTAAAATTCTATAGCTGACCTTAGGTGGCTGCTAACAAGTAACGGAATTATAAATATTAAGAAATTTATCAATTTTAAAAAAGGCAAAAAAATCCCTATGTAGCGAGTTTTGACCCTATAACAATGTAAATTGGCGTTGTAATAATGTGCTAACAAGCGCGATTTGGCTGAATGTAGAAAAAATAAAAAAGACATGCAGCCGCTATAATTTTTATGTAATTTGCCAATAAATATCTGAGTTTTTTACTGAATTTTTGTTGTTGAACCCGCGCAGATCAAAAACAAGGATAAATACTCTTATTGGTATGATAAGGAAAGTGGGAAGGTTTGTCAAGGAGTTTCATTCAGCAAGAAGTCTAAAAGCAAATTGACTTTCATTTCACTGAAGCACTATACTAAAGCTACGATGGGTAATTAGCTCAGTTGGTAGAGCACTTGCTTGACGTGCAAGGGGTCGCTGGTTCGAGCCCAGTGTTACCCACGTTTTTTTGCTCATAAAAAGATTTTATATGACAGCAGTGCACAATGGCAAACACTCAATAGCAGAGTCCAAGCGCTTAATTTATTCCATAATAATAGTTGCAATAACAATGCTTATGGAGATAGTAGGTGGAGTAATTTCACACTCGCTTGCTCTGTTATCAGATGCAGGGCATATGCTCACTGATCTTTTTGCCTTGATTTTAAGCTGGGTAGCGCACAAATTTTCAGCTAAGAAATCTGATTTACAGAGGTCATATGGGTATCACAGATTGCAGATAATTGCAGCATTTGTTAATGGTTTAACTCTATTTTTCATTGCAGCAGTCATTATCATTGAATCAATAAAGAGATTCATTTGTCCGGTCAATGTTGCATGGAAAGTAATGCTAATAATTGCCACACTTGGCCTGATCTCTAACATTATAGTCTTTTTTATATTACATAGTAAATGCGAAAGTAATATAAACATAAAAAGTGCTGTATTGCATGTTATCGGAGATATTTTAGGTTCTGTAGCTGCTATACTTGCATCCATAATTATCATGTTTACCGGATGGCAAATAGTGGACCCTATTTTGTCAGTATTTGTCAGTGTAATAATCTTAAACAGTGGCTATAAAATTCTCAAGAATTCTTGCCATATACTCCTTGAAGGTACACCTGAGAGTGTATCTGCTGAGGAGATAAAAAGTGAGATTGTATCTAAGTTACCTGAAGTAATAGATGTGCATCATATACATGCATGGTCACTATCTGATAATTATTTTATACTTACTATGCATGCCAAGATAAAGCAAAATGGACAACACACTAATATTTTGTATGAGATAAAAAAAATACTATTAAATAGATTTGAAATTGCACACTCTACAGTTGAAATTGAATACGATGAGTGCGTAGACAGTAAAATACTTAAGCATTGACATCTATAGGCTATTTGTTATTACTACAATATCATAATATTATAGAGAGTAGGCTATGATAGGTATTTCCCAAATACAATTTCCTGGAAAGGATTCTTACAGATTAAAGACAGCAAGTTACTTCGCAGCTTTTGTTTCTTTAAGCATTTTAGTTAATCCTGCCAATGTCTTTTTATCTTTTGCCACATTGTTTTTTAGATCTGAAATAAAAACTTTTTACGTTTATAAAGACATAAAAGCTGCAAAGCAGGAAAAAATAAGTAAAAAGGAATATTGGGAAATATTTTTTGAGAAAAATAAAATTAAGATAGCATCTTTCCTTTTATTTTTTGCTTCTGTAACATATCTAACCTTTACAACTACTTTTCTGCTCGTTTCGTTACTTGCAACAATACCACTTGCAATGGTTTTAATTCTATTACAAAGTGAATTAAGGCCAAAGGATTTAATCCATTTACGTTACTCAAAGCTGCTATAAGTTTCTTTTTAGAAGGCATAAAAGAAAATACTCGCAGTATGACAAATAAGTTTGATGGTACTTATGAGCATTTACTGCCCCATCAATTAAATAATGATATCATTAAAAATATTGACAAATTAAAAGATAAATATACTGAACAAGTATCTGAAGACACTATTAATAATGAGGGATTTAAAGAATTTATTGAATATATAAATCACTTACATATGCTTGATGGCCAACCATTTAGTAATGAGAATAAGGGAAAATTAGTAATGTTTTTGCAAGATTTTTGCAAAGGTAATGAGAAACATAGCTCTGGCTTCACTGGTGGACAAATTCTTCTGTTAGTTCTGAGAGCTTGCAATGATGGAGATAGAGAAGATGTAAAAAATAAAAAAGACGCGTTGATTGCAAATTTACTAGATAGCCAAACTTTCTCTAGAAAAGAACGAATTCCTAACACATGTTTTACTGGTGTTATCTACAGAATGTTAAGTACATTAGAGGGTATTCATTCCGATCCAGAGATTAAATTTACACCACCCAGACAAATGCTCCTTACAGAAGCAGAAAATGAAGCACGTAAGTTTATGTTAGACAGGCTAAAAAATGAATCCGTTCAGCAGGGTGACAAAATAAGATAGAAAAGACAGACATAGAAATAAATGGTGTCATCCCAATATGATACTTTCTCTGTCATCCCAGTACTTGACACTGGAATGACACCATTTTTGCTTCGATATTTACACATTAGCCATGCATCTGAACGGATACTAAAAAATAAGAAAAACAGTAAAGAAATTCTTAGGGCTTGGCATAACGCCCAAAATAATTATGAAGATGATAAAAGTCAAAAAATAGTTGATGATTTTATTGCAGAAGTAAGCATTACTTTAATGAGAAGATTACTGAGTTTTACTTCTCAATATAGTGAACAAATTGTGCTGACGTTAATGAAAAATATTAACTCTGTAAAGTTAAATAAATTAGAGCACTTTGCGCTGTCTCAGCACATAACAAATGAACTACAGGGGGATGGTTTAGACGATCAACTCGAAAACATCAAAGGAAAAGTCTTTTTGGAGCTTTTAAACCAAAATTTACTTAGAACAGATTTTTTTCTCAAGGACTCATCTTTAACTGAAGCTAAGAGAATAGCTAGCAAAATAATAAAAGAAGAAGTAAAAGAATTAAAATTGAAAGCCAAGAAGACTATTAAGGGTCAAGTGGCCAGAATGTTAGATAGTTTAAGAACGTTACCACTAGAGAAAAGGTGTTATAGGGTATACACGGAACTGAGTAAAAATAGCAGAGACGATAAAGAAGAAATAAAGAAAATTCTGCAAGAAAAGCTAGCAATAACAGAAGCAGTGATAAATAACATGTTAAAAAAAGAAGCTTCACACAGGCTAGAGATAGAGATTGAAGATATTTATAATCAAAATAAGCGCAATGTAACCACACTTTATGAAAAAATACAAGAAGTGAAGCAAAGATTCATTGAAGATGAATTTTTAATACCTCAAGAAGTAGAGAGTATAACAAGAGTAAAAATGTATCCGTTCAGAGGTGTGGTTTAAGAAACAACAGCTAGCAGGTTTTGAAAAGGGTTTAATTCCTTTTGTTTCCAAGTCAGATACAACGAAATTATCCGCTCAAGAAATCTATTCCCTCGCTCTGACTGTGCAAAATATGAATTCTTACGATAGACAACATAATGCCGTATCTGTCGCTCAACATGGTTATTCGTTAATGGAATATTCTCTGGGTCATCCAAAAATGTCCACATCATTGACTCGGATTTTATAATACCCTTTACCGTTCGTGAAGCTCCTTTTGCTTCAAGTATATAAGATATTTTTATCATGCAGTACTGTATGTATCTTCGTAATTCTTTAGCTTGCTTAGTGAACTTTGAAATACTAATTTCATTTTCTGACAAAGCGTTTTTTAATACAAACAATCCATTAGCTGCGTCTTTTAAACAATGGCCAAGTCTCATTACTTCACTATTCCAACTATGAGATAACCTCTCGAAATTTCTCAATAAGTGAGCCCAACAAATTTGTCGTTTTTCATCACTGAAGTGGTTGTAAACTGCATATCTGTCAGTAATTACCAGGTTTTTGTAATCACAAAATGCACTATTCTTTAAAAATTTCATTCCTCTTGTATCTGCTAACTTCATAAGACTTGCTTTATTGTTGGCAAACATCCAGCACCATCCCAATTTGCCTTTGTTGTAGTGACTGGTTTCATCAATATGCAAAATTTCGCTTGCTTTTATTTCTTCCTCTATTTGTTCATAGGCTTCTTTACATTTTGACGAAACCCTTGCTTCACTATTGGACACACTACCAACACTTATACTCATGTTAAAGATGTCTTTCATAATATTCGCTATTTCTCGCTTTGAATTCTTATAAAACCCACTTAGTGATGCAACTACTGACTTAACTCTAGGACCAAAGGTATCCGGTGTAACTCCTTCTGGTAATTTGCTACTCCTTCTTTTTCCGCATTTACGACAGCGACCATGTTCTAATTGATACTCAACTACGTAAGGCTTAATTTCTGGTAAATCAACTTTTTGATAGACATATGGTTTTTCCGATATTGCGATTTCTTCACCACACTCGCATCTATTTGGTAACTCTACCTTCACCACCTCATCTGCTTCCATTTTAGCTCGGCAATTCCCCTTATGTCCAACTTGACCACCTATCTTCCTGCCGCCCTCTGACTTATCTTCTGGTGTGTCTTTTTTTATTTTGTACAGCTCTTTTGAACTTGGTAAAGATGAATTCCTTGAGTTTAAGCCGAGTCTCTCTCTTAGTTCAGCATTCTCTATTTCTAAGATTTTATTTTTTTCTTCAAGCTTTGCTACTTTCTGCTCTAAGTTTTTACATAACTCTACAATACTGATCAACAATTGAAGCATCTAGCCTTACTTTACTATCAACATTTTGTGTTATTACTACTTTAATATATTATGTCAATTGTTTTTTATCCTTGCCACACCTCTGAACGGATACGAAAAATATGCCCCTGGTAAACTTTTTACCATTAAACATGATCCAAATGATTATCAGATACAAAGAAACTCGAGTGGTGAAATAGTGAGAATCAACAATCAAAGATATTTCACTAAAGTAAAACTATTTGATGGTGATACTGATGAAGAAATTGGAATGTTATCTAATAATTTCCATAACTTCAAAGGAAAAATATTCTTTTCTGCTGATTATAACTACAGTTATAACGATTTCCTAGCATCTGTTTCTCCTCAAGTTGAAATTGAGGATATGGGAAATGGAAGTAAAAAAATAACTTTTGATCAAGGTGATGGCGATATCGGTGACACTAATAGAGGCTACACTGACTATCAAAGGATATACACAAGGGAAATCGAAAGTCCAAAAGAACAGGTAAGTGTAAGCAAAACTGAGACAGAAGTTGATACTTCACATAGAACTACTAATATCATTGCACAAGCCGCTAAAGAACAAACTTTTATGAGAGAAGACGAAATGCAGTCTGATCAGTCAATTTCATCACAAAGTTTAACAAGAACAAAAAGAGCATCTTTAGTTGAGGAGAAAGAGCAGGTAATATTGAAAGACACAATCTTGAAAATAGAAAGGAGCTCTGATCGAGATTCAGAAGGAAAGCATAAGGCAAATGTAACCATAGATTATAATGATGTGAAAGCCTTGTATGATAGAGCAGAAGGAGCAGAAAAGCAATCTGTGTTAGATTTTTGGAACAAGCTGCATACATCGAATTATAAGGTTGGTGCTTTGCCAGGAGAAAAATATTACTTTAAAGATAGCAAATTTGTAATTCACGATAGTGATACAAAAAAGCTTATAGTGTTACCTGAGGATAAGGTATCCATCAAAATAATGAAGGATGGTGATAGTTATAGTTTGGCTATATCAAGTGATAATGGCAAAGTAATAAGCAGCATTAGTAAAATAGATAATCCAAATTATGAATTGCTATCAGACTCAAGTCATTTCAACTTAGAAACGCAAGATAACATTGAATTATCAGATCAGCATCATGAATACAATCTCTATCTGGAGAATGGCTTTGTGACAATGTTCGATTGCACAAGCGATTATGTTTATCACGATCATAACTCGGCCTACATCTAATACATACAAGGAGGGCCCTGCCCTCTTTTTGTTATTCCAATACCCAGATACACAACTGTACGAACATTGAGATATACTTGTCTCCAGAAAAAAGATGTCATTCCAGTGCCCAGACACTGGAACTTAACTTTAAATAAGTGGCCGTACCTGGATCCCAGTGTCAAGCACTGGGATGACAGAAGAGAGGACTGGAATGAAAGGGGGGGGCTGGGACGGCAACAGAAGAATTCTGAAGCGAAAAGCTTCAAGGAAATCTTATGCAAAATCTAGTATTTACGGAATTTATATTATTTTCATGCACATTATGGTTTTTATAATTAACGGAAAGTGATATGGCTAGTTTAACTTTTAAAGACAGTGCTGGAGCAAATGTAGTATCCCCTACCATTAAAAGCATAATTTATGAAGATGCTGCACAGAATAAGTATACCTTTGGTGTAGATAATACTAGTGTTTTCAACACTTTTAGGTATGAACCTAATGGTGCTGCTGAAATAGATTACAGTGCTACAGCAACAAACTTCATGACTGGAGGTGCAATTGCTACATTATTAGGTATTGGAACTAATGTAGATTCAATAAAAACTAAGACTGATTCTATTCCAGCTGACTTAAGCGCTGACTTAGTTACCATAAAAACTCAAGTCGGAACAGATATGATATCAGGAATAAAGGCTAAGACTGATAAGATTACAGATACCTTAGGAGCTGATGTTACTGCTATAAAGGCTAAGACTGATACTATTCCAGCTGACTTAACAGCTAAAGTAACTGCTATAGAAACTGCTACAAATGCTGCTAATTTAGGAGACAAGATTACTGCAATACAAACTAAAACTGATAAGATGCCTGACGATTTAGGAACTGAGTTAGGTAAGTTAGCTAAAACTGCTGAACTAGCTCCTTTGGCTAAAACCGCTGAACTAGCTCCTCTAGCTAAAACTGCTGAATTAGCTCCTTTAGCTAAAACTGCTGATGTTACTGCAATAAGGGCTAAGACTGATAAGATGCCTGACGATTTAGGAACTGAGTTAGGTAAGTTAGCAAAATCTGCTGAACTAGCTCCTTTAGCTAAAACTGCTGACGTTACTGCTATAAAGGCTAAGACTGATACTATTCCAGCTGACTTAACAGCTAAAGTAACTGCTATAGAAACTGCTACAAATGCTGCTAATCTAGGGAATAAGGTTACTGCAATACAAACTAAAACTGATAATATTACAGATACCTTAGGAGCTGATGTCACTGCTATAAAGGCTAAGACTGAATTTATTCCAGATACCTTTACTGCTGATGTTGCTGCTATAAAAGATGCTACAAATGCAGCTAATTTAGGAAATAAGGTTACTGCAATACAAACTAAAACTGATAATATTACAGATACCTTAGGAGCTGATGTCACTGCTATAAAGGCTAAGACTGATAAGATGCCTGCTGAGTTAATAATTAAGTTAACTACAATAGCAGAAACTCTAAATGGTAGTCCTAAGGCAGCTGCAGCTGCTAAAGCTGTACTAGAGAGCAGTTTCAAGAAAGCTATTGAAGAAGCTGGAGAAGATGGTAGCGAATGGCTTAAAAATGAGATAAAAGAGATAGTGTCACAGCCATCTTTTGAAACTCCAAAAGATTCAAGTGAAGCACTTTCTTGGGATTGGTAATTTAAGTGCTGGTGAATGACATAGTACGATGTCATTTACTGTTGTCATGGGAACGTTCAAAAAAGTGTGTCAAACCGTATTTTTAATTCAACTCAATTTTTAATCTATCAGGAAAAAAGATATCAAGTTGAGATATAGTTAAAGCCCAATTAGGTAAAGCCATAGCCCATTTTTGCTCTACTTTTTTTATAGCACAATATACCTGTTTATACAAGGCATTTGTATTAGTAAATGAGCCTTTGGTTTTAGTAAATTTTCTAATCTGTCTGTGCAGTCCCTCAATAGGATTAGTGGTATAAATTAGCCTCCTAACAGGACCTGAATACTTAAAATAACTGGACAAATTTTCCCAATTATTCTGCCAAGATTTTATGACTAATGGATACTTTTCGCCCCATTTTTCCTCCAGTTCAAGCAAATAATTTTCGGCAATTTCTTTACTTGAAGCACGATATATTTTTTTCAAATCATTCATGAAAACTTTTACATCTTTGCTAGATACATATTTCAGTGAATTCCTTATCTGATGCACTATACATAGTTGTACTTCTGCTTTAGGAAATATACTATTTATAGCTGTAGAAAAGCTTTTTAGCCCATCAATGCAGGCAATTAGAATATCTTCTACTCCTCTTTCTTTGAGGTCATTTAGCACTCCCAACCAGAAATTAGCTCCCTCACTTTCAGCCAAATAAAAACCTAATACTTCTTTTCTGCCATTTTGATCTATGCCTAATATGTTATACATACACTTGCTTACACAATGTCCATCCTCCTTAACCTTAAAAAACATGCCATCCATGAACACTATTGGATATACTGATTGCAGTGGACGGCTGCGCCATTCATTGATTATTGGTAGCAGTTTATCAGTAATACTGGATATCTCTGCTGCTGATATTTTGTGGTCATATATTTCCTCAACGTGTGAAGCTATGTCTCTGTATCCCATGCCACTGGCGTATGTACTTAATACCTTTGCTTCAAGTTCTGGATGTAGGCTTGTTTGCCTTTTTCTAACTATTTGTGGTTCAAAACTTCCCTCCCTATCTCTTGGTGTTAGCAGCTCAAATGAGCCTCCACTCGTGCGTAAAGTTTTTGCGTTTCTCCCATTTCTTCGGTTATTTTCTTCACTTTTAGCTGACATGTGGTTTTCTATTTCACCTTCCAGACTTGCCTCTAGCAACCTTTTTATAAACGGTGTTAATGCTCCATCTTTTCCTGTCAATGGTTTTCCTTCTCGTATAGATGACAGGATATTTGTTTCTAATTCTTTATAATCTACCAACCCATTAGTTCTATTTGCTTGACTCATATCAAACCTCCATTTTTTATATCAATTTATTACTTTACTTCTCGGTTTGACACACTTTTTTGAACGTTCCCGTTGTCATTCCAGTATCACATGCTGGAATGACATCCTTGTTTTATTGCAACTAATTTGCAGTGATTTTTGTTTTAATGTAAATGGAATATAGTCCTATTGCTGCTGCATTTGAAACATTTAGGCTAT
Organism: Wolbachia endosymbiont (group B) of Erebia ligea; assembly: GCF_947179575.1. NCBI lineage: Bacteria > Pseudomonadati > Pseudomonadota > Alphaproteobacteria > Rickettsiales > Anaplasmataceae > Wolbachia > Wolbachia endosymbiont (group B) of Erebia ligea. Next base: position 498,817 of record NZ_CAMXBW010000002.1, read on the forward strand.
CAATTACGTTTGACATTGGGATTTTTAAAAGATAATCACAACTTTCTTTAACTAGCCTCCGCATTCCTTTCTCTTCAGAACCAAAAACAATTACTCTTTTTTCCCCAAAATTCTTTATTTCATCTATATTTTCCTTTGCATTGCAATCAAACCCATAACACCAGTAGCCTATCTTTTTTAAAGACTCCATCGTCTTTACTATGTTTGTAACGTATATTAGAGGAACAATGTCTAATGCGCCACTTGCTGTTTTTGCGATAGATGCATTTTCGCTTGGTGAATGGTGATACGGTAAAACCAATGCATCAATGTTGAAACAAGCTGAGGTTCTTAAAATCGAACCTATATTGTGTGTATCAGTAATTTGATCTAAAATGACTATAGTAGAGTTTTCACCTGATCTTTCAGCTATTTCTTCAATATTTAAGCTGTGAAAAATAGGAGTAACTTTTAAAGCAATTCCTTGGTGATTTACACCTTTGGGTAAAACATCATTGAACATTTTGTTCTCTACCAGTCGAGCTTTAATGCCCTTACTATCTGCACATTGTTTAATTTCTTTCTCAAATTCTCTGTAGAAATTTTCTGTTACTAACAGTTCTATACACCGCCTATTTTTGTTTCTTAATGCTGAAATACAAGTGTGCTTTCCATATATCCAACAGTTTTCATTAGCTTTTGATGATTTCATCTCATTATTAAAAATCAGATTTTTATAGAGTAAGCAATATTTTACTGTGTTTATATATTGTTGTAAAATTATGAGTTCAATTAATGAATTTATGTCAGATGATGAGTTAGATTGGCAAAAAAATGTTAAGCCAATAGAATGTGGAAAAGTTACTTTGAAAGTTGATCACAAAGTAAATATAAAATCTATGATTGATAAAGGTGCCTCTAGTTTACAAGAAAATTTTCTTAATACTGATAATGGTGATTCATCATTTTGTCTTGACTACAATACAAAATTAAAGATCGATAGGGGCAAATATTTTATAAGCGATAAACTCGATTTGCACGGCTATAGTATAGATAATGCTTATTGTAAATTGATAGATTTTATTATCAAAAATTATCAAGCAGGGAATAGGTGCTTATTGGTAATTACGGGGCATGGTAATAGTACAGATAAAATAGACACTATAAAGAATAGCTTAAATAAGTGGTTGAATGACACAAAAGTTCGGAATATGATCTTATACTATCAGAAAGCCATAAAAAAACATGGTGGCAAAGGAGCTTTTTATGTCTTATTAAGAAGAAATAAAGGTTAATTTTAGAGTACCTATTTAGGAGTACCTTTCTTAGAATTCACGTGTTGAAGAATGATTTCTGCTAAACCTTTACTAATTCCAGGTACGTTTTGAATTTCAGCTAGAGAAGCTTTGCTTATATTTTCTACCGAACCAAAATGAGACATGAGTGCCTTCTTTCTTTTACTGCCAACACCGGATATTTTACTTAATTGTGAAGCAAAAAATTGTTTATCGCGTTTTTTTCTATGCGAAGTTATTGCAAAACGGTGAGCTTCATTACGCAGCAATTGTAAATAAAGCATGACCTTGCTGTCACTTGCTAGAGTAAATTCTTCTCTGCTCGGCACATAAAATCTTTCATTTCCTGCATTACGATCATGACCTTTCGCCATACAAGCAAAAGGAACTTTTATATTCAATATTTCCAACACATTATGCACTATGGAAACATGTCCTGGACCGCCATCAATCAGTAAAAAATCAGGGATTATATCTTTTATATTGCCAGAGAAACGTCTAGTCAGCACTTCTCTCATCATTTTATAGTCATCACCTGAAATTTCTTCTTTTATAGTAAATTTTTTGTATTCACTTTTTAAAAAACCTTCCTGCCCTGCAACAATCATCACACCAACTTGTTGATTTCCAGATATATGGCTATTATCATAAACCTCGATACGCTTTGGAATATTTGGTAACGAGAAAATCTTCCTAAGCTCTTCGAGCTTTTCTAGGTTATTTCTATAATCAGTAAGCTTCTGCTCTAGGCTATGCTTAGAATTATTGTAAATAAAATTCAACAAATCACGCTCTTTACTATTTTTCGTATGCAAAACTCTTATTGATTTTTGAGTAAGAGCATAAAGTACTTGTTCTATAATTTCCTTATCCTTAATAAAATCGGGAACGTAAATTTGTGCTGGTGGTGTGCTAACTGGATTATACAAATTGACCAAAAAGGTGGATAAAATTTCATCATTTGGATGATCACTACAATTCTCAATGAAGTAAGGAATGCTTCCATAGTTACCTTTATCTCTGAAAGATAGTACACCAATGCATGCTAAGTCTGCCTCACGTACAACGCTAAAGAAATCTGCATCTTCTTCAAAAGAAAAATCCATTGGCTGCATTTGAATTTGCTGAAGAAATTTCAATCGATCTCTATAGACAGCAGCAAGCTCGTAGTTCATCTCCCTACTGCACTTTTCCATTGTAGAAAATAGCTGTCTTTGCACTTCTTTATTCCTTCCTAGCAGAGTATCTTGTGCTTGTTTTACTGATTTGCAGTAATCATCTTTTGTAATTTTATCTACGCATGGTGCTGAACAGCGCTTAACTTGATACTCAAGACATGGTCTTTTTGTTGAAGAGAAATATTGATCTGAACATACTCTCAAGAGAAAAGCTCTTTGCAATGATAATATAGTGTTCTTAACAGCAGCAGCAGATGGAAAAGGGCCGTAGTAATGAAACTCATTCTTCTTAAACTTACCTCTATATTTCGCTATTCTTGGATAATCATGCTTAGAAATTGTTATATAAGGATAAGATTTTCCATCCCTAAGCAAAATATTATAAGATGGTTTTAACGATTTTATTAACTGTGCTTCAAGAAGCAATGCTTCGATTTCATTCTCAGTGATGAATATTTCAACCTTAATAACCTGTGAGATCATTACTCTGATTCGTTCAGAAAGGTTTTCGAATTGAAGGTAGTCGGATAATCTCGACTTCAAGTTTTTTGCTTTACCAATGTATAAAACCTTATTCTTATCTCCAACCATCTTATAAACGCCACAGGATTGTGGAGATGATTTGATTTGTTCCTTATATTGCCTGAGCATTTATCAATTGTTTAACCTGTATAAGGTTAAACTCTGCTACTAAATGAAAGGTAGAAACAACATTTGCAAGCAAAGATAACCTGTTTATTCTAAGCTCATTAGAATCACAGTTAATCTTTACACTGTCCATAAATTGATTGATAAATGGAGCAAAACGAGCAAGTTCATCAAGCGCTGTATTAAAGTCGTTATTTTCTATCGCTTGTTTGATGTTTTTACAAGCAGCTATAGCACAATTTGATAGCGCAATCTCCTCATCTTCAATCAAAAACTTCTTACTGTAAGATGCATTATAAGTAGTGCCATCACTTTTTCTCACTTTGCTCATCATATTACTGGCTCTTTTATAAGTGCTTAGAACCTGTTCACCTTCTTTTGTACTAAGATAACGATCCAATATCACAGTTTGCTTTTCCGCTTTCAGCAGATCATTAATATCGACTTTATATAGTATTGAATCTACAACATCTTGCCTTATATTTCTATTTTTTAAAATAATCTTGAACCTTTCTAAGCAGAATTTAAATACTAGTTCTGAAATTTGTTTTTCACTTGGCTTATTAACTGGAGTTATATTTTTATTCAATAGAAGTCTTGAACATAAAGATACTGACTTATCTATCAGCAATCTAATTGGAATATGCAAATTATTTTCAAGTATTGTTCTAATTATACCAATTGTCATTCTCCGCAAACCAAACTGATCATACGAACCAGAGATTTTCTCACCTGCTGCAATTAAACCAACCAAACTATCCATCTTGTCTGCAATAGCTACAGCAATCGCAGTAGGAGATTTAGGACATTCTTGCTCCGATCCAATTGGCTTATAGTGCTCAGTTATAGCTTCTACTACTTCTTTATCTTCTTGAAAGTAAGAAGCGTAATATCCACTCATTAATCCTTGCAATCCCGGAAATTCTTTCACTATCAACGTTGCAAGATCTGCCTTTGCTAAATATGCAGCACGTTCAACTTTAATTAGTGGAGCATGTGTAATAAATATCGCTATATACTTTGAAAGAGCGATAATACGCTTCACTTTTTCTTCTACGCTACCGAGCGAAGCATGAAATGAAATAGAGCTCAATTTTTTGACATAGTAATCTAGGTTTTCCTTTTTGTCTTGAGACATCAAAAATTGGGCATCAGCAAGACGTGCTTCTAATATTCTTTCATGACCTTTGACAACTTCATTATTGTTAACATTTACAACAGTAACAAAATGTGATATTTTCTGTCCATCACTTAAAGCAAGATACTTTTGCTGCGTATTAATTATACTAAGTATTACTTCCTTCGGTAATTCTGATGATTTTACTTTACCAAATAATACTATTGGCCACTCTATAAGCCCTGCCAATTCATTAAGCAAATAATCATTTTTTTCAAGTTGTAAGTTCTCCTCTTTTGTAAACTTATTAATCTGATCTAGTATAAATTGCTTTCTTTTGTCCAACTGGAGAATGACATTATTTTTTTCTAACAATTCAAAATAGTCTTTGGGTGTTTTAACAGTAAGTACTGCATCACCTGAAAGAAACCTATGACCACACGTCACGTTGCATGCTGTAACCCCTGCAAAAGATATAGGTATTATTTCGTCATTTAAAATACATAGAATATTTTTAATTGGCCTAACCCATCTCTCTTTTCTTTCACTCCATCTCATACTCTTTGGCCAAGAAAAGTTTTTTAGCATTTCCTCCAGTTGATTTTTGAGAAACCCGTTGATGTTAAATAAGCAGCTTTCTCTCTTCATGAAGTAAAAATCTTCATCGTTTACTTTGCGAATGAGTAAATCTTCTTCACCTTTCCGATTTTTTCTCAAAAAACCTTCGATAGCACTTTTCGGTGCATTAACTCTTGGTCCTTTAATCTCATTGTTAGAATCTTTTAGCTCCAAAGCACTTATGCCATCAATAAAAAGAGCAATGCGACGCGCAGTCACATAAATTTCTATAGATGCAAATTTCACATTATTTTTACTAAAAGCATTAGTGATATAGCTCTTAACCTGAGCTGCAGATGAATTCTGCATTCTTGATGGAATTTCTTCTGAAAGACATTCAAACAATAATTGTGACAACATATTCTACTTTGCTCTATATAATTCACAGCATTTTTTTGTTAACTCTCTCACTCTACCAATATAGGCTGTACGTTCATTCACACCAAGCACACCTCTTGCATCAAGTAGATTAAGTAGATGGCTCGTTTTAATACATTGGTCATAAGCTGCTATCGGCAATTCTTTTTCAACAAGGAATTTACACAGTTTTTCTGTATCCTCAAACTGCTGTTGTACTACTTTAGTATCATAATAATCAAGTGCCAGGTAAGAAAACTCTCGCTCTCTTTGTTTAAAAATATCTCCATAAGTTACACCATTATCGTTCCACATTATATCGTAAACATTATCTATACCTTGTATGCACATTGCTAAACGTTCCAACCCATATGCCACCTCACCAGGAATTATTCTGCATTCAATGCCTCCCACTTGCTGTATATAAGTAAGTTGTGTTACTTCCATTCCATTGCATGTAACTTCCCAGCCAAGTCCCGATGCGCCAACACTTGGGTTTTCCCAATCATCTTCAATAAACTTAATATCATATTCTTTTGTCGATACACCAAGAGCTTTTAAGCTATTTAAGTAAACATCTTGCAAATTGCTGCCAGATGGTTTTATTATAACTTGGTATTGATGATGCTGATATAAGCGATTAGGGTTGTCGCCATAACGCCCATCTGTAGGTCTTATTACTGGTTGTAGATACGCAATTTTTGTTGATTTTTCGTCAATTGCTGACATGATTGTTGCGGGATGTAGTGTTCCAGCTCCAACTTCAGACGTATATGGATGAAGTATAGTACACCCTTCATCTGCCCAAAAATCTTGTAATCCCTTTATTATATCCTGTAGATTCACGCAAACTGTATATCTTTTAAACTGAATACATAAGCAAATAAGTACTATTCTATACTTATTTTTTTAATAGTGCCATGAAAATAGTCACTCAAGGCTATTGAACTTTCTTTTACATACTCAAATATGCTTTTGTTTAAAACAATCGCATCATGCATAGTCAGATCGCAGAATATAAATGCAGTCAAGTACAATAAAATCACTGCATAAAACACATGAAAAATCCCTTCAAATGTGATTGATATTGCATTGTTATAACTAAGCTGTATCGTACTTATCGGCCATGGTTTTATTACTTCTACAATATTAAAAAATAAATAAGGTATTATAAAGAAAAAGAACAAATGCATAAGATCATTAAACCAAAATGGACATTGAAGTATTGCCTTGCATATACTTAAATAGAATTTACTTACAATATAATAAATTGACATTATTGCCGGCATCGAAAACGCAACAGTCATCACCTGTCCTGATGCTATTTGTACTACTATATTCTCATCACTGCTGGCTGAAGGATCTTGAATGTGAAAAATGGATATTGCAACTAATTGCAGCACTAACATAACTATTGCTAGCTTGGTAAAAATAGCAGCTACAACTATGCCTGAATTCGGCATTTTATATAGTATAAAATCACCTCCGTATGTAAGCATTAATATAATGTCGGTAATAAATAATATTAGAAAAGAAGACCAATAATGCTGCCAACCCGGTAAATATCCTACTCCTAAAAAAGAGCTTACTATTTTGGCAGGAAAAACCTTGCCTAGCATCTTACCCAAAAATTGAAAAAAAATCCCCATGTCCTAACTAACACTTGACTTATATTTTTCACAATACTGAATTGTAATGGACTTATCAATACACTTCTTGCATAGAAAAAAGGCAAATAGTTAAAAACGATCTAAACCGTTGCCCCTTTATACTATAGTATTTTCTAAAATGGATGATAAAGTTCCATTATGGTATTACCAACCAAAAGCTGTAAGTCTGTATATTTATACATGAGAGGTCTGAGGCGGCTTTTGATGGTATGCCAACAGTATTCTATAGGATTCAAATCTGGTGAATATGTTGGAAGATACAGCAAATGACAGCCAAAAGACTCTATTAATGATTTTGTTTTAGTGGTCTTATGAAATGTAGCATTATCCATAACTATAGTTGTGCCAAGTGGCAATTTAGGTAATAACATCTTCTCCAACCATGTATTGAATACCTCTTTGTCAACACCCACCTTTGAAAGTCATTGGTGCAATAAATCTCTTTCCAATCCACCCGGCTACTATACTGATTCTCTCTCGAGTTCTCCCTGGAATATCTGCATAAATTTTCTTTCCTCTTGGAGCGCGTCCATATTCTCGGTATAACTTATTATCAACTCCTGCTTCATCTATATATAAGATGCTGGAATGGTCTATTTTTGAGATTTTATCAATAAATTGCTCCCTATCTTCTTGATTGCGCTCTTGATATAGTGTGACTTTTTTTTAAAGTAATTTTTAGCTGTTTTAGTCTATACCAAATTGAGTTTATTCCAAATCCAAGATTTTGTTTCATCTCTGCCAGAGTATGATCTGGATTCTTTGTAACATATTCTTCGAGTATTTTGGGGTCTATTTTTCGAATAAAGCTACCGTTTTTAGATGGCTTGAGGCTTTCACCAGCAGCTTTCTTTTTTAACCAACGGTACAGAGTTGCTATTCCTATCTCCATAAGCTCTGCTACCTCAACCTTTGTCTTACCTTTTTCTATCATCAATACTGCCTTTTCCCTTAAATCCACACTATATGCCATTATAACTCAAATACTTTATTATACCTTTATCATTTACTTTAGGAAATACTATAGTAGCCTCCTTTTTTGTCATCCCAGTGCTATCCCCTTCTTGTCATCCCAGTGCTCCGACACTGGGATCCAGCCTTTCTTACCAATAAAAACTTAGAATAAGATCTCCTTTGTGCTCAAAAAATTCCTGGATTCCAGTGTCAGCTACTTGAATGACATCTTTAATCTCCGTATAGCTATGCGTCACGCGCTGGCCTGAAGCTTTAACTATAAATATTAAAAATTTACCAAGCGAGAAAAAGGCAAAAGAATCCCCTAGTAGTGAGTTTTGACCCTATAATAATGTAAATTGGCATTGTAATAATGTGCTAACGCTTATTTTAAGCGCATTTTGGCTGAATGTAGAAAAAATAAAAAAGACATGCAGCCGCTATAATTTTATGTAATCTGCCAATATATACCTGAGTTTTTTACTGAATTTTGTTGTTAAATCTGCAGAGATTAAAAACAAGGATAAATACTCTTATTGATATGATAAGGAAAGTGGGAAGGTTTGTCAAGTCACTTCGGCAAGCTACCTACTTAGATGTTCCACACTGCTAAGTAGATACCAAATTTTTTGCAACATCAAGTGCAGCATAGGTAAATATTGCACTTGCACCTGCACGTTTAAAACCAATTAAGGACTCATAAATCACTCTGTTATAATCCAGCCAGCCATTATTTGCTGCAGCTTTTATCATTGCGTATTCACCGCTTACTTGGTAAGCAAAAATCGGAAAATTAAACTTTTCACTTGCTGTTTTTATTACATCTAAGTATGGCATACCCGGCTTTATCATAATAAAATCTGCACCTTCATCTATATCCATTTCGATTTCGCAGATTGCTTCACGTGCATTTCTATAATCCATTTGATAACCACTTTTGTCGATAAAATTTGATGATGCGCACGAACCGACAACTTGCCTGAATGGCGCATAAAAGCTAGAACAGTACTTTACTGCATAGGACAATATTGACACATTCTGAAAGTCATTATCATCCAATGCTTTTCTTATTTTTCCTATCCTGCCATCCATCATATCAGAAGGAGCAACTATATCGCATCCTGCTTTTGCTAAAACAAGTGCTTGCTTACATAATGCTGACACAGTCTCGTCATTTTCTACATCTATCCTACTGCTTTTTAAAATGCCATCATGACCGTGAGTAGTGTATGGGTCTAGTGCAATGTCTGCAATAATGCCAATATCCGGTACATTTGATTTTACAGCACAAATTGCTTTACAGATTAAATTGTCAGGATTGTACGCTTCCTCGGCGTTTTCAGATTTTAGTTTACTATCAACTACAGGAAAAATTGCAACAGCATTAATCCCCGAGTCCTTAGCTTTCTGAATTATAGAAATTAATCCATCTATTGAATAACATTTGATATCAGGTAAGCCAGAAATTGGCTCAATTGTTTCTTCTCCGTCATGAACAAATAAGGGAAAAATCAAATCATTTACTGATAAAGTGCTTTCACTTGTTAAATTGCGAATCCACTTGCCTGAGCGCCTACGCCTTAACCTTGTATTTTGGAAATTAAACATTGGATCCAGGCAAATTCCCAGTAAAAAGCAACACTCCTGAAATGAGTATTACCCAAAGTACCGATATTGGCAAAAATACTTTCCAACCAAGACGCATTAATTGATCATAACGATAACGAGGTATTGTAGCTCTAATCCAAACAAACATAAACAAAAGTACAACTATCTTCAAAACAAACCAGATTAAACTAGGAATTTTATACAGCAAACTAAGCTCTAATGGAGGATACCACCCTCCTAGAAAGAATATTGTCATCATAGCGCTTGCTAAAATCATATTTGCATATTCTCCCAAGAAAAAGAGAGCAAAAGGCATTGATGAATACTCAACGTTATACCCAGAGACGAGCTCTGCTTCAGCTTCTGGTAAGTCAAATGGGTGACGATTAGTTTCGGCAAGCAAAGAAATAAAAAATATTATTCCTATAGGCATTAGTAATAAATCAATCCAAAATGGCATATTATGTTTCGCTACCACCATCTCTCCAAGATTTAATGTGCCAGTTGTAATAACAACTGTAGCAACTATTAGACCTATTGAAACTTCATATGAAATCATTTGAGCAGCTGACCTTATAGCGCCAAGAAATGCGTAATTAGAATTACTAGACCAGCCTGCAATAATAATGCCATATATTCCCAAAGAGGATATAGCTAGAACATAAAGCACTCCAACATTAATATTTGCTATTACCTTAGGGATTATTACCTGCTGTCCATTTTCTGTAGTTATTTCAGTTCCAAATGGTATAACTGCCCAGGAAATTAATGCTAAAATAAAGGTGATCATTGGAGCCATAATAAACAGTATTGTGTTTGCTCTAAATGGTATTATCGGCTCTTTAATTATCAATTTGATAGCATCTGCAAACGGCTGCAATAAACCAAATGGCCCTACTACACTTGGACCATGCCTTAGTTGAATTGCACCAATAACTTTACGCTCAAAGTACACTAAATATGCTACTGAAAGCAAAAGTGGAATAAGAAGAAAAAGAATATCAAATATCAAGTACATGCAACCCTAAATCAAAAAAATAGTTCATAATTGTGGCAATAAAAAATATAGCAAGTCCTCTAGACACAGCAGACAATGTCCCTATTGAAATCAATAGGACAACATTTTTCTGTACAGCATTTAGCTTAATAGAATAGTAAAATGATATGCATATGAATGACACTAGTGACATCATAATTAAGATCATTGTGAGAGGCAAATAATTCCCTCTTCCCTCGGTAACTATAATAAATGTTATTGCCATCCATACATATCCTTCAGTAAATAGTACAATAATATCATTGATAAAATAAAGTAGCTTATAAACGAACTGTTTTTCTAATGCATTTTGTTCTTTACACAAAAATATAGAGTTTAATTTTCGTTGAAAATATACCAGAATTATCAGTAATAATGGTGTTAGAATAAATAAAATATTAAGTAGATTGTTCATAAAAATCCTTAGTACAATCTGACATTATTTTTGAAGCGCGATTGATTGAATCCGTCATATAAAAATTACACTCCTTTAAAGTGAAAGGTGTATTACTTAAGCTTATCCCATCATTGCTAATTGGCACCCATGTGTTTTTTACCACTTGATCAGCATTTCTAAACTGTGGACCAATAGTGTCTAATTTTTTCCTAACATCAAATAAACTATCATATAGCAAGGAAAGACCCAAATATTGGGATAAATTTTTTATAATCAACCAATCTTCCTTTGCTTCACCAGGAGGAAAAACAGCTAAATTTGTTCTCTGTACTCGCCCTTCAGTATTTACATAAGTTGCATATTTTTCTGTGTATGCAGCTCCAGGTAGAATGACATCTGCTATATGCGCTCCCCTATCACCATGATGTCCTTGATAAATTACAAATGTATTTTCTAATTTTGATGTATCAATTTCATCTGCGCCAAGAAGATAAACAACTTCCACCTCACCACTTTCTGCCTGCTTTAGTATCTGATTAATGTCTTTTCCACCTTTGCTAGGAACAAATCCAATATCTAGTCCACCAACCCTTGCTGCAGCCTTATGTAGTACGTTAAAGCCATTCCAGTCATCTCTGGTCATGTTAAATTTTTCTGCAATTTTGCCAGCTAGAGCTAAAACTGATTCAGAATCATCTCTTATTAATGCATCTTGACCGATAATTAGCATAGGGTTCTGAGCCGCACTCAGTAACTCGCAGAATTTGTGATTTCCCTCTTCTATTTCTTTTAGAACGTTTGGACCATCACCTAATCTTTCAACATTATATAGATATTCAAGATTAGGGCCAATATTTGCAATAGTGAAATTACCTTGTAAATATCTCTTTCTCAATCTTACGTTAATTATTGGTGCTTCTATTCTTGGATTTGTATTTATAAGCAGACATAAATCTGCATTTTCTATACCCTCGATAGTGGTATTGAACACATAAGATCCACGATTACTTGGTATAAGTTTTGCTCCATCCTGTCTGCAGTCTAGATTTACTGAACCAAGCTTATGCATCACTTCCTTCAGCAGAAGCATAGACTCACAATCTGCTAAATCACCTGCAATTGCAGCTATTTTGTTTGGCTTCGTGCCCTTTAGTTTTTTTGCAGCAAAAGTCAATGCCTCACTCCAATCAGCTAGCACTAATTTGCCCTCTTTTTTTATATAAGGTCGATCGAGGCGTTGTACTTTGAGTCCATCGTAAGCAAAGCGAGTTTTGTCTGATATCCATTCCTCGTTCACTTCTTCATTAAGCCTTGGCAATATTCTCATCACTTCAGGACCGCGATAATCAACTCTAATACTGCTTCCTACAGCATCCAGCACGTCTATAGTCTCACAATGTGATAGCTCCCATGGACGCGCTGTAAAGGAGTAAGGCTTTGAAGTTAAAGCCCCTACCGGACAGAGATCTATGATATTTCCAGATAATTCAGAGCTAATATGCCTTTTTATGTAAGTGCTAATCTCTATATTTTCTCCCCTTCCAATTCCTCCAAGTTCATTTGTACCTGCAACATCGGACAAAAATCTAACACATCGAGTACAATGAATGCATCTATTCATTGCAGTTTCAATCAGCGGACCAAAATGTTTTTTTGGCACAGCTCTTTTATGCTCATCAAGTCTGCTTATTCCTTTCCCATAAACCATTGTTATATCTTGCAAATCGCACTCACCACCTTGATCACAAATTGGACAATCAAGTGGATGATTAATTAGTAAAAATTCGAGCACTCCTTTACGCGCCTTTTTTACCTTGGGAGTATCCGTGTGAATAACCATACCCTCTGCAACTGGCATTGCACAAGAAGCTACTGGTTTTGGAGGCCCACCCTCCACTTCAACCAAACACATTCTGCAGTTACCAGCGATTGCTAAACGATCATGATAACAAAAACGTGGAATTTCAACGCCCACAATTTCACAAGCTTGAATTATAGTGAGCCCATGCTCTACTTCACATTCTTTAGAATTAATAGTAACTTTAACCACAACTATTATACAGCTTCCCACTTTATAGGATTGCCGCTTACCTCATCTTCAACCATATTGCCGTTGTCATATTGAGCAGACATGTAATTCATGCGCGAGTCACGATCTATATATCTAACAGGTTTTACCGGTTTATCTTTATACATTTTTTGCTCGGCTTTCTTACGCTGAATAGGGTTATTTTTACTAGCTGTCTTTGCTTTTCCACCTACTGCCATATAAACTCCCAAAAACTTCTTATTTTATTTTAACACTTAAGTATACACCGTCAATGCTAAATGGCTTTAAAGTTTCAATAGATCTCTTATTATAATCATTATTTGAATAAAAAGTCACTTCTTCCAGTGCCTGACCAGAAAAAAAGAAATATATATCAGCTACTTTCATTTCTCGAAAATAAACGTTTATGTAGCCATGAATAAGCCGATATAAAGACCTTTAATCATTCGCTTCGTAGTACTTCTCAACCAACTTATTAAGTAACCTTACACCAAAACCTACTGCTCCTCTTGGACAAATGTCAGTACCTTTTTCGTGCCAAGCAGTGCCTGCAATATCTAAATGTGCCCAGCAAGTTTCATTCACAAAACGCTGTAAAAACTGTGCAGCCATTATGCTATCTCCACCAGAACCTGCAGGAGCTATATTTTGCACATCAGCAATCGGCGAATCAATAATTTTGTTATAAGTTTCATTCATAGGAAAGCGCCATAATTTTTCATTTACTTCATTTCCTGCATCAATCAGATGATTTGCTAATTCATCGTTATTTGAAAAAAGACCAGCATATTCATTATTTCCCAGTGCAACCACTATAGCACCAGTTAAAGTTGCAAGGTCAATCATAAATTTCGGTGCAAATCTATCTTGTGTATACCATAAAGCATCTGCAAGTATGAGCCTTCCTTCTGCATCAGTGTTCAACACTTCTATCGTCTGTCCAGACATCGAAGTTACTACATCACTTGGTCTTTGAGCATTACCGTCCACTGCATTTTCTGCAAGTGCAACTACACCAACTGCATTTACCTTTGCTTTTCGTCCAGCTAGAGTACGCATCACCCCAACCACAGTAGCAGAACCCGCCATGTCATATTTCATTGACTCCATGCCACGCGAAGGCTTGAGTGACACTCCACCAGTATCAAACGTTATGCCTTTACCCACAAAAGCTACAGGCTTTTGTTCCTTGGAAGCTCCATTCCATTTGATCACTACTAATTTTGGCTCTTTACTACTTCCCTGTGCTACCCCAAGCAATGCTCCCATTTTTTTCTCTTCCATCTGCTTCTTACCAAGCACTTCGATTTCAAGGCCAAGCTTAGTAAGCTCGGTTTTTATATAATCAGCATAGGATTCTGGATATAAAACATTAGGTGGTTCAATGGTAAGAGTACGTGCAAGAAATATGCCTTCACCTTCTTGTCTTAAACGCTCAAATGATTTTTCAGCACTACTGAATTGCTCATCTTTCGTTAGCACTGTGATCTCCTCTACTTCTGTAACTTTTTCATCCTTTTTGGTTTTATACTTATCAAATTTAAAACTGCGCAAAAATGCACCGTATGCAACATTTGCTGCATTGCCTTCGATTGAGATTGCCGCTCGCTTGATTCTTAATCTGCTTAGCTCACAATATATTTTACCACCAATATTTAATCCTTTGCTTTCATCCCATTCATCTCTCATTCCAAGACCAGCAACTATAATATTTTTTCCCTCTGATGAAGTAACGGAGAAAAATTCACCAAAACCTCCATTAAAATCACTAAATTTCTTGATGTTATCTATAGCTTGCTTATCTTGTAGAACATTAGTTATGAGCTTATCACCCTCAAACAAACCTACCACTAGCGTCTCAAAATCGGGTAAAGCTTTAGAAATTGTTATCTTCATCGTTGACATCTCCGTTGCAAATAATTGTAAGCTGCACATAAAACATAGTAAAAACATTAGTAAGATATTTTTCATATACATTTTAAGTACAATAGCGCTTAAGACTACTATGAACTCCCCTGATATGCAAGGGCTTTATCTTTTATCAGAAAATTTGTTATGCCCACCTAGGGTTATATTAAATGTGTAGGTCTTCATAGCCTGATTGTTATAAGTAAATGGTGCTATCAGAAGGCTTGCAAGTCCACTCTCAATAAGATTACCAAGAAGAAGATCATCACAGTTATCGCAATTATGATCAGCAAAAAACATTTGTGTTGTGAATTCTGGAAAATCTGGATGTTGGACCAAAAAGTTGATGTGTGGAGCCCTATCACCAATTTTACCTGGTACTATTGTAATAAAATTATAATAGCCAAGGTTATTTACTACAAATCTTCCTGATCCAGCAAAATTTGGATCAAGCTCCACATTTTCATCATAATAGCTCATGCCAAGTGAGTCTGCGTGCCATATAGAAACCACAGCATTTTGTATCGGTAAGCAATTTACATCAGTAACTCTACCCACTACATTTATTAATTCTCCTGCTGCATTATTTGGAGAGCCAGGTTTTCTTCTTAAATTATTTGAAGAGTTAAAGCTTTTTGGCCTTGTTTCAAGATCATAAATCCCTGGAGTTTCAATACAATTAAGCAAAATAGGATCAGCTGCAAATAATGACAAATCGAATATAAATTGTACTAAAAACGCTAATAAGATATTTTTTACATTCATTTTGTTTATAGTGCTTTTATCAGAATTATAGCAACCTTTTTCTTTTATTAAAGACAAGACTTTCTTTGAAGCCTCCTTAGAATCACAACTATCCTTTCAGTGTATGAGTTTTAGGTTTTAGTACTGCATACACAACTGCACGGACTTCCAATTTAGAAATTGCAAATCAATCCAAACACGCAAGTGTAATGTTACCGCCACATGCTGTAGTGTTGACACTTACAACCTTTTCTATAGAAAAACGTTGCAGATAATTAGGACCACCAGCTTTTGGTCCGGTACCTGACAGTCCTCTACCGCCAAATGGTTGTGTTCCAACTGCTGCACCTATTTGATTGCGATTGATGTATACATTTCCAACTGATATTTTCTTGCTTATTAAATCGATCTGACTTTGTACACGGCTTTGCAAAGAAAACGTAAGTCCATATCCTGTATTATTTATATCACTTATAACTTCATTTAACTGCGACTTATTAAAACGTATGATATGTAAAATAGGACCAAACACTTCCTGCTTTAATTGCGAAATTTTTTGTATCTCATAAATGTACGGAGGAAAGAAATAACCATTATAAGAATTTGTATCCATGGGTACCTTGGACAAAAGGTTTGAATCTTCATCCCTTGATATTTTTTCCGTATGTTTAGTGAGCATATCAATAGATGCTTTGTCAATTATTGGACCAATATCTGTGCTCAGTTGTATTGGGTCACCTATCTTTAGTTCTTGAGCTGCATTGCATATCACTTTTATCTGTTTTTCTGCTATATCTTCTTGAATAAATAGCACTCTGAGAGCAGAACAACGTTGACCGCCACTGCGAAATGCAGAAATTAAAACATCCTTAGTTACCTGCTCTAAAAGAGCAGAACTATCAACAATCATAGCATTTAATCCACCAGTCTCAGCGATAAGTGGCACAATAGGACCATCTCTACTAGCAAGCATTCGATTAATTATTTGAGCAGTTTGTGTTGAACCAGTAAAAGCTACACCGGAAATTCTATTATCTGGTACTAATGTTTTACCTAAATACCAACCATCCCCTGGAATAAGGTGTAGCACATTTTTTGGTATTCCAGCTTCGTGTAGTATCTTAACGGCTTCATAGGCAATAATCGGCGTTTGCTCTGCCGGTTTTGCCAGCACTGCATTACCTGCTGCAAGTGCAGCTGAAACCTGTCCAATGAAGATAGCGAGTGGAAAATTCCACGGTGATATGCATAAGAAAACTCCTCTGCCTTCAAAAAAGATGAAGTTATCTTCACCTGTTGGACCTGGCAATTTTTTCCAGTCATTCAGTTCATTTTTTGCTATCATTGCATAATAGCGCAAAAAGTCGATTGCCTCTCTTACTTCTGCTATTGCATCGGATAAAATTTTTCCTGCTTCTACAATCAGAATATAAATTAACTCTTTCATCCTTTCCTCAAGCAAATCTGCAGCTTTTTCAAGGCATTTAGCGCGCTCTTCTACTGAAACATTCTGCCACTTAGTAAAAGCACTATGTGCTATTTCAAGAGCATTTAAAGCCTGAGCACTTGTTGCACTTGACACTTCTCCAATTACATTTTCCAAATGTGCAGGATTCACTACTTCGGTAAATTCCGCATTGTCAAGAAACGACTCTCCATCAATTATTGGGCCAACTTGCCATTTCTTTTCACTAAATTCCCTTACATCATTTGCAAATTGTGAAACTGCAATTGAATCGCTAATATCCATTCCCAAGGAGTTTTTTCTTTCCTCTCCAAAAATATCTCGTGGCAACGGAATGCTTGGATGAGGCTCATATTCTAAGCTTTTTACTTTTTCTAATGGATCTGAGACTAATTCTTCAATTTTAACGTCAGAATCATTTACTTGATTGACAAACGAGCTATTAGCTCCATTTTCAAGAAGGCGCCTAATAAGGTATGGCAATAAATCACTATGTTTACCAACTGGTGCATATATACGACAATTGATGCTTGTTGCAAGTTCTGAAATTGCATAATCATACAAACTTTTACCCATTCCATGTAAGCGCTGAAACTCAAACCCAGGATGATTTTTATCGGCAAGCTCTATTATATAGTATTTTCTAAAATGGATGATAAAGTTCCATTATGGTATTACCAACCAAAAGCTGTAAGTCTGTATATTTATACATGAGAGGTCTGAGGCGGCTTTTGATGGTATGCCAACAGTATTCTATAGGATTCAAATCTGGTGAATATGTTGGAAGATACAGCAAATGACAGCCAAAAGACTCTATTAATGATTTTGTTTTAGTGGTCTTATGAAATGTAGCATTATCCATAACTATAGTTGTGCCAAGTGGCAATTTAGGTAATAACATCTTCTCCAACCATGTATTGAATACCTCTTTGTCACACCCACCTTTGAAAGTCATTGGTGCAATAAATCTCTTTCCAATCCACCCGGCTACTATACTGATTCTCTCTCGAGTTCTCCCTGGAATATCTGCATAAATTTTCTTTCCTCTTGGAGCGCGTCCATATTCTCGGTATAACTTATTATCAACTCCTGCTTCATCTATATATAAGATGCTGGAATGGTCTATTTTTGAGATTTTATCAATAAATTGCTCCCTATCTTCTTGATTGCGCTCTTGATATAGTGTGACTTTTTTTTAAAGTAATTTTTAGCTGTTTTAGTCTATACCAAATTGAGTTTATTCCAAATCCAAGATTTTGTTTCATCTCTGCCAGAGTATGATCTGGATTCTTTGTAACATATTCTTCGAGTATTTTGGGGTCTATTTTTCGAATAAAGCTACCGTTTTAGATGGCTTGAGGCTTTCACCAGCAGCTTTCTTTTTTAACCAACGGTACAGAGTTGCTATTCCTATCTCCATAAGCTCTGCTACCTCAACCTTTGTCTTACCTTTTTCTATCATCAATACTGCCTTTTCCCTTAAATCCACACTATATGCCATTATAACTCAAATACTTTATTATACCTTTATCATTTACTTTAGGAAATACTATAGTAGCAAAAGTATAAGCATTATGAGTTCCAAAACATGGATAAAAGTGATTCTCTTTGCTTAAAAGTTTCTGCGCACAGGCAAGGTAGCATACATCTGTGTGGCTTTTTCTAGTAAACACCGGATAACCAATTAACCCTAATTCTTGTGTGCGCTTGATTTCTGAGTCCCAATATGCTCCTTTTACAAGCCTCACCATAATTTTATGCTTTGATCGAATGGCAACATCTTCAACAAAATCAAGAACAGATAAAGCACGTTTTTGATACGCTTGCACAGCCAAGCCCCTCCCACTTAGAAAGTGAATCATCAAGACGCAATTGCTCAAATAAAACTAATGACATCTCAAGTCTTTCTGATTCTTCTGCATCTATACAAAGTGAAATGTTATATTTCTTCGCTTCATGACACAGTTCCAGCAACTTAGCTCTCAGCTCTTCAGCTATATTACCAAATTGGCTAAATTCATAACGTGAGTGCAGTGAAGACAATTTGATTGAAACCCCTTGAGATTTAAAGCAATCATTTATGTCAGCAGCTTCACCTATGGCTTTTATTGCATGCATGTATAAATTAAAATACTCTTCCGCATCCTCAACTGTGCAAGCAGATTCACCAAGCATATCAAAAGAGCATAAATACTTACTGTAGTCATCTGATTTCACGCTTTCCAATGCTTTTTCTATAGTTTCTCCAACAATAAAATGCTTGCCAAGAATGGATATTGCTTGTTTCACCGCTTTGCGGATTATTGGCTCTCCTAAATTTTTCAATAACCTGGAAATTATGTGATAGAATTTTGAATCCTCTTCATTGTTTCTTAATATACTGCTTCCTATAATTAAACTCCATGTAGAAGCATTAACAAACAACGAAGAGGAACGCCCCAAGTGTTTATTCCATTCTTGGTTGGCAATTTTATCTTTGATCAATTCATCTATTGTGTAATCGTCTGGTATTCTAAGTAATGATTCAGCAAGACACATTAGCGCTACTCCTTCGTCGTTAGAAAGTGAGTACTGTTGTATAAAAGAATCTATAATGCCTAATTTACTACCTCTAATCTTTTCGACAATTTGTTTTGCAATATTGTAAATTATGTTTTTTGAATCAGCCGAAAGTTCTGATTTTTCTACAAGATAACGTACGTGACTTTTTTCATCAGCACGATAAAATGCCTGCAATCGTTTTCGTAATGCGTTAGGTTCTTGTATAGAACTGATCATAATTATCTACAAAACACCCTTTACCATATATAAGGTAAGATTATATCATAACTTTGCATCGAATAAATTATTATTTAAATAAAGAGCGAGAATCGATTCAAAAAACCTAGTTAATGACTGTGATAGCTCAAAAGGACTGCGCAAGTATATAGCTCAACACTCCACCACTCATCAAGTACTTAACCTCAGTTGCAGTTTGTACACAGCACTTGAGTTGAATGGATTGCTCTGAATCATCCTTTCTTTTAATGATACATTCTAGATTTCCATTTGGTACTACTTCACCTTTTATGCTCACTATCTCACTACCATCAAATATCTTTCTCGTTACTCCATCCTGAAATGCAAGTGGAAGAACACCCATACCGACCAAATTGGACCTATGTATGCGTTCAAAACTTTCTGCAATCACAGCTTTAATTCCCAGTAATGCAGTACCCTTTGCTGCCCAATCCCTACTTGAACCTGTACCATATTCTTTTCCTGCAATGACAACTAATGGAACAGCTTCTCTTTTATATTGCATTGCTGCATCAAAAATTGACATAGTTTCTTGAGAAGGAATATGTTTTGTATAGCCACCCTCAGCGCTCACCATTTTATTTCTTATTCTGATATTAGCAAAGGTTCCACGCATCATTACGTTGTGGTTACCGCGGCGAGATCCATATGAATTGAAATCTTGCGGTTCAACTCCAAGACCTTTTAAATATATGCCTGCAGGACTATTTGAGGCAATATTTCCAGCAGGGGAAATGTGGTCGGTAGTGACGCTATCGCCAAACATCGCTAGTATTTGCGCATTCTTTATATCAACTATGTTGCTTTTATTGTTCTTAGTCGATAAATCATCAAAATAGGGAGGGTTTTGTATATAAGTGCTTTTCGCGTCCCAATCATAGATTTCACTTTTCTCACACCTTATCTTTTGCCAATGCTCATCACCAGAAAAAACATCCTTATACTTTTGTATGAACATTTCACGCGTCACAACACTTTTAACACAGCTCTCAACTTCACTATTTGTTGGCCATATATCTTTGAGATAAACATCACTTCCATTCTTATCTTTGCATATAGGATCTTTTGTCAGGTCAATTTGTACAGTACCTGCAAGTGCATACACAACAACAAGTGGCGGAGATGCCAAGTAATTAGCTTTGACTAAAGGATGGATTCTTCCTTCAAAGTTACGATTACCGGATAAAACTGCTGCAACAGTCAAGTTTTTATCCTTAATATCACTTTCTATATCTTCATGAAGCGGACCGGAGTTTCCAATACAAGTTGTACAGCCGTACCCAACCAAATTAAAACCCAAAGCATTTAGATCTTCCTGTAACCCTGACTTTTCTAAATATTCTGTTACAACTTGTGACCCTGGAGCAAGAGAAGTTTTAACCCAAGGCTTTGATTTTAATCCAAGGTTGACTGCATTACGCGCTACAAGTCCAGCAGCAATCATTACACTTGGGTTTGAAGTATTAGTGCAGCTTGTTATTGCTGCAATAACTACACTTCCATCTTGGAGTTTATCGCTTTCCTCTGACTCATTAACTGGAAATGATTTAGAAAAAGATTCTGCCACTTGCGAAAGAAAAACCTTATCTTGCGGTCTTTTTGGACCGGCCATTACCGGCTCTACGCTCGATAAATCAAGCTCCAGTGTGTCAAAGAACGCCAATTCGTCATTACTACGCCATAGCCCTTGTTCTTTTGCATAGACTTCAACCAATTTAACCAACTCTTTTGGCCTTCCAGTTAAGTTTAAATAATCTAGTGTCTTCTGATCAATTGGAAAGAATCCACAAGTTGCACCATACTCTGGAGCCATATTAGCTATGGTTGCTCTATCTGCCAAAGATAAACAATCTAAGCCATCACCATAAAATTCCACAAATCTGCCAACAACGCCTTTTGTTCTCAGGATATTAGTAATCGTTAGCACTAGATCAGTTGCTGTTACTCCCTCTGAAAGTCTTCCTATTAATTTAAATCCTACTACTTCTGGAATTACCATACTAATTGGTTGACCAAGCATCACAGACTCAGCTTCTATTCCACCAACACCCCAACCAAGAACCGATAAACCATTTACCATAGTAGTGTGACTATCTGTACCGACTAAGGTATCTGGATATAGAACTCCGCTATCGTTACATACAACTTGCGCTAAATATTCAAGATTCACTTGGTGGCAAATTCCAGTACCTGGTGGCACTACTCTAAAATTTGTGAAGGATGACTCTCCCCATTTTAAGAATTGATATCTCTCCAAATTTCTTTTTACTTCCAGTGCAACGTTTTTACCAAATGCAGAAGTGCTTCCGTAACTATCTACTTGAACAGAGTGATCGATCACAAGATCAACAGGTACAGATGGATTTATTTTGCTTGGGTTACCTCCGTTTTTCTTCACATAATTACGCATTGAAGCTAAGTCAACGACAGCAGGAACTCCTGTGAAATCCTGCATCAAAACCCTTCCTGGCTTGTAGCTAATTTCGTGATTAATGTGTTTCTTGACGCAATTTGCTAATATCTTTATGTCATCTAATTTAACGCTTACTCCATCTTCATTGCGCAATAAATTTTCAAGCAATACCTTGAGTGAACAAGGCAATTTGGTTAAATTTACTCCTAAGAATTTACCAGCGTTACTTAGGTTAAAGTAGTTATATAACCTTCCATCAATATTTAAAGTCGTCTTTGCATTTAAAGAATTGTTCATCCTGTATTAGTTAAAATTGGAATTACTAGCGCTACTTTTTTGTTGTTGACTTTGCTGCTGATACATAGTTTCAAAATCTATAGGATCTAGCATAAGTGGAGGAAACCCACCACTACTTGTAGTTCTTGCAATTATTTCTCTTGCAAAAGGGAAAAGAAAAGTAGGTCCACCAATAAATAAAGCTTGTCTCACCTCTTCTTCACTTAGCTCTGTAAAGTTTTCTATTGAAAAAATACCGCAATACTTTACCTCGCAAATGAAAGCTATATCATCCTTTACATCTTCATCTTTTACCGTTGCTTTGGCCTCTATATGCAAAGTAATTTCATGAAAAGGCTTTTCTTCACTTATTCCTTTTTTATTTTCTGTTCCTTCTAATTTTGCTGAATTAATATTAACCATTACATTAATATCAGGAGCTCTACTAGAAGGAAGGAATGGCGAATTTGGATTCTCAAACGAAAAATCTTTGACATACTGACCATGAATTTTCATTTTGTGTTGTGACATTTCTTACGTCTCCTTTAATTAAGTTGAGATGTTTAATACTTTCTTATATAATATATCCATTTACAAATGAATAGTAAACCTAACTATAGGTTAATATGAAAAACATATTTTTATCAATAATTAATAATATTTAGATACTTTATATATCAAGGAGTAAGTTACCATGATAGAGCTTGTAATATATGCTTTACTAGCGGCGTTTATTTTTTCACGCTTATATAATTCTTTAGGAAGATCATCCAGTCTCAATCTAAAAAAGCTAACAGGTGTATTAGATGTAAGTCAAAGTAAAGAGGATGTGGTAGAAAATATCGAAGATTATACTTATAGCAATAACAAAAGTTCAATAGAAGCTACTTATGAACAAATATTACAAAAAAACAGAAAGTTCTCTATTTCCAATTTTATAGAAGGTTCAAGCATAGCTTTTGAATTAATAATTAAATATTTCAACCAAGGAAATTTACCTCAATTAAAATCTCTTCTGGACAAAGATTTGTATAATAGCTTTGTGGATAAGATTAAACATCGTAAAGAGATACACGAGTCTATAATTGTTTCTATTGTTTCACAAAAAATCTTAGAAATAAAGCTAGTAAAAAACGTAGTATTTATTGCATTATACTTCCTTTCAGAGCAAATTCACTTCGTTAAGAATGGTGAAGGAGACATCATATCAGGTAGTATGTCTACTATTAACAAAGTTGAGGATGTATGGCAATTCAAAAAAAATATTAATTCATCAGATCCAACCTGGTTGCTTGTTTCCATTAACTATAAGAAGGCAAGTACCGATAAAAATTTAACAGCAAATGACAAGTAAGATTAGTTACACCTATGGAAAGTAGGCTACGAGAAATAGTACTTGATACTGAAACTACAGGTCTTGACACTGAGTCTGGCCATCGAATTATTGAGATAGGATGTGTAGAACTAATTAACCGTATTCCAACAGGTAAAACATTTCATCGATATCTTAATCCAGAGAGAGATATACCTTACCACTCATTTAAGATTCATGGTATTAGTGAGGAGTTTTTGGAAGATAAGCCACTATTTTCAGATGTTGCACTTGAATTTCTTGACTTCATATCTAATGACATCTTGGTAATTCATAATGCTGAATTTGATATTAAGTTCCTTAATATGGAGTTAGGCAAGTTAAATGCTGGGTTAATTTCCTCAGATAGAGTGCTAGATACATTACCACTTGCAAGAAAAAAGTTTGTAGGATCACCTGCTTCTTTAAATGCATTATGTAAACGTTTTGATATATCGTTGGAAGGTAGAGAGTTGCATGGAGCATTAGTTGATGCTCAATTGCTTGCAAAGGTCTATGTTGAGCTTACAGGAGGATTGCAAACCTTTTTATTTAATAATGAATGTGCTCAGGACAATAACTCTACGTTTATTCAGCATAAAGTGCGTAATTTAGCTCGCAGAGAACATTCACCAAGTAGTAAAGAAATTAATGAGCATAAGAAATTGTTAGATAAAATTAACAACCCACTTTGGAAGGAATATATTGAATCAATCAACTAATCAAGATATGATTTAACTTTATTGGAAACGCTTTAATGATAAAGTTTATAAGGTTATTGTCTAGTTTGCTAATAACAGTAGCAGCTATCTTCTTAGGTTATTGTTATTTTACCAAGCAAGGCATATTTGTTTCACAAAATACAGAAATTAAAATAGGTGGGGATTTTTCTTTGATTAATCAAGACGGACAAACAGTACGCAGTAGTGATTTTAAAAATAAGTATATGATGATTTTTTTCGGATTTTCCTCATGCAAAAGAATTTGCCCTATGAACCTCGGAATAATTTCAGAAACACTTGCAAAGTTAGATAAGAAAACTGACAATAAGATACAAACATTTTTTATCACAGTTGATCCTGAGCGCGATAACATAGAAAGGCTTAAAGAATTTCAGCAGCAATTTGACCATAGAATACAAATGCTAACTGGTGAAAGACAAAAAATAGATGAAGTAGTTGCAAAGTATAAAGTATATGCAAACAAAGTAGGTGGAGAAGAGGAAATTAACCATTCTTCAATAATATACCTTATTGGCCCTGAAGGAAAATATGTCACACACTTTGTAGCTGATTTAAATTCAGATGAAAGTCAATCTGATAAGATTCTGGCTGAGATAAAAAAATATGTAAGCTGAACTAAAGAGCTTAGCTTACTTTAAATTTATGCTAACGGCTATTTTGATTAAACTAAGTCGTTTTTTTAATTTTTTCTAGGATCAACTCAGCAGCTTTTTGTTCAGCAATTTTCTTACTAGGAGCGCATGCAGAAACTTTGTCATAACTCTCTATGCAAACTGATATAGTAAATTCAGGATTGTGTGCTGGTCCAGTTTGTTTTACAAGCTCATACTTTGGTAAAGGTAATTTATTTCTCTGAGTCCATTCTTGCAGTGAAGTTTTAGGATCTTGAGGAGGATCGAGGATGTCTTTAGCTAGCTTTTCCCAATGTCGGATAATAAATTTTTCAACACTCTCAAGTCCACCGTCAATATAAATTGCACCTATTAGTGCCTCAAGCGAATTTTCTAAATTTTTTAAGTTACATTTCCCTCCGTTGCAACGTTCACTATTATTCATGATGATAAAGTTACCTAACTCTATTTCTTTAGCAACATTAGCAATGGTACTGCCACAAACTAGATCCGTTTTTCTTTTTGCCAATGCTCCTTCTTTTTCTTCAGGAAACATTTTAAACAGCATAGCAGATACAACCATGTTCAAAATACTATCGCCCAAAAACTCTAGCCTTTCGTAGCTTACGATCTGGTCTTCGCTATTCCTTTTATTTACGCTTGGATGGGTTAATGCCTCTTCTAATATTGCATGATCTGTAAATTTATAATTAATAACTTTAGATATTATATCGTTCAAAACTTTCATGTTCATCATTCAAAAGAAAAGCACTCCCTATCATACCTTTACACTAAAAAGTTAGCTCTACTTTACTAAAACAATATCAATAACTTCCAAAATCAATGTATACAACCCACTGCTTCAGTAATGTTACTAAATCCATCTCTTTTTACCAATTCTGCAAGCTCCAGATTGATTTTGTTCACAACTTGATGCCCCTGATATACGAGAGCAGTGTACAGTTGTACTAAAGAGGCTCCTGCCTTTATTTTTTCATATGCGTCAATACCACTTGAAACTCCCCCACATCCTATCAATAGAATCCTGCTCTTAGTAAGCTTGTACATATCACTCAATAACTCGGTTGAAAGTTGAAACAATGGTCTGCCGCTCAACCCACCACTCTCATTATAGTAAAAATCTCGACTTATCGCAGTGTTGCTTACTATTAAGCCGTCAATTTTATATTCTAGTGTAAGCTCAGCGATATTTTCTTTTGTTTGCTGATCTATATCTGGAGAAATTTTTAATATTATCGGTATGGATTCAGAGCTATCGATTGATTTCCGGGTTAGAGTGATAGATTTCAACAATTTGGATAATTCTTGTTTATTGTGCAAATCGCGCAAGTTAGGTGTGTTTGGGGATGAGATGTTCAGTACTATATAATTGCTCTTTCCATATACTATCTTTATTAAGTCAACATAATCGCTGATTTGGTCCTTTGATGTACTGTTTCTTCCTATATTTATACCAAAAATACAATCACCAAGTTTAGTTTCACTTATCTGTTTAAGAAAATAGTCTACTCCTTTATTATTAAATCCCAATCTATTAATTATTCCTTCATCTTTAATTAATCGAAAAATTCTCGGTTTTTTGTTTCCATATTGGGGATGTTTAGTTACAGTACCAGACTCAATAAATCCAAAACCAAATGAGAGCATCGGCTTTACAACTTCCGCATTTTTATCAAAACCTGCAGCAAGACCTACAGGACTCCTAATTTTATTACCAAAAAAGTTTACATTTAAAGACTTAGGTAGTTCTATAGGTTTCCTACAGGGCATCTTTTTTAACGCCGTTATTACCAAGGAGTGAGCAATTTCAGGCGGCAGTAAAAACAATAAATTACGTAATATCATTTTGTAAAACACTTTGCTTATTTTTAGTTTATTTTTTACCATGCAACAAGAATAATTTAGAAAGCTTGAGGTTTATCAAAATAGAAGTATATAGTTTCTATGGGTAGTAAAAACTAATTTTTCTGAAGGGAAACCAGAACTTGATCAGTATTTTTATCTACTAATTCGAGGTAGCCAAATTTGTTAATTTGAGATTTTATTAGTATAGGAATCTTATTTCGATTTAAATAAAATCCCTGTTTTGATTGTTTATTAATTCGCAACCTTACATCCCCATTTTTCCAAGCAAGCATCTTATTTATTCCAGATTTTTCTTTACAATTATCTTCATTTACAAATCCTAAGTATTCATCTTCTGAAGAAGATATTGCAATCTTGCATATTCTATACCCTACCCAATTCCCTAGATATGGATCAGTATCGTCTTTTTCGTGAAGCTTGAACTCTCCTTTGACATATTCCCATGGAGCTTTTGCATCACCTACCTTTTTTAGAAAGAGTACGTCCTGATCAAAGTTTATAATGGTCCTTGTATGAAATGTTGTTAAGCTTGTGTCCCATAATAGTTTTTCTGTGATGCTAAAATGCTCTTTATCCTTTTGCATATTTTGAAATGATACGATTATCACATCTGCTCCAACTTCTCTTCCATAGTTAACATATTGACTAGCACGCCCATGTTTGGCTGTGAATGATGACTTACCTATTAACAGAAAGTCATTAAATAACGCATTATATATAGTCTGTGCACTGTAAGCTGTACCGACGTAAACCGGCTGTTTGTTGGATGAAGGGTACTTTTCTGGTGCAAGATGAGTATACGAGCTCTTTAATAAATAGTGAAAAGTGCAACTGGTAAGCAAGAAGGGCAAACCAATCAATAATAAAACTTCTGTTAATCTCTTTGGCATTTTACTGCTTATATTTTGAATATAGTATCTTATTTTTTTAAATATTTCATTAAAAGCCACACTTCTTGTTAAAATTTCAGAAGAAAAAACGATCTAATTGGAGTAAGAGGCCGGGACCGGAATTGAACCGGTATAAAAGGATTTGCAGTCCTCCGCATAAGCCATTCTGCCACCCAGCCGTTTTTTTATGCGTAGATATTAATTATATCTTTTAGCATAGATAAAGCATCCTCTTTTTTTCTTTGAAAAGTGTTGCGCCCGATAATTGAACCATTACCACCACCTTGCTTAATTTCTTTTGCCTCATTGTATATATCATCCACTGACTTTGACTCACCACCAGAGAAAACTACTATTCTTTTTCCTGCAAAGCAAGACTTTTTAATATATTCAATTCTTTTAGATAATGATTCAATATTTTCTATTTTTTCTCTTTCCAGATGATTGGTTGGAAGTTTTACTTTTATTATGTTGGCACCGAGCAAAGCCGCTATATGCGCAGCATAAGCAATCACATCAACTGCTGTTTCACCTTCTTTGGAAATCCCTTCACCACGTGGATAAGACCATAGCACTACAGCAAGGCCACAAGATTTAGCCTCAGCTATAATTTTGCGAGCTTCTTCCATCATATCAAAACACTTAGCAGAACCAGGATATATAGTAAACCCAACAGCCATGCAGCCCAAACGCAGCGCATCTTTTACAGAGGCAGTTATTGCTTGATCTGAAGTTAAGCTTTTTGAGTGCAAAGAGTTAGCGCTATTAAGCTTCAAAATAAGTGGTAGCATTCCAGCATAAGTTGAAGCACCAGCTTCGATCATACCAAGCGGAGCAGCGTATGCACTTACTCCTGAATCAACTGCAAGCTGAAAATGATAATGTGGATCGTAAGCATCAGGGTTAACTTCAAAACTTTTTATTGGTCCGTGCTCAAATCCCTGGTCTACAGGGAGAATTACTAACTTGCCAGTTCCACCAAGTTTCCCATGCATAAGAATGCGAGTAAGATTCGCTTTTACTCCAGGGTTTTCACTTTCGTAGTAACTTAGGATTTGTTTTACTTCTTCACTCATTAATATCTTCAAATTTACTCAAAGTGTAGCAAAAACTATAGTTGAAGCAAAGACCTTTTTATGCTCTTGTTCCTACGCCTATATTTAAAGGTGTAACTTTAGGATCGGTGGTGTGCTGTTGTGGTTTTTCTTGAATTAAATCTTCAAAATACATTTTAACAATAGGAAGAATGAGCGGCATAAGCACTAATTTATAGTCATACCATGCAAACTTTTCCTTGTAGCTAAATTCTGCATCTTCTTCGTATAAACGCTGGATGCAGTGCTCACTATATAATTCAGAAGCTTTTATAAAAGTTCTAAGTAAAGCAATAAGTAATAAATCCAATGCTAAATTAGCCATAAGCACCATTCCATATTGAACAGGCCAGCCATTTTGTGCAATTTCCGACGCTAAACTGCACACAGCAAACGCTGCTGCTATACATATCACATAATTATCAGCAGCAATAAGTAAATTGTATCCCCTATTTAACCTATCTAGATTTTTTTCTTGTGAGCCTCTTTGTTTACTTGCTGCATAGATAATACTACAAAAGGATATAATAAATAACCATGGCCAAACTCCGATGCTGAATGCATAAAATTTATAAGCAATGTTTTGTACTTTGCCACTGTTAGCAAGTTGCGATAAGCAATATTTGACTTGAGGCGACGGACCAAGTACCACATTTGCTAATATAAAAAATAAAAGCGCTCTATTTATAGCTTTGTTTCTACGTGATAGAATCTCATCGATTTTTCCTTGTTTTTCCTGCACTTCTCGCTGTAATGGTATAGATATGCCAGCTGCTTTTAAGTCGTTAAGATATTGCTCTAGCCTATCTTTATCTGCACTAAGTTTTTTAAACTCTTCTTCAGCTATTTTTTTCTCTTTCTCTCCTACTACTTTATCAGGGTGACATTTTAATGAAGCTCTTCTAAAGCGCCGCTCAACTAACTTAAGTACATCATCAAACTCCTGACTTATTACTTCTTCCGCTTTTATTCCCAGCCTTGAAAATAAATTCCGTAAATCTTGATTACTGTAATATTGATTTCTGGTTAAACTTGCCACTATAGCCTCATTAAAAAATAGTGACTATACTACAAATTTAATACTCAAGCAAGAATTTAAACTATATCAAAAGCAATTCCGTGTTTACCAATATAAATCCTTAATTTCTTTCCTTTAATTAATCGACGATTCAGTATTTCTTCAGCCAAATGACTTTTTATCTCTTTTTCAATCAGCCTCTCTATTGGGCGTGCTCCCATTTCTTTGCTATAACCTGTTTGCGCAAGATAAGACTTTACTTCTTCTTCCACTGAGCAGCTTATACCCTTTTGCACAAGTTGTTTTTTTAATTCCTGAATAAATTTATCCACAATGTGCAAAATGACATCCGCATCCAAATCAGAAAAGGAAATGACTGCATCAAGACGATTACGAAATTCAGGGCTAAAAACCCGTTCCATTGCTTTTTCGCTGTCACTGATGTTGAAGTTTTTATACCCAAAGCCAATAGAACTTTTGTTACGTTCAAATGCCCCTGCATTGGTTGTCATAATTAAGATCGTATTGGAAAAATTAACCTTACGTCCGTAAGTGTCTGTAACACACCCATAATCCATGATTTGTAGTAATATATTATAAATATCACTATGAGCTTTCTCAATTTCATCAAGAAGTACTACGCTATATTGATTATTAGATACAGATTCTGTAAGCAATCCACCTTGGTCGTAACCCACATATCCAGGAGGGGAACCAATCATTCTAGATATTGTGTGAGGTTCCATATACTCAGACATATCAAACCGAATAAGGTTCATACCCATATTTTGTGCTAGCTGCTTCGCAAGCTCAGTCTTACCTACACCAGTTGGCCCTGCAAAAAGATACTTTGCCAAGGGTTTATTGTAACTTCTCAGACCAGATTTAGCAATTTTAATAGAATTAACGAGAAACTCTATCGCTTGCTCTTGACCAAAAATGGCCCTATTGAGATTTTCTTTCAAAGATTTTACTCTTTGCATATCATCAAACCCGCAAGGTACGTTTATAATCCTAGCGATAGTACTCTTAATGTCTCTACTGTTTATAACTTTTCGCCTGTTTTTTTGTAACTTACAATATGCCCCTGCTTCATCTATAACATCAACTGCTTTATCAGGTAATATTCGCCCAGTGATATACTTGTGTGAAAGTTCAGCTGCAGATTTAATGGCATGTTTCGTGTAATACACTCCATGATACCTTTCATAGTAATGCTTTATACCATCTAGTATCTTTACTGTATCATTAATAGAAGACTCTTTTACATTAATTTTTTGAAACCTCCTTGCTAATGCTTTATCCTTTTCAAAGCTATTGCTATATTCTCTATATGTAGTTGCACCTATACAACGCAACGCACCTCTTGCAAGTGCAGGTTTGAGCAGATTGCCAGCATCAAGAAAGCTGCCACTTGTTGAACCTGCTCCAATAATAGTGTGTATTTCATCAATGAAAAGAATAGCGCCAGGTTTTGCCTCAATTACTTTTATTATAGATTTTATTCTCTCTTCGAAGTCACCTCTATAGCGTGTTCCTGCAAGAAGTGAGCCTAAATCCAAAGCATAAATTATGCTCGATCTCAGTGCACTCGGAACACTACCTTCAATAATTTTCAATACCAAGCCTTCAACTATTGTTGTTTTACCAACACCTGGTTCTCCGACATATAAAGGGTTATTTTTTCTGCGTCTTAGCAAGATTTCTATAGTGCGATTTAATTCATAATCACGACCAATGACATAATCTATTTTTTTGCTTCTTGCATAATCATTTAAATTTCTACAATAATTTTGCAGAACTTCTTCATCTTTTAATAATTCACCTTTATTTGCTACAGTAGAGATATCGTTATTCTTATCAAGTTTTATCTTGCGATTAGTTACATATTCTTCTATATCACCTGAATATTTTATATTGGATATGTTATAAATCAAATTAGAATCCTTTGCATTCTGTTTGCGTAATAGCTCTTCAATGTATAAATCTTGCTCAGACAGAATCTCTAATAGAATACTTGCTCCATTTATTTCTTTTCTTCCCAGACGATGAGCTCGTATCATGGCTTTATGTACTATGCGTTGAAATAGCACATCAGGCTCAACTTTGTTGACAGTTAATTCGGAGTTGTCTTGTAAAAAACCTTTTGTATTATTACCATGATCATTCCTTAATATAATATTATCTATATTTATGATTTCACCAGCTCTGATGTTACATCTTGATAAAACATAATTTACATCCACATCTTTGGTTAATGCTAGCAACAAATGTTCCACTTTTGCATATTTAAGCTTACAATCAGAAGCAATCTGTAACGCTCTATTTAAACTTGCCTCCAAATTTTTAGAAATCATCTATTATCTTTAAAAGTGTAAATTTATATATAATTAGTAGCACACAATTATTAAAAAAACTGAAATCTAGCAGCTCGTTGTAGCCAAATTGAATGAAGCTACAGATTATAGTCCACACAGCCTAACATTATACCGTTGTGATAATCTCAAAACGTTATAAGCAGCAGAATTAAGATTATCAAATTGTAGGTAAATCTAATTTGGGCTAGCTATATATTCTTTCTACCATCCTCCAATCACTTCACTTTGCAGCAAGCTTACTGGAGCTTTTAAAGAATAGAAGAATAGTTAAGTACATTAATACGCTTTTTCTAGTACTCTGCTTTTCTTCTTAAATACATTGATCTTTTTTCTACCGTATTTAGCCTTTTACGTACTTGGCCTTTTAAAGATCTTTTTGCTGTTACGTTTTTGAGATTGCATACTACAATCAAAATTTGGCTCTCCTTCTTTATCTGCTAGTGCAGGCAGTCTTCTCTTATCTTGAGGTGTAACAAAAGATAATGCAAATCCTTCAGCTCCCGCACGTGCAGTTCTACCTATACGATGAACATAATCAGCTTGCGATTGTGGTACATCATAATTGATAACATGTTGAATGTGCGGAATATCAAGGCCGCGAGAAGCAACATCTGTTGCAACCATGATTTGATTGCGGCCACGACGAAAAGAATTAATGACTCTTTTACGCTTGTGCTGCCTTAAATCACCATGAATTGCCAAAGCGCTATAGTCATCTTTGTGCAATTTGTCAGCTAGCTGATCCGCTCCTCGCTTTGTTTTGACAAAAATAATGATCGATCCTTTGCGCTGACATAATTGTGTAATAAGTTTTCCATATTTTTCTGATTCTGATGCATAAACAATTTCTTGCTTAATTTTTGCAGAAGTTGTAGCCTGACAATCAACAGAAACACGCTCTGGCTGATTAAGGTACTTCTCAGTAAGTTTAACTATATCACTAGGAAGAGTTGCAGAAAACATAAGAGTCTGACGTATTTTTGGCAGATATTTCATGATCCCTTCAATTTGAATTCCAAAGCCCATATCAAACATACGATCCGTTTCATCAAGTACAAGAGTGCTGACATTGCGAGTAATCAAAGCTTTACGCTCAATATGATCTATAATACGACCAGGAGTACCTATTATGATTTGTGGTTTTTTCTGAAGCTGATTTAGCTGCCTAAAAATAGGCTCACCTCCAATCAACAAAGCGACTCTTAGTACAGAATTTTGAGATAAGAGTTTTCTTATCTCATTTGTTACCTGATGAGCAAGCTCTCTGGTTGGCACGATGACTAAAGCTGAACCAATGCTTGGCTCATTCAGCAATTTAGCAACCAGTGGAATAGCAAATGCCAAAGTCTTTCCAGTTCCCGTTTGAGCAGATCCAAGAATATCTTTGCCCTGGAGAGCTAGAGGAATCGCTTGCATTTGAATCGGGGTTGGAACACAAAGATTATTTTTACTTAGAGCTTGCCTAAGCAAAGTTGGAAGCCCCATTTCATGAAAATTACTCACAATACATTACCCTATTAAAAAGCTTCACGATAGACTAATCTTCTAATCTTAAATTTATTGCAGACTTTTTATCTTCCCCGTTCCTACCACGCTCCTCTTTAAGCTCATAACTTACTCTTTCCCCTTTCATTCCTTTCTTTTTATCCTCTCCTCGAAGTGCATCAGGTCTTATTCCTGAACGTTCTAATGTACTAACATGTACAAAAACGTCCTCACCTTTACCTTCTGGCTTGATGAAACCATAGCCTTTTTCAACATTAAACCATTTTATATTACCAAATTCCATATGGATAACTCCTAAACTACTAACTAATATTATTAATGTGATGAAAAACTTTGAAATTACGATTTAGAATGCTTTAAGCTTAGTTACTGCAACTAAACTTCTATACTCCATAGTCTATTCTTAACATTACATAGTAATAGTACACAATTATTGTACTTAATGCAACTAAAATTTTTAACCACCAAGTGAACCTGCAACTGTCATTTCACTAACTTTAATCGTTGGTGAATTAAATTGCCCACAGAAAGTTAGATCATTTGCAACAACCAAATTGCTAAACATATCTTTCAAATTGCCAGCAACAGTAATTTCGTGTATTGGGTCAGTTATTTTACCATTTTCTATAAAAAATCCGCATGCACCTTGACTATAGTCGCCATTGATTAAATTAACACCAAAACCAAATAAATCAGTTACATATATTCCTTCTTTTACTTCCTCAATTAATTCCTTAAATGACCTATTACCATTTTTGAAATAGAAGTTACTAGCTGAAGGAATAATTGCAGCATTACTTGTACGAGTTGCATTTGCGGTCGTTTCCAAGTTTAATTTCTTAGCCGAATATAGATCTAAAATCCAGTTTTGTAGTACTCCATTTTTTACAAATTCATTTCTCCTACTCATCATTCCTTCCCCATCAAATGGTCTTGATGCTATACCTCTTGGTAACAATGGATCATCGATAATGCTAATCTCAGTATTAAAAATTTGAGTATTTAAACTATTTCTCAAAAAAGAGCTATTATTTACAATATTGCTACCATTTATGGCAGAAGCAAAGCTCTTTACTAGCTCTTTTGCTGCTCTTTTTTCAAAAACAACCGGAAATTTGCCTGTCCTGATTGTACATGAATCCAATTGATCTATTGCTCTTTTTGCTGCTTCTTTCCCTATTGACTCCGGTGTTTTTAAATCACTGAAGTTGCATGCTACATCGTAATCGTAGCCTATTTTCATTTCACTCTTTTCTCCAGCAACAACAGAAACCTGATTAACAAAAGTTGACTTACTAAATGAACCAACAAAACCAGAAACGGTTGATAATACTGTATTTACTGAAGTATGTGAAGATGAAGCTCCTTCGGAATTAATAATATTTTTATGTGCAAGAGCTGAATTTTCTGCAGCTTCAGTAATTTCTTTTAATTTATCAATTGTTACAACATTATTATCTGAGATATTTAAATCTGCAGAAGAGATATAATTACTGCCATCTACAGCAAAACTAATATAAGGATCTTCCTGGGCATTCTTTGCCATTTCCACCACTTGGCTCACTGCACTACTAAGATTATTCAAATCGTTTGTGGAAATATACGCAGCTTTGTTCTTACCTGCTATAGCTCTAATTCCGACAGTACAGTTTCTAGATTGTGATATTTGTTCAATTTTTGACAGACGCTGAGAAACCGAGGTCTTATTAGTTTCATATATTGTAACTTCTGCGTCTTGATTCTGCTTTTTTATTAGTTTAGTGATATCTGCTGCAATATTTAATATATTCATTTTTCATTCCTTGAGTTTCTATAAAGATTCTGCACCACCTATAACTTCAATCAAATCAGTTGTAATTGCTGCTTGACGAGAACGATTATAAAGTAATGCTAGTTTATTTAGCATTTCTTTTGTATTTCTGTTTGCTGATTCCATAGCAACCATCCTAGCACTATTTTCACTTGCTGCACTTTCAAGTAAAGCAGAATAAAGAGCAGCTGTAACATAATCTTGAGTCAAAGATTTTAAAATAAACTCAATATTTTGTGGTTCATACTCATAGCTGTAATCTGTTAGAGGACTAACTACAGAATTATCAATTAATAATGAGTCTTTACTCCATGGTTTTATTGTTTCTAATATTGGCTTTTGCATGAAGGTATTATAGAATTTACTGTAAAAAACCTTAACTTTATTGTATTTACTTAGATCTATATCACTAACCAAGGCTTCCACACGCTTTAGTGTGATTCCCTTACTATTTTCAACCTTCAAGATATTTTTAGAATTAAATCTATTTTTGCCTGTCTCAAAAGCTTTCTTACCAAAAAAAACAATGTCTACTTTCTTATCATTTGCAATTAATTTGTTTATATGCTCCTGACTGAATTTAACAACAGAGGAGTTAAAGCTGCCACATAAACCACGATCAGATGCAATAATAAATACTAGGAAAGAATCTTCATTATTGATATTTAGAATTCTTGCTAGTAACTCTTGATCCGCTGATAGCGCTAGTGAAGAAATAATGCTATGCAGCTTAGATATATGCAATTTTGAATTTGATAATTTCTTTTGGCTTTGTAATAATTTTGCTGCAGAAACCATTTGCATTATTTTCGTGATTTTCTGCACAGACTTAATATTTTTAATTCTTAAGGATAATTCCTTTAAGCTCTTCATTTTGTATATAATTCTAATTTATTAAAATATATAACTGGTAATGTCTAAAAACAAGTTTTTTTGACATTGGAGTCAAACCTAACTAAGAAACTCACAGATTTACTGTTTTGAGATAAAGATTATATTAAAGCAATCTCGATGTAAAAGTATCACACCTTATGGAGTCTTATAA
Organism: Wolbachia endosymbiont (group B) of Erebia ligea; assembly: GCF_947179575.1. Lineage (NCBI taxonomy): Bacteria > Pseudomonadati > Pseudomonadota > Alphaproteobacteria > Rickettsiales > Anaplasmataceae > Wolbachia > Wolbachia endosymbiont (group B) of Erebia ligea. The sequence goes on from NZ_CAMXBW010000002.1 coordinate 535,662, forward strand.
TATAAGGTAAATACAATTAAGACTATTGCAACTTGAGCACTTATAATCCCATTGCTTTAGCTCTTTATTACAATCAACACATTTCCAACCTGGATCAGGCACAGCTTCTGAGTCCATCTTATTTAGCCAGTAAATTGCTTGATCATACTCTTGTAGCATAATCTTGAGCTGTACCATAACAAGGTAGATTGATATGTAATTAGCTTTTTTCATAGCAATATCTAAATGCTGACTTGCAAGATCATATTTCCCTAAGCTAATTGAAGACAAAGCAAGCAAGCAATAACTAAAATAATAATCAGGGCGTAAGTTATATAGTCTTTCAGCGCCTTTATTATTTAATTTGATATACATTCTAGCTGATTGAGGAGTAGGATTTACTCTATACTCTTCCTCTAATACTGTGGAAGCTTTTCTGATTTTTTCAAGCTTGATATATAATTCTGCCTTTAAATAATTGATGGGCTGAAAAGTTGCATAATAACTTTGTGCTTTAGCTAAATAATCTATAGCTTTGTAAAAACTTCCTTTGCTTTCGTATTGCTTTGCTAAAGCGCAATAAAAAACCGCTAACATCTTTTTACGATCAAAGGGAAGAAAAATATTGAATTTGATAGCTTCCTTTAACTTTGAAATTGCATTTATCCAATCTTCTTGCAATATACAATGCTCTATTTGAAAGGGAATAGACAAAATTTTATCATTAATTGAACTAGAGCAATATTCTATAAATTTTTGAAAGACTAACCTTTCTTGCTTTAGGTGAATAATCAGTTTATTGATCAGAAGTAGAGCTAAGTTGCGATTTTTACTTGCAATACTCGTTAAATTATGGCTGAAAAAGCTGTAATTTCCCGTTTTACCTGAATTAAAGAGCTTTACTAAAGATAATTTATCACTTTCTTCATTTAGATTTTTAATTAGCTTATTGGTGTTCTCTATATTACCTAAGTCTAAGCTAAAGAAAGCTTCAAAGAGAAGCAATTCTTCCCTACTTCTTCTTCTATTTTTTATGTTAGCAAATGTTGATGAAATAGAAGAACAAAAACGTGCAACTGCAATCAATAAAAATAATAAGACTACGCAAGCAAGAATAACGAAATATAGATCAATACTTATAGTGTAATTGCCTAATTCCAATTTTATTACTTCACCACTTACCTTGATCCATATGCCAAATAAAAACGAAAAAGCAAAAATTATAAAATAAATCATGAGATGTATTGTAATAAGTGACGATATATTATTGAAGTATTCTTGAAAGCTACAATAAAATCATTCAATTTATTAAGCCATGGTTTGAATTCTGGGTATGTTAAGTCACTTATTGCGGTGGCTATGCTCTGCCAATCATTATCGCTTATTAATTCTTCAATTTCCGCAAGCTTTAACCTGAGTGGATCACTACGATCATCTATCTTTATCCAATTTGAAATGATTTTTTTAAACAAGTTACTTTTATTGTAGTTAATAACAGTCATGTTCTTCTCAAAAGACAATTTCAACCCGCATAAAGTATCTACTTCTTTCAAATTTTCCAATTCATTTACTGCATTTTCTATTTCTGGATCGTCAAGCTCTGATATCAAAGGCTTTATTGAATTTATATGATTATCAAACTTGGCTTCTTGCAATAACGAATTCTTCATCTTAATCACAAGTAGCAGCAACTTTGCGAGGTTCTTATGCCTTGAACTACCGTCACCTTGCTCACATTGAGTGTGCAGATTTCTCTTTAAATCAAATATCTTTTTCTCTACCTTAATTTGATTAACTTCAAGCAACATTTTAAGTTCATCTATCTTTTCCGTTACAATACTTATACTATTTTCACTCTCTTGCTGATTTATTTTAAAAAATATTATGTTATTTATTGTAATATAGCTAACAAACAACAATATAATTAAGAACCAACCTATGCATTTTCTCCAAGTATCATTCATAACGTAATATCTCCACAGGATCTTGAGCAGCTGCTTGTAATGCAGGAGGAATTGTCGCTAAAAATGATAAGAACAATGCAAGTGCAGAAATGTTAATCACATCTTGAGAGACTAATATCACTGGCAAACTTGAAAAAAAGTATATCATAGGATCAAACAGTTTGATGTTGGTAATGTTTTCTAAAAACACTCTAATACTTTCAATATTGAGAGAAAAAACAACCCCTATAATAGAGCCAAGACAAGTTCCTGTAAAACCAATCAGCAATCCACAAGCACAAAATATGCGCATAATGCTTCCGCTTGTTGCACCAAACGTACGCATAATTGCAATTGCAGATTTCTTTTCTTGCACTATCATCATCAAACTTGAAACAATATTGAATGCTGCCACAACTATAATCAAAGTAAGAATTAAAAACATCACATTTCTTTCAGTTTTTAAAGCATTAACATAATGGCTTTGCTGAGATTGCCAACTTTCAGCTTTCATTCCTGTTTCTTCTACTATAGCATTTGCTAGCTTATTAGCCGCAGCAATATCGTCTATAAACACTTCTATATTTCTCACACTATCTTTATAATTAAAAAAAGCCTGAGCTGATTTCATGGGCATATACATCAAGGTATTGTCGTACTCAAACATACCCATATCAAATATTGCTACAACTTTATATTCTTTCATTTTTGGTATTTCACCAGACAGTGCATCAAATCCTTCAGGTGATATAAGCATAATGTTATCACCATAATCAATATTCAAAGCTTCTGCTAATCTTGCCCCTATTATGATACCCTCATCGAATTTTTCCACGTTACCCATAATTACATTATTCTTAACGGTAGTATTATTAAGTAAGTCTTTAGTTGACACACCACGGACTACGCTACCCACAATTCCACTATTTGCTGCAACGATCACTTGATCATTGGTCATAGAAGTAGCTTTTAATACACCTGGGATTTTCTCAATAGATTTTAACACTGCGTGGTAATCTGAATTTATGCTTCTATCAAAGTAAACATTAATATGACCATTAATGCCAAGTACAGAGTCGAGCAGCTTTGCTCTGAACCCATTCATTACAGACATTACTACTATTAGCGTTGCAACTCCAAGAGCAATACCAATAATAGAAAACAAGGCCATTATAGAGCAAAATCTAGAATTCTTTGCTCGCAAATAGCGAATAGCCATAGTAAATTCAAAGGCAATAGACATTATACTAAGATTTAAATATCATACTTTTTATGCTTCATATAACTGTAATTTTTCCTTTACCTCAAATTAGGTTGTCTAAATTTAGCAAGCTTATAGAATATATTCAATATTCTATATTAAGACCTTCCATATATATCGTCCAATCTTACTATATCATTATCAGATAAAAACTTTCCTACCTGAAACTCAACTATCTCAAGAGGAAATCTTGTACTTTTATTCTCAATTTTATGAAACACCTTCCTTGGAATCTCTACTACATGATTTTTTGTTATAGCATATGTTTTGTCATCTAAACTCACGCATCCAACCCCTGATAGTATTATATGGTACTCATCTCTATAGTGGTGAAATTGCTTAGAAGTGCAGCTCAGTGGATTTATAAAAAGGTATTTTATAAGAAAATCCTTGCCCATTAAAACTACACTATAAAATCCCCATGGCTTAATCTCTTTCCTTATTGGCTTTACTTCCTTAACTTTATTAATGAACAACATTAGGCTCTTACTTGGCCGTTTATAAACTCTACCTAGTAAATTTTTTGCATCATTTTCTGTCATCAAAACTGGCTCTCTTCCTTTGGTTACAGCTTGAAACGACTCAAAATTCTTATTAAATCTCTTACTTAACTCTAAAACTGAACCCCAAGTGCCAACATCCATCCAATCGAAATTGGCTTCTATCATTACAATATTTTCTGCTTTTTCTATCACTAGGTGATCAATAGATGTATCACCCATTCCTGCACAATTTTGCTGTTCTAAATACAGAAATCTCTCTCGTGATACAAAATGCTTCATACTTTCACAACATAAATTATAGAGAGTCGGAGCAATTTTTTTTATCTCATCTATATAGCGTTTTGCTCTAAACACAAATATTCCAGAGTTCCAATAATGATCGTTACTTACCTTACGCTCGGGTTTTTCTGTAAAATCTTTTACTATATGACATTTTTCTTTCTGACCATATACTGCATTTATATAGCTGTATTCAGAATTGAATTCATGAGGCTTTACCCCAAAAGTGACTATAGAGTCAGTTTCAGAGGCTAGCTTAGACGCTTTCTCAATAGAAACATAAAAACTATTCAAATCACCTATAAAATGGTCTGAAGGCAGAACTAAGATTGTCTCGTTCCTATCGCAGAGAAGCACAGCAATTAGTGTTGCTGCCGCTGTCCCAATTTTAACTGGTTCAAAAACTACTTTACATTCCTGTAATGAATGTAATTCCTGCATCAATAATGACTCATATTGTATATTTGTGGTAATGATGGGTGGCATATAATCGCCTTTTAGCCTCAACAAAGTGTTGTGAAACATAGTATTCTGACTAAATATTTTCTGAAATTGCTTTGGCTTAGATAGAGGCCAAAGTCTGCTGCCACTACCACCACACAGTATTACAGGGCGCATTTAATTAAGATATTAATTATTTGATTAATATCTTATACTAACGGCAAAATGCATGCAAGTTTTTATTGTGAGATGATTAAAGTAAAAAGTAATTTAAAGTGATGGTTGACTACGAGCATTATGGAATCCCTACATTTCGTGATGAGTCTTGTCTTCTTTCTATCTCTCTATCAATATGAGGAGTGCTGCTTTTTTGATTAACGGCTGCAGCTATTTTTTTATCAGTTTTGTTTTGCGGCTTCTCCTTTAAGCTTTCTCCAACACCTGATTCTCTGGATTTATCTATACTTTCACTACTTTTATTCAGCGCCTTTTCCAAGTCTCTTTCAATACCTGGACTTCTAGCGTCAAGCTCATCCCATGTGCCCACTATACTGAGTGGCTTATGATCCTTCTGCTTCGGCTTTGGCCTTTCCCCATTTGTAACAACATTAAAGTCGCTTTTTATTTCTTTCCAACATTCTTTCAATTGGTGTTTCGACATAGTAAGATAAGCATCACCATACTTTTTCTCATTTGCTACAAATAATAAAATTGGAACCTTAAGTATTGTAGCTCCCATATTTACTAAATTTTTTACTACCACTGCAGGAGTGAAAAAAAGATAACCAAAAGATTTTGCAACTCGATTTTTTCTAGCTATCAAATTCTCTCCTAATTTTATAGGAATGAAAGTCAGCAGTCTAGCACAAATCTTAGCTAAACCCGCAGCAAAAACAATAGGAACAGATATCAGACTTTTATCTAGCTCTAGACTACCATTTTGATCTCTAATTTCTGAAAAATTAGTGCTTAATTTTTTATAATTACTAGTGTATAGTAATTCTCCATTTTTTACCTTTTTCATTAGCACAGAAGAGTGAGTTAATTCAAACGGATATTTAGGATCATTAGTTTTTTGAGCTTCGAAAATTGGCACGTGTTTTTTCAAATCCATTCTCGAAAAGCCTAATGGCTCAAAGTATGACTTACTTAACCAATCTATAGGAATTTGCTTATCCTGATTGTCTATATAATTGATAGTAAAATAAGATCTATCATTATCTTTATCTTCGGTAACTAAAGATAATCTGAAACTTGGTTGTTTTCCATTCTCATCTTTTTGACCATACAAAAGTTTATAGGTTGGATTTTTATCTTTATCTAGTATAGCATTTCCATGCATATCCCTGTTTTCTATGATTTTAGCAGACTGTACAATTTGATCATAATTTTTTGGATACTGGCATTTCCTCCCATCCTTATATACCATTACCTTTCTAAGATCTTTGACATAAACTTGAGACTCAGATGAACTAAATAGATCCTTCACTTTTAGCGTAAGGTCTGTTCCCCACTTTTTCAATGTCTCTAACATATTGCTAAACCAAAATCACTATAGTTCAATGATAAAACTAGTACACTAATAATATATTAACACAGAATTGGCAATTTTACAAGAAAATATGCCTGTAGAAGACAAAGATTGTAAAAGCGAGGATTATATAAGTAATGCTCGACAAGTACTTTATACAAGTAATCGTAAAAACTCTTAGAGGTACACTGTGTATGTAATCTTCGCACACTACTTGCATTCCAAGAACTGCATGCCAAAAAATGCAAAACACCAGTATAACAAAAAACAAAAGCTCTAGTGGATGATTAATAGCCTGAAATAATCTTTCATTAAAAGATAAAGGGCTATCAACATAAAATGTGCAAGAAAATGAGTAAATAAACCAAGGAAATAAAAATAACAAAATCACCGCAGAAACACGCTGGATCCACCAATGATGTACTGAATTTACAGATTGACTCATATAAATATAAATAAAAAAGCCATAGTAGAAAGAAATAGCATTATTGTTAGTAACATAGCACTTTTTAAAACACTAGCAATTTCTAAATTAAGCCCAGCATCCCACAATAAATGACGAATACCATTAAGAAAATGATACACAAAGCTTACAAAGCATAAGATATAAGCTAATTTAGCAACAGGAGTGAACAATAATGCATTTAAGCACCTTACTATAATTAACTTAGGGGAGTAAACATATAATATAAAATACCAAGAAAGTATGATTAATAAAAGAAATAGCAAGATACCAGTCAATCTATGCATAATAGAAAAAAAACTAGTAACTTGTACTTTATATATTTGTAAATATGGGGAAAGAGGCCTATTACTCATAAAATTTCGTTATCGAGAAATTAAAAAATAAAGTAGAAGTAAAGACAGCAGTATAGTACATAATGACACTATTATTTGAAATGGTGAATTACGTACAAAGCCTAAGGAGGTAATCCAGCTGCAGATTCCCCTACTGCTACCTTGTTACGACTTCACCCCAGTCACTGATCCCACTTTAAATAACTCCTTCCTTGCGGTTAGGCCATTAGCTTCGAGTGAAACCAATTCCCATGGCGTGACGGGCAGTGTGTACAAGACCCGAGAACGTATTCACCGTGGCATGCTGATCCACGATTACTAGCGATTCCAACTTCATGTACTCGAGTTGCAGAGTACAATCCGAACTGAGATGTCTTTTAGGGATTAGCTTAGGCTTGCGCACCTTGCAACCCATTGTAGACACCATTGTAGCACGTGTGTAGCCCACTCCATAAAGGCCATGATGACTTGACATCATCCCCACCTTCCTCCAGCTTATCACTGGCAGTTTCCTTAAAGTACTCAGCATTACCTGATAGCAACTAAGGATGAGGGTTGCGCTCGTTGCGGGACTTAACCCAACATCTCACGACACGAGCTGACGACAGCCATGCAACACTTGTGTGAAATCCGGCCGAACCGACCCTATCCCTTCGAATAGGTATGATTTCCATGTCAAGAAGTGGTAAGGTTTTTCGCGTTGCATCGAATTAAACCACATGCTCCACCGCTTGTGCGGGTCCCCGTCAATTCCTTTGAGTTTTAATCTTGCGACCGTAGTCCCCAGGCGGAATGTTTAACGCGTTAGCTGTAATACAGAAAGTAAACTTCCCATATTTAACATTCATCGTTTACAGCGTGGACTACCAGGGTATCTAATCCTGTTTGCTCCCCACGCCTTCGCGCTTCAGCGTCAGATTTGAACCAGATAGACGCCTTCGCCACTGGTGTTCCTCCTAATATTTACGAATTTTACCTCTACATCAGGAATTCCTCTATCCTCTTTCAATCTCTAGATTAATAGTTTTAAAAGCAATTCCAAGGTTAAGCCTCGGGATTTCACTTTTAACTTATTAACCAGCCTACGCGCCCTTTACGCCCAATAATTCCGAATAACGCTAGCCCTCTCCGTATTACCGCGGCTGCTGGCACGGAGTTAGCCAGGACTTCTTCTGTGAGTACCGTCATTATCTTCCTCACTAAAAGAGCTTTACAACCCAAAGGCCTTCTTCACTCATGCGGCATGGCTGGATCAGGCTTTCGCCCATTGTCCAATATTCCCCACTGCTGCCTCCCGTAGGAGTCTGGACCGTATCTCAGTTCCAGTGTGGCTGATCATCCTCTCAGATCAGCTATAGATCATTGCCTTGGTAGGCTATTACTCCACCAACTAGCTAATCTAATATAGGCTCATCTAATAGCAATAAATTTTTCCCCCGTAGGGCGTATACGGTATTAGTTGCCGTTTCCAACAATTATTCCGTACTACTAGGTAGATTCCTATACATTACTCACCCGTCTGCCACTAAGTTATACCATAGCAAGCTACAATATAACTCCGTTCGACTTGCATGTGTTAGGCCTGCCGCCAGCGTTCATTCTGAGCCAGGATCAAACTCTCAAATTTAGACTTCAACCTATAAAAGGTTGAGGGTACATCGGATAAATCCGACAAAAAATAATTTAGCTTAATACTGCTGTCTTTATTTCTACTTTAGAAATATTTTAATCTCCAACTATTCAAACAACCTTAAGAATATTATTATGTGATATAATCACTATGTCAATATGTTTTTGCAAATCAAAAGCATTAATGTATAAATATATAACTATTTGGAATATTACCATGAAAAAATACATCTTTCTGCTTGCTCTCGCGCCAATGTTAGTTGGCATCACATTATACTTATTGCGCAACATTGATAACACAAAACAATCTATAACTGCAGGTGACAAGTTTTACGAAGTATTATTCTTAAAAAAAGATAATAAGTCGCTGCTAGAAGAAATAGATTCAAATTGGGAGTATTTAGCAAATTTTGAACGCGCATTCAATCATATCTCAGATTCAATGCCAACAGACACAGCATCTATTATTTATAATGATTTGGCAGACGATAAAGATGCTCCTGATGTTTTGCGTGAGTTAGCACAATACTTAGAAGTAATGAGCTTACTTCACTCCAGCGTTGAAAAAACAAATAAAGATAAAATTAGTAATTTAGAATCAAATGCAGTGTACCCTTATTCAAGCCAAGAAGCTATCGCTATAGTAAAGATACACAGTAACGACATTAAAGGTGCAATTGAAATATTGCATTCATTATTAAATGATAGAGAATGTCCGACTCTAATCAAGGCCAATGCACAAGAATTACTTCGGATATACGAAAACTAAAAAACTTGCTTGCATAACAATTTGGCAGCGCATCTGATGAAATAAAGAACTTTACTTGACAAACCTCCCTATTTTATTATGGCACTAAAAGTATTTATGACTCAAAATTTGTTTTTGACTGTAGGATCAATCACAAAATCCAGTAAAAACTTAGGTGTTTATTGGTAGATTACGTAAAATTATAGCGGTTTTTTAAATTTTTTCTATACTCAGCCAAGTCGCGCTTGTTAGAACATTATTACAGCACCACTTACAGTAATATAGAGTCAAAATTTCACTACTCAGAGGTTCCTTTTACCTTTTTATTTAGTAAGACTTCTCTATATTTATAGTTAATATATCAAAGAATAAACTTCACTAGCAGAATGTCATTCTAGCACTAAAATGACAAAAAGAGAATAAAATCGTAATAGCTATGTATCAAGCACCGTTGTGTATTTTCTCTATATTTTAGATTACTTTGTTTACCCCCCTACCTTTACCATTCAGATACGCAGATAGTTACTACAAACCGTAAAGATGTTTAAAAGAAATCTAATTTTTTATCAACTCATACATTTCATTACCAACTTCACAATAAGGTTCTGCAGTTGTATAAAAATAATCAAAGAAGAAATAATCCTTTAGTATTTCTGTGCTGCATCCAGAATTATAGTAAGTATCAAGCCTTCCTTTAAATATCAACAAGAGTATCTTCATACTTTTTCCAAATCACCCTCCCCCAAACTGGTCTACGATGTTTGATAGGTATGCATCTCGATCATTTAACCCTTTGCTCTTATATTTACCAAGCATACTTTTCATTTTAGAGTTAAGATCGAATGCTTTTATTTCAAGATCTGCACCTTTCTTCATATAATCTAAATCATTAGCTAATTTTGTATTGAAACTCTGTGTAAGCTTTGCAGCCAGCTCTCTTGCTTTTCGTCTTTATTAAAGCTAGTATCAAACCAACCTCAGTCACATTTGCAACAATCACATGCTTTACACCATATTCATTTAGAACCAAATGCATACATATTTCACTAACCGCTTTATTTCAATACTTTTTCTGCTTTAACATTGTTATAAGCAGTGGCACCCATAATATTATTTCCTCGATTATAATGAAAAATAAAATCTCCTTTACCTACGTCTGGATGATGTTTAATTACTGCGTTTAGCTGATTAACTAAACGAAATTTATTGAGGAAATAAGAAAAAATAGGGTTAAGAATTTCAGATGCTGTTGCATATAAAATCGCATAGTTATGATCTTGCTGTTCATAGTATCGATCAAAAAATGAGCATCTCTATGATGACTTAAATTCTTCTAAACCTAAATACTTTGCTACATATTCAACAACAGTAAGGCCATTGCTAAAAATCCTCCTTAATAAAAAGGGGCATTAAGTTTCACATTTCTTACAAAGGATAAGTTATTAAAATTTCAATAATTACACCATTATCAGATAAACTATCACCCAGAACACAAAAATTTTTACACTTTGAATTAGAGTTATTATTTTTATTTGCCATAACATTCAATATCTAATCATACTGCTCTATAAAGCCTATAAAAAAAGAAAAATAGGGTAAAATTATAGAACTTTGGCTGAATTTACCTATTTTTTGAGCAGCCCTTCTGCCTTAAAAGAAACCTCTAAGTTTTTTAGCACGGCTTGGATGTTTCAACTTACGTAGTGCTTTTGCCTCTATTTGCCTAATTCTTTCACGTGTAACATTAAAAATTTTTCCTACTTCTTCTAAGGTATGCTCCTTTCCATCTTTACCAAGGCCAAAGCGCATCCTTAGAATTCTTTCTTCTTTTGGTGTTAAAGTTGCAAGAACATTGGTCGTAATGCCACGCAAGTCGGCAAGTATTGCAGCATCCTCTGGTTTAGAAACTCGCTTATCTTCTATACAATCACCGAAGGTACTACTATCATCCTTTCCTGTTGGAGCTTCAAGACTTACCGGATCTCTTGCTATCTTCATAACTTTGCGTATTCTTTCTAGCGGCATTGCCAATTCTATACTCAATTCCTCTAATGTAGGCTCTCTACCCATTTCATGAGTCATCTTTCTTAATGCTTTGTTGATTTTACTGATAATTTCCACCATATGTACTGGTATTCTAACTACTTTAGACTGTTCAGGTATTGCCCTAGTGATTGATTGTTTTACCCACCAAGTACCATAAGTCGAAAATTTATACCCACGTTTGTAATCAAACTTATCCACAGCCTTCATAAGACCAATATTACCTTCTTGTATCAAATCAAGCAGATCAAGGCCTCTTTTTGAATACTTTTTAGCAATCGAAACCACTAGCCTTAAATTAGCCTTAATCATTTCTTGCTTTGCTTGAGAGACTTCTTGTTCATGTTTCTGTATTCTCTTGATTACCTTCTTAAACTCCTGAACTTTATCTCCTTGTACATAACTCTTAATATTGCTTAAGGCACTAGCTATATACTCATAGCTATCGTTTATAAACCTTAAGAATTTATTTTTTAATTCACCTGTAAAAAGAGATTGATTTTCATTAATCTTGAGAAAACTTATTTCACTAAACTCGTGCTCTAAAAGCACATCATCATAAACATTATAAAAACTTTCTCTATCAATATCGTACTTTCTAGCTTCAGTAATAAGATTAGCTTCTTCAAACGTGATTAGTCTATTTATTTCGTAAAGTTTTTGTGTAATTCTGGTAATAGCAGCATCACTAAACTGAATTTGTAATGCTACAGACCATATTTGATTATATAAATTTTCTAGCTCATTAGAGAAATCTTTAGAATTTTTTTTCAATACCAATGCTTCATTTGTTAAAGCAATGATCTCATCCAATGCCGTGATAACCTTTGGCAATAAATCACTTTCCATTTCAAGAACAGAAATATTTAAGTTAGCTGAACTTATGTCTTCACTCTCATTACCTTTTTCCTCATCATTAACACAATCTCTAACATCTTCAGCTTCACTTTCTTCTTTGTCTACCATATTGAAATCAGAGTTATAAATTGCATCCAGATTTATAATTTCTCTCAGTAAAAAAGTTCCACCACTTAAATCATCACGCCATGTTTTGATTATTTTGAATGCCACTGATGTTTCAATTATTGCACGTAACATGTTATGCTTTTCAGATTCAATTTTTTTTGCTATCTTAATTTCATCTGCTCGTGACAAAAGCTTTACAGAGCTCATATCTTGTAAATAAATCCTTACTGGATCATCATTTTGCACTAAAGTTGTAGTAGTATTCAACGATGTCTCATCATCATCAAGCTTATTACCACCATCATTAGAAGGAGCTTCTTCCTCATCTTCACTACTTTCGAGTATGTTAATTCCAGAGTCTTGCAATAAAGCTATAGTATCATCTATAAAATCAGGTGGAAAACTTTCATCTGACAACTTATCATTTATATCATCAAAAGTGATAAAACCGCCCTTTCTTATACTTTTGGTTACAAGATCTTTGATGATCTTTTTCCTATCTTCCGTACCATTAATAGTTGACATCATTACCTTTACAGTTTACAATTTTATTTCTTACTTATCAAATAAACTTACAATTAGCAAGCTTATAGTTTTATTCTTAATTTATAGTTACTTGCTACTTCATATAGTTTAAGATACTGTCAATTTATTCACACTCTTCTTAATCAACTAATCTCTCCATTCTTACTACTATGGACAATCCAACTGAAAATGTTGCAATTCCAACCACTATAGCAGTAAGCATTAAGACGTGAGGTATAGGATTGGTATATAAGTGAAAATTTGAAGTCAATATAGGAGGTGAAGAACTTTTTACATACCCTAAAGATATGTAAAACAATAAAACAGATGCTTGTAAGACACTTAATCCCATCATTTTTTTGATTAAGTTTTTATCATTTACAATGATATAGAAACCTAGCACCATTAATATAGTAATGCCTACATAATTATATAGAGTCATTGTTTTTTCTTGCGAGCAAAATTTATATATATGATTAACATGGAAGAAGAGACGGTAAGCAATACACCCAGCTCCACTAAGAAAATACCCAATTTTTGACCTGTTCTACTATCAGCTGACAATATACTATAGGATAAAAAATTTTGGCCAAATAAAACTGTTATAATACCAGCTCCTCCATAGGTTAAAATACCTAGTACGTTAGTAAATTTGATAATAGAGTAAGGTATTGCTTTTAAAGTTGTAGGTATATCAAATAACATAGAATATAATATTATCCCAGAAGCAATAATTATTCCCGCCTGAAAACCTCCACCTGGAGTATAGTCACCATGAAACTGTATGTATAAACCAAACAAAATGATAAAAGGTATCATCAAAAATGTTACTGCACTTAATACCGGATCTTTAATCACTTTCTTTCTCTTCTAATATTAACATTATACAAAGTGCAGCAGTAAAAACTACTATAGTTTCTCCAAATGTGTCATAGCCACGAAAGCTTGCTAAAACAGCTGTCACTATATTAGGAATACCAATAGCTTTTTCAGTATTTTCTACATAATAAGGAGCAACGTGCAAGTGAACTGGAGCATTATGACTGCCAAAATCTGGTAATTGAATCATAAAGTATGATAAACATGCAGTCAAAAATAACATAAAAAAAAGTGTTGTGGGGCTATGAGATAAATTTGCTTTGTAATTCTTTACCAAAGAGAGTGCTGCAAACGTAAAGACTGTGCTCAATCCTGCACCAACAGAAGCTTCAGTAATTGCAACATCTGGCGCATTCATAATCAAGTACATAAGTGCAATAAGTGAACTAAATACACACATTAGAACAGCACTTACAACCAAATGTTTCGAAAGAACTATAAAAACTGTAACCGTGAGTAACAGCAAAAGTAATATTAGATTCAGTATTTCTAGCATCTTAACCTTCTTTAATAGTCTTTACTTTTATAATAAGTACGCGCTAAAATATAACTGTTAGTTGAATTGGCTATCCATATTATAAAAATCAATAATATAACTTTAATAGTATTGATTGAAAATTCATTTTGCCAAGCAAAACCAATCAACAACAACATTGCTCCACTAGAATCTGCAATACCTGCAGCATGTAGTCTAGTATAGAAATCAGGAAATACTACTACTCCTACGCTTGAAATGACTATTAAACAAACACCTAAAAATATGAGAATGGATGCTACCATAAATTATCAAAACAACATTAATCTCATTAGCGCTATAGTTGATATAAAGCTGATGCTAGCATATAGCAATGCTATATCAATTAAAAAAAAATCATTCAGAATAATAGATATTGCTGTTATGAGTAAAACTACTTGTGTTGATAAATTATTGAATGCTACAATCTTATTGTATACATCACTTGACCTAAATACTATACAACATAACATTACACCCATACAGAACAAAAGCGCATAGATAGCAATACTAATCATTTATAAGCTATTTAACCTCTGCAGATTTCTAAATCGGTACTTCTTCACCACTATCTTGATCATCCATTTCATCATCGTGGCTTTCTTGACTTACATCCAGACTTGTGTTAAGTTGATGATCAGAAAAATTTAACAAATTTGCTAGCTTACTTGGACTATTAATATAAGTATTATCTGTGTTTCCTTTCATGTGCTCCTTGCACCTTTTCACCAAAAGGTTAAACAACTCATGGGTATTCACCTTCTTTTCTGCTATTTCATATAAAGAAACTATCGTATCCTTATGATCTTTAAACTTAACCATTTCAACGGGATCGCTTGCCCCTGTACTCAAATCATGCGTTCTTTGACTTGCTAGAAGAACCAATTTAAAACGGTTGTGTACCTGTTCTACACACTTTTCTACAATAGACTCAACCATAAAACACTACCTTGATAAGCTTTATACTATATCACAAAAAATAAGATGTCAACTTCGGATCTATTGAGATCCAATTCTACATTCTACTTTTTCTTCTTTAGCTTTTACTGATTGATTTTCTGTTATTGTAATTGTTATTTCATGATCAAGCTTTTTCAAAAAACCTAACAGTCTCTCTAAAGAAAAACCACTTATCTTACCACTTTTAATTTGTGACACCTTTGGTTGATCAATACCAAGTTTCTCAGCCGCACAAGCTTGAGTCCAAGTATTTTTTCCTATAATTTTACTTATTATGCCAAGCAATTTTTTTTTTATTGCTTCACTATCCAGATTGTTTAATGATATTGTTTCCATAATTTTTACTCTCACATACCAACTAGCTTTATTAAATATTATATCATAATATTTAACATACCAATATATTAATAGTATATAACTTGTCAATAACTATCTGATACTCAAAATTTTAAATTGACTATAATTTTTATCAAAATACTAGTAATTTCAAACTATTATTTTGTAAAAAACTTACTATTAAAGAGAATAAGTTGAAATTGCAAAGTTTAAAATACAGAAATAATCATTTTACAAACTCGTTTTAGAGACTGTATATGATCTCAAGAAAGGAATAAAGCAGGAGATAGAGTATGTAAATTATGAAAACAGAGCAAGATGAGTAGGAGAAAAACTGAGTAGAGTTCTGTAGAAAGAAACAAAATCAAGAAGATTTAGGATGTATTTTACATAGTGTTACAGGTCCTAAAAAGTGGCTTCAGTGAATCAACAATGTTTTCAAAATGGCAAGATTATTTTAATAAATGAAGTAAAAAACATAGCGGAAGTAAAGAAAGTGTTTTGAAACATATATAAAAAAGTAGTTGCAAAGAAACAAATAAAAGGATGTAACTGTAGAGATCTTTGCCGTATTGTCAAAAGGTAAGTCTCTAATACTCTTATAGAAAAGTGTAGACAATTGTGATAAGCAAAATTCAATACTATAGTATTTTCTAAAATGGATGATAAAGTTCCATTATGGTATTACCAACCAAAAGCTGTAAGTCTGTATATTTATACATGAGAGGTCTGAGGCGGCTTTTGATGGTATGCCAACAGTATTCTATAGGATTCAAATCTGGTGAATATGTTGGAAGATACAGCAAATGACAGCCAAAAGACTCTATTAATGATTTTGTTTTAGTGGTCTTATGAAATGTAGCATTATCCATAACTATAGTTGTGCCAAGTGGCAATTTAGGTAATAACATCTTCTCCAACCATGTATTGAATACCTCTTTGTCACACCCACCTTTGAAAGTCATTGGTGCAATAAATCTCTTTCCAATCCACCCGGCTACTATACTGATTCTCTCTCGAGTTCTCCCTGGAATATCTGCATAAATTTTCTTTCCTCTTGGAGCGCGTCCATATTCTCGGTATAACTTATTATCAACTCCTGCTTCATCTATATATAAGATGCTGGAATGGTCTATTTTTGAGATTTTATCAATAAATTGCTCCCTATCTTCTTGATTGCGCTCTTGATATAGTGTGACTTTTTTTTAAAGTAATTTTTAGCTGTTTTAGTCTATACCAAATTGAGTTTATTCCAAATCCAAGATTTTGTTTCATCTCTGCCAGAGTATGATCTGGATTCTTTGTAACATATTCTTCGAGTATTTTGGGGTCTATTTTTCGAATAAAGCTACCGTTTTTAGATGGCTTGAGGCTTTCACCAGCAGCTTTCTTTTTTAACCAACGGTACAGAGTTGCTATTCCTATCTCCATAAGCTCTGCTACCTCAACCTTTGTCTTACCTTTTTCTATCATCAATACTGCCTTTTCCCTTAAATCCACACTATATGCCATTATAACTCAAATACTTTATTATACCTTTATCATTTACTTTAGGAAATACTATAGCTTACAAATCGTCTTCTTGCTTCCACCGCTTTGCTTCTAAAAAGATTATGAATAGACCCTTAATATCCGAAATTTATACCTCTATATTTATTTTAATATAGGGATTCATTTCAATTTTTAAAGTTTCTATTTAATGAGAATGCTATATCATATTCGTAATTTAATTTAAATATCTGTTGCTTCTGAAATACTATTTGGTTAGTAAATAAAATCATGTCTAATACAGAAAAAATGAAAAAGGATGTTGCTGTAATTATGGGAAGCGAGTCGGATTATGGCACTATGGTGCATGCTATTAACCTATTAAAAGAATTAGAAATTTCACATGATGTATTTATAATATCCGCACACAGAACACCAGAGAGACTCTTTAATTTTACTAAGTCTGCTCAAGAAAAAGGCTTTAAGGTTATTATAGCTGGTGCAGGAGGAGCGGCTCATTTACCTGGTATGACTGCATCGCTTACTTATTTACCTGTTATCGGTATTCCTGTGCATAGCAAACAATTAAATGGGCTAGATAGTCTATTATCTATAGTGCAGATGCCAAAAGGTGTTCCAGTTTCAACAATGTCTATAGGAGAGAGTGGAGCATGCAATGCCGCTATTACTGCTGCATCTATATTGTCGATTTCTAATAGTGAAATTGCAGATAGATTAAAAAAATGGAGAGAGGAGCAAACTCAAGCAGTAAAAGAAAAACCAACATTATAATGGCAATAGTTCTTTTAGATACAAAAACCATAAATCGTATAGCAGCAGGAGAGGTAATAGAAAGGCCTGCAAGTGTGGTAAAGGAATTAGTGGAAAATGCAATAGATGCCAGAAGCTCAGAGATAGAAATTAAGATAGAAAGTGGTGGGCGTAACCTCATTACTGTAATCGATGATGGTAGCGGAGTAAAAAAGGATGATTTAGAACTTGCGTTTATGCGCCATGCTACTTCAAAATTGAGTGACAGTGAATTGATAGAGATCAAGCATCTTGGCTTTAGAGGAGAAGCTTTGCCTTCAATTGCAGCAGTAAGCAGAATAAAATTATCATCTAAGGCAAGCAAAGCAGATCAAGCATGGTCTATAAGGTATGAGGGGGGAGAAAAAATAGGAGAGCTTGTTCCTTATCCTTTATCGATAGGAACATATATTGAAGTACGAGATTTATTTTTTGCCACACCAAATAGACTAAAATTTCTCAAAACCGAAAGGGCAGAAACACAAAGCATTGTTGATATTGTAAACAACTTAGCAATGATCAATTATGGAATTGAGTTTACTCTTATCTCCGATAATAAGAAACTTCTTAAGTATGCTAAGCAGACCTCATTATTTAGCAGGCTATGCGAAGTAGAAGAAGAATTTCATGAAAACTCTTTGCAAATTAGTGAAGAAGAAGATGGAATTAGACTTACAGGATACATCTGTAAACCTACTGTCAATCGTAGCAATTCAACTCAGATCTATACATTTGTTAATGGTAGACCAATTAAAGATAATCTACTTATTGGTGCAATTCGTTATGCGTATCACGACCTTATTCCAAGCAATAGATATCCTTTTGCAGCGCTGCACTTAGAGATACCGTATGATCAAGTTGATGTAAATGTGCATCCAAATAAATCAGAGGTAAGGTTTCAGAACAAGAGGCTAATATATGAAATAGTGAGAAGAGGGCTAATAAAAGTGCTATCAAAGAGAATAGATCTTGCAGAAACTGTATTGGCCCAGAATGGAACAACAACGAATCATCTATCATCAGATCCTTTTAGTAGGTCTAGTCTTAAAAATGAATTTTATGGAAGAAGGTCGGATCCTTTTGAAAACCAGTTAATGAGAGAATTTACTTCTCCAAATATAGAGACAAAAAGCTTATCAGAACATTCAAAATCGTTTGATTATACTGGTATGCAAAAATCTCCTCCGCGAGCGGAAACTACAATTTTGGAAAGGAAACAAACCGATCTAATAAGGGACTATCCACTTGGGTTTGCACACTGTCAAATCTACAATACTTATATTATTGCCGAGGTAAGAGACAAACTAATTATAGTAGATCAGCATGCAGCCCATGAAAGACTAGTATACGAGTGCTTAAAGGAGAAATCAAGTATAAAAAGACAAAAACTTCTTTTGCCTGAAATGGTTGAAATCAAAAATCAAGCTGGAATGGAGATGATTAAAACTTATAAAGATAAACTTTTTGAGATGGGTTTTGAGATTGAAATTAAATCAGAAAATAAGATCATAGTAAAAGAAGTTCCTGCAATCTTAGGAACAGTAGACACAAAGAGAATGCTCATTGATATAGTGGATAGACTAACAGAAATAGAAGATATATTACCTATAGAGGATAAGGTGAATAAAATACTAGCCACAATTGCTTGTTATGGATCAATAAGAGCAGGCAGAAAGATGAAATTGGAGGAGATGAATGAATTATTGAGGCAAATGGAAAAGACACCTTATTCTGGACAATGTAATCACGGAAGGCCAACCTATATAGAAATGAAATTAAGCGATATTGAAAAGTTATTTGAGCGAAGGTGAGAAGTTATCACAAATATGTATAGATTATACAACCCTAGTTTCGTCATCTCAAAACTCAGATACACAATTGTTTGAACATTGCAATTTGCAGGTAATTTGCATAGTAGATAATGTCATTCCATCACTTGACAATGATTTATTACGCAGCTACTTGATTAAAATTAAGTTTCCTAAATCCCAGGCATTGTCTTTTATGTTAATAATTAATATACAACTAAAGATACTTATCAAAAACGACAATAAAGAGTTTAAAAAAAGCCAGAAAATTCTATAGAATCAACCGTACTATATAGAGAAAAGAAAGTGTATGATAATATTCTTCGTTTCAATTTGCAAACAAAATAGTTTTGCATTTTTCGATAAGATTAAGTAATATCAGCGTATTAGTTATACAATTAATAATTTTTATGGATGAGCGTAATCCTTGGAATCTTGGAAAGAAACCGTCAGATCCAAGTAATGAAGATATTTTAAGTAAAGCTGTGTCTGATATAAGATGCTTTTTTAATGGCTTAACCAGAAATAGAGGGAAAAAACCTTATTTCATCATTTTCATTGTTTTGTTGTTTTATTTTTGTACTGGTTTCTATATTGTCCATCCGAGTGAGGAAGGTATAGAACTTACTTTTGGCAAATATTCCAATACAGAAACATCTGGTTTGCGTTATCACTTTCCCTACCCTATTGGTAAGGTTTTTAAAGTGAATGTTAAAGAAGTAAATCGTGAAGAAATTGGGATAAGCAGCTCTTATGGGCGAGATACAGATCGTGGTGAAGGAGTGATGCTTACCGGAGATGAGAATATAGTCAACGTTAACTTTGAGGTCCAGTGGCGAGTTAGAGATGCCAAAGATTATTTATTCAAAGTGCGGGATTATAAACCTGGTTTCAGCGTTAAAAATGCTGCTGAAAGTGCTATGAGAGAAATAATAGGTAAAAATACGATCTCTTTTGCACTCGAAGGTCAAGGTAGGGCTGAAATCTCCAGAGATACTAGAATTTTATTGCAACAGATTCTTGATGGATATCAAATGGGTATAGAAATTTTATCTGTTCAAATGAAAAAAATTGACCCACCAGAAAAAGTGATTAGCTCATTTAGGGATGTACAAAGTGCTCGTGCAGATAAGGAGCGTACTATAAACGAAGCATATGCTTACAGTAATGATATTATACCTCGTGCAAAAGGTGAGGCAATAAAGATAAAGTTAGATGCAGAAGCATATGAGAACGAAATAATAAATGAAGCGAAAGGTAATGCAAATCGCTTTTTATCTCTTTATGAAGAATATAGACAAAATCCTTCTCTTGTTAAGAATCGTATTTATCTTGAAACTATGGAAAATATTTTCAGCAAGGTAGATAAGTTTGTTATAACAGACGATCTGAAAGGTATGTTCTCTTATTTACCTCTTACAAATTTAGGGAAATAGTCATGAGTAGTAATATTAAAATTGTTTTTGCTTTTATATTTGTTGTATTATTGATTGCCTTATCTAATTCAATCTTCGTTGTTCAAGAAACAAAACAAGCGATAGTTATACAACTTGGTAAAGTCGTAAAAGATGTTAGGGACAGTGGTTTATATTTTAAGCTACCATTTATAAATAACGTAGAATTTCTTGATAAGAGAATTTTAGATCTAAGTCCTGATAAAACTCCAAGGGAAGTGATAACTGCAGATCAAAAGCGTATTATAGTAGATGCTTATGCAAAATATAAAATAATAGATCCTATCACTTTTTATCAAACTGTGAAAAATGAATCAGGGCTAGTTAGAAGATTATATCCTGTCATAGAAGCTCACATAAGGGAGAATATAGGAAGATTTTCATTAATTAGTTTATTGAATGAAAAGAGATCAGAAGTTATGCAATTAATTCAACGTGGAGTTTATTCTGAAGCTGGAAAATTTGGCATAGAAATAATAGATGTAAGAATTAAGAGAGCAGATCTACCAGAAGAAAATAGTTCTGCAATATTTCGCCGCATGCAAACTGAAAGGGAAAAGGAAGCAAAAGAAATTAGAGCAGAAGGAGAACAAGCTGGACAAGAAATTAGATCAAAAGCTGATAAATTAAAAAGGGGAATTGTCTCTAGTGCAGTAAAAGAATCACATGAAATAAGAGGCCGTGGTTATGCTGAAGCAACTAGAATCTATAATGAGGCATTTAAGGCTGATGAAGAGTTCTTTAACTTTTATCGCTCTATGAAAGCTTACAATAAATCATTTGCTGAGGGTAATACTAAATTTGTGCTTTCACCAAATAATAATTTCTTAGATATTTTGAACAAGGGATGGAAATAGTTTATGAAAAGTAAAGCATTTATTTTATCTATATTTGCATATTTTTTAATTTCATTTTCTTCATATGCTAATCTGTTTGCAAAAACAGTTGCAGATCCTGTATGTAGTTGTAATAAAGGGCTTGCTGATATAGTGGAAGAACTTATTCCCGCAGTTGTAAATATTTCAAGTGAGCAAATAGTTAAGCAAGAAAATAACAGTAGAACTAAAATTCCCTTTACGCCAAGAAATAATTTCTTTGATGACTTTAGAGAATTTTTCGAGCATTTTGATCAATTTTTTGATAGAGCTCCTAGCATTAATAGAGAAGTGACGTTACTTGGGTCTGGATTTATTATAGATAAAAGTGGAACCATAGTAACCAACTATCACGTTATTAAAAATGCCCAAGATATTACAGTTACTATGAACGATAATACTTATTTCAAAGCAGAAGTTTTAGGCTATGATGCAAAAACTGATCTTGCTGTGCTTAAGATTAATTCTGATAAAGATCTTCCTTTTGTTGAATTTGGTAATTCTGATAAAGCAAGAGTTGGTGATAAAGTTATTGCAATAGGCAACCCTTTTGGTTTGGGTGGCTCTGTAAGTACAGGAATTGTGTCTGCAAGATCTAGAGACATTAGTATTGGTACTATGAATGAATTTATTCAAACTGATGCTGCAATTAATAGAGGTAACTCAGGGGGACCACTATTTCATCTAAATGGAAAAGTTATAGGCATTAATACTGCTATTTATTCCCCATCTGAGTCTGGCGGTAACGTGGGTATAGGCTTTGCTATACCATCTAATCTAGCTATTTCAATTATTGACACATTAAAAAGTGGTAAAAAAATAAAACATGGTTGGCTTGGCGTGCAAGTTCAGCCTATAACAAAAGAATTTGCTGAATCCTTGGGTTTAAAAGATATCAAAGGTGCATTAGTTGCAAGCGTAGTAAAGGGCAGTCCTGCAGAGAAAGGAGGAATCAAAGTAGGTGATATACTATTAGAGTTTGACAGCAAAAAAATTGATAGAATGACGCAATTACCTCATATGGTTTCACGAACTGAGCCCGGAAAGAAAGTACAGGTTAAGTTACTTAGAAAAGGTAAAGAAATCAATATCAAGGTTGCAATCGAGGAATCTACAAATGATGATTCAGGTAATAATCAAGAAGAAAATAAATCAACATCTAGTTATATAAGTGGTTTAACCGTTTCAAATTTGCCAAAAGAACTAAAAAATAATGCACCCACAAAGGGTGTAGTAGTTACTAGTGTAGATAGTAGTAGTAATTCTACACTACGTGTTATTAAGAAAGGTGATATAATTATTCAACTAGATGGAATCGATATTGAAAATACTAATGATTTTCAAAAACAAATTGATTCAGCAGTAAAGAAAGACGGCAAAGATTCAGTAATGTTGCTTATTTACCGCAACGGCAATCAATTTTTTACCTCAATCAAATTGAAGAAGTAGCTATTTATCTAGCTGGTCATGAAAAAATTGCTTGACAAATTTAACTAGCTTCTTTATCCTGAGGGTAAGGGTGTTTCTATAGATTAATAGAATTTATTCCTATACTGAAAACGTTTCCAACGAGATTATGGAAGAACTAGAACGACATCATCTATCAGATGAAAGAGCTGTAGTAGTAAGAAATTGGATAATATAAAGCATTTTTATGCTCAGTTGTAAAAAAATAACTTTCTTTCACAAATTACTTTATAAGTAAATTAGTATAAAGCATAATCATATTTACTTATCATCATTATTAATCAATAATTAATACCCATAAATTAACTATATCTAATCGCAAAGGGAGGTGGAGATGCGTTTTAAGCTAGAAAAGGAAGATATTCCACAAAACGATTGTAATAATAGAACTGGTCGTAGGATACCTGCACAAATAAGATTAAATAACAAAACAACATTTAGCCTGCCTAGTGTATCTTACATTATCATCGACAACAATATTGGCCTGAGTTTTCAAATTTGGGATTTGAAGCATGACGTGGCAAGTATACTAAACGACTTATCTGAATGGCCACAATTAAAGCTAGAAAGGGTAGGAAATGATTACAAATTCGCTTTAGTTACTACCTCTGATCAACCTTATTATTATTACTATGATGGCAAAAATACTATCATAGCTACTATTGATCGTATACCTCATGTTTACACAAATGGTTTACATGTTAACGCATATAATCGTGAAAGCTGTAGTATTTATTATGAACTGCTAGAAAACAGGAAGGTTTTAATAGATCCAAAAGACATAATTATAGTATTTTCTAAAATGGATGATAAAGTTCCATTATGGTATTACCAACCAAAAGCTGTAAGTCTGTATATTTATACATGAGAGGTCTGAGGCGGCTTTTGATGGTATGCCAACAGTATTCTATAGGATTCAAATCTGGTGAATATGTTGGAAGATACAGCAAATGACAGCCAAAAGACTCTATTAATGATTTTGTTTTAGTGGTCTTATGAAATGTAGCATTATCCATAACTATAGTTGTGCCAAGTGGCAATTTAGGTAATAACATCTTCTCCAACCATGTATTGAATACCTCTTTGTCACACCCACCTTTGAAAGTCATTGGTGCAATAAATCTCTTTCCAATCCACCCGGCTACTATACTGATTCTCTCTCGAGTTCTCCCTGGAATATCTGCATAAATTTTCTTTCCTCTTGGAGCGCGTCCATATTCTCGGTATAACTTATTATCAACTCCTGCTTCATCTATATATAAGATGCTGGAATGGTCTATTTTTGAGATTTTATCAATAAATTGCTCCCTATCTTCTTGATTGCGCTCTTGATATAGTGTGACTTTTTTTTAAAGTAATTTTTAGCTGTTTTAGTCTATACCAAATTGAGTTTATTCCAAATCCAAGATTTTGTTTCATCTCTGCCAGAGTATGATCTGGATTCTTTGTAACATATTCTTCGAGTATTTTGGGGTCTATTTTTCGAATAAAGCTACCGTTTTTAGATGGCTTGAGGCTTTCACCAGCAGCTTTCTTTTTTAACCAACGGTACAGAGTTGCTATTCCTATCTCCATAAGCTCTGCTACCTCAACCTTTGTCTTACCTTTTTCTATCATCAATACTGCCTTTTCCCTTAAATCCACACTATATGCCATTATAACTCAAATACTTTATTATACCTTTATCATTTACTTTAGGAAATACTATAGTAGCGAAAATGTCAGTCTTATTTTGGAAGATCTTAAAAGTTCACCTGATAAAAGACTCAAAATAAAAATAGGAGACTATTTGTTTAAAGAATCAAGAAATATATACAAATCATATAGTAGCGCTCAGGTATATGATTCAATTGGTAGAAAAGTTGGCATATTGAATGATATCCTTTCAGCATTTACTCGTATAAGCAATACATTCCAGTTATTCCCTTTTCATGAAATGGAGAGCTTGAAAGCACAAGATACCTATTTCGCAGTAAAAAAGTTAGGCAATAGTTATGTTGGTTGCATATCGTATGAAAATAGCACATGCAAAAATTTTTATAATTTTAACCCTAATTCTTTTGGGTATGAGCACGACAATAGACCAGGTCCATATCCTTATTATTATAACTTAGAAAATTTTGATAACTTTTTGGAGGTTGATGTGAATATTCAAGAACATATAAATTTAGAAACAGAAATTGAACTTTTAAAATGCAGAATAGACAGATTAGAACGTACTGGTGTACAAGGTCCTAAAGGTGAGCCAGGTGAAAGGGGACAAAAAGGTGATAGAGGCTTCGATGGAGCGCCTGGTCCTCAAGGTAACAAGGGGGATACTGGATCGTCAGGTGCGCATGGATCAAAAGGCGATCAAGGACCTAAAGGAGAAAAAGGGAATCAAGGCACTAATGGAATAACTCCAAGTATTAATCAAGTTGTTACCGAATTTTCTTCTAACAGAGCCCATCTATATCCTTTAGCAGAAGCTATAATAGAAGAAGATCAGCGTAATTCCATGGGATTTTCAGAAAGAATAGCACATTTTTTTGGTGAGCGTGTAAAGCGAGAAGATTCTTTAAAAGCGTTAGTTAAGGGCATACAAGGTCCTCCAGGCCAAAAGGGCGAACCAGGTCGTAACGGTGAACGGGGGTTAAAGGGCGAACAAGGTTCCAAAGGTAATAAGGGTGACCGAGGTTTTCCTGGTCCAGAAGGTTCTAAAGGAAATACTGGCTCAAAAGGTGAGAAGGGAGATGCCTCAAGTGCTATAGAAATTGCAACTGAATTAGTTACCAGTAAAAAAGCTGAGCTAGGAGAAGCAGTTCTTAACGCAAATGGTATCAAAGGTGAAAATCTTGCAACTCAGATTGCCGGTAAAATTAATCTTAATTCGCAGGAACTTGTGAATAAAATTGATGTAGCAAAACTTACTGAAGGAGTAGTAAGTAAACTTTCTTTAGAGGAAGCAAAAAACATTATAAAAGATACTGTGAGTAAGATAACAAGCGATGCCACAAAGAAAAATAATCCCGATCCTATAGCCTTCCAAAAATATGAAAAATTTGCAGAAAAGCTTGCTAAACTACTTGTTGATAGAAGCAGTATGAGCGAGATAGAAGCTCACAATCTTATAAAAGGTAAGGTGAGCGATTGGGCACTTGCTAAGTATCTTCTGCTTCATAGTGATTTAAATAAGCAGCCAAAGGCTCTAGAAATCGTGAAGCAAGAAATAGACAAGGAAAAATTAGTTGAGTATTTGCTTGAGTATGCCAAATTAAAAGGCGATGTGAATGCAGCAAAAACAATAGTTGAAAATATTGTTCATCAGTTCTTTGACACTCAAAAAGTAGGTGAATTAGGAAGAGCAGTACTAGAAGCAAAAGATGATCAAGATAAAAAAGTGCTGGTAAATGATCCAGTCTTACGTGAAGGAATAGCAGAAGAGTTGAGACAAAATCCAGGAAAGATAAAAGGTCCCAAAGGAGATACTGGTTCTAAAGGTGATAAAGGAGATACTGGAACAGATGGATTGCCAGGTGCACAAGGTCCTAAGGGAGAGCCAGGCATAAAAGGAGAGCCAGGTATAAATGGAACAAAAGGAGATATTGGTCCTAAAGGCATAAAAGGTGAGCCGGGTATAGACGGATTAAAAGGAGATATTGGTCCTAAAGGCATAAAAGGTGAGCCAGGTATAAATGGAACAAAGGGAGATATTGGTCCTAAAGGATTAGACGGAGCCATGGGAATAAAAGGTGATAGGGGTGAGAAAGGAGCTCCAGGTGCAAATGGATTGCCAGGTTCCAAGGGAGAAGATGGAATAGGTGCTACATTAGCTGATCAGTTTTTACATGAGATAAGAAAAGCAAAAAATGAAACTCTGGATGCTAAAAAAGCAGCAGAGGCAGCTAAAAATGCTTCAGAAGGTTTTGCCAAACAAGCTAAAGATACGGAAGATAAGGTTAAAATACTACACAATCAAACAGTGAATCTTACAGGAGAAGCTGAAGATTCTGCTGATCGAGCACTGCAATCCGCAAACAACGCGGAAGCATTTCATGATAGCGTAAGAGATATGTTTTGTACAACAAATCCTGCATATCAAGTTTGTAGTGCACGCAGAAGAAGGAGGGAAACTAAAAAATCATCAGTGACAAGCGGAGCAAGCAGACCAACTTCATTTATATCTCAAGTAATAAATTTCTTTTACCCTGCGGTAGGACAGGACGAATATAAAGTAAAAAATGAAATAGAGAAGCTTAATCGAGTGACAAAAATAATAGATGCAGTAGATATTGTAAAAAAATTTGAAGAAGTATTAGGAGAAACAGCTGTGAAATGCGGCATTTCAAAGAAAAGTCTAAATTTTGATCCAGTGGAACTGCAGTCAACCATTATCAATAAGTCATTATCTAATGATGAAAATCATAATGAGTTGTTGAAGCTCTTATGTGTAGCTGCGAAAAAATCATTACCTGATTACAAACAAACTAGTAAATGTTTGGCTACTTTCAAAGATCATATGGAAAAAAGATTAAATGAGCAGTAAAGAGCTTTCGTTAATACTGAAAAAATAGTGGCAGATAATGAGCAGCCAAGGAGTTTTATGAGTTATGTCTCTCCTCCTAGTAGCCTAAGTGCCATTAATCAGCAAGTTGTTGGTTATTTAAGGTAATATCATGGAAAAACATATATTTAAAATAGAGGATAAAAATCCGCTCTATAAAAAATTGATTAAACTTCCTGCTGAATATTATATATTAAACAAAAATAGTAAGGTTATCCATTCACATATTGGTCCAATTAAAGTAGAGAATATTAATGGTTTAAAGTTAAAGAAGCAGGGAGATAAAATATCTTTATATGAAGGAAACTTACCCCTGCAGGCAGAAAGATCTGATGAAAGTGGAAACTCTATTAAAGAGGATCTTATTGTAGAACAAGAAGCTATAATAAGTACAAATAGAAACAATATTATAGAAAAGCTTGAATCAAAACCTATCTTGATTTCGCTTTACAACATAAAAGATAGTCCTGACTTTGGCCTCAAATTGTCTGGTAGAGATATAACTGGAGTACTCAATTTTATCAATTTTAACGATGAAAATGACCCAGTACTAGAAAAGATTAAAGAAGAAAAAAGTGGACTTTATTTTACAATAGAAGGTGATTATATCTATATATAAGATGAAGAAGGAAAATGTCTTCCAGTATGTGAAGATGGTAGTTGCTATAAGTATCAATACACAAAAAATGAACATGATATATTAGAAATTAGTGAGGTATCAACAATAATAAAAAACTTAACTAAGACTGAGCAGTGCAGTACACCAGCTAAGGCAGGGCAGGATTTTACTTTGCAGAAGGGAAAAGAATTATCGGATGATATCTATCAAGCAAATATCATGTTGAATGGTAAACTTGTAGCTACTTTACCAAAAATAGGTTACTGCATGCTTGATGACCAATTGGTCATACATAATCACATTACAGAAGAAGAGATAAAAATTCCTAGAGACTTTCATTATCTTAAAGTCGTTAAGTCTAGTAATAATGATGATTATAAATTAACGTTTTGTAATTTCTTAGGTAATGAGTTTTTTGAACATAAAAAATACGATTCTCAATACTCAAATATTCCAGATAAATATCAATATATAAGTTTAAACTGTATGAAAAAGGAATATAAGGGGAACGTTCAAAAAAGTGTGTCAAACCGAGAAGTAAAGTAATAAATTGATATAAAAAATGGAGGTTTGATATGAGTCAAGCAAATAGAACTAATGGGTTGGTAGATTATAAAGAATTAGAAACAAATATCCTGTCATCTATACGAGAAGGAAAACCATTGACAGGAAAAGATGGAGCATTAACACCGTTTATAAAAAGGTTGCTAGAGGCAAGTCTGGAAGGTGAAATAGAAAACCACATGTCAGCTAAAAGTGAAGAAAATAACCGAAGAAATGGGAGAAACGCAAAAACTTTACGCACGAGTGGAGGCTCATTTGAGCTGCTAACACCAAGAGATAGGGAGGGAAGTTTTGAACCACAAATAGTTAGAAAAAGGCAAACAAGCCTACATCCAGAACTTGAAGCAAAGGTATTAAGTACATACGCCAGTGGCATGGGATACAGAGACATAGCTTCACACGTTGAGGAAATATATGACCACAAAATATCAGCAGCAGAGATATCCAGTATTACTGATAAACTGCTACCAATAATCAATGAATGGCGCAGCCGTCCACTGCAATCAGTATATCCAATAGTGTTCATGGATGGCATGTTTTTTAAGGTTAAGGAGGATGGACATTGTGTAAGCAAGTGTATGTATAACATATTAGGCATAGATCAAAATGGCAGAAAAGAAGTATTAGGTTTTTATTTGGCTGAAAGTGAGGGAGCTAATTTCTGGTTGGGAGTGCTAAATGACCTCAAAGAAAGAGGAGTAGAAGATATTCTAATTGCCTGCATTGATGGGCTAAAAAGCTTTTCTACAGCTATAAATAGTATATTTCCTAAAGCAGAAGTACAACTATGTATAGTGCATCAGATAAGGAATTCACTGAAATATGTATCTAGCAAAGATGTAAAAGTTTTCATGAATGATTTGAAAAAAATATATCGTGCTTCAAGTAAAGAAATTGCCGAAAATTATTTGCTTGAACTGGAGGAAAAATGGGGCGAAAAGTATCCATTAGTCATAAAATCTTGGCAGAATAATTGGGAAAATTTGTCCAGTTATTTTAAGTATTCAGGTCCTGTTAGGAGGCTAATTTATACCACTAATCCTATTGAGGGACTGCACAGACAGATTAGAAAATTTACTAAAACCAAAGGCTCATTTACTAATACAAATGCCTTGTATAAACAGGTATATTGTGCTATAAAAAAAGTAGAGCAAAAATGGGCTATGGCTTTACCTAATTGGGCTTTAACTATATCTCAACTTGATATCTTTTTTCCTGATAGATTAAAAATTGAGTTGAATTAAAAATACGGTTTGACACACTTTTTTGAACGTTCCCGATATTGGTAATCAATCTATTAGAATTGAATCGCCTAATCAGGATAATTGTAGCTCTAAAACAATGAATCGTTGTATCCGTTCAGAGGTGTGGTTTAAGAAACAACAGCTAGCAGGTTTTGAAAAGGGTTTAATTCCTTTTGTTTCCAAGTCAGATACAACGAAATTATCCGCTCAAGAAATCTATTCCCTCGCTCTGACTGTGCAAAATATGAATTCTTACGATAGACAACATAATGCCGTATCTGTCGCTCAACATGGTTATTCGTTAATGGAATATTCTCTGGGTCATCCAAAAATGTCCACATCATTGACTCGGATTTTATAATACCCTTTACCGTTCGTGAAGCTCCTTTTGCTTCAAGTATATAAGATATTTTTATCATGCAGTACTGTATGTATCTTCGTAATTCTTTAGCTTGCTTAGTGAACTTTGAAATACTAATTTCATTTTCTGACAAAGCGTTTTTTAATACAAACAATCCATTAGCTGCGTCTTTTAAACAATGGCCAAGTCTCATTACTTCACTATTCCAACTATGAGATAACCTCTCGAAATTTCTCAATAAGTGAGCCCAACAAATTTGTCGTTTTTCATCACTGAAGTGGTTGTAAACTGCATATCTGTCAGTAATTACCAGGTTTTTGTAATCACAAAATGCACTATTCTTTAAAAATTTCATTCCTCTTGTATCTGCTAACTTCATAAGACTTGCTTTATTGTTGGCAAACATCCAGCACCATCCCAATTTGCCTTTGTTGTAGTGACTGGTTTCATCAATATGCAAAATTTCGCTTGCTTTTATTTCTTCCTCTATTTGTTCATAGGCTTCTTTACATTTTGACGAAACCCTTGCTTCACTATTGGACACACTACCAACACTTATACTCATGTTAAAGATGTCTTTCATAATATTCGCTATTTCTCGCTTTGAATTCTTATAAAACCCACTTAGTGATGCAACTACTGACTTAACTCTAGGACCAAAGGTATCCGGTGTAACTCCTTCTGGTAATTTGCTACTCCTTCTTTTTCCGCATTTACGACAGCGACCATGTTCTAATTGATACTCAACTACGTAAGGCTTAATTTCTGGTAAATCAACTTTTTGATAGACATATGGTTTTTCCGATATTGCGATTTCTTCACCACACTCGCATCTATTTGGTAACTCTACCTTCACCACTCATCTGCTTCCATTTTAGCTCGGCAATTCCCCTTATGTCCAACTTGACCACCTATCTTCCTGCCGCCCTCTGACTTATCTTCTGGTGTGTCTTTTTTTATTTTGTACAGCTCTTTTGAACTTGGTAAAGATGAATTCCTTGAGTTTAAGCCGAGTCTCTCTCTTAGTTCAGCATTCTCTATTTCTAAGATTTTATTTTTTTCTTCAATCTTTGCTACTTTCTGCTCTAAGTTTTTACATAACTCTACAATACTGATCAACAATTGAAGCATCTAGCCTTACTTTACTATCAACATTTTGTGTTATTACTACTTTAATATATTATGTCAATTGTTTTTTATCCTTGCCACACCTCTGAACGGATACGAATCGTTAGCTTAACTATTTAACGATTCACCATCTGCGGCAAGTACTGATTCGTGTATAATTTCCGAAATAGTTGGATGAGGAAAAATCGTAGATTTTATGTCGCAGTCTGTTCCCTCTAGTTGCTTTGCAAGAGCGAAATTGCTAATTAACTCTGTTACTTCCGCTCCTATCATGTGAGCTCCAAGAAGTTCGCCTGTTTTTTTGTCTATAATTGTTTTCACTAAACCTTCAGTTTCACTTAGTGCAATAGATGTACCATTAAAGTTGGAGTGAAATTTTCCTACTTTTATATCGTATCCACTTTTTATTGCCTGTTCCTCAGTAAGGCCAACGCTTGCTACTTGCGGATGAGAGTAAGTGCAATTTGGTATGCACTCTTTTTTTAACTTATGAGCATTTTTACCAGCAATTTTCTCAACACAGATTACAGCTTCATGACTTGCTTTATGCGCTAAACATGGGGGACCAGCTACATCACCTATTGCATACACACTTGATTCACTTGTTTCATACCACTCATTCGTTTCAATGAAACCAGAAGGACTCAACTTAATTTTTGTATTTTCTAAACCTATATTTTCAGTGTTTGCTTGAACGCCAACTGCAACAATTACTCTATCGAATTCTTTGTTATCACCACTACTTAGCTGCACTTGAACAGAGTCTTTATTTTTAGTGAAAGTTTTTATACTATTGCTCGTATATATTTTTATTCCTTGTTTTGTAAATATCTCTTGTACTAAATTTGAAATGTCTTTATCTTCCAGCGGCAAAATAGTGTCTTTTACTTCTATAATTGTTACATCAACCCCTAAAGTACTATAAAAACTTGCAAATTCTATTCCTATCGCACCAGAACCTATGATTAGTAGCGATTTTGGTAACTTCTTTGGAGTCATAGCGTGCTGCGCATTCCATATTAAATCTCCATCCGCCTCTACTCCAGGTAGATTTCGCGCTCTAACACCTGTTGCTAAAATGATATGATTGGAAGAAATTTCCTCCTCCTTTTTGTCATTAAGAATTTTTACAGTACGATTACCTGCAAGTTTACCAAAGCCTTGATGAACTTTGATGTTATTTTTTTTCATCAAATATGCAACACCGCTTGACAATTTATCAACAACGTTTCTTGAGTATTTCACTATTGATTGTATATCAAAACTTGCATCCTTTACTTTTATGCCAAATTCTTCTGATCTTGTTATTAACCTATAAATTTCAGATGCTCTAAGTAGCGATTTTGTTGGTATACACCCCCAATTTAAGCATATACCACCCAAATTTTCTTCCTTTTCAACAATTGCAGTTTTAAATCCAAACTGCGCCGCTCTAATTGCTGCTATATAACCACCAGGACCGCTGCCTATAACTGTAATATCATACTCATTCATCAGCTTTCTTCGTATTCAAAAAGATTATATATAACAGATGGAACCCGTATAATCAATGCTCAGGTGCATAGAAGCGGCTTGACAAACCTTCCCACTTTTCTTCTTATATCAATAAGAGTATTTATCCTTATTTTTAATCTCCGCGGGTTTAACAACAAAACTCAGATATTTATTGGCAGATTACATAAAAATTATAGCGGCTGCATGTTTTTTAAATTTTTTCTACTTCAGCCAAAACACGCTTGTTATCACATTATCAATTTACATTATTAAAACTCGCTATATAGGGATTCTTTTGCCTTTTTTTACTTAGTAAATTTATTAATATCTATAGCTAAAGCTTCAGGCCAGTACTTGATGCTGGAATCCAGAAACCTTTACTACAAATAAGCATATTGAGCACAAAATTATTCTAAAACACAACGTTTTTGGTGAGATTATGGACAAACTTAATCCCAGTATCTGGGCACTAGGATGACAAGAAATAGGTTGCTTGAATAACAACGAAAGGTTATTTGGGTGATAGCCGCACTTCCAGTTTCAGCTACTCGGATGACAAGAAAGAGGGCACTGGCATGCTGAACCATAATGTTCGTACAGCTGTGCAAGAATCAGTGGGTATGACTTGCTAAATTTTTAAATTACGGACAGCACCAAGTAACGCACAAGTACAGCGTCTATACCAGTTACTGTTGTACCTTATTTCTTTCTCCACAATACATTTTACCTGATAAGAATAGAGCTACTATAAGATAAATAAGATTCCATGTTGCTAACGAAACACCAAAAATATAATGAGGTCTGTCACAAGACGGAGAGTAGTTAGGGTTTAATAGATTATTTCTTAGCTCTTCTATGCTAACGTTACCACTTGCTTGCTCTGTACAGCCTAAAACATCATGAAATAAGTGGAGTTCAAGACCTACATGATAAAAAGATATTATTGCACCAATGAGATAGCTGCAAAACATCGCATAGATTAGGATTTTGTTGTCTTTGAACATATACGCAACTGCAAGTAGCCCTGTAACATAGTAAACTACTCGCTCGTATATACATAACTTACACGGTATCATATTGAAAAAATACTCTAGCACATATGCAAAAATTAAAGCGACAGCGCTTGATAAGAGAAAAATTATAGAACTGTTATTTACATCTGACATAGTTAATGAATTACTACAATATCTGTGAAGAGTCAACTCTTGTTTGACAACGTTTCATGTAACGATAGAACACTAAGTACTATGTTACTACTTTTACACCTCTATACATATGCTCGCCGTTGTATATTGGTTCAGTAATCAGCCCTTTCATATCAGTTGCAACTCTAGTATCACTATCTATTTTTGCAATTTCTTCTTTGGTATACAATTCATCCTTGTTTTTCGTCCAGCTATTGTCATATTGAACATCAACTTCTCCTCCATTGGTTTTAAACCCAAATGTTTCTTGCATAAGCAATCTTGCTTCTTCCAAACGTCTATTGTAACGTTTGTTAGAATCTTGATAGCTAGATATAAGAAGAACGTCATTAGAAAGAGTGAAATATACTATCTCTTCCATAATTTTGTAAATCTCATGTTCTGATAACTTAAACAAAGGATAATCTTTTTGAAACTTATTCTTTACTTCATTGTAAATTTCCATAATTTTTACTCTACCAGCATCGCTTAGAACAATGATAGCATTTTCAATACTTGCTATACCATCATAGTCATAACCTTTTCTGTCATTTTCAGCAACCAAAAAGCCATGCACAGCCTGAATCTCACCAACTTTCTTATCTTCTTTAGGTAAGATATCAAAATCAAAATAGATCATAGGAGACTTCAGTGCTAACAACATAAATATACGCATAGTGTCTATCTCAACACCAAAAGATAATCTTTTACTTTCTGGAATAGAGTATAGATCTTTGAAATATTGAGATACATTGTATAAAGGACATTTAGATAGTTCTGTTTTCTTATTTGGTTGTAAGTGAAAGCTGAATTCATACTCTCCTAAATCCAGCTCATTAAAATCTATAAGTTCTATATTTTTGTTTGGGTTAAATTTTCTGTTTGATATTTTATTCTCCAACTCTTTGCGTTGCTCAGGAGTAAAACCAGATCCATTTATTACTAATTTCACTACACGCGTATCTTCCCTTTTTGCCCAATTGCTCAATCTTTCCAAATATTTTTCTGGAATCGGGTATCCATATCTTTTTGGAAGCCACTGAAATACTAAAGGTGTATCAACTGTGAAAGTATGTGGAGATCCAGGCCTTAAATCTTGTCCTTTATAATTCATAGCAAAAGTACTAAATAAGTTAATACTTTACTATATAATATTAATTTATCAACTACTTATTTAAGTAATATTATTTACTTATTAATAATATTACTAAGATAAAAAAGTATATTATTAGTAAAACAAGATTATCTACTTTACATAGGGGTTTTTATTCTTTTTCAAAAGCAATCTAACTGGTACACCTTCAACAAAGAAGTTTTTTCTAAGACCATTAGTCAAATAACGTTTATAACTCTCATCAACACTTTCCGGGACGTTGCATACCAAAGAAAAAGCTGGAGGTTTGGTGCCAATTTGAGCAATATACTTCATTTTAATTGCTCTACCTTTTATAAGTGGGTGAGAATGTTTTTCCACGGCATCTATTAGCCAATTATTCAGTTTTGCAGTGCTGATCTTCTTGTTTAAGGATTCACTCACTTCAAGACACTTATCTATCACATCACCACAGCGCATACCTTTCAATGCAGAAATTGTTACAGTTGGCACTTCCAAAAATAACCGAGTCACTTCCTGTTGTTTGACAAATTTTATTAACTTACTTCTGTCATCCTTACCTATTAAATCCCACTTATTTAAAACAATGATAATTCCCTTCCCCCCTTTAATTGCAGCTTCAGCAATTGATAAATCCTGCTGCTC
The DNA here is from genome assembly GCF_947179575.1 of Wolbachia endosymbiont (group B) of Erebia ligea. Taxonomy (NCBI): domain Bacteria; kingdom Pseudomonadati; phylum Pseudomonadota; class Alphaproteobacteria; order Rickettsiales; family Anaplasmataceae; genus Wolbachia; species Wolbachia endosymbiont (group B) of Erebia ligea. The sequence goes on from NZ_CAMXBW010000002.1 coordinate 571,795, forward strand.
AATGCCAAGCAAGGAATCTAACATTAAAATCACTACATGAGAGCGCTTTATTGACTCTATACTTTTTTCAACAAATCTTGATTCTAAGTTATCAACAACATTTGCCTTTCTGCGGATTCCCGCAGTGTCGATGAGAGTGATTAATTTCCCATTATGGTCGTATGAAATATCCACAGAGTCACGCGTGGTACCGGGTTCTGAGCTTACTATTAGTCTATTTTCTGCAAGTAAACTGTTTAAAAAAGTTGATTTTCCAACGTTTGGGCGACCGATGATTGCAATCCTCAGTCTAATGGACTCACTTTCAGGCAGCTCAGTGCCTTCGCTAAGACCTTCAATAACACTAGCTAATGCATCATAAAGATCAATCATACCAAGATTATGTTCGGCTGAGATGTACACCGGACCTATGAAGTTGAAGAACTGCAAATAATCAACGTTTTCCGATTTATGACTTTCGCATTTGTTTGCTATTAGTATTACAGGTTTGTTCGTTTTTCTCTTCAGCCACTTTGCAAACTCTTTGTTCTGCTCATTTTGCACTCTTGCATCAACAAGAAAAAAAATTACATCTGCGCTTAATAAAGAAAGCTCTATTTGTTCAATAACTTGTAGTGAAAAACTGGTTTGGTCATTCCATCCTCCTGTATCTATAACTTTAAACTCTAAATCACTAATTCTTCCAATTCCTTCACGCCTATCTCTCGTTACTCCTGGAATGTCACTAACCACCGCTGCTTTTCTTCTCACCAACCTATTAAAAAGAGTTGACTTGCCTGCATTTGGAAGGCCTATTATGACTATTTTCAGCATAGTTTAAGAGCGTATTTTATAAATAGTAAATTATAATCAAAATTTTTTAGTTTAACTATTGACTTGATAGATTATATACCTATCCTAAAATTAGGATATTTTATCTTAAGTTTATTATGTAGAATTGGAGGCGCTATGCATAATGCAAATGAAACTTTAATAATGAATTTCGATCAAGTTGCTCAATTAACTCCTAGAATTTATAAATTAGGGACACCTTATAACAACAGGACACGTATATATGAGTATATAACTTTGGCTAAAGCATTGGAAAATCTCAATGATCCATCCCGTTCACATGCAAATAAGGAGCTTTTTTTTGAGTGACAATGATGAAGAAACTAAGAAATTTCTGAGTGTAATTCGAAAAGGAATTGCTGAATATACAGGTAATGATTCTATAGATGTGAGGTTGAGAGGAAAAGAAGATAAATCATTTACTGCATGGGTATCGTTAAAAGAAGGCAGAGGTGAGTTAAAATTTGATAACTCATTTCCTGGTAAAGCCTTAAAGGATAGTAATCCAAAAATTGAAGCTTTTACATTGGTATCTCCAGAAGATAAAAGGTTGGTGCGTGTTTCACAAAGTGATGATGGTGTAAGGCTTTATCAAATACTAAATGAGTCTTGTATAATTAAATTTAACTGGAAAGTGGGTGATAGAGATTGCAGTATTGCTTTAAATATTAGTGGAAATGGTAACGTATTTTGTACTGATTTAAGTGATAATATAAGTCCTGAGGACTTCGAGGAAAACAAAGCTGTAAAAATAAAAATTGGCTATTATGAGAATAAGAAGATGGATAAATATAATGACATGACTCTAGCAAAATTGGTCTCATTGGCTTCAAACTTACAAGGAATTGAAAGAGAAGTTATAACAATTAATCCATCAACAGGTGTAACAAGTGCAAGTGCACAGAATGTTAGTGAGTCTCAGCATTCTCAAAATATTAAATAGAAATTGCTAGCGCATTAATTATCGTACACATACACCGTTGCATGCAGTAACGGTGTATGTGTATAATCAATAGGATTTGTAAGCTCAATAAAGTTTACAACCAATTTGAAAGTTATTTTACTACATGCAAGACTCTGAAATACTAGAAACTCTAAAGATCAAAACATTAGAAGCCGAAAAAGGAGGAGGTCCTGATAGGGTTAATAAGCAACATGAAAAAGGAAAGCTAACCGCTAGAGAAAGGCTGAGTATATTGCTCGATGAAAATTCATTTCAAGAGTATGATAAGTTTGTGAAGCATCACGCAACTGATTTTGGCATGCAAAATGCTGATTTTTTAGGTGATGGAGTTGTAATTGGCCATGGTACTATTTATGGCAGAAAAGTTTTTGTTTATTCTCAGGATTTCACTGTCTTTGGTGGATCACTTGGTGCATCACATGCAAAAAAAATATGCAAAATTATGGATATGGCAATTAATGCCAGGATTCCAATTATCGGACTAAACGACTCTGGTGGAGCTAGAATTCAAGAGGGAGTAAATTCCCTTGCTGGTTACGGAGAAATTTTTCAAAGGAATGTAAATGCATCAGGCGTTATACCACAAATCTCTCTAATCATGGGTCCATGTGCTGGTGGGGCAGTTTATTCTCCAGCACTGACTGATTTTACTTTCATGGTAAAAAATAGCTCATACATGTTTATAACCGGACCAGATGTAGTGAAAAAAGTTACATATGAGAACGTAAGCCACGAAGATCTCGGTGGAGCAAAAATTCATACAAGCAAAACAGGAGTAGCAGATTTTGCGTTCAATAACGATGTTGAAATGCTGCTGAAAATCCGTGAATTCCTTACCTTTTTGCCAGCAAACAATCAAGAGTTGACAAAACCTGTAACAATCTGTGACTTAATTGATGATGTTGATGAATCTTTGAACACTCTAGTCCCTACCAATCCTAACACTCCTTATGATATATATGAACTTATTGAAAAGGTGTGTGATGAAAGGAAATTTTTTGAACTAAAGCCCGATTTTGCTCGTAACATCATAATTGGCTTTGGCAGAATTGGAGGAAATACTATTGGTGTTGTTGCAAATCAACCTATGCACCTTGCAGGATGCTTGGATATTGACTCTTCAAGAAAAGCTGCGAGGTTTGTAAGATTTTGTGACGCGTTTAACATTCCCATCATCACACTTATTGATGTTCCAGGTTTCCTGCCAGGTACAAATCAAGAATACAATAATATAATACAACACGGAGCGAAACTGCTTTACGCTTACGCTGAAGCGACCGTGCCGAAAATTAGCCTTATCACTAGAAAAGCGTATGGTGGTGCATATATTGTTATGAACTCAAAGCATTTAAAAGGTGATATAAATTATGCTTGGCCAACCGCTGAAATAGCTGTAATGGGACCTGAAAGTGCAGTTGAAATTATATTTAGGCATAAAAAAGACCAGCAAACATTAATCAAAGAATATAAAGAGAAATTTGCTAATCCATTTTTTGCTGCATCACATGGATATATTGATGATATAATAGTGCCAAGTAAAACAAGGTATCACCTTCACAAAGCACTAGAACTACTTAAAAACAAGAAAGTAGAAAGAATATGGAAGAAGCATGATAATCTTCCTTTGTAACTTTCCTCTCAGTCTTTATTGTAAGGTCTACAGTGCCGTTACACCAAGACTAGCGCTTGGATTACCAATAACGCTAACTTTTGGGTTCTTTTTTCTACAATGTATTCTTACTTTAGCTAAAAATTACTTCCGCATATTTTAAGTCTGATTATAATGACAATTAGAGATACTTTTAGAGCTCAAAAATTTATCTTTGTCTGCAGACTTTTTTTATTAAACTCATAAAAAAATGTAGCGTATCCTCTTCAGCTTATGTGGGTGCATACACACATACTTAATTTCTGTCGTATGTGCACTGCATTTTTTTCTAATCTTTTTTTTCACAGGGGGATTTTATGTTCAGAATTCCAGATACTTGACCTTTACTTTAGCTAATAAAAACCAACTGGTACCTGCGGTTTTTATAGCCTCAAAATTTCAATCAAAATTCAACTATCATTCAAAGAAACTTATAGTTATTCTTAGTGTTATTACTATAGTAACAGCGCTATGATGATAAGAATATGGAATCCTTTATAACTTTCTTCTCAGTCTTTATTATAAGGTGTTCAATAATATGGGAAGAGTAAAGTTTTAAAGAGATAATTAAAATTATCCTTATCACCTACTTAGCAATAAAATTGTAATAGTTTAGACTTGATCTGACAGGCAAACAAAGTAAGATAAAAATATAGACAAGTTTTAAAGGAGTGTCAGATATGAATACAACACAAGAAAAAATACTAAAACCAAAGTTGGGATTGCTAGAACTTGCAAAGCAATTAGGAAATGTATCACAGGCGTGTAAAGTAATGGGATATTCAAGGGATACATTTTACCGCTTCAAAGAACTGTATGAAACAGGAGGAGAAGAGGCTTTACACGAGATAAGCAAAAGCAAGCCATTGTATGCAAATAGAGTGTCGGAGGATATAGAAAAAGCAGTAGTTGAAATAGCAATAGAGTTTCCAGCATACGGACAAGAAAGAGCAGCAAACGAACTGAAAAAGAGAGGAATTCTCATCTCTGCAAGTGGAATAAGATCAGTGTGGCAAAGAAACGATCTTGAAAATTTTAAAAAGAGGTTAAAGGCATTAGAAGCAAAAGTAGCTCAGGATGGTATCATTTTAACAGAAGAACAGATAACAGCTCTAGAAAAGGCTAAGGAAGAAAAAGAGGCCCATGGAGAAATTGAAACAGAGCATCCAGGATACTTAGGTAGCCAAGACAGTTATTATGTTGGTAATATCAAAGGTATTGGACGAAGGGAACGTTCAAAAAAGTGTGTCAAACCGTATTTTTAATTCAACTCAATTTTTAATCTATCAGGAAAAAAGATATCAAGTTGAGATATAGTTAAAGCCCAATTAGGTAAAGCCATAGCCCATTTTTGCTCTACTTTTTTTATAGCACAATATACCTGTTTATACAAGGCATTTGTATTAGTAAATGAGCCTTTGGTTTTAGTAAATTTTCTAATCTGTCTGTGCAGTCCCTCAATAGGATTAGTGGTATAAATTAGCCTCCTAACAGGACCTGAATACTTAAAATAACTGGACAAATTTTCCCAATTATTCTGCCAAGATTTTATGACTAATGGATACTTTTCGCCCCATTTTTCCTCCAGTTCAAGCAAATAATTTTCGGCAATTTCTTTACTTGAAGCACGATATATTTTTTTCAAATCATTCATGAAAACTTTTACATCTTTGCTAGATACATATTTCAGTGAATTCCTTATCTGATGCACTATACATAGTTGTACTTCTGCTTTAGGAAATATACTATTTATAGCTGTAGAAAAGCTTTTTAGCCCATCAATGCAGGCAATTAGAATATCTTCTACTCCTCTTTCTTTGAGGTCATTTAGCACTCCCAACCAGAAATTAGCTCCCTCACTTTCAGCCAAATAAAAACCTAATACTTCTTTTCTGCCATTTTGATCTATGCCTAATATGTTATACATACACTTGCTTACACAATGTCCATCCTCCTTAACCTTAAAAAACATGCCATCCATGAACACTATTGGATATACTGATTGCAGTGGACGGCTGCGCCATTCATTGATTATTGGTAGCAGTTTATCAGTAATACTGGATATCTCTGCTGCTGATATTTTGTGGTCATATATTTCCTCAACGTGTGAAGCTATGTCTCTGTATCCCATGCCACTGGCGTATGTACTTAATACCTTTGCTTCAAGTTCTGGATGTAGGCTTGTTTGCCTTTTTCTAACTATTTGTGGTTCAAAACTTCCCTCCCTATCTCTTGGTGTTAGCAGCTCAAATGAGCCTCCACTCGTGCGTAAAGTTTTTGCGTTTCTCCCATTTCTTCGGTTATTTTCTTCACTTTTAGCTGACATGTGGTTTTCTATTTCACCTTCCAGACTTGCCTCTAGCAACCTTTTTATAAACGGTGTTAATGCTCCATCTTTTCCTGTCAATGGTTTTCCTTCTCGTATAGATGACAGGATATTTGTTTCTAATTCTTTATAATCTACCAACCCATTAGTTCTATTTGCTTGACTCATATCAAACCTCCATTTTTTATATCAATTTATTACTTTACTTCTCGGTTTGACACACTTTTTTGAACGTTCCCGGTATTATTGAATAGTGATACTGAAAAAGCAGCTTAATGGTAGTGTATAAAAGGTATTTACTAGACATTTTTCTATAATCTAATTAGCATCTAGAGGGTTGACTTTATGAATATCGTCCTCTAAACTGCCGTTACCAAGGTTCGAACTTGGGACCTCGTCATTACCAATGACGTACTCTACCACCTGAGCTACAACGGCAAGTTCACGTATTATGATAATGAATAACATAAAAAAAAATAAGGAAAAAGAAGAAGAGAGAAAAAGATTGGCAAAAGCTTTAAAGCAAAATATTCTAAAAAGAAAAAAACAGCAACAGAGTAGACAAAGCAGACCCCTTTCAAAATTTGTTTGTGGTGAGGAATTTTTAGGAGAAAGCGCCGCAGAATACCCAAACATATTTGAGGAAGCTTTAACGACAAAATTACCATCAGAAACTTAAGTTTTTAAGGAGGTATCATGCCAGAGCTGCCAGAAGTGGAAGTCATCTCTAACTTCTTATTTGATAAAATCAAAAATAAGAAAATAAGCAATGTGACAGTCAATAATTGTAATTTGCGTGTACCAATAACAAAAAATATTGATGATTTGCTAAAGGGCAAAGTTATAAATGATATCAAGCGTAGAGGTAAATATATAATCTCGAATATAGATGTTAGTATGGCTGTAATCATACACCTCGGCATGAGCGGAAAGCTTATATATGCTGAAGACAATCAAGCACAGAACAAACATGATCATGTGATATTCTTATTTTCTGACAACACTTCACTAATCTTTAATGACCCAAGAAGGTTTGGATTAGTGATTGTTTTAAACAGAGAGCAAGAACTAAATTTTTTTAATAACCTAGGAATAGAACCCCTCACAGATGAATTTGACGGACATTATTTACAGAAGTTGCTAAAGAACAGAAAAGCAAATATCAAATCAGTATTAATGAATAATAAGCTAATAGTTGGCGTAGGTAACATATATGCTTCTGAGAGCTTATTTAGAGCTCGCATATCACCACTTAGGCTAGCGCAAGATTTAACATATATAGAGTGCGAAAAACTTGCTATCGAAATAAAAAATACTCTGAGTGATGCAATTGCTGCTGGTGGTTCAACACTGAAAGATTATGCACAACCATCTGGATCTGCTGGATACTTTCAAAATAACTTTTACGTATATGGTAAAGTGCAAAAACCTTGCAGAATCTGCAACAATATCATAACACTTATACGACAAAATGGTCGTAGCACTTATTTTTGCAATGCATGTCAGAATTAAATTTTATTTTTGCATATGACACTCTTACCTGAAAAAGATCCTTTTGATTTGTTTTCAAAGTGGTATCAAGAAGTACTTAATTTTCCGTGTAAAGAGTCAACTGCAATGACGCTAGCAACGTGTAGCAAAGACTGCATTCCATCTGCAAGAGTGGTATTACTAAAGGAATATAGTAAGGAAGGTTTTGTGTTCTTTACTAACGTAAACAGTAGAAAAGGAAAAGAATTGACTGAGAACCCCAAAGCTGCACTCGTATTTCATTGGACAGAATTTTCTAGACAAGTACGAATTGAAGGAGAAGTTAGGCTTCTAAGCGGCAAAAAGGCTGACGAATATTTCTCTTCTCGAGCACGCGATAGTCAAATTAGCGCGTGGTGCTCAAAACAATCAAGAGTTCTGAAAAATTGGCAAGATTTTGAGCAGGCTATAGAATTGAAAGAGAAAGAATTTTACAATACACAAGTTTCTCGTCCTGACTTTTGGGTGGGATTTTGCGTAATCCCAAAGGTAATTGAATTTTGGCAAGAAGGTGAATATAGGAGACACACTAGATTTAGATATACTCTTGTTGAGAAAAGCAATTGGAAAGTGGAACAATTATATCCCTAACGTTAGAGAAAGCTACTCTGCAGATCAAAGATAAGGATTTATTGTCATAACAGGACCTGATCAAGTAACTTTTTATGGTTTAAAAACTTGTTGTATGTAACGTATTGTAATACTTACGCAAAATATTTGTATCCGTTCAGAGGTGTGGTTTAAGAAACAACAGCTAGCAGGTTTTGAAAAGGGTTTAATTCCTTTTGTTTCCAAGTCAGATACAACGAAATTATCCGCTCAAGAAATCTATTCCCTCGCTCTGACTGTGCAAAATATGAATTCTTACGATAGACAACATAATGCCGTATCTGTCGCTCAACATGGTTATTCGTTAATGGAATATTCTCTGGGTCATCCAAAAATGTCCACATCATTGACTCGGATTTTATAATACCCTTTACCGTTCGTGAAGCTCCTTTTGCTTCAAGTATATAAGATATTTTTATCATGCAGTACTGTATGTATCTTCGTAATTCTTTAGCTTGCTTAGTGAACTTTGAAATACTAATTTCATTTTCTGACAAAGCGTTTTTTAATACAAACAATCCATTAGCTGCGTCTTTTAAACAATGGCCAAGTCTCATTACTTCACTATTCCAACTATGAGATAACCTCTCGAAATTTCTCAATAAGTGAGCCCAACAAATTTGTCGTTTTTCATCACTGAAGTGGTTGTAAACTGCATATCTGTCAGTAATTACCAGGTTTTTGTAATCACAAAATGCACTATTCTTTAAAAATTTCATTCCTCTTGTATCTGCTAACTTCATAAGACTTGCTTTATTGTTGGCAAACATCCAGCACCATCCCAATTTGCCTTTGTTGTAGTGACTGGTTTCATCAATATGCAAAATTTCGCTTGCTTTTATTTCTTCCTCTATTTGTTCATAGGCTTCTTTACATTTTGACGAAACCCTTGCTTCACTATTGGACACACTACCAACACTTATACTCATGTTAAAGATGTCTTTCATAATATTCGCTATTTCTCGCTTTGAATTCTTATAAAACCCACTTAGTGATGCAACTACTGACTTAACTCTAGGACCAAAGGTATCCGGTGTAACTCCTTCTGGTAATTTGCTACTCCTTCTTTTTCCGCATTTACGACAGCGACCATGTTCTAATTGATACTCAACTACGTAAGGCTTAATTTCTGGTAAATCAACTTTTTGATAGACATATGGTTTTTCCGATATTGCGATTTCTTCACCACACTCGCATCTATTTGGTAACTCTACCTTCACCACCTCATCTGCTTCCATTTTAGCTCGGCAATTCCCCTTATGTCCAACTTGACCACCTATCTTCCTGCCGCCCTCTGACTTATCTTCTGGTGTGTCTTTTTTTATTTTGTACAGCTCTTTTGAACTTGGTAAAGATGAATTCCTTGAGTTTAAGCCGAGTCTCTCTCTTAGTTCAGCATTCTCTATTTCTAAGATTTTATTTTTTTCTTCAATCTTTGCTACTTTCTGCTCTAAGTTTTTACATAACTCTACAATACTGATCAACAATTGAAGCATCTAGCCTTACTTTACTATCAACATTTTGTGTTATTACTACTTTAATATATTATGTCAATTGTTTTTTATTCTTGCCACACCTCTGAACGGATACGCTGGAATCTAGTTCATATTATATATTTATCTGATAAGTTCCATGTATGTGTAATTTATTTAAATTGACTTCTTATCATATAATTAAATACATTATTGAAAATTAAAGGTAAGGTTATGGCAATGGAAATTTCAAATTGGCACGAATTATTGAGTTTAGTTAATGTTGACAAAGATTTAAGCAAAGATAACGTAATTGAAAAAATACAAAATGAGCTGAAAAGATATTCAAAGGAATATGAAGAGTGGGAAAAGTCTGGCTTTGATATAAATTATGTGTTTAAAGATGGTGAAAAAGCGACTCTTTTGCACTTGGTGGCTTCCTTTAACCTAGAAAATATAGCGAAGGCTCTCATGGAAAAAAGGGCAAATGTTAATGAAAAAGATGTAAAAGGAGATACTCCTTTACATAATACTACTTATCTTGATAGTATAAACATAGCAAACGCTCTCATAGAAAAAGGTGCAGATGTTAATGCAATAAATATATGGAGAAGGACTCCTTTACACTATGCTGCTTTATTTCGCAGTATGGCCATAATAGATGCTCTTGTAGAAAGAGGTGTCAATGTTAATGCAGTAGATATGTGGGGAGAGACTCCTTTATACTATCTTAATTGTCAAGCAATCAAGAAAGGGTGGATTGCCGGTGGAGTAACTGCATTATTAGGTACTGCTATATCTATAGCACTTTTTACAGCCGGAGCAATTACAGCTGAGTTAATACCTATAGTGATAGCAGTAGTTGCAATTACAGCAACAGCACTAATAGTTGGCAATGCTATATATAAATTGTCAAAGCCTGATACTCAAGTTGATAAACCAATCTCAGCAAATCGACAGCAAGAAACTGCTAGCGATAGTAGGGTTGCCTAGCGATTCTGCCACAGTGTCAGCTGCTTCAATGATATCCATTTGTTCCTATAATTGTCTTTTCTTGGCTACCTTATTTTGCTATTCTGCTGAACAGAGACAAATTTACTTTCTTACTTCACTCACTAAAATTTTAATATGGCGTTTCTTTCCTGCAGATAATTTTATAAATGGCTGACCTTTAAAGCTTTCAGATTTTATTGTATAGTTAACATCGTTTATAGTATTATCATTAACTTTGCATCCATTGCCTTGTATTAAACGCTTTGCCGCACCTTTTGAAGGTTCAAAACCGGTGTCATACAGCAGGTCTATCAAGGGTATACCATTTGCAATTTGTTCTTTTGTAATAGTGTAACCAGAAAGCAATGAACTGTCTTCATTTTCAAAAGCAGAGATTGCAGCAGATCGTGCAAGTTCGGCTTCTTTGCAACCGTGACATATTTTCGTCACTTCTGTTGCCAAAACCTTTTTTGCTTCGTTTGTTTCTTGATCCTTCAAGGACTCTAGTTTTTTTATTTCATCAATTGATAAGTCGGTGAAAAGTCTCAAAAAACGGCCAACATCTCGATCATCAACATTGCGAAAATATTGCCAGTAGTCATAAGGATTTAGCATACTTCCATCAAGCCATATAGCTCCACTTTCAGTTTTGCCCATCTTTTTTCCTTGTGCATTTAGTAAAAGAGGCGTGGTAAGACCAAACAGCTCAGATAAATTCAACTTTTTGCCAAGTTCAATTCCATTTACTATATTTCCCCATTGGTCTGATCCTCCAATCTGGAGACGACAGCCATACTTTTTATTCAACTCGACAAAATCATAGGCTTGTAACAACATGTAGTTAAACTCGAGAAAGCTTAGATTTTGCTCCCTATCTAGCCTAATTTTCACACTATCAAAGCCTAACATGCGATTTACAGAAAAATGTGCACCTATATCACGCAAAAAATCTATGTATTTTATGTTATCTAGCCAATCTGAGTTATTTACTACCACTGCGCCAGTCTTTCCATCATCGAAAGATATCATTTTCTCGAGAGTTTTCTTTATAACTAGTATATTTTGTTTGATATCTTCTATCGGCAAGAAGCTTCTTGCTTTGTCTTTGCCAGAAGGGTCACCAATTTTTGTTGTACCACCTCCAAGTAGAACTATTGGTTTATAACCAAATTTTTGTAGGTGGCGGAGCATCATAATTTGAATGAGACTACCAATATGCAGACTTGGTGCAGTGCAATCAAACCCAATGTATGCAATTATATAATTATCTTGTGATAATAGCTGGTCTAACCCTTCAATGTTTGTACATTGATATAGGTATCCTCTTTCTTGAATGAAATTTAAAAACTCGGATTTATGTTTCATAATATGTTATTTTGTGTGTAAACGGTGTTGTTAACGATGGTGTCATTCCAGTGCTTGACGCTGGAATCCAGTTTATTATGAAATTTCATCAAAAATGTTGTATAGTGTGCTCGTTTATGATTAAGTTTTCTAGATTCCAGTGTCAAGCACTGGAATGACACCACCAACTTCATAAGGGTTGCCTTCAAAATTACAACATTTGAGCAAGTGTATACCAGCTACCTGGATAATCAATTCCATAACTCTTCTATCTTATAATATTCTCTTACTTCTGGCCTGAATAGGTGAACCATTATACCTTGAAAATTCACAATCACCCAGTTACCTTCATCCATACCTTCTACATCTATTTTATCATATTGCTTGAGATTTTTCATCACGTGCTCAGCTAATGCTTTTACATGGCGGCTCGAATCACCGGATGCAATGATCATATATTTTGCAATGACAGTTTTATTCTGCACATCAAAAGTAACTATATCTTGACCTTTGTTTTGATCTATTATATCTACAATCTTACTTTTTATTGATTCTGTGTTATTGTATACCTTAGACATTGTTTTTAATTCATTTTACTAAAGTGGTGAACAAGAAGCAACCTTTTTGCCATAGCTACTTACCTTTACGTCGATAAGTTCCGTCTTAGGCCAATCTATAGTATGCAGTAATATTTCACAAAAGTTCAATTCTCTTAATTTACTAGCTATTTCCTTACTGCTGCACCCAGGATATTCTTTTTTTAAAGCTTTTGGCAAATCAGCTGTTTCAATATTTTCAATATTCTGTAGAATTTCTTCAATTATACTAGCTATTAAATCTTTGGCATGTTCTTTAAGCTGACACAATGAATTACTATCCTTCTTGATTAAAGCAATTTTTGCACCTGTTGCAATTATAGCTGACCAAAGCACTATATCATATATTTTATCGCTACAACATTCAAACTTTACAAGAAAACGGTAATCATACTTTTCATTGTCTAACCAAGGATTGTAATTTATACCATATAATTGATAGTATAAATGATATATCTCTTCTATTAAAGTAGAATATTCCACTATCTCAGATGGATAATCATCGTCAACTTTTAGATTAAATTTCTCATGAAGAACTTTCACTTCACTTATAAAGTATCTAATTTTCTCTTCCTTTTTTTTCAAGCAAACAAAAGTGTCCATATCGCTTTTATTGTGCTGAAAAGTAGAGCTTGCTATACTGCCGAATATAAATGCAAATACTAGATTATCCTTAAATGTTTCTTTTGTTAATTTAATAAATTCTGCTGATATTTTACGTCTTGTTTCTTGTAAATTTTTTTTGTTAATGACCTCCTGTACTTGCTCTGATTCAACTCTATGCACCAAGTCATTTATTTTAATCTCTTTTATAAAAATTTCATATATTACCTCTGGAATTAATATAGGAATTGCAATGCTTTCAAATTTTTTGTCTTCTCTTTTACGTATTATAGAAGATGCACCCTTACTGTATCCACCATAAGGTACAGTTCCATTATCTATTATAATGTCGTGTATAATCTTATTATTTAGAACTATTCCCACTTTACCTTTTGCACTACCATTTTCCCTCACTAAATTATTATCATCTCTAGATTCAATATATGGACTTGTTCCAAACAAAGAAACATACATCTTATTTTGTATGTACACTCCATTTTTATCCTCAAAATAGAGTTGTAATTGCTCATCGTCCTGATACGTATAAAGGAATAAAACTGGACCAAATACTTCCTTATAATTTAAGTTTCCAGATTCAATACCTGATAGAACAATCGTTGGATGCACAATTGTACTTTGCATATCCACTCTTCCACCTAGAATTATTTTACTTTTATTACTTTCAATTACGCTGTGCAATCTTTCTAATTCTTCTTTTCTATGTATCCTGCCTAATATTGTATCTGGATCAGAATGGTCTCCCACTTTTAAGCTAGAAACTTTTTCCTTTAGCTTTTCTATGAATTTATTTCTTATTTCTTTATGAACAAAAACTGCATCAGGACCTGCACAATCTTGACCACTATTGAAGAACCTTGAGTATACAAGGCCTTTTATAGCTTTGTCAACATCAGCATCTTCAGTAACTACAATCGGATTATGACCAGACCCGTTATTTATCATCAATGCATTAAGTTTCATGCATTTTTTAATTTTATTTTTTGTCTCATTACGACCTGTAAAAATAATTAAATCTGACCGACTAACATGATTTTGTAGAAATTCATCCCTACTTCCTGAAAAAATTTCTATATTAGGACAAATATCCTTTAACCTTAATATGTTAAATAATTCTTCTATAGCACATTTCTCTATTAATGCGGTATTAGGGCGTAAAACCACACTTCTGGAAACAAAGCTGGGCATTATTACGAACAGCAATAATGAATACAATGGCAAATTTGAAGGTAAGAAAACAGTAATGTCAATATCTGCTTGATTTTTTAGATATTTTTTGATTGTGCGAATATTTTCCAGCGTATATACACAGCGATCAATTTCATACTGTGTTACGCTGACGGGTTGGTATGAAATAAGTAAATCTTTAATATCTTTGCCTTTTTTACTATCTGTAAGAATTTGTCTTAATTCATCGTATTTCTTATAAATCTCTTGCTCTTCTTGATTTCCATAAAATATACTCATCGATACCTCTAGCTTATTTACAATTTCATGATATTGTAAACATTAAGAAATTATAATTCAAATTTAAAGACACACATTATTATGAATACTACTCTTATTTACTTAATCGGATTTCCAGGTAGTGGCAAACTTACGATTGCAAAAGAGCTGTGTAATATTATTGATGGGGTGATAGTAGACAATAACCTGTTTAATAATATTATATTTGATATGATTGACTTCAGAAATGCTGAGGTTACAAGTGAAATATGGGAAAAAATTTTTGTGATTAGAGAGAATATGTTAGCAATATTGGAAAAATACCATATAGAATCAAAGCATTATATATTTACAAACGAATTGATAAAAGGTGATTCCTATGATCAAAGAGTATACAACTCAGTGGTGAATTTAAGTAAAAAAATGAATGTGGAGATTCTCCCTGTGGTGTTATATTGTAATAGTGGAGAACTAGTAAAGCGCGTTCAATTAAAGGAAAGAGAGCAGGAGAGAAAAATTACTGATTCAGATTTTGCTATGAGAAGAATTAAAGGAAAGAAACTATTTGTGCCTCAAGGTTCACTTGAAATTGATAACTCAAACCTAAGCGCGAAGGAAGTTGCAAAAAAAATTGTTGAAAGAATGAATGGTAAAAAAGTAGTTGAAACTTCTATGATAGATAATTTAGTAACAGAGAATATTTGTGGTTAGCCAGGAGAAAGAGTATCGCCCTTGTGTTGGCATAATGCTATTTAACAAACAGGGGAATATTTTTATTGGAAAACGCTTTGATAGTGACTCTTATTGGCAGATGCCGCAAGGGGGAGTTGACGATGGTGAAGAGCTAGAGCAGGCAGCGCTACGTGAGCTATTGGAAGAAGTTGGTACTGATAAAGCAGAAATTGTGGCTAAAAATAAAGAGTGGATACACTATAACTTACCTGAGGAAGTTATACCAACATGCTGGAATGGGAGATATTCTGGCCAAAAGCAAAGATGGTTCTTAATGAAATTTTGTGGGGAGGATAAGGATATTAATATTAACTATACTGATCATCCAGAGTTCAAAGAGTGGCGTTGGCAAAATGTGGATGATTTGGTAGCCAGTGCCATACCGTTCAAAAAAGAAGTTTATAAAAAAGTGATAGAAGAGTTTTCTTCTATCATAAAAGGATCTATTTATGATAGTTGATTCTCATTGTCATCTAATTTATTTTTCTGATGATGAAATACCAAAGGTAATTTCAAGAGCAGAGCAAAATGGTGTGAGAATTTTGCATAACATATGTATAAGCATTAATGATATCCCTAAATTATTAAAAATCTCTTCATCCTATGATCAAGTCTACTGCTCCGTTGGTATACATCCGCTTGATACTACTGTGGAAAAAGGTGAGTGTATAAATGCTGATGAATTGATTGAATTTACTAAGGGTCAAAAGGTAATTAGTATCGGTGAAACTGGATTAGATTTTTATAAATCTGATAACAAAAGCAATCAAAAAAAAAGTTTTGCATCACACATAGAAGCGGCAAAAGTAACAGGATTACCTTTAGTTATTCATACTAGAAGTGCTGATAGTGAGATGATTGATATGTTAAATTCAGAAATGAAGAAGGACGCTTTTAGTGGAGTAATGCATTGCTTTGCTTCTTCTAAAGAGCTTGCTTATAAGGCTATGGACTTGGGATTATACATTTCATTTTCTGGAATTATTACTTTTAAAAATGCAAACTTACTAAGAGAAATTGCACAAAATGTGCCACGTGAGCGTGTTTTAGTTGAAACTGATGCACCTTATCTATCTCCTGAGCCTTACAGAGGAAGAAAAAATGAACCGGCAATGGTGAAATACGTTGTGAATTGTTTAGCGAAATTATGGAATGAATCGCCAGAAGAAGTAGCAAAAATAACTACAAATAATTTTTTTAGACTGTTTTCGAAGCTTGAGCTCAAAGAAATTCTATAGGGCAATTAATTTAGCTGACAGAGCTCTTTTACTGCACTTACAGATTTATAAAACATCTCTTGTTCACTATCGTTCATTTTAACTTCTAGAACTTTCTCAACTCCATTTTTGCCAATAATAGTAGGAACACCAATGAATAAGTCTTTCACACCATATTCACCATTAAGATAAGCAGCGCATGGTAATATACGCCTTTTATCTTTTAAGTATGATTCTAGCATGCTTATGGCTGAAGATGCAGGAGCATAGTATGCAGATCCAGATTTAAGTAGATCAACTATTTCTTTTCCACCATTACGAGTGCGCTCAACTATTTCATCAACTTTTCCTCGCGTAATCAAACCCATCTCAATGATTTGGGTAAGTGGAATGCCAGCAATTGAAGCATAATTGATTAGTGGTACCATAGTGTCACCATGTCCTCCAAGCACAAAAGCAGATACATCTTCGACAGAAATATTTAACTCACTTGCAAGAAAATAACGAAAACGAGCAGAGTCAAGCACTCCTGCCATACCAACAATCATATTAGTTGGCAGACTCGAAGATTTGTGCACCACTGAAACCATAGCATCTAAAGGATTGGTAACCACTATTACAAATGCGTTTGGAGAATGTTTTTTAATATTTTCCCCAACCTCTTTCATTACTGCAGCATTAGTTTGCAGAAGGTCATCTCTGCTCATTCCAGGTTTTCTGGCAATTCCAGCAGTTATTATAATTGCGTCAGAGTTTTTTATATCTTCATACCTATTTGTACCAGTAATATTGACATTAGATCGATCAATAGGAGATGATTCTGTAATGTCAAGCGCTTTACCTTGTGGTATTCCATCGCTTACATCAAGCAAAATAACATCTCCTAGCTCTCTTAGTGCAATCATATGGGCAAGAGTCCCACCGATATTTCCTGCACCAATCAAAGATATTTTTTTTCTTTGTGCTGTCATTTTCTACTCCTTTATATTTACTTTTGTGGCTTTACTACCTTCCCAAGGGGATAAGCTGTCAAACATACGAAAATCTTGCGGTAAGTCTATAGGATTATATACAACCTTTTTTGCCTCTATATCGTATCTTACTTCCTCGTAGCCAGTGAGAGGAAAATCTTTTAACATTGGATGACCTTTGAATCCATAATCCGTTAAAATCCTACGTAAATCTGGGTGATTAGAAAACTCTATTCCATACATATCAAATACTTCACGCTCAAACCACGAAGCTGCGTTAAATATCTTTGCTGCACTTAGAGGTATATCACCTTCACATAACTGAAGCTTTATGTGCACTCTGATATTGTGCACAAGGCTGAGCAAATTGTATATTAGCTCGAAACGTTTTTTTCTATCTGGGTAGTCAACTCCAAAAACGTCAACTAATAATTCAAGCCTACACTTTTCATCATCACGTAGAAAGAGTAAGTGATTTTCAATGTCATTCAAAGCTGAATATATTACAATAGTGCCATCATTTTTCTGAATACATTCACATTTAGTCTTTTTTTGTATGTATTTTGCAGTTTTATCCATGCTATATATTCTTAGTTCGTTTTATTTTATTTTGTAGACATAGCATTCCATATAGTAACGCCTCAGCAGTTGGAGGGCATCCAGGAACATATACATCAACTGGTACAATTCTGTCGCAACCACGGACTACTGAGTAAGAATAATGATAATAGCCACCGCCATTTGCACAACTTCCCATAGAAACGACGTATTTGGGGTCCGCCATTTGATCATAAACTTTACGCAATGCTGCTGCCATTTTATTAGTTAACGTGCCAGCAACAATCATAACATCTGCTTGCCTTGGGCTTGCACGAAAGATTATGCCATATCTATCAAGATCATAACGACTGGATGCAGTGTGCATCATCTCTACTGCGCAACATGCAAGACCAAATGTCATTGGCCACAATGAACCAGACCTTGCCCAGTTCATTATATAATCTATTAAATCGCCAAATTTAGTGATAAGAAAACCTTCTTTTTTGTAACGATTCCAGTCGCCATTAGATAAATTTACTTCCATTCCAACGCACCTTTACACCACTCATAAATAAAGCCTATAGTAAGTATTGCAAGGAATATCATCATAGACCAAAATCCGCAATAGCTTATTTTAGATAAAGAAACGGCCCAAGGGAAAAGAAAAGCAATTTCTAAATCGAATATTATGAACAATATTGCAACTAAGTAAAATTTTATGTCGAAACTTTTTCTGGCTCTTGATAAAGGATTAAAGCCACACTCATATGTAGAAAGCTTTTCACCATCTGGGTTACTGACTGCAAGAAACATAGGTAATACACCTAAAGTAAAGGATACTACAATTGATACACAGATAAAAATTAATATGGTTAAATATTCACTCATTTAAAAAACATATAACACTATGAATTTACATGCTTTCCTAATCTTTTACCACCTAAAATATGTATGTGAAAGTGCGGTATAACTTGCTCTCCATCTTTACCGTGATTAGTAACTAATCTATATCCTGTTTTTTCTAAGTTATATTTATGTGCTATTTCTCTAACAGTTTTAAAAAAACTTACTATTTCCTCTTCGGAAGCTTTCAGAACAAAATCATCATATGAAACGTATTGAGCTTTTGGTATAACTAGAATATGAACTGGTGCATCAGGATACTTATCACGAAAAGCTAGCACATTTTCATTTTTGTGTATTTCCTCATAAGACAACTCACCTCTTAATATCTTAGCAAAGATATTATTGTCATCATAAGCTGTACTAACCATACTTTATTAAATTCCTGGTCCTCTTCTATTTTGCTTATGATTTGGTGTAGAAGGTGGGCTTATTGCTGCTTCGCTAGAAGCATCTTCAAGACTTGAAACGTCTTTTAGCTGTATATCTTGTCCACGTAAAACTGACCCATAGTCCATTTGGTGTCTTTTTGAAAACGTTTCTATTCTATTTGCCCTTCTTGCAGCAATAACTTCTGGTTGTAAATGATACATATCTCCAGGAATAGTTAGGCTATGATACCTTTCCTCTATTTTAACTTCTTTCATAACACTCTCCATAATTTATTTCCCCCTACCTCTTATGCTTTCGCAACTTTCAAAATCTTGTTTAATAGCTTTTTGCCAATTATTTAGAATTTTCTCTGATGACTTTTCTTTATCCGTGGGACTTACAACTTCCTTTGACTGCTGCTTTTTACTATCGTATCCACTATACAACTTTTCTGCAATATCATACAGCAACTTTCGGTCTGTGTGAACTTTAAACTCTCCACCAGTAATTTTTGCCAAATTTTTGAGATCACAATCAATTTTATTATAAATTCCTTCAAGAGCGTACTTTTTCATTACTTTTTCATCTATACCTGGATTTTTATCTTTTATTTCTTTGATAATCTTTTCAACATCAACTTCAATTACAATTTTGTTTTCTTCTCTAAAAATAGTTATATTTGGCAGATCTTTCCTTATTTTATCTAACTTCTCTGGACTCAAGTAAGGTATATCCCCCGTTAAAGTTCTTGACGCTAAAAAACTTACCTTACCTTTTTCTTGTTTTGTTATTTGTATACCAAGGTACTTACTAGCTTCTGTGGTTTTTATAGGTGGGTCATATTTCTCTTCTTCTTTAGGTACATCACTCACAGCCTTTTTTAATGAAACTTTAGCATCATGCTTCATTTCATCAATTGAAGCAAACGGTTTCTTTATAGGATAAATAAGTGCTTTAGGCACAAGAAAAAACACGCCTTTTATCCTAGCCAAAATAGACTTTTTATTTAACTCATCTTTTGCCATACATACCTCCAAGTCACTTTCTACAATCAGATAGTAAAATACACCCAATTATAGACGAAAATATTTAAGCTTGTATATTTATTATAAGATGAAATTATAGAGATAGCAATCATTATTTGTACATTACCAAAGTATGTAGTATTTTTGCTGCTTTTCTTGTTCAAATTACCTTTAAAGATAAATTATGTTAAAATGGAACGCAAATAATATTATCGATGCTACTGGCGGAAGAGGGGATGGTGTTTGTAATTCGGTGTATAGCTCAAATATTTCAACGGATACAAGAAGCATAAAAAAAGGTGATTTATTTATTGCTCTCAAGGGAAAGAAATTTGATGGGCATGATTTTCTACATGAAGCATTTTTAAAAGGAGCTGTTGCTGCGGTAGTAAGCGAAGATAAATATAGAAATTTTCCTCTAATTATTGTGCAAGATACTCTAAAAGCTTTGCATAATATGGCATCATATTACATTAGAAATATTCTTGTTAATGCTAAAGTTATCACAATTACAGGTAGTGTTGGGAAAACCACTACAAAAGATATGCTTAACACTGTTTTGTTGCATTATGGAGTATCTCATGTAAATGAAGGTAACTTGAATAATAATATAGGATTGCCTTTTACGATTCTAAAAGCGCCAGAAGACTGCCAGTATTTAATCCTTGAAATAGGAATGAGTAGAGCTGGTGAAATAAAAGAGTTATCGGAGATTAGCAATCCGGATATTGCAGTTATTACCAACATTGAACCTGCGCATGTTGAAAATTTTTCATCTCTACTTGATATTGCGCAAGCGAAATTAGAAATTCTACATGGTATGAAAAATAATGGTACTTTGGTTTTGAATAAGGATAATGAACATTATGATTATCTCTTATCAAATGCTAACAGAAATGTAGTAAGCTTTGGTAAGAATGAAAGTGCTACTGTTTGTTTGTTAGACCTAATAAGAGACGATAACGGTCTAAATTTAAAAATCAAACTGAACAGTGGTCAAATTATGAACTGTAATTTACCTGTAAAAGGCGAACATTTTGCATACTCTGCATTAGTTGTTACAGCAGTTTTGCAAAGTCTCGAACTTGATTTATCTAAATTACCACTAGCACTTGAGAATTTTACTGTAACAGAAGGTAGAGGTAATGTTCATCAAGCTAAATACAATGGAAAATTAGTACATTTGATTAACGACTCCTATAATGCTAACCCTACTTCAATGAAGGCTGCAATAAGAACTTTAGGTACATATTCTAATTTAAGAAAAGTGGCACTACTTGGCGATATGTTAGGACTTGGTAATGAAAGCATAGTATTTCATACAGAATTGCTTGACTCTATAGTAGAACAAAATGTGAATAAAGTTCATACAGTTGGTAAATTTATGTTAGAATTGAATAAACTTTTACCGGAGAATATAAAAGGCATGCATTTCGATGATTCTAACCAATTGAAAAGTAATTTAGCTAATATTGTTCAAGGTAATGATGTAATTTTAGTTAAAGGTTCTCATGGAATGAGAATGGACCTTATAGTGCAGGAATTCACAATAGAATATTAAATAAAACTATTGTATTAATTTAAAGTTAAGTTATTGGAAGTTTTAACTGTGATAAAACGTATAGTTATTTTTGGTGGAACGGGATTTATAGGAAAACACATCGTAAGACGCTTGGCAGCGGCGGGGTATTTAATAAGAATATTTACTCGTGATCAGGAAAAAGCTGCTTGTCTGAAGTTATGTGGAAATTTAGGACAAATATCAATAATTGAAGGAGATTTTTTTAATGAAAAATCAATTTTAGAAAGTATGGAGGGGTGTGATGTTGTTATAAATTTAGTAGGAATATTATATGAAAAAAGAAAATACGATTTCTATGACGTTCATGTTGGAGTAGCTGAAAGAATAGCAAAAGCTGCGCAAATAAAAAGTGTATACATGATGATACATTTTTCTGCCATGGGAATAGAAAATAGTAAGCTGTCAAGATACGCCCACAGTAAATTAGAAGGTGAAAAAGCTGTAACTTCAGCATTTCAGGGAGCAATAATAATTAAGCCAAGTCTTGTATTCGGTAAAGAAGATAGTTTCTTCAATAAATTTGCAAGATTAGCAACAATTCTTCCTTTTTTGCCGTTAATCGGTAGTGGAATAACGAAGTTTCAGCCGATATGTGTAACAAACTTAGCTGAAGTGGTATACCGTATTATCAGCTTTAATAAGCAAGATAAAAAAATTTATAATATAGGTGGACCAAAAGTTTACTCTTTTAAAAGCTTATTAAAGTTTATTCTGAATGTGACTAACAGAAAGTGTCTACTGATCAATGTACCTTTTCCAATGGCAAGATTGATAGCCTTTTTCTTAGAAAGTAAAGTTGTTTCTGTGCTGTTAAAACCTATAACCGGAGATGCAAGCCCTATACTTACTCGAGATCAGGTGAAAGTTATGATGAGTAGTTCAATCGAAAAGTCAGATGATCTCGGAACAATGAAAATTAGACCACTAGCAATTGAAAATGTGGTACCAGAATACTTGAAAATTTATAGAAAGCATTGATAGAAGAATGTGCCCGGTAGGATTCGAACCTACGACCCACAGCTTAGAAGGCTGTTGCTCTATCCAACTGAGCTACGGGCACACATCATATATAAAATGCTTCTTAGTACACGTGAAGTCAAGTATTTCTTGTGAATATAATGTTTGTGATAATATCTCAAAACTTTGTCAGTACAGCATGTAACGATAAAACTGAGAAAAAAGAAGCGTGGGTAATAGGAAGTCTAATAGCGCAGTAACACAGAACCCCAGGTCAGGCCTGCACCTATTGAAATCAGCAGTACCAGATTTCCTGATTTTATTTTTGATTCTTGTATTGCATAGTCTAAGGCCAGTGGAATTGATGCTGCTGAGGTGTTTGCATGCTTATCAACGGTATTAATCACTTTCTCTATAGGAAAATCTAATTTCTTTACTACTGCTTCAATAATACGAATGTTTGCTTGATGGGGAATTAACCAGTCAATATCAGTAATCTTCAAACTATTGCATTTTAGAGTTTCCTCTACTGAGGCTGTTAATTTCTCTACTGCATGTTTAAACACTTCTCTTCCATTCATAAGTATCTTTCCAGAATCACGAGTAGAGGATATTCCTCCGTTTGTACATAATAAGTCCACATTGCCATCAGAGTGTAAGTTTGTTGATATAATGCTACTGCTACTCATTTCTGATTTCATTATCACTGCACCAGCACCATCACCAAAGAGTACACAAGTTGACCTATCTTCCCAATCAACAATCCTAGACATTATTTCAGCACCAATAACAAGCGCGTATTTAATTCTATCGTTAGACTTTATAAGTGAATCAGCAACTGTAACTGCATATATAAAACCAGAGCATGCCGCCTGTACATCAAAAGCAAATGCGTTTTTACACTTTAATTTACTTTGTATAATCGTTGCACAGCTAGGAAAAGTTTTGTCAGGTGTTGTTGTTGCAACTATGATCAAACCAATTTCATCTATTGAAATTTTCGCTTTTTCTATAGCATTTTTTGCTGCATTAACAGCTAGATCTGACGTTAATTCTTCTTCATCTGCTATATGTCTTTGAACTATTCCTGTTCTTTGCCTTATCCATTCATCGTTTGTTTCAACTATCGATGCAATTTCGTTATTACTCAAAATTTTTTTTGGTAGGTAAGAACCAGTGCTTAATATGAAACTTTTATTCAATATGACTTACCCCGTTAATTATCTTCTGGTTTAAATTTTGACTGATTGCATTTACTGCAAATTTCATAGCGTGAGCAAAAGAAATAGCATCAGAATTTCCGTGGCTCTTTATAATGATACCATTTAGCCCTAAAAACATAGCTCCACTTCTAATTTTAGGATTAAAACGTTCTAATGCTTTATTTAGCTTGGGTTTCAACAATATGCCGACAAGCATTTTTGTCATCCATGAATTAAATACTTCCTGTTTTATTAGACTGATAAAAGTACCAGCAGTTGCCTCAGCTGTCTTGAGCATTACATTACCAACAAAACCATCAGCAACAATTACGTCTATATTACCATCTAAAAATTCACTTGCCTCTATATATCCTTTGAAGTTAATACTTGGAGCATTTTTGAGTAACTCAAAAGCTCCTCTTACTGAGTCAGTACCTTTCACTTCTTCTGTACCAATGTTTAGCAAAGCAACTTCAGGATTTTCAACTTTTAATGCTATTTTTGCAAATATACTCCCCATTAATGCAAATTGAAATAATGAGTCAGTATTACAGTCAACATTTGCACCAAGATCAAGCAATGCAAAGCTTTTTGTCTTAGTTGGACAGACAGATGCAATAGCAGGACGATAGATATTGGGTAATGTTCCTAAAATAAATCTGGAGATAGCCATCAATGCTCCAGTGTTGCCTGAAGACACCATCCCAAAAGCTTTACCTTTTTTCACTGCTTCAACAGCTGCCTTCATACTTGAATCTTTGCGATGTCTAAGTGCAAAAGAGGGTTTATCATTTGGGAGAACATTATCAGAGCAATGGGTAAATTCGGAGTTATCGCTTACTTTTTTGTATTTTGAAAGCAAAGGAGATATTTCTTTCTGATCTCCATAAATATGAAAAAAAACTTCAACACCTGGGTCAACAAGATTATCCAAGAAAAAACTAGCACCCTGAATTACGGAGAGAGGTGCAAAATCCCCTCCCATAGCATCAAGTGCGATAACTATGTTGTTGTTGACCGTGGGTAACATATCATGAGTTACTCCGCCTTTTGTTTAATGAAAACACGTTTTCCTTTGTAACTATTGTCAACTGCTATGTTGTGAGGCAACATGAATTCTCCAGTTGTTGCACATACCACAATATTCTTAGGCTTAATAGCATGATGAGAACGATGCATATTACGCCTTGACTTTGACTTTTTTCTCTTTGGAACTGCCAAAACTTACTCCAATTCAACTATATAACACAATTTATTAGTAGCATGTTTTTTACAAGAAGTAAATAGCGAAATAAGTAAGGTTTTCTTATACAATTCAGTCTTATAAACTTAAACTCAAGCATTTTGATCAAAGTATATTGAACTTAAGACATATCTTGACTATACTCTGGCGAAGTTAATAAAAATTTTAATAAAATCAGTAAAACTAATTTTAGCTAAGATAAATGTAAAGTGAGTTCCTTTAATATAGACAGCGTTAGAATAATCGGTAGATGCTTTATGAACTTTCTGTTGAGGATTGGTAACGCATTTGTATTTTTTATTCAATCTCTATACCACTGCTTTATTCCTCCATATTATTTTAGCAATGTGGCAAGACAAATTATAGAGATAGGCTTTTTCTCTTTGCCAATTGTTGGGCTCACTGGAGTTTTTATAGGAGCAGTGATAGTTTTACAGAGTAGCTTAAGTGGTATATTGATTAATCAAGAACAAGTAGTACCTAAACTTGTTACGATCACTATCATTAAAGAGTTAGGGCCAGTTTTGATCAGCTTAATAATGGTAGGAAAGGTTGGGTCCTCAATTGCAGCAGAAATTGGCACGATGCGCATCACTGAACAAATAGATGCACTTACAACTTTGGACATCAATCCTTTCAAATATTTAATTGTACCAAGAATTCTAGCGTCAGTTATAGTATTTCCAATACTTACAGTATGTGCAGATCTAATAGGAATATTTGGAGGGTATGTCACCGCAGTCTTTGAATTTAACCACAATTTAAATATATACATAAAATATACAGCTCAATTCTTTAATATGTACGATTTTATTGTTGGGCTAATGAAAGCGACTGCTTTTGGCGCCATAATTTCTGTTTCAAGTTGTTATTACGGTTACCATTGTAGGGAAGGTGCACGAGGAGTAGGTATTGCAACAACATCAACTGTTGTTATATCCTCTATATTGATAATTTTAGCAAATTACTTGATTACTTTAATACATGCATAGCCCCATAATATCAATATTGAATCTAAGCTTATCCTTTGATGATAGAACGATATTAAACAACATAACTTTCAATATATCGAAAGGAGAATCATTAGTCATACTTGGCGGCTCAGGAAGTGGTAAATCTGTATTAACAAAAATAATTATTGGATTACTGACACCAGACTCAGGGTCTATTAAAATAAATAGTAAAAGCAAAAATAAATTTGGAGTCTTATTTCAAAATTCCGCTTTGTTTGACTACGTTACAGTGTGGGAAAATATATCTTTTAATTATAAAAAACGCTTTAATATCAGCATAAAGGAGGCAAAACGCCTAGCAATCGAGAAGTTAAATGACGTTGGACTGGAAGCAAACATAGCAGACATGTTTCCAGTAGAACTATCAGGTGGAATGAAGAAAAGAGTGGCACTTGCAAGAGCAATTGCACACAACCCAGAAATTATTGTATTGGATGAGCCAACTTCAGGATTAGACCCAATCATGTCAGATGTAGTAAACGAGATAATAATAAAATTATCTCAAGATCTTCGTCCTACAATTATCACGATTACACATGATATTCATAGTGCATTTAAAATAGCTGACAAAATAGCAGTATTATATGAAGGGGAGATCATTTTTCACGGAACTGTTCAGGAAATACAAAATACTAACAACGAATATATAAAAAAGTTCATTTATTGTATATAGCTACAGGTTTACAAACGATATTGTGGATGCTGTAACTAGCCTAACTTGAGATATCGATAACCTTCGGTCTGTTACTATAGTATTTCCTAAAGTAAATGATAAAGGTATAATAAAGTATTTGAGTTATAATGGCATATAGTGTGGATTTAAGGGAAAAGGCAGTATTGATGATAGAAAAAGGTAAGACAAAGGTTGAGGTAGCAGAGCTTATGGAGATAGGAATAGCAACTCTGTACCGTTGGTTAAAAAAGAAAGCTGCTGGTGAAAGCCTCAAGCCATCTAAAACGGTAGCTTTATTCGAAAAATAGACCCCAAAATACTCGAAGAATATGTTACAAAGAATCCAGATCATACTCTGGCAGAGATGAAACAAAATCTTGGATTTGGAATAAACTCAATTTGGTATAGACTAAAACAGCTAAAAATTACTTTAAAAAAAAGTCACACTATATCAAGAGCGCAATCAAGAAGATAGGGAGCAATTTATTGATAAAATCTCAAAAATAGACCATTCCAGCATCTTATATATAGATGAAGCAGGAGTTGATAATAAGTTATACCGAGAATATGGACGCGCTCCAAGAGGAAAGAAAATTTATGCAGATATTCCAGGGAGAACTCGAGAGAGAATCAGTATAGTAGCCGGGTGGATTGGAAAGAGATTTATTGCACCAATGACTTTCAAAGGTGGGTGTGACAAAGAGGTATTCAATACATGGTTGGAGAAGATGTTATTACCTAAATTGCCACTTGGCACAACTATAGTTATGGATAATGCTACATTTCATAAGACCACTAAAACAAAATCATTAATAGAGTCTTTTGGCTGTCATTTGCTGTATCTTCCAACATATTCACCAGATTTGAATCCTATAGAATACTGTTGGCATACCATCAAAAGCCGCCTCAGACCTCTCATGTATAAATATACAGACTTACAGCTTTTGGTTGGTAATACCATAATGGAACTTTATCATCCATTTTAGAAAATACTATAGTGTAGTGCTACGGTGGTATAGTGTGTTAGCTATAAAACAGCGCATTAAATATAGATAAAGTAACTTGTATCAATTTTTATTATCATGCCAATTCCAACTGAAGAAATTTATTGAATTTATTACTTCACGCTAAAATAATATACTTTACTATTCAACAGCAATTACAACTGATGATTTTATTTCATTCCACTACCTGCTGACTTACTTTCTGCTTAGCATATCCATCAAATCAGATTCTTTGAGTTTACTATGGTCAACTTTACTGAACTTATTCACCATAGAGCTCATTTGATTATACTGCTTAATTAGAAGATTAACGTCAGTTACACTTGTTCCGGACCCCTTAGAAATTCTAAGTCTTCTTTTGCCATTTAAAATATCTGGATTTTGCCTTTCTTTTTCGGTCATTGAGTTTATGATGGCTATATATTTTTTCACTTTATTGTCATCTGGCACACTGCTACTTAGCTTTTTTGTGAATGAACTAGGGATGAATTTCATTATGTTGCTAATGCCATCCATTTTACTCAGAGTTTTTAACATTCCCACTAGGTCGTTTAGGTCGAATTTACCCTTTTTTACTTTCTTTTGTAACTTATCAATTTCTTCCTGACCAACAATCTCAGCAGCTTTTTCAACCAATGATACAACATCACCCATGCTAAGTATCCTTTTTGCAATTCTATCGGGATAAAAATCATCGAGGTCACTTAATTTTTCACCACAAGCAATAAATTTAATTGGACAATTGGCGATCATTTTCATAGAAAGAGCAGCACCACCACGTGCATCACCATCAACACGGGTGAGAATAATGCCAGTTACACCTATTACCTCATTGAATGATTTGGCAATATTGACCGCATCCTGGCCTATCATTGCGTCGGCTACTAAAATAACTTCTGTAGGTGAAGCTATTTCCTTTACGACTTTCAACTCATTCATCATATTATTGTCAATATGAAGCCTGCCTGCGGTGTCTAGTATTAATACATCATAATTATCGTTCTTTGCTGCTGCTAGTGCCCTTTTTGTAATTGCAATAGGCCCTTCATTTCTTACTATAGATAAAGTTTGTACGTCTATTTGTTTACCCAGCACCTCAAGTTGTTTCTGGGCAGCAGGCCTATAAATGTCTAAAGAGGCAAGCATCACTTTTTTCTTTTGCTTTTTTAGTTTTAAAGCAAGCTTTCCTGAGGTAGTTGTTTTACCTGCACCTTGTAAGCCCACCATCATAATCACAGCAGGGGGTTTAGTTGCTAGGTTTAAGTCGCTTTTCTCTGATCCGAGAACTGCAACTAAATTATCCTGCACAATTTTGATTATCATTTGCGCTGGGGAAACACTTTTTATGACTTTTTCCCCGATCACTTTATCTTTAATGTCATTGATGAATTTTTTCGCAACTTCAAGTGAAACGTCAGCTTCAATTAAAGCTATACGTATTTCACGCATGGCAAGATTAAAATCATCTTCAGAAATGATTGACTTTCCTCTCAGTTTACTAAATACGGAATTTAAACTTTCGGTTAACGATTTAAACATAATAGCATTAGTAGAATACTCATTAAAAAGAGAGAAGAAACTGAAACAAAACTCACTGAGTTATAACTCAGCACTTCTTTAAGTTTGGTAATATTATTAAAGTATAAACTAGTAAGTGAATTAGTCAAGTTTTGCAGTACATTGGCAGACATTTCTCTCACTTTAAGGACCAGTTGATTGAACAGCAAGACAATATAGGGTATGAAAGCTCTAAAAGTCCAATCAACATCCATTTTAAAATTTACTCTCGGGTAAAATAACTTGCGTAAAGGAATAAACAATAAAGTGGTACATAGTAACAAATTAAATTGCGACAAAATATTTTTTGTGTTGTACACAAAATCGAAAATCGAAGATTTATTATAAATAGGTAAGTAAGGATTGCCAGCGATTACGCATATAAATGCTAAAATAATCATAGTCATTTTGCCTCCCCTCTCTGCTAAAGGTTTTGACTTACTTTTTGCAATAAATAAGTAATAAAGAAACTTTAGTCCCACGCTTAAATGAAGCAGCAAATTTAGAAGCTTATATAAATTTTTATACCCTTTTAAGGCAACAGTGTTCATTTCAATTTCAGCTGTGATATATGATTTACTGATAAATCCAACGGTTCCAGGAAATGCAGCCATTGTAAGTATTGCGATTATAGCACACATGCCTTCCACTGACATCAGTTTACCCACTCCATTAAAACTAATTGTTTTTGTTTGTAAAATAATCGAATTACTGACCACAAACAATAATGATTGATAAACAAGAGAGAAAATTATATGCAGTATCAAAATTGGTATTGCTTTTTCCGAAGGACTGAGCAAACTTCCTGCAATAATCAGCAAGCCCATTTGTCCTACAACGTTATAGCATAAAAATCTTCGAATATTTTGCTCAAGAGAAGCAAATATAATGCTGTAAATTGCAGTGATGGCGCCTACAAGCGCTAATATTTCAGTACAATCTTGCCATAGGTTATAAGTGTGTAAAAGCATCACTAAAAAAGAGACTTTAGTGGTAAATAAAGAGAGATATGTGGTGCCATGTAGCGATGCAGCAGGATATGCATCAACAATCCAAAACGAAAAAGGAAAACAAGCGCAGTTTATCAATAAACCCAAAATCATCAGGTTAGTGCTTTGAAGTGCCAATCCTGCTATTAATATAACTCCAACGAAAAAGTGTACACAAGCGTACCTTATTGTAGGTCCACTATCTCTACAGCCAGCTGCGATAGTAAAAAATGCACTGACGGTCATTAATTCACAGAATATTATAACCAATATCATATGTTCAGATAAAACTGCATAAAGTGAACTAATAGTGTAAGCAGCAAAAGATAGCATTTCTGAAAAAGTCAAATTTTGTGCTGGTAGAACAGCTAAAAATGCAACTGATAAAAAAGATATTAGTATGATACGAAAAGATAAATCAAAATTTAGAACTGGATGAGAGCAATTCAGTGTAGTACCTAAATTTTCAGGTAATATTAGGACTATCACTATTAATGTAGTCAATAGAAGTAGCAATAAAAATTTATAAAGTTGCACAATGATGTAAAACAGTATGGTTTATGCTACCTCAACATACAAATAAAATCAATTTGCATATTAACCACTAGTTAAGCTAATTACCATATAATTATATCAGGGTTTAGAAGGTTATAGAGAAACCGGTCAGATTAGGTTTTTAATCTAATCTGACCGATAGCTTTAATAGTGAGGTAAGCTTTAATATAGCACTCCTAATTCACAGTGCTACACTCGTGCATAATTTATTTTTAATTTGTGCACGAGCGTTAGTAAATTATTTACTTTTTGAAATAAAGTTTGGCATCACTTTAATATCTAGAACTTCATTAAGTCTGTCAGTTGAGAGTTATTTACTCGCTTTCTCTTCAGTATTTGCATAAATATAATGGAGCTGCCAGTTTTTAATGCACTCATTCGACTTTTATGCTCTTCGCAATATCTGATTCTATTAAAGAATTCTTCGTTAATTTAGTTTTTTATGTTTTTTGGATAATGATATAGATAGGTTCCGCTAACACGTAGTGGAATATTAAATTGTTTATCTATAGATCCCTGTATCAAGCACTGTAATAACGGCATTCGAGTAGAGATAATGGAACCAAGAGAGCTCTGAGTAGCTGTATAATGAAAATTAGATTATATAAAAACCTCTGACAACACATTCTGTGTTGTATCATTGTCCATAACTGTGTAATCAATATTATATTTATCGAATTCATTGCGCATCCTAGTTAAATGTCCTTTATCATGATCCAAAAGAACACTTACGTAGCTCAAGCTATCATTAAAAAGATCATTATAAATTACTGGAAATTGAACTGTGTAGGATGTTGTACACTCATCTTGACCGTTATTATCTTTACAAAGGGACATTTTTCCTGTTTTGCCAGTATCATCTTTAGTAGAAATAAGAAATTTCATACCTACGTCTTCGTTTTTTGCTATAAACTCCTTACACTTTCTACTTTTTGCAGAACATGGTCCTATAGCTATAGAGTAGCTTTCTTTTGGAAGTGTGAATATTAACTGATGTGTCATAATACTACCTTAATAAAAATCATTATTGTAGTATAGATTTATTAATAAATAATATACATTATGGTATAATTAGTACAAAATAGGTTTAACCAATCTCAGTAGGACTCCCAGTTGGACCCATAAGAATTACTTGTTCACCTTTTTTAAAACATTTACATAAATTAGTGGAACCGCCAGTTTCAAGCACAATAGTGGAAATAAATCCTTTTTTTTTGTCTACTTCAGTGCCGGTTACTGCTATACCTTCCATAGCAAGGTTTGTATTATTGGCTTTTCTGCTATTGGTTTCAAAATTTTGCAACCTAAAGAATTGTCCAGGTTTAAAATTCTTTGCCGCAAGTGGTGCTTTGATCACTATTTCCACAACTTTGTTTGTTAAATATTGAACTTTTATAACCTTTGCAGTGAATTGCTCTTTGATTTTATTGAAAAATTCTTTGTTAGCTAGGTGTTCTGATATTATTCCAGCGCGTGACGCTTTAGTGTGCAAATTCTGCAATTTGTAGGTAATTCGCATAGCAGGTGGTGTCGTGCAAATAGCTGACACTGGAATCCAGTTCTGACTATACAACCATCTGGTGTACTCATTCAAAATTAAGTTTTCTGGATTCCAGTGTCTGGGCACTGGAATGACATCTTTTTTGGTGAAAGTTACTCTTATATTACAACATTCATACAATTGTGCATATGACTCCGAGATTCTAGCCGGAGTGACATAAATGAAGCTATTAACTCTATTCAAAAGCTGAGAAATGATAGGGTAACCATTCTTAGCGCTTGCCATAGCTTTCACGACGCTGCCGCTATACGAAGGATGAAGATCACCAAAAAAGCTAATTGTTTTATTGCCTTGCTTATATACTAATATTCTGTCTTTATTCTGCATCTTAGGAGAAAAGATAGGATCTATTTCTTTTCCCGATGAATTCAAATGAGTAAAATATCCGTTACTTAATTTAAAATGCTTTTTATCTTCTGTTGCAATAACTGTATTTGGCTCAGTACCTGCTGCTATAAAAATAGAACGTGCTTTTATATGCTTGATTTCATCAGATTTTGTGTCTATTAGTTTTATTGATTCAGCGTGGTTATATTTATCTGTTACAACTTCAATCGGCTCTAAGTTTTCAATAAAGTAAATCCCTTCTGATAGTGCATTTTGCACCTCTTCGCTATTTAATCGATAACTTGGTGAATCTTTTAGCTCTTTTCTATATACAATTTTCACTCCCCCTAGACTTTGCATTAGTTCCAATATTTTTGCTTCTCTATTCTCTTTTTTTGCTGATTCTTGCTCTTTTCGGATCAATTGTGCATGTGATATCAGCTCATTTGCAAGTTCATATTCCTCTTCTTTCCAATCTTTTTCGACATATTTCTTTCCATACTTATCAACCAATATTTCATAACGAAGAAGAAATTTTTCTACTTGAATCGGATAGTAAGCTAAAACTTCAGTAGCAGTATCAATTGCAGTGAGTCCTGCACCTATGACAACTATCGGCATACGAACTTGCAGATTTGCTATAGAATCAAATTTAAGAGCGCCAGTCAGTTGTAACGACATAAGAAAGTCAGATGCCATGCGCACTCCACGGGCTAGTATGTTTTTTATTTTGATCATTCGTGGCTTACCAGAGCCAAGTGCCAAGGCAATGTGATCAAAACCCAAGTTAAATGCGTCATCAACAGTTATCGTGCTGCCAAAACGAATGCCTCCATAAAGTGCAAAATTCTCACGTCTTTCCAGCAGTAATCTAATAATCTTTAAGTAATTTTTATCCCACCTAGAAGTAATGCCGTATTCTGACACTCCACCAAACCCATCTGCCGTGCGTTCACTCAATTTTTCGTGTTCAAAATCTTTAATTAGCTGTAAATTATCGATCAAAGGTTCAATCTTTAGTCCATCAATGGCGATAACGTTATGCCCATCGTTTAATAAATGATGAGCTAAATTAAAACCCGCAGGACCAAGGCCTACAACTAGAACGTTTTTTCCAGTGTTTCCTTTTGGCAATGGACGCTGAAAATTTAAAGGATTCCAACGGCTAAGCAGAGAATATATTTCAAATCCATACGGTAAACTAAGCACATCATCTAGAATCCTTGTTTCAATTGCTGGCACATTTACGGGTTCTTGTTTTTGATATATGCACGAATTCATGCAGTCATTGCATATTCTGTGTCCAGTAGCCGCACATAATGGGTTATCTATCATCACAATTGCAAGACTTGCTATGCTGTATCCTTCGCTTTTTACCAGATTCATTTCTGATATTTTCTGCTCTAGTGGGCAACCGTGCAGCTCAACCTTGAGTGGGGACTGTTTAAAGGTATTGTCGTTATTAATTAGCCCCTTTGAACAACTGTCCTTATTTTGCTTATGACAAAATACGCAGTAATGAGCATTATCCAATGCTTTACTCAAACTCACCTTTTCACTTGTCAGATCAAAACCATGTCGTCTTTTTGTTTTGCTTGAATACAATACCTCAACTTTGTCTACCTCTTTTTTGAAGAACGATACGAGATTTTCGTGATCAATTTTTCTGTGAATACTAAAAAGTATACTCTGTTTATTTTTCACTCTCCACACCGCATATTGCGCTGCAAGTTCTATTTCTTCTTTGTGATCCTCTTTATTTTCAAACCAACGCATCACCTGCTCAACAAAATTTTTTTCTGTTGTTGGTAGGACAAGAAAGCGATTTAATTTGCTGGTAACATAATCAATATCTATATCTGCTATATCAGTGTACTTCTTTAATGCATAGCGTTGAACAAATAACCTTTTACACTTATATATTGCAGCAAAGTCGTTGTGCTTTTTCTTTAGCTTCTCTACTTCTTTTCCAATATTAAAAAGTTTTGCAATAAATTCATCAAGTAAATATGAGAGGTCTATTATTAACTGGCTATTACAATCATCTGTCATCCAAGCTGGAATCCATCCTTCTTGTTTTCTAGATCCCAGTGTTAAGCACTGGGATGACATCGAAGAAGAAGCTGCTTTTTCTCTTGCTTCAATTAATGAACAAAACAAGCTTTCATCGGACGATTTTATATAATCTAAAAACGTCTCATCTAATTTTATTAATCCACTACGAGTGTATAAGTTTGAAAATGAGATTTTGAAATTCAGTTGCATCGCTATACTATACAGTGTACATACTGTTTCTTGCAGATGAAGATTTTATTTATCTTGCAGTTTTGCTAAGATTGTTGCTCCTGCAACCTCTTCTTTTCCAACAGATGCAACACACTTAAATTTGTATACACCTAAACGCAAACCTTCAAAGTTAGATTGAAGAATTAAGGTATCTCCTGGAGTGACTGGCTTTCTGAATTTTGCGTTTTCAATGGACATAAAGTATACAACTTTATTTTCTACTGTTTTTTTATCGAGAACACATATAGCAGATGCCTGAGCTAAAGATTCAATTATCAAAACTCCTGGCATTATCGGATGGCCAGGAAAATGACCAATAAAAAATTGCTCGTTGAAAGTCACGTTTTTAATTGCTTTTATACTCATACCAGGATCGCATTCTATAACCCTATCTACTAAGAGAAAAGGATAAGAATGTGGTAGTATTTTTATAATATCATTGATATTACATTGCATAAGTCTATTCAATGTTTTGCAAAGCAAATTCGGGTATTTCCTTGTTTACATTTTTTAATACTACATCCGATAAATCTACTTCATCCATAGAATATAAAACTTGATTCTTTTTTGAAATAAATAGTACCAAATCTATGTTGTTTTTTTCTGCTGTTTTTTTAGCAACTTCTTTTATCTTGTTAAAGACACTTTCTACTGCTTCTCTATAATTTTCTTCTAAATGTGAAATTTTCTTAGCGTAATTATCCCTAACACTTACAGTATGCTTACTAAATTGTTCTGTCTTTTCTTTTTTTGCTTCTTCTGACAAAAGGTCAAATTCTTCTTTCGATGGCTTAAATTTTTCTAACTCATTTTCAAATTCCTTCTGTAATCTAGAATTCTGCTCCTTTATTTGTTGTTGTATATTTTGCAGAGCCAGAGATTCATTGATAACCTTATCACTATCAATAATGGCAGCCTTTGTATTAAGCGTGCTCTGAGGTTGATACCCTACAAACTTATACCCCACAAATAAGGAAATAATTAAGGCAATAACTGATGTAAATAACTGTATATATTTCATTTAAATCCCCGCTTCAATAGAAATTTTAACGTTTGTCGATGGTATTATGTCATAAGCTTCCTTTACTAAAGGAAACCCAAAATCTAATCTAATTCTACCAAAAGGAGAAGGCATTGAAAAGCCAAAACCTGGTGATACTCTTATAAGCTTACTATCGTAATATTCTCCACTATATACCTCTTTTTCATCTAAACCAAAAAGTGTTGCATAGTCAACAAATAGTGAGCCTTTGATACCAGTGTAGTCGTATAATTTAGGTAATGGAAAATCTACTTGCTGTGTTAAATTAAAATAAGTTTTACCTCCTAACGAGCTATCATTTTTATCTTTTGCTCTTGGTCCAATACCAGAGAGGTCAAATCCTCTAATTTCATTACCACCTTTAAAAAAGTGCTGTCCAATATTTAGCTCTTTATCGGTATAAGAGAAAATATGACCTGCTGCTATTTTAAAGCGCAGTGTTATATCATCATCAATTTTGCTTAGTATAGGGCGTGTATAAAAAGACAAAAACTCAGATTTTAGGAAATTTACATTTCCTCCCAATCCTGAAATATCTTGATTTAAGCGCAATAAATATCCCTCTTTAGGAGTATAGAGGTTATCCAGTTTATTGTACGCTAACGTGTATCCCACTGATGAAACCTGATACTCACCTTCTTGATCTCTTATTATCTCAGAGATATCCTCATCTTTTCCACCCTTATTGTCCATGTGTATGTGATTATACTTATAAGAATATTGAAAGGAATTGGTTAGATTTTCTGAGATTTTATATGATACTTTTGCTATTCCTCCCCAGTTGCAGGTATCGAAAGTAGTGTTTGGTTTGTCTTGTTTTTCATAAAAAATACTCATGCCTAGTGAAGTATCAGAGTCGTTAAAATTATTTTCAACAGCGTCTATACTAGTAGAAAGAACATATTGACTCTTTTCAAGAGCAAAAGATACCTCTTTACCACTACCAAATAAATTACGATCTGTGAAATCGGTTTTAACAAATACTCCACCAGGAAGAGACATGCCACCTGTTAAAGATAACGAGGCAGTTCTTTTTTCTTTGACATTTAAATCAAGATTTACTGCATTTTCATCCACTATATAACTATTTATTTTTACTGTTTCAAAAAAATCGCTATATATAAGTTTTCTACGTGATTTTTGAATCTCAGATGTGTTATATGCGTCGCCTTCTGCCATGCTAAGTTTTCTTCTAATTACTTTATCTAAAGTGCGGTCATTGCCATCAATGGTAATTTGGTTTATATAAATCTTTTTACCTGGTAGCACTTTGTAAGTTACATCCACAATATTGTTATGTTGTGTATATTCTGGATTAACTTTTGCAAATATATATCCTTTTTCGTTTAAATGTTTACTTATTTTTTCTGCTGTATTGTTAATTTTAACTCTATTAAATATTTGATTATTTTCCTCTTTGATAAATTCTAATATTTCTTCCCTTAAACTTAAATCCTGAATCTCAGTTTCAATATCAACTTCATTATTTCCAAATAAGTATTGCTGCTTTTCATCAATCAAAAAAGTTAACTCTATTTGGTTGTTATTATCAACCTCAACAATTGGTTGGATATTATTTTGAATATATCCCTTAGATGAATAGAAGCGATCAAGCAGTTCTGTGTTAATCAGTAGATATTGAGGTGAATAATGAGTTCCTCTTTTAAAAATGGCTCTAAATAACTTACTAAATATATCATTGCTATGCCTTTTGATAACTTGCTCTAGCTCATTTGCTGAAAAGTTTTTATTACCTATGAATCGTAAACCCTTAATTTTAGACGTTCTTCCTTCTTTTATCTTAAAAATTAGGTTTATCCTATTGCTACCAAGCTTATCTAGCTCATATGCAATTTTAACACCAATTTTACCACTGTTCCTATAAAGAGTAGCTATATTTATTAAATCGTTTTGTAATTTTGTTTCAGTGAAAATAGTTAGTGATTTTGACTGGATAACGTTATTTAGCAACTCTTTACTGTTAAATAACTTATTGCCTTTCAATATTACTTTGTTAATCAATGGATTCTCATGAATTTTTACTACTAAGTTTTTTTCATCATCGATATAGGCGTTAATACTAGCAAATAACTTTGTTTTGTATAAATCTTTTATAACTGAATCTACATCATCATCATTTATATGACTACCTGGTTCTAATTTTGTATAAAACCTTATTGTTTGATCACTTACTCGCTCATTGCCAATATACTTAATATTTTTTATCTGTACTTTTTCTTTATTTTCTAGAGCAACAAGTAGAGTGGGAAAAGAAATAAATATTATTAGTATGTGAAATAACTTTTTCATATGTATCTTAAAAAAGATGCCTAATATCATTTGTGATTGCAACTGCCATCAACAAAAACAGTATGGTAGCACCAAAAGTGACTGCATATTTTTGATATTTCAAACTCAAATCTCTACGTATAACTGCTTCTATAATATAATGAAATAAATGCCCACCATCTAGTAGTGGTATTGGCAGCAAGTTAATTGCAGCTAAATTAGCTGAAATAATTGCCATAAAATATAGAACCATAATAAGTCCCTTTTTAGCTGATTGCCCTGAATATTTTGCAATTTTTATTGGCCCACCTATTTCATTTATACTCCTTTTACCAACAACAATTTGAAAGAGTGCTTTGATTGTTAAACACATAGTGTGGTAAGTTTCATTCACTGATAGGCTAGCAGCTCCAAGAAAAGATGACTGTTTTAACCCTATCATATTAATTGAGGTAATTCCTATAGTTTTTCTTTCTATTATGTTACCAAAGACATCTCTATCCTCAACTATAAACGGAGTTAGAATAGTTCTGTACTCTTCGTTATTTCTGCTATACTTAATTTCTATTCTTGTTTCAGGGTTGGACATTATCACGCGTGAAATATCTTCAAAGTATTTTATTTTGTACTCATTGATCTGTGTAATAGTGTCACCTGGTAATAGGCCAGCTTGCTTTGCTGCACTTTCTTCAATTACATTACCAATTACTGGTGGAGTACGATAATAACCTGCCACGCTGAAAAATATTGTGAAAGCTATAACGGTAAATATCATGTTTGCAAAAGGCCCTGCAAAAACTATTGCTGCTTTTTGATATCGAGGTTTTGTATGGAATGAGTATAATTTTTCTTCTTCAGTTAATTTTTGTTGATCAACAGGAACGCTTGCTGCATTAGTATCCCCTAACATTTTAACGTAGCCACCCAATGGAAAGGCACTTAATTTCCATCTAGTTCCAGACTTGTCGTTAAAACCAAAAATTTCAGGACCAAAGCCTATAGAAAAAGATTCAACTTTAACCTTGCATGCTTTAGCGACAATATAATGCCCACATTCATGCACGAATACTATGAGAGAAATTATTAAAGAAAACGATAAAAAATAATATATTCCAGCGCTAAGTTGATGAGAAATTAATTCCACCTATGTTTTAAATCTTAATCAAACGTTGAGTATATTAAAATGCGCCTTGCTTGACAAGTATTTAGTTTAGTCTTTAAATTAAAAAAAAGTTTAATGACAATGATAGATATCTCCTTATTAAGAAGAAAACTGATGTATAGGAGTTGGCATAGGGGTTGTAAAGAAACTGATATACTTTTAGGGCATTTTGCATTGAAATATCTTGATAAATTTTCCTTAAGTGAACTAATTGAATACGAAAAAATAGTTGATCTTGATGATTGCGAATTATATTGTTACATAACTCGTAAGAAACTTCTCCCCCCTGATTTGAGTAGTGAGGTAGTCGATTTGATTGCTTGCTTTAATCACTTATGCACCCAATAATCTTGTTTACCCTATCTAATACTTCAGCATATTCTACTCTTTTTTCCTCCCTATACTTTTTGCATTCTTGATTTATTTCGTCTAATCGCTTTGTTAATTCTAAAATTTTGTCTTCGAGAGTCAATGCTGCAAGTAAGAAATTTAATGCATCTGAGCCCTTACCTCCAGTTCTTTGAGATATGGAGCTAACTAGCTTGTTGAAGCTATTAGCAAGTTGTAATAAATGGTCCTTCTTTTTACTTTCGCAAGATATTTTATATGTGTTATTATGTATAACTATTTCTACTACTTGCATATGATGCTATATTGTACAACTTTCAAATCTACAATATAGATTTTCATTCATTTATCAAGAGGGATAACTTTTTACTGCTACGAAAATAAGTTTTAAAGTATTGATGTTTTGCAACCTTCTGTGACGTCAAATTACTTGCTTCTTTCAAGTTATAGCTTCTAATTGAAAAAGAACCAAACCCCCTGATTTCAACTCTATTATGATATTTCAACGTGTTTGAAAACACTTGAAAAAAAATATCAACTATGGCTGCTATAATGACCTTATCTAACAAAAGGTGTTTTTTTGCCACTCTTGCTGTTATATCAGATTTCGTTGCCATTTATATGAAGCACAAGAAGTTATTTGGCAGATAATATGATATTATATTTTTCAACACCTACTACTTCCACTTGTATTTTTTCTGATATAGAAAACTTTTTATTTTCTGGTAAATGCTCTTGATCTACTAAAAGGGTTACATTGTTCTCAATTTCAACGATTAGACCATTTTCCTCTCTCTTATTTACAGTAACCTGCATTTTATCCCCTACTTTAACTTTCTCTATCAGTTCTTCAAGAGGATCATACTCTATTTGCTTTACTCCAAGATAAATTCTTGTTCGATCTACGTTAGCCCTTATCACTTTTGCTTCTATTTCATCACCTACATTATACTTTTTTATTTCATCTGAATTGTTTTTGGACCAACTTAGATTTTGCATATAAATTGTTCCTTCTACATCCTCAGATATCTCAGAATCATCAAAAGTCACAGATATTTGTGAACCATTGTTGCTTTTAACTTTACCAGAAACAATAGAACCAAGGGGATATTTATCAATAAATACTTGCCAAGGATTCTCTACGCACCTTTTTGTGCTTAAACTCATCTTATTTTTAATAATGTCAATACCGAGAATTTTTACATCCACTTCTTGTCCTATTGTTACAAAACTACTAATTGGTAAATTACTCTTGCTCCAAGTTATTTCTGATGAGTGTACCAAACCCGCAATCCCAGGTTTAATCTCAACAATGAATCCACAATCTTTTATACCCGTTACACATCCTTTGTGTACGCTGTTAATTGGACATTTTGACTCTAGATCTTGCCAAGGATTGGCTCCTAATTGTTTTACACCCAGGGAGATTTTTCCATTTTCTCTATCTATTTTTATAATTTTAGTTTTTATATGCTGACCACAAGAAAAAATTGCAGATGGATGACTTACATTACTCCAAGAGATATCTGTAATATGTAGCAGCCCATCTATAACTCCCACTGTATCTGATTCATGAATGCCAACAAATGCACCGTAGTTAGTGATGCTTTTTATTTTGCCTTCTACTACATCACCTTCATTTAAAGATTCTAAAAACTTAATTTTTTCACCAGCATGCAATTTCTCTAATACCAGCTTTCTTGATACTACAATATTCCCCTGCTTCTTATCCATTTTAAGCACGATGAATTTTTGTTCAGTTTCAATAAGGTGATTAGCATCTTTTATTTGCTTCAAATCCACATGACTCAGCGGTAAAAACGCACTTATTCCATCACCAAGATCAACAATAAAACCGCATTTAATTGAGCGTTTAATGATTCCTGTTACTTCATCTTTTGTAACTGCGCTTTCTTCCAATTTATTCCATTTTTCGTCTCTGATTGCTTTCTCACGACTAAGAACAACATTACCATGGTAATCTTCAATTCTTTCAACATAAACTCTAATTTTCGAGCCAACAGTGATATCATCATTACAACTGAGCTCCTTAATCAGAATTCTTCCATCTGACTTTAAACCAACATCAACCACAATGTCATTAGAATTTCTTCTTGTGATTATACCTTCTACCACATCTCCTTCTTTGATTTTGTTAGCAAAAGAATCTTCACAAAAGTCATTATCTTGATTATCAAATTGATCTTGAAATATCTCTTCTATGAACCTATTTGATAATAGTCTCTTGATAGCAACTGTACTTTCCATACCTTTTAATTTTAACTTCATTAGAACTCATATATTATATAATATTAATAATTAGTGACAAGTAAATTCTCATTAATTCATTTCGAGAATTGTTTAAGCTATAAAAGATTAAGTTATGTAAGATATGCTATCTAGGAATAATAATTGGATTAGGTCATTTTCCAGAAGATCTAGGTTGAAGTTGAATGTTTTGGAGAAGTATTCTATTAAAAACAGCAAGGAATCTATAAAAAAGATCGTAGACTTACAAAAAAGAATACGGGTAGAAATAGGTTTCGGTAATGGTGAAAATATGCTCCATCAGGCATTCAATGAATCTGATCTATTATTTATAGGATGTGAGCCTTATTTAAAGGGGGTCTCTTCCTTGCTAAAAAGCATAGAAGCACACAGCATAAAAAATATTTTAATATGGACAGAAGATGCAAGAGAATTAATTGTCAATTTTCCTGACCACAGTGTTGAAAAATTCTTTATTCTCTTTCCAGATCCATGGCCGAAAAGAAGTCACAACAAAAGACGGTTAATTAATACGGAATTTTTAAATTTATTAGCAAAAAAAATACTTGTCACAGGGGAAATATTTATTGCAACTGATCATCAGGATTATGCAGAGTGGATAGAGTTACATATAAAGCAGTGTAACTCTTTAACTTATAAGGAAGATAGTTTTGCAAATTATACCCCAACAAAATACCACAGAAAAGCGCTAGAATATCAGCGTAAAATAAAGTTTTTTAAAGTAAGTGTTATATCTAAACTGACTTAGATTTACCTCTACTTGTTAGTACAGATGTGTACATGACATTCTATAGTGCAAGTAGCCCATTATGTATTGGAAATAACAGTTCACTAAATTCTTTAATCTCACTAGGAAGATCAATAAACTTGATAAATATCAACATTATCAGCCAGCATTGCTTTTGTAGCTTCAATTTACCTTTTTTATGACCGATTTGGATAATTTTATAATCTATAGCATTTTGTCTAGCAACCAATCTGGTGCTTCTCTACCTTTTTCCCACTTAGCAAATCTCATCTTTTCTTTTAGGTAATATTCTCTATAGGCTTCTATTGGGTTACTACATTTATATCGATCAGGTAACGCTTGTGTAAAAGCTTGTATATCAGCTGATCGAAATATTAGCAAATCCTTGTTATTATTGCACCAATCTATAACTTCTTCGGATTTATGCGTTCTTTTGTATCGCAAGCTATATTCTATACACAATTCTTTTCCATGTTTTATTAACCAATCAAAGTTTCCTTTTGATTGTCTAGCCCATAAAGAACAAGGATGGTTTTTGTGAGTAAGTTTATATGGAACTTCTATATTCTGGTTTGTAATGCTAACTAAAGGATTTGGCTCTTTTAATGCTATTGAAAAAACACTGCTAAGCAATTGAGCAGTTTCTAGCGGCATTTTTACTATGTGCTTATCGCATAACATTTGTGCTGCAGTTACAGGATTTTCGTCTAATATAAAGATATTCATCTAAGCACCCAGAGATAGAATTTTTGCGTAGTATTTATTTCAATAAACCCTAAAATATCATTTAGAAAATGGATAAGTTAAATAAGCTCAGTTAAAAAAATTATACACAATTCCGAGGAACCTTTTCAAGCTACAATGAACGTATAGCTACCACTCTAGCAATATTGTTTCTCACCCACTGAAGATATTGCACGGTACTGTCTACTTGATCGTCGTGACGGGTTTCTGGAAACATTAAAATCTCATACTCAAAGTTGCTAAGCCATACTCCTTGGTTAGGGAGAAAAACCCGCTCAGATTCTATAATTGGGACAATTCGGTGAAATCGAGTTAATTTGTCATCATGTGGTACTATTTGAATAATAGGTAAATCACTGTTTTTCCTGAGCTCCTGAACCAATTGCTGACCGCTTGCTTTTGCTTCGATTAAAATTGCGTGTGGCTTCCACCTTGCAGCCAGCGATAGAACTTTCTCTTT
Organism: Wolbachia endosymbiont (group B) of Erebia ligea; assembly: GCF_947179575.1. Classification (NCBI taxonomy): domain Bacteria; kingdom Pseudomonadati; phylum Pseudomonadota; class Alphaproteobacteria; order Rickettsiales; family Anaplasmataceae; genus Wolbachia; species Wolbachia endosymbiont (group B) of Erebia ligea. The sequence continues at coordinate 615,966 of NZ_CAMXBW010000002.1, forward strand.
AGTGCGACCTGGAAGGTCATGGTTTTGTGGTGGTTAAATTCCATCTTCCCAGACATCAGGGATAATGTATATCTCACATTTCAAAGAGTGGCAACCTCTGGGATGCAAGCATGAGATAAAAGCAGGTAACACTAAATCTCGTGGTGAATCCCTGCAAACAGAGTTAGATATGATTACGAGAGAAACCTATGTTTGAATTGTCGTCAAAGCATAATATGCGAAAAGAGATTGAACTACGCATAGACCAAAATGGTACGAAGCAAAAAGGGAACTAAAGATTGAAGACTTTAGTTATTGATGTTCCAAGCTTCCGGCAAATAGTAGGAATCTAAGTTTAACGTGAAACGAAGCCATGGAACAGAGTAACCACATAGAAGCTCTTATATTCATTAAAATATAAGTAAGTAGCCAGCCACAAGCTACTATGTGGAAGGATTGTTTAAGAAGCTAATGCCCAAAGTAATATCTGGGATATGCAGACGTAAACACTTTAATTTGGAAGGTAAAGTGGTGAATAGTAGTGAATATGTTATGGACCAGCAAAAAGTTAGGTATGAATGGAATGGAATTCCTTGGCGCAAGCTAAAGAAATCTTCATTTAAGCTACAAAAACGAATTTACCAAGCTTCTAAATGTAATGATATCAAAAAGATGCATAATCTTCAGAGATTATTACTCAAATCAACAAGTGCAAAAACACTCGCTGTTAAGAAAGTAACACAGGACAATAGGGGGAAGAAGACTGCAGGTATTGATGGAAAAGCTAACCTTAATCAAAAAGAAAGATTACAACTATCATATTCTTTAGATATAAAAGAAAAAGCAAAGCCATCAAGACGTGTCTGGATTCCAAAATCTGGTAAGCCATCGGAGCATCGCCCACTTGGTATACCCACTATATCGTGTCGAGCAAAACAAACACTTGTAAAAATGGCTTTAGAACCAGAATGGGAGGCAAAACTTGAGCCAAACACTTATGGTTTTAGACCTGGTAGATCATGTTATGATGCAATTGAAGCCATATTTGATGTGCTAAAACAGAAAACAGCATATGTATTAGATGCTGATATTTCTGGATGCTTTGACAATATTAACCATAATAAATTGCTTGAAAAGCTCAATACCACACCAACATTAAAGAAAATCATAAAAGGATGGTTAGGAGCTGGTGTTATGGAAGATGGAAAGCTTCAATCCACAAAACGTGGTACAATTCAAGGAGGGACGATCTCACCGTTGCTAGCTTGTGTTGCATTACACGGATTAGAGCAACATGTCAAAAAAGCATTAACAAACGAACTCTTTCAATGCATGAAAAGAAAATATGGTAGGATATCGCATAGAAACGCGCAAAAGTCTATTAGTGTAATTTTCTACTGTGATGATTTTGTCATCATACATGAAAACGAAGAGATTATTCTTAAAGCAAAAATTTTAGTTGAAGAATGGTTAGAAACCATTGGACTAAAATTAAAGCCCTCTAAAACAAGAGTTTCTCATACATTAAGAACCATTGACGAAACAAAACCAGGATTTGATTTTCTTGGATTTTCAATAAGACAATATCCAATAAAAGAAAGTAAGAAAGGTTACAAGTTATTAATCAAACCAAGTCGTAATTCTATAAAACAGCATACACTAGCTATTAAACATAAACTCAGAGAAATGCGTGGAGCACCACAAGAACGGGTGATAAAGGATCTCAATCCAATAAACAGAGGATGGAGTCAATATTACTCCTCGGTAGTTTCATGTAAAATCTTTAGCTCATTGGATAATATTATGCATAGAAAACTCTGGAAGTGGGCAGTTTTTAGGCACCCAAACAAAGGGAGATGCTGGATAAAAAGAAAGTACTTTAAGAAGTATAATAACGAAAACTGGCGCTTTATGACAAGTAACAAGGTACGTCTTACTATACACAGCGATCATGTTATTAAACGACATATCAAAGTGCAAAAAACCAGATCCCCATATGATGGTGATTGGGTATATTGGGGTAAACGTCTGAGAAAAATACCAGATAAGCCACTAGGAGTAATAAAATTATTGAGGTTGCAACAAAGTAAATGCGATAATTGTAGACTATGGTTTAAAAGTGATGATATAATAGAAATACATCACAAAGACCGGAATAGACGAAACAATATGATCACAAACTTATCTTTGTTACATGGACATTGTCACGATGAATTACACAGGAGGTGTGCATGAAAAGCACCAAATTAGAGAGAAGCCGTATGAGGCGCAAAGTCTCACGTACGGTTTTGCAGTCGAGTGAGGAAGGGCGACCTTCTTCACTTAGACAACAGTTTTGGATATTCAAGTTTTGCGCGATATACATCGAGTAAATAGAATGTATTATCTACTTTTGTCCAGGTAGTGCAGACACTAAAGTCACTTGTATTGTTTGTTGAAATTGCAGTATCCCAACTTTGTGTTACATGCAAGAGGCTATCAGGAAAATTTTTATAGCGCTTCAACCACTCTCGTTTAATTATACCACTTGAAAGTGGTAGAGGGTTTTGTTGGTATTGAGCAGCAAAACCATAACTCCCAAGTTCAGCTTTTATCATCTCAATTTCTTCTTTTCCTTCAGTTAGGGAATACAACAATTGACCTTCTTTTCTTGAGTATATTTCCTGTTCATGCTCTGGAATATGATTATTAACTGAATAAATAATCTCCTTATCTTCAGCTATTATTGGTAAACATACATGGTGCCATATGTTTTTTGGTTTACAGAGGAGGTGACCAGTTAAATCTTCCAGGTGTAACCTGTGCATTACAAGAACAATGACTCCTTTTTTTCTGTCGTTGAGCCTGGTTACTAAAGCCTGATCAAACCAGTTTGCAGCACGCTTTCTAAATGTTTCGCTCAAAGCTTGTGCGGGACTTAGTGGATCATCCACGATAATGAAATCTCCACCTTCACCGGTTAATGTTCCCCCAACTGATGTTGCAATTCGACATCCTCTTTGCACTGTTTGAAATTTATATTTAGTGTTTTGATCTTTGCATAATTCTACTTTCGGAAATAGCTTTCTATACCAATCAGATTGCATTATGCACCTGGTATCGAGTGAGTGCTTTTCGCTAAGCAGCCGAGAGTAACTTGCAACTATTATTCTTGCAGTTGGCTGATTCCCAAGTATCCATGCGTGCCATGCAACACTTACACAAATGGACTTCATTGAACGTGGCGGCATATTGAATATTATTCGTCTCACTTCACCTGCACTTGCTGCTTCAAGCCTATCTGCTATGACTTTTATATACTGATAATTGTTATACTCACACCCCGGCACTACCGTTTGAAAGCATAGTTCAATAAATTTTGAAAAGTTTATATTGTTCATAAAATTAAGATTTGTTGATTTTTTTAAGATTTTATTTATTATTAAATTAGGATAGTGAGGATTGAAATATGAGAAAAATTAAAACACGAACTAAAGAAGAATTTATAAAAACTCAAAACGGGATGAAAATTGAGACAATTACGCTTCTTGGTAAAAATCAAAATAGTAATCAAGGTGAAAAACATCTGATATACTTTATTGGCGGAAATAGAGCATTAAGTCCTAGTAAAGATTATTCCCAAAATTGGAATTGGGCCACAGAGCAAGGGATAACTGTACATCTTTTTAATTATCCTGGACTTGGTTTAAGTAAAAACAGTTCATTGATACGTAGCAATAGAGTTAAATCTGGTATAGCAGTTGTAACTAACTTGTTGGAAAAAGGTATAAAACCAGATGATATTATATTGTTTGGAGACTGCCTAGGTGGACATGTGGCTGCAGAGGTTCATAAAAATTTTAAGTGTAAGGATATACATTTAAGATGCATCGTTAGCAATGCTGCAAGTTCACTTAAACAAGCTTCTCTTTATTATTTTGGATTCATAGCAAAATTAAAAATTTTTCTTGCTCCGATAATCAAATTGGTACTAAAGATTTTTGGCTGCCACTGGAAGACATATAAAATCGTAAATTCAATTACTCCTTATACAATCTACTTTAATCGAGAGGGAGATAAAACGATAAAACAGCCAGCGCAACTTGCAACAGAAATAGAAAAAATAGATCAAAGCGGTAGAAGGAAAGATTATCAAAAGAAAGAAATATTTGAAGATTTTGAGGAATATGAAGGCTTTTTTAAGCAGCATACAACATTAAGAAAGAATGATAAATGTATTGATTCTAAAAAAGCTGATAAAGATATACATAAATTGCCAATTACGTGTTTAAAGTCTTCCAACAAAACTGATTACACTTTTCCTGAGTTGATTAGTTTATATATTCACATTACAGATGAATATTTTTCTAAATATGGCTCATTAAATAATGAAGGGAAGATTAAAGCATTTAAAGAAAGTAAATTTTATAAAGATTTTTCAAGCTGCAAAAATTCAAAGGACTTTTTGCATAATTACATGAAGAAGCAAGAGCATCCTTTGATGTCATTTCAGCATGTGATAATAGAATCTGGGGAAAAAAGACCTTTCTTAACAAGTCAAAGAAGGCTAGTTGCTCTTAACTTGACGCGTATGCTTTCTTCAATATTTTAGCCATCTGTATCTGTTCAGATGCATGCAAATATTGAAACCAGTGTTTCTTTTCTTATCATCCGAGTACTGGGATCCAGAAGAATTAATTGTGAACAAATAGCTATACGATATTTTCAATGAAGTTACAAAAAAGCTGGATTCCACACTGGAATGACACCGTCATAAACTGCTAGAGGTCTTCATAATGTCATTCCAGTCCTCATAGTGTTTATCCCGGCCTTCATAATTTCATCCCAGTGTTCTCTTTCTCTTGTCATCCCAGTACTTGATACTGGGATCCAGATGCATGGCTAATGCTGAAACCAATACTCCCTTTTCTTGTCATACGAGTACTGGGACCCAGAAGACTCAGGTAATAAGAACTAGATTCCAGCGCCACGCGCTGGAATGACACCGTCATAAACTGCTAGGTCTTCATAATATCATCCCAGTACTGGTATCCAACTAAATTGGTGAACACTTTACAGCATTTTTGATGGAAAGAACTAGATGCCAGTGTCAAGCACTGACCCATTTTTCCTTAAGTTTTTGCAGCTTGTGTTCTATTACAAAACCACTGCGGTACTAACGAGCGGTAAAATGGTAGCGAATCTAAACTAAAAAGAATACATTCTTACACTGCTTGAAAGTTTACTCAATTCGATTTTAAAACAATTATTGAAACAATTCAAATATACTTTGTGTGTGGTTAAGATAGCTCTGGAATAGTATAAAGAACTATGTCATCATTGAAGAGAAATTCATCTGTTGCTGTGTACTCTTTATTAATTTTATAAGAATCATAAATATCGTAATCTGCTTTTCTATGGTAATCACAATATTGAAACTTACCCTCTTTATTAAAAACGCCAAATTGATCAATTAATGTAGCCATTTTCTTACCTTTTCCACTTTTTGTTAATTCAAATACATCAGCTGGGCAGTGGCCTGAAGAATCTTGATTAGTAGTTCCTTTTGCAATAAAAAAAGATGGTTTATCGTTAAGTAACTTGCAGAAATTTGGCTTATATTGGGAACGTTCAAAAAAGTGTGTCAAACCGTATTTTTAATTCAACTCAATTTTTAATCTATCAGGAAAAAAGATATCAAGTTGAGATATAGTTAAAGCCCAATTAGGTAAAGCCATAGCCCATTTTTGCTCTACTTTTTTTATAGCACAATATACCTGTTTATACAAGGCATTTGTATTAGTAAATGAGCCTTTGGTTTTAGTAAATTTTCTAATCTGTCTGTGCAGTCCCTCAATAGGATTAGTGGTATAAATTAGCCTCCTAACAGGACCTGAATACTTAAAATAACTGGACAAATTTTCCCAATTATTCTGCCAAGATTTTATGACTAATGGATACTTTTCGCCCCATTTTTCCTCCAGTTCAAGCAAATAATTTTCGGCAATTTCTTTACTTGAAGCACGATATATTTTTTTCAAATCATTCATGAAAACTTTTACATCTTTGCTAGATACATATTTCAGTGAATTCCTTATCTGATGCACTATACATAGTTGTACTTCTGCTTTAGGAAATATACTATTTATAGCTGTAGAAAAGCTTTTTAGCCCATCAATGCAGGCAATTAGAATATCTTCTACTCCTCTTTCTTTGAGGTCATTTAGCACTCCCAACCAGAAATTAGCTCCCTCACTTTCAGCCAAATAAAAACCTAATACTTCTTTTCTGCCATTTTGATCTATGCCTAATATGTTATACATACACTTGCTTACACAATGTCCATCCTCCTTAACCTTAAAAAACATGCCATCCATGAACACTATTGGATATACTGATTGCAGTGGACGGCTGCGCCATTCATTGATTATTGGTAGCAGTTTATCAGTAATACTGGATATCTCTGCTGCTGATATTTTGTGGTCATATATTTCCTCAACGTGTGAAGCTATGTCTCTGTATCCCATGCCACTGGCGTATGTACTTAATACCTTTGCTTCAAGTTCTGGATGTAGGCTTGTTTGCCTTTTTCTAACTATTTGTGGTTCAAAACTTCCCTCCCTATCTCTTGGTGTTAGCAGCTCAAATGAGCCTCCACTCGTGCGTAAAGTTTTTGCGTTTCTCCCATTTCTTCGGTTATTTTCTTCACTTTTAGCTGACATGTGGTTTTCTATTTCACCTTCCAGACTTGCCTCTAGCAACCTTTTTATAAACGGTGTTAATGCTCCATCTTTTCCTGTCAATGGTTTTCCTTCTCGTATAGATGACAGGATATTTGTTTCTAATTCTTTATAATCTACCAACCCATTAGTTCTATTTGCTTGACTCATATCAAACCTCCATTTTTTATATCAATTTATTACTTTACTTCTCGGTTTGACACACTTTTTTGAACGTTCCCTACATGAGAGGTCTGAGGCGGCTTTTGATGGTATGCCAACAGTATTCTATAGGATTCAAATCTGGTGAATATGTTGGAAGATACAGCAAATGACAGCCAAAAGACTCTATTAATGATTTTGTTTTAGTGGTCTTATGAAATGTAGCATTATCCATAACTATAGTTGTGCCAAGTGGCAATTTAGGTAATAACATCTTCTCCAACCATGTATTGAATACCTCTTTGTCACACCCACCTTTGAAAGTCATTGGTGCAATAAATCTCTTTCCAATCCACCCGGCTACTATACTGATTCTCTCTCGAGTTCTCCCTGGAATATCTGCATAAATTTTCTTTCCTCTTGGAGCGCGTCCATATTCTCGGTATAACTTATTATCAACTCCTGCTTCATCTATATATAAGATGCTGGAATGGTCTATTTTTGAGATTTTATCAATAAATTGCTCCCTATCTTCTTGATTGCGCTCTTGATATAGTGTGACTTTTTTTTAAAGTAATTTTTAGCTGTTTTAGTCTATACCAAATTGAGTTTATTCCAAATCCAAGATTTTGTTTCATCTCTGCCAGAGTATGATCTGGATTCTTTGTAACATATTCTTCGAGTATTTTGGGGTCTATTTTTCGAATAAAGCTACCGTTTTTAGATGGCTTGAGGCTTTCACCAGCAGCTTTCTTTTTTAACCAACGGTACAGAGTTGCTATTCCTATCTCCATAAGCTCTGCTACCTCAACCTTTGTCTTACCTTTTTCTATCATCAATACTGCCTTTTCCCTTAAATCCACACTATATGCCATTATAACTCAAATACTTTATTATACCTTTATCATTTACTTTAGGAAATACTATATCACAGAGATAGGACATAGATGTGATATTTATAAAAAATAAATATAAACATTAAATATACATTATACAGCCCTTCTTCCTGATCCATTCTTCCGATATAATTCTTTATTGAAAATTTTAGGAAAATATTGTATAATTATACAGTAGTAGAACTTGGTAAAACTTATGGCAAACGCTAATTTAGCTTTCAGTAAAGAAACCTTACAGCATCTTGCTAAATTATCTGAACTTACTAAGCAACCTGCTCAAGCATTAGCAGAAAAACTACTTAAAGAAGCAATAGATAGTGAAATGGAAGATTTTTTACTATCTGTAGTTGCTGATCAATATGATATTGAAGGTGCAGAAACAGTTGATTACAAAGATGTAAAGTGGAGATCAAGTGGATTACAAGATTAAATTTTTGAAGAATGTCACTGAAAAAGATCTTCCAGCTTTACCGATAAAAATAGAATCAAGAGTAAATAAAGCAATACAGGAACGCCTTACAGTCGATCCAGTTAATCTTGGTGAGCCTTTATATCATAGCTTTAAAGGGTTCAGAAGACTAAGGGTTGGCGACTATCGTATCATGTATTATACAGACACCAAAAAACATGAAGTAACTATCGTTACAATAGGACATAGAGACACTATTTACGAGAAGGCTCTTAAAGTACTAAATAACTATGTTCTTCAATAAACTCTGTTTCGTTAAGTAAGTAAATTATAAATATATTATTATACAGCTCTCCTTCCTCTTCACCTTAGGCGGCTTTGCTCAGCTCAAAAAAAACCATTTTTTTGGGGTACCCCCCACTATAAGTTATATTATTTATATATAATTTGACATCCTCCCCGCCCTAAAGGGCAAGGATTCCTACCACGTTCAGACCGAAGTCTGAATCATCTCGGCGGGTTCCTGCTTCATCGGGAGGCTAAATGCACTATCCCCTCCACAGGCATAACACGGCATGCCCTGCCGCTAAATCTATTATAGTTTGGCGTATATTCGGTCCGCTTCCGCCTTATATCCCCGCCCTGAAGGATGGGGTTTTACGGAGTTTTTTTGATAAACGTTGCAAAAAATAGAAGTGGCTCAACCGGCAAAGTCACTGTGCGTTATCAGGTTGATACTGGCAGGATATTGAAATGAAGCCTTTGAAAAAAGGCTTCATTTCAAATTCTAAATTTAAATAGCTGCTTGTCTGTTAACTCCCGTAGTGATTTGGATGCTTTCCACACTTGTTGGAGGCTGACATGAAGCTTTTATTACTTCAGAGCTTTCTTGCTTTAAATATGACAATGCGTCATATAGAGTTTTTGCTTCATATTGTCTTCCTACTTTCACCTCTTTATGTGCAGCTAATTGATCCCAAGTGACACCATTGCTTTCAATAAACTCTACAGAACCATTATCCCTAATGATAATTTTTATTTTACACTCTTTTCCCTCAACATACCACGTTAAATCCATATCATATGAACCATTAGCCACCTCATAAATTCTTACTCCATTCTCATCAACTCTGCAGCGTATTCCTCTTGTTTCACACTTACTTTGATTAGGCAGTAATAATGTAATTCCATCTACATTATATTTTCTGCATGCATCACTATTTAGAATATCAACCATATTTACTGGTTTTGTAAGATCGCTGAGCATAATTCTGAGTGCAGGTTTAATCTTACCTTTCTTTCTACTTTCTTTAATTCCTACATATTCTAAAGTATTGTCTTTTATACTTTCATTTACGCCTTGTGCAATTTTTTGAGCAATTTTGCCTACAATATTTTTGCTATCGTACTTATTAGCATATTTGTATTCATATCTGCCGTTAACCTCATATCTATACTGTTGCTGCCCTTCTTCACTAGGAACCACAGTAGAAAAGTGTTTAAACCACACTTTATCATCATCAATACTAACTTCTTCGTTCTTCTCTTCAGAATCTATAAGTATTTTACTATCTGGGCTTACACTTTTAAAGAACTCATCCTTTAAGCACAAATAAAAATTCTCACCTGTCTCTTGACTAAGAGAACCTATAGTTTTAATTAGACCTTTAGGATTACCTAACATATACCTCCACGCATTAAATTATATAAAGGTATATCAGCGTTGACCTTCTAGGTCAATTATAAATCTCTTATGCAAAAGAGCTTTCACAAGAAAGCTCCCATATAATCGCCAGTTCTCAGTTTTCTGTATCCTTTGAGTTTGTAACAAAACGATTCACCAAAATCAATTGGATTAACTGTAAGTCGCTCTTTTACTATCTCTTCAACTCTTAACTTTATTGTTTTTGGAAAAGCTCTTCTTACCAACATTTTTCAGGAATTTAATCTTATAGCGCTTTAGTCCCACCTATAGTGGTAAGATTATCTACTTATTCTTATATGGGAATTTACCAACTATTAAGACATTAAGTGTAGTAAAAATATATTCTAATAGTATGGAAAAATAAAATGGACTTTGAAAAATATGTAAACGATGGTATTATAAATTTATATGATTTGCGTAACGACACAAGTAACAAAGAAATATGTGAGCTTATCGATTTTATAAAAGAAAGAAAAGATATCAAAGAATTTGGTTTTGGAGATCATGATACTAGTCATAACATAAAATCTAGAAGAGGTAATAATATGAACCTAGATGCATAGGTGTAGGAATTGGTTTAGTTGCTGGTCTAGTTGCAGGATGTTGTTTAGGGCAAGAAACTTTAGCTCTTATTGGCGTTTCTGGTGTAGTGTTGATTGCATTTGCTATAGTTGGTGCATTACTTGGAGCTGGAGCGGGCTATGTCGTAGGTAAATGCCTTGACAAAATTAAGGTTACAAATATGCAAGGAGAAAGAAGTTGTTAAAGGTTCGTGTTATATTCTGAATTTCTTTCAATACTTAAAGATTTACAATCAGAGCAAACTACCTGGCCACGTGGAACTGATTTCAGCTCATCAGTTGAAACTTTACTTGAGCAGAATATGCATTTTATTTTATCACTTGGGGCGAGTGAGTGATCAACAGCAATTCTATCATCAAAAACAAAACACTCGCCCTCCCAACTACCACTTTTGTTGTGAGTTTTTTCAAGGTAGGAAAGAATACCGCCTTTAAGGTGGTAAACATCGTTAAATCCAAGGCTTTTCATATATGCTGTAGATTTCTCGCATCTGATTCCACCAGTGCAGTACATAGCCACTTTCAGATCTTTACTCTCAGAGAAAGACTCTGCCCACTGAGGAAAATCGCGAAAACGTTGAGTATGTGGGTTAATTGCATTTTTAAACTTGCCTAGTTTTACTTCGTACTCGTTTCGTGTGTCTATTACTAAAACATCAGGTTGAGAGATAAAATCATCCCAATGTTCTGGATCAACGTACTGGCCTCTAACGGAAGTACCGAGATTACTTACACCAAGATTCACAATTTCTCTTTTTAATCTCACTTTCATCTTACTAAATGGTTGATATTCTGCCGAGCTCTCTTTCCAAGTAAGACCTTTTAGCCTGTCATCAGAACGTAGAAAATCAAGTATTTTATCAATTGCGTTTCTTTTTCCAGATACAGTTGCATTAATACCCTCTTCTGCAAGGAGTATAGTGCCTTTTAATTCAACGTTGTCGCATACAACTTTTATTTCGTCTTTCATGTCATAATAATTAGAGAGTTTTACAAAATGATAGAAAGTTGCAATGACAAAACTCATAATTAATTAGTTTATCGATTTAAAACATAATATATAAAATTATGAAGATATTCAATAGGACGGCTGTTAATTACTGGATATCTTTAGTTTTTGCATATAACATTTCAATATCAAATATAGATTCAAGTTAATGTTTCTGAGAGTATTTAAAAATATATTCTTGTTTTTAGTAAGTGTATTATTTGTCTGCCCTATACTATCGTTAATATCGATTCTATTTACAGAATCAGCAAACTCTGGATGGGTAATTAGTAGACTTTTTCCTGAATATATACTCAATACGTTGATTTTGATGGTAGGAGTAGGGTTAATATCCTTTATATTTGGAGTAATTCCAGCTTGGCTTACTACATTTTTTTCGTTTCCCGGAAGTAGAATTTTTGAGATTGCCTTATTCTTTCCGATATCAATTCCTGGATATATAGTATCGTTTGTTTATGTAAACACGTTAGAGTTTTCAGGTCCAATTCAGAGCTTGTTAAGAGATACTTTTCAATTGAGCAAAGGTAACTATTGGTTTCCCGAGATCAAATCCCTAGGTGGTGGAATATTAGTAATGGGATTTAGTCTATATCCATACGTTTATATGTTGGTCCGCTCAAGTCTAAAGAGCGTTAGTAACTCAGTCACTATTGCATCAACACTTGGGTTCTCCTCATTACAGAGTCTGTTTTCTGTCATCATACCCTCCATACGTCCATCAATTATAGCTGGGTTATCCTTGGTACTAATGGAAGTAATTACAGATTTCGGCACACCACAGTTTCTTGCTATCGATACTTTCACGACAGGAATATACCGTACTTGGTTTTTATTGCATGACAAATATTCAACTACTGTTTTGGCAGTTGCAGAACTGATTTTCGTTGCAACACTAATAGTTATCGAGAAAAAACTACAAAAAAGAGAAATATCTTACTCTTCAATCAATACTAATGCAGATTATCACAATAAACGTAGTATAAACGGTTCTATATCGTTGATCTTTTCTTATCTTATGTGTTTATTGCCGATATTAATAGGCTTTATTTTACCAATGATTCCACTTATATATTGGAGCATAGAGAAAGGCTTTTTCATATACGAAGCAAGATTTTATAATATAATAACAAACAGTATTAGTTTATCATTTATTACCGCGCTAATCTCGATCAGCATTGCAATAATTATTGGATATACAGCACGTAAAAATAAGGTAATAAGCAATATAGCACGTCTCATTTCTCTTGGATATGCAATTCCAAATGCAATTATTGCAATTAGCATAATAATGTTTTTAAGCAGAATATCTTCTTTCATTACTCAATATATTGTAGAAATTAGCTTGGTAGGAACTATTGGCGCATTAGTTTACTCATATTTATTTCGTTTTTTTGCTATATCTTTCAAGGCGATAGAGTCGGGACTCAAAAAAACACCAAATGAAATTGAATGGACTGCATATACTATGGGTCATGGGCCTATTTCCACGTGCCTGAATATTCATATTCCCCTTATCAAGAAAAGTATACTATCGGGATTTCTGCTTGTGTTTATGGATACGGTAAAAGAACTCACGGCAACACTAATTATCAGACCATTTAATTTTGAAACTATATCAACTAGAGTATATGAACTTGTCAGCGATGAGCGTTACAGAGAAGCTGCCCCATTTTCGTTAATGATAGTTATTATAGGTTTAACCTCTACAATAATCTTATTCACACTTGATGATAAGAATCAAAAATAAACTATTTTGCATCTGTTCAGCAGAGTAAGAAAATAAGATAGACGAAAAAAGACAACTATAGAAGCAAATGGTCAGTGCTTTCGTGTTTATCAACTTAGTTGGATCTCAGTATCAGCTACTCGGATGACATTATGGAAGCTCAAATGACAAAACAAGAAGCATTGGTTTCAGATGCACTTGAACAAATACACTATCTTGATAATCAATGAGGTCTAGTGTTAACGTATGGACTGTCTAAGGAAAAGGGTGGTATCATAACATCAAAGGTTTTTATGCTCTCTTCGTTCAGAAATTCATATTTACCCTGCATTATTCCTGATGGTGTATTTAAGTATGTTCCACTTGTATATTTGAATACCTCTCCAGATTTTATTACAGGTTGTTCTCCAATAACACCAACTCCGGCAATTTCATTTATTTTGCCCTTATGATCTATTATTTGCCAATAGCGACTTAATAATTGAATGGTTGATGAGCTTTTGTTTTTTATCTTAACATTATACATCCATACGTAACAATTTTCATAAGGAATGGATTGCTCTTCAATGTAAATTGGCAAAACTGTAACTTCAACAGAATTAGTAATAAGTGTGTATTTCATGGTCATCGTAAAGTGTTCATGATAAAAGTTTAACACACTTCAATTATACACTTTTTTCATAGATTTTCCAAGCATATTATCGTACTCTAACTAGGAAATATTAATCTACATGATGAACAAAACAGATCCACTGGATAAAAAAGTGATAGGAATAATAGGAAGTGGGCAATTAGGTAAAATGACTGCTATCGCTGCAATAAAACTTGGGCACAAAACGCATATTTTTGCCAGTACTAAAAACGATCCAGCTTGTTCTGTTGCTGATGATTTAACAATAGCAGACTTCTGTGATAAGAGGGCACTTGAATCTTTTGCACAGAGTGTGGATTTAGTCACTATTGAGTCTGAAAATATTCCATGTAGTGCAATTGATATTGTGTCGCAGCATACAGATTTTTATCCAGGTAAAAAGGCGTTACACATTTCGCAAAATAGGCTGAGAGAGAAAGATTTTATTAGAGATTTAAGCATAAAAACTGCTGATTACAAAAGTATACAAAATTATAATCAGCTACTAGAAAGTAGTGAAACTTTTAGCTATCCAGTGAGGCTAAAAACAACAGAAATGGGTTATGATGGAAAAGGACAATATGTGATTGAAAATGATTCTGAACTGAAGCAATTTGCTTCCTTCGATTGGAATAAAGAGTACATTCTTGAAGCAAGTGTTGATTTACTGAAAGAGGTTTCAATAGTCGTTGCAAGAGATAAAAACGGTAAAGTAGCTTTTTTTCCTATAGCAGAGAATCACCACGTTGACGGAATACTTAATACTTCAATAGCACCAGCTAAAATAGATAATAAATTAGCCCAAGAGGTACAAAAAACTGCAGAGAAAATAGCAACTGCACTTGATGTAGTAGGAATTCTAGCTATTGAATTTTTCATCACTCAAAATCATGAATTACTAGTTAATGAACTGGCCCCAAGACCCCACAATTCTTGCCACTGGAGCTTGGATGCATGCAACGTTAGTCAATTCGAGCAGCTAGTTAGGATAATATGCGGTCTATCTATGCAGGAAGTAGTATTACGCTTTCCTTGCATGACAAAAAATATAATAGGTAATGATATATATAATTCTCACAAATATTTGAGCAACGAAAAAGCTAGTTTAACCATATATGGGAAAAAAGAGGTTAGGGACAAGCGTAAAATGGGACATGTCAATATAGATTTAAGTTATTGAGCTATAAATGCTCTTTGATCAAGATCTCCAAGATCTGCACTATATTTAGTGCTGCACCTTTGCGTAGATTATCAGCTACTATCCACATATTTAATCCGTGTTTAACGGTATCGTCTTGTCTAATACGCGATATGTATACGGCATCCTCTTGCACAACATCAATCTGAGTCATATATCCACCATTTTCGCGCTTATCTTGCACTAAAACTCCATCGTCTTCACTGAGCATTTCACGAGCTTCTTCTTCAGTTATATGCTGATCAAATTCTACATTTACTGCTATAGCATGACCAACAAGAACAGGTACTCGGACACAAGTTGCAGTTACTTTTATATCCTCTTCTAAAATTTTTTTTGCCTCCTCTTGCATTTTCCACTCCTCTTTTGTAGAACCATCTTCCATGAACTCTCCTATATGAGGAATGCAATTAAATGCTATTTGCTTAGGAAATATTTCAGGTTTTTTAGCTTCATTCATAAAGATTTTTTTTGTCTGATTGTAAAGCTCATCCATTGCTGCTTTACCTACACCAGAAGTTGATTGATAAGTTGAAACAACGATTCTCTTTATTTTTGCTTTTTGGTGTAATAAATGTAATGCCAGCAACATTTGTATTGTAGTACAGTTTGGATTAGATATTATGTTATGGTTTTTATACTCCATAATTTTATCTTTGTTGATCTCTGGAATAACTAGTGGCACGCCTTCTTTCATCCTAAAACGAGAGGTATTATCTACGACAATACATCCAGCTTCAGTTGCAATCGGTACGTATCTCTCGGAAACATGAGACCCAGCACAGAAAATTGCTATATTAATTCCAACAAAATCGTAGTTCTCAAGGTCTAAGACAGTTAATTCTTCATCGCCGAAACTTACCTTTTTTCCCTCTGATTTTTTTGATGCAAAAGCAACAACAGAATCTATTGAAATTTTTCCTTCGTCTTGAAACTCGGCAAGGGCGCTTAATACCTCACGCCCTACTCTTCCTGTTGCTCCAATAACAGCAATTTTATATCCCATATAGATAAACCTCTGACTTTAAAGCTATATTATATTTTTACTGATAAAATTTACAATTACTTTAATATTTTTACCTTGCAATTAACCATAATTTAGTTATAATTATAAGATACTAGTAATATTGCATGGTAGAATGAAATGAGTAAAAAACATGATGACACTAAGGTCAAATCTGCATTTCAAAAGCCTGAAAAAGTCAATAGATTAGAGATTCAAAATGTTCTTTCGAAAAAAAGCAAGCCAGCGATAAATTTTGATGATAAAAAGTATGGTGTGAAAATTTCTAAGATAGACCAGCATCTTTCAAACAAGAAGCAAGAATCTTTTGGATTAAGAGATTTTTTAAGTTCAATACCAATAATAGGAAGATTTTTAGTGAAAATTTTCACGCCTGAAAAAGAAGAGTATAAAAAACTGCAATCGCAAATAGGTCTTTCTAATAAAGCAAAAAATGAGATCTACATAGATAATAAACGCACAGAAGAAGTAGGTAGCAAACTTGAGAATGGTAATATTGAACAAGTAGATAAAGAGAAAAAAAACCTTGGCCCATAAATATTAACCATTTAAAGTGTATCTCTCACTACTGAATTTGTTGCACAGAAGTTTTGCAGTACCAAAATAAATAAATGGGTATGCCACTTGCAGTGAACAGGCTCGAAATCAGCAGAGTACCTACAGGGGTTTCTAATATCACCCAACAACAAAAGGTTGTTGCTATGCTACCAATTAAAAGCTTATAACAACTCCTCTCCTGTATAATAACCTTTAGAAAGGCAAAACAGCACGCAAGATAAACGAACAAAAATGAAATTACAGAAAAGTCAATAATCGACGTAATCTGCTGGGCAAAATTGTTGTTTGAAGTGAGAATTAGTAAAATTGCAGTTCCAATTGAACTAACTGTTATTCCCAAAAAAGGAGAGCCATGCTTGTTCCTTTTAGCAAAGAATTTTGGCATTAGTCTATCTTCTGCAAGACCAAAAGCAACTTGTCCACTAGATAAAACCCAGGCATTTAGACTGCCAACACAAAAAATGAATGCAACTATAGAAACAATTAAATGCCAATTACCAGAAAACATAATTTTTATCGCATCAACATATGGTGCTCTTGAACTTGCTAAATTGTTGCCATTGATCAATCCCATAATCGCAAAATTGTTGATAAAATATATAACAGCAACACAAACTGTGCCAAGCACCACAGCTTTTGGTATAGTTTTAGCTGGATTATCAACTGACCCTGCAGGTGCTGTTGCCAATTCAAGTCCAATAAAACACCATAAAGTAAGGAGTGTAGAGCGCGCAAGAATTTGCGATGTTGTAAGACTTAATATTTCTTCACTTATGATAAAATTATTTCTATCGAAAAAAAACAACGCTGCTACAGGTATTGCAAGCAATACAGCAACCTTCACAACCGTGAGCAGAAACTCAACGTGCCCTGCAGTAGCTATTCCCCTTAAATTTATTAATGTAATGATTGTAAATAACAACAGCTCTAAAAATAAACGCATACTTTTGATATCTTCATGGAAAAATGGTGTAAGATAGCCAACACCCACAACTATTAAAGCTGTTGTACTAACCCATGAGATTACCCAATATGTCCAACCAACAAAGAACGCTGCAGCAGGACCAAAAGTATGTTTCACATAAACGTGAGGACCTCCTGTTTCTGGAAACTTTGCACATAGCGTAGCAAAAACTAGCGCAAGAGACACAGCACCAGCTCCTGATATCATCCAACTTATAAGGCTATAAGCGCCATATGGAGCAAGGCTAATTGGAAGCATAAAAACCCCAGAGCCGATCTGACTACTAATGACTAAAGCAAAAACAGCCCAAAAACCTATTTTATTTGACACAATACCTCTTAATTCTATTAATGTAAGCCAGTAGTATAGCTTAAGAATTTTAGCAAATAAAAAATTTAAGTTAAGTTTTTAGTTTATGATACCAAAGTAGATAAATAAGTGTTCCGCTTAAAGGGAATAGACTTGATATTAACAATGTTTTTATAGAAGTCTCGTATATTATCCAACAGCAAAAAGATACAGCCACACCTCCAATTAAAAATTTGCAGTAGCTTTTGTCTTGTATATTAACTTTGAGAAAAGCAAGGCTACATGCTAAGTAGATAAACAAAAATGACACCACAGAGATATCAATTATTGAAGTTACTTGCTCAGCAAAACTTTTGTTTGACGTTAAGATAAGTAAAACTAACACCCCTAAAGTACTGAGTATTATTCCCCAGAATGGAGCATCGTACTTGTTTTTTTTTGCAAAAAATTGCGGCATTAACTTATCTTCTGCAAGGCCTAAGGTGACCTGTCCATCAGCTAAAAACCAAGCATTTAAATTACTTACAGAGACAATAAAAGCAATAACAGAAATTATCAAATGCCAATTACCTGGAAGCATAATTTTTACTGCATCAACATATGGTGCTTTTGAACTTGCTAGGTCGTGACCGCTTATTAACCCCATGATTGAAAGGCTATTGATGAAATATATCACAGCAACACAAATTGTTCCGAGCACAATGGCCCTTGGTATTGTCTTAGCTGGATTATTAACCGATCCTGCAGGTGCTGTTGCTGATTCAAGTCCAATAAAACACCATAGAGTAAGGAGTGTAGAGCGCGCAAGGACTTGAGACATCGTAAAGTTTGATACTTCCTCACTTACAACAAAATTATTTCTATCAAAGAAAAATAATCCTGCTATGGGTATTGCAAGAAGTGCGATAATTTTAACAATGGTCAGAAGAAGCTCAACATGCCCAGCAGTAGTTACCCCTCTTAAGTTTATTAGCATGATAGCTAAAATTAATGTTATTTCTAAAAGCAAACGTATATCTTGTATATCATTATGAAAAAGCGGGGCTAAATAACCAATACTTGCAATTGTCACAGCTGTTGAGCTTACCCACGAGCTTACCCAATATGTCCAGCCAACAAAAAAAGCTGCTGTAGAGCCAAAGGCATGTTTCACATAAATATGAGGACCACCCGTTTCTGGAAATTTTGCGCAGAGTGAAGCAAAAACTAAAGCAAGAGATATAGCACCAAATCCTGATATAACCCAGCTTATGAGGCTATAAGCGCCGTATGGTGCAAGGCTAATTGGGAGCATAAAAATTCCAGAGCCGATTTGGCTACTGATCACCAAGGCGAAAATAGCCAAAAAGCCTATTTTATTTGACACAATAATTTTTATCTTAATAGATTAATAATATGATTGAAGCTCAGAAATTTCAATCGGTCTTTACAAAATTTGCATTTTTTTAATTTAAGCATACAATGAGAAGTATATTAAGGGGTGGGTTATGAATCCGAGGTTAAGAAATTTTTTGATTATTTGTGGAAGTATTTTATTGCTTGTTTCCGCTATTGCAGCAATAATTTTACTTGAATATTTGCTTGATATCTTCACTGATATGCTTTTTCAATTTCTTCTTGCTAAAACTTCAAGTGAAATATTAGCTTTTTTGGGAACACTTGCAATTTTTCTAGCTGTTGGCGTTTCGTGTTACGGACTGCATAAGCTCTGTTCTATTTTTACAGAAAGGATTACAAGCAGCTATCAGTCTTTCAAAAATGAAAATAGTAATGATAACATTTTTTCTGAAGTATATAATGACCCGACAATAGGGTTGAAAGATAAGATTCTGTTTTTTTCTATATACTCAATATATTGTATCCAATTACCATTTTTGTATTGTTCATCGAAGATATCAGAGCTTAGCAGAACATTATCAAATAGTAGAGCGTTGGGTCTTAGAATATGTTTAGTGCTTATTAATACTATATTATTGATCCCAGTAGCACTTCTTGAGTTAATAAAGTATCCATTGATAAAGCTCTTCTCGCCTCTGGGTTTAAGTGTAAAGCAAATGAGCTTTTTGTTTAATGTAAGTGATGTAGGCACCGGCAGTCAGAGTGTTCATACGAGTAGTTTTGAATACAGCATTCTCCAATGCGCTCAAGACTTAAAGCAGAAATTCGGAAATCAACCAAATATGCTCAATAAAGAGTTTGCAGACTACATAAATAATTCAGATGAGCTTACACCTCCACAAAAAGAGCAATTAAACCTTTATCTTAACTTTAATGGCTCCAATAGAGCAACTTATAGAGAATCAAGAACTGGATTAACGCTAACACAAGCTGCAAACTTAGTTTTAGCTGCAGCTAAGAATCAGAAGTTAGATGTAGACTTACTAAAATGCATGTTACTCATGCGTTTACAAGAAGGAAGTGGTGCATGTCATCTTGGAATGTTTAATCGTATTATTTATTCACTTAGTTGTCTTGAAGCAAAAAACAACTTTACAGTCGAGGTAAATGCTCAAGTATACGAAAGAATGCCGAGCATTACGGAAGAGTTTCTTAAGCATTGTAAAAGTAAAAAGATGAAGATTTTAAAGGATAATTTTGACAATTTCTACTCTGAGAATGATATGGATCTTGAAGTAAAAGATAGTATGGGTAAGTTGATGGAAGAGGCAAAGCAATTTGTCTTTAATAAATTGTATATTGATTATTATAATAGATATGGTCAAGAAGTTGGAAGGGGCCCTATAAAGCAGAAATTGAAAGAACTAATTACAGATGAGGATATCAAGGAAGCAGTAAGTGCTGTAATAGATAATATAGAAATCCCTGAAAAACCATCTACTTATCTTGAAAAGATGAAAGCATTTTTTGCAGGGCATACAAGATTCTCTGCTGCTTAGAGCTCTGAGACTTGCCTAAGCTTTGATTGTGAGTTAGGCGTAAAGTTAAAATTGGTATTTACAATTAACTCACAGCAAACTAAACAATGGCAACCTGGAAACACTTCAATTTTTCCTTATTGATTTGTGGCAGGTTCTTTGTTATGGTTATGAAAAGAAACTTCAAACCTCATTAGTATACTTTGATAGGTTAGTATTACATATGATAATATTGATAACAAATGATGATGGTTTTGAAAGTGAAGGAATAAGACTACTTAAAGAAATTGCACACAATTTTGCATCGGAAGTATGGATAGTGGCACCAGATACTGATAGGAGTGGAGCTGCAAGGTCTCTTGACTATCCAGTAAAGCAATTTATTAAAATAAGTCAACATAGTGAAAGGGAGTTTAGTGTGTCTGGTACTCCCGCAGATTGTGTCATTATTGCACTAAATAAGATTATGAATAAAAAACCAGATTTAATATTATCTGGAGTAAATATTGGATCAAATGTCGGCGATGATATTTGTTATTCAGGCACAATCGGTGCTGCAATGGAAGGTGCTGCAAGATCTATACCTTCTATTGCGCTGAGCCAAGTTTATCATGGTAAAATAGACTGGAACAATACAAAGATTTTTGCACCAAAGGTTATTGCCAAGCTAATGAAAGTTGGTTGGCCTAAGAATATAGTGATGAGTATAAATTTTCCTGCTACAGAAAAAGTGAAAGGGGTCGAATTTGCTGAACAAGGTGAATATAACATTGATGGTGATTTAACTTTTACTGAAAACTTGAATGGTTCTTTGAGCTTAAATTGGTCTCGAGAGCACTCAGGCAGTGGTAGTATAAATAAAATAAAAGGAGGTTTTATTACTATTACACCGATAAAATTAGATTTTACAGATTATGATATATTAAATGCTATGAAAAATTCTTGTGCAGAGGAATTTTCTTCTATAGCTAACACTCCTATTGCTTCTGATTAGATATTTTCTACGATTTTATCTCGAGCAATCATTTTTTCTTCACCCGTGTCCATGTTTTTAATTTTTAAAGTTTTACTGCTTAGCTCTTCATCACCAAAGATTAATACAACTTTTGCATTTGCTTGATTTGCTTTTTTCATTCGGGTTTTTAGAGTTCCACTATATTCGTAAATCACATATAAACCATTTCTGCGTAATTCACTTGCAAGTGTTAGAGCATGTTCTTCAGCTTCTCCACCGATTGGAATTATATAAATAGGCCTCTCTTTTTTTTCAGCATAGTTGATTAATTCCATTATACGCTCAATCCCCCCTGCAAATCCTATTGCTGGAGTGTGTTTTCCACCTACTGAAGATACTAGATTATCGTATCTTCCACCGGCAAAAACTGCTCCTTGTGCACCTAAATCTTCTGTGACAAATTCAAATACTGTGTGACAATAATAGTCTAGACCTCGAACTAATTTGCTATTTACAGTGTAAGGTATGCCAAGAGCTTGCAGTGCATTTAACACCTGGTCAAAGAAATATGAAGATTCTTTTGTATAATAATCACTGATTTTTGGTGCGTCAGAGATTATTTCTTTATCTATCTTATCCTTAGAGTCTAATATTCTGAGTGGGTTTTTAATCAATCTATTTTGACTATCTTCTGATAGGTCATTTTGAAACTTTTTTAAATACGATATCAAAGCCTCTCTATACTTACTTGTTGTTTCACTCTCACCCAAAGAGTTGATTTCCAGTCTTACATTCTCATTGATGCCAAATTCAGTGAGTAAATGCTGAGCAAGTGATATCAATTCAATATCAGCTTTCGGATCTTCTATGCCAAAAATCTCAAAATTTATCTGATGAAATTGCCTTTGTCGTCCCTTTTGTGGTCTTTCATAGCGGAATGCAGGTCCTGTTGAGAATAATTTTATCGGTGTTTGCAGTTTTTTTTCAATGAGTAACCTAACAATAGCTGCAGTGAATTCAGGACGCAGAGTCATGCTCTTTCCTCCTTTATCAATAAAAGTATACATCTCTTTATTTATGATATCTGAACTATCACCTAAAGTCTTTGTAAAGACTTCTGTGTATTCAAATATCGGAGTTTGAACAGGTAAAAAGTCGTATAAACTTGAGATTCTATTTGCTGTTTGCTCTATGTATTTAAATTTATACCATTCATCAAACAGAAGATCTTTCGTTCCTTTAACTGTTTGATTAGTCATAGCATAGTCTCTATACCTGAAACTTCTGGTATGTGATAGCTTAGCATATTCTGCACTCCTTGTTTTAAGGTAATTGCAGCACTTGGGCACCCAGAGCAAGCTCCTTGCAGTTCAACGTAAACTATTCCGTCTTTATAGCCACGGAACTTGATATCACCACCATCTTGAGCAACTGCAGGTTTAATATAACTTTCCATCAATTCTTTTATTCTATTTACAATTTCTATATCATTTTCATTAAAGAATTCTTCCTCTAGCATTTTATTATCACTTACTCCTTCTTTATCAAATGCTTTTCCACCAGAAGTAAAGTGATCCATAATTGTAGTTAAAATTTCCACCTTTACTATATCCCAATTCATTCTATCTGATTTTGTTACTGAAATAAAATCATGACCAAAAAATACTCTTACAACATGTTCTATTTGAAAAAGATTTACTGCTAGTTTGGAGTTCTTTATTTCATCTGCATTTGAAAAATCAGCTGTTTCTCCTTCGCTCAGAATTTCAAAACCAGGAAGAAATTTCAGCGTGTTTGGGTTTGGTGTTTCTTCAATCTGGATAAACATGTTATTTACCATGACAATTATAATTGTTACTATTTAATCATAAAATGATAAAAAAATATACATGTCATTCATCTTCTTCCTTTTTTTGATATTCACAATAATCACGTTTGTTTTACCTAGCGTTGTTGTATTTTTTCTCTTTTTGGCAAAGAGAAATAACATAAGTTTTATGATGAACTCTATATTAAGTAAGTTTTTGAACGAATTTAACAGTAGTAAAAGTTACACCAAAAATTACACTGGTGATAATATGTCCAAAGATGAAGCATTAAAAATACTGGGGCTGAATTCCGAGGCAAGCCAAAATGAAATCAATAAGGCATACCAAAATTTAATGAAACTGGTCCATCCAGACAAGGGAGGATCGGAATATTTTGCACAAAAGTTAAACGCAGCACGTGATAGGTTGATGAAGACCTAATTTTAACCATTGTTTTCTCTGTAAATTTTGCTTGTACATATTAAGTTGCATGATATAAAACCGGAAACATTATTCTTTAGGAGGTATTTGATGAAAAAACTTGAGAGATTGAGAAAGAATTTATTTGCGGCTATAGATGAGCTTAATATTAAGAAAGTTAAAAGATATGTTAAAAAGGCAAGATATATAAATAAAGAAAAAGAGATTATTAATGGTAAAAAAGATGGTATGGCACCTATACATCTTGCTGTTTATAAAGGTAGCTTAGAGATAGTGCGGTTTTTGCTTAAAAATAATGCTAATATTAATGCTGTTAGTGATGGATGTCTTGTTCCTTACTCGTACGTTACTACCATGAGTAGCAAAACAGAAATAAAAGAAATGATATATCATTGTACTAGTAGTACCACTTCCCAAGTAATGCAAGGTTTTACAGCTTTACACTTAGCCTTTTTTTATTGTCGATTAGATATCGCGAATCTTCTGCTCAATAATAACATTATTAATGTTATTATTAGAAATGCAAATGGCAAAACGGCATTTGAGGTTATTCCAGGTTATGAAAGCCTTTGCAGTGATGGCTGTGACATGAGCAAAATATACTTAGATTTATCAAAATTTCACAAAAATAATTGTACAGAACTATTACTTTCTGCTAGAATAAATACTAAGTTAGAATTAGAAGCTGGTGATACTCCAGATGCAGCAAGTAGTACAGCGAACCCTTTCTCAGCCTCCACCAGGGCAGATACTAAGATAGGATTGGAAGCTGGTGATACTCCAGATCCTGCACCAAGCAGTGCAGTAAAATCTTTTTCTTTTATTAATAATATATTTAGTTGGGTAACCACTGCCACACTCAGCAGCTTATTCAGCAGTGCTCCTGCTTTACCTTCTGCACAGCAATCTGTTGACCACTTAGATGGTAGCCCAATTGGTTCTTCACAAGTTGATTTTAATGGAACAGCTCTACTAACTGATGTAATGATCAGAAAGTTCACAGGGAAAAAATACTCAAGCCCACTAGAAGATTCACTTCTCACAATAGAAGAAATTAGAGAAAGAAAGCTTAACACTATAGAAAAAAACTTCGAGACAGCACTGAGTAAGTGTGAAAAACTTTATCAATGTCCTGAAAGTTCATTAAGTAATTTAACGATATCTAAAGGTATGCATCAAAAGTCCCTCTAAATCAGTTAAAATAAGCACTCTAATTAGAGTGCTTATTATCCCTTATTTCCTTTTCTAAAGCAGATTGCTTCTTATTAAGAGCAAAAAAATGTGAATAAGGAAGCTCAGCATGTCTTGTACGAAAGTTAAAGTGATAGATTGCTGAAGACCTAATTTTTAACTATTGAAATTTTTCTCTGTAAATTTTGCTTGCACATATTAAGTTGCATGATATAAAGCCGGGAGCATTCTCTTTTAGGAGGTATTTGATGGAAAAACAAAAAATAATTGAGATTTTAGGAAGAAAATTAGTTTCTGCTATAAGCAGAGGTGATTTTCAGAAAGTTAAAGAATGTATTAAAGAGATAGAGTATAAACAAATAAAAAATGAAGTTTTGAATTATGAAAGATACTATATGAAACCTATACATCATGCTACTCTCTTGGGTAATTTAAAGATATTAGAGTTTTTATGTAACAGCGGTGCTGATGTTAATACTACTATTAGTAATCGATATTTGAGTACTCCCTTGCACATTGCTGCTAGACATGACAAACTAGAAATAGCAAAGTTTTTACTTGATCGTGATGCTAACATCAATGCTACAAATTATAAAGGTTTTACACCTTTGTACTTAGCATCTAACGGTTGTCATTTAGATATGGTAAAACTCCTACTCTGTAGAGGTGCTGATGCTAGTATTCAAAGTCGTTACGGCAAAACAGCATTAGATGTTGTTGGAAATGCTAGAAAAGATGAATGTAGTAGTAGTGAAATTCAAAAAATAGAATCTGTATTGAGCAGTGCTACTGAAGCTGACTGTGAAGCAAAATTAACTTCTATAAAAGCAGGTATTAAAGACGCTAACGACAGCACAGATTTTGTAAGTAGTGCAGCGAGTCTTCAATTATCCCCTACCAAAGCAATTAAGATAGAATTGGAAGTTAGTAATACCAAAAACTTGGCAAGTAGCACAGTGAACTCTTCCTCCACTCTTATCAGAGAAAATTTTGAAGAAGTTAGCAGCACTGCAAGCAATGCTGTAAAACCTTCCTCTTTTATTAATAGTATATTTAGTGGGATAACTACTACCATCAATAGCTTGTTCAGCAGTGCTCCTGCCTTACCTCCTGCACAACAATCTGTTGATCACTTGGCTGTTAGCCCTATTGGTTCTTCACAAATTGACTGTAATGGAATAGCTACGCTAATTGCTATGGCAGTAAGTTATATTAAAGGAAAACAATATTTAAGGCCACTGGACAATCCACCTCTGACAAGAATTGATATTATAGACAAAAAAGTCGAGACGGCAATTAGTAATTGTGAAAAACGTTATCAATGTCCTCGAATTCATTAAGCAATTCAACAATATCTAAAGGCATGCATCAAAAGTCCCTTTAAAATAAGCACTCGAGTTTGAGTGCTTATTTTCCTCCTTCTTCAGCATACTGCTTCTTATCAAGTACTGAAAATTTAAATGAGGGGCTTCGAATATCTTGCACAAAAGTTACGTGATAAGTTGCTGAAGACCTCATTTTTAACCATTGAAATTTTTTCTCTGTAAATTTTGCTTGCGCATACTAACTTGTGTGATATAAAGCCAGGAACGGTGTAATTTGGGAAGTATTTAATGCAATATATGCAAAAACGGATAAGGATTGAGAACTTTATAGATGAGTTATTTGTTGCTATAGAAGAGCATAGTCTTCTAAAAGCTAACATATGTATCAAAACTGCAGTGATGATGAAACTAAAAAATCAGGTTTTTATTGGTGAAAGATACGGTATGAAACCTATAAGTTTTGCTGTTAAAGAAAATAGCTTCAAGACATTGAAGTTTTTGGTTAATAACGGTGCCAATGTTAATGCTGCTAGTAGTGAAAGTTTGAGAGTTGCCTTGCACGTTGCTGCTGAATATGGTAGAGAAGACGCAGGACAGTTTCTACTTAGTCGTTATGCTAAGATCAATTTGCAAGATATAATGGGTAAGGTGCCTTTGCACTTAGCGTCTTTCCATTGCCAAGTGGAAATGGTGGAACTTCTGATCAAGCATGATGTTAATATTTATATAAGAGATGCGGGTGGTAGAATACCACTGGATGTTGTTGGAGATGATCCAAAATCTATATGTAATAGTAATACAAGGCAAAAAATAATATCTATATTAAAATGTGCTGATAAAGTTAATTGTCAGACATTAGCTTCTAGGACAAATCTTAAGGTAATAGAAGCTAGCAATAACTTTAGCTATCATAATAGTACAAGTGTGTTAAGCAGCGCAGTAAAACCTTCTTCTTTTATTAATAGTGTATTTAGTTGGATGGGAACTTCAACAACTGCTGCACTCAGTAGCCTATTTCAGAGTGCCCCTGCTTTACCTCCTGCAAAGCAATCTATTGCACATTCGACTGGAAGCTCAATTGGTTCTTCACAAGTCGATTGTAATGGAACAGTTCTCCTAACTGCTATAGCAATAAGTAAATTCACAGGGGAAAGATATTCAATGCCACTGGATGATTCACTTTTAACGATAAGACAGGTTAAAGAAAGAAAACTTAATTCTCTAGAAAGAGATGTCAAGATGGCACTTAGCAAGTGTGACAAACTTTATCAGTATCCTGAAAGCTCACTGAGCAACTTCACAATATCTAAAGGCGTGCGTCATCAAAAGCACCTCTAAATCAGTTAAAACAAGCACTCAAGTCTGAGTGCTTGTTTTTCTATCCCTTGTTTCCTCTTCTAAAGCAGATTGCTTATTATCAAGTAATAAAAATTTTGAATTAGGGGCTTAAAATATTTTGCAAAAAAGTTGCGTGATAGGTTGTTGAAAGACCTAATTCTTCACTATTGAAATTTTTTCTCTATAAATTTCACTTGTGCATACTCAATTACATGATATAAAGCCGGGAATGTTATTTTTTTAAAGGTGTTTTTATGCCAATAAGTGTTGAGAAATTAAGAAAAGAATTACTTGCTGCTATAAGCATAGGTAATTTTCAGAAAGTTGAAAAATATGTTGAAGAGGCAGAGAGTGAGCATGTAAAGAATGAGGTTTTGAATAGTAGAGAGCACGTTATAAATCCTCTGCGTCTTGCTACTCAAAAACGTAACTTAAGGATATTACGCTTTTTAATTGCCAAAGGTGGCGATATTAATGTTACTACTAACGCTAACTATGGATTAGAAGAGAAGAAGAAAAGAAGGTAAACTCCAGTATTTTAGAGATAATAGGAGGTTACCCAGTGAATAAGAATGTAACAGAATTATTCTGTTTTGTAGATGATTATTGTAAAATAATAGACAAAAATTTTGCAGGTAGATTATTATCCAATGGTAAAAAACCTACAAGAGTGCCAGAAATAACGCATTCCGAAATTATAACAATAATTCTGTTATATCAGCAATCTAGATATGAAAACTTTAAATCATTTTACATATGTTACTTACAGTTGCTGCATAAGTCAGACTTTTCCAGACTACCTTCTTATGATAGATTTATTGCGCTAAAACCTCGAGTTTTATGGTATTTAGCAATGTTGCTACAGTGGTTATGTGAGCAGGCAAAAAATACAGGTATTTCCTACATTGATTCAACTCCTATCACGGTCTGTCATGCAAAAAGAATATCTAAAAATAAAGTTTTTACTGGAATTGCAAAATTAAGCAAAAGCACTTATGGCTGGTTTTTTGGTTTTAAATTACATGTAGTAATCAATGAAATAGGCGAAATTCAAGGTGTTACGCTAACCAGAGGTAACATTGACGATAGAAAGCCAGTTTTAGATCTGACTAAAAAACTAACGGGTTTATTATTTGGAGATAAAGGTTATATCCAAAAAGGTCTATTTCTACAATTACTTGATAGAAATTTAAAGCTTGTTACCAAGATAAAAAAAGGGATGAAAAACGCATTAATCTCTCTAAATGAGAAGATTTTTTTAAGGAAAAGATCTATTATTGAAACAGTTTTTGGTTACCTAAAAAATAGATTAGAAATTGAGCACACTCGCCACCGATCTCCTTTTAACTTTCTGGTTCATATTTTTTCTACACTCATTTCATACTCTTTACAACGTAAAAAACCTTCCATTTCCAATTCTTTTTTTGTTCGCTAATCCATAGTTAGCGTTACTAGTACTGTATATTTGAGTACTCCCTTACATATTGCTGCTGCTAACGAAGCAGAAGTAGCACAATTTCTACTTGATAATGGTGCTAATATCAATGCTACAAATTATAAAGGTTTTACACCTTTGTACTTAGCATCTTTCTATTGTTACCTAGATATGGTAAAACTTTTGCTTTTTAATAATGCCGATACTAGTATTAAAGATGTAAATGGCAAAACAGCATCGGATGTTGTTGAAGGTTATAGAAGAAATATGTGTGATAGCGATGCAAGACGAAAAATAGCATCTATGCTAGAACATACTGCTAAAGTTAGCTCTATAGGAACTATACAGACAGTGTTAGAAATGGGTAATAATTATAGTACCGCAGATGTAACAAGCAAAAAAGTTGAACTATTCATAGATGAATTATTTGCTGCTATAAACATAGGTAATTTTCAGAAAGTTGAAAAGTGCATTAAAGAGGCGGAGAGTATAGGTATAAAAAGCGAAATCTTGAGTAGTGAAAGGCATGGTATAAAACCTATACATTTTACTACTGACAAGTGCGATTTAAAAATATTGCAGCTTTTGCTTAATGAAGGTGCTGATATTAATGCTACTAATACTGAATATTTTAATACTTCTCTGCACATTGCTGCTATTAATGGTAAACAGGAAATAGCACAACTTCTAATTGATAGTGGTGCTAATATCAATGCTACAAATTATAAAGGTTTTACACCCTTATACTTAGCGTCGTTTCATTGTCAATCAGATATGGTAAAACTCTTGTTTTGCAACAATGCTGATATTAGTATTAAAGATGTAAATGGCAGAACAGCATCGGATGTTGTTGGAGGTTACAGAAGAGATATGTGTAATAACAGTAGTGCAATGCAAAGAATAGTATCTATATTAAGTGGTGCCGTTTCAATTGATTGCAAAGCGATATTAACTTCTACTAAAGTAAGTCTTAAAGAAGAATTGGAAGCTAGCAGCGTGGCAAGTAACGCAACAAGCAGTGCAGTAAAACCTTCCTCTCTTATTAATAGTATATTTAGTTGGACAACTGCTTCTACATTGGGTCGAAATACTCCTACTTTACCTTCTGCACAGCAATCTGTTGCTCATTCGGCTGGAAGTCCCATCTACTCTTCACAAGTTGATTTTAATGGAACAGCCATGTTAGGTTATTTAATGTTCAAGAAGTTTACAGGGGAAGAATGTTTAGACCCATTGAATAATCCGCTTTTTATAAAAGAAGGAATTACAGAAAGAGAGCTTAACGCTATGGTAAAAAATGTTGAGATGGCACTCAGTAAGTATGAAAAACTTTATCAATGTCCTGAAAGTTCATCAAGCAACTTAACAATATCCAAGGGTGTACGTCATCAAAAGCACCTCTAAATCAGTTAAAACAAGCACTCAAGTCTGAGTGCTTGTTTTCGTGAAATCTATTATTTAAATTAAACTTTTTATTGTGCGTTGTAGGTAAGTTGTTACAATAAAATGAGTTAAGATGAAAAAACTTTAAGTTATGGAAGATGATAGCAAGAAAGAAATAACAGAAGAAAAAGGTATATTAGGTTGGATAGAGTATAGACTGCCTATATTTTCTTTTCTAAAACATACTGCTTCTTATCAAGTACCAAAAAATTTAAATTATGCTTGGAATTTTGGTTCTTTGGCTGGTATAGCACTAATTTTGCAGATAATAACAGGTATATTTCTTGCCATGCACTACACTCCGCATGTTGATCATGCATTTAATAGTGTGGAGCGTATAATGCGTGACGTAAGTTATGGATGGCTGATACGTTATACTCATGCTGTTGGGGCGTCACTCTTCTTTATGGTGGTCTATGTTCATATCATGCGTGGATTATATTACGGATCTTATAAGAGACCGCGAGAAATGGTGTGGTTTATTGGCATATTTATATTTTTTGCAATGATGGCAACTGCCTTTATGGGATATGTTCTTCCATGGGGACAAATGAGCTTTTGGGGTGCAACAGTTATAACTAACTTATTTTCAGCCATACCTTTAATTGGCAATAAAATAGTTATATGGTTGTGGGGTGGTTTTTCCGTTGATAACCCAACGCTCAATCGTTTTTTTGCACTTCATTATCTTCTTCCTTTCATTATTATTGCTTTAGCTATGTTGCATGTTGTTGCTCTGCATAGATTTGGCTCTAATAACCCAAGTGGAATAGAAGTAAGGTCAGGTAAGGACACTATCCCTTTTTATCCTTATTATATAGCAAAGGACTGCATAACTTTTGGTTTATTTTTTATAATTTTGTTTGGATTTGTTTTTTATGCCCCTAATTATCTTGGGCATCCTGATAATTATATAGAAGCTGATCCTATGGTAACTCCAGTACACATAGTACCAGAGTGGTATTTCCTACCTTTTTATGCGATGTTGCGCTCAATTCCAAATAAGCTCATTGGTGTACTTACCATGTTTGGATCTATTTTAGTTTGGTTTCTTTTGCCTTGGCTTGATAAATCAAAAGTTAAAAGTGGTGCTTATCGCCCATTATTTAAGAAATTTTTTTGGGTTTTTGCAATAAATTTTGCATTTCTTGCTTGGCTTGGGGGGCAGGAAGTTAAAGAGCCTTACATTACTTTAAGTAGACTCTCAACTCTTTATTATTTTTCATATTTTGTGATAGTTTTACCTTTACTTAGTAAATATGAGAAACCAAAAAAATTACCAAAAACAATAAGCGATTCCGTTCCGGAGATGAAGTGATGCTGTTGGTTAAAGTTGCTCTGTTTTGTGTATTATTTCTCACTAATTCTCTTTCTGCAGAGGAGTTTAAACCTTTACCAAATAAGAAAATCGACTGGAGTTTTGATGGAATTACTGGATCTTTCGATAGAGAGTCAATTCAGCGTGGCTATAAAGTATACAAGGAAGTCTGTGCTGCTTGCCATTCAATGAATAGAATAGCGTTTCGTAATTTGCAAGATGTTGGTTTTTCCGAAGAGGATGTAAAACAAATTGCAGCCTCTTACCAAGTGAAAGATGGTCCAAATGATTTGGGTGAAGTGTTTGATAGGCCGGGAGTGTCTTCGGATTATTTTATTGCACCTTTTGATACAAAAGAAGCAGCTGCAGCAAGTAATAATGGTGCAATTCCACCAGACTTATCACTCATTGTTAAAGCAAGGCACGATGGTGCAAATTATATCTATTCACTACTAATTGGTTATCAAAACGGTGAACATGATGAGAACGGTTTATATTTTAATCCATATTTTTCAACAGGCAGGTTAGCTATGGCACCACCACTCTCTGAAGGAATGGTAGAATATGATGGTACAAGGCAAGCCACAGTTGAAAATATGGCATATGATGTGGTAAATTTCTTACAATGGGCAGCAGAGCCAGAACTGGAGCGCCGACATAAACTTGGGCTAAAAGTAGTGACATATTTTATAATTTTGACGGTGTTTTTTGTTCTCACTAACAATAGAGTTTGGAGCCAACTCTATAAAAAAGGAAAATAGAACTTCATTTACGCTCGTTTTTATACCTTACTCATAATATCATGTGTATTATGTAATGATAAATATATTATGAAAGTATAGGGATTATGGCATTTCAAATAGTTACAAATTTTCAGCCAGCTGGGGATCAACCACAAGCAATAGATAGTTTAGTTGAAGGACTAAATAACAAAAAAAGAGATCAGGTTTTACTTGGAGTAACTGGCTCTGGAAAAACTTTTACTATGGCAAATGTTATTGCAAGAACAAACAGGCCTGCGTTAATTATGGCGCATAATAAAACTTTAGCGGCACAGCTTTACGAGGAGATGAGAGGATTTTTCCCCCACAATGCTGTTGGATACTTCATTTCTTATTATGATTATTATCAGCCTGAGGCTTATTCGCCACAAACAGACACTTATATTGAAAAAGACTCTTTAATAAATGAAAGAATTGATATGCTACGCTATTCTGCTATATGCTCTCTTTTGGAGCGTAGGGACACGATTGTAGTTGCGAGTGTTTCTTGTATATATGGTCTTGGTTCGCCTGAGAGCTATCTCAGCATGACCTTGACTTTAAGTGCTGGAGATAAGATTCATGTTAATGACTTTCTGAATAATTTAGCTAATCTCCAATATAAACGTTCTGATGTCAGATTTGAGCGAGGATATTTCAGAGTGCGCGGCGATATTATTGATATATTTCCTGCCTATTATGAAAATAAAGCTTGGCGTTTATCATTGTTTGGTGATGAAATAGAAGAAATTTCTGAGATTGATGCCATGAACGGCAATATTATCAGACGCATAGATAAAGTCACCATTTTTCCAAATAGCTATTACACTACATCACGTGAGACTCTTTTGCAAGCAGTTCAACTGATTAAAAAAGAACTACATGAACGCCTGGATTATTACTATTCACAGAACAAAATTGTTGAAGCAAAACGCCTTGAGCAGCGTACTAATTTTGATATTGAAATGATGATGGCAACGGGAGTGTGTAAAGGTATTGAAAATTATTCGCGTTATCTTTATGGAATGAAAGCCGGAGATCCACCGCCTACATTGTTTGAGTATTTACCTAAAGATGTAATTTTATTTGTTGATGAAAGCCATGTAACCGTTCCCCAGATAGGTGCAATGTATAGCGGTAATGAAGCACGTAAAAAGAAATTGATAGATTATGGTTTTAGGCTACCTTCTGCTTTTGATAACCGTCCATTAAAATTGGAAGAGTGGGAGGCAATACGGCCCCAGACTATTTACGTTTCGGCTACTCCAGGAAAATATGAGTTAGAAAAGACTAATCACGCATTCATAGAGCAAGTTATCCGCCCAACAGGACTGACAGATCCCATCTGCACCATAAAACCAACAGAGAGTCAGGTTGATGATGTGATTCACGAGGCGCAAGTAACAATAAAAAAAGGATTTTGTATTCTAATTACCACATTGACAAAAAAAATGGCTGAAAAGCTAGCTGAGCATATGAGTGAGCTCAGTATGAAAGTAACTTACCTACATTCAGATATTGGTGCACTGGAAAGAATTGAAATTATATGCAAATTAAGATCTAAAGAAATAGATGTTCTTGTTGGCGTTAACTTATTGCGGGAAGGTCTTGATATTCCCGAATGTGGGCTGGTTGCAATTTTAGATGCTGACAAAGAAGGTTTTTTACGATCAGAGACTTCGCTCATTCAAACGATAGGCCGTGCTGCACGCAATGTTGAAGGCAGAGTAATTTTATATGCAGACAAAATTACTAATTCTATGGATCGTGCACTGAAAGAAACTGAAAGGAGAAGAAAGAAACAGACAGAGCATAATACACTGAATAATATTGTACCAAAAACTATAATAAAGCCTATATCAAATACTTTACAGGAAAAAGTGGTAGTTGAGAATTTTAGTAAGAATGATCTAAATAGTTTGAAAAAGCAAATGTTGAAGCATGCTGAAAATTTAGAGTTTGAAGAGGCGGCAAAAATAAAAGGTATTATTGAAAAATTTAATAACAGACCCGTTACATAACTAGAAAAAGGATAAATAATTAATAGTTAAGCTGACTTTGATTTACCAAAGATTTGAAAAACTATTATCTAAGAACATATCTTGAAAGGACTTAAGTGGTTAAGCATAGTCATATTAAAGAGTTCTTGAAGTAAGGAGAGCACACTCATACGTCAAGCAAACAACGTTTACCTAAAATTCTGTGACATTAGCAGCTTTCTTGGCCCGTTTTCAGTAAACAGTGAGTATCCGTTCAGAGGTGTGGCAAGGATAAAAAACAATTGACATAATATATTAAAGTAGTAATAACACAAAATGTTGATAGTAAAGTAAGGCTAGATGCTTCAATTGTTGATCAGTATTGTAGAGTTATGTAAAAACTTAGAGCAGAAAGTAGCAAAGATTGAAGAAAAAAATAAAATCTTAGAAATAGAGAATGCTGAACTAAGAGAGAGACTCGGCTTAAACTCAAGGAATTCATCTTTACCAAGTTCAAAAGAGCTGTACAAAATAAAAAAAGACACACCAGAAGATAAGTCAGAGGGCGGCAGGAAGATAGGTGGTCAAGTTGGACATAAGGGGAATTGCCGAGCTAAAATGGAAGCAGATGAGGTGGTGAAGGTAGAGTTACCAAATAGATGCGAGTGTGGTGAAGAAATCGCAATATCGGAAAAACCATATGTCTATCAAAAAGTTGATTTACCAGAAATTAAGCCTTACGTAGTTGAGTATCAATTAGAACATGGTCGCTGTCGTAAATGCGGAAAAAGAAGGAGTAGCAAATTACCAGAAGGAGTTACACCGGATACCTTTGGTCCTAGAGTTAAGTCAGTAGTTGCATCACTAAGTGGGTTTTATAAGAATTCAAAGCGAGAAATAGCGAATATTATGAAAGACATCTTTAACATGAGTATAAGTGTTGGTAGTGTGTCCAATAGTGAAGCAAGGGTTTCGTCAAAATGTAAAGAAGCCTATGAACAAATAGAGGAAGAAATAAAAGCAAGCGAAATTTTGCATATTGATGAAACCAGTCACTACAACAAAGGCAAATTGGGATGGTGCTGGATGTTTGCCAACAATAAAGCAAGTCTTATGAAGTTAGCAGATACAAGAGGAATGAAATTTTTAAAGAATAGTGCATTTTGTGATTACAAAAACCTGGTAATTACTGACAGATATGCAGTTTACAACCACTTCAGTGATGAAAAACGACAAATTTGTTGGGCTCACTTATTGAGAAATTTCGAGAGGTTATCTCATAGTTGGAATAGTGAAGTAATGAGACTTGGCCATTGTTTAAAAGACGCAGCTAATGGATTGTTTGTATTAAAAAACGCTTTGTCAGAAAATGAAAGTATCCGTTCAGAGGTGTGGCAAGGATAAAAAACAATTGACATAATATATTAAAGTAGTAATAACACAAAATGTTGATAGTAAAGTAAGGCTAGATGCTTCAATTGTTGATCAGTATTGTAGAGTTATGTAAAAACTTAGAGCAGAAAGTAGCAAAGATTGAAGAAAAAAATAAAATCTTAGAAATAGAGAATGCTGAACTAAGAGAGAGACTCGGCTTAAACTCAAGGAATTCATCTTTACCAAGTTCAAAAGAGCTGTACAAAATAAAAAAAGACACACCAGAAGATAAGTCAGAGGGCGGCAGGAAGATAGGTGGTCAAGTTGGACATAAGGGGAATTGCCGAGCTAAAATGGAAGCAGATGAGGTGGTGAAGGTAGAGTTACCAAATAGATGCGAGTGTGGTGAAGAAATCGCAATATCGGAAAAACCATATGTCTATCAAAAAGTTGATTTACCAGAAATTAAGCCTTACGTAGTTGAGTATCAATTAGAACATGGTCGCTGTCGTAAATGCGGAAAAAGAAGGAGTAGCAAATTACCAGAAGGAGTTACACCGGATACCTTTGGTCCTAGAGTTAAGTCAGTAGTTGCATCACTAAGTGGGTTTTATAAGAATTCAAAGCGAGAAATAGCGAATATTATGAAAGACATCTTTAACATGAGTATAAGTGTTGGTAGTGTGTCCAATAGTGAAGCAAGGGTTTCGTCAAAATGTAAAGAAGCCTATGAACAAATAGAGGAAGAAATAAAAGCAAGCGAAATTTTGCATATTGATGAAACCAGTCACTACAACAAAGGCAAATTGGGATGGTGCTGGATGTTTGCCAACAATAAAGCAAGTCTTATGAAGTTAGCAGATACAAGAGGAATGAAATTTTTAAAGAATAGTGCATTTTGTGATTACAAAAACCTGGTAATTACTGACAGATATGCAGTTTACAACCACTTCAGTGATGAAAAACGACAAATTTGTTGGGCTCACTTATTGAGAAATTTCGAGAGGTTATCTCATAGTTGGAATAGTGAAGTAATGAGACTTGGCCATTGTTTAAAAGACGCAGCTAATGGATTGTTTGTATTAAAAAACGCTTTGTCAGAAAATGAAATTAGTATTTCAAAGTTCACTAAGCAAGCTAAAGAATTACGAAGATACATACAGTACTGCATGATAAAAATATCTTATATACTTGAAGCAAAAGGAGCTTCACGAACGGTAAAGGGTATTATAAAATCCGAGTCAATGATGTGGACATTTTTGGATGACCCAGAGAATATTCCATTAACGAATAACCATGTTGAGCGACAGATACGGCATTATGTTGTCTATCGTAAGAATTCATATTTTGCACAGTCAGAGCGAGGGAATAGATTTCTTGAGCGGATAATTTCGTTGTATCTGACTTGGAAACAAAAGGAATTAAACCCTTTTCAAAACCTGCTAGCTGTTGTTTCTTAAACCACACCTCTGAACGGATACAAATGAAATTAGTATTTCAAAGTTCACTAAGCAAGCTAAAGAATTACGAAGATACATACAGTACTGCATGATAAAAATATCTTATATACTTGAAGCAAAAGGAGCTTCACGAACGGTAAAGGGTATTATAAAATCCGAGTCAATGATGTGGACATTTTTGGATGACCCAGAGAATATTCCATTAACGAATAACCATGTTGAGCGACAGATACGGCATTATGTTGTCTATCGTAAGAATTCATATTTTGCACAGTCAGAGCGAGGGAATAGATTTCTTGAGCGGATAATTTCGTTGTATCTGACTTGGAAACAAAAGGAATTAAACCCTTTTCAAAACCTGCTAGCTGTTGTTTCTTAAACCACACCTCTGAACGGATACGTCCATTGATCCTGCGCGTGTGCCAGCTATGAAACCACAAACTCTTGCCCCTTCTGAAGAAAAAGTAGGGATAGATGGACCAAGTGCAGATAGTGGTTTTGGTGGTTCACCTAAGAATTCAGCTATAGGTAAATCACATACTGGAAACTCAAGCAAATTCCTTAGGCCCGACTACTATGGTGAAGGTAAAGGTGGGGGTGATGCTTCGGCTAAAGATAGTGGCTTTGGACATTCTTCAGCACGATCTTCTTTTAATAAGCCCAAAACAACATTTAACCAACCTTCTATATCACAGCCTGACCAATGTTCTTCAAAAAAGCGTACATCAACTTGTTGTATTTTATAGCTAAAGAAAATTAGACTATTTGAGGACGAATTGTGAATGAAAGTTTATTTGCCAAGGTATAGCTGCCTTGGCCTACAAATCTTGGTTTCTTTATCGTTTATCATTTCATACCACTGGGCAACCCACCCAGTGGTTCTTGCAAGTGCAAAAATGGGTGTAAACATACTTGAAGGGATACCAATAGCATTCATTATTATACCTGAATAAAAATCAACATTTGGATATAACTTACGTGTAATAAAATACTCATCCTTTAAAGCTATTTCTTCAAGTTTTTTTGCAATTTCAAGTAATTCATTGTTTTGCTCTAGTTTGCTTAAAATCTCATGACAAGCATCCTTTAATATAAGCGCGCGCGGATCATAGTTTTTATAAACACGATGTCCAAATCCCATTAGCTTAAATGGATCTTTATCATCTTTAGCTTTCTCAATGAATCTATCTACATCTCCACTTTGCTCTATCTCTTTTAACATATTTATAACTGCCTCATTAGCTCCACCGTGTGCTGGACCCCAAAGTGTAGCAACTCCTGCAGACAGGCTTGCAAATAGATTAGAACCAGCTGACCCTACCAATCTGACAGCTGCTGTAGAAGCATTCTGTTCATGATCAGCATGGAGAGTAAATATTTTATCCAGAGCTTTTACAAAAAGGGTATTATTAACAGCACTGCCAAATATCATATTTAAGAAATTCTCACTATAACTTAATTTATTATTAGCATTTATGAATTCCTGATTGTTGATATGTCTATAAATCATTGCAACAATTGCAGGAACTTTTGCTATTGCAGAAATTCCAAAATCTAAATCTTCACCATTGACATTTTTGCCATGCATTTCATGGTAAGACGCTGACAAATTTGCAAAACATGCAACTAAAATCGACATAGGGTGAGCAGTTTTTGGAAATGCTTTGATTACATTTGTAACTTGCTCTGATACTTTGGATGATTCTTGTATTTTGAGAAGAAATTTTTTGTGTTGCTCTGAACTGGGTAATTCACCATAGAGCAATAAATAAATCACAGCAGTAAAATTATTATTCTCTGCCAAATCAGCTATATTATGTCCCCTATATTTAAGAACTCCTTCATCTCCATCAATGAATGTAATTGTAGAAGAGCATGAAGCTGTAGAAACAAACCCTGGATCGTAAGTGAATAATCCTGTCTTCTTATATAAGTCCTTAATATTTAACACATCAGGACCTACTGTTCCACTTAATACGGGCAGATCAATTTTTGACCCATTACTTAGTTCCAATAATGCTTTTTTATCCATCACTTGAGCTACTTAAA
Source organism: Wolbachia endosymbiont (group B) of Erebia ligea (assembly GCF_947179575.1). Lineage (NCBI taxonomy): Bacteria > Pseudomonadati > Pseudomonadota > Alphaproteobacteria > Rickettsiales > Anaplasmataceae > Wolbachia > Wolbachia endosymbiont (group B) of Erebia ligea. Next base: position 655,568 of record NZ_CAMXBW010000002.1, read on the forward strand.
TTTTATACAGAATATACAAACTGAAGAGTATATATTAATACAGCTAACTTTACATTAACCGTATTAAGCGGTCATCAATGCTTTTACTTTTGCATTTAAGCGACTTATTTTACGCGCAGCGGTATTCCTATGAATGACACCTTTATTTACACATTTGTGTAAATTGGATTCAGCATTCCGAAATGCCAAGACAACATTCTCTTTATCACCAGACTTGATTATATCAACCAATTTTCTAATAGCAGTACGAGTTTTGCTTTTTCGCATCTTATTTACTAAAGTACGCTTTGCTATTACCTTCATCATTTTTTTAGCACTCTTATGATTTGCCATATATTAATACCTGTACTTTTCTTTTAATTATAAAGTTTTTTTGTTAATTTGCAATATCAGTTTTTTCTGCAATTAATCTACTACTTCTTTCTTCAATGATTTTTTCTAAACTTTGCAAGAATTCATTTTTGTTTAACCCAGGATATATGGGAGGTAATATTTCTATTACCGCCTTTCCAGGATTCTTTCTCAGAGAAAGTATGCTTTTTGGCCAAAACAAACCAGTGTTTAAAGCAATCGGTAACACAGGAACAGATAATACGCTATATAAAGCAGCAATACCCGATTGATATTTTATATTTTGGTTTATAGTTGTTCTTGTACCTTCAGGAAATATTATTATGCCTCTATTTTCTTTTATACACACTTTTGCTAATTTCATGATATGACGCACAGAACTAATACCATCTGAGCGATTAATAAAAATCATTTTTAATGCCATGAGATGCAAACCAATGAATGGAATCCATTTCAATTCACGTTTTAAAATAAAAACTGCTTTTCTAAAGAGTAGTATAAAAATAAATGTTTCAAATGGAGATTGGTGTTTAGATGCAATTATAAAAGGTTGCTTAGGAATGTTTTCCATTCCCCTCACTTCATATTTAATGCCACATAATAAACGCAACATGAATAATACAACTCTCACCGAGCAAACAAGGAAAATGGTTATTACACACTCAGGAAAGAAAATTACAGGGAGAGTAATTAAAGTATAGAATATTTCCCATAATATAAGGAGTAAATTAAACAATAAACTTGCAATCACAAACACACGTAAACTTATTTGAATTTAACTTTACTACAAAACTAAAAGCAATAAGTTTAATTATTGATCATCTGAGTAATAGGATGAGAATCAGCTAATTTGTCCTTTAACTTTTCGTTAGCAATATGAGTATATATTTGCGTTGTAGAAAGATTAGTATGGCCAAGAATTTTTTGTATCAGCACAATATTTGCTCCGCTATTCAGTAGATGGGTAGCAAGAGAATGCCTAATCACATGTGGAGAGATTTTATTTTCATCAATATCGCACTTTCTTGCTAATTCCTTTATTAATTGACCAACTCTTTGCCTTGTAATTGGTTTATTAGGTTTATCACCTGGGAATAGCCAATCAGATTTTTTGTTGTTAGGGAGCAGATTGTCACGAATTGATAAATAATCTTTAAGGCTTTGCAATGCTTGCTCATTAAAAAAGATTTGCCTTTCTCTGCCACCTTTTCCTTTTATTATTATATAGCCTTCTTTACCGTTACTGTTTACTAAATGTGATACTTCACATAACTTCATATTAATTAGTTCAGAAATACGCATCCCGGAAGAGTAAAGGATATCTAAAATTGCACATAGCCTTTTACTGCTTATCTTTTTATTCGATCCGCTTGCTGATTTTTTTACTGTTTCCATGAGCAAAAATATTTCTTGAACACTTAAATACTTAGGCAAAGGAAGGGAAACCTTTGGATTTCTTAATTCATTATCATTAGCCGGTGCTGGATTAAAGTCTATTATTCCATCATTAAATAGGCACTTATAGAAATTTTTGATAGCAGATATTTTTCTTGATATAGAGCTAGTTTTATATTTCTTTTGTGTACGTAAAAAGTTTACATAATCTTTAATATTAGCTTTACTTGCACCAACTAAGGTAGTGCCTCCTTCTAATAAAAATTTTTCAAGTTGGTGTAAATCTGAACGATAACTTTCCAAAGTATTTTGTGTAGAGGATTTTTCGGAAATCAAAGTATCTATGTAATACGTTATGTAAAGATTCTCTTTTTTATTTTGTAGTTGTTTATTTTTCATTATCAGCTCCTATATTTATTTCTTTGACTATAATTTGATTGAAAGTATTTTTTGTGTTTTTTATAAGAAAATATGAGATAAACAAAGCATTTATCAATAAAGTAAGTACTACAAACCTTTGTTTTAACCTTTTTTTTAAATTTGATCTTATTTTTACCATATTTCAATTATAACATTGAATCTATAAAAAACATCCTGTAGAGTAAATTTTACTATCGTATAAAATATCCCTTAGCTATGTCTGTTTATTCTTATTACATCATAGTATTTATTATAATTTTAACATAAAGAAATAGTGATTTCAACTTCATTATTGTATGGGTATTAATAAATTTTTAATATATATAATAAATACCTTACAAAAAAAGGAATCAATTGGCACTTTTTTTTAATAAAGTGTTAATAAAAGGAATGGTTACATTTGATCCTATGGATTCACTATCTATTTTTTCTATAATTTTATTAATGCTGTGGAAAGAACGTTCTATTCTTGCTAGAATATAATTAATCACTTTTAAATCAATTTTTAACTGTTTATCTGAAAATCGTTTTATTAGCATAATTCTTAATAATTCCTCGCTTGCAGGCAAAATTTTTACGCTGGTAGTTGACAATATTCGGGAGCTTAAATCTCTTAGTTTGAAGTTAAGCTTTTTTGGTGAAATTGAAGAAGTGATTAGCAGTCTCTTATCATTTTCTTTCATATAATTATAACAATGTAACAACATTTCCTCATCTTTAATGTTTTGTACATCCTCTAAAATAAACGCATCGCTATACCTAATTTCGCTTACAAAATTATTCACATTAATAAAAATTGCATTGTTTATTGATTGCCAAATATGAGCAAGGTGAGTTTTTCCAGAGCTGTTAGGTCCAAAAAGAATCAGGCATTTCCAAGATAAATCGTTAACTATTGAGTTATATACGTGCTTATTTTCGTCTAAGGTGATATAGTTTTGCCAGCAATAATCAACTTGATTATTGCTAAATAAATTTAATTGCACGTAAAGCCTCTGACACTTCTACTTTTTGATAATAATTTTTGCATAAGAATTTACTTGGTCAGGTAAGGAAGCAGTATTACTACTACCCCCTCCCTTAGAAACGCAGCATGCAGGTTTCCCCACACTACGCTTGAGCCCCTTATCTAAGTTCTTCTTTTCTAGAACCGGCTTGTCCTTCATGATTCCTCAGGAAACATCATTCTTAATGGTGACACCAACAGTAGAGAACCTTCTCTTGAGAAAGAGCTTGCTAACATTCTTGTTCGTTTCACTCTCTCATCAAAATACTTTTTCCATTTTAAGTCAAGGGGATTTGCATCCGCTCTGATTTTAACATGTCGTCTGATAGGTATATCAATCAGCTTAAGCAGTCTTAAATACCGTATCTCTTTTGGTTTGTTCTTGCATAGGGGTGCAGCAAAAACCCATTGGCGTTGACCCATTACTTTGAAGTAACGATTCTTTATCCAACGTAATCCTTTACGAGGATGTCTTTTCTTTGCCCATTTCCATAAACTATGCCAAATTTCATTGTCGATCTTTCTAAACGCTTTTTTAGCACACACATGGTGATAGTAATTTCCCCATCCTCTCAGTAGAGAGTTGAGTGACTTAATTACTATAGCCTGAGTGTTCGCTATATTTGCTTTTATCAATGTACGTGCTTTATTAAGAAGTCTTTTAATACTTTCTTTCGAAGGTTTAATAATTAACTTCTTATTATATCTACGTACATTACAACCAAGAAAGTCAAACCCTGTTGTGATAGATGTAATCTTTGTCTTCTCTTCTGACAGAATTAAACCTCGCTCATGAAGAAAAGATGATACTAAAGGCTTAACTTCCTTTTCCAGTACTTCATGTGTGAAACCTGAAATAATAAAGTCGTCTGCGTATCTGATTACATTCACTCCACTTCTGATTTTGTTTCTTTTTCTACTGCCGAGTTTACCAAATCGACTTTCCAATAACTTTTCAAGTCCGTTTAAGGCTAAATTGGCTAGTATTGGAGAAATTATACCACCTTGCGGGGTACCTGCAGTTGTGGGATACAGAGTTTTTGATTCTAGGAAGCCAGCTTTTAACCAACTATGCAGAATTTTCTTCTCCATAGGAATATGCTTCATAAGCCATTCATGATTAATGTTGTCAAAGCATCCTTTGATATCACCTTCAAGTATCCATTGTAGTTGATTACGACTTGCCAGTAACAAATGACAAGCTACTGTAGCATCTGCACAGGATCTTTTAGGTCTAAAGCCATAGGAGTGACGATCACTGATCGTTTCAGCTATCGGTTCCAGAGCAAACAGATATAATGCTTGCATGGCTCTATCTTTTATCGTGGGTATTCCAAGAGGTCTTCTTTTGCCATTAGATTTACTGATATAAATCCGTTTTAGCGGAGAAGGTTTATATCCTCTTTGCTTTAACTGCTTTATTCCTTGAAATTTAGCATTGCAAGTTGACCATAGTTGACGATCTACACCCGCTGTGTTTTTTCCTTGGTTTTCAGTTACTCTCTTAACAGCCAAAGCTTTTCCGCTAAAAGAGCGTGTGAGAAGATGTTGTAAAGTTTTTACCTTACCCCATCTTCCTTCTTGGACAGCCTTAACAATACGTCTTTGTAGCCTCACAATAACTTTCTGGCATTTCTTCCATGGCAACTGCTTCCATGCTTCAAAGCTTTTGGTAGATGCACTTACAGGTTTACTTGTAATCATCTGCTTTCCTACCTTAAGTGGTTAACAAAGTTTCTTGTCACGAGGGACCAAACGGAAGTCTGCTCGTTTTCACGCGAATTAATGTTACAAATTCTATCCATTTCGTTACAAAATGGCATTCGCTTTCTCCATTCTCCTTTACCTGCACTTCCATCAGCATTCCTTGCGGTTTGCTTGCCATGTAGGCGAAAATACAGGCTTACCCTGTTTCTCCAGTCATACAACAGTGGGTTAGGTGGCTTCTCTATACCGGTGGAGTTATTATTTGCGTACATCTAGAAATGAAAAATGTAACTTATCCACATTACCTTTTGGTCAGAGCTTATCAGCATCTTTAGCTCTTTCATCGTATCGGTACTTATAAAGCTTCACTTACGTTCACCATACCACTAGCCTAGCCCTCCAACCACATGATGCTTGCAGTTTATGCCCCTCTCACGATTGAGCATCTTCTTTTTCAAGAGGAGGTTCATTGTCCGCATCGCTTGGCACCAACCGGTTGCCCGATTCGCACTAATGCGTAGACTCAGACGGCAAAACATCTGGTTTAATAAGTTTTAGAATCCTTTCAGTTTCTTTCTGAATGAATTCCTCTCCTTTTAAACAATATGACCGAAGACTTTCAGGTCGCACCATTTCTCAAATGTATCAGAGATCCTTTCTTTTTATCATGAACTAATTAGCCATTTTTATAAAGCTCACTTTCAAAATATTTATTGACTGTATATTCTACTAATACACTGAACATTGCTATTATTGGAATAAAAAATAATATACCTATAAACCCAAAATATGAGGTGCATATGACAACTCCTAAAATAATGATAGTTGGATGTATATGAACTTTTTTTCCTATTAATAAAGGGACTAATATGCTTGAGTCTATTAATTGACCAACACTAAATAATAGCAAGACAGCAGCACTTTCAAACCATCCACTAAATTGAGTAATGGCGCTCAAAAATCCGATAATAATGTATAATAATGGACCTATATAGGGTATAAATGTTAATGTTCCTGATAAAATTCCAATCGCTACAGAATGCTTCAGCCCAATTATGCTAAGGCCCACGGAGTAAAAGATCATCATAACTATACATACGTTTAGCTGTCCCTTTAGGTAATTAGATATAATGAAATCTACTTTGGAAAAATAACCTGCAGCTTTTTCTCTGTAAAGAATGGGTATTAGTTTACTAACCTTTTCTACAATTGAAGGCCAATCACGTAATACATAAAAAAACACCATAAGCGTAATAGCTATTAATGATACCATGTAAATCAAACTAAAGCTTGAACTTAGCACTTGAATTATAAGATTACTGCCCATGCTAAGAGCATTTATAAAATAAGATATATAATCACTGTAATTTTCTACTAGATTTTTAGACAAGTGATCAAATAAACTATCTTCAGTTTTTATATTAAGAAATTCTAGCACAGAAGGAATCACTTTAAGTTTTAGTGAAGGTATCTTATTCACTAAGAAATTTAATATTAAAGTAATTTGAAAATATATAATAGGTAAAACAAATGTAATAACTAATATAAAAGCTATCAATAAGGCAAGTGTTATAAAAACTACAGAACATGAACGCGGTATTCTGTATTTTTCAAACTTGGTTACTAGAGGGTTAAACAAATGTGCAACAAAAACGGATATTAGACACGGAGCAATCATAGGACGCATCAAAAATAATGCCCCTATTATAAAAAGTAGTACACAACAAATAGTTATATGACGTTTTTGCATATGTCTAACATAGTCGATTTACCAAAAAATATACAGTTTTTTGTAAATACTATCTATTCATTGTTTTATTAAGTATTAGATCAGCTAAATTTTCATCCAATTCCCAACCAGATAAAACTCCGTTGTGCGGGTCATATTCAAAGCTTTTCAAATTAACGATTTTGGTCAAATTTCTATTTAACGATTGATTATCTTCTAGTCCTTTTGCTAATTGTGCAGGATATGGTATTAAGGTGTCTCTTTCATGATTAATGACCGCTATTGATATATCATTATTTTGTAGCTTTTGTATATTGCTTACTATATCAAAGTCTAAATTTAGGAACTTAAGCATTTTTTTTAACAAACAAGAGGGTAGTATGCTTAGAATTTTTGTCTGAGAAATTGGAAAATGCTTTATTGCATTGTAAAAAGAGCTGAAAGTGCTGGTAAAAATAATACCTCCGAGTTTAATATTTCTGTCTGTAAAATATTTCAGCACTTCTGATGCAATTGCTCCTCCAAAGGAATGGCCGAGAAGTATAATGTTTTCAGGCTTCACACCATTGTCAATTAATTTACTGATTTCTTTTATTGAAGGCTGAGACAAGCTTTGATTCTTATTTATAAACGGAATCATGAGTGGTGGTACAGATAAAAAGGTGCAAGTTAAAGCTGCTAAGATGGCTAAACTTGCTATCCTAGATGTCATTGGATTAGTAAGTAATATTAAAGTTGGTAATAGTATTGATGTTCCTAAAAACAAGAAACTAGCTATTGCGTAAGTTATATAGTTTTGAAATGCAATTGGGTATTTATGTGCATGAGTGTGAAAATTAGACCTATGGAGATATGTAGATCTATCTTGTATATACCTGGCCGCATTCTTATAATTATCACCTATTCCATGAAAAAATATAAGATGTATCTCATTTTCTTTATTATACTTAGCAACGTGTATTATTTTCCTCTAGCATATATTACACCTAGTAAAAGAATATTCTTTTTTGAGAATTGGATCAACTTTTTTAAAATGCTAGATAACTTGTATTAACACCGAAAATGGTAAGCATGCACACTAACAGACTTGAGGAATACAAGATAGCAGCATTAATAGTTGCAGCAGGAGTAGGCAGTAGATGCAATGCCAAAATCCCTAAACAGTATATAAAATTGGCAGGTAAGTCTGTTTTATTTCACACAATTAGAAAATTCTTAGCTAATCAGTACATAAGTTACATAAGAGTGGTAGTGAATGAAAGTCAAAAAGATTTCTATAAAGAAGTTACGTCATCAACTATAGATACTAAATTGCTGAGTCCAATATGTGGAGGAAAAAGCAGGCAGAGTTCAGTTAAACTTGGACTAGAGAGTTTGCAAAAGATCAATCCAGATTTTGTTATTATACATGACGCTTGTAGGCCTTTTGTATCAAATATTCTAATAAACAACTTGATTGAATCTATGATTAATGGTCAATATACAGGGGTAGTTCCAGCAATAGAAGTCGAGGATACTATATCGTTGGTGAGTAATAATTTCATTGAATCTATGATTTCAAGAGAAAAACTTAGAGCCATGCAAACTCCTCAAATTTTTAATTTCAGAGAATTATTATCGTGCCATCAATCAGTCAAAGAATTTACTGATGATTCATCACTAATGGTGGAGCATAAAAAACATGTTGCGATTATTGAAGGTGAGAAAAAGAATTTTAAGTTAACTACAAAAGAGGATATCAATATGGCAAAACTTCTCTTTGGAGAGCCAAAATTACGTGTCGGAACCGGTTATGATATACATAAATTTGTTAAAATTCAAAATGATGCTAAGAGCTTTATAAAAATTTGCGGTGTGGAAATTGAGCATAATATGGCAATAGAGGCACATTCCGATGGTGATGTTGCAATACATGCAATCGTTGATGCAATACTCGGAGCACTAGGATGTGGCGATATAGGAGAACATTTTCCTCCTAATTCCTCTAAATGGAAGGATTGCAATTCATCTCATTTTCTTGACTTTGCTGCTAAAAAAGCACAGGAAAAAGGATATAGCGTGTCTAATTTAGATATTACTATAGTTTGTGAAGAGCCTAAAATATCGCCTTACAAAGCAGGAATGAAGGAATTCATATCAAAAATATTAGAAATTAATGGTGAATTCGTAAATATCAAAGCAACCACAGCGGAAAAATTAGGTTCTATTGGAAGAAATGAGGCAATAGCAACGTATGCTTCTGTGCTATTGCGTGCAAATTTTTATTGAAGGTAGAAACGAAATAATTTACTTGACAAACTCCACCATTTCACTTCCATTGCAAGGAAAGTGGGAAGGTTTGTCAAGAAATTTCTATGAGCTACTTTCGACATTAATAGCTGATTCAAGTCTTCTATTCAAAATTTTCAATATAAAATCCAATTCATTTGAGTTGTTATAACGTATCATGACTTTACCCTTAGAATTACTGTCATTAATTTTGATCTTTAAACCAAGCTGAGAAGATATAGCTCCTTCTAATGCTGCCATATCTTGATTTTTAGTACACTTATGCTCTTTTCGGTCGTTATTTTGTTGTAAGTCTTTTATCAATTTTTCAGTTCGTCTAACGCTCAGGCCCTGAGAAACTATTCTTTCTGCAATACTTTCCGCATTTTCAACATTAATCAATGCTCTTGCATGACCCATAGACAATTTTTTCTCGTTGATCATTGTTTTTACTCCATTAGGGAGTGACAGCATTCGTATCATATTGGTTATGTGACTGCGGCTTTTGCCTAAAGTTAAGGCTAATTCTTCGTGTGTATAGGAGAATTCATCTATTAATTTTCTGTACGCCTCACCTTCTTCTATTGGATTAATATCTTGCCTCTGTATGTTTTCAATTATCGATACTTCTAAGCATTCCTTGTCATTTAAATCTTTTATGATAACCGGCACACTATCAAGATTTATGACCTTACTTGCTCGCCAACGACGTTCCCCTGCTACTATTTCATAACCTTCATTATTTGGATCTTTGCGCACCACAACAGGTTGTATTATACCATTTTTCTCTATCGAACCTGCAAGTTCTTTTAATGACTCCTCATCAAAATATTTTCTCGGCTGAAATTTGCTCGGGTGTAGTAATGAAATAGGTAACCGATCTTCTTTATTACCATAATTATCGCCTATGAGGCCAGCAAGACCTCTACCTAAGCGCCTATTGTCCTTCACGCTGCACCCTCACTTATCAGCTTTTTCTCTTTACAGATGCTCATGTGTTTCTTTAAAATTTCTTTTGCCAAACTTATATATGCTTGTGCACCAGGACACTTAAGATCATATACAATAGCAGGTTTTCCATGAGAAGGCGCTTCTGATAACCGTACATTACGTGGAATAATGGTCTCATACAAGGGGATAATAGTTTTATATACTTTATCATTTAAATATTGGCAAATATCATTTTTAATCTGCTCACTAAGTTTGTTGCGTCTGTCATACATTGTGAGCAATATTCCTTCTATTAACAGGAAAGGGTTTAGGTTATTTCTTTTTATCAGCTCTACAGTCTTAACTAAATGGCTCAATCCTTCCAGAGCGAAAAATTCACACTGAAGAGGAACAATAATCGAGTCAGCAGCGGTCAGAGCATTGATAGTAAGCAGACCAAGTGATGGAGGACAATCGATAATTATGTACTCATAATTATTACGTACTTTCTCTAGCGTATCTTTTAGTACGAATTTTCCCTGCTCAAGTTGTGATAGCTCAATTTCTGCAGCTGATAAGTCAACCACTGATGAAATCAGCGATAGATTTGGAATTTCCTTTATATTGAAAATTGCCGATTCCACCAATTCACTTTCTCTGCTCAGCAGTATTTTATATATATTTTTTTCTTCCCTGCTACGATAAGAAATCCCAAGTCCTGTACTAGCATTTCCTTGAGGGTCAAGATCTACCAGTAAAGTACTTTTTCCCACAGCAGCAAAGGCTGTTGATAAATTTATACTAGTTGTAGTTTTACCAACTCCACCCTTTTGATTTACTATTGCAATGATCTTGCTCACGCCTTTTATCTTATGTATAAAATAACTCTATTGTATATATGCAAGAAATTTTTGCATTAGAAAAATTTTTGTTGCCAATCATGCTCAAAGTAAACTGCCTTTTTTTGTCTTGTGTAACACACTTTGAACCTTATTTCCTAACTCATTCAGAGTAAATGGTTTGGGTAAAAAATGGAAGTCTTCTATATTGATTTCATCGCTCTTTAAAAAAGCATCCTCTGCATACCCAGAAATAAAAATAACTTTGATGTTTGGCCTATGTATCAATGTTTCTTTAACTATTTCTGGACCACTCACCTCTGGCATGATTACATCAGTGATTATTAGATCTATGTGTTGATTTTTTTTTCTAATGATCTCTAGTGCCTCGCTGCCTATACTCGCTTCTATTACATTAAATCCTTTTCTTGTAAGAGCCTTAGCAGTAAATTCCCTTACTGAATCTTCATCTTCAATTAATAAAATTATACCATTACCTTTAATCTCTACCGGTTTCTCTATTTCTTTACTATCTTCCTCTTTATCATTTTCATCCGATATGTAAACTATGGGCAAAAATATGCTAAATTTAGTTCCATGATTCACTTTGCTAGCAACATAGATGTATCCTTCGGTTTGTTTAATAATGCCATATACAGTAGAGAGGCCAAGACCTGTACCAGAAGTAATATCTTTGGTAGAAAAAAATGGATCAAATGCCTTTTCAATTATATCACTCGTCATTCCACATCCAGTATCAATCACTTCAATCACAACATAATTCCCATGTTCAATCGTTTCCTTATCTGGAGAAAACATATCCTGAGGTGTAGAATTTAATGAATCAACCTTTTGATTAAAGGTTCGTATAGTTAACTCTCCCCCCTTTTCCATAGCAGCACCAGCATTAACTGCTAAGTTAAGCATAACTTGCTCTAATTGTCCTTGGTCAGCCCTAACAGCGCCCAAATCGCTACCATAATAAATATTAAATTTTATATTTTCACCTATTAATCTTTTGATCATTTCATAAAGATTAGCTATCGTACCATTTACATTAATAATCTTTGGCTGCAAAGTCTGTCTTCTTGAAAAAGCAAGCAGTTGTCTTACTAAATTTGACCCACGTTTTGCATTTTGCTGTATCTGTATTATATCTCCAAAAGATGGATCGCTAGCTGAGTGCTGGAGTAAAAGCAAATCACAAAATCCTATTATTCCGGTTAATATATTATTGAAATCATGTGCAATACCACCTGCTAATTGCCCTATAGCTTGCACCTTTTGATAATGCTCAAGTTTTATCTCTAGTTTTTTACGTTCAGTATTATCAATAAAATAACAAAGTATGAACATCACTTTATTATGAAGAAACTTATTAAAATATATTTTCATGTTATTACCGCCATTGAGCTGCACGTCAAAGGACGCATTATTTATCCTATTACTTGAAAAATATTCACGCACTTTCATATGATAACCATCTGATATCAATGCAAAGATAGAACCATTATTTGACCCCGCAAGTTTTACTAATGCTATATTTTTCTTTATAAAGTTGCCATTTATGTCGCATTGTGCAATAGCAATTGACGAATTTGTAAAACAAGGGTGTAGTTGATAATCAACAATATTTGATTCAGTTGGTGTTATAAAGCCGTGTATATAGCTATGATTGTATTTATCACAAAATATAGCAGTACTCATATAAGCCTTAAATGGAGCACCGCTTATAGTAAAAAACATAATTTCATTTCTGGTTATTGTATCGTCATACTTAGATTGAGATATAAAATCATTGATTGAGCTACCTTTTTCCAATTTTTTTAGTTCAAACATGTCTAAAAATCTTTTATTTACAGATAAGATACCTCCTTTTGTATTTGCAACGTAAGTTGCTATATTGTGTTTCTCTATCAACTCTTCATATACCTGCTCTTTGTTTATCTGTGTTGCCTTCAGTACAAAATACCCATTCGGTCTTGCTATTGGGACTAATGATAAATTTAAAGTCTTATTACTATTTATAGCAATTTGTGGATTATCCGGTATTGGTTCAGAGAGCAAAAGAAAGTTAGATATTCTACTCTTCTTGCTTAAGGAAATGCATACTTTTACAGAAGTGTTATTTCTTAACGCATGATAGAGTGATTTTCTGTCTTTTTCTGACACATCTCCTGCTTCAAGAATTTTATCTAGCGTAACATCATCGTTTATGTGATCTTTAAACCTTTCGTAGAACCTCGCATCAGCATAAATAATACCCTCATCTTTATGTAAAATGAGACAAAACTCTGTATTATGATTCAGCGCATTTGCAAATATTGCATTTTGAAACTCTATGATATTAAGTAGATACTTGTAACGTTTTATATTATATACCACAAAGAGAGTCATTAGAATGCTAATTAATAAATTAATCTCTATATTAACATGCTGACTATATACATTAGAAAAATAGAGTACTGATATTGCTATTGGAGGTAAGAACATAATGACTGCCATCACAATAATTGACATCCCATAATTTCTTAGTATGAAGTCAACTCTGTTCTCTTTTTTGTTATCTATGTATCTTTTACTCATTATTATTGCTTGGCATCCTTGCACATATAAAAATATTCTACTATATTGATTTAATTATTATAGATTTATTAACATCCTTGATGGGTAGTTACTATCCCAATCTAATTAAGTCCTGTAAATATAGAGTACAATAATATTAATAAGCCAATAGAAGGTATTATGGAAAAACAAAAGGCACAAGCATTTGAATGGTTCTGCACACTGAGAAACAAGATCACCGAATCTTTCTTATCAATTGAGGTACAGTCATTCACAGAACCAAAAATCAAAAAAAGAAAGTGGAACCGACCAGGTGGAGGAAGTGGTGAATCTACAATTATCTTTGGTAATATTTTTGAAAAAGTTGGAGTAAACGTTTCAAGAGTATACGGAAAGCTCGAAGACTCAGCCATTAATGAAATTCCTGGTGCAAGTGAAAGCAATGGAGAGTTTTGGGCAAGCGGTATATCTTTAGTGTCTCACATGCAATCTCCCCTTATCCCTGCAGCACATATGAACACAAGGCTGATATATACCTCAAAACAATGGTTTGGTGGAGGAATGGACTTTACTCCAATTTATAAAGATGAGGGAGATTGCAAGTATATTCACGAATCAATTAAAGCAACTTGCAATGAGTTCAACATCGAATATTATCCGAAATTTAAAAAGCAATGTGATGATTACTTTTTTTTACAACATAGAAAAGAGCCACGTGGTATTGGTGGAATTTTTTATGACAATCTAACTTCTGGCAACTGGAAAAATGATTTTGAGTTCACAAAAGCAGTAGGTGAAGCCTTTTTAGAAATTTACTTACACATCATACACAAACATATGCAAAAATCTTGGACAAAAGAACAACGAGAAGAACAATTGATAAAACGTGGCAGATATGTGGAGTTCAATCTTCTTTATGATCGTGGTACAAGGTTTGGTTTAATGACTAATGGTAACCCCGATGCAATTATGATGTCGATGCCGCCTCTTGTTAAGTGGGTGTGAAAAGCGGTTATTAATATAAAATAAATCGTTATATAGTATTTCCTAAAGTAAATGATAAAGGTATAATAAAGTATTTGAGTTATAATGGCATATAGTGTGGATTTAAGGGAAAAGGCAGTATTGATGATAGAAAAAGGTAAGACAAAGGTTGAGGTAGCAGAGCTTATGGAGATAGGAATAGCAACTCTGTACCGTTGGTTAAAAAAGAAAGCTGCTGGTGAAAGCCTCAAGCCATCTAAAACGGTAGCTTTATTCGAAAAATAGACCCCAAAATACTCGAAGAATATGTTACAAAGAATCCAGATCATACTCTGGCAGAGATGAAACAAAATCTTGGATTTGGAATAAACTCAATTTGGTATAGACTAAAACAGCTAAAAATTACTTTAAAAAAAAGTCACACTATATCAAGAGCGCAATCAAGAAGATAGGGAGCAATTTATTGATAAAATCTCAAAAATAGACCATTCCAGCATCTTATATATAGATGAAGCAGGAGTTGATAATAAGTTATACCGAGAATATGGACGCGCTCCAAGAGGAAAGAAAATTTATGCAGATATTCCAGGGAGAACTCGAGAGAGAATCAGTATAGTAGCCGGGTGGATTGGAAAGAGATTTATTGCACCAATGACTTTCAAAGGTGGGTGTGACAAAGAGGTATTCAATACATGGTTGGAGAAGATGTTATTACCTAAATTGCCACTTGGCACAACTATAGTTATGGATAATGCTACATTTCATAAGACCACTAAAACAAAATCATTAATAGAGTCTTTTGGCTGTCATTTGCTGTATCTTCCAACATATTCACCAGATTTGAATCCTATAGAATACTGTTGGCATACCATCAAAAGCCGCCTCAGACCTCTCATGTATAAATATACAGACTTACAGCTTTTGGTTGGTAATACCATAATGGAACTTTATCATCCATTTTAGAAAATACTATAGTTTAAAATTGTACCACAATGGTGAGCTTTTGTATAGAGGGGTACAATCATGGGTATAGTAGATAGTTTTTTAATTAAATCCGCTAGAAATAGCAATATAAGAGGCTTGAGGCTAGCTTTAAGTCTTCATAATATAGTAAACAGCTTTGAAAAACTCTTTTCTAGAATTAATCCTTTTAGGAACAAGGGGTCATTTGACTTGAATAATGATCAAACTTTAAATCGAGCTTTAGAGTATGCAGTAACAAATCTTGATCATAATGTAATGACGTTACTTATTAGTGCTGGAGCAAATATTAGTGAAATAAATAATAGTATAGGAAATGTAATCCTTCAATACAAAAGAGCATCAGAAGCTATGCAGTACGGAGATAAGGACAGTCTCAAAGATCGTAAAGAAAAATGTTGTTTAGTGCTTGGTGAGCTAATAAAAAAAGAAAGAAAAGAAATATTGGAGATTTTGAAACAAACGGAAAGTTGTGACAAGCTTAAAGAGGAAGTAGAGCTAAAATTTAAGGCCAACTCACCTAAAAAACCTCCTAGAATTTTTGAGCATGATGATATTTTACTTTTAAAAGAGCCCATTTATGATGAGGTATATGACGCTAAGGTTAGTAACTCATTAGAAGAGTTGAGCGTATCGGAAGAATCCATTTATGCTGAAGTATATGATTTGCATAAAAGATCTACTGAAAATTTATCATTGAAAGATAGTGGTTGTTCTAGTATATCAGGAGAACCTATTTATGAAGATGTAGATGATTTCTCAGAGCAAAAAAAGCCCACTAGCTTAAATCATAAAGAGCAACCAGAGCCTATTTATGCTAAGGTAGATTTATCGAAAAAGAGATCAGAAAGACAAGCAAAACATATAAAAGATAATTCTGGGACTTATCATGGATTAGTGCAGGATAAAGTGAATAATTTGCAAGTAAAACTAAATGAGCAAAGTGCTAATAAGCCAGCGAGTCAGCAAATCAAGACCAAGGCTGGCTTTAACGTAAAAGAAATAAGGCAAAATTTTGAGCGTAGAGATTCTGGATACGATTCTGGCTATGATTCAGATACAAAAGTTGAACAAAAATTAGAATTAGGATCTAAAGCTCCTAAATCTGAGATAGGTTCAGTAAGCATTGAACATGGGGTAATAGGAGGCTGTCGATATAAAATCACTGATATATCACTCTAACTGTGTGATTCAAAATAATTGAATTGACTTTATATGTATAATCGATATAACTCTGTTAGATTCAAGTCGACTCTTTCGTCTAGTGGTTAGGACACCACCCTTTCACGGTGGTAACACGGGTTCAAATCCCGTAAGAGTCACTCAAACAGAATGCAAATAACTAAAGTTTTGAATGAAAAAAATTAGGCTTTATGTTGAAGAAGCTTTATCACAAAATGTAAGTTTGGCGCTTCATCCACGACAAAGTCACTATATTTACAATGTAATGCGGCTTAAGAAGCATGATAACATCTATCTTTTTAATGGAAAGGATGGAGAATGGTTAGGAGAAGTAGTGAATATATCAAGTAAATCGACAAAAATTATAATAAAAGAACGCACTAAACAACAACAACATGAAAAAAATCTATATTTGTATTGTGCTCTGGTAAAAAGCGGCGCCTTAAGCAACATAGTAAGACAAGCAACTGAAATGGGAGTAACCTGCATTCAATTTATTTCAACAGAACGTACAGTAGTAAAAAACATTAACCTAAGTAGAGCGAAATTACAGGCAATTGAAGCTGCGGAACAATCCGGTAGGACAAGTATACCACAGATTTTTCTTCCTATTAATTTTTGTGAATTATCCGATTCTCAGAATAAAAATTTTGTTTTGTGTGATGAAACAGGTGAAGGACAACCTCCTAATAAAGTTCTAAAAGGCAAGAAAAACGTTGCTATTATTGTTGGCCCCGAAGGTGGTTTTTCATCTTGCGAACTTGATTCTGCCAATAAATTTTGTCAGAAACTGAGTCTAGGAAAAAGAATTTTGAGAGTTGATACTGCTGTAGTTGCTGCATTAACCTTCACCAATTGGTATAGCTAGATTTTTTAATATGGCTAGTGCAATTTGACACTCTATATAAAGAAATCTGCATTATATTTTTCCTAAAAGAAATAAATGAAACTTGCATTTTTCCGAACTATCGATACTCTTAGTAAAGAAGTCGGGGCGTAGCGCAGCCTGGTAGCGCATTTGGTTTGGGACCAAAGGGTCGGGAGTTCAAATCTCTCCGCCCCGAGATTAGAAAAATTACAAGAGCACTGTAACCTAAGAGCAATTTTTATCAGCAAGTAAATGATTGACAGCAGAATGAAGCTTTTTTCATATAAATCACTGCATATCATATTCTATCGCTCAAGTTTATAAAATAATTGACAATGTTAATTTTCTAATTTATAAATGGATTTTGAAGTGATTACCGAAGGAGGTATAGAGTTTGATTGAAGTATCAGTCCATTATGGTGATGTAGATAGAGCTCTTCCAGTGTTGAAAAAAATAATTCAAAAGGAAGGAAGAGGGCTCAAAATGAAAAAAAAATATCACGAAAAGAAATCAGAGAAAACAGCTAAAAAAAAAGCTGAAGCAAGGAAAAAGAGATATCAGCAAGAATGCAGAAGACAGCGTTATGGTTGGTAGTTTTTACTAAGGTTAATAATTAGTTATCTTATGAATATTCACGAATATCAAGCAAAGGAAATTTTACACAAGTTTAATGTCCCGGTACCAAAGGGTTTTGTTGCTACATCTGCAGAAGAAGTAGAAACTCAAATAAATCAACTAAAATCTGACGTGTTTGTGGTTAAAGCTCAGATTCATGCAGGTGGTAGGGGTAAGGCTGGTGGCGTAAAGCTAGCAAAGTCAACTAAAGAAGCTCAACAACTTGTAAAGGACATGCTTGGCATAACTTTAGTTACTCATCAAACAGGGTCAAGCGGACAGCAGGTAAAGAAAGTATACATTGAAGAAGGTTCAAGCATTAAAAAAGAGTACTATTTGAGTCTAGTAGTCGATCCAAAGCTTAGTAGGCTAGTATTTATATTTTCTTCAGAAGGTGGAATGGATATCGAAGAAGTGGCAAAAAATTCTCCTACAAAGATTGTGAATTTTAATATTGACCCTGCTACTGGTTTTACAAGTCTTGATAACAATAAGCTTTTCAATAGCTTTAATCTGAGTTCGGAACAAATAGGAAAGGTAACGAATATTGCAAAAAATATATATGATGCGTTTATTACAACTGATGCGAGCCAGATAGAAATTAATCCACTAGTTGAAACGAATGCCGGAGATTTTATTGCACTTGATGCTAAAATTAATTTTGATGACAATGCTCTATACCGTCATTCAGAAATCGTGAGCCTACGTGATTACGATGAAGAAGTCAAAGAAGAAATAGAAGCTTCAAAGCATGGGCTCAGTTATATAAAAATGGATGGCAATATTGGCTGTATGGTAAACGGTGCAGGTCTTGCTATGGCAACAATGGATATAATAAAGTACTACGGAGCAGAGCCTGCTAACTTTCTAGATGTTGGTGGTGGAGCGAGTAAAGAAACTGTAACTGAAGCATTTAAAATCATATTGTCTGATAGCAACGTAAAAGGAATTTTGGTTAACATATTTGGTGGTATAATGCGTTGCGATATTATTGCAAGTGGAATTGTTGCGGCTGCAAAAGAAATGAGCATTAAAGTTCCTCTAGTGGTTAGATTATCAGGTACTAATTTTGAAGAAGGAAAAAAAATTTTAGAAGAGTCGGGATTAAATATTATTGCTGCAGATGAGCTAGATGAAGCCGCGCAAAAGATAGTAAAAGAGGTAAAATAAAGCATGTCCGTTTTAGTAAATAAAGATACAAGGTTAATATGCCAGGGTTTTACTGGTGCACAAGGTACGTTTCATTCAGAACAAGCTATTGACTACGGGACGAAAATGGTTGGCGGTGTAACTCCTGGAAAGGGTGATAGCACTCACCTTAATTTACCAGTTTTTAATACTGTAGCAGAAGCTAGAGAAAAAACTGATGCGAATGCTACGGTAATATATGTACCTGCTAAATTTGCTGCTGCTGCAATACTTGAAGCAATAGATGCAAAAATAGAATTGATAGTTTGTATTACAGAGGGCATTCCTATACTTGACATGGTAAAAGTGAAGCATGCACTTACTGGCTCAAAAAGCCGATTGATTGGGCCAAACTGTCCAGGAATTATTACACCCGAAGAATGCAAAATAGGAATTATGCCAGGACATATTCACAAACGTGGACATATAGGAATTATGTCTCGCTCTGGAACTTTAACTTATGAAGCGGTAGCACAAACAACCGCTGTTGGTCTTGGTCAGTCAACATGTATAGGAATTGGAGGCGATCCTGTTCATGGCATGACGTTTGTTGACTGTATGGAGCTCTTTTTAAAAGATGACGATACTCATGGTATTGTAGTTATTGGTGAAATAGGTGGAAACGAAGAAGAAGATGTATCACATTTTATAAAGGCGGAAAAAACTAAAAAACCAATTATTGGATTTGTAGCAGGCCAAACAGCACCTCCAGGAAGACGTATGGGGCACGCTGGAGCTATTATTTCTTCAAGTGGAGGAAGTGCTGGTGCAAAGTTAGAAGTTATGAAGAGTGCTGGAATTGCAATTGCAGAAACTCCTGCTGTGATTGGTAAAAAGGTGTTAGAAGTAATGAGTGTCAGTGCCTAGCCTAGGTCATAAAAACCCTATATCCCCAGTCATCAGTATATTTTTTGACCACTCAATCAGTAACTGACCTCCTGGTAAATGTACTGAAGTTTGTTTAGTAGCCAAACACTTACGAAGTATAGATGCAACAAATGCTGCACAAGCCGCACTACCACATGAAGCAGTAATACCTGTTCCTCTTTCCCAAACTCTTAAGTTTATTTCTCCA
Source organism: Wolbachia endosymbiont (group B) of Erebia ligea (assembly GCF_947179575.1). NCBI lineage: Bacteria > Pseudomonadati > Pseudomonadota > Alphaproteobacteria > Rickettsiales > Anaplasmataceae > Wolbachia > Wolbachia endosymbiont (group B) of Erebia ligea. The sequence goes on from NZ_CAMXBW010000002.1 coordinate 675,672, forward strand.
GATTTTTCTATTTGTGCAATACTAACATTTGTTTTCTGAGGAAATAATTCGTGATTTTCTAGCTTTGGTCCTAAATTCTGCAATGGTATTTCGCTTATGTTATCAACAAAAAAAACTATATGAGGGTTACCAATATTTACTGCAACTGGCTCTTTCAGCATTTCAAGCTCTATAGGTAGATAAAGGGGATCGCATTCACAAGAAAGAGGAATTTCATTCCATTTAAGCAGTGGTTTACCCATATTGACCTTTATTGATTTATCGCCTACTTTAAAACATTCTAAGATACGATTATTTATCAGCTCAATAGTGATATATTCAGTACCTTTTTCTAACATTATCAAATATCCAACACAGCGTGCTGCGTTTCCACACATTTCAGCTCGACTACCGTCAGCATTGTAGATATGCATAAAGCAGTTTGCAGCATTAGACATTGTTATAATTATCACTTGATCACAACTGCCTTGATCAGCAATTTGCCTATAATTCCAGTCTAAATTATTTGCTGAACGTGAGTCTATGATAACAAAACTATTGCCAGTACCGTGCATCTTTACAAACGGGATCTTGTCTGTTAGGTTACTTACCATTATAGCAAAATTATATAAGTGAAAATTTTTCTTCTAATTACAGCTGTTTTGTATTCTATAGTTTTCTGTAATGTGAGTGCTAAGTCAATACCGGAGAACAGCAAAATGCTCTTTTGGCAAACTGGAGTTAGAAAGGGAGCAAATGTTTTCAATAGAAAAGTTGATAGTGACTTAATCAAAGCAGCAAAGGAATACAAAATTGGTTTTATTCGTCTTGCTCCTGACAAATTTGAAACTACGCAACGTGACTTCCTCTTAGGCAATGCAGACAATTATCCGGGCCTGATTTCCAAAGACCTGAAAGTTCTGAAAGATGTTTTAGATGCTTTTCATCAACAAAAAATACCAGTAGTATTAACGATGCTTAGCTTACCTGGATCTAGATGGAAGCAAAATAATAACGATAAAGATGATTTACGTTTATGGTCAGATCAAGCTTTTCAAAAACAAGCAGCAAAATTTTGGCAAGATCTTGCGAAAGAGCTTAAAGATCATCCTGCTATTGTTGGATATAATATCTTAAATGAACCACATCCAGAAAGGCTTTATAATACTGCAGATTCGGCTATTTATAACGTAGAACAAAGCAAAGTTCAGAAGAATCTATTTGGCTTTTATAGCAGCGTGGTAAACAGTATCCGCCAAGTTGACTCAGAGACCCCAATAATACTTGATAGCAGCAGTTATGCTGACTCTAATACTTTTAACAAATTTGAACCAGTTAGTGATAAAAATGTTCTTTATTCATTTCATATATATGAGCCCTTTGCTTATACAAACTTAAAATTAAACCAAGGTAACTTTGCCTACCCTGGGCATATTCAATCTTCTGATACAAATAAAATGGAGCATTGGGATAAGAATCAGTTAAAATCATATATAGAACCAGTCAAAGTTTTCCAAGAGAGATATAATATACCAAATTATAAGATCTTTGTTGGAGAGTTTGGCGGGCATCGCTGTTCAAAAGGATTAGAGAACTATTTTCGAGATCTTACTTCTATTTTTAATGAATATAATTGGCATTTTGCTGTTTATGGCTTTCGAGAAGATATGTGGGATGGTATGGATTATGAACTTGGAAGTAAGAAATTACCGTGGAAAGATTGGCAAGCAATTGAAGAGGGTAGGATGAAAAAAAGTTATTTGCCAGATAATCCAGTTTTTAAGATATTAAGAGAAGAATGGTCAAGTCAGCTCGCTGGCCATTCGTCATAAAAAAATGTTTCTTCTATTGGTCTTCTTTTTTTTTCTTTGACTTCAGCACCCTCTTCCTCATAACCAACTGCTATTATTGACATTATGTTAAAATCATCAGGTATATTAAAACTTTCTGTTACTTTTTTCTTGTCAAAGCCACCCATCTGATGTGCCATTAAGTTCATAGCTGCAGCCTGCAGCATAAGTGCATAATTTGCTGCACCAGTATCATGCTTAGCCCAAAAATTTTCTCCTTTACCTTGTTTACGGAAGTTCTTAGCGCTTAGAGATATAATTAGTATTTGTGCATCTTTTGCCCACTTTTGATTAGATTCATCAAGGCAACCGAGCAATTTTTTCCATGCGCTTTGATTGTTCTGTTTGTTGCATATCACATATCGCCAAGGTTCATCACCAAAACACGAGGGTGTTAGCCTTACAGCTTCTATTAAAATATCCATTTCTTTCTGAGATATTGCTCTTGTAGGATCGTATGAACGTCCGCTGTGTCTTTCCTTCATCAACGATAATAGATCTTGTTTACTCATCATTTTTAAATAGTGCATAAATAATTCATTGTAGCGCAATATAAGCAAAATTTAAATTGCAAAACCTCTTATACACATATATTATATCTAGTAAGTTATTTTTATTGGGAAGATATGTTTATAACACAATCAAGCAGTAGGTCAACACTGGCTGAAATATTGTCTTGCGTTTTACTTTTATTCTTGATGGCTCAAATAAGCATACCATTGCAGCCTGTGCCTATCACATTGCAAACTTTGGGATTAATGCTTGTTGGGCTTAAATTTAACCGCAGAACAGCATTCTATTCTGTGCTTACATATCTATCACTTGGTGCAGCAGGATTTCCTGTTTTTGCGAATTTTTCTGGTGGTCATCATATTTTTCTCGGGCCAACAGGTGGATATTTGATTGGCTGTTTAGTTGCTGTTGTAGTAATGAGCAGAGTAAATGAATTACTGAACTCTAAATATAAATCATTTATGTGTAATTCTTTAAGTTGTCTGGCGGGTACAGTCGTAATCTTTATTTGTGGTATTAGTTGGCTTACTATTTACGTGGGTCTGAAACAAGCAATAATGGTAGGTGTTTTACCATTCATCCTTCCTGGTTTGGTAAAAATTTTTCTACTTGTAGCAGCTTTGCAGTATTTGAAAAAGTGATAAGGTTTCGTCCTCATCATTTTATGTGCACTCTTACATTTCAAGGGTATGGATATTCTCAGAGCTTTGTAGAAAATTACAAAAAGATAGCAAGTAAAGTAATTAGTGATCCTAATACTAAAATCGAAGTAGTTGATAATCTTGACGCTATTTGTAGTGTTTGCCCAAACCAGACTAAACAAGGTAAATGTACCACACAGGCTAAAGTTTTAGAGCTAGATAGAAGGCATATGGAAATTTTAGGAATAAAAATTGGCGAGATTTTGACCTGGAATGAAGCAGTAAAAAGAATTAGAAAGAAAATGTCTTTAGAGAAATTTGACTACGCATGTGAGGAGTGTAATTGTCAACCATATGGAATGTGTAGAAGTGCTCTTTTAACTCATTCTAAATAGTATCTGCCAATTAATAATATCTTTATTATTATATTAGATAAGTAATTTAGCATTTATGAATTTGTAATGTGTTGCGTATAGTTCAAAGAAATAAGATTTACTGGTTACGCGCTGCAGCCAATGCCATAACACTAGGATCTATGTTTGTCTGCATGTTAATTTGCGTTGTGATTTTATGGAGGTCTTCTGTTACCTATGCTAGTGAAAATTTGGAGATACAGAAGGTCTTTGATAGTGTTGTCAAGCATATAAAAGCTGATAAAAAATATAAAGATCTTGATGTTCTCGAGAGAAAAAGTGACAAATTTAATATCAAAATTTCGCAGAATTCTGGCAAGAATTTTGACATATACTCTATTTTAAAAAAAGCAAAAGATTCCTTTGAGTTAGGAGATAGTGAAACAGCTACTTCTCTCCTCAATCAGATTATCGCAAAATTTCCTTATCATGAAAGTGCTTTAATTGGACTAGGGAATATCTATTACGCTAACAAAGAATTTAAAAAAGCTGTAGAGATTTACACAAGACTGTTAAAAGAATATCCTAGCAACCCTTATGTATTAAAGAATTTTCTGACGATAATCTCACAATATGATCCTAATTTAGCATTGAGTGAAATGTTGAAATTGTATGATACACTCAGAAATAGCGCCCCTTTATCAGCAAATTTAGGTTTGATCTATATGAAAAAAGGGGATTACGTAAAAGCTAAAGAATATATGAAAGCAGCAATTTCTTTAGATCAAAACAATATTTTTTATACCTATAATTTAGCTGTTATTCTAGATAAGCTCTCAGATTTTAAAAATGCCACAGCATGTTATTCAAAGTTGTTGAACATGTCAAAAAATGCAAGTGAAAGAATACCTTTATACAAGGTAGCAGCAAGACTAAAATTCATACAACTCCATAGTGCGCACCCAGCGATTCCATAAGAGTTGCTTGTATCGCTATTTTTGTTTACAACAACAACATTGAACTATAGAATTATATCTAGAGGGGCAATTAGCTCAGCTGGTAGAGCATCTCGTTTACACCGAGGAGGTCGGCAGTTCAAGTCTGTCATTGCCCATTAGCCTAGTTGAATATTAATATTACAATTATTTCAATCAAAGTATAGAAAATGCAAGACAACATAGTACCAGTTTCAATAGTGAAAGAGCTAGAGGATTCTTATCTCTCCTACGCAATGAGTGTGATCATAAGTCGAGCTATACCTGATGTGCGAGATGGATTTAAACCTGTTCATAGGCGCATATTATACGCAATGTCGAGGGCTGGGTTCGATGCCGGTAAACCGTATAAAAAAGCAGCTCGTATAGTCGGGGATGTAATGGGAAAATATCACCCACATGGTGACATGGCTATCTATGACTCCTTGGTCAGGATGGCTCAAGATTTTTCTCTTCTTTTACCACTTATTGATGGGCAAGGTAACTTTGGTTCGATAGATGGAGATCCGCCAGCTTCAATGCGATATACAGAAGCAAGGCTCCACAGAGTGTCGCATTTTTTACTAAATGATATTGACGAAGATACAGTTGATTTTAGGCCAAACTATGATGGAAATGAAACAGAGCCTGTTGTACTGCCTGCAGAATTTCCGAATCTATTGGTAAATGGTGCAAGCGGTGTTGCAGTTGGTATGGCAACCAATATTCCTCCTCACAACCTTGGAGAAATAATAGATGCTTGTATGTTATATATAGATAATCCTGAAGTTACTTTGGATGAGTTACTTGAAGTGATGCCAGGACCGGATTTCCCAACTGGGGGAACGATTCTTGGAAGGTCTGGAATAAGATCAGCATTTGCAACGGGTCGTGGATCAATTGTTGTGCAAGGCAAGACTCACATGGAAGACCTGCCACAAGATAGGCAAGCAATAGTGATTGATGAAATACCTTACCAGGTAAATAAAGTAAAATTAATTGAGAAGATAGGTGAGCTTGTAAAAGAAAAAAGAATTGATGGCATAACAGAAATTAGGGATGAATCTGATAAGTCTGGTATTAGGGTAGTAATTGACCTCAGAAGAAATGCTGAAGCAAGTTTTATACTTAATCAAATATTGGGACTAACTCCACTAAGAAGTAGTTTTAGTGTTAACACTTTAGTCCTCAACAACAACAGGCCTGCTTTGATGTCGTTGAAAGAAATTATAGCTGCTTTTATTGATTTTAGAAAAGAAGTATTAATCAGGAGAACAGAGTGTCGTCTAAGAAAAACGAGGGAAAAAGCTCATATATATATAGGGCTCTACATTGCGGTCTTGAGCATAGATGAAGTGATAAAAATCATCCGTGGTGCAAAAGATCCTGCGGAAGCAAGTAGAGAACTTTTAAATAAAGAATGGAAAACTTCAGCTGAGATAAGCACAATTATTGGATTAATCTCAGACAGCACGAGCTTTTTGAAAGACGGAGTGTATAGATTAACTGAGCTGCAAACGAAAGCTATTCTTGACATGAAATTGCAACGTTTAACAGGCCTTGAAAAAGACAAATTAGAAGCTGAGCTAAGTTCAATGATTAACCTGATAAAAGAATATATCGCTTTTCTTGGTTCAGTAGAGAAGTTGATGAAAGAAATAAAAAACAATCTACAAGAAATAAAGAACAGATTTACTGTGCCGCGAAAAACTTCAATAGAAGAATCAGATATGGACATCGAAGCTGAAGATCTAATTCTACAAGAGGATATGGTAGTAACCGTAACTATGAATGGTTACATCAAACGTGTGAAACTCTCTCATTATAAAACCCAGCATCGTGGTGGAAAGGGAAAGCTAGGACAGGGATTAAAAGAGGAGGACGTAATTACAAAATTATTTGTTGGAAATACCCACACTAGTCTTTTATTCTTTTCTAATACTGGTCGAGTTTACAGATTAAAGGTTTATAAACTGCCTCTTGCAGAACCAACTGCACGTGGAAGAGCACTTGTTAATATATTTCCGCTTAGCGATGGTGAAACAATAACTAACATTATGCCGCTTCCGAGTGAGAATGACGAAAATCAAAATATAGTTTTTGTTACTGCTCATGGGAACATAAGGCGTAACTCCTTAGCGGATTTTCACTATATTCCAAGCAATGGAAAAATAGCAATAAAGCTCGACGAAGGGGATAAGTTAATATCAGTTAAAGTATGTAGCGAAATTGATCATGTTCTACTTTCAACAACACTTGGAAAAAGCATCAGATTTGTTGTAAGCGATGTGCGTCAATTTAAGAGTCGTAATTCAGATGGTGTAAGAGGTATCAAACTTGCAAAAAATGACAGTGTGATATCCATGACCATACTAAACGGCATAGGTATTGCAACAGAAACAAAAGAGCTTTACTTAAGAGTTCCGCTTGCAAAAAGGATGGAAGCTGTAACCAACAACTCAATTGATTCTAAATTAGAAAAAACTTTGAATGATTTAGGAATAGATAACAAACTGTTCTTAAAACTTGCAATGAATGAGGAGTTCATATTAACTATTACTGAAAATGGCTTTGGTAAAAGAACTTCTGCGTACGAGTATAGGGTAACAAATAGAGGTGGTGTTGGTATTACAAATATCCTTACTACCGACAGAAACGGTAATGTTGTTGCTAGCTTTCCAGTTGAACAGGGTGATAATATCATGCTTATTACAGATAAAGGAAAGTTAATTCGTATTTCAGTAAATGATATCAGAATTGCAGGACGTAGCACTCAAGGAGTCACTCTGTTTAAAACAGAGAGTAGAGAGAAGGTGGTGTCAGTAGCGAAAATTGAGGATCCTGATTCCACTGAAGATAGTATTTCCGAAATTGAAAACTCTGTTTCTTCTTAACTGTATAGCAAAGGTTAAGCAAATAGTGCAAATTTCTATTGATTAATCTATAGTATTTAAATTAAAATATATGTCTATGTTCAAGTAGAGATTGATGGATAAGAAGTTAACTAAAAATAAAAAATCATTAACGAATGAGAAGAATAAAAAAACATCTCTTGTTAAAGATTTTGCCAAAAATAAGAGTAGAAGAGATTTTATCACATTAACTACGTGTGCCATGGCAGGTATAGGAGCTGCAAGCGGTCTTTGGCCATTGGTTAAGTCTATGAATCCTTCTGCTGAGGTTTTAGCGATGTCTACGGTTGAGGTTAATCTATCTGATATTCAAGAAGGACAAGGAAAAAAGGTAAAATGGCAAGGTAAGCCAGTATTTATCCGTAAGCGCACAAAACAAGAGATTGAGGCTGCAAGAGCCATAAATGCAGAAAATTTGAGAGATCCTGAATCAGATGAAAAAAGAGTATACAAAGGCAAAGATGAATGGTTAATTATGATTGGAATATGCACCCATCTTGGATGTGTACCAGTTGATCACGCTACAAAAGACGGCAACGGTTGGTTCTGCCCTTGTCACGGTTCATATTATGACACATCAGGCCGAGTAATTGGCGGTCCTGCACCAAAAAACATGGCTATACCTGACTACTTTTTTCCAAGTGAAAATATTGTAGTAATTGGCAAGAAGGCTTAACGGATTTTTATAATTAAAGTAATAAAAGTATATTCCATTTCAAGAAGCACACTGACTTCATAGGCAAAGCTCTTGAAGTCTATCAAGCTAATTTTATACTATGCACATATTCGGGTGATAATTAAGAAACTTGCCTGCCAAATCTTCAGAGTTGACAGCTATAGTATTTTCTAAAATGGATGATAAAGTTCCATTATGGTATTACCAACCAAAAGCTGTAAGTCTGTATATTTATACATGAGAGGTCTGAGGCGGCTTTTGATGGTATGCCAACAGTATTCTATAGGATTCAAATCTGGTGAATATGTTGGAAGATACAGCAAATGACAGCCAAAAGACTCTATTAATGATTTTGTTTTAGTGGTCTTATGAAATGTAGCATTATCCATAACTATAGTTGTGCCAAGTGGCAATTTAGGTAATAACATCTTCTCCAACCATGTATTGAATACCTCTTTGTCACACCCACCTTTGAAAGTCATTGGTGCAATAAATCTCTTTCCAATCCACCCGGCTACTATACTGATTCTCTCTCGAGTTCTCCCTGGAATATCTGCATAAATTTTCTTTCCTCTTGGAGCGCGTCCATATTCTCGGTATAACTTATTATCAACTCCTGCTTCATCTATATATAAGATGCTGGAATGGTCTATTTTTGAGATTTTATCAATAAATTGCTCCCTATCTTCTTGATTGCGCTCTTGATATAGTGTGACTTTTTTTTAAAGTAATTTTTAGCTGTTTTAGTCTATACCAAATTGAGTTTATTCCAAATCCAAGATTTTGTTTCATCTCTGCCAGAGTATGATCTGGATTCTTTGTAACATATTCTTCGAGTATTTTGGGGTCTATTTTTCGAATAAAGCTACCGTTTTTAGATGGCTTGAGGCTTTCACCAGCAGCTTTCTTTTTTAACCAACGGTACAGAGTTGCTATTCCTATCTCCATAAGCTCTGCTACCTCAACCTTTGTCTTACCTTTTTCTATCATCAATACTGCCTTTTCCCTTAAATCCACACTATATGCCATTATAACTCAAATACTTTATTATACCTTTATCATTTACTTTAGGAAATACTATAAATTTAAAACTTGTTCCTTTGCGTCAGAAAAATTCTGACTAACTTGCTTAAAGTTATTTTCTAACTCTTCGAGGATGGAGCTGAAATTAAAAAAACTTTTCTGCATTTTATCAAGATTTTGAGTTATATAGCTTAATACATAAAGATAGAGACAAGAGGGGAAGAGATATGGTAAAGCAAGAAAAGCTGAAAGTGAGGGAATAAATGGAGTAACCATATCAATATGAATTAAGGGAAAGAGTGATTTCAATGGAATCGGGAGTCGCAATAGTAAAAGTGAAAGAAATCTTCAAAGTAGAACTATCCCCCAAAGCTGCACATTGACATAGAATATCCTTTATCAGGGATGGACGTAAACATTGAAGATCTTCCCCTAGAGCTGGATATAGATATAAAGTCATTTATACCATTCCCTATATTCGAGAAAAATATCACATGCCAAGAACCTTGTCAAAATTATATAATCTATCTCTAGAGCAGGTTATTGAGAATGTCAATCCACATAAAAGAGCCAGGTATTCCTAACACCACTAAACTCACAAATTCATTTGCTAGAGTTTATAAGTTCTTGTTTATAATAATTTTATTATATCGTAAAACCATCTATATCGGCCTATTTAAACAGTATTTTACTTTCCTTAAGGATTTTTTAAAGACCACCTATTGAATTCTATGATATTATTTTTTGTGAGATTGTTATACACGTTATGGCAAGGAAGGCAGAGAGATTTGTTAAGTAGTTTTTGCATCTATATGAGCTACTTGAATAATGGTTACAATATTTGTACAATTGTACAGCATGAGCTGAGTTCGCTTAGCCCTTATCTACATATTCAGTTCCACCAACAGTTATTGCATCGACCTTGAGTGTTGGCTGACCAACTCCAACAGGCACATTTTGTCCGTCTTTTGAGCACGTGCCAACACCAGGATCTAACTTTAGATCATTACCAATCATTGATACTTTTTTTAGCACTGTTGGCCCATCACCAATTAGCGTTGCTCCTTTGACTGGTTGTGTAATTTTACCATTTTTTATTAGGTAAGCTTCCGAAGATGAGAAAACAAATTTTCCTGATGTTATATCAACTTGTCCACCACCAAAATTTACTGCATATAGGCCTCTCTTTACACTGGATATTATTTCTTCTGGTGTATATTTTCCTGGCAACATATAGGTGTTTGTCATGCGTGGCATAGTAACTTCTTTGTAACTTTCTCTTCTACCATTACCAGTTGGATTTACACCCATAAGTTTAGCGTTCATATGATCTTGCATATATCCTTTTAGAATTCCATCTTCTATAAGCACATTATAGCCAGGTAAAGTACCCTCATCGTCTATGCTAATAGAACCACGCAAATTAGGTAGAGTTCCATCATCAATTACAGTAATGTTACTGGCTGCCACTTGTTTACCCATAGAATTTGAAAATGCCGAGATTCCTTTACGGTTAAAATCACCTTCAAGTCCATGACCTACAGCTTCATGCAATAATATTCCTGGCCAACCTGAACCTAAAACAACTGTCATCTCTCCAGCCGGAGCTGGAATTGCCTCAAGATTTACTAGCGCTTGCTCTAACGCTTGGTTTGCAACTTCTTTCCACTTCTTCTCAGAAACAAATTTACTATAAGAGTCTCTTCCACCGTGCCCTGCAGAACCTCTCTCAGCTCGGCCATTTTTCTCTACGATGACTAGTACATTAAAACGTACCAAAGGCCTAATATCGCTTAACCTGTGATCATCTTTTATTATTTGTACAACTTGCCATTCTCCATTTAGAGTTATTTTTACCTGCTTCACGCAATTATTCTTCGACCTTACATACTCATTAACCTCATTAAGTAGTTTAATCTTTGAGCTCAGGTCCATTTCATTTATGGGATTAATCGTTGAATACAGGCTTTTTGCCTCCTCATTTAAGTTTACTGAATTCGTTTTGCTTAAAGATGCTGAACTTTTTACCATGGAAGCAGCTTTACTAATTTCTTTTTCGCTAATCTCAGAAGAGCAAACAAAAGACGTACTATCTTCACAAAAAGACCTTAGACCAAATCCTCTTCTGATATTTAAATCCATATGTTTTAATATATTATCATCAAAAACTAGGGATTCTGATTGGCAAAACTCTAAAAATAGCTCACCACCATCACTATTGCTCAAAGCGTTGTTGACTATTTTATATACATTATTAATATTAACATTGTTCTGAGCAAAAAATATTTGATCTAGATTTGGCATTACCTTTAAGTTAAAAACTATTTGAGTATATTATTTTATTTTAACATAGTAAATCACAAAAAGCCCGGGTGGCGGAATTGGTAGACGCGCTAGCTTCAGGTGCTAGTAACTTTTCAAGTTGTGGAAGTTCAAGTCTTCTCCCGGGCACTCTGTATTGATTTTCAAGTCAATTAATGTTATGATATAATATGTATTTACTGTTAAGTTTATGAGTTATGAGAAAGAGGGGCTTATTTACAGAAAAAAAATACGAACTTATTCAAAACGCTTAGTTACTGCACTATCTATTGCTTCTTTGAGTGGGTACATAGCAGCATTAGCCCTAAATATTTCTTCCTTAAGCTTGTATTTTACTATTGTCAGCACTATGCTAAGTGCACTTTCGCTTGCTTTAAATATATGGTCATTAACTGATCATTTTAGGCAGTGTGGCCTTAATAAGCAACTCGATACCTCTTGGCAAGAGAAATTAATGAAGATCTGCCTCGACATTGCATCTAACGTTTCATTTTTAATAGGAGGAATTACATCTATATTACCTCTTGAATTTCCTATTATCCCCTTTATTTCCGTTGCTTTTTTTATTCTAGGTTGTACCTTTATGGCAACCAATTTCATTCGAACTATGATTAGTCAGCCGCAAATAGATGAAACCAAAACCTCAAAGTTAGTGATCATTTGAACATTCAATCTGCAATAGCTGCCTAATTATTACATGTTAATAACTTAGCTTATTTAACTTGACAAATTACGCCATCCCCCTTACTATGATAGCAAGAGTATTTACCCTTGTTTTTAATCTCCGCGGATTTAACAGCAAAATTCAGTAAAAAACTCAAATATTTATTGGCAAATTACATAAAAATTATAGCGGCTGCATGTCTTTTTTATTTTTTCTACATTCAGCCAAATCGCGCTTAAAACAAGCGTTAGCACATTATTACAACGCCAATTTAAATTATTATAGGGTCAAAACTCGCTATACGGGGGTTCTTTTGTCTTTTTTTTATTTAGTAAATTTCTTAATATTTGTAGCTAAAGTAATTTAAAAGAGCCAGTGTGGGACACACAACCGCACTAACGTTTATTTTTGAAGGTACTATTTATATAGTAGATGGTCACTGGAATCCAGCTTTTTCATAATCATCAAAACATTGATTACTTTTATACTCGTAAATTTAACTAGATCCCAGTGTCTAGCACTGGGATGACAGCATTATAAAGGAATCAATGTCAGATACTTGAATGACATCACTATAAAGTAGATTCCTGTGCTGAAATAGAGGCTACTTAAATGACAAGATAGATAGAACTGGCATGAATTGGATTTGAGTAACTCAAATGACCAATGAAAACTGTAACCCTAAACATTGAAGCACTATTATGCACTAAATGATAACTTTCATACACTTGTCATGGTTGTCGTGAAAGAAATAATTCGTACAATAAGCATGAATGAAAGAATTTACATATTATAAAGTATTAATAGTTAGTTAATTTATTAGGTGGAGATATGGGATATAAGTTAAGAAAAAGAGAATATAATTATAATGAAAGTTTATTTAAAGAGATAGGTATTCAAGTACAAGAAGTAGAAGGTCGTAACTTCTTAGAAATATCTAATATAATAGCAAAAAATTATAAAAGGTTATCAAGAAAGTGTCACCCAGATAAACCAGGAGGTAGCGATGAAAAAATGCAGGCCCTTAACAGAAATAAAGCAGCACTTTTGCAATATATTAAACCACTAAGTGGAAAGAATCAGGGATTAATCATTACTGAGGAATGGAAAAGGTGTTTACAGTCAATTCAGCAAGGTCAGAATGATAAGCGTACAAAGTATTATGTTGTTTTTAGTTTGGTAAGATTCCTACTGTCCGTCTCGTCATTAGTGTCGTATATTTACTTGGGGTTTAAGCTATATAAGGCTGCTAATTTTACTGACGCACCTGGCATTTTGTTTAGTGCGAGCCTAATAACATTAGTTACAACTTTTTTCTTATCTGTTTATTTGATAGCTTCTGTAGTTAAAGAAGCTGTGGATTTGCAAAATTCTCAACGGGAACAAGGTGAAAATTTAGATCAAGAAGAGAGACGGGAAGAAATATTAAAAAGTAAAAGATTTAAATATTTCATTTTTACTTCCCAATGTTCGAGTTATCTCCCTCCTATTTTATTAATAGCAGGTTTGGTGTTACAGTACCAATCTAGTTGCGTAGACAGTAAAATACTCATTGGATTTGCTATAGTACTAGGTTGTACTTTATTATTACAATTAGCAAGTGAGATCTACGAGAGAAAAGTTGTAAATCTTGTAAAAACTGAAGGAAGAGGTGATGAACAAAATGTACCTATAGGAGCATTAACCGAAAAGCCAAGCAGCATTATAAATCCCGATAGTGTTCACGCTCATGGAAGAGAGCAAGTTGTGTAGTGCATTTATTGTTCTTGGATTAATTGATAGCTATTCTCCATACTCAAATCTCTGGCTAAAAATAGCGAGCCACAGATTAGTATGGTTTTGACGTTTTGTATAGAAGCTTTTAGTATGTGATTTGATATAGCATCTCTGATTGATTCACATTCGATAGCATTGATTCCTATATTATGAGCTCCTTCTCTAATTAAATCTGTACTTGTTGCTTTAGGTTCAGATTTAACACAAATCGCGCATAGTAGTTTGATATATGGCTTTAAGTGCTCTAAGAACTCTGCGACGTTTCTGTTACGAGTAACACCAAAGATCATATAGATACCTTCAGCAAAATTGTCTCTTACCCACTTAGCTAACACTCTGGCACCATCATTGTTGTGCGCGCCATCTAGAAATAATTGCCAATCTTTTGGTAATAAAGAAATTAAATTACCTTCTTTTATAGACTCTAGCCGCGCAGGCCAATAAGTGCGCTGTAAACCTGAAGCAATGTCCTCTTCTCCAATATTAAATCCATACTTCCCACTTAAAATGCTACATGCTGCAATTGCGTTTCCTGCATTGATTATTTGATGATCTCCTTTTAAAGATGGCAAAGAAAATTCTATTGATTGAATAGTCGATTGAAAGACTATTCTGTTATTCTGTTTTTCGCAATTCCACTCAAATCCTCCTCTATATAAGGGAGATTTTTTGTTTATTGCGTGTTGTTCTAGCGTGTTCATTATAGATTTTTCTTGTGGTGCTATTACGCAAGGAACATTAGGTTTCATTATTCCAGCCTTTTCACCCGCTATGGTTTCTACGGTAGGACCAAGATATTCTGTATGGTCAAGTGCAATGGAAGTGATGATCGTTAGAATCGGATTATCTATAACATTTGTTGCATCAAGCCTTCCACCCAGACCCACTTCAACTAAAGTAATATCAGCTTTATGACGAGAAAAAGCTAAGAAGGCTGCAGTCGTTGCGGCTTCAAATAGAGTGATGGGTTGTTCTGCGACTGCTATACGGCATTCTTCCAGTGAGTTATGTAATTCACTATCATCGATATCATTGCCTGCAACAACTATTCTCTCATTAAAATTCACTAAATGTGGAGAAGTGTACGTATGAACTTTATACCCTGCTGCTTGCATTATATATCTTATAAAGGATAGTGTTGATCCTTTGCCATTAGTGCCAGCTATGTGAATTATTGGCGGTATTTTTTTCTCGGGATTACCCAGTTTATTTAGAAAACTTTTTATGCGATCAAGAGAAAAATCCTTTGGCCTACTGCCAATCGGCTTAGGCCAATGAGGCATGTATATCATAAATTATTGTTACGTTTTAATTCATCTATTACACTTGCCATGCCATTCGTGTCGATCTTTTCACTAAATTGAGAACGTTGATTAATAGAAATACTTATTCCACTCATTACAACATCGTTTATTAAGAAAGAACTGTCACTTTTAGTAACTTTAAAGTCAATATTTGTAAATTCCTCATCACCATAAGAAAATCTTGTTCCTATCAGACAAGTTTCATCGTTAACTGCTTTTGTACTCATTATGATCATTTCACTATTATTTATGTATTTATACAAAATTTTAGCGCACAAACGCGCGAGATATACTTCATATTCTTTTAGAAACTCTTCTTTTTCTTTCTGAGTAGATAAATTCCAATATTTCCCTATGACAAATCGAGATATTCCTTTGAGGTTAACATTATTCTGAATAATCTTCTGAAGCTTTTCGTGTATATGTTCTGAATTTTTTCTATTCCCTTTCATAGACGTATTATCTACTTGCTGCTTCATGGCAAGCACAAAAGTTTTGTGACCTATACAACTCGCATAAGCACTTGAGGATATTAAAATAAAAATGGTTAAGAGCTTAATAACATTCATAAGATATATTTATTAGCTATGATACTTAAAATGCAAAATTTAACAAAGGCAAAATAATGATCGCTAGTTTTAATATATCTATAGACATACTCTATATAAATAATCTATAATTAATTTAGGGGTCTGTGCTATACGTTATGAGTTAAGTTAAATTTCCCGAGCGATAATCTCTGATCAAGGGGATTGCCTCTGTTAATTTCATTGAAATTAGTATGTGATACCCACCTTAACTTTAGGTCTCAGGAATCTACTAAGACTGACGGTAGATATGGATCCCATTTTTATTATTCAGTTTTATGCTTCACCAATATAAAGAAAAAGGTATTTTTTTCTGTTCATCTCATAGGGTGTTTCAAGTTGTAATTGACGTTGAGAAGTATCCTGATTTTGTTCCTTGGTGCAAAGCTGTTTATATAAAAGAAAAAACTGATAGCCAAATGATTGTGGACCTCCTTGCAGCTTTTCATGGCATTAAAGGAAGTTATACATCAGAAGTGACCTTTCTTTCTCCAAATGGAATAAATGAAAGCTGGATAAAAGCTGTGTCATCAAATGGAATATTTAAACATTTATACAATGAATGGAAATTCACTCCTATGAGCAAAAATAAAACTATGGTAGAGTTCTATATAGAGTTTGAGTTTAAATCCAATTTGTTTTCTACTTTATTAAACTCGGTGTATAAATATGCACAAAATAAAATAATTACTGCATTTAAAGACAGAGTAGAAAGTCTTGCTAAGCAAAAGTTATCTTGACATTATTTATATAAATGCATAAATTTTTTAATAAGTTCAGTATTTCCATTGTAATGATTTTTAGATTATTGTTCTTGCTTATTTTTATAAGTGTTAGTTCTTATGCAGCTATTGAACAAAACTTACCCAACACTCAAAAAACTGATGAAATAACACCAAAAGAACTACTGTTGCTATTGCCTGATGATAAATTATTAGGAGATCGAAAAGCACCAATTTTAATGATAGAATACGCCTCGCTCACTTGTTATCACTGTTCTCTTTTTCATAAGAAAGTTTTTCCTAAAATCAAAGAGAAGTACATAGATACAGGTAAGATGTTATACATATTCCGTCATTTTCCTCTAGATTACAGAGGATTAAAAGCTGCAATGCTAAGTTATTGCTATGAAAAAGAAGAAGACTATTTTAATTTTAACAAAGCTGTGTTTAATGCAATAGACTCGTGGAACTACTCTAATTTTAGTGATTTAACTATACTACAAAAAATTGCTGCACTAAGCAATTTGAAGCAAGATGTATTTAACCAATGCATTAATGATAAAAAGATGATGGACAAAATTATAAATGATAAATCACTTGCAATTAATAAACTTGATATCACAGCTACTCCTGTATTCATCATCAAGCTTAACGATGACAAATCATATGTAGAGAATGGTAAAATCAAACATGAAGGATATAGAGAGCTGGAATACTTCACTAATGTAATAGATGAGTTATATGGAAAAGCTATAGTGAAGTAATAACACTGTAGCTTACCATATAAAAACCCTATGCTGAATCATTATTTTTTGATACTGTTTGTTGCTTTTTACGCTCAAACTCTCTTTTTTTACTGTGCCAAGCATAATAATACATAGCAATTTTATTCTCTATTAATACTATCGTTCCATCATAAAATTGGACCATATCCATAACTTTTTTCTGAGCTTCGTTAAAGCGTTCTTTGTACTTCTCGCGATAAGCTGGATTGTGCAGTAATTTCACTCCTTCATTATTATTAGACTTCTTGCTTAACGTTTCAACTTCGTTAGCAATGTTATAAGACATATAACCCCCTCTAATTGATTATAAAAATTACATTTTAAGAGAGATGTAAATAAACGATCCCTTAATTCTAGTATAACAATTGGTTATTATACTAGTTAACTATAGTAAAATATATAATAATCTTTGTCACTTAAAATTTTACTTTATAAAATAACAACTTAAAATAAAAAATTTTATTATTCTTAACCCTATTGTTATATTTATAAATCTTATATAGATTAAACCTCCTTAGTTTATATTATAAAACTTAATGCGTCATAACTTTAGCAGAAAATCGTTGTACATAAGAAGCTTATTTGCAAAAGAGTATAAAAAAGTAGAAGAACATTGTACTCTTGATAAGAAACAACGTATTCAAATCACTCCTGAAGAAGGAAAATTATTAAATTTATTTATCAAAATCCATAAAGTTAAAAGCATAGTTGAAATTGGCACGTTATATGGTTATTCGTCAATTTGTATGGTAAAAGCTTTACCGAAAGATGGTCATATATATACAATAGAAAATAATCCTCAACACTCAAGAATAGCAAAAAAAAATTTTAGTGCTTTTAATCTAAGTGATAAAATTACCCTAATAGAAGGTGATGCACTGGAAAAAATTAATGAATTATCAGCAAAGGCACCATTTGACATGATATTCATCGATGCTGATAAAAGTAGTTATCCTAAGTATTTAGATTGGGCAGAGTCATACATTAAACAAGATGGGCTAATCGTTGCAGATAACACTCTATTATTTGATACAGTATTTTTAGAATCTCCTCCAAAAGAAGTATCAGAAAAGTCATGGCATGCTATGAGAGAGTTTAATGATAGATTGTCAGATGAAAAAAAATATTTCTCCATATTGATTCCTACTGACGAAGGAATGACTGTAGCTTTAAAACTAACGCAAGTTAAAAATCAAGGTCAGCGTAATGTCTAGGGGGAGTTAAGCCAAAAACTCTCTCTAATAATATTTCGCGAAAACAAGGCCTTGATTTAACAATGGAGTACCATTCTTTTAAAATCTTACTTTTTTCCCATGGGAAACTATTTACGTAGTCTATTATAGAAATATGTGATGCTAAAGTAATATCGGCTAAAGTGAACTTATCGGTTGCAAGCCAAACGTTCTTGTTAATTAAGTGTTCGATGTATTCCATATGGCAAGGCAGGTTATGCTGAGCTGCATGAAGAAATCTAGAGTCAGGGCTGCGGTTAGTAATTACTTTTTCATTCATAATATACTTAGTAACTTCATTGTAAAATTTGCTATCGAACCAATTGATTAAAGCGCGTATTTTAGACTTAATAATAGTGGATGAACCAAGTAATTTGACGTCGCTATTGTAAGTCTCTTCTATATATTCACAAATGGCATTACTATCCGCTATTACAAAGTTATTATCTATTAATACTGGTACTTGTCCGATTGGATTGATCTCCATGAATTCATTCCGCTTTTCCCATGGATTTTCATATACCAAATCACAACTCAGCTTTTTTTCCTTGAGAAGAGCTCTAACTTTTCGTGAAAACGGACAAAGAGGAAAATGATATAAAATCATAATATTCCTCTTTTGTTATTCCAATACCTATATGTTGTCATTCCAGTACGTGACATTGGAATCCAGCTTATTTCATTATGGACATTACTTTTAACATATATTCCTAGAATCCATTGTACATTGTGTAATTTCCAAATATTTTTATACTTGGATCCCAGTACAACTGTACGAACATTGTAGTTTGAGAGCAATCCCCACCGGAAGGGTGTCATTTCAGTGATTGACACTGGAATCCAGTTCTTATTATACAACAGCCTAATGTATTCATTTAAAATTAAGTTTTCTGGATCCCAGTGTCTGGGCACTGGGATGACAGAAGAAGAGTATTTTAGGTAACAGCTGTTTACTCCAAAGTAATGTTGCAAAAGGTCTAACATATAAATTATAAGGCTAATATAGAATATACCTTGCTAAAAAAAAAAAAAAGTATAACCTTTTATAAGGTATGCAGGCAAAAATTCTGTAACTTGGTCAGGTCAGAAATGAAGCAACCATATCAGAATCTTTTTGGGTTGCATACCTATTTGTACTATTTGTTTTATTCTAGGCTATGAACATAGCATTAAAATATCGTCCTAGTAGCTTTAAAGATTTAGTAGGTCAAGATATATTGGTGCGTATACTAGAAAATGCTTTTACTCTCAACAAAATTCCACAATCTATACTGCTTTCTGGTAGCAGTGGAATTGGTAAAACCACCACTGCAAGAATAATAGCTTTATGTTTGAACTGCTCATTGGGGCCAACTTTTGAACCTTGTGGATCATGTACAAGTTGTCTGGCAATAAAAAATTCAAGCCATCCAGATGTAGTTGAAATCGATGCGGCAAGTCACACTAGTGTTGAGGATGTTAGAGCGATCTTGGGAGATATTTGCTATTTACCAATAAGTTCTAAATTTAAAGTTTACATTATAGATGAAGTACACATGTTATCCAGTAATGCATTTAATGCATTACTTAAAACTCTAGAAGAACCACCATCTAGCGTAAAGTTTATTCTGGCAACTACAGAAATAAAAAAGATACCAATAACTATTATTGCACGTTGTCAAAGGTTTGACTTACATAACATTCCTTCAGCTAAGATAATGGAGCGTTTAAATGATATTGCACAAAAAGAAAATTATTTTATTGAAAAAGAAGCGTCGGGATTAATTGCTCACCACTGCAATCATTCAATGCGTAACGCTTTATTTTTGATGAATCAAGCAGTGCTATATAGCAAAGATGGTACAATATCCACTCAAAGTGTTAAAGACATACTTGGTCTAGTAGATAGAAACGTTATATTTGATCTACTGGAAGCAGTATTAGATAGTGATTTACAGAAGGCTTTGTTAGTATTCGACAATGTGGTAAAAACAGCAAATCCGCTCAATATTTTTGAAGATCTGCTGCAAACAATCCAGTTAATATGCCGTTTTTTAATTACAAAAGAGATTGATACAGAATATGAGAAGAGCAGAGTAAAAGATTTGAGTGCAAAAAAGTCTTTAATATTTTTTTCGAGATTGTGGAAGGTGCTGCTTAAGGGTATTCAAGATATAAAGGTTTCAACATGCAACGATGTTGCTGCTGAAATGATGCTAATTAGTCTTTGCTATCTCTCTGATCTACCTTCTCCAGAACAGGTGATCAAAAAAATTCTTTCACAGAATGTAGAGCAAGGAAATAGACAGGGCAGACCTGTTGCACCTTCCCCCTCTGTCATCCAAGTAGCTGACTACTCGGATCCAAAAAAATATGTGGAAAAACCCCACTCTGTCATCCCAGTGTGTGACACTGGGATCCATGTGAAAAATAAACAACAAAATTACGATTTTGATAAGATTTTGCAACTATTAAGGCGGAGTAACCAAATTTATCTTTACAAACAACTGTGTAGTAATCTACAATTAATAGATTGTAAATTTGGGTATTTAAAATTAAAAGCTGTATCTAACTTGAACAGTAATTTTTGTAATGACTTGAAAAGTTACTTAAATCAAGCTACTAATCAGGAGTGGGTTATTATAGTTGATACGAGTTATATGAATAGGGAAGTGAGTAATTTAAATTATGCACCTGCAGTTAAGGATATATTAAATACGTTTAAAGGTGCAAAGGTAGTTAATATAGAAAATAAGGAGTAGGTTGTGGATTTCAGTCAAATAATGAAGCAAGCGCAAGAAATGCAAAAAAAGCTTGCGGAAGCTCAAGAAAAGTATATAGGAAAAGAGTTTCAAGGTATTTCTGGTGGTGGTAAAGTTTCTGTATTAGTGGAAGTGATAAAAATAGGTAGCTATAAAGCTAAAAAGGTAAATATAGACTTAGAACTTATGAGAAATGAAGAAAAAGATATAGTAGAAGATTTAGTGACAGCAGCATTCAATGATGCCATCAAAAAAGCAGAAGAAGATATGGCAAATGCAACTTCTGATCTTGCAGGTATGATGGGTTTACCGCCTGGACTTAAACTTCCTTTTTAAATTTATTACTGAAGTTTACCTTAATGCAGTAACTAAGTGTTTTCTTTTTATACTAGTACTTCCATGAAGTACATTCATATTACTGCATGAATATGAAGCAATTCACAATGATGAATGCAGATCAGAAGATAAAAAGACATCAGTGAAATAGGTGTCAGAAGATCAAGAGTAAAAAAAGTAGAGTAACTCTATTTATTAATTAATAAAATCTTTGTATTTTCCTAAAAGTTAGTTAAGATACAGAAGGTTTTGTGTTATTAAGTTAGCACTTGACTTAACTTTAGTTATTATTTAGACTGCTAAAGTGGAATTTTAATTTTTTTAACGAGGGCAATTATGCATTATAAAAAGTTTTTTTCGGCAGCTGCTTTAGTGACGTTGCTAAGCCTATCAAACTCTGCTTTTTCATCAGACCCTATTGGTCCAATAAGTGATGAAGAAACTAGCTACTATGTTCGTTTGCAATATAATGGTGAAGTTTTACCTTTTAAAACAAAGATTGATGGTATTACACATACATCAGGTCAAAGTCCCTTAAAAGCATCTTTTATAGCTGGTGGTGGTGCATTTGGTTATAAAATGGACGACATTAGAGTTGATGTTGAAGGGCTTTACTCACAATTGGCTAAAGATGCAACTGTAGTATCTGATAACAAGGCTGCAGATAGTGTAACAGCATTTTCAGGATTGGTTAACGTTTATTACGATATAGCGATTGAAGATATGCCTATCACTCCATACGTTGGTGTTGGTGTTGGTGCAGCATATATCAGCAATCCTTCAAAAGCTGATGCAGTTAAAGAGCAAAAAGGATTTGGTTTTGCTTATCAAGCAAAAGCTGGTGTTAGTTATGATGTAACTCCAGAAATCAAACTCTTTGCTGGTGCTCGTTATTTTGGTTCTTATGGTGCTAGTTTTAATAAAGAAACAGTATCAGCTACTAAAGAGATCAACGTCCTTTACAGCGCTGTTGGTGCAGAAGCTGGAGTAGCATTTAATTTCTAGTCTATCTTTGTCTTATTATCCCAGTGGGTTTTTTCTTGTCATCCAAGTAGCATTACACTGGGATCTAGAAAAAAGAAATGTGAATTCCAGTGTTTAAACACTGGAATAACACACTGTTTACTTTAAATTATATAGCCTATCATTACACATTAGTAATTTTAATTCTACATTCAGGTAGTTCTTGTTGAAGTTTAATGTTGCTAAGATCTTAATTAGATATAAAGTTATGCTTTTTTTAATTAAAGCTTGAATTTTTCACTGAAAATCAATATATTATATACATGGAGTTTTAATTTAAGTTATTATGTTGACCCCAGTAGCGAATTTATCTGTTAATAGTAGCACTAATCTCATGCAATATATTGCTGAAGTGCGAAAATTTCCTATGCTTTCACAAGAAGAGGAAGTTCGATTAGCAAAAAATTGGCAAGAATACCAGGATATTTCTTCTGCTCACAGGTTGATTACTAGCCATTTGAATTTGGTAGTAAAAATTGCAATGAAATTTAAGAATTACGATCTATTGTTGATGGACCTAGTCATGGAAGGAAATATGGGTTTAATGCATGCAGTGAAAAAGTTCAATCCTAACTTGGGATTTCGTTTTTCAACTTATGCAGTATGGTGGATTGAAGCTTCAATGAAAGACTTTATATTAAAATCTTGGTCACTTGTAAAAATAGGTACAACGCAAGCACAAAGGAGATTGTTTTTTAGTTTACGTAAAATAAAAAAAAGAATTTTACAATACACAAACAGAGAAACTTTGAGTAAAGAAGAAATAAAAGCAATATCAAACGAGCTTTCTGTATCTGAAGAAGATGTTGTACAGATGAACTATCGTTTGGCTTGTAAGGATCAGTCGTTAAATAATTGTATAAAAATAGGTGATGACTCTAAAAAGGAGTTACAAGATATGATTCCGTGTAATTTAGTCAATCAAGAATTAGCTTACCAGAATCATGAAGAAAAGGCATTAAAAGAAACAATTTTAAGCAATGCGCTGGCAAGTCTTAATGAAAGATCAAGAGACATTTTCATTAGCAGATATTTGTCTGAGAATACTCAGACTTTGGATGAGCTTAGCAAAAAATATTGTGTTTCAAGAGAAAGAATAAGACAGCTGGCTGAGCAAGCGATGAGTAAGGTAAAACAATACATAAAATCAGAGAGTTTGAAACTTGGGTTACATGCGTAGTCTTTTCGTACTTCTAATATTTCTCTCAGCAGGTGCTCTTGCATCGGTTAATAACGTACAACTGAGCGAAAAATATAAAGATTGGTTTGTGTATACTGCACTGGAAGATGGTGAAAAAGTGTGTTATATTGTGTCATATCCTAAGAAAAAAAGTGAACATTATACAGCCAATCGCAAGCCGTATGTAATGGTCAGTTACGTTGATAAAAAAGCAGATGAGGTGAGCGTCACTTCTGGCTTTCAGTATAATAATGAGCCTGTAGTTCTCAATATCGATAAAAAAATTAAATATCAATTGCCAATAATACAGGGAAGTCTTGCGTGGACAGATGATACAAAAATGGACCAAGATTTGATTCTAAAAATGAAGCAGGGATTATCAATGGTAGTTAATGGAAAAGTAAAAACAGCAAATGTTGATGATAATTATTCCTTGCTTGGCTTTCAAAAAGCGTACCAAAAAATGCATGACTTATGCCATACAAAGTAAATTATTGATCACTAAAGTATAAGATAGGCTCTTTTGCCTCTCAGACAAAAATATGGATATCACTTTACATAGAATATGAATATCATTTAAAATATATTTTTGAGAATTAATATGTCAAAAATTGTAGATATAGGAATCAAAGAACAAGGTTCTGTGTGTGAACAAATGCGTTTTAGTGTAAGTCGTGCAAGCCTTTTAAATACGCTATCCAGGGTAAGTGGAGTGGTTGAAAGGCGCAACGCAATAGATGTTTTAGCGTGTATAAATATCAAAGCACAATATGGTAGCATAAAACTAAAGGCTACTGATCTTGATATTTCAATATTTGCCTCACTTACTGCAAATGTATCAGCAGAAGGAGAAGTGAAAATCTCAGCACATACTTTACATGACATAGTGAAGAAGTTGCCAACTGATTTGGATGTCAATTTCGAAATGAATAATCAAGGAAAATTATTGATATCCTGTGGAAATGCAAACTTTTCTTTACCGAACGTAGTTTCAAATAACTTCCCTGTTCTTGAAGAAGGTGATCATCAATACGATTTCACTCTACTAAGTGCAGATTTGGTAGACTTGTTGACTAAAACGAAGTTTGCTGTGTCGCTGGATGATACAAGGTATAATTTAAACGGGATATATCTGCATACAGATGAGCAATTTCTGTACTGCGTTGCAACTGATGGCCACCGTTTATCACGTATAAAAAGGCCTAAACCTGAAGATATCAACGGAGAATTTGGTGTGATCATTCCACGTAAAACTATCATGGAACTGTTGAAAGTATTGGGTGATTGTAATGAGATAAATATAAAACTTTCAGATAGAAAAATCAAATTTACATGTGGTGAGTATATTCTAATATCAAAATTGATAGATGGGACTTTTCCAGATTACAAAGCTGTCATTCCAACGTCTCAAGATAAACAAATGATTGTTGAGAGTAGCAAACTTGCTAGTGTTATAGACCGAGTTTCCGTTGTTGTATCCGATAAAATAAAATCAATTAAATTTTCATTGCAAGAGAATTTATTAACTCTACATTCAAATTCCCAAGAGTGCAGTGATGCGACTGAGTCTATAGAGGTGGATTACGATGGAGCTCTTATGGAAGTAGGATTTAATTCTCGTTATTTGCTTGATGCTTTATCTTGTATAAAAAACAAATGTAAGGTCAGCCTATCAGATGGTAATAGCGCTACAATTATCACTGATGAAGATGATCCAAGTGCACTATATATAGTAATGCCAATGAGGACTTAAGCTAGTAATCTATCTTTACTAAGTATAAGCCGTGAGGCGGCGCAGTGACCCCAGCGGCGTTTCTTTTACATTGACTTAATATATTTAGCATTTCTTGTGGATTAGTTCTATTTTTTCCAAATTCAACTAAAGTACCAACAATAATTCTCACTTGGTTATGTAAAAAGGAAATCGCAGATATTTTGATGTATATGTGACTTCCATTTTGTACTATATCAATATCATCGATTGTTCTGACCGGATTTGTAGCTTGACAATCTTTTGAGCGGAAGCTTGAAAGATTATGTTTTCCAAGCAGGTGTCTAGCAGCTTCACGCATGATGTTTACGTCAAGTGGGTTAAATACTTGCCACACATAACCGATTTCCAGAGCTGCAGGAGCGTAGCGATTAATTATTCTATATTCATAACATCTTTTTTTTGCTGAGAAGCGTGCATGAAATGCATCATCTACAGCTTCTGCACCAAGCACAACTATAGGAATCGCTTTTAAGTGATAGTTTATTCCATTTCTTATTCTGTAAAGCTCAAATTGCCTTTCCATATTGAAATGAGCAACTTGCCCTAAAGCATGAACCCCTGCGTCAGTTCTGCCACCACAATGCAAAGAGACTCTCTCGCCACTGAAATTAAATATAGCGTTTTCTATGGTTTCCTGAATTGAGTTAGCAGAGTGTTGTTGCTTTTGCCAGCCAGAGAAACCACTGCCATTGTATTCTATCGTTATTTTGTATCGCACTACAAAGTCTATCTATCTAATTTAGGTAACTAACGTTCTTCGTTATTAAAAAACCCTTGGCAGATTGGTTGCGTTCAATTACCATGGAGACTATACAAGTTAATAAATGATCCATGGCACATAATCCAGAAGAAAGAAATAATGATAAGCAAAAAGCACTAGATAATGCAATAAGTCAAATTGAAAAAGCATTCGGTAAAGGTGCAATAATGAAGCTAAAGCAAAACCCTGTAGAAAAAATAGACACGATATCTACAGGGTCGATTGCACTTGATTCAGCTCTGGGTGTTGGGGGATTGCCAAAAGGACGTATAATTGAGATATTTGGCCCTGAGAGTTCTGGTAAAACTACCCTTGCTTTGCATGTAATTGCTGAAGCACAGAAAAAAGGAGGTTTATGTGCATTTATCGATGCGGAGCACGCACTGGATGTTATATATGCTCGTAAACTTGGAGTAAACACCGATGATTTAGTGATTTCACAACCAGACACTGGAGAACAAGCGTTGCATATTGTTGAGTATTTAGTATGTTCTGGTGCAGTTGATGTAATAGTTATTGACTCTGTTGCAGCACTAACTCCAAGAGCTGAAATTGAAGGAGATATGGGCGATCAGCACATGGGACTACAAGCAAGACTTCTAAGTCATGGGCTACGAAAGCTCACCTCTGCAGTTTCAAAAGCAAACTGTATATTGATATTTATTAACCAAATTCGTATGAAAATAGGAGTAGTATATGGAAATCCTGAAACTACCACCGGTGGGAATGCGTTAAAATTCTATACTTCTATAAGACTTGATATAAGAAAAATTGGTGCAATAAAGGATAAAGAGAATATTACGGGTAATGAAACGAGAGTTAAAGTTGTAAAAAATAAAGTCGCTCCTCCATTTAGAGAGGCAAAATTTGATATAATGTATAATGAAGGCATATCAAAACTTGGGGAAATAATAGATATAGGAGCAAAACTTGGTGTCCTTGAAAAGGCAGGCGCTTATTATTCATATAACAATACGCGTCTTGGCCAAGGAAGAGAAAATGTAAAAAGTTACCTCAAGGCAAACAAAGAAATTGCAAATGAAATAGAAACAAAAATCAGAGATTTATTTAAAAATAATGATAATTCTATTGTAATAGAAGAGGAACGCGAACAACTTCTAGAAGAATCAGTATTCTAATCTAGATTAGGGTGAAGTTTTAGTATCCATTCAGATGCATGGCTAATGTGCAAATGTTGAAATCAGTGCTTCTTTTCTTGTCGCCTAAGTAGCCCTTTTGGTGTCATCCCAGTGCTTGACACTGGGATCTAAGAAAATTCACAGGCAAACTAATTCGGTAAGCTTATGCTAAATTAATGAGCTTAAATGAAAAATTGGATCCCAGTGTCAAGCACTGGGATGACACCATTTGTTACGCAAATTGTCACAATGTTCGTATAGCTGTGTGTTTGCACACTGACTATTTGTTCCTATATTTTTGTCTATCTTATTTTGCTACCCTGCTGAACGGATACAAGTTTTATATTGAATAGGATGTCCTGTTCAATTGCTATATTTCACACTCTCCCAACTGAGTTGATAAAAGCTGTGTTATCTCCTTGTAGCATCAGGTGTATATTTTTTGCTATTTTTTCCACTAAGAGGATAACGTTATCAAAATTTTCAAATTTTGATAACACATAGTCTGCTAAGCTTTTTTGGTCTTCAGGCCTACCTACTCCAAATCTCAGACGCCAATAATCATTACCAATAAGGCTATCTATAGACTTAAGTCCATTATGTCCGGCTGAGCTACCGCCCTTTTTTACTTTTATTCTTCCAAATTTCAAGTCAGCATCATCATGTATGACAACAATATTGTCTAGCGATAATTTGTAAAAATTTTTTATTTTTGCAATAGGAATACCTGAATTATTCATAAATGAATAAGGTTTTATCAGCATAATTTTATTATTATTAATTATGCCAGAGGTTATCAAGTAATCAGCTTTATTAGAAAATGACTGAAAGTTCCAATATTTGTGAATTGCATCAATAACTATGAAGCCAATATTATGGTGAGTTAATTCATATTTACTACCAGGATTACCAAGCCCAGCTATTAAATGCACTACTCCTCTGTTTTTGTTTGAGGCTCTTCAACATCACTATCAGCAGCAGAAATTGTGACAATGGTAAAATTTTCTTCCTCATGAGCTACAAATTTAACACCTTCTGGCAATTTTACATCATTGATATGTATAGACTGACCAATCATTTTGCCAGACAAATCAATTTCTATGACTTGAGGTATTTTCTCAGGAGAGCATTTGACAGTAATAGAACGACACAAAACATTAAGCACTCCACCTAATTTGATTCCTGGTGATTTACCTTCATTGATGAATGATAAAGGTATATCTATTTTAATTTCACTACCTTTATCAACAAACTGAAAATCAACATGTTGCACAGTATCCTTTACTACATGCCATTGAATATCACGAACAAGAGCATATTCTTTTTTCCCTGAAATATCTAGTTCTATTAAATGTGCAGAAAGAGCACCTGATTTATATTGTTTAGTAAATTCCTTTGCAGAAAATGTCAAATTTACGTTATCATGCCCTTTACCATATATAACTGCAGGTATACTTCCCTTCTCCCTCAGAGCCTGCATCGCTTTCTTTTTTTTTACATCACGTAACTCTGCATTAATTGTTACCATTTCTTGCTGTGCCATCGATTACTCCTATTCAGCTAATCCTTTTTATATAATTTAATAATATAACATAAAAATATTTATTTCAAACTTCATTCTTTCACACTAATTCTTTGTGGAAAAATTTATTTAGATATATACTTAAGATTACGTAGTAAGGACTATGAGTATTGACGATCAAGTAGTTTTTAAGATTTATAAGCCAACAAAAACTGCAACACAATCTGGTTTAGGTAATACAAAATTCTGGCACCTAAAAATTGAGACTTGTTCTTACTATATTGAACCTTTGATGGGATGGATTGGTTCAAAAGACCCCAAAAAACAGATTGTACTAAAGTTTGATTCTCTTGAAAAAGCAGTATCTTACGCAAAGAAACACAACACAAAGTACACAATTGAAATGCCAAAAGATGTTAAAAGACTGCCAAAATCTTATACGAATAATTTCATACTAAAATAAATTTTATCGTAATGTGTTTATCTAAAAGCTTAAATTTAAGAACCTGTCTTGAAAGGACCTAAGTAGCAAGCATAGTCATATTAAAGAGTTCTTGAAATAAGGAGAGCACGCTCATACGTCAAGCAAACAATGTTTACCTAAAATTCTTTGACATTAGCAGCTTTCTTGCCCCGTTTTCAGTAACAGTGATTTTGTAATTCTTCTATATATTAGAAAAATTTTTATTTTAATTAGCCATAGGCGCCTATTGGTTTTTAGCTAAAGTAAAGGTCAAGTATCTGGAATTCTGGACATAAAATCCTCCTGTGTAAAAAAGATTAGAAAAAAGTGCAGCGCACATACGACAGAAATTAAGCACACTTACATGCTCTGAAGAATACGCTTTTTGATTAAAAATTTGACTGAAAAGTCTGCAGACAAAGATAGATTTTGAGCCCTTAAAATATCTCTAACTGGTAATTATAATCAGATTTAAAATATATGGAAGCAATTTTTTACGTTAATATTTCAAATTTCCCTTTCAAGATAGGTTCTAATTGTTACTCTAGGTTTTAAATTGTGATAACGCACTGCGGCTACTTAGAGAGTTGAACCTGGCTAGCTAGGTATCAAAGAGTTATTTTTTAGGTATTTCTCCGTAAGACTGCAAGTTTTTTTGGATTACTCAAATAACTCCACTCTGCTCGCAGGACTTTTATGCCGCTTTGCACTAAATTAATTTCACGTTTTATTTGTGTTAGCTATTTATTTAGTGAGTGGACATGTAATTTTACCTTAAATAACCCTATAATAAAAACATAGTTATTGAAATAATACAGAAGGTTCTCATGACAACCTCTGTATAGCTCTTAATTTTGCTGAACGCGCACGCGGATTTGCATTTATTTCTTCTGCACTTGCTTTAATCACTTTTTTGTTTAAAAGGGAGAATGTTTTAGTAGATCCTGGTTCACATAAATCTTTAAAAAAAGTTTTGACTATACGATCTTCTAAAGAATGAAAAGTAACTACAATTAATTTGCCGTTCTCACTTAAAATTTCAGACGCAGCTTTAATACCCTTTTCAAGCTCTCCTAACTCATCATTTACCCATATTCTGATTGCCTGAAATGTCCTAGTTGCAGGGTCAATCTTGCTTTTTCCACGAAACACTACAGAACGTACAATATCCGCAAGTTCAAATGTAGTTTTGATAATTTTCTTCTTCCGCGCATTTACTATCGCTCTTGCGATTCTGCGGGAATGACGCTCACCCCCATAATTATATATAGTGTTTGCAATCTCTTCTTCACGTAAAACGTTAACAAACGTCGAAGCATTCATATGAGAATAGTTATCCATGCTCATGTTAAGTGGGCCATCACGTAGAAATGAGAATCCTCTATCTCCATTATCAAGCTGCATAGATGAAACTCCAACGTCGAAAACTATGCCGTCCACTCCATTTGATGTCATTCCAGCGCGTGACGCTGGAATCCAGTTATTTTTCTTCTGGATCCCAGTATCAAGTACTGGGATGACAGAGGATTTATTCAGTATACTTTTGATATTACTAAACTTTTCAATAAATAACTTTATTCTATTAGGGTATTTAACATTTAGATCATCATAAAATTTAGTAACTGTTTCATCTCTATCAACTGCATAAACTTTGCAATCAGCAGATTCCAATATTGCTTTGCTATATCCTCCAGCTCCAAACGTGGCATCCACATATATACCACCACTGTGTGGTGACAATTGCAGTAGCATCTCTTTTAACAAAACTGGGATATGTGTCATATCAAGAGACTTTGTGCACTTAAACTAAAATAACTTTCTCGCCAAAAAATATATGGAAATATATAGGTATAGTATAAGAATATTTAAATATAATCAACGATATAAAAATTTAATAAGATAATATTATTAATATAACATTTACATAATTCACGTTTGAAAAAGTAAGTAATATTACTATAATATCAAACAAATTACGGAAGATTTTGTGCAACAAATAACAAAAGTAATACTATCAAGTTTAATTTGTAACACTTTGTTGTGGTATGATCACATGCTTTTCAGCCATCTAATAAGCATAATCGGAGATGTGTTTTTTCCATCAGACGACAAATTAGTCAGCATACTTAAAGCTTTTGGAGTGTTTGCAGTGGGTTTCTTAATAAGACCAATTGGTGCTGCTATATTTGGCCACATTGGCGATAAATATGGAAGAAGGATTGCTCTATTTCTCTCTATCATATTGATGACTCTATCAACCGTACTTATTGCATTTGTTCCAGGGTATCAGAACATTGGGGTACTCGCATCAGTACTGGTGGTATGTTTAAGATTATTGCAGGGTATATCTCTTGGAGGAGAGGCAGGAAATGCCCCATTTTTAATAGAGCATGCTCCTAAAAATAAAAGAGGATTCTTTGGCAGTATTGAAGTATTGAGCGCAATTCTTGGCTCAATATTAAGTCTTATAGTGGTGCTTATATGCAAAAAAGTATCCGATTTTGAATCTTGGGGATGGAGATTGCCTTTTATTTTCAGTTTTGTAATAGGATTAATCAGTATATATATGAGATATATACTCGATGAAAGCCCAGAATATAAAAAGCAGGAAAAGCCACATGAACTACCGTTAAAAGAACTGTTAAATGGCTATAAAAAACCTTTTCTAATATCAATTGGAGTTGACATAGTTGAGAATGCATCTCTTTACATATATTTAGTGTTTTTTAATCTACTTGCATCAACAATAAACACTCACTTTAATCACGCAGTAGAAATATTGAATCAGGTTGCACTTGGAGGATTGACTATACTATTTGCAATGCTTTCTGATAAGGTAGGGAGAAAAAGAGTCATGAAATTTGCATTTGTGACTTTTATAGTAGTAAGTTATCCAGTTTTTTCAATGATACTAAGTGGTAATAATTTGCTCACCATAATGGCGCACGTTCTTTTTATAATCCCAATAGCTGCTTCTCTTGGTCCTGTTAGCGCGTTTATGTGCGAATTATTCCCAATAAAGGTACGATACAGTGGATTTGGTTTATCAAGAAATATAGCTTCGGGATTTTTTGGTGGTCTTGCACCATTTATATGCACAACTATTATCAAAGTTACAGGACAAGGAACTTTAGCAAGTTTTTACATGATTTTCTGTGCACTAATTGGGTTAGTTGCTATATCACAAGTTAAGAGTTAGATTTTTTCAAAAACCAAGTGTTTAAAAAATCTAATCATAAGGTGGAAAATGCCAATTTTTAGGTGATAGTGTAAATATTTCAACTCCATCTTTTGTGACTCCAAGCGTATGCTCAAACTGTGCAGAAAGTGAAAGATCACGTGTTGTCACTGTCCAGCCATCTAGCTTGCTGAGAAGAGTTTCATGTTTTCCAGCATTGATCATTGGTTCTACCGTAAAAAACATGCCTTCTTTTAAGATAAGATCCTCACCTTCATCATAAAAATGTACAACATTTGGTGGAGCATGAAAAACCTTTCCTATGCCATGTCCACAATAATTGCGTACGATAGAATATCCAAAATCTTCAATATATTTTTCTATAGCAAATCCTATTTCATTTAACTTATTGCCGGGCTTAACTTGTTTTATCGCTTCCATTAGCGCATTGTAGGCAGCATTACACAAACGCTTTGCTTTTATTGAGGGTTTACCAGTCCAAAACATGCGACTTGTATCACCATACCAGCCATTTAAAATCACTGTAACGTCAATATTTAAAATATCTCCATCTTTAAGAGGTTTATCATCAGGAATACCATGACATACAACAGCATTTTTCGAAGTACAAATTGATTTCGGATATCCCTTATAATTCAGTGGTGCTGGAATTGCACCTGCATTGATTATAAAATTATGACATAGATCATTTAATTCATTAGTTGTTACGCCTACTTTGACGTATGGTGCAATAAAATCAAGGGTTTCAGCTGCAAGCCTGCCAGCTTTACGCATAAAGTCAAAATCTTCTTGTGAATGTATAGTTATGTTCATGTTTCTTACGTTTTTATTGTAATTTTCTGCTTCTCTTACGGATACATCAGTGTAATAATACTATAAAAATAAGCTCCTAGATCAAGCCATTTGTATATTAAGAGATAAAGACAAAAATCTAGACTGTGACTTTTGATTTAACCCAATGGTATAACTTACTTATTTTGCCATCGTGACCAAGCATTCCAGAATTATTTCTATAAAAGGTGTCAACTATTAGCTTTATAGAGCCTAAAGCAGCAGAAAATACAGGATTTTTGTCGTATTCGCCATCAAGACCGCTACAAGATTCAGGGCATCCGATACGGACTTGTTTATTGAATATATAGCTTGCAATTTCTTTCATGCTTGTGAGTTGACTGGTTCCACCTGTGATCACTACTTTATTAATTGGATCTTTCTGTTCTTGAAATTGTTCTCTTATCAGCTCAAGTATTTCCTCAATCCTTGGTCTTATGATGTTAACAAGTTCAGACTTAAACACTTGAGTTGGTTCATCGCTTTCATTACTTTGCACTGCAATACATTCATTCTCATCTATTGAAGTTACAATAGTGCTACCGTATAGTATTTTTATGCGTTCAGCATGCTCTATACTTGTGCATAGTCCATAAGCTATATCTCGGGTAATGTGAATGCCACCAATTGGAATGCTGCTTGTGTACACAAGTTTTCCTCTCTTAAAAATTCCAATTGCAGTGCATCCACCTCCTATGTCAACAATGGCAGTCCCTAGCTCTTTTTCATCTTCACTTAGACAAGCAAGACCTGCAGAATATGCAGAAGCAACACAACCAGCCATACTTATCCCACTATTATTAGTTATGCAATTTTCAATGTTGGTAAGAGCTGGACGCGAAGCAGTGACAACATTAACATCAGCAGACAATCTTTTTCCATATAATCCACTGACCTCCTTTATGTCAGTCATATCATCTAAGTGATATTTAAGTGGTATATTGTGAATTATAACATTTTCTTCGATATATTTCTCAAATGTCTGAAAGACTACACGTTTTATATCTCGGTCTAAAATTTCGTGATTAGCTGCAATTATTTCGTTATGTACGTTAAAAGACGAAATCCCACATCCAGCCACATTCACATATATCTGGTCTATAGTCTCTTCTGATACTTGTTCAGCTAAACCTACAGTTGATGAAATAGAGTAACTTGCATGCTTTGCGTCAGTTATTGATCCACCATTTATACCTTCTGCACTTTTATAACCCACTCCTATTATTTTATAGCTAAAATTGCTATTGATTTTAACAATGAGACAGATAATTTTTGTTGTACCCACGTCTAAAACAGCAAAAACATTCTGCTTTGGTTTTGTTATTACTGCAGAGTACATTGGTTGACCTTATGATGCGATTCCATTTAAATTGTAGCTTCCCTGAATGAATTTATATTTCTATCATAAATGTAGCAACATTTTAATATACCTAGACAAAAAGAAAAATAAAACACAGAATTACAATTTTTATGTCTAAGTTACCAATTGTAATTGCCCCTGACGAAAGATTAACTACACGCGCCAGTGAAGTAACAGATATAACCGATAAAATTAAAGAATTAGTAAACGACATGTTCGAAACTATGTACGATGCAGAAGGTCTTGGTCTTGCTGCAGTACAAGTTGGAGTGCTGAAGAGAATTTTTGTCATGGACGTTCAGACAGAAAAGGCTGGAGATGAGTTAGTAGGATATGATTCAGTTGGTAAGTTTTGCATGATTAATCCTGAAGTTAAGGAATTATCCGATGAACAAGTGATTATGAGCGAAGGATGTCTTTCAATTCCGGAGCAAAGCCATGAAATCAAGCGTCCAAAATATTTAACTGTAAAATATAAAAACTTAAATAACGAAGAACAGACGCTAAAAGCTAGTGGTTGGCTTGCAAGGTGTATTCAGCATGAATTGGATCACTTAAATGGTAT
Organism: Wolbachia endosymbiont (group B) of Erebia ligea; assembly: GCF_947179575.1. Classification (NCBI taxonomy): domain Bacteria; kingdom Pseudomonadati; phylum Pseudomonadota; class Alphaproteobacteria; order Rickettsiales; family Anaplasmataceae; genus Wolbachia; species Wolbachia endosymbiont (group B) of Erebia ligea. The sequence goes on from NZ_CAMXBW010000002.1 coordinate 710,878, forward strand.
ATTATACATTAGACATTTATCTAAGTTGAAGTATGATTTGGCTATGAAAAAAGCACAAAAGGTTAAGAGACACTATGAGCAATGAAGATCTAGAATTGTTGAAGTTCTATCATGAAGTGGGAGTTGATTGCACACTAACTGAAAGTGAAGAGGAAAAAAAAATGGAAAATGAGAGAGCTGTACAGTCTTCTGTCATCGAGCAGAAAAAAGCCATGTTCCCAAGTGACTGGATCATTGAAGCAAGGAAACTTGCAAGTGAATGTGGTAGTGTAGATGAACTAAGAAGTGCAGTTAAGTCATTTGAGGGTTGTGAAATAAAAAAAACTGCAACTAATACTGTTTTTTCCGATGGTAATCCAAATGCAAAAATCATGCTTGTTGGTGAAGCACCAGGAGCAAATGAAGACCTTAAAGGCATACCATTTTGTGGTGCAAGCGGAATGCTGCTTGATAAGATGCTCAGTGCAATTAGTTTGGACCGCACTAAGGTGTACATAAGCAACGCGGTGTTTTGGCGTCCACCAGGTAATAGAAAACCAACTGACCTAGAGCTTGATATGTGCAGACCATTTGTTGAGAAGCACATTGCTCTTATTTTACCGCAAATTCTGATTTTTGTCGGAGGAATTGCATGTTATAGCCTTCTTGATAACACAAAGACTATATCGAACTTGCGTGGCAGATTTCATACTTATACTAACCAATATTTATCTCATTCAATTACTACAGCCGCTATATTTCATCCAGCCTATCTACTTCGTCAACCAGCACAAAAACGCTTAGCTTGGGAAGATTTGAAGAAGATTAGGGAATATCTTGATAATACCAATAACTACACGGATGTTTAGCTTACTACTCGTTATCATCTTAGTACCGGCTAATTGAATTAAATATTGAAAAATCTACTAAACAGAGAAAAAGGCAAAAGAAAATCTATCAGCTACTACCTATTTTTTTAATTGGCGTTTTTCATTGTGTTAAATCCTTTGATAAGCGCATTTTAGCTTATGTGGGTAAAAGTTTTATAAAGACATAGAGTGCACATAGTGCAAAAAATTAAACATCAAGTATATTGAGCTTTTTGTCGCTTTATCTGCACAGACTGAAGATAAATAATATATCTTCACCCTTATTTTAAGGAGAATGGAGGAGTCCGTCAAGTAACTCTTGCCGTTGCTATAGCTGCTTGAGTTCCTGTAATCACAATGTTTGTGCAATGTACGCATGGAATTTTATTTACTCTATAATATGTTGGTTTATAGTAGTACTAATGCAGAAATAAAGGGAGGAGACATTGGAAAGCAATATAAAAAAATTGAAAGGAAATTTTTTAGAACAAGCAGTTAGAGTAAATCATGCTGGCGAATATGGAGCCATTTGCATTTATTCTGGTCAAAAATTTATTCTTAAAAAATCTTCTATAATTGACAAAATAATTGAAATGGAGGAGCAGGAAAAAGAACATTTCCACTATTTTAATGAGAAAATCAAGGAGCAAAGAGTTCGTCCTACTGCTTTGCTGCCAGTTTGGAATGTTTTAGGGGTGTCACTTGGTGTTGTAACTGCTATGATGGGTAAAAAAGCTGCTATGGCTTGCACTGCTGCAGTTGAAGAGGTGATCGGAGAGCATTACAAGAAGCAGGTCTTACATTTAGAAGATGGGGAATTAAGAGAAACTATAAGTAAGTTTCGTGATGAGGAGTTAGAACACAGAGATATTGCAATTCAGCACAATGCTGAAAGCGCACTTGGCTACAACGTTTTATCTTTGTTCATAAAAACAAGCTGCAAAGCTGCTATTTACTTCTCTAAATTGATTTAATCAATCACTATTTGACAACCATATTTGCCTTTAGTCCTTGTGCTAATTGCTGCCCCATATCCTCTACTCCAATCGAATGCGTATGGATGTTTATAATTAACTTCTTAATTCTTATCCTAAAAATACATTAATTTAATTCCCTACTAGAGTTTTCTTGTTGTTGTAAACATGTTTGCATAAGACTAGTAGATGGAACGTTTTTAATAGTCTGAGTTAACTCCTCAGGAATATTTTCAAAACTCTTGCCCATAACTTCTAAAACACTTTTCCCCTGTATAAGACAATTCCCTCCAAAGCTTGATTTGTTTTCTAACTTGCTAAACCTTATTTTGCTTTTCTCATCAATTTCTACTACCATTTTGTTACCATCTTTCCGTAGATAAATACTAATCTCTCCTATTTTAGTAGTAAAAAATATTTCAATACCACCTTTTAAGATATCTGTGTAATTTCTTTTTCCATCTTCTGTAATTTCAACTTTTACTATACTTTCCTCAATCTGAAATATGCCAACTTCTAAATCCTTAGCTTTTTCATTATTTAAAGTTCTTGCAGTTTCAACAATACTACCTTGTGGATACTTAATATAAAAATATTTATTATCTACTTCTACTTCAAGATCATATTTATCAATTTGCTTGTTATTTTCTTTCACAATACCTTCATATGCTAGACCCTCTAGCATTTTTTTCTTACTCTTACATTGTTCGTTAAGATCATTTAAATAATTAGAGCCGTAATATCCGCCTTCAATATCGCTGTAAAAAGATAATCCTTTTTCTACCCCACCTTTTAACACTAAATTACGAGTGATCTTTTGTATGATATTTTTTGTAGTTGAATTGTGTGGATTTGCATGAAAGCGATTAATTAATTCTTCCATTTTTTCAAATATAAAATTTGTTACAGTCTTATTATCCTTACCGTAATATGAGTTTAATCTTATTCCTTGATTTAAATAATCCTCTATTATGCGTTCCATGTACTTTAAAACGCTTTCTTGCTCATCGTGTTCTGTTATACCTTTTATCATCTCATCACAAAATTTTTTAACTAGAATTTGTTCATCTGTAGTCAATGGTATTTGCAATTTCGTAGAAGATGGGTCTCGCTCAAAAAGATAAATTATTGACAATTCCTCTGCTCTTTTAATAAAGTCATAACTCCTTAGATATTCTGCAACATCTTTGTTTTTTGCGTACCTTTTCTTGGTTAAATCCATATGCCTATCTTTACGACTTATAGTCGGTAATTTTGGATTTGATGAACTACTCTGTTGACTATTGAAGAAGCTGTTAGAGAACTGTTCAGGCTCTAAAATAAGATTACTTTCACCTTGTTTACCTACTTGCTTAGACATATTATATACCATAACCACTAAAACTTTTTAGTGATTACTTCAATACATAGATAAGTCAATAAAAATATCTTTTTCTCTTCAGTACTAAAAAATTGTCAAAAATCTCAAAATTGGTTAATTGCATATAACCTACTTTCTGGTATACATCAAAACTACCGTAGAAAGCTTCAACTTTGAAAGGGATTAACAAATAAAATTCTTGTACTTTGCCTCTACTAAAGTACAATCAGGCTTTATTTAATATTTTTCATGCTTGATGAAGTACATGAGGAGTGTGGGGTATTTGGCATAAGTTACAACCAAAGTGCTGCTTTTAACTCTATACTTGCTCTCCACGCTTTGCAGCATAGAGGTCAAGAGTCTTTTGGCGTAGTAACCAGTAACAACGATAAGCTGCACTCTTATCACTTTCAAGGTCAAGTGAGCAGTGTATTTGATGATATAGATGAAATAAAGAAATCCTTACCTGGAGATTGTGCAATAGGTCATGTTCGATACTCAACAAGTGGTAGTAAATTTGGAGTGCAGCCCATGTTTGGCAAAAGTGGCAAATTTGGGGATTTTGCCATAGCACATAATGGTAATTTAATTAATATTTCTCCGATACGCGAACAATTAATTAAACAAGAGTGCGTTTTTCAGTCAGATATTGATACAGAAGTAGTAGTGCATCTGACAGCAAGCGGTGAAAAAGATAGCTTTTTAGAGAGTTTTATATATGCATTAAAGCAAATACAAGGTGCTTATTCTTTTGTGGCAATCAATCAAGAAGTAGTTATTGGAGTACGTGATCCATCTGGAATCAGGCCTCTTGTTTTAGGAAAGTTAAACGGTTCTTACGTTCTTGCATCTGAAACTTGTGCTCTTGATATAATAAATGCAGAGTTTATTAGAGAAATAGAACCAGGCGAATTAGTTACCATCAGTTCGGATAGTAAGCTAGCCTCAATGTTTCCTTTCCCACAGCAAAAATCAAGTTTTTGTATTTTTGAATACGTTTACTTCTCGAGACCAGACAGCATAATGGAGAATAGGTCCATATATGACATAAGAAAAGAAATAGGAAGAATACTTTCAGAAGAGAGCCCACCAAAAAACAATGTAGATATGGTTGTACCAATACCTGATTCTGGAATACCTGCAGCTATTGGATATGCAAAGCATTCAGGATTACCTATGGAACTGGGGATAATTCGTAATCATTACATAGGAAGAACTTTTATACAACCCACCGCTGAAGTACGTAAAGTTAGAATAAAATTAAAATTCAATGCTAATAAGCACACTTTGAAAGGCAAAAACATAATTTTAATAGATGATAGTATAGTGCGTGGTAGTACGCTCAGAAATATAATAGTTATGCTAAAGGATGCGGAAGTAAAAGAGATTCACCTCAAAATTTCAAGCCCACCAATTAAGCATTCTTGTTTTTATGGAATAGATACGCCAGAGTGCAAAGATTTAATTGCTGCAAATAAATCTGTAGAGGAAATTAAGGAAATTATAGGAGTAAATAGCCTAGCCTTCTTGAGTATTGATGGACTATACAGGGCTGTTAAAGAAGAAAAACGTAACAACGCTACACCGCAATATTGCGATGCTTGTTTCACTGGTGATTATCCGATTGGTAAGTAATCTATTATTAATGAAGGTGAGGTTTTTTCTATGTTATATTAACAGTTTTAAAAATAGATTTTTTGCATAACCATATAGTTTTTGCCTGGGCGTCATTTGAGTGAAAACTACTTTACAAATTTCGTCATTCCCTTTACTATGATACTAAGAGTATTTATCATTGTTTTCGATCCGCGCGGGTTCAACAACAAAAATTCAGTAAAAAACTCAGATATTTATTGGCAAATTACATAAAAATTATAGCGGCTGCATGTCTTTTTTATTTTTTCTACATTCAGCCAAAACGCGCTTATTTTAAGCGTTAGCACATTATTACAGCGCCAATTTACATTATTATAGGGTCAAAACTCGTCACACGGGGATTCTTTTGCCTTTTTTCTTCGTTTGGTAAATTTCTTAATATTTATAGCAAAAAGAGCACAGATGTCATTCCAGCGCGTGACGCTGGAATCCAGGAATTTTTTGAGCATGAAAGTTATGCTAAGTTTTTGTTGGTAAGTAAAGGCTGGATCCCAGTGTCAAGCACTGGGATGACAAGAAAGAAAGCGCTGATTTCATATGTATCTGATAAAAAAGATGATGTCATGCCAGTGCCCAGACACTGGCATCCAGTTTTTTCATGATCATCAAAAATGTTGTGTTTTAACATAAAATTAACTGCTTTTATGCTCATAAACTTAATATCCAATCAAATTTCCTGGATCCCAGTGTCAAGCACTGGGATGACACCGTCATAAAGTAAACCAGTACTTGGATGAACTGGCAAAAATTGCTCTTAAATCACAAGTTCGTGCAATGATGGTGCTTCTTTAAGAAGCACCATTTGCTAATGTTTTGAAGCTTTAATGCTTATTATGCGCATGTATTTGTTGTTGCATTCCATGTTTTACCATCAGGGCAAGCAGTTGCACCATCTTTACAAATCACACCACCTGGTACTATTTTTGAAACAACTACAGGTGCACCAAAAAACACAGCAGTAAATGCACCAAGTGCAAAAAGCGCTGGCCATGGCATTCTGCCAAATATTGCAAGCAATGCTGCACCTATTATCACTATTGTAATCATAGGCCCGCCTATACCGTGAGTATAGCCTACATTTTGCATATTGTATTGGTTGTTGCATCATCAGTAACAGCAGCAGCAAAAGCATTATCAAATGCAAAGGAAAGAATTAAAGCTACAAGTAGAAGAAAATTTTTCATTATGCCTCCAGTAATTTCTATTACTTATCCGCTACTGCACCGTCTTTACAAATCACACCTTCTGGTGTTATTTTTGAAACGACTACAGGAGCGCCAAAAAACACAGCAGTGAACGCACCGAGTGCAAAAAGCGCTGGCCATGGCATTCTGCCGAATATCGCAAGCAAAGCTGCACCAATTATCACTATTGTGATCATCGGTCCACCTATGCCGTGAGTATAGCCTATTATCTTGCATATCACTGATGATGTTGTATCATTTTTATCAACAAAAGTATTTTTAGCATTTGCATCAAATGCAAAGGAAAGAATTAAAGCTACAAGTAGAAGAAAATTTTTCATTATGCCTCCGTATTTAACACTGGATTATCTATCATTTTGATTAAATTTTAGTAAACGGTGAGGATTTTTTGCTTAAAAGTATGCTTTATTTCATTTAGAATACTTTTCTTAGTTTATTTATATTACAAGTGCTACAGAAATTTTATAGTATCGTTTATTGCCTTTATCGTGCTTTAATTGACACAATTTATAATGATGGAGTGGAGCACGCAGGATATCTATCATTTTTAATCCTGTTATCAATATTTCCTTTTCTTATTGTTTTAATGGCCATGGCATCAACGTTCGCAAATTTCTTAGATCAATACAATGTCGGCTGGGCATTTATTATTGATAACATGCCACAGGATATTTTATCATCTTTGATGCCACGTATTAGGGAGATAATATCAGGCCCTCCGCAAAGCTTATTAACCTTGGCAATTGTAGGCGCTGTTTGGACTGCCTCATCGACAATTGAAGGATTCAGAACGATATTGAATAAGGCCTATAAAGTCCCGGTTTCATCGCCTTATATATGGAGAAGGGTGCTCAGTATATTACAATTTTTAGCAATTACGCTTGTTACAACTCTGACTATAGTATTTTTTACATTAGTGCCAATGTTAATTGATTTTTCTTACCAAGGGCTAAGTTATACTAGATATTTACTTATTGAGTTTGTGCTTTTTACTATAGTATCTTGGCTATATTTTACATTGCCAAACATAAAACAAAACTTATCAGACGTATTTCCCGGATCTTGTGTAGCTGTTATTCTTTGGACGATCTCTGCTTCAGCTTTCAAGCAATACTTAAAAGCTTCCTTTGACCAACTGAATTTGATATATGGAAGTTTAGGTGGTGTGATAGTATCGTTACTATTTTTTTATGTGCTAAGTTTGATTTTTATATATGGAGCAAAATTTAATTTTCAGCTAAAATATTTCAATGGATCTTGCTAAGGAGAAAGAAATGGGTGACTTAGAAGGTAAAATAGCTTTAATTACCGGAGCTTCAGGTGGAATAGGCTCTTCTGTTGCAAAAAGATTTGTAAAAGAAGGTGCATGTGTAATTCTGATTTCCAGATCTCTTGATAATCTCAAGCCATTGTATAACGAAATTGAAGAGCTGAAAGAAGGCTCTGTGAAACTAATTCAGCTTGATCTTTTAGACTTTGAAAACGTAGAAAAACTGGCAAATATGATAGAAAGCCCAAAATTATCAGAATCTGGAACACTTGATATACTGATTGCATGCACTGAAATTTTAGGTAAGTTGAGCTCTGTTCATGATTGTGAGCTTGAAGATCTACAGAACGTAATGAATACAAATTTTACTGCCAGTTGGTACTTGCTAAAAAATTTGGGTCCAATACTAAAAAAGTCTAATGCTGGAAGAGCGATATTCATGACCTCAGAGATAACACTTTCTCCTTCCTCTTATCCATATTGGGTACCATATGCTGCAAGTAAGGCTGCACTAGAAGCAATGGTGAAGATATATGCATCTGAGACAAAACATACGAACTTATGCATAAATGCCGTGTATTCGGAAGGGCCTATCGATAGTGAAATGTATAAGCAAGCATTTTCGGGAAAAGATATATCTGAATTGGTGCCACCTGATAAACTGACAGACAAATTTGTAGAACTTGCTTCTGAAGATTGTAGCATATCAGGACAAATCTTACCACTTAGCAAATCTCCCGAGTAAATTACCATAGTATCTGCAAAGATACCGTTAAGCCTAAAGGTAGTTAGGTTTAATAAAAATTCACATACACAGGAAAGATTGGTAACATTATTTGAGTCGAGACTATTATTGTAATTATGCCAAAACGCACAGATATAGAATCTATATTAGTAATAGGAGCAGGCCCAATAGTTATAGGTCAGGCATGCGAGTTTGATTATTCTGGAACGCAAAGCTGTAAAGTATTAAAAAGTGAAGGTTATAAAGTCATTTTAGTTAACTCCAACCCCGCAACTATAATGACAGATCCTGAATTCTCTGATGCAACTTATATTGAGCCGGTGCTACCTGAAATCATAGAGAAAATTATAATTAAGGAGAGGCCAGACGCAATATTACCAACAATGGGAGGGCAAACAGCACTTAATTGTGCAATAAAACTTGCAGATGATGGAGTGTTAGACAAATACAACGTAGAATTAATAGGAGTAAATAGAGAAGCAATAAAAAAAGCGGAAGATAGAGAATTATTTCGCCAATCCATGGATAAAATAGGTCTAAAATACCCCAAAAGTATCATTATAAAAAATCAAGAACAAATAAAAAAGGCTTTGGATTACATTGGATTACCAGCAATCATCCGTTCATCATTCACTCTTGGTGGCGCAGGTAGCGGCATAGCATACAATAAAGAGGAGTTTTTCAATATTGCAGAAAGTGCTCTAAAAATTTCACCAATAAATGAAGTTCAGATAGATGAATCAATTATGGGCTGGAAGGAATATGAAATGGAAGTTATCCGTGACTGCAAGGATAACTGTATAATAGTGTGTTCAATAGAAAATATTGATCCAATGGGAGTGCACACCGGAGATAGTATCACAGTTGCTCCTGCTTTGACTCTGCGTGATGCTGAATATCAACAAATGAGAAATGCATCTATAGCAGTGCTGAGAGAAATTGATGTTAGCGCCGGTGGTGCAAATGTTCAGTTTGCAGTGAATCCTAAAGAAGATGGAAGCCTCGTTGTAATTGAAATGAATCCAAGGGTTTCTCGCTCCTCTGCACTTGCTTCGAAAGCAACAGGCTATCCTATTGCAAAAGTTGTAACTAAACTTGCTATTGGCTATTCGCTCGATGAAATATGTAACGACTGTGCTCCAGTTATACCTGCTGCATTCGAACCAGTGATTGATTATATCGTCACTAAAATTCCTCGATTTGAGTTTGAGAAATTTAAGGGGACGAATTGTGAACTATCAACCTCCATGAAATCAGTGGGAGAAGTAATGTCTATAGGCCGCACTTTTAATGAGTCACTACAGAAAGCTTTTCGCTCACTTGAAACAGGGCTCACGGGACTTGATGAAGTGTTTTCTGAAGACACAGATGTTAAATCTCAATTAGCAAAATTGCTGCCAAACAGATTACTGATTGCTGCTGACGCAATGCGTCACGGAATTAGCATAGAAGAAATAAATTCGATTACAGGATATGACTTATGGTTTCTGCAAAATATACAGCAAATCATCTTGGCTGAACAAAAAATCAAGGAAAACGGCCTTCCTGGAACTGCATATGAAATGTTAGAGCTGAAAAAAATGGGGTTTTCAGATGCAAGATTGGCAAAATTAAGCAATAAGAAAGTAGAACAAATTGAAGCAATAAGGAAAAAATTTGATGTTAATCCAGTTTATAAGCGTGTAGATACCTGTGCAGCTGAATTTGAATCGAGCACTGCTTATATGTATGGCTGCTATGAGGGTGATGTTGAAAATAAAACGGAATGTGAGGCGAATATTTCGGATCGAAAAAAAGTTGTTATTTTAGGAAGTGGTCCAAATCGCATTGGTCAAGGTATTGAGTTTGATTATGCATGCGTACATGCAGCTTCTGCCGCCAAAGAAATGGGGTATGAAACAATAATGATTAACTGTAATCCGGAAACCGTTTCAACTGATTATGATACCGCTGATCGTTTATATTTCGCCCCACTGATTGCAGAGGATGTGCTTGAAATACTAAGCAAAGAGCAAGAAAATGGCACACTGGTTGGTGTAATAGTTCAAATAGGTGGTCAAACACCTTTAAAGTTAGCCAAAGTGCTTAACGAGAGAGGTTTCAAAATTCTGGGAACTTCGTTTGATTCTATTGACCTTGCAGAAGATCGCATGAGATTTAAAAACCTTGCTTTGCAACTTAATTTAAAACAACCTGAAAGTTCTATCTGCCATTCAGTAAAAGAAGCGTTAACCAACGCAGAAAAGGTGGGGTTTCCACTAGTAGTCAGGCCATCATATGTCCTCGGCGGTCAGTCTATGTCGATTAGACACGATACTCAGAGCTTTAAAGAGTATGTCTTGAATCAAACCAAAATTTTTGAACACGGGTCACTGCTTCTTGATAAATTTTTAGTCAATGCAGTTGAGGTTGACGTTGATGCTGTATGTGATGGGAAAAAAGTTTTCATTGCAGCGGTCATGGAGCACATTGAAGAAGCTGGTATCCACTCTGGCGATTCAACATGCTCAATACCGACAAATACATTGAGTGACGAAGTAATAAAAGAGATCGAGCTCCAAACTGAAAGAATAGCTCTTGCACTAGAAGTGAAAGGTCTGATAAACATTCAGTTTGCTGTTCAAGAGAGTGATGTATACATACTTGAAGTGAATTTAAGGGCTAGCCGTACAGTTCCTTTTATTTCCAAGGTAATCAATATTCCTATTGCAAAGCTTGCCACTCAGGTTATTTTGGGTAAAAAATTGAATCAGGAAAACAAGCCTTTCAATCATTTTGCAGTTAAAGCTGCTGTTTTTCCATTCACGCGTTTTTCGGGAATTGACACTTTACTTGGTCCTGAAATGAAATCAACAGGAGAAGTGATGGGAATTGACTTATCTTTCGGAGCTGCACTTGCAAAAGTGCACATGGCTGCAGGATACAAGTTACCAACAGAAGGAACAGCTCTGGTTTCAGTAAAAGATGATGATAAAGAGTATATATTGCCTGTTGTACGAATGTTGAAAGAACTGAGTTTTGAAATATATGCCACCAAAGGCACAGCTTTGTATCTGAACAATAACGGCATTGCTGCAAAAGCTGTAAATAAAGTGAGAGAAGGCAGACCCCACATAGTTGATATGCTCAAAGATGGAAAAATAAATCTAGTAATCAATACTTCAAAAGGTGTGAAATCAGTTTCAGATAGCAAAGATATCAGGAGAACTGCTATTTTGCAAAATATAGCTTATAGCACCACAGCTTCTGGGAGTAAAGCGTTAGCGCTTGCAATTCAATATGTAAAGAATAGCAAATTGGAAGTGAAATCATTACAGCAGATACAAAATGTTTAAATATCAAGACTATAATAAATTATTACTTATTTCAAAATGAGGATCGTGTAAGCTAAGGCGAGAGAAATGTAATTAAAGGATTTTTGTGTCAGTATCAATATATAACTGCCTTGAGCGTTTGTTGAAAGGCTTTGTACTAATTTTCTTGATTCAAACAATATGCTAGACTTTAACTTAAAAATCTTTGTAAGTGATCACGACTGAAAGGTGTTTTCATGCATTTTTTACCTGAGTGCAATAAGTGTAATTCATTGAGTTTCCAAAATTGATAATGAAGAAAAGCATTACTCGTCTAATAAAAGCAATTCAATACTCCTGTGAAGGAATAAAATCAGCTTTTGTATCAGAAGTTGCGTTCAGACAGGAGTTACTGCTTTTTATAATATGTGTTTCAACTTTGTTTGTTTTAGATGTAAGTAATTTAGAACGTGCAGTAATGGTAAGTAGCCTATTTTTGGTGTTAATTGTAGAAATTATTAACACTGCTTTTGAAACAACAATTGAGCGTATTTCCAGTGAACAACATATACTTTCAAAAAAAGTGAAAGATCTAGGTAGTGCAGCAGTTTTTCTCTCATTAATTAACTTCTTGATAACATGGATGATAATATTGATATGAATGTTGTTAAGATATATTTTCAAATTCACCGATTAAGACTTGCATGTCTTGTGGTAAATCAGAAACAAATTCCATATATTCTTTACTTTTTGGATGGTATAAGCCTAGCGTGTGAGCATGTAGTGCCTGTCTATTGAAATTACGGATAAAGTCAGAGTTTTTAGCATGTTTTTCACTTTTACTACTATTTTTTCCGTAAACTTGATCACCAACTACAGAATGTCCTATGTGGCTCATGTGTACTCGAATTTGGTGTGTTCTGCCTGTCTCTAAAGTACATTTAACCAGGCTTGCTTGCCCTATAATTTTCTTCACTGAATAATGAGTGATTGCTAATTTACCTGCTGTTTTTGTGACACACATCATTTCTTTATTACTGCGTTTTGGAGCAATATGGGTTTTTACTGTTCCTTGCAGATTAGGTAATGCTCCCCAAATTACTGCTAAGTATTCCCGTTTTATTTTACGATTTGATAGCAGCTCAGACAAGAAGCTGTGGGATTGTTCATTTTTTGCAATTACCATGAGTCCACTAGTATCTTTATCAAGCCTGTGAACAATTCCTGGTTTTGTATTTGTATATGGAATTTTGCCAAGGTGAGCGATCACTGCATTCAGGAGTGTATCATTGTTTGTTCCAGCACCTGGGTGTACTGTTAATCTACTTTGTTTACTCAGAACTATAATGTCCCCATCTTCGTAGATGATATCAAGCTTTATATTATAGTTAGGTTCAATTGATGTGGATATGTCAGGTTGAACGAGATGTACTATATACTCTTCACCTGGTTTTACTATGTGGTCATTATTAATTATCGGCGTGCCAAGTAATGTTACCCTCTCATCTTGTATCAATCTTTGTGCTTTACTGCGTGATATGTTACACTTTTTAGCTATGTAGGTATCTAGCCTTTTCATTACTAACAATATCTAAGACTATATATCTATAGTAGCTACCTTGAATAAGCTACTTCAAATGCTGCATGAACATCTGGATCCACAAAATCAACTTTTGTGTTAGGTTGAGCTTGAAGCCCATCTTGTTTCTGGATATTAAAAGTCATTTGAGAGCCATCTTTCCAGTGGATTATTACCTTGTTATCAAAATTTCTTAATGTTACCTCACTGACTTTTTCTTCCTTATCATCTTTTTTTTCTTCCAACTTGATAGATTCTAATAAATAGAAGAAAAACTCACTTGCTTTGCCATTAATTTTTTTTTCCATTCATCTGCTTTTTCTTGTTCAGATAATTCTTTTTCCAATTTTGCATTTTCTTTCTCCAGTTCTTTTGTCCTTTTTTTTGATTTTAATAGTCTATTTTTCTCTATTGCTTTTCTCTCTTCATCTCGCTGTTCTTCAAGAGGAGAAGGAGGAATAGCACTGTCTTCATTGCTATAGTATTTTCTAAAATGGATGATAAAGTTCCATTATGGTATTACCAACCAAAAGCTGTAAGTCTGTATATTTATACATGAGAGGTCTGAGGCGGCTTTTGATGGTATGCCAACAGTATTCTATAGGATTCAAATCTGGTGAATATGTTGGAAGATACAGCAAATGACAGCCAAAAGACTCTATTAATGATTTTGTTTTAGTGGTCTTATGAAATGTAGCATTATCCATAACTATAGTTGTGCCAAGTGGCAATTTAGGTAATAACATCTTCTCCAACCATGTATTGAATACCTCTTTGTCAACACCCACCTTTGAAAGTCATTGGTGCAATAAATCTCTTTCCAATCCACCCGGCTACTATACTGATTCTCTCTCGAGTTCTCCCTGGAATATCTGCATAAATTTTCTTTCCTCTTGGAGCGCGTCCATATTCTCGGTATAACTTATTATCAACTCCTGCTTCATCTATATATAAGATGCTGGAATGGTCTATTTTTGAGATTTTATCAATAAATTGCTCCCTATCTTCTTGATTGCGCTCTTGATATAGTGTGACTTTTTTTTAAAGTAATTTTTAGCTGTTTTAGTCTATACCAAATTGAGTTTATTCCAAATCCAAGATTTTGTTTCATCTCTGCCAGAGTATGATCTGGATTCTTTGTAACATATTCTTCGAGTATTTTGGGGTCTATTTTTCGAATAAAGCTACCGTTTTTAGATGGCTTGAGGCTTTCACCAGCAGCTTTCTTTTTTAACCAACGGTACAGAGTTGCTATTCCTATCTCCATAAGCTCTGCTACCTCAACCTTTGTCTTACCTTTTTCTATCATCAATACTGCCTTTTCCCTTAAATCCACACTATATGCCATTATAACTCAAATACTTTATTATACCTTTATCATTTACTTTAGGAAATACTATAGTTACTTGTAACTCTTCAATGCTTATATCGCTGCAGCTTGTACTTGGACTCTCCATATCTCCAAGCAATAACTTTGTTATCTCTGTGTGGCCTTTGAGAACAGATAAATGTAAAACAGTCTTGCTAGAATTATCTGCTATATTAATATTTGCTCCGCTTTTAAGCAATAATTTTACCACATTCTCATGGCCTCCCTGAACAGCTAAATATAAAGGAGTAGCACCGAAATGATTTCTTACATTAATATCTGCTCCGTTTTTAAGCAATAATTCCACCTCCTCTTTACAATTTAGGGAAGCAGCATAATGTAAAGGAGTAAAACCATAATTATCCACTGCATTAACATTTGCTCCGTTTTTAAGCAATAATTTCACTTGCTCTAAGCGATTTCCGCAAGCAGCATAATGTAAAGGGACAAGACCTTCATTATCTGTTGGATTAGTATCTTGTTTGGCTCTCAACGATAATTCCATATGAGGAAGAGTAAATCGAGAATTACTTACTGAATTTTCTTGTTCTTGATACATAAAATACCTCTAATTTCTTACAGCTTAGTATAAATATCTACACTATATAAACATCAATTCAACTTATCATCAGGGTAATGGTAAAACTTTTTCCTTTTATAATGAGCATAGGCCTGTGTACATTACTCTAATTATGAGCTTGAGCAGCTGCTTGAAGTTGTTCAGCACTTGGATTATCCAAATTCCGACTTGGAAATGCCTCTATAATGTTCTTTAACTCTTTATCTGTTAAGTGATAAGTTACTTCGTCAAAAACTTGATGTAACACCCACAAATTAGAATTCTCTATAGCTGCTTTACTTTTATCCAATAAACCCCTTCTGTCCGATGCCTTATCAAATTGGCTTACTATCGTACTAACGTGTTCAGGAAATTCTGATATATATTCCAATGCGTCAGAACACCTTATTTCATCATATTCTCTACCAGAAAAATAACCTGCTAATTTATTCTCATCAGTCTCCCGCAGAAACTGATATAATGATATATTGCTGTTACTAAGCCTGACGTTCATCATCTCATTCTGATAATCATCCCAAAATTTGGACAATTCAATATTTTTGACAATACACTCTGGTTTCGTTGTGATACCACTATGTACCACAGCATATGCAATTATAGTTCTTACTACCATCGGTTTATCGCAATACCCTATGTGGTAATCATCACTAGCTACAATAGATAAAGGGGTCCTTCCTTTCTTGTCCACTGCATTAACATTTGCTCCTCTATCAAGCAGCAACCTTACTAATTCCTCCCGATTATACTTAAGTGCAAAATGTAAAGGAGTCATATCCAGATTATCTACTGCATTAACATTTGCTCCTCTATCAAGCAGCAATTCTGCTACCTCCACCTTGCCACTTTTAACTGCAGTATGTAAAGGAGTCCACTTTCGCCTTTCTACTGCATTAACATTTGCCCCTTTATTAAGCAGCAACTCTGCTACTTCCTTATGACCATACCTAACTGCAATATGTAAAGGAGTCTCCTTTTGCACAGTTGTTACTGCATTAATATTTGCTCCAGCTTCTATCAACTCCGTAATCTGCTGTATATTCTCTCCTTTAGAAGAATTCATTAATAGTTCATCCAATTCTCTTTGTTCCCTTTCATTCATAATTTACCCCACAATTTCATTGTAGTTAATTTAATATGCAAAAAAATAATATCAACCCAATTTATCACCACCGGGTAACGGTTGCAAGCCAAAAGCTTCTCTTTTTTCATTGAGCGTCATGAAGCTTGCGTTTTCTACGTATTTCCACATCTTTTGTCTTTTCTCCATTAGAATTTCTATCGCGTCTTTATCATATGACAAACATAAATCTTTGCCAAACTTGGGCACTAGCCAAGAATTCAGGTAACAAATAATATTTTCTAGCGTCGGTAAGACTGTCTGTTCCCAAAGGGAAAGGCGTGCTTCAACCAAATTGCTATAAGTATTATCACCTGGTATGCCAAGCAACTGCGGCGGAACGCCAAAAGCTAGCGCAATATCACGAGCTGAGCTATGTTTTGACTCAATAAAATCCATATCCCTCGGTGATAAGCTCATTTCCTTCCACTCTAAACCTCCTTCAAGCAATATAGGTCTTCCAGCGTTGACAGGACCTGAGTAATGATCATTTATCTGCGCTTTTAAGCGTTGGTACTGCTCTTGACTTAAGTTTCCAACGCTTCCATCCTTTTCTGATTTCACAACTATTGCACCACTTGGTCTTGCTCCATTTTGCAGCATTGCCTGATTCCAAGCTCCCGCTTGGTTATGCTGATATATACTATATGCAGCTGCCTCAATTGGTGAAAGTCCATACCAATCATTCAAAGGGTTAAAGGTTTTAAGATGCAGTACTGTTGAACGCCCAGTCAATTTATCAACTTTAAAGTCATAACTGTTGTTATTTACGGTATAACGATAGGCATAAGGAACGTTACTTCTCCCCGGAACAATTTCAACTCTATCGGGGCGCAGAAGATAAAGCTCTGTTGGTTTGTTCTGCGCCTCAATCATCAATACATAAGAATTGCCATTAACTAATCGATAAGTCACAATCCCTTCAATAAATTCCGATTTTGATGTCATTGGATTAGGAGAATAAAGTAATTTTAGTAAAGGATGTGTTTTTAGTTGTGATTTTCCCTGGTCAGTAAGCTGGCAGAGAATAAAAGGTACCGAAGATGCAGCACTTGCGATCATATTAATTGCTCGAAAGGCAATGACATTTTTTATGTAGCCTTCCTCAGCAAAACTTGCATAATCGCGCCTACTCCAACTTGGTTCCATCATTAGTTGCAAAGCAGAGTATTCACTGCTTTTCTTTCTTTGAAAAATATTAAAATTCATATGTGCCTCCTGAAAATTTTGTTAAAAATTTGAAATTGTAGTTGAATTATATCAATTAGTGTTACAAGAATGATGTCATCCGAGTAGCTGACACTGGGATCCAAGAATTTAATTGTAGATAGCGCACTTAACTAGTGAGCATAGCTGTTTTATACCAGAACGAACACCTTTGACTAGATTGTATGAAAAGCTGGATCCCAGTGTCAGCTACTCGGATGACAAACATGGACTACTTCAACTACACCATCGTTAAAGAAACCAGAAAAGCTGTTATCAAAGCTGAAGCTCTCCTTGAAATCCCTCAACTTTTGGGTTGTTAATTTTGCTATTGCAGCTACTCATTGCATAAACATTAAGACAAATGCTTGTCACTATTCCAACGAGCATACACATTCCTGTTACCGCTGCAGCTACAGTAAAAGCTGTGCATAAAGTTCCACTTGTGAATATAGCTGCTATTAACGTTGGAACAAATAGACAGAATGAAGGTTTAATTATGTAGCTATTAATCTTTTCAATTTTATCGAAAATTTTCCATGGTTCAGCAAGATCTTTCAATGGACCAGTAAGATTTCTTGCCATTTTAACCTGAGTTTCTAAGTTTTGCTTAAAGTAATCACTAAAACTAGTACTTGGAGAATTGTTATCAGGAGTTTTAATAAAAAAACTTACTTGCTTCTTTTGGACTTTAAATTCCCCATTCATGTACTTAAAATTCCTAACATTAAATCTGGATCCATTAGTATACCTAAGCTTAAATTCCATATTAGGATTCAATACATGATTTAAAGTGCTTGCCTTCCTATCTATTAAAGCTTCAAATTTTTCTTTATTCTGATCATAATAGTCAATAAAATCCTCTAATTCTTTTGATAGCTTTTCTAGATCTATTTTTATGCCATAGCTTCTCAATGGGATCAGAAAGGTAAAAAAGTTTTGTAAATAACCTTTGACATTACTAAAGCTTAAATAGAATGACCTACCATGATCAATTTTTGCCCAGAGTTTTTCTTTTACTTTTTCACCCTTTGCATTTTCATACTCCTTTTCTATTACACCAAAATTTTCTGGGTTCACAATATCAGCTTCTCCAAGCAATATTTGAGCAGCCAGTATTTTCTCAAAACCTTTTGCATCTTGGTAATTTTCACCTTTTTTCTTAAGATCCATTAATGTTGTAAACTTACTCAAAAACTTTGATCTCAGATGAAGTTGCTCTTGATCTTTCTCTTGCTCGATGCGCTCTTTAAATTGATCATTACCATTAGCAAATCTTTCCTCTGGCAAATCGTTATTTGTTACCAATTCAACAATTGGAGCTCTGTCATATAAAAACAGCTTATATAAATCACCAGCAACATATTCCCTGATAAAATCAGCAATATTTAAGTCGTCATAACATATACTGCTTTCTACCTGCAGCCATAATAAATCAATAAGACTGTTTATTATAAAATCCGGCAAATAAGGATTTTGCAATTTTGTAGCTTTTCTTGATCCTTTGTAAAAAGATTCTTTGAATTGTGCTAACTTAGACTGTTCTTCCTCTTTTGTCAGAGTATGGTTTAGAACAGACTTAACCATGAAAGCTGCCTTGTCACCTTCATTGTTACTATACTCATGCTCTGCTTGAAATCCTGAACTGCAGCCTACTTCCTTCTCTCCTACTTTCTTGAACTCGCTCATAGGCTGAAGTGTTCTATCATGAAAATGTTTTTCAAGAAGTTGAGTTTTTTGTTTAAACTCTGTACTTATATTTGGTATAATTACCTCCTAGCTAAAAATATAAATGTTAAATATTTATTAATGATGTTAGCATATCTAGCAACATATGTCAAATTCTTCATCATCAGGCAATGGCTTCCTTTTTTCGTTACAAAGCCCTACACAACTTTACACGGAAAGCTTTAGGAGCTCACCAAAAGCCTAAACTTGCTTGAAAATCAAGTTACTTATTGAGTAGTATGAAGTTTAATAAAAGAAATTGAATATGACGGAATGGCTAATATCTAACCAACTTATTGATTATAACAATGCTGTAGAATTCATGGAAGCAAAAATTCAACAAATTTACAATAATTTATCTGATGAGCTAGTATGGCTGCTCCAGCACCCTCCACTTTATACTGCAGGAATCGGTGCAACAGATGATGACATTATTGAAAAATTATTTCCTATATATAAAACAGGTAGGGGTGGTAAATATACATATCACGGACCAGGGCAGCGCATTATATATTTAATGCTAAATCTTAAAAAAAGAAACAAATGTGACATAAAACTATATATCAGAGACCTAAGTAATTGGATCATAAATGTTTTAAAACACTTTAATATACTTGGGGAATTTAAGGAAGATAGAAT
The DNA here is from genome assembly GCF_947179575.1 of Wolbachia endosymbiont (group B) of Erebia ligea. Lineage (NCBI taxonomy): Bacteria > Pseudomonadati > Pseudomonadota > Alphaproteobacteria > Rickettsiales > Anaplasmataceae > Wolbachia > Wolbachia endosymbiont (group B) of Erebia ligea. The sequence goes on from NZ_CAMXBW010000002.1 coordinate 730,447, forward strand.
AGGCATTTGGGTGAACAACAACGGAGTAGAAGAAAAAATAGCAGCTTTTGGCATTCGCTTGAGAAAATGGGTAACTTATCATGGCATAGCACTTAATGTCTCTCCAAACCTTTCCCACTATGAGGGTATTATTCCTTGTGGACTAAAAGATTACGGCGTTACATCAATGGAAAAACTAGGAGTAAAAGTTCTACTTTCTGAACTCGATGATATACTAAAAAAAGAGTTTTATAAGATATTTTAATGATCATTTACCTTTTATATTTTATTTTCACTTTATGTGCTAACACACAACTGTACGAACGTTGTAGTTTGGGAGCAATTCCCACCAGTGGGGTGTGCCCAGACACTGGGATCCAGCTTCTATGCAACTTAATTAAAAACGTTTGTTTTAGCGTAAGACAACTACCTTTAGCTCATCAGCTCAGTTATAAGCAAAATTTCTGGATTCCAGTGTCAAGCACTGGAATGACACCATTTGCTGTCTTCAAAAATGAATGTTCGTACAGCTATGGTGCTAACACAGATATTCATGCAATGGACCAAGTTGATATTATTGCTCCTTCTTCGAAAGGAAAAGAATCAGATCTGCCTACTATAAGAGAATACGTAAAAACTTTGGATTTTAATCCTCACATTTCGGAGAAAATATACAGTAATGACAACCCATTTTATTCTAACTCTGATGAGTTTAGAGCGAATGATTTGGTTAATGCGCTCACTGATGATAGCAAAATAATTTGGTGTATCAGAGGAGGAGAAGGGGCTTCTCGGCTAATTCCTTACCTAGAAAAGCTGCCCGATGATAAAAAAGAAAGAATTGCTCAAAACAAAAAAATTCTTATAGGCTATAGTGATATCACTGCTTTACATATTTATCTGCAAGTTAAATATGATTGGCAAACTCTTCACGGTACCATGTTGGAAATGATAGTAAATAACTCTGTTGCTGAAAGCTCTGTTGAAAAATTAAAAGAATTAATTCTTAACCAACACAACTCTATCAGATTTGACAACTTAAAGATGATAAATAATGGAGTTAGACTAAAAAATGGCAGATTAGAGTCTAAAATCATCGGTGGTAATATGACTTTGGTTGAAAATAGCATAGGAACTGCTTGGCAAATAAACGCAAAAAACAAAATTCTATTTTTAGAAGACATAAAAGTTTATCCATATTCAATTGAGCGCAGTCTAGATCACCTAAAACAAGCTCATATTTTTGATGGAGTAGATGCAGTAATCTTTGGAGACTTTATTAACTGTTATAATGATAATCTTGTCGAAATTGTAAAAGAAAGGTTTGCAAAAAGTGTCAACTTTCCAGTATTTACAATGAAAGGAGTAGGCCATGGACATATAAATGACCCTTTACCTTTCAACACTCACACTATCATCAGCATTCAAAACGAGAAGGAGTTTATGGATGTGCAACAGTTATACAAGTAGCTTTATCTAACACTCCTTTCATTCCAGCATCTTCGTTGTCATCCGAGTAGCCTCTTTGGTGTCATTCCAGTGCTTGACACTGGAATCCAACTAAGTTGGTAAACACGAAAGCGCTTTTTTTTGACGGAATTGCACAAAAAAAACTGGATGCCAGTGTCAGCTACTTGCATGACATCTTCAACTCTGTACAGATGTGCGTAACGCGCTCTACTATAAAGCAGCTTCTCGCTGTTCATTTGTTGTTAAGACGGCCGATGATTTTTCTGCTCCATCAACTTTAGTACTAGGCTTTAACAATTCATATGTAGCACAACCAACTACCAGTGCTGCTGCTGTAACTGCAACCACTGCTATAACTATAGGTATCAACTGAACTGCAATTGTTCCAGTTGTAAAAAGTGCCACTGCTATAGCAGTGCCTAATAATCCAGTTACTCCACCGGCAATCATTGATTTATTACACGCTTTCACAAAAGGGCCCCTTCCTGCCTCTAATAGAGCTTTTATTGCGTTTTTACCCTTAGCATAACCTTCAGCACACTTTTTAATATATTCCTTAGCACGACCTAACGTAGTCTTTCCATATTCATCTACTGCGTTAACATTTGCTCCTGCTTGGATTAAAACCTCTATTGTCTTTTCGTGACCATTACAAGCAGCGAAATGCAAAGGAGTCATATCGAGGTAACCTTTCTCATTAACATTTGCTCCTTTTTCTAGTAAAACCTCTACTGTCTTTTCGTGACCATTACAAGCAGCGAAATGCAAATGAGTTGTATCGAAGTAACCTTTCTCATTAACATTTGCTCCTTTTTTTAGTAAAATCTTTACCATATTTGCGTAACCATTCCGAGCAGCGAAATGCAAAGGAGTCATATCGAAGTGACCTTTCTTATGAACATCTGCTTCTTTTTCTAGTAAAATCTTTACTATATTTGCGTAACCATACTCAGCAGCTATCGTTAATAACGTAAATTTCATCGATGAGAGGGAAGAATTAAATACATAATTTACATCAGATCCATTGCTCTCCCACTTTTGATATAGACCTTGATCCTGTTCCTTTAGTTCTGTTTTTATTTTCTCAATTATATTATCTTTATCTAAATCTTTCTTATCGTTAATTGTTCTCAGTACTTTTTTCAGTGATTTATATGGCATAATTTTACCTTCAATATTAAACAATATGTTTAATTATTACATAATTATGATGAAAAGTCAACTCAAATAAGCTAATAACCGGGATTGTGAATAGTAAATTAGATTCAAATAGCCTCTTTGTGTTATTTCAGTGTTAGACCTTTTCATATCCTTACAAGCAAATTAATGTTATCCTTTTATTGCTAATCTAAAGTTTTTTATGTTCATACACTTGCGTGTTCATAGCGTTTATTCTCTGCTTGAGAGTTCGGTTAAAATTGAGGAGCTGATTGGTCTTTGTTTGCAGAACAAAATGCCGGCAGTTGCAGTTACTGATTCAGGCAACTTATTTGGCTCACTTGAATTTGCAGAATATGCAGCTAATAGGGGAATACAGTTAATAATAGGATGCAATATTATCGTTCGACACTTAGAACAAAATTTATCAATACTGCTACTTGCAAAAAATGAACAAGGGTACACTAATTTAGTCACCTTGGTGAGTGAGTCTTTTAAAAAGCGCAAGAATAACAGCGATATTCCTTACGTTGATTTTGATGAGCTATTAAATTTAAGTTCAGGCTTAATCGCCTTAACTGGTGGATATGACGGCATATTGGCTCAACTGTTATTGAAGCAAGACAAAGAAACGGTTGAAAAACTGCTTTCAGCATTCGATGGTCATTTATATGTTGAATTGCAGCGTCATGGGCTGAATAAAGAGCTAGAGCTTGAAGAAGCTTTAATAGATTTTGCTTATCAGCGCAATATACCACTAGTTGCAACGAATGATGTGTTTTTTTCAAATAGATCTGATTATGAAGCTTATGATATATTAACGTGCATATCGGAGGGCAGTTATGGCCTGGAGAATAACAGAAAGAAGTTAACTACCGAGCATTACTTCAAATCTGTGGAAGAAATGGAGGAACTGTTCAGCGACATTCCCGAAGCAATTTATAACACTTTAGTGATAGCTAAGCGGTGCTCTTACATGCCAAGAAGCAGGCAGCCTATCTTGCCTAAATTTCCTTGTCGAGAAAATAAAACTGAGAATGAAGAACTGAGGGAGCAGGCAGTTGCAGGATTAGAATTCCGCATTGCAAATGAAACGGACATAGACCTTAAACAATACTACGATCGGCTGAATTACGAACTAAGCGTAATAACTTCGATGAACTACGCTGGCTACTTTTTGATAGTTTCTGATTTTATTCGTTGGAGCAAAGCAAATGGCATTCCAGTTGGACCGGGAAGAGGTTCTGGTGCTGGATCAATTGTTGCTTGGAGCTTGCAGATTACAGATCTTGATCCAATAAAATTTGGTCTGATCTTTGAAAGATTTTTAAACCCTGATCGTATATCAATGCCTGACTTTGATATCGATTTCTGCCAAGAGAAAAGGGACCTGGTTATTGATTATGTTCAGAAAAAGTACGGTTATGTTGCTCAAATAATCACTTTTGGAAAATTGCAAGCAAGGGCAGTATTGCGTGATGTTGGTAGAGTATTGCAAATGCCTTACTCTCAAGTGGATAAAATATCTAAAATGGTTCCATTTAATCCAGTAAATCCTGTAACTTTATCGCAAGCGATAGAGCTTGATCAAAACCTGCAGAAAGAACGAGATAGTGATGAGGTAATTGCAAAGCTTCTTGATATATCACTAAAGCTCGAAGGAATATATCGTCACGTTTCAACTCATGCTGCTGGAATTGTAATATGCGATCAAAAATTAGAAAATTTTGTTCCCGTCTATTATGATCCAAATTCGGCTCTGCCAATCACTCAATACAGCATGAAATATGTAGAGAAAGCTGGGTTAATAAAATTTGATTTTCTTGGACTTGGTACGCTAACACTAATAGATCATGTATGTCGTTTAATTAATCGTGATGAAAAAAAATTTGATATTTCCTCGGTTTCTTTGATTGATCAAAGAACCTATGAAATGCTCTCAAGAGGTGATTCAATCGGAGTGTTTCAGCTTGAAAGTTCGGGAATGAGAGAAGCTTTAATCAAACTAAAGCCAGACTGCATTGAAGATATCATCGCTTTAATTTCTCTTTATCGCCCAGGGCCTATGGATAACATTCCAACTTATGTTGCAAGAAAGCATGGACTTGAAAAGCCAGATTACATTCATCCATTGCTTGAGAAGGTGTTAAAAGAAACATTCGGAGTAATAATCTACCAAGAACAGGTAATGGAAATAGCGCGTATTCTCTCTGGATATAGCTTAGCAGAGGCGGATTTACTCAGACGTGCCATGGGTAAGAAAATTAAGGAAGAGATGGATAAACAACGTGAACTTTTTGTTCAAGGAGCAACAAAAAACGGTGTTGATTACGACAGGGCAAGTTATATTTTTGATCTTGTTGCAAAATTTGCTGGTTATGGATTTAATAAATCCCACGCTGCAGCATATGCGATTATATCTTACCACACAGCTTACCTTAAGGCTAACTACCCGCTAGAATTTTTTACGGCCTTGATGAATCTCAATATTGATGATAGAGACAAACTGAATTTGTTTTATCATGCTGCAAAATTCAGTGGAGTTGCTGTTCTTTCGCCTGATATCAGCAAATCTAAGGCTGAATTTTCAATAGAGGGTGAGCACATACGCTACGGAATTGCTGCTTTGCGTAATGTTGGTTTTGCTATAGCAGAAGGAATAGTAAATGCACGCTCAAGTTCTTATAAGGACATATGGGAATTCATTCAAAATTTGGGGCATATAATAAATAAAAGGGCATTAGAAAGTTTAATTAAATCTGGAACATTCGATAGTGTGCACCAAAATAGAAAGCAGTTATACGAGTCAATAGACACATTGATTTACTTTGCAAATAAAAATAGGCAGTCAAATCAAGCTGTTTTATTTGGCAATCTTGATGTCCTCAAGCCAAAACTTGAGAACGTGGAAGATTTTAATGAAGAGGAAAAATTAGAGCATGAGTTGTTTTCACTAGGGTTTTATTTAACTAATCACCCGCTTAAAAAATTTAAAACTCTTTTGAAAAAATTAAATATTGGGTTTATCGGAGAGAGTAAGACGATAAAAACTGCTGGTGTAATATTAAATGTGCGTATGAGAACCTCAGAACGTGGAAGATTTGTTATCCTAACACTTTCTGATCCCCACAATGTTTCTGAAATAGCATTCTACAATAATGAAATAATAGAAGAAAAAAGGAATCTATTTTCACCTGGAGCATTTGTGATAATTGATCTTGAAATTTCAGAAAACACAACGAGACTATCAGGAAAGGACATATCTGAATTTACAGAGAAGGTTACTTCTCTAATGAAAGGATTAGTTTTAACTGCTGTATGTGCAGACTCGCAAAAAGTTGCTGAGGAGTTGAATTCAGTATTGAAAAATGGAGGCAAAACCAAAATAATGCTAAAGTTTCTTCTCGAAAAACATAAAGTCAGCATCTTGTTGCCAGGTGCATATTCAATCACCCCCCAAGCTATTTATGAAATATCTCACTTAAGTTGGATTGAAGGCGTAGAAATTAATACAAATAACTTGCTTATATAAAAAAGTTTTATATAATAAAGTGTTTAATTGATATTAAAGGAAGATATAGTGAATCTCTATGAATTTACTTTTATAGCACAACCGAACTTATTGCAGCAAGAAGTAGAAGAAATGGTCCAAGAATTGGCTATTTTGTTGAAAAATATTAAAGCAGATGTTATTTCTCAGGAGGTTAAAGGTCTCATAGAAAGAGAACATAGCACAGTTACAAAACAAGAGCTAGAGGCAAGTACTGAAAGCATTAAAAAAAGTCTGATTGTTTACTCTGATTTTTTGGAAACTCTGACAAAAATTTTATGGTTTGAATTGGAAGAAGATTTTTCAAATTTAAAAGAAATAAAGTCAAGAATCGATAAAGAATTGAAAAATGAACTAAGTGATACGGGAATAAAACAAAATTTTATGGACCTTCCAGGAGCTAAAACTAAAAGTGCATTTATCTATAATGTAGTAAATGCTTTTAAGGAAAATATTTCACAACATCTAATAAAGCCCCTTCAAGAGGTTTTAAAAAGTTTTAAAATAGTAGACTCAAATCAATTGAGTAAAACGCTGGAAGTGCTTTTGAAAAATATTGAAGCTTCAGGATTGATAAAATATGAATATTGGGGTCTATTGGATTTTGCATACCCAATAAATAAGATGAAAAGTGGTCATTACTGTATGATGTGTATAAGTTTTACTTCAAGCATTATGGATGAATTTGAGCGTAGAGTAAAACTGAATGAGAATATTATTCGCCACTTGTCTGTACGGGTTAATGAGTTTTTTAAAGGTAAATCTTACATGATGGATAAACAAATTGAGGAGAAAAGTGCATAATGATGAAAAGACGAAATAGTTTTAATAATTCTTACGTGTCTGTAAATAACAGAACTGGCTTTAGGCGTCCTAAGGTCTGTCCTCTTGCTGCATCTAAAGATGAGGACATAGACTATAAGAATATAGATTTATTGTCCAAATTCACCTCTGACTATGGTAGAATATTACCTAGAAGGTTAACAGGTATGTGCGCAAGAAAACAAAGAAAGTTGCGCTTAGCAATTATAAGAGCACGCTTTTTAGCTCTTGCTCCTTACTGTACTAAAAAAGTTAGGTAATTTATGTTAATAATTTTAAAGGAAAATATAACAACTTTAGGTAAGATTGGTGAAGTTGTCAAAGTTAAGCCAGGTTATGCACGTAATTTTCTTTTTCCACAAAAAAAGGCGATAAAAGCCACTAAGGAAAATTTAATAAAGTTAGAGGAACAGCGTTTATTATTGGAAGAAGAAAATACCAAAAAATTAAATGCAGCAAAAGTGCTTGCATCATCACTGCATGATAAATTTATTATATTAATAAAGCAAGCTTCAGAGGATGGAAAGATTTTTGGCTCTGTAACCACACGTGAAATTGCAAAAACTTTATCACAAGAAGGATATGATATAAGTCATCATAGTTTATCTTTTGGTGGAATAAGTATCAAAAATTTGGGCGAGTATCAAGTGAATATAGAATTACATAGTAAAGTGATAGTGCCAATTACTATATACGTTGTCAGATCTGAGAAAGATGCACATGAATTGAGGCAAGTAAAGTTGCAAAATCAGAAATCTGAGCAACAAGAAGATACAAATAACGAATAGCAGTGAATAAAATATTTCAACTACTCCTGTCATTCCAGTGCACTTTTTTTCTGTCGTCCCAGTGTTACACACTGGGATCTAGCATGTTCAAAGATAAGACAGGGATCATCTAATGATCCCACGCTATAGCCGCAAAGAAATCTCTTCCATTTGGGAAGAAAAAAATAAGTTCAACATATGGCTCAAAATAGAAAAATTAGCATGTGAAGCTCAAGCAAAATTAAAAGTTATTCCAAATGATGTTGCTGAAAAGCTCTCTGGTGCTATTGAATTTGATATTGAGCGTATTAACGAAATTGAATCCATTGTAAAACATGATGTTATAGCTTTTTTGACATATATTGCTGAAAAAGCGGGAGTTGATGTTCGTTATCTCCATTACGGAATGACAAGTTCTGATGTTTTAGATACATGCCTTGCAGTGCAGTTGAAAGAGTCATGTGATATTTTACTCAAGAATCTAAAAAATTTACTTATAGTATTGAAAAAAAAAGCTGAGGACTATAAAGATATTGTTTGTGTTGGGCGCAGTCATGGAATGCATGCAGAACCAATAACTCTTGGGTTAAAATTTGCTAGATTTTATGCTGAATTTAAACGCAATTATCAGAGATTAATTAGCGCGCAAAAAGAGATCTCAATTTGTAAAATATCAGGTGCAGTAGGTAATTTTGCAAATATTAATCCATTTGTTGAAGAGTATGTAGCGAAAGAAATGGGACTCATACCTGAAACCATATCGTCTCAAGTCATCCCTCGTGATAGACATGCCATGTTCTTTTCAATTTTGGGAGTAATTGCAAGCTCAATAGAAAATATTGCAATTGAGATTCGTCATTTGCAAAGAACTGAAGTCGGCGAAATCTCTGAATATTTTTCCACTGGGCAGAAGGGAAGTTCTGCTATGCCGCATAAGTGTAATCCTATTTTAAGTGAGAATTTGACTGGGCTCTCACGCTTAATACGCAGCTATGTTTTTCCTGCATTAGAAAATGTTGCACTATGGCACGAACGAGATATATCGCACTCGTCTGTGGAAAGGTGCATTGCTCCTGATGCTTGTATAGCAATGGATTTTGCTTTAGTACGATTAACAGATTTGATAGATAAATTGGTGATCAATAAGGAAAATATTGAAAAGAACTTAAATTCTTCAAAAGGCTTGGTTTTTTCACAACGTGTATTGCTTGAGTTGGTAAGTAGTGGTTTAACTAGGGAAGAGGCATATAAAATTGTTCAGAATAATGCAATGAAAGTAAAGCAAGATAACAGTGATTTTCTGTTCGAATTGAAACAAGATAAATCCTTGCATGGAATTATTGACTCTGAAAAACTTGAGTCTTTGTTTGATTTGAAGTATTATATGAAACATATAGATTACATATATAGCAAGGTTTTTAATTAGGCTGAGTAGCTCAGTGGTAGAGCAGGAGGATCATAATCTCTTGGTCGGGGGTTCAAATCCCTCCTCAGCCACTCAAGCTAAACTATGGTTTGGCAAGAGCAGCGCATTTGACAAAATAACGTGATTCATTGTCCAATTAACTGAAGTTTTTTTTTCAGTTGTTCATATAGTATATGGAATAATGTATGTGAAGTGATAAAGATACAACATTTGTTGTATCTATTCAGGGAAATGGCTAATGATATCCGTTCAAGAAAGTGGTAAGGTAGATGAGAAAAGACAACTAAATGAATTTCATCCGAGTAGCTAACACTGGCATCTATATAAAGACAATCTAATGCACTCATTTAAAGTGAAGTTTTCTGGATCCCAGTGTCTAGGCACTCGGATGACAAGAAAAGAGTTGACTTGAATGACACTGAATAGGCACTGGGACAGAGGCTACTTGAATAATATTTCACCATGTCATTCCAGCACTTGATGCTGGAATCCAGAAGTTTTTTGAGCACAAAAGTCATGCTAAGTTTTTGTTGTTAAGAAAGGCTGGATAGCTACTTGAATGACACCATTTGTTACTGTGTTTTTGTCTATCTTATTTTGCTACCCTACTGAACGAATACACAAAATCTAACTTTTTTCTATACAACCAGCTAGGTCAAGAAAGGTGAATCTATCTCTTGTTGCAAATGTAAGATTGACTACCTTGCAATATTGCTCTTTGTTCCAATTAAGATGCTCCGGTAAGTACGGAATTGATAGATCTTCAAATACTTTCTGCAGGTGTTTTGCAGATAGTAAATTTTGCTTAATTAAACTAGAAATATTACTCCATTCTTTGCAAATAATCTCTTGAATTTTTTGCTGCATAATTTGCTTCTGCTTTAGAATTTTTATAAATTCGGTATTACCAAAGCACTGAGTTATATGTTTTACATCTAAAGTGATCGGTTTGGTAATCGGGTTTTGTATTGACAATATCTCCTCTTGCAAGTTAGCCATAGTAATCGTCGTAACAGCAATTTTTTCGCCATGTAACGAGGAGGAATAATCTTTTGTTACCGTCTCCATTGCATGAGCTATCATATGTTCTCCTTGGCTTGCAGAGTAGCTGCCTTTTGACATCACCATTCCAAGTCCTGAAATCAATAAGGCTTCCATAAGTAATAAAACTACTCTTTTATCTTTTTTAGCAAGTGCCAAGTGTTCTCTGAGCAAAATTTCCTCCAGATCCCGAACAAGTTTAAAGGGGAGTTCATTATATTCTGTGCCAAGTAATAGATTAGATAATAGCCAATCGGCTTGTACTGTTGAACGGCAGATGAAATCTGCAAATCCACTTAATGTGAGGCGTAGTGGTGCGTTGACAATTATATCGGTATCAATGTATATTGCCTTTGGAAGATGTGCTCCGAACGATTTTTTATATCCATCAACTAATATTGAAGCGTTTGCAGAGCTATATCCATTCATGGAAGCAGCTGTTGGAAAGGATATGTAGTCTTTGCCTTCTAAATAGCTTGCGTACTTACAGATATCATTAACAGTGCCACTGCCAAATGCAACCATTAAGTCACTATCTTTTGCTTTATTTCTAACTAGGTTTACAGCTTGGAGAGAAGCAGCTCTGTTCAGTCTATTTGGTGTCATCCAAGTAGCGTGACACTGCGATCCATCATAGTCACGCACTGGAATGACAGGTGTGGCTGGAATAATTAAATGAGAAACTTTATTAAGTATGTTTTTGTTTAAAAGTTTTGCTGTATTTTCATCTGCAATCAGAAAAATGTCATTTCCGTATTGTCTACATATTTCATAGATATTATCAGCAAGTACTGTTACTTCCCTTATAAGAACTTGTTCTGTGTGCTGTAATATTTGTTTTAAATATCGCATAGAATGTTTACAATACGGTAATGTTAGTATTTCAAGATTGATATGAAGATTGACCCTGTAGAACTAACTAAGAAATTAATTTCTTTTAAAAGTATAACACCAAAAGACGATGGGGCAATAGAGCATATAGCAGCCATTCTCAAGAAAAGTGGTTTTGAATGTGAGATTTTAGAGTTTGGTGATAAAGTTAAAAATCTTTATGCGAAATATATAAATGGAGTACCAAACTTGTGTTTTGCTGGACATGTTGATGTTGTACCACCAGGTGAGTTAAAAGATTGGATATCTGATCCATTTAAGCCAGAAGTTAGAGATGGAATGCTATATGGAAGAGGAGCAGCTGATATGAAAGGCGGAGTAGCTGCATTTATTGCTGCTATCGTAGATTCAGTTGCAGGTAAGTTTCGATTCAGCGGTTCAATCAGTGCATTGATTACCAGCGCTGAAGAAAGCACGGAAGAACATGGAACAAAGGCCATTTTGGAATGGATGAAAAGCAAGCAAAAAAAGATAGATTTTTGTATAGTTGGAGAACCAACGAGTAGTGAGAAATTAGGTGATACCATAAAAATAGGTAGAAGAGGTTCTGCAACATTTAAATTGATTTGCCATGGTAAACAAGGGCACGTTGCCTACCCAGATCTAGCAGATAATCCAATATATAAAATGGTATCGATACTAAGTAAGATAAAAGATACCACTTTTGATACTGGTAATAAATACTTTCAGCCTTCACATTGCGAAATTACTACTATCGACGTTGGAAATAATACTAATAATCTAATACCTAGTTCAATAGCAGCAGGTTTTAATGTTCGATATAACAATACACAAACACCAGACGTTTTATATAAGATGATTGATGCAATATGCACCAATGTGACTAACGATTATAAACTGTCTATGCAGAGCAGCAGGGACGTTTTTCTCTCTATTCCTGATAGAAATACTGATATTATGCTTGATGCGATAAATAAAATTACCGGTATTGATGCTGTGCTGAGTACAAATGGTGGCACATCTGATGCTGCGTTTATTAAGGATATTTGTCCAGTAATTGAATTTGGTATGATCAACAAAACCGCACATCAGGTAAATGAATGCGTATCAATAGACGATATACATAAATTAACAGCTATATATAAGGAGTTTATAAAAAATTATTTTTACCCCAGTAATAAAATATTAAACCAAATCAATGTAATTGGTAATACGCCTGATGGTCCATTATTAGCTTGAGGTGCAGTTGCATAGAGAAGAAAACTTACTAGACACATTTTACTAACCCCTTATTATAATATTAAGGGTATTTTTGACTCAAAACGTATCCGTTCAGAGGTGTGGTTTAAGAAACAACAGCTAGCAGGTTTTGAAAAGGGTTTAATTCCTTTTGTTTCCAAGTCAGATACAACGAAATTATCCGCTCAAGAAATCTATTCCCTCGCTCTGACTGTGCAAAATATGAATTCTTACGATAGACAACATAATGCCGTATCTGTCGCTCAACATGGTTATTCGTTAATGGAATATTCTCTGGGTCATCCAAAAATGTCCACATCATTGACTCGGATTTTATAATACCCTTTACCGTTCGTGAAGCTCCTTTTGCTTCAAGTATATAAGATATTTTTATCATGCAGTACTGTATGTATCTTCGTAATTCTTTAGCTTGCTTAGTGAACTTTGAAATACTAATTTCATTTTCTGACAAAGCGTTTTTTAATACAAACAATCCATTAGCTGCGTCTTTTAAACAATGGCCAAGTCTCATTACTTCACTATTCCAACTATGAGATAACCTCTCGAAATTTCTCAATAAGTGAGCCCAACAAATTTGTCGTTTTTCATCACTGAAGTGGTTGTAAACTGCATATCTGTCAGTAATTACCAGGTTTTTGTAATCACAAAATGCACTATTCTTTAAAAATTTCATTCCTCTTGTATCTGCTAACTTCATAAGACTTGCTTTATTGTTGGCAAACATCCAGCACCATCCCAATTTGCCTTTGTTGTAGTGACTGGTTTCATCAATATGCAAAATTTCGCTTGCTTTTATTTCTTCCTCTATTTGTTCATAGGCTTCTTTACATTTTGACGAAACCCTTGCTTCACTATTGGACACACTACCAACACTTATACTCATGTTAAAGATGTCTTTCATAATATTCGCTATTTCTCGCTTTGAATTCTTATAAAACCCACTTAGTGATGCAACTACTGACTTAACTCTAGGACCAAAGGTATCCGGTGTAACTCCTTCTGGTAATTTGCTACTCCTTCTTTTTCCGCATTTACGACAGCGACCATGTTCTAATTGATACTCAACTACGTAAGGCTTAATTTCTGGTAAATCAACTTTTTGATAGACATATGGTTTTTCCGATATTGCGATTTCTTCACCACACTCGCATCTATTTGGTAACTCTACCTTCACCACCTCATCTGCTTCCATTTTAGCTCGGCAATTCCCCTTATGTCCAACTTGACCACCTATCTTCCTGCCGCCCTCTGACTTATCTTCTGGTGTGTCTTTTTTTATTTTGTACAGCTCTTTTGAACTTGGTAAAGATGAATTCCTTGAGTTTAAGCCGAGTCTCTCTCTTAGTTCAGCATTCTCTATTTCTAAGATTTTATTTTTTTCTTCAAGCTTTGCTACTTTCTGCTCTAAGTTTTTACATAACTCTACAATACTGATCAACAATTGAAGCATCTAGCCTTACTTTACTATCAACATTTTGTGTTATTACTACTTTAATATATTATGTCAATTGTTTTTTATCCTTGCCACACCTCTGAACGGATACAGAAAAAGTATGTTTTATTTGAATGAGATGAGTTATGCAACTTTCATAGTAGCTTCGCTATGAAAGTTGTTTACTGTTATGTCTATAAGATACCCTACTACGCCACCTAATGCTGCACTCGCAATTCCTAATAACACAGCAGTTGCAATTATTCCAATAGCAGTAATTTCAGGTATAATTCCTATTGCAACTAATGTAGCTCCTACAGTACCAAACAATAATGCTAAGCCCATTGTCCATTCTCTCGAAGAAATTCCTGAAAATTGTTTTTGTGGAGAATGATGATTCTTATTATCTGTTATAGGTGGCTGAGCACTTTGCACTTCTGGTCCTAAAGTTGGTTGGAAATGATTATTAGTGTGTTGTACGGGTGAACCTGTTTTATTTTTATACTGAGCAAATAATTCTATAAATTCCTTGTTTTTCTCTTGTTGAACAATTTCTAATGCACTTGGCCACTTTCCTACTACTAGCGTTTGTTCAGCTCCTGCTTGTAATAAAAGGTTAGCGATGTTAACAGAATTAGGTTTGTTGAATTGACATATATCTTGCAAAATAGTTGCACACCCATCTATCGATATCAGATTAGGATTAACTCTATATTCAGAAAGTAGCTTGCTTACAAGCTCAACCTTGCCTATCCTACAAGACTCTAAAAATACTTTATTCTTTTCCTCGGTAGAAGCTCTGTCTAAAAGCATTGTTGTCACTTCTGCACTATATTCCCCTTTAGCAAGGTCATAAAGAATTGTACCATAATTAAGAAACCTCTCACCATTACTAATTTTAGCCTTGTGCTCTAAAAGCAGTTTTACAGCTTGAACATGGTTACCACTAGCAGCTTGATATAATGGACTGCATGACAATTTATCCAGCTTATTCACATCTGCTCCATATTTTAAAAGAACTTGTATCAAGTCCATACGACCGTACTTTGAAGCCACGTGAAGAGGGGTAGTACCTATTTGATCGCCAATATTAACATCTACAAATTCTTTCTGTGGGAGCATCGAATTTATGGCTACACCTGTTCCTGTATCATTATTTGATGATAAAAATTTCTCAAGAAGTACTTCCCAACCACTGTTAGGCTTATCACAAGCATTTTGCACAATATAATGTAATGGTGCTTTGCCCTTAATACCAACATTACCAGGTTGAATCTTTATATTAGGATTTGTAATTTTTGGTAATAATAACTCCGCTTCTTTCAAAAATCTACCTGCAAGAACAGTGAATAAATCAATTTCTATATAATTTAAGTGTGATCCAAAAATGCCTCCCATACACTCATCAACCCAATCATCATTAGGCTGTTGGCTAATGAATTCTTCAGTTATCTCGCCTATTGATATTTTATATGCTACTAATATTTCTTTAAACTTTTCTGTTGCTGTCTTTTGCTCTTCTTGGCTTTTATCTGACCATTTGTCGGGATGCCATTTCAATGCAAGCTCGCGATATGCCTTCTTAATCTCTTCTGTGCTTGCACTCTCTGACAATCCTAATACTTTGAATGCCTCTTTACGTGTTTCTGGAATCATACTCACTCCCCCAATCAAATTAATTTAGTATAACATTATACCAGTTTAACCCACAAAAATCAAAACTAATATTTTCAAAACGGTGCTAAACTTAAGGTACTATGAAGAAAGCAGTTGACGTATTACTACCGCTTCCAATTGATCAGTTATTTTCATATGCAGTTGAGGAAGATACTGAAGTTTCAATTGGAGATTACGTAGTGGTGCCGTTTGGCAGAAAGCGTTTGATTGGAATAGTTTGGAGAGAAAGTAGCAAAAGCGATCGAGAATTAAAATTTATTGAGCAAAAGATCGATTTGCCGAGCATCAGACCAAAACTGATCGAATTTGCAGAGTGGGTTGCGCAATATAATGTAATACCTATTGGTATGCTTGCCAAAGTGATAATGGGAGGAGTATTAAAGGTAAATCAAATAGATAAGTTAGTTTGCACTAAGCAAAAGCAAGAAATAAGTGAAATAGATTACCAATTAAGCCCTGAGCAGCAAGCAGCTCGAGATAAAATAATAAGTAATTTGAATGAGTATTCAGTAACTTTACTTGACGGTGAAACCGGGTCTGGAAAAACAGAAGTTTATCTCTCTGTGATTGCACAGTTAATTAAGAATCATAGTATTTACGAACATTGTCTACCAAAAAGGTGTCACTCCGGTGTTTCCTTTTCCTGTACCTCCTTCTCCTGTCATCACAGCGCCTACTTTTTTTGCAATTCCAATGCTCTCTTCTCTTGTCATCCCAGTGCCCTCTTCTCTTGTCATCCCAGTGCCCCGACACTGGGATCCAGTTTTTCATATAATCTCATCACAAACATTTATTTTAATTTAAAATCAATACCAAATTTAGAATCAAAATTCCTGGATAAACACTGGAATGACACCCTTATATTTAAGGTAAAACCCACTGTAACACTTAGCATACTGCCTTTGCCAAGCACTGGAATGACACCATTTGCTATGCAATTTACTTTCAAAAATAAACGTTATGTCATTCCAGCGTTCAATACACAACTAGACGAATGTTACAATATAAGAGTAATTTTTACCAAAAAGGATGTCATCCCAGTGCCCCGACACTGGAACTTAATTTCAAATCAGTACACTAAGCAGTTGTACGATAAAGACTGGATTCCAGTGTCAAGCACTGGAATGACATCATCTACTACTAAAACTACCTGCAAATGTTCAAACACCAAAAGGTTACACACTGGAATGACACCAGAAGAGGGTAATGCACAAGTCCTTATCCTTCTGCCAGAAATTGTTCTAACTTCACAATTGGTAAATCGTGTTCGCAGTCAGACATCTGGCAATATAGCTGAGTGGCATTCAGGACTTACTCCAAAAGCTCGCCGAAATAATTGGCTCAGTATTGCAAATGGAAGTGCGCAGATAATTATTGGAGCACGGTCAGCGCTTTTTTTGCCTTATAAAAACCTAAAATTAATTATCGTCGATGAAGAGCATGACTCATCCTTTAAACAAGAACAGGGGATTATATATAATGCTCGAGATATGGCCATTATCTTAGCCAAGCTCGAAAATATTCCGATTATTTTATCATCCGCTACTCCGCTGCTTGAAACAATTTATCATGTTAAAAAAGGGAATTACAACCATGTAAAGCTAACTAAAAGATTCGGTGGTGCAGAACTGCCACTAATTAAAGTGGTAGATATGAGAAACAACAAACAATGGATTTCCAATGAGCTTTTCGAAGGCATAAAACAAACCATAGAGAAAAAACAGCAAGTTATGCTCTTTCTAAACCGCCGGGGGTATGCACAACTTGTAGTTTGTAAAAAGTGTGGATACAAAATTTCCTGCTCAAATTGCGCTGTTTGGCTTACGTATCACAAGAAAAAGAATGTCCTTTTATGCCATCACTGTTCTTATCAATTAAAACTTCCAGAAAAGTGTTCTAATTGTCAAAGTCAGCAGTCATTATCCCTTTGTGGTATAGGAATTGAGAGGTTACTTGAAGAAATAGTAAAATTAATACCAAACGCAAAGACTGCGATTATTAGCAGCGACCAGAAGTCGCTTGGTAGCGTAATTGACTCAGTGCTCAAAGAAGAAGTGAATATTATAATCGGTACACAAGTGATTGCTAAAGGGCATAATTTCCCTAAGTTAACTTTGGTTGGAGTGATAAACGCAGATTTAGGCCTTGAAAATTCTGACCTCAGGGCAGCAGAAAAGACGTATCAATTATTGCATCAAGTTGCGGGTAGATCTGGGAGGTTCAACGAAAAAGGAACGGTAATAGTGCAAACTAATAATCCTGAAAGTTTGATAATAAAAGCATTGCAGCAGCAAAAAAGGGATTTGTTTTATGAAATTGAACTTGAGTCAAGACGCAAAGCTAAAATGCCCCCATTTAGTAGACTAATAGCGCTTATAGTTTGCGGTAAGGATCAATTTGCCACGCAGAAAGCAGCAAGTGAGTTAACAAGCTTTTTACATAATCAATGTTCAACTACCTTTCAGCACTTGACGCTGAGAGAACTTGAAATTTTTGGCCCATCACCAGCAGCAATAAATTTTTTAAATAATAAATATCGATACAGAGTGTTACTCAAGATATACAATAAACATAGTCGATTTATAAAGAAAAAGCTGAAACATTGCTGTAACTTGAGTTCAAACATTGCAATAACAATAGATGTTGATCCTGTGAGTTTTTTTTAATGTTATTTGAATTTATTTGACATTTATTGCTAATAAGTTCTATTAATTCTTTAATTAAAAATTTGACTTTTATTAGAATTTATTATATTATTGATATAATTAGAATGGGTAAATAATATGACTACTTTACTTGAAATCGTCTGTAGGAAAGGGATAAGGCATAACGAAAAAATTACAGAATTGAAGGAATTCCTTAATAAGGATATCGAAATAACTATTGACAAGGAATTATTTAAATCTGTTTTATTTACAGAGGATATTGTAGATGTAAGAAAAAAGATGGTGCATCTTATTTTGCAACACTGCATTGCACACGATAGTGCAATATCTGAGAAAAAAGAGAAATTATCGTTCCAAAACGTGATGAGGATTTTAGATGAAGCGGTGAATAGATTTGTTACTCCCCAGTATTTCTACAAATTGATCAATTTTCGAGATCAAAGTGGAAATACATTATTACACCAAGCTGTTATAAGCAATAACACTGATGCAATAGAAGCCCTTTTGAAATATGGTGCAAATCCTTTGATAAGGAATAAAGGAGACAAAATGCCATTAGATTTAGCTTAAGAAGAAAAAACAAGAGAAGCACTCATTAAATCTATGAAAGATCAAGCTAAATCGAAAAAAGAAAGTGCTAGATGTAATAGTTTGATTGGCATTATACCTGGCGTTTTTCTTGGCATTGGACTCGGTGTTGGTGGTGCTTTAGTCCCTTCAATGACTATTATATTATGCGCACTCGCAGTATCTGCTCTTGTTGCTGGAATAGCAGTTGGAGTGGCTATATATTTCCTAAGTCAAGACTATAAACAGGCTAAATCAATAGAAGAAGCTGTTAATTCTCAATTCTCTTCTGTCGAGCATGAAAAGACTGCAGATAATAAAGCAGTACTAGGATAACTGTGAGTTTTTTAACATTAGATTTCTTGCATAACTGGAATTCGAAAGTTCCAGCGCATTTTTCTTATTGGATCCAGTGTCAAGCACCGGGATGACATCTGATTATGCAAGAAATCTATTCATTTAAAACTTATTTGAGAAAACGTAGCTATAAAAACCGCAGGTACCAGTTGGTTTTTATTAGCTAAATTAAAGGTCAAGTATCTGGAATTCTGAACATAAGATCCCCCTGTATAAAAAAGATTAGAAAAAATGCAGTGAACATACGACAGATATGCTCTGAAGAGGATACGCTACATTTTTTAATGAGTTTAATAAAAAAGTCTGCAGACGGAGATAGATTTTTGAGCTCAATAAATATCTCTAACTGTAATTGTAATCAGATTTAAAATATGCGGAAGTAATTTTTTAGCTATAAAATCTTCTAAAAAATTAACACAGAAGTTAGTTTCATAAGTATTTTTATCAAAAACTATTTTAAAAAAATTTAAATAGAGTTGAAAAATTTTAAAGATGAGATACCCTACCTGAAATGCAACTTCTGTAAAAAAAGAAATATGAAAGGTGAAATGAACGCTGCAGCAAATTTTCAATCAGAAGACTTTGTATCTAAAAATAAGGATTTTGATTGTTTAGCTAACCCTATAAGTGCTTCGAATGAAAATCTAGAAAATAGTGTTAAAGCTAAAGATAAAAAGAATGAGGCGCCTTTTTCCAGTAGAAGAGGCAGCTCGCATGTTTTAGAACTTTTTTCTAATGAAAATGTTGAGATTCACATTCAAGATAAAACGCCTTGTGCTGCTCGGAGTGAATCAGGTATAGCTGGAATATTTAGAGGTATAGCTGGGTTGTTTAAAGGTAGGAATAGTATGGACGTAACCCTTTATCAATCTAAAGTGCAACGTAGCTCTGCAATTGATTACAGTACTACAGAAAGTATAGGGTTACGGCTACTAAATATCTGTAAAGGAGAAGAAGATATCTCTTTTGATCAAGAGATTAATTTTTTATATAAAGAGGGTTATTTGTATGATGTCTTATTGTTGCAAGACGAGGAGAATCATGACACACCTTTACATGTAGCTATAAAAAGAAATCGTACTTGTTTTGTAGAAAAACTTTTGTGTATTCTTAAGGAACCATACTGTTCAAGTGAGTTTTACAAACGCAAATATTTTGAACACATAAGCAAGAGAATGAAAAGCCGCTTTTCAAAGTTATTAATACTAATAACAAGGATGGAAAAGATGCAATTACTCTGGCTATTGAAAGCAATAATTCAGAATGCATTTCAGCTCTTTTTAACTACTTAACTCGTGAAAATATTAACAGAAGAAAAGATGTTGAAAATGAGTACACACCTCTACACGAAGCTATGCTTCTTAACAAAAATGAAGCAATCAAAGAGCTTCTCAAATCAAAGGATATAGATACTGAACTCATAGATAAGGAATCTTACAAAGCATATAATTATGCTAATAACAAAGAGGTAATAGAATTGTTTATTCAGCACTATAGTAGTAAAATTAGTGAGTTACGTATAAAATTAGAAGATAATAATAAAAAACTAGCACGAATTAAGTGCGTCCTAAACAAAACAAAACTTACTTGTGTATGCTTAGCAGCCTTCGGCTCTTGTTTTAGAATGTATAGAAATTCCCATGACATAATAAATGAAGAAGTGAGTGAAGATATGTTATATTATTCTCTTGCATTGCTTGCCAACACTACAGGTCTAATATTATTTTTTAATTATTTGATCGATACAATACTTTCCAAGTATGAAGAAAAAAATTCTAGTTTGAATAAAGAGTCAGACAGTTATGTAGAAGAAAGAAATATGTTGAAAAATAAATTGCGTCATTTTCAAAAAAGAAATACTAGAACAAATACTCAAATGTCTGAGATAATTTCAGTTACACCTGAGTCAGACTTAAGTTACAGTAGATTGTGATTACATTACTTTTTTCAAGACAACTTCTGAGAAAAGTGGAAAAATTTTTCTATAGCTAAGCAAGATAAAGACTTACTACTTTCTTTACGAAAGGTTTGATGTTATCATTTTTGAACTATCTTGAATTTACTGAATGAACATTAATATAAGGAATTTAGTTCATGCTTTTTCTAAATTGCCAAGTTTAGGGCCATCATCATCAAGGAGGTTAGTTATACATTTGCTCCAGAACAAAGAGAGGGTCATGCTACCACTTGCATCTTTGATTAGAGAGTTAGCAGATCTTATAATAGAGTGTAAGATTTGTGGAAACCTAGATACTAAATCGCCGTGTTCTATTTGTACTAACCCAAAGCGTGACACCAAGTTAATGTGTGTAGTAGAAGAATTGGGTGATCTATGGGCATTTGAAAAAGGAAATATATATTCAGGTATGTATCATGTTTTGGGTGGAAGGCTATCAGCAATAAATGGTATAGGTCCAAAAGAACTGAATCTTGATAACATTCCCAAAAGAGTTACAGAATTTAAAATTGAAGAGGTCATTATTGCAATCAATCCGACATTAGAAGGCCAAGTTACTGCACAATATATAATTGAATTGCTAAAAAACTTGAATGTCAAAATATCGCGCCTTGCTTGCGGCATACCGATAGGTGGAGAAATCGACTACCTAGATGAAGGAACGCTGAAGATAGCACTTACTTCAAGACAAGAGTATGAGTAAATACAAAAGAAGGTATGTGCTTAAAAAAACTTATATCGCTAATAACATTTAAAAAAAAAGAAGAGGAGCAATTGCCTAAGGTAACAACTTGGGAGAATGATTGCTTAGGCTATAAACAAGTTGCAAGTAGATTTAGTAATATAATTAAGACAATTGATCAGTTTTTTTCGATCGTATCCTTAGAAGGATATGATAAGTGGGGTAAGACATTTTTTTTGAAAGAATGGGTAAAGGATCTAGAGCAGCAAAATGAAATTGCAGCTTATTACAGCGCATGGGATATTAGTGCGCTAGATCAACCATTGCCTTCTTTTTTGCATTTCCTGTTTGAGGATCTATTCGCATCATACAAAGTAAAAAGGAGTGTTATACAGCAGTTCAAAAACATAAACCAAGAACTATTTTCTCTCAATACATTAGGAAAGTTAATCAGTAAATCTCCACTTGCTATGCTTTCAGTATTTCTCGATGCTGCAAAAGAGGCTGATAAGAAAGATATTGGTTTTGTCTTGGATGAGTTAAATCTTCTCCAAAGGAGAAAAGAGAACATTAGAGATTTTAAAATACAACTAGCAGATGTGGTTAATAAAATCAGGAAAGACAAAAACATTTATATAATGGTGGATGATCTTGATATATGTCGCCCTAAATTCATTGTCGATTTTTTAGAATCCATAAAGTACATGCTTGATGTTGAGGGACTGGTTTTCATTATCTCTGTTAGTCAAGATAAAAGTAACGTGCAAAGAGCAATCAGCACAATACTTGGACCAAATTTCAGCCTAAAATCTTTTACTGATCTCTCTTTGCATTTACCAAAAGAGCCAACAGAGAGGTTTATAAGAAAGCTATTT
Organism: Wolbachia endosymbiont (group B) of Erebia ligea; assembly: GCF_947179575.1. Lineage (NCBI taxonomy): Bacteria > Pseudomonadati > Pseudomonadota > Alphaproteobacteria > Rickettsiales > Anaplasmataceae > Wolbachia > Wolbachia endosymbiont (group B) of Erebia ligea. The sequence goes on from NZ_CAMXBW010000002.1 coordinate 752,985, forward strand.
GAAAGTGTTGAATTACCGAAAAAATCAAAGAGTTTAATAATAGATAGCTTTATATTTTACGCAGAAAGCTTCTCATTATCATTAAAAGCAATACAGTACTGCGTAAAGAAAATAAAGCTATGTTTTTTAAACTATGTGAAAGTTGATCCAAATTTATTTACATTTTTAGTAATACTACAGTCAGTAAACACTGATTTGTATGAGGAATTATATTCATCACCTCAAAAAGCACTGGAGAAGATTGAGAGCGCTTTGATTCTAAACGGTCAGGAAGAATGGGAAAAGCTTAAAACTTCTCTTGAGACTACTTTTAAAGAAAAAGAATCAAAGACTCACAAATCTTTGAAGCAAATAAGAGATATCTTATTCTAAGAATAAAGAGAATTGTAGAACAGAACCCTCTTCTTATCATTTCAGCTTGCATGACAAATTGGCTCACATAAATTTTAGCATATATGACCTTGAAAGATCGCTGTGCAATACTTAAATTATTAGAATAGCAGGCTAATAATGGAGCTCAAAATGCACAACATACAAGAAACTGAAAGTTTAAAATTTGACGCTGAAGTAGGCAAAGTACTAAATATAGTAATTCATTCACTTTATACCAATAAGGATATTTTCTTGCGTGAGTTAATATCAAATGCATCAGATGCATGTGATAAATTGCGTTATGAATCACAATTAAATGCTGATTTATTAGATTCAAGTGATGAGTTGAAGATTACTATTAGCTCCAGTAAAGATAAGAATGAGCTGTATATAACCGACAATGGAATTGGAATGAACAGACAGGATTTAATAGATAATCTTGGTACGATTGCAAGTTCTGGTACGCAAAAATTCTTGGATGCAATTAAGAATAATAAAGATTCAAACCAAGCTGTAGAACTGATTGGAAAATTTGGTGTTGGTTTTTATTCAAGCTTCATGGTTGCCTCAGAAGTTATAGTAGAATCAAGAAAAGCAGGAGAAGAAGAGTCTTGGGTATGGAAATCTAAAGGAGATGGAGAATATTCAATCAGCAAGTTAGATGGTCAAATCTCTCGTGGCACAAAAATTACGCTCATCATGCGTCCTGAAGAAAGCGAATTTTTAGACAAATTTCGTATTGAAAACATTGTTACTACTTACTCTGACCACATAAATTTTCCCGTTGAGTTTGTAAATGAAGAGGGAAAAAGTGAAAAATTAAACAGCAAAGCTGCAATTTGGACTAAGCCAAAAAATGACGTTACTCAAGAAGAGCACAACGACTTCTTCCGTGGTGTTGCGCATGTAGGTGGTGAGCCTTGGATGATACTGCATAATAAAAATGAAGGTGCAATAGAATATACGAATTTGCTTTATATTCCTTCTATCAAGCCTTATGATTTGTTTCATCCAGATAGACGCTGCTCTGTAAAGTTATATGTCAATAAAGTATTTATTACTGAAGATAATGTACAAATTATACCACAATACCTGCGTTTCTTGAAAGGTGTGGTTGATTCACCAGATTTGCCTCTCAACATCAGCAGAGAAACACTGCAGAATAATCGCGTTGTTGAGCAGATTAGGAAATCCCTAACTAAACGCGCGGTATCAGAGCTTGGCAAAAAAGCAAAAGATAATTTAGAGGAATACACAAAATTCTGGGGCAATTTTGGTGCGGTGTTAAAAGAAGGTCTTTGCGAAGCTATGCCAACTGATGAAAGAGAAGCGTTGCTTTCCATTTGCAGATTTCATAGCACCAGTGATGATAAGCTAGTTAGTATTGATGATTATATAAGCAGAATGAAGCCTGAACAGGAACATATCTATTATCTCACAGGAAATAGTCTCGATTCAGTAAAAAACAGTCCACAACTTGAAGGATTCGTCAGCAAAGGATTGGAAGTGCTTCTATTTGTTGATCCAGTTGATGATTTCTGGACTAGCGTGATTCATGAATATAAAGATCAAAAATTTAAATCTGTAACTCGTGCTGATGTTGATTTAGAAAAATTCTCTTCAGAAGAAGGTAAGAAAGATGAAGAAAATAAATCAGATGAAAACAAAAGCGAAGAAAACGCGGATTCTATACTCGAATACTTCACCAAGGTTCTTGGAAGCTTAGTAAAAAGTGTAAAGATCTCTAAGAAATTAACCGATAGTCCTGTGTGTTTAGCAGTTGATGAAGGAACTATGGATCTTCGTATGGAGCGTTTTTTACGTGAACAGAAGCAGCTAAATTACCGCACGCCAAAAGTACTTGAAATTAACATTAAGCATCCTTTGATAAGAAACATAATGGAATCTCACGCTGAAAATGGTGAAAATTCAACACTTGGAGATATGATTTACTTATTGTTCTATCAAGCTTGTATAGTAGAAGGTGAAGAGATGGAAGACGTAAGTCTGTTTGCTAAAAGACTCAATAATTTGCTTGGCAAAATTTCTGTTTAATGCTATAATTAACTTAGCTAATAGTTAGGGGGTAAATCATGGGTGGTTGGAATTTACTTGGTGGGCTCATGCCGCCAGCAGTAGATACTGCAGAAGAAAGGGAGCGTCGCCATTCTGGAGATTCAGGCACTGAAGAGGAGTTTGAAATTTTAGGGCGAGAAGAAATTAAGGAGCGTCGCTACTCTGGAGATTCAAGTAATGAGAGTCAAGAAGAAGCTGATGTGAGGGATTCTGATGTTGAACCTAGTGTACCAATTACGTTACAGTTTCAACTAACAAAATCTCTGCTAAGTCAAGTAAAGGCAAGTGAGAATAATAGGGATGCAAATTCTGGCAAGCAAGCTTACAAAGACCTACCCAGGATGGATTTTGTAATTAATGGTCAAGTTATAGACAAGAATTTTGTTAGCCAGCTTCGTGATAAATGTAATCAAAATGACCAACGCCAAATCGCAAAACATGTTTTTACAAAAATGTTTGAACATGCTAAAGCAGAAATTCCAAATGATAATCTATTAGAAGAATTAATTACTAGTTGCAATCAGGCTGGGTATGATGGCTCTTTGTTAATGCAGCTTTCCCCTATATTCTCTAAGCATAAACTAAGCTTGCCTCATGCCAACGATAGAAAGATAAGTATTGTATATAATAGCCAAGGTTCTCTCAATATTCAGTATTGTCCAAGTATGCCTGTTAGAGAACTTGATACGAATAAGGAAATATGCAGGGTTGATGCTATTTTAGAGTTCACCCTTAAGTTTCGAGATAGTAAGGTAGAGTATGAAAACGGCAAAGTAACACTTGCCATTCCTGAACAATTAGAGAATTACAAAGCTGATGGCAAAAGTTTGTTAGATGAAATAAATAGGCATTTCGAAGATGAGGATAATAGAATTACAGAGACTCTTGAGAAAAATATGAATGAAGGACCTAAGTCATTTGCTGCTGAAGACTTGTCTATTACTGAGAGTTCATCTGATAGTAGTGAAGTAGCAAACAAAGTAGTTACTGATCCAGGCATTTTAGGTAATGTTGCGAATGTATTGGTAGGTGTTGCAGAAGTGACAGCAGTTGTAGCAACAGAGTTATTTTGGCCTCAAGATCAGGTTAATATAGAACCAAGGCATAATGAAGAAGAATTTACCATTATCCCTAAAAATTTAACCTTTGATGGATTAATAGACGTTATAAATAAAGCAAAAAATTATGGTGATTACACAGGTTTAGATAAAACTATAAATAATATAGAGGAAAGCGATAAATTTATTACTGATTTGAATTGTGGTAATTTGAAGGATTTTTGCTCTCAACAGCTTAATTTGACTGATCATATGCACAATGTGCTGTTGAATAATAGCTATGATGAAACAAATGGTTATTATAATTATTCAGTAAAAGAGCTTTCACTACTAGCCATTGCAGCTGATGACACACTTGTGGAAAGGTATGCAGAAACGCATAAAAGTATATTATTTACGCAAGATGAAGGGCTCGATAGGCTACTTATTGGTGTTGGTGGACAGCGCTATACTAAGCTTTTATTAGAAGATTTGGAAAAAAATCGAAGTACTATTCTACCTTGGCATAGCATATGTGAAAAACTTTGAAGGGCGTTGTCTATTCGTAATCAAGAATGCGTGAAAGCGGTATTAGATAAATTTAAAGATACTGAAGCCAGGTCTAGAGTTTCTGATATGTCAGAAAAATTTTTGCACTATGCTATACAACAAGATTTTATAGATGTAGCAAAGACTATTATTAATCATAAAATTGCTGATATTAATAGTATAGACAATTCAGGGCATGCACCTTTGCATTGGGCTGTGGCACGTAATAATTTAGAATTAATTGGCTTACTTATTAAAAATGGTGCTAATGTTGATGTTCAAGATGAGAGGCATGGCAGAACAGCTTTACATTGGGCTGCTTACCATGATAAATTTGAAATAGTAAAATTACTTGTAAACAAGGGAGCTGATTGGAACATTAAAGATAGAGATGGCAAAACAGCTTTAGATCTGGTAGGAACGAAAAGTTTATATTTGGTAAGGGAAGAAAACAGGGAAAAATCTTCTAGTGAATCAAAAATCACAAAATTTCTTGAAGGTTTAGATGATAGAACACCTTTGCATTTAAATATTAAAAAAGATCCAGAATCCAAAAATATTGATAATCAACAGCCACAAAGGAGTATTGTTAATAAAGAAGAAGATATTATGAATAATAAAAAGGTTTCAATAGAAGAAACTATAGATAATAATAATTATAGGAGGGGTAAAATGCATAGTAGTGATCAAAATATAAAAACTGTAAGGGAAATGTTGTTTGATGCTATCTCTAGTTTTGATTGTAAAAAAGTAAGGTCTTTAGTAGAGCAGGCAAAGCAAGAGGGCAATAATGTAGCACCTATCATGAATGAAGCTTTCAAGAAAGCTAATGAGACGAGAGTTAAGCAACAAAGTACAGCATTTAGAAAAAAGCTCAAAAAAATTAAAGAGTTGCTTAAAAAAGAACTCGATAATATTGCCATATTATCAATGAGCAATGATGTAGAAACTACTGTAAGTAGACAAGAAGTCCCTGTATTGGAGCTTGAAGGAAGTAAATCAAATTTAGCATCGTCGAGTTCTGAAGATGATGATTTTTCTAAACTTAAAGGTAATAAAAGTGATTGCTCTGCCGGAACTTCCTCAGACTCTAATAGTAATTCTCCATTTGAAAAAATTAGTGAAGAAGGTCATGAAACAAGAATATCTGTAATTGACACAGTGGAAGCTGAAGCAACAGCTAATGGTAATGTTTCTAGTAATCCTGTTCCTTGTACTTCAAGAATAGAATTAACAAGTGATGATGAAGATGAATTTCTTTCGATTGCAATTGAAGATGTTAATAATGGTGTTAACGTTAATCAACCTACTGGACATGTAGAACAAGTTGCTAACGGAAATGGACAGCCAAAAACAGAATTGCCAAGAATTAATGAGCAAAGCAGCAAAAGTGGCCTCAAAAAAAATTCACAAAACACAAAAAAGTATGTCGTAGCTGCTTCTGCGCTTGCAATAACTGGTATTGCCTTAGGAGCAGCTGTTGCAGTTTACTTGGAAATGTTAGCAATAGGAATAGCAGTTGCAGTTTGTTGTCTTATTGCAGCTACAATTACGTACTGCTATAGGCCTAAAAGCTTAGTTGAGGATAATCAGGTCAAAAAGGTTATGCAGACAGAAGAATGTCAGTCTAAGTAATAAATATAGTAGTCTATCATTTAATAATTTATTATAATTATATTGATTGTTAATAGATAAAAACTTGGTAGACTACGAAAAAATATTCTTAAATAAAATCAAAGATATAAAAGAAGAAGGGCGCTATCGTGAATTCACGCATTTTGCGTCATTACCTGGCAAACTTCCCTATATTATGGATTATGAAAGAAATAGAGAGGTTATTGTCTGGTGCAGTAATAATTATCTGGGAATGTCACAAAACGATAGTGTCATTGCTGCTATTCAAAATTCATCTGTTGGTGCTGGAGGAACAAGAAATATATCAGGTACAACAAAGGAAGTTGTTGAGCTCGAGAAGTCTTTGGCTGACTTGCATCAAAAAGAAGCTGCTTTAACTTTTGCTTGTGGCTATCTTGCCAACCAAACTACACTTAGTACTTTATCGTCTGTTATTCCGGGTGTGGTAATTTTTTCAGATGAGAAAAATCACTCTTCAATGATAGAAGGTATAAAGTCAGGCAAAAGACCGAAGCACATATTTAGGCATAATGACACTGATCACTTAGAGCAATTGCTAAGATCTATAGATATAAAAACACCGAAAATAATAGCGCTTGAATCTGTATACTCAATGGATGGTGATTTAGCACCGCTTGAAGCGATATGTGATCTAGCAGATCAGTATAATGCAATTACCTATTTGGATGAGGTACACGCAGTTGGCATGTATGGACCGCGCGGTGGCGGAATTGCAGAAAGAGAAGGTTTGATGGATAGAATAACTGTTATTCAGGGTACATTATCAAAGGCTTTTGGAGTGATGGGTGGATATATAGCGTCTTCAAAGAGCTTGGTGGATGTAATAAGAAGTTCAGCCCCAGGATTTATTTTTACTACTGCTATGTCACCCGTTTTAGCAGCAGCAGCAAAGGCAAGCGTTGAGCATTTAAAATCGAGCAATGTTGAAAGAGAGAAGCAAAAGCAGTCTGTTGAAAAGGTAAAAGACTCACTGAGAAACGCAGGAGTGAATTTTATGCAAACAGAAACTCATATAATTCCAATCATAATTGGCGATCCTGAGTTGTCCAAAAAAGCATCAAAATTGTTATTTGATGAGTATGGAATATATGTACAACATATAAATTACCCAACAGTTTCAAAGGGGACTGAGCGCTTCCGTATTACTCCTACGCCTTACCATACAAATGAAATGATAGAGCATTTAACAAAATCTCTTGTAAAAGTTTTTGAGAAATTGTCTGTTTGTGTCTGTTGTTGAGTTTAAAGTTGCCAAGAATAAGGTATCTATTTAAAAGCATGGTTAATGTACAAAATCAGTGCTTTATTTCTTATCATGAAAGTAGCTAACACTGGGATCTATAGCTCACACAGGTAAAGTTTACTCTTTTGTCATCCTATGGCTTGACCATAGGATCCAGTCTAAACAATCGTATCCGTTCAGAGGTGTGGCAAGAATAAAAAACAATTGACATAATATATTAAAGTAGTAATAACACAAAATGTTGATAGTAAAGTAAGGCTAGATGCTTCAATTGTTGATCAGTATTGTAGAGTTATGTAAAAACTTAGAGCAGAAAGTAGCAAAGCTTGAAGAAAAAAATAAAATCTTAGAAATAGAGAATGCTGAACTAAGAGAGAGACTCGGCTTAAACTCAAGGAATTCATCTTTACCAAGTTCAAAAGAGCTGTACAAAATAAAAAAAGACACACCAGAAGATAAGTCAGAGGGCGGCAGGAAGATAGGTGGTCAAGTTGGACATAAGGGGAATTGCCGAGCTAAAATGGAAGCAGATGAGGTGGTGAAGGTAGAGTTACCAAATAGATGCGAGTGTGGTGAAGAAATCGCAATATCGGAAAAACCATATGTCTATCAAAAAGTTGATTTACCAGAAATTAAGCCTTACGTAGTTGAGTATCAATTAGAACATGGTCGCTGTCGTAAATGCGGAAAAAGAAGGAGTAGCAAATTACCAGAAGGAGTTACACCGGATACCTTTGGTCCTAGAGTTAAGTCAGTAGTTGCATCACTAAGTGGGTTTTATAAGAATTCAAAGCGAGAAATAGCGAATATTATGAAAGACATCTTTAACATGAGTATAAGTGTTGGTAGTGTGTCCAATAGTGAAGCAAGGGTTTCGTCAAAATGTAAAGAAGCCTATGAACAAATAGAGGAAGAAATAAAAGCAAGCGAAATTTTGCATATTGATGAAACCAGTCACTACAACAAAGGCAAATTGGGATGGTGCTGGATGTTTGCCAACAATAAAGCAAGTCTTATGAAGTTAGCAGATACAAGAGGAATGAAATTTTTAAAGAATAGTGCATTTTGTGATTACAAAAACCTGGTAATTACTGACAGATATGCAGTTTACAACCACTTCAGTGATGAAAAACGACAAATTTGTTGGGCTCACTTATTGAGAAATTTCGAGAGGTTATCTCATAGTTGGAATAGTGAAGTAATGAGACTTGGCCATTGTTTAAAAGACGCAGCTAATGGATTGTTTGTATTAAAAAACGCTTTGTCAGAAAATGAAATTAGTATTTCAAAGTTCACTAAGCAAGCTAAAGAATTACGAAGATACATACAGTACTGCATGATAAAAATATCTTATATACTTGAAGCAAAAGGAGCTTCACGAACGGTAAAGGGTATTATAAAATCCGAGTCAATGATGTGGACATTTTTGGATGACCCAGAGAATATTCCATTAACGAATAACCATGTTGAGCGACAGATACGGCATTATGTTGTCTATCGTAAGAATTCATATTTTGCACAGTCAGAGCGAGGGAATAGGGAACGTTCAAAAAAGTGTGTCAAACCGTATTTTTAATTCAACTCAATTTTTAATCTATCAGGAAAAAAGATATCAAGTTGAGATATAGTTAAAGCCCAATTAGGTAAAGCCATAGCCCATTTTTGCTCTACTTTTTTTATAGCACAATATACCTGTTTATACAAGGCATTTGTATTAGTAAATGAGCCTTTGGTTTTAGTAAATTTTCTAATCTGTCTGTGCAGTCCCTCAATAGGATTAGTGGTATAAATTAGCCTCCTAACAGGACCTGAATACTTAAAATAACTGGACAAATTTTCCCAATTATTCTGCCAAGATTTTATGACTAATGGATACTTTTCGCCCCATTTTTCCTCCAGTTCAAGCAAATAATTTTCGGCAATTTCTTTACTTGAAGCACGATATATTTTTTTCAAATCATTCATGAAAACTTTTACATCTTTGCTAGATACATATTTCAGTGAATTCCTTATCTGATGCACTATACATAGTTGTACTTCTGCTTTAGGAAATATACTATTTATAGCTGTAGAAAAGCTTTTTAGCCCATCAATGCAGGCAATTAGAATATCTTCTACTCCTCTTTCTTTGAGGTCATTTAGCACTCCCAACCAGAAATTAGCTCCCTCACTTTCAGCCAAATAAAAACCTAATACTTCTTTTCTGCCATTTTGATCTATGCCTAATATGTTATACATACACTTGCTTACACAATGTCCATCCTCCTTAACCTTAAAAAACATGCCATCCATGAACACTATTGGATATACTGATTGCAGTGGACGGCTGCGCCATTCATTGATTATTGGTAGCAGTTTATCAGTAATACTGGATATCTCTGCTGCTGATATTTTGTGGTCATATATTTCCTCAACGTGTGAAGCTATGTCTCTGTATCCCATGCCACTGGCGTATGTACTTAATACCTTTGCTTCAAGTTCTGGATGTAGGCTTGTTTGCCTTTTTCTAACTATTTGTGGTTCAAAACTTCCCTCCCTATCTCTTGGTGTTAGCAGCTCAAATGAGCCTCCACTCGTGCGTAAAGTTTTTGCGTTTCTCCCATTTCTTCGGTTATTTTCTTCACTTTTAGCTGACATGTGGTTTTCTATTTCACCTTCCAGACTTGCCTCTAGCAACCTTTTTATAAACGGTGTTAATGCTCCATCTTTTCCTGTCAATGGTTTTCCTTCTCGTATAGATGACAGGATATTTGTTTCTAATTCTTTATAATCTACCAACCCATTAGTTCTATTTGCTTGACTCATATCAAACCTCCATTTTTTATATCAATTTATTACTTTACTTCTCGGTTTGACACACTTTTTTGAACGTTCCCCCAATATCAGATTTTTCTAACTTTTCTTTTAACCCTTCAGCGGCTTCTTTCACTTCAAGCTTTTTTTCCTGATTAAGATCCTCTGGGCTTTTTCTTTTACTTTCTAAACCTTGTTGTCTATCAATATTTTTATTGAGTTGTTCTTGCTGAGGTAGATCAACAACTGAGTTAAAAAGAGCTTTTGTTATGCTTTTTAACAATCCTATAAAACCTCCGCTTCCGCCTTCTCTTTGCTCTTGAGGCTTGTTTTTCACATTTTTACTGTTGCTGCTTTCAGGCATTTTTAACTCAACTATCATAAAGCTTAATAAAATTTAACATGCAGATTATTAAAAAATGATTAATAATCTATTATCAAATTGCTATTTACAGATGGATATTATTCTAGCAACAGGCGGTACAGGTGGGCATGTTTTTCCAGCTATAACCTTAGCAAAAGCACTAAAGGTACAAGGGCACAATTGTATATTATTCACTGATCAAAAAACCATCAATATAGAAAGTTATATTTTACCATTGTGCAAGCCAAGTGGCAACAAATTGAAGTTTCTCTTTTTGTTAATGTATAGTTGTGTATTAGCACTGTATCAAACAAGAAAATTAAAACCAAAGCTAATCATTGGTTTTGGTAGCTACGCTTCTTTTCCAACTCTTTTTGCAGCAAAGATTTTTTCTATACCTATAATTTTACATGAACAAAATATAGTTTTAGGGAGAGTAAATAGATTCTTTTTCAAGAGTGCAAAATTAATTGCAACTAGCTTTCCAGAGACTAAGTATGCAGAAGGTAGTAAATGCGTTTTTACAGGAAATTTTGTCGGTATAGAAGCACAAGGCTATTCTAGAGCTGAAACAGTTTTAAACGTGTTAATAATAGCAGGCAGTCAGGGTGCAAATTTTTTTGATGATGTAGTGAGCAGCGTAATTTGTGATCTACCTGTTGAAGTAAAAGAGAGGATTAGAGTAACGCAGCAATGTACGAAGAAAAATATAAACAAGGTCAAGAGTCTATACAAAAGTGAAGGAATTGATTGTGAGTTAAGTGAGTTTTTCGATGATATGGAAAATAAACTGGCCAATGCTCATTTGGTAATTAGCAGAGCGGGGGCAACTTCAATAGCAGAGATTACTCTTGCTGAGCGTCCTGCTGTATATATTCCTTATCCTCACTCAAAAGATAACCATCAATTTTATAATGCAAAACATATTGAAGATTCGGGAGCAGCTGTAATGTTTGAGCAAAATAGTAACGCGAAAAAGAATCTAGGAGAGTTGCTAGTTGATTTATTGCAAAATTGTCAAAAATTGCGTGATATGGCTAATAATACTAAGAAAACAAGAATAAGGAATGGAGTTACTGAATTTATTAAGGCAATAGCTCAAGAACTTAGTTGACGAATTGCTTTTTCTTCAAATGCATTCCATAGTTCTTTTTCTAGTGATTTACTATACAACTTATTGATATAAACTACTCCCGTAGGCGAAGTTGTGTTAATTTCAAGAAGGAAGTTATCTATAATATCAATGCCAACGAATATTAGCCCTCTTTTCTTTAGCTCAGGACCAATTTTATTACATATTTCGTTGTCTCTATCATTCATTTGGGTAGGCTCAAAACTTGCTCCGAGTCTCAAATTTGTTCTGATTTCTCCGCTAGATTTTGGAACTCGCTTCATTACTCCTATTGGCTTTCCATCCAGTAGCAGTATTCTTTTATCTGTATTTATCTTTTTACAAAATGCTTGTGCAATTACAGGACATTCATATTTTGCAATCATGAGATCGACTACCACTTGAATGCTATTTTGGTCTTGTATTCTTATTACGTCATTTCCTCCATAGCTATATAGTGGTTTCAAGATGATATCTTGATAGTCGTGACAAAAATTTCTAATCATCGATATATTTTCAGTGATCAAAGTTGGAGGAATTAGCTCTGGAAATAGTGAAGTAATTAATTTTTCAGGACAGTTTCTTATTTCTGTTGGATTATTTATTACTAACGCAGTAGTCTTTTCTAAGATATAGGTTGTTGTAATGTACCGCATATCAAATGGTGGATTCTGTCTGATAAATATGATATCCATTTCATTTAGGTTGATTACTACATCCTCTTTTGAAATGAAGCTACAATCATCAACGCTGACTTTCTGAGAAAGGGCAATTGGCTGATTTAACTTGAGTGCTAAATTATTAGGTACATAAACAAAAATTTCGTACCTTCTTCTTTGCGCTTCTTTTATTAATGAAAATGTAGTATCAGCTTCAAAATTTATACTTTCATCCATCTGAAAAGCTACTTTCATTTATCCTCCCTTCCTATTACAATATAATATAGTACCATAAAAGTGTTAATAATGGAGCAAAGTATGGAATTAACAATAGGAAATAATGCACCTGATTTTAGCTTGCCAACAGATTCTGGTGAGATTTTATCACTGAGTGAATTTTTTAATAAAAAAAATGTAGTTCTTTATTTTTATCCTAAAGACGATACTCCGGGCTGCACAATGGAGGCAAAAGGCTTTAGAGACAATATAGAAAATTTTTCTTCTCTTGACACAGTGATAATTGGTGTATCAAAAGATAGCGTTAAGTGCCACGCTAACTTCAAAGCAAAATATTCTCTGCCATTTTCTTTAGTTTCTGATGAAAATGCTGAAATGTTGGAAAAGTATGGTGTTTGGGTAGAGAAAAGTATGTTTGGCAAAAAGTATATGGGAGTAGAGCGTACTACTTTTTTAATAGATAAAAAAGGCAAAGTAGTGAAGATTTGGAAAAATGTAAAAGTGAGTGGACATGTTGATGAGGTTTTAGAGGAAGTAAGCAGAATATAAATTAAAGAATGGCTACCCATTGCTATATAAAAAAATTGAAATTACATAATTTCCGTAGTCATTCAAATTTCGAACTGGATTTAGACGATAGATCGGTTGTAATAACTGGTCAAAATGGTATTGGTAAAACTAATATACTTGAAGCAATCTCATTGCTTGCTAAAAGTAATGGCATGAAAAAAGTAAAAATTAGTGAGATGCAAAATAGACTCAGTAATGAAGATTGGGCAGTGCATTATGACTTTTTTAATGGAACATACTTTAACTCAATTGGTATAGGAAAGAATCTTAATAATAAACTAATACAAATTGATGGAAAAACACAATCAAGTTATTCATCTCTGTATAGAATATCCAATGTAATATGGCTCATTCCACAAATGGACTATATTCTTCTTAATTCTCCGAGCGACAGATTAAAATTTTTAGACCGTATCGTCTCACTGTTTGAAGAAAATTACACTTATTGCTATATGAAATACAGGAAAGCTAAACATGAGAGAAGTAAACTGCTTAGAGAGAATATTTTAGACGGAAATTGGCTCTCTAGCCTTGAAAATGTCATGGCTACCAATGCAGTTGATATTTTACGTATGCGTTTGTCTGTTTTAAAAATACTACAGGGCACAATTGATAACCATTCTTGTGAGTTTTTTCCAAAGGCAAGTTTGAAATTTAGCAGTCAGCTAACTTTGAACGATACTGCAGAATATTTTCAGAATCGTCTAAAGGAAAACAGAGAAAAAGACTCATTAACTGGTAGAGTAACCTTTTCTGTACATAATGATAATTTTCGGGTTTTTTGCCAAAAAGGGGACATGCCAATAAATCTTTGTTCTACTGGAGAGCAAAAGCTATTACTGCTTTCTATCATCTTATCCAGTGTAAAAGCAAGGTGTATTTACTACAATAAAGCACCTCTTCTTCTGCTTGACGATATAATGTCGCATCTGGATAAAGATTACAGAAAGGTGTTAATGGAGGAGGTGTTAAGCATTCAATGTCAAACTTGGATAACCGATGTAAATCAAGATAATTTCAATAACTATCTTTGCTCTTTCAAGTTTGTTGAATTATCAAGTAAATAAATTTCAAGCGTGCTGTCTCATACATCAAGCTCATATTCGGTATGTAAATCTCTAATTAAAGCCTCAGCGTGTTTTTTTTGAACAACTATACTGATCTTGATTTCGGACATTGTGACAGCAAGTATTTCTATCTTTTTTTCGCTTAAAACCTTGAGTGTGCGGTACATCACTTCAGTGTTAGACATAATACCAATACCAATTATTGAAATTTTAGCTATATTATTGTTTACGACATAATTTTCATTTTTGTTCAATAACTTTGTCATTAAATCAACATCAAATTTAGAAATCAAAAAGCTTGACCCATGTATCATGTCAACTTTAACGTTTGCTCCTGCTATATCTCTTAAAGTATCCAGAGTATTTGCAAAGTTAGTAAAAGTTACAAGAGCTTCGTGAGTGCTATAAGTTATTCCAGTAATTAAGTATCTTTCCAGTACATCTTTTTCGTGTAGTACTGTAGTGCCTTCTACTTCCTCAAAAGTGGATAACACTTGCACCTTAATATTATGCTTCATTGCAAGTTGTACTGAACGATTATGCAATATTTTAGCACCAGATGACGACATCTCCAATATTTCATTGTAAGAGATAGATTTAAGCTTGCGTGCCCTTGGAACAATTTTTGGGTCTGCTGTATATATTCCGTCAATATCAGTAAAAATTTCACAAGTCCTAATACCAAAGACTACAGCAAAGGCAATTGCTGAGATGTCAGATCCTCCTCTACCAAAAGTAGTGATTCTATCATCGTATATACCCTGAAAACCAGCAATGATTGCAGCAGTATAACCCTCAGCAAAAGATCTTTTTACATGGTCAATTTTTATCTTTTTTATTTTAGACTCAGAATAAAAATTATCCGTTAGAATTGGTAACTGCCAGGCGAGCCATGATTTAGCATTAACTCCAACAGACAGAAGAGTGATAGCTAATAACCCGCAAGAGATTTGTTCTCCTGCTGAAAGCAGGACATCATACTCTGATAACTCTTGTCTACAATTTAAATTTGAAATTTGCCTGGCTTGAAAAGCCATTTGGTCAGTGAATCCTGCAGCAGCAGATACAACAGCAATTACATTATAACCTTTTTCAATATCGTTTTTTATTAGATTTGCAACTCGATTTAAGTCAGTTAGCGAAGTACCACCAAATTTTTTTATTATTATTTTGTTCATAGTTACAATAAGGTCAATTTCACCTTTCTAGAGAGTATAGTTGCTTAATTAAATGTGTTTTTCTGGTCACTAATTAAAGTGATAGAGGATTATTCATCTTTATCACTACCAAGGTCTTTTAACATACTGTAGTTGCCTTTTCTGAATTTACCTTTTAAAGATGTAACTCCGCTTTCGCTAATACCACTTAAACTTAATGCTGCTCCACCTAGCTGCAATCCAATTTCAGACGTTTCGGGAATAACTTTACTAGCCCCTAGATCTTTATAAACCTCCACATTATTCAAATCTGGTAAACGTATTATAATATTTACATGCGGGAAGTTTGTTGCAACTAGAGAAACTATTTTCTTTATAGTGACTTCGTTCTTTATTGAAACCACAAGAGCTTGAGCTCTTTCTATTCCTACTGATTTTAAAATTTCATATCTTGTAGCATCTCCAAGATATATAGGGAAACTGTCATTTTTTCCTTCTTTCACTATTTTTGATTGAATATCTACAACAACATAACTTAAATGCTCTGCAGTAAGCATTTTCGTTACCATATATCCCACTCTACCAAACCCGGCAACTATTACGTGGTTATAAAGATCTTGTGTGTCTGTTTCGATTGCTTCATCGTCTAGTATTATTTTTTCAGTGCTAAATGAATTTGCTATCCAGTCTCCTATTCCCGATAAAAGAGGAGTAAAAGCCATAGTTACTGTAGTTACCATCATAAGCACTTGAGCGATTTCACTTGATAGTACATCTAATTCATCTGCTAAACGGAATAAAATAAATGCAAATTCACCGCCTTGTGCAAGCAGTAATCCAGCTTGTATTGCAGGTGCACTTCTAAATCCAAAAAATCTACACAATGTATATATAACGGACGTCTTTAAAACGATAAGGATAATTGATAATAAAGTAACGAGTGGTAACTTATTGAGTAAAAGGTCAATATCAATAGACATGCCAACAGTCATAAAGAATAAACCAAGAAATAAGTCTTTAAATGGCAATACTGCATGCTCTACCGAATTCCTGTGTTCTGTTTCTGCAACTAGTAACCCAGCAACAAATGCGCCTAATGCCATTGATAAATGAAATTGTTCAGTAATAAATGCTGATCCTAATATTATCAGAAGTGTTGTTGATATAAAGATCTCATTACTCTCCATTTTGGCAATAACCGAAAACAATGGCCTCAGTAATAACCTACCAGTTACAAATATCAACACCAATGCAATAGCTGCTTGCACTAATGAGCCTGCCAACGAGCTTATTAAGCTGTGTTCAGAATTGCCAGTAAGCAGAGGCACTAGTACTATTAGAGGTACCACTGCAAAGTCCTGCATTAGTAGCACTGCTATTGACAATCTACCAACTTGGCTTGCTTGAGAACCCTTTTCTTGCAGAACCTGCAACACTATTGCTGTTGAGGATAGTGCAAGTCCACCACCGATAACTGCTGCCATGTTTGTATTTACTCCAAAGGCAAGAGCAATGCACCATATTGCTATCATGGTAACTATAACTTGAAGGGAACCAAACCCAAACACATGCCTACGCATAGCGATAAGGCGTTCAAATGTCAATTCAAGACCTATAATGAACAATAGGAAAACTACGCCAAACTCTGCAAAGTTATCCATTACTTCAACTGAATTTATCAGATTAAACCCATGAGAACCAATCAACGCACCTGCAACAAAGTAACCAAGTACTGGGCTAATATTCATTTTCCAAAACGCTATGACTATAAACACAGCAGCAGAGAGTAAAATTATAATATCAAACAAATGCTGAGAGCCGCTGTGCATAATATTCAACCTGTAGAATTAGACCATTTTATTGAACAACCAATGCTTGATTTTTGGTCAACTGGAGGATTGCTAGTTTCTGCAATAAATTTCATGGCTTGAAATAAATCACTACTTCCTACTTCGTAATTTTGAACTTTCTCTTTTTTTGTGTTGTTAAAACGCCCGCGATAGCAGAGGGCTAGTTTGGAATTAAAGCCAAAAAAATCAGGGGTACAAACAGCACCATACTCTTTAGCTACTTCTTGGTTATTGTCAATCAAATATGGAAATGTAAACTTATTTTCCTTGGCAAAATTAATCATGTTTTCAAAGGAGTCTTCTGGGTACTCATTTACATCATTTGGCATGATTGCAACGGTGTTTACCTGATAATCTTTTTTTAACAAATTAACATCGCTTACTAGATTGCTAATAATTGATTGAACGTAAGGACAGTGATTGCATATAAACATTACAATGAGACCATTTTCCCCATAGCAGTCACTTAATGTATAATATTTGTTATCCACTCCCAGGAGATTGAAATTCTTTGCAGTAAAGTCTAAATTTATCTTAGGAGTGTCTAGCGTAACCATAGCTCATAGAGAATTGTATACCATAATTTATGATCTTATTGCTTAAATGTCAAATGGTTTCTATGTAAACTGTTTGCATTTAGCATTGTAATTATAAAATTTATGTTCATAACCTTTGAAGGAATAGATGGTTCTGGTAAAACAACACAGTCTGAGTTACTTGCAAATTATTTCAAGCAAATTCACGGTGAAAATAATGTCGTATTGACTAGAGAACCAGGTGGTACTGATTTTGCAGAAAAAATAAGAGGATTACTACTTAAGGATAATATTGATCCTATTTCTGAACTCTTGCTGCTTATCTCGATGAGGCACGAACATATGAAAAAATTAATATTGCCAGCTCTTTTAGAAGGGAAAATAGTGATTTGTGATCGGTTTATTGACTCAACTATTGCGTATCAAGGGTATGGACTAGGTGTTGACTTGAGTCTAATAAGAGACTTACACAAATTAGTGGAAATTAAATATCCAGATATCACATTTATTTTAGATATTGATGTTCAAGTTGGACTCAGCAGAGCAAAAGACAAAAATAAATATGAAGAGATGAACGTTGATTTTTATAATAAAGTTCGAGAAGGATTTCAAGAAATAGCTAAAAAAGAACCCAACAGGTGCAGTGTTATTACTAAAATTGAAACAAAAAGTGATAATCACGTACAAAATGAAATTATTGATATTGCAAAAACTTAGCTACACGCATTGAACTTTTGCTAGTTTAAACAGTCACCATACTAGCCTGTAGCAAAAAATTGTCAATTTTAGGTGACATTATTTCATATGAAAGACTCTCTTTTTGATTATCTAAAAAACTTTGTATTTCATTTTTAGGTTTTTCACTTATTGTTCTATATATTCTTGCGCGATTAATTAGCTCATTTCTACTATTCTTATTGCTTGCTTCAGTTATGGTAAAAAATTGATCAAAGTGATTTAACAGATCCTCGTCTTTTATCAAGGATGCAACGCTATCAATGTCTCTTACATATAAAGCAAGTTTGTGCGCTTTGCTACGATCCTCAAAACAAAGATTAATCAGTACGTTACAAAACTTACTTTTTGTAATATCTCTTGTTTCTGCTAGCAAATATTCGATCTCGTCTTGGCAACGCACCCTCTTAACTGATTCAGCAGGTTCAACCATACCAAGAACATTCTCTACTACAGACTTTTTCTCACAACCAAAAAGAAACGTATAATATCCCATAGATAGGGTCAAAAGAAGGAATATAACTGGAAGCAAGAAAGGAGCAAGTACATTTTGCGATCCAGGAAAGATAAACCAAACAGCAGTTGCTGCTGATACAGCTAAAAATAACCCTGACATAACGAGTTTTATTTTTCTTCTGTATCCGTTATCAATAACTGTATTTACACCAATAAAAGCTACATCAACCATTGCTCACACCTCACTAAAAGTAATATTAGCTTAATAATAGCATTGTTGTGATAAGAAATCAATATTATGAATATTTTAATTAATTTATAAAATCATCCAACCAAATAGAAAAAAGGCAAAAGAAGTCCCGAATAGCGAGTTTTAATAATTTAAATTGATAATGTACTAACAAGCGTGATTTGGCTAAATGTAGAAAAAATAAAAAAGACATGCAGCCACTATAATTTAATGTAATTCACCAATAAATACCTTAAGTTTTTTACTGAATGCTGCGATTGAGCCTACAGGTCAAAAACAAGCTTTGAGTCAGAAATATCATTGCTATTATAATTAAGAGAAATCGCGATGTTTGTACAATTGCAAGATGGTTGCGGGAGTAGGATTTGAACCTACGACCTTCAGGTTATGAGCCTGACGAGCTACCGAGCTGCTCCATCCCGCGTCGTTGCTTATTTATTATTATATGCGTAATAATAATAAATAAAAGAATAAAATCACACTATTACATATATTTATATATCTATTAACCTTTCTTAACATGATAGTAAATTATATACATAACAATCTGTGCAATGAAAAATATAACTTGATATTGTGGTTCCCTGTTTTTCAGTGTGCAGGAATTTTAACCTATTTCTCATTAAATTTTGAACCAAGCTGTGCTTTCACTATATCTATTTTTCTCTTGCTTTCACCTATACTAATTCTGATTGCAACATTATACAGGAAGTGCGTAATATTATGCATTTCTTTAATTGCAGTGCTCATAGGATTTACAACCAGCAAATTCAGAACAGATTCAGTTAATACTCACATTCTTGATAAGGAAAGGTATGTGAAAGATATTGTTGCTACAGTGAAGGATATTAATAACAGGGGCTCATACAAACAATTTCTGCTTTCTGTCTCTACTACCTCAAAATCCTCTCCTGTCATCCCAGTACTTGATACTGGGATCCAGAAAAAAAAGATATGGATTCCAGCGTTACGCGCTGGAATGACACCGTATAGAGCTCTAGATAACATCAGAATATCAGTTAGAACTAAAGTGGAAGAAGGCATAAAAATAGGCGATCAAGTAAAATTATCAGCAAAACTCTTCCCTCTAAAGATTGTGCCTTCGGAGTATGCATATGACTTTGCACGAATAGCATATTATCAGAAAATAAGTGCAACAGGCTTTGCAACAAGCAAAATAGTCCTGTACAAAAAGGCTGAAGCAAGAAAATTTCAAGAGTATATAGAATCTTTCCGTCAATATATCTATGAAAACCTACAGCAAAATACCAAAAAGCCACACGCGGACATAATCTCTGCATTATTAATTGGCAAAAAAGACGGGATAGATCAAAAAACTATGAATGCGATACGAGATTCAGGTATAGCACATTTATTCGCTATATCTGGTTTACATTTATCGTTTGTTGCTGGTCTATTTTTTATAGTATTCCGTAATTTATTTGCAATATCTGAAACTTTGACTCTTAAGTATAACACCAAGAAAATATCTGCATTTCTTACCATTTTGCCAACCACGTTTTATCTATTGATCACTGGTATGCAAATTTCCGCTCAGCGCGCGTATATTATGGTAATTTTAGTACTTGTTGCAATAATGATAGAGAGAAAATATCGAGGATTAATAGCAATTGCGTTTGCTGCTTCGGTGATACTCATAGTGGAGCCAGAAGCAATCTTAAAGCCAGGTTTTCAAATGTCATTTTCTGCTGTTTTGGCACTAGTTGCCAGTTATCAGATTAATGCCAATAAGTTATTTAAAATAAAAATAATAAAATATTTTGTGTCGATAATGATCAGCTCAGTAATAGCAAGCTTAGCAACTGTTCCGTACACAATATGTAATTTCAACTATTTTTCAATCAGTGGCATTATCACAAATTTGATTGCTATACCAATAGTTACACTCATTATTATTCCACTTGGAATAATCTATGTTTTATTGATTCCTTTAGGCATTGAATGGATTATAACGCTACTCATAGAACGCCCAATTGACAGCGTTCTATATATAACAAACGCGATTGCTAGTCTTCAGTATCTGGTTATTCCTATTCACACTTTTCCTGCCTCATCAATTGTTATCATAACACTTGGGTTATTATGGCTATGCCTGTGGGAAAGAAATTGGCGTTTCTTTGGAATTTTCTTTATTGTACTGGGTATTTTCTCTAGCGCTATGTATAGAACCCCTGACATTCTAGTTAGTGCTGATAATGCTGCTGTAAAAGAAGATGACAATTTGCTATATTCTCTTACTAGAAAAAACAGGAATTTTGTTGTCAAAACGTGGGCAAAGCAAAATGGGCAGAATCAAATTGTAAATCACACTAAATACCACAACTCAAACAAAAGGCTAAAGTATAGTTGCATATATAGCAAAGAGAATGATAGATCAGTGTTGTTAGCTTATAAGAAAGAGGATATTATGGAAAGTTGTGATAACGTTAATCTAATAATTCAGCTAAGCAAATTCAACTATCCAGCTTGCAATACTAAAACCATCAAGTATGCTGACTTAGAGGCATATGGCACACACTCTGTTTGGCTAACAGATGGTGGCATAAAGGTTAGTAAAGTGCGTTCTAATCGTCCTTGGCATAAGCCAAAAAAACTTGTTTTAAAAGTGTTATTAGTATATAATTAATTAGGTGCTAGAAAGTTTATGCCTTTAGATATAATAAATCCTTTAAGTGTTAAAGTAGATCATAATTTTGCCAAAATAGATGATGCTATTGGTTTTTTCCCTAGATTATGGCGTGCAGCAAGAAAGTATTCTGTAAGTAACACTCTGCCCATAGCGGCTGTAAATACTTGGCTTCAAT
Source organism: Wolbachia endosymbiont (group B) of Erebia ligea (assembly GCF_947179575.1). Taxonomy (NCBI): domain Bacteria; kingdom Pseudomonadati; phylum Pseudomonadota; class Alphaproteobacteria; order Rickettsiales; family Anaplasmataceae; genus Wolbachia; species Wolbachia endosymbiont (group B) of Erebia ligea. The sequence goes on from NZ_CAMXBW010000002.1 coordinate 774,528, forward strand.
TTTCTTTGGCTTATGTAGCTGCAATAATAATAACTATAGTATTTCCTAAAGTAAATGATAAAGGTATAATAAAGTATTTGAGTTATAATGGCATATAGTGTGGATTTAAGGGAAAAGGCAGTATTGATGATAGAAAAAGGTAAGACAAAGGTTGAGGTAGCAGAGCTTATGGAGATAGGAATAGCAACTCTGTACCGTTGGTTAAAAAAGAAAGCTGCTGGTGAAAGCCTCAAGCCATCTAAAACGGTAGCTTTATTCGAAAAATAGACCCCAAAATACTCGAAGAATATGTTACAAAGAATCCAGATCATACTCTGGCAGAGATGAAACAAAATCTTGGATTTGGAATAAACTCAATTTGGTATAGACTAAAACAGCTAAAAATTACTTTAAAAAAAAGTCACACTATATCAAGAGCGCAATCAAGAAGATAGGGAGCAATTTATTGATAAAATCTCAAAAATAGACCATTCCAGCATCTTATATATAGATGAAGCAGGAGTTGATAATAAGTTATACCGAGAATATGGACGCGCTCCAAGAGGAAAGAAAATTTATGCAGATATTCCAGGGAGAACTCGAGAGAGAATCAGTATAGTAGCCGGGTGGATTGGAAAGAGATTTATTGCACCAATGACTTTCAAAGGTGGGTGTGACAAAGAGGTATTCAATACATGGTTGGAGAAGATGTTATTACCTAAATTGCCACTTGGCACAACTATAGTTATGGATAATGCTACATTTCATAAGACCACTAAAACAAAATCATTAATAGAGTCTTTTGGCTGTCATTTGCTGTATCTTCCAACATATTCACCAGATTTGAATCCTATAGAATACTGTTGGCATACCATCAAAAGCCGCCTCAGACCTCTCATGTATAAATATACAGACTTACAGCTTTTGGTTGGTAATACCATAATGGAACTTTATCATCCATTTTAGAAAATACTATAGTAAGTCTTATTATTAGAGGGTAGATGAAGTTTACTATCTCCTAAATCGTATCTGTTCAGATTCATGTGAAATTAGTCCTTTTTTTCTTGTCATGAAAGTAGCTGACACTGGGATCCAGTTTGACGAAAGCGCTCTACAACGTTTTTTGTGAAAAAGCCAGTGTCAGGCACTGACCATTTGTTGCTACGTTTTTGTCTATCTTATTTTGCCACCCTGCTGAACGGATACCCTAAATAATGTAGCTAAATGAGTTAACTATTTTTCTTGCTAACTAAGGTGTTGTAAATTTGGTCTACATCAAAACTCATCTTAGGGCACCAAATAGGGCCATCTAAGTGTGCCTCGATATAAAGAGGACTATTATGATTTGGTAGTATGAAAAAGAGTCTGAATATAGAAGTTAAGGAGAACTTAGATAAGATTAAATTAGAAGAGATAGAACCTGATGCTTGATCGATACTAAACTGTGAACTAGTTGAACATACACCACTGTTAATACTTACTTTTCCATTAATATTTTCAAAAAGCGTACTGCCATTATATATATCAACGTAAGCAAGCTTGGAAATTTCAGGTTTATTCTTACTGCTTAACAACTTAGTGATGAATGAATTAAAATCCACATTTGTAAACTCTATTTTCTGTGCTTGAAAGTTTACATTTCCTGATAAGTTACTAGCCCAATCATCAAAGCTTGTTCCTTGAGTTTTGATTTCACCACTTAAGCTTATCTTGCCATTTATGTTATTAACTCCTATAACTTCCTTGGTGTCCAAATTTGCAATAGAAAATTTTATGTGAATTGAGCCTGCTTTTAGATAACCCTGAAAAAACATTTGTCCATGTTCTAGTATGTAACTTATCTGTTTGATAGTGATAGTGTTGTTTCTTATCACTGTATCCAAGTTAAAATCTTTTAAGACGTTTTGCCCAATTTTAAATTCTGTAGTTTTGATTTGCACGTTTGCATCAAAATCTCCTTTCTCATCTAAAAAATTAAGCTGCTTTGTTGACCATTGAATTTGATTTATTTCATTTCTTGAGTTTCTTTTTACCTCTAATAGTTTTGGTAATTTAAAGATATTTCCATTAAATTTATTACCTGTAAGGTTTACGTCTAATAAAGGCTTAGTGTATTTTTGATCCACTAATATTTTTACACTACCGGTAATGTCGAAATCTTCTCCGAATAACTTTATTTTATCTGCAACTAGCTTGTTCTCTTGTATTTTTAATGAAAAATCCAAATCTTCAATTTTTGTACCATTGAATATAGAATCTTTAACACTAGTTCTTATATTTACATCATATTTAAGATTTTTCAGCCATTGCACTTTGCTGAATAATGAATAATCATATTTATCTATATTAATGTTATGTATGCTAAATTTACTATCGATCATATTGTGTTTTTTTGTGTGATTTACCTTAATTGATCCTTGCCAAGATTCTTTGTTATTTAGCAATCTGATATCTGAAAGAGATAATATTCTAGGTGCTAAATATAGTTTAGAACTTGCTGTAAATTGACTTTTCTCTCTTTCTTGCATCTTGATAGAAGGTAAAATATGTGAAATGAACGACTCACCCTTTATCAATATATCACCATTAAATTCAGACAAGTTGCCATTGTTTGAAACTTTTCCTGATAAGCGAGATATATTATTGGTTCCAGGAAACTGAAGAAGAGTATCAACGTTTATTTCGCCATTAGCAAATTTTAGCGTAGCATGAAATTTGTCCAATATCCTGTTTTGATATTGAATATTTGAAGCTTCCATATTAAAATCCAAGCTCAGGTTCTTTGGCACAACCTCTCTAAAAGATTCTAAAAGACCCTTCATATCTGTTGTTTTGTGTGAGCCGTTTTTTAGGTCGACTTTACTAAAACTAATATTGATATTAGTATGATCACTTTTTCTATCATTTTGTATTATACCAGTGCCTTGCATGCTTTTGGACTCAATTTTTAAATCAGTTGCCGTAAACTCGCTTTCATTGAGATTGATATTGGATGATATCTCAATATTTTCGCTGGGAATTACATAAGAAAGGAAGCTAAGATTAATGATTTTTGCCAAGTCGCTCATAGAATCAGAATTATTATTAATCGTCAATACTAAATTGCCCTTGAGCTCTTCTTGATTTCTATTACCTTTAAATAGCAAATTTGCAAAATTTGAATCAACACTAATGTGTACATTATTTTTTGTGACATTAACCTTTCCAGAAAAATCGTAATTGTTGTCACCAATCTGTACTTCACCAAAAAACTGCTTATTTTTTTTTATAGCAACTTCCTTGATATTAATAGTATCGGCGTTAAAACTTATTTGGCTGTCCTTTATTAATATATCAACTGTATTATCATTGGCTTTCGTATTCATAATATTAAGTAAATTTTCTTTGTTGCTTTTCATGCCCAAAAATGAGATTGACTTTGGTTGCAATGAAAATGAAAACAACGATAATAGCGATGGCCTTATTTCAATTTTTTTTGCACTAATTAAATCTGATAATTTTTGCTCCTTGTTTTTGTTGTATTGTACATATACATTGTGAATAGTAAGTTTTGGAGTAATGAGCGAAACTTCAATTTTTCCTCCAACATGTACTTTAGCATCATACGTCTTCTCTAACTCTTTTACGATATATTCTCTGTAGCCACTCCAATCCTTGAAAGTTGCAGCAACGTGCATGAGAATTAATAGCAACGAGATTGATAATATGGCGTATAAAGAAAGTTTCATAATAGACCTCTCATTCCAGCATCCCTTCTCTTCTTGTCATCCCAGTGCTTGACACTGGGATCCAGGAAATTTGATTAGACATTAAGTTAATTAGCAAAAAAGTAGCTATTCTTATGTTAAAGCACAGCATTTTTACATGAGAAGCTGGTCTGATGAGCACTGGGTTCCCAGTGGAAATTGCTCTCAAACCACAACACTTATACAGTTGTGTGTGTGACACTGTGATCCAGTGTGACTTAAATAAGGTTTTCCAGATTATATGATCAACAAAATTTCTGGATCCCAGTGTCAAGCACTGGGATGACAGGAATAGGTGCTGGGATGAAAGGAATAGGTTATGGGATGAAAGGAGTGGATATTGGAATAGTAGCTGAAATGACATATAGCAATACAAAGGGTGTAATTTACACATATTTCAAATTATTCAAATTTCCTCTAAAAATTAGGTAAAGAGTGCTAGAATAAATAATAACACTCAAAGCTATTAAAGTTACTAAATAAACAATACGAGCTAGCCCTCTATCGAAAAACAACCCTGCTGATAAGTAATTAGAGAGATAAAGAACTATTGACATAACCAATGTTGCAGTGAGAATTTTTACAATATTTAGTAATAATGCTTGGCTAAGCTTATACATCTTATTTATTGTTAAATAATTAATCAATAAAATAGAATTTATCCAAGTGGAAATGGAAGTAGCAATAGCAATTCCTATATGTTGGTATTTGTTCATTAATAGGAGATTTAGTATTACGTTAATTCCAAGGCACGTTAATGAGAACATAGTTGGTATTTTTAGCTTTCCCCTAGCAAAGAATGTGGGTAGCAATACTTTATTTATAATAAATGCGGGTAAAGAAAGAGAAAATGCTACTAATGTAGGAACAGTTTGCTGCACTGCATAATAATCAAATCGGCCGTAAGAAAAAAGCGTAAGTAAAATTATGTCAGGAATAATGATAAAAGCAGCAGTTATTGGCATAATTAATATTAACCCTATATTAAGGGCCTTGTTCTGTATTTTGACTATATTCTCAGTATCATTTATTCGTTTTGAAATCAGGGGAAGAAGTACTGTACCAATTGCAGTGCCAATTACTCCTTGCGGTAGTTGATTTAGTCTATCGGCATAATATATATAAGAAACTGCATTTGGTATAAAACTCGCCATGATTGTGTCAATCCATACACTTATTTGTATTACACAATTGTTGATAATTGCAGGTATTACACGCTTGAAAAACAACTTCACTTCGTTACTTAATTCTAAACTAAAAGAAAAGAAAGCCTTTAATTTGTATGCACTAAATATTATTAAAAGTAGCTGCAAAATCCCTCCAATCAGGACGGCTATAGAAAGGTTATGAGCCGGTGTTTCAATGTAAGGTAAAAACAAACTGATGATTAAACAGAGGTTCAAAATGATTGGTGAAATAGCTGTTGAAGCAAAATGCTGTTTTACTTGCAACATTCCACCAATAAGTGATGCGATTGACACGAAGATTATGTAGGGCATCATAATTTTCGACAAAGTTACAGTAAAGGTAAATTTATTTTGGTCAAATCCAGGAGTGAAGATTTTGATCATGTAAGGGAAGAAGGTTTGTGTGATAAGGCAAAAAATTACTAGAATAATAAACGTAATGGATATTACACTACTTGCGAAATTAAATGCCTTTTTATTATCATATGACTCTGCAGAGTATAATGGTATGAATGAGGTAGTAAATGCCCCCTCTGCAAAAAACGATCGAAATAAATTAGCAAAGCGAAACGAGGAAAAGAATATATCTGCAAGAGAGGTTGCACCAATAACCGTAGCAATCAATACATCTCTTATTAGCCCTGAGATTCTTGAAATAGCTGTAAAAAAACTAAATGTGAAAATACTTTTAAACATATCACGGTGTCAATACGATTGAGTATAATGATAAAAGCATGAATGAAAATATTTAAAACCCTCTGCAAAAGGAGGTAGCTTAAATAATTAATTGACTATTTGTGCTCGTATGTTAAAAATTTTATATCTTGGCGGGCGTAGCTCAGTTGGTAGAGCGTCAGTTTGTGGTACTGAATGTCGCCAGTTCAATCCTGGTCGCTCGCCCCACTGAAAATTTTCACTTTACATAAATATAAACATTAGATATTTTTGCACGGCCGTTAGCATTCCTTGTTGCTCTAGTATTTAGATGGCGGAGGGGAAGTTTGCGATTTAGAGTAAAAATGATGCCTATTAATTAGTGAGAGGGATTGTATGTATATTTGTTTGTTAGCTTATAGTATAGTGTCAGCACTAGGAATATTAGCTTGGTGGTTGAGTTTTGACACTTCATCACCTTTAGCCATAGGTGCAATTGCTGGTTCTATGGCTCTAGCATTGATTGCGGTTTTGCACGTAGGATGTTTGCTATATAAGTTTTGCAAAAGAGATCCTATTGAGGAAGATCATGGAAAAATAGCAATTTTTTTGGGTATGGCTATACCTATAAGTACTATGATTGGGGCAGTGCTTAATGCAAGTGTGATTGCTGTTCTTCCTAATCCAGTAGTAACAGTGATTATCTTAGTAAGTGCAATAACAGGGCTAATAGCAACAATTATGGGGGTTTATGTAGCCACATCTTTAGTGCATTGTGCAGATGAAGCAGCAATTACATTTGCAGCAAGTGCAACTTCGATTACAGATTCTACATTTGTTAGAATATCTCAGGAAGAAGAAGTGGATGAGTGTATTACCTCTCCTACAGTTGAAAAAGTTTCTTCTGTAAAAGAGACGATAATTTGAGCTAAGTTAGTGTGTAACACTGGAATCTGTAAAATTTGACATCAATCACTGATAGTTGGAATATTATAGAGTAGGAATTACTCAAGAAGATGCATAAGTACGACGTAGTGGTAGTAGGTGGCGGTCATGCCGGGTGTGAAGCAGCTACAGCTGCAGCACGCCTTGGTGCAAGCACGCTACTTATAACTCACAAAATTTCAACTATAGGAGAGATGTCTTGTAATCCAGCAATTGGAGGAGTTGCAAAGGGTGTTGTAGTTAGAGAAGTAGACGCCCTTGATGGAATAATGGGGAGAGCTATCGACCGAGCAAGCATACACTCGGTCGTTTTAAATGGCAGCAGAGGCGCAGCAGTATGGGGCCCACGTGCACAAGCAGACCGAAAATTATACAAAAAAGCAATACAGGAAATTATTCTAAATTATAACAACTTGACAGTAAAAGAAGAGTCAGTTGACGATTTTCTTATCGAAAGTGATAGCAATGGAGAATCTTATATAAAAGCTGTAATAACAGACTCAGGTGAACGTATACTGACAAGCAGAGTTGTTTTGACTACAGGGACTTTTTTACGTGGTGTGATTCATATAGGAGAGCAAACAACTCCTTCTGGAAGAATGGGAGATAAACCTGCAATAGAGCTTGCAAACACGCTAAAGAAGTATGATTTTAAACTGGGCAGGTTACGTACCGGAACTCCACCGAGGCTTGATCGTGGCACTATAAACTGGTCGGTATTACAAGAACAAGTGGGTGACAATCCACCTACACCATTTTCTTATCTTACAGAGAAAATTAACCAGCCTCAGGTTTCATGTTTTATTACTCATACTAATGAACATACACACAGAGTAATTCGAGAGAATCTTCACAGATCAGCTTCTTCATATTTAGATAACGTTATTGCACCAAGATACTGCCCATCAATTGAAATTAAAGTTAAAAAATTTGCAGAAAAAAATAATCACCAAATATTTCTAGAACCAGAAGGGATTGATGATAACACTATATATCCAAATGGAATTTCAAATTCATTGCCCATCGAAGTGCAGTATGAAATGATAAAGAGTATAAAAGGGCTTGAAAATGCAGAAATATTAAGACCTGGATATGCAGTTGAATACGATTATATCGATCCACGAGAGCTATTTCATACTCTCGAAACTAAGAAAATTAAAGGACTATATTTTGCTGGTCAAATTAATGGTACCACTGGATATGAAGAAGCAGCCGGGCAGGGAATTATTGCCGGAATCAATGCAGCACTCTCTTTATCTCAAAAAAGTTTTGTTCTTCATCGTACAGACTCATATATCGGTGTAATGATAGACGACTTGGTCACTAAGGGAGTTGCTGAGCCTTACAGATTATTCACCTCACGCGCAGAGTACAGGCTGGCGATTAGGTCAGATAATGCAGATAGAAGGTTGACACAAAAAGGTTATGACATTTCCCTTGTATCGCATGAGAGATACTCTGTTTTGCAGGGTAAACTTAAATCCATTAAGCAACTTGAGGAGAAATTAGAGAGCCTAACAATTACTCCTGAGCATCTCAGGTCCTATGGCATTAAAATATCTTATGATGGAATAAGAAAAACAGCATTAGATTTGCTCGGTTATCCAAATATTGACTGGAATAAATTACGAGAAATATGGCAAGAGTTAAACATGGGTTCCAGTGTCAGCTACTTGCATAACGCCAAAGCACCTCTTCCTGTCATCCAAGTAGCTGACACTGGGATCCAGTACTTGAATGATGATGGAATGGATGCAGTTGACACTGAAAAAAATGTAGATTCCAGCGTCATGTGCTGGAATAACACTATAACTGATAGCATAGCCAAGAATGAAATATATGAAGCAGTTGCAATTGAAGCAAAATACAAGCCTTATTTAGTAAGACAAGAAGCAGATATGAAGTTTCTACAAGAGGAAGTTAATACTCAAATTCCAACTAATTTCAACTACTCACAGATTAAAGGCTTGTCAACTGAAGTGATAGAGAAGTTGCAATCAATAAAACCAGCAACAATTGGCATTGCAAAGCAAATACAGGGCATCACTCCAGCAGCAATAGTTAGCATATTAGTGTACCTTAGGAATAAGAAAACGAAAATAGCTGCTAATTCTGCGTAAGGTATTCCATGTCAAAAATCGAAGAATTTCGCTCTTTTATGCACGAAATAAATGTTGATGCATTTATGTTGCATACTAAAGACGAGTATTTAAATGAATATTCAAAAGAGTTAGCAGAGTTATGTGGCTTCACGGGAACAAATGGGCTACTTATCGTTACAAAGAGTAATAAGTGCCCATTTTTTACAGATGGACGCTATATCACACAAGCTCGCAGTCAGCTCGATCAGGGCAGTTTTCGAGTATATAATATACAAGAAGAGGATCCACACAAATGGGTAAAAGCAAACTTAACATTGACTACCTCACTGGGTTACTATCCGCAATATTTTACTATGAAGGACATAAGAAAATATGAAGGCATTTGTAAACTAGTACCATACTTAATTGAAAAAGATAGTAGTCATAAAGCACAAACAATAGTCTCACATGTATCTGGTGAGAGTGGTAAGGATAAATGTGAAAGAGTAGCTAAAAACATAGAGGCTGAAGCAGTGCTTCTGACTGATCCAAATTCAATTTCGTGGTTATTAAATTTAAGAAATGAAAGTGCTGAATATACTCCTTGTATATTGGGTCGTGCTATATTGTATAAAAATGCCAATGTTGATTTATTTATTCAAGATAAAGAACATTCAACTATAAAAGCAAATTTTGATAACCATATAAATGTTTTTGATATTAGTGAGCTAGAAAATTCACTACATAAGTTAAATTTGGTGGTGATAGATCCAAGCACGACTCCAATGAGCATTATGAATGCAATAGATCCCTTGTATAACCATTATTTAAATGAAAAATCAGCTTCGGTGTCATTCCAGTGCTTGACCAGAAATAAAAAAGCATGGATCCCAGTGTCAAGCACTGGGATGACAATAAGTAATGAAAGAGGTCTAATAGAAAATAAGCAGATAATTGAGAAGGAGGATCCTTGTTTGATTCACAAAGCGGTAAAAAATCAAACTGAAATAACTGGAGCTATAAGTGTGCACATCAAAGATGGAGTAGCAGTTACAAATTTTCTATGTTGGCTTGAAAACAATATTGACAGTGAAATTACTGAGCTTGAAGCTGAAGAAAAAGTTTTAGAATACAGAAAAGGGCAGAATTTGTTTAAGCAATCGAGTTTTCCAACAATTTCAGCATTCAACGAGAATGGAGCAATCATTCATTATCGTGCAAGCAATAAGACAAATAAAGCTATTAAAAAAGATGGACTATATTTGATCGATTCTGGTGGTCAGTACCTTGATGGTACAACCGATATTACAAGAACTATAGCAGTTGGCAATCCAACTAATGAGCAAAGGGCTCATTACACAATAGTACTAAAAGCTCACATTTCGATAGCAAGTGCAGTCTTTCTCCCTGGCACCACTGGTGGGGAATTGGACATATTAGCGCGTATACATTTATGGAAATTTGGAATGGATTACATGCACGGTACAGGACATGGAGTAGGAAGTTACCTTTCAGTACACGAAGGACCGCAAGCAATATCAAGAGGAAATAAAGTGGAACTCATTCCAGGCATGATACTTTCTAACGAGCCTGGTTATTATATTCCAGGAAAGTATGGAATAAGAATTGAGAATCTGATGTATATTGAAAGGCGAGAAAACGTCTTTTTAAGCTTTAAACAATTGACCTCTGTTCCTTATGATAAAAAGCTAATAGATATACAAATGCTTACTGAAGATGAAGTTAAATGGATAAATAGCTATCACCAATTTGTTTATAAAAATATAGAAAATGGCATAAAAGATAAGGAATGGTTAAAGAGAGTATGTGAACCTTTAAAATAGTTAATTTGTCATTTAATCAAGTATTAATATAGTTGTTCTTGTATTGTTTTTAATTAAAAACAATATATAATATTAGTTTCAAATAGGTGTAATTATGACAGATAAAATGCAAGATGATGAATTTATGAAGCAGTACATGGATACTTGCAAAGAGCAAATAGAAAAATTGGCAAGCGACCCTAATTTGCTTCAACAGACCTTAAAGCCATTCATGCAAATGTCTCAGCAACTTATGGCTGGTGGTATGCTAGAAGGAAATATGCCTAGCATGATACCTGATATGGGTGGTATGGATATCAACAAGATGATTGCTCAGATGAAGGAAATGTATGATTACATAAAGAGTAATCACAAAGAGCTCATGGGAAAAGATGCTTCACAAATTCAAGAGCTTGATGATTCCAGCAGAAGATTGAGAGGCTTGGTCAAGAAATTGATAGAGAAAGTTGAAGCTAAGTAGTATTTATTCATATCAAAGAGCTATAGCAGTAGTGAGGTTGCTCTCATTCCAATTTTAAATAAAAGGCATAAGTATTAAAAGAAAAAGTCTACAAAATGCTTTCATTCCTTAATAGGGATTAAGATGGTTTCGAAGTTTATTCAGGGGGCTAGTAAATGGTGTATAATTTTAACAATAAAGCAATACTTGATGCTTTGTTAGAATATTATGGTATAAATAGAGAAATTGAAGAAAGTGACAAATCTAATACTGTAAAAAATTTATTGAATCGTTTCACAAAAGAGAATCTTAATTATTTCACACATGTAGCTCCTTGGCTAAAAAATCTTGTACCAAAATTAGAAGGTGATACTCAAGAATTGAGACAACCTTCTACGTTACAAGCATTATCAATTGCACGAATAGTTAGAAGTCGTACTGAGCTACTTTTTAAATTATTTTCATCTGCCAAAAATGGTGATTTAGAGGCAGTGAAATACCTGGTAGAAAGAGCAGAAGTAGATGTTAATGCACAAGATATGTTTGAATTCACTTCTCTAATGTTTGCTGCTGCAAGTGGTCATTTGGATGTAGTAAAGTATCTAGTAAAAGAAGCAAAAGTAGATGTTAATGCAGGAAATGAATTTGGAAACACTCCTCTAATATTTGCTGCTGAAGATGGTCATTTGGATGTAGTAAAGTATCTAGTAAAAGAAGCGAAAGCAAATGTTAATGCAAAAAATGAATTTGGGGAAACTGCTCTAATGTTTGCTGCTAAAAATGGTCATTTAGGTATAGTAAAGTGCCTGGTAGAGGCAAAAGCAGATGTTAATGCAAGAAATGACTGTGAAGATACTCCTCTAATATTTGCTGCTGAAAATGGTCATTTAGGTATAGTAAAGTGCCTGGTAGAGGCAAAAGCAGATGTTAATGCAAGAAGTAATGGTAGACGCTTTGAAGAAACAACTGCTCTAATATCAGCTATATATAAGGTTCATTTGGATGTAGTAAAGTATCTAGTAAAAGAAGGAAATACAGATGTTAATACGCAAGATAGAAAAGGAAACACTTCTCTAATGCTAGCTGCTCAGAGAGGTGATTTAGGTATAGTAAAGTGCCTGGTAGAAGCAAAAGCAGATGCTAACACAAAAAACTACTATGGAGCAACTGCTCTAATACGTACTACTCAAGATGTAAGAAAGTACTTGAAAAATCATGTACGAAAAATTAATGAAATAGAACTTCGGAAGGAGCGTGTCTGCATTAGCGTTTGTGGTGCAGTAGGTTTTATTACAGGTTTTGCGGTAGCATATAATACACAAGCAGCTATTGCAACGTGTGCAACATCAGCTGTTACTGGTTTATTATTGGGTGCAGTAGTTGGTTATTTAGCTATAAAAGTAAAAAGAGAAAAACGTGAAGATCCAGATATAGCTGTAGTTACTGCACTTAAAAATATCCTTACTATTCAATGGAGTACCTGGCCGACAGTATGCTAAGGACGAGAAGCTCGGATTTAAATAACAATAAAAAAGTATTTGAAAAGATATAGCTCTTTTGAGATACTGCTTTGTTTTTAAATAGGATTTTTATCTTTAAAATAGTATTTTACCTTTTTGGGTGATGTGGAAATTCTTGAATTTTATAGAATTTTGTTTAATATTGATGCATGAGTCAGTTTTACAAAAAAACATAAACACAAAAGAGATGATTGAACTACAAAGCCAAGAAATTTGCCCAAATGGAAATAAGAAAAATTTGATTATTTTTTTTCATGGTTGGGGCTCAAGTGGCGATAATTTCGTGCATCTTGCTAAAGTTATGAGCAAGTTTTTGCCTGATTCATATTTAGTAGTTCCCAATGCTCCATTTGAAAGAGAAATAGGTGATGGTTATCAGTGGTTTAGTTTAGAGGATCGTAGTGAGGAAGCACTATATAATGGGGTGAAAAATGCTGCATCAATTGTAAATCATTTTATTGGTACAAAATTAAAGGAGCTTAATTTAAAAGATACTCAGCTTTCTTTAGTTGGATTTTCTCAAGGGGCAATGCTTGCAATGCATGTAGCTCTTACCCGGCTTCAGTCTTGTGCATCGGTTGTTGCATATTCTGGTAGGTTTCTTTCACCTTCAAAAATTGCACCGGAGATCAAATCAAAACCCAGCATATGTGTTATTCATGGTGACGCTGATGATGTGGTACCTTTTTCTTCCCTTGATTTAGCGGTTAAAGCTCTGAAAGAAAATGGAGTAAACGCTCAAGGATACCCAATTCATGGATTAGGCCATATTATTAATGAAGAAGGAATAAGGTTAGGGGTTGAGTTTATCAAGAAGAATTTTGGAAATTAATTTCCATGCACTTGTTTTGCTTTGGTTACGGATATGTAGCTAAATTTCTATCGAAAAAATTGCTAAACTTAGGCTGGAAAGTTAACGGTACATCAAGAAATAAAGATATACAACTTTTTGATTATGACAAGGTTGATCAAGATCTGCTTAAAAGCGTAACGCATGTTTTAGTTTCTATTCCTCCAGACGGCGATGATGTTATGGAGAGATACGGTCATTGTCTGGAGAATATTAAATGGCTTGGTTATCTGTCTGCAACTAATGTTTATGGTGACCACTGTGGTAATTGGGTGAATGAGGAATCTGAAACAAAGCCTATAGAAATAAGAGGAGAAAAGCGCCTTGAGTCTGAAAAGAAGTGGCTAAGTAGCAAATTGCCTGTACATATTTTTCGTTTGGCTGGGATATATGGTCCTGGTAGAAATGCGCTAATTGACCTGCAGCTTGGCAAAGCAAGAAATGTAAAAAAAATTTTTTCTCGTGTTCATGTTGAAGATATATCGAATATTTTATTTTCTTCCATGCAAAATATAAAGCCTTATGAGATATACAATTGTGCAGATGATTTACCTGCTACGCAATCTGAAGTAGTCACGTATGCAGCCGAGCTTCTCAATATTAGCCCTCCAGAGCCAGTTGAGATTTCTTCCGTACCAAATTACGCACGGGGTTTTTATTTAGGGTCAAAAAAAGTAAGCAATACTAAAATTAAAAAAGATCTTGGTGTCTCTCTAGTTTATCCTGATTACAAGGTAGGTTTAAAGAGTTTGTATATATTAGAATAGAGAAAATAGATTGCCAGATGCAAAAATTTTTCTTGAATGTTCCTTGTTTTGATGTAGTACCACTAGGCATACTATTATATAGAGGTAAATATGTTCAGCACTCAATCGCTTCCGGTTGAAAATATTCTATTAAATCAAGCCGCTTATAACGGTAACATAAATGAAGTTAGGTTATTACTTAATGTAAAAACTGATATCAATATCAAGGATAAAAAAGGATTTACAGCCTTGCATTTTGCTGTTTATTCAGGACATTTAGACGTAGTAAAGTTACTAATCAGTAAAGAAGCTAATATTCATGCAAGAACTACTAAAGGCAGTACAGTTTTACACTTTGCTGTTGTAGCTAAAAGCAAAGCTATAGTAGAGGAGTTAATTAAAGCGGGAGCTGATCCCAATATAAAAGACTGTACTGATGGTAAGACACCTTTACATATTGCTGCTCAAAATGGACTTGTAGAAGTTGTAAAGGTGTTACTTAATACTCAAGAAATTAAGATTGATGCTAAAGACAATGAATTTGGTATAACAGCTCTGTACTTAGCCTCTCAGAACGGACATACTGAAATAGTTGAACTATTAATTAGCACAAAAAATGCTGATGTTAACATAGTAGATAAAAAAAATAATGTCACACCCTTGTATCTAGCTGCTCAGAATGGGCATGCAGCAGTAGTTAAGTTGCTTCTTGATAATGGTGCTAAAGTCAATGGCTGTGATACCAGTATGAATCCTTTGTGTGTAGCTATTAATAATGGCCATGACGAGGTAGCTCAATTATTACTTAGTGTAGGAGGGGTGGATGTCAATATTGGCAATCAGCTTGGCAATACACCTCTACATATAGCAGCTATGAAAGGTAATGAAAAAATGGCAAGATTACTGCTAGAAAAAGGTGCTGATCCTAATATTAAAAACCTTTCAGGAGATACTTCCTTACAAGCTGCTGAATACGTAAGAAACATTAGCTGGCATGATAATCCTCCAAATGTACAAGGAGGATTCTTCGTGTTAGTTGGCTCGAATGGAATATATTCATTTCAGCAATTTTATGAGCAAAAAAAAATTATGGAGCTTTTGGTACAACATATAAAGGATAGCAGACCTAGCTCATCAGTAGATGAAATTGACGTATCTGTTCAGCAGAGTAGCAAAATAAGATAGATGAGAAAACTATAGTATTTTCTAAAATGGATGATAAAGTTCCATTATGGTATTACCAACCAAAAGCTGTAAGTCTGTATATTTATACATGAGAGGTCTGAGGCGGCTTTTGATGGTATGCCAACAGTATTCTATAGGATTCAAATCTGGTGAATATGTTGGAAGATACAGCAAATGACAGGGGAACGTTCAAAAAAGTGTGTCAAACCGTATTTTTAATTCAACTCAATTTTTAATCTATCAGGAAAAAAGATATCAAGTTGAGATATAGTTAAAGCCCAATTAGGTAAAGCCATAGCCCATTTTTGCTCTACTTTTTTTATAGCACAATATACCTGTTTATACAAGGCATTTGTATTAGTAAATGAGCCTTTGGTTTTAGTAAATTTTCTAATCTGTCTGTGCAGTCCCTCAATAGGATTAGTGGTATAAATTAGCCTCCTAACAGGACCTGAATACTTAAAATAACTGGACAAATTTTCCCAATTATTCTGCCAAGATTTTATGACTAATGGATACTTTTCGCCCCATTTTTCCTCCAGTTCAAGCAAATAATTTTCGGCAATTTCTTTACTTGAAGCACGATATATTTTTTTCAAATCATTCATGAAAACTTTTACATCTTTGCTAGATACATATTTCAGTGAATTCCTTATCTGATGCACTATACATAGTTGTACTTCTGCTTTAGGAAATATACTATTTATAGCTGTAGAAAAGCTTTTTAGCCCATCAATGCAGGCAATTAGAATATCTTCTACTCCTCTTTCTTTGAGGTCATTTAGCACTCCCAACCAGAAATTAGCTCCCTCACTTTCAGCCAAATAAAAACCTAATACTTCTTTTCTGCCATTTTGATCTATGCCTAATATGTTATACATACACTTGCTTACACAATGTCCATCCTCCTTAACCTTAAAAAACATGCCATCCATGAACACTATTGGATATACTGATTGCAGTGGACGGCTGCGCCATTCATTGATTATTGGTAGCAGTTTATCAGTAATACTGGATATCTCTGCTGCTGATATTTTGTGGTCATATATTTCCTCAACGTGTGAAGCTATGTCTCTGTATCCCATGCCACTGGCGTATGTACTTAATACCTTTGCTTCAAGTTCTGGATGTAGGCTTGTTTGCCTTTTTCTAACTATTTGTGGTTCAAAACTTCCCTCCCTATCTCTTGGTGTTAGCAGCTCAAATGAGCCTCCACTCGTGCGTAAAGTTTTTGCGTTTCTCCCATTTCTTCGGTTATTTTCTTCACTTTTAGCTGACATGTGGTTTTCTATTTCACCTTCCAGACTTGCCTCTAGCAACCTTTTTATAAACGGTGTTAATGCTCCATCTTTTCCTGTCAATGGTTTTCCTTCTCGTATAGATGACAGGATATTTGTTTCTAATTCTTTATAATCTACCAACCCATTAGTTCTATTTGCTTGACTCATATCAAACCTCCATTTTTTATATCAATTTATTACTTTACTTCTCGGTTTGACACACTTTTTTGAACGTTCCCAATGACAGCCAAAAGACTCTATTAATGATTTTGTTTTAGTGGTCTTATGAAATGTAGCATTATCCATAACTATAGTTGTGCCAAGTGGCAATTTAGGTAATAACATCTTCTCCAACCATGTATTGAATACCTCTTTGTCACACCCACCTTTGAAAGTCATTGGTGCAATAAATCTCTTTCCAATCCACCCGGCTACTATACTGATTCTCTCTCGAGTTCTCCCTGGAATATCTGCATAAATTTTCTTTCCTCTTGGAGCGCGTCCATATTCTCGGTATAACTTATTATCAACTCCTGCTTCATCTATATATAAGATGCTGGAATGGTCTATTTTTGAGATTTTATCAATAAATTGCTCCCTATCTTCTTGATTGCGCTCTTGATATAGTGTGACTTTTTTTTAAAGTAATTTTTAGCTGTTTTAGTCTATACCAAATTGAGTTTATTCCAAATCCAAGATTTTGTTTCATCTCTGCCAGAGTATGATCTGGATTCTTTGTAACATATTCTTCGAGTATTTTGGGGTCTATTTTTCGAATAAAGCTACCGTTTTAGATGGCTTGAGGCTTTCACCAGCAGCTTTCTTTTTTAACCAACGGTACAGAGTTGCTATTCCTATCTCCATAAGCTCTGCTACCTCAACCTTTGTCTTACCTTTTTCTATCATCAATACTGCCTTTTCCCTTAAATCCACACTATATGCCATTATAACTCAAATACTTTATTATACCTTTATCATTTACTTTAGGAAATACTATAGTTTGTGACATTGGCGTCCAGTTAAATTTACATGGATTTCAGTGTCAGCTACTCGAATGACATTATGGAAGCTGTGATGACAAGGAAGGAAGCACTAGAAAGAAATGGGTGTCAAGCACTGGGATGACATTATGGGAACTGAGATACAAGAAAAGAAACACTGGTTTGACATGCAATCTGAATAGATACTCTCAGTGATGTAAATTCACTGTTACTCCATTTGTAACCCTCAAGGGTCCTTACAATTCGTTTTCGATTTCTTTTTTAATTGTCTCAATAATCTTTTTATCAAGTTTATTTATTAAGGAATCATCAATACCTGTGATATCATCTGGATTTTGTATCATTTTTTCAATAGCATCATCTATTTTTTTTACTCTTTTTTCATTAATTTCCTCAAATATAGGTTTAATTTTCACATAACCAGGAGCGCCCTTGCTATAATTTTTGCTGCTTTCGTTGATGCAGCCGCCAGCACCATATATTATATTAGTGTAGCTTTTACTACATTCTGGTACATTTTCATACTCAATCTTACCATTCCTTATGTATGCTATTTCATTATCCTCTCTAGAGTCTAACTTATCTCCTTTTACAACTTCTTCTTCTAGCTTTAAATTTTGCTCATGAATTATTGTATCTTTGTAATTCTTTCCCCCATAGGTTCTGTATGTACCTCCACCTGCAACAGTAATTAAATCTTTACAAATTGTTTCTGAAAGGTCTCTGCACATTTTTATTAAAGTAGGTCCCCCATCCTTGTTAGATTTATCATTTTCTTGTCCACCACTTCCTTCTGTTACTTTTACTTTAATATATGGATAACTAGGGTTGACTCTCAGTTTAGCTTTAATGTAATCACCTGGCATTCCTGGTCTATTTTCTGTAGACTGAGCTGTACTATTTATATGACCGGCTTCACCACCTCCCCATGCTTCTATTTCAACGTAATCGTACATTGACAGATCATCTGTATAGCCATCTCCAAGCTCATAAAGTTTTTGATCCCTGTCTTCAATAATCTGCTTCTTATGTTTCAATTGTGTTACTATTATTTCACGCAATCTCTTTTTTAAACCGTCTAAATCGAACCTGCATAATTTATCAGCGAAAAAGACTTCTGTTCTATTTGCTTTAATTGGATTATCTAACTTCTTTACAACTCCATTTTCATCCTGTGAAACTCTTAAGTAAAAAGGCTTGTTGTCCTTGTTCACATACTGTGTTGAGCGACTACACACTCCATCAAAGCAGAGGCAACCATCATCACCTTGCTTACATTCTTTTTTGTGTTTCCCATCTGTTAATTCATATACTATCTTGCATTTGTCACAATTTTGTTTTGTATCTACCTCTTTATCCTCTTTTGCCATGCAATTGTCTCTAGGCTTATTTTCTTCAGGAATAGAAATATATCCTTTCTTATTGAATATTATTTCATTCAGTGCATCTTGTGGCTTTGCTAAAACATCAACTAATTCAATAATTTCCCCTTTTTTGCAAGGAAAATAATAAGATTGATTTGATTCTTTCGAGTAAACAGTATTGTGTTTAGCATAGCTTGCTCCTACTGACTTCAGCGATATTAGCTCACTTCCTTTTTCAAGAACAAGCTCTTCTGGTTCCGGCTGCCAACCAGAAAGGCAGAGCATTTTACTTTTAGGATTTTCTTTATATTTTATTTCTACTTTTGGATATCCTGAGTCATCTAGTTTGCACTTACCATTCTGAAGCTCTTTACATTCTGTTTCAATATCGGGAACATATCCATACTTTTTTAAAACCTCAAACTGAGAGTTATTTTTTAATATACCTTCTATTATGTTATCGATATCGCTTTTTATGTTACCGTTACCAGTTGTTTTTTTTACTATTGCTGGCTTTACTACTATTAAAGGCAGATGGCCAATGTATGTAGGAGAATTTTTATTAACATAAAAAGTACAGATGCCATTACTGTGAGTTCCACGTGCGTCATAAGTACAAACGTTCTCACTCATCTTCATTTTTACCTCTAGCGTATTTTCATTTACTACCTTTATTTCCTCAGGCTTTGGAGCAGTTGGTGATGGAAAACAACGGGCAGGAAACTGTAATTTTCTTTTAGATTCTTCTCTCTCAGTACCATAATATTCAGTGCAGAGCTGACCTTTTTTTCTATAGGTTTTGAAGTAATGGTAAGTATCTTGATCTGGAATAGAGTATGTAGCACTTTGAATATTCTCATTGCTTGAAACAACGCGTGGAAAAGGTAGCTCTCTTCTTTCTCTCGTCTCACCAATAATGACTCCAACTCTTGGATTAAAGTAATCATTATCTTGGTTTCTTATAGGAACAATTCTAATTTGCGGTGGTGACATCGCAAGTTGTTCACAAAATGGAGGTGGACCAGGTGCAAGTGGCACAGGGGCACATTTTACTTTTGTTTGATAGCATGTATCACAAGCTTTTTCCATCTCTCCAGGACGAAAAATATTTTCCCCAGAAAATACTCTAGAGCCCCATGAAGAAATTCCTGACATACAAGCCCCTTTCTGACTGCAAGCGCATATTTTAGGGGCATTAGCAAATTTTACTTTTTCTTCATCAGTAACACCATCTGCCCATTCCCATCCAAGACCTTGGGCAATTTCTCCTCCAGCTTTTGTTTTATCTCCTTCCCAATCGATAAAAGCTGCTGCAGAAATTCCAGCTCCTGTACTCTGCGTTCCATATATCTGGCGGCAGAATGTTCCACTGGATAATATATAACAGTTGTCGTTTCCTTCGTAATCGCAGACCTTAATCTTTGGATCGAAGTAACCTTCTGGTCCCTGATTATTTACTGCTGTAACTTTAATAAATTGCAATAATTTTTCGTCAAAGTCTAAATCGCTCCACTTGCCTTTAAAAAAATTTGCAATACCTTTTCCTGCTTTACTTCCTGCAGCTTCAATTTCAGTATTACTTTTTACAAATGTTGGACAATCAGCATATCCTTGGTAAGAAAGACAAAATATCAAGGAGAATATCAATAAAAAATTAAGCTTTACATTTTTCATAGAACACCGGTAACCACTTACTCACTTTTTCGCCTTTTTCCTTCATCGCCTCATACATATACTTTATAGTCTCTTTATTAGCTGAAAGTACATGTATTTCTTTCATATTTTTCAAATCTAGATTTAAAGTTACTAAACCTTTGTATTGCTTGATCAAAAATAAACCTTCCTGTGTTGGTGTTTGCAAAATGACATTCAGTTCCTCTTTCGACAGAGAAAATGCCTTCATGTATAATCTGTTTGCATTGATGTTCGGCATCAGAATCCTGGTATCGACATGCTTATCTAAATATTGAGTAAACTTGCTAGCAAATGCTAGGTTTAAGTTTTCAGTACTTAGAATGACTACAACATTTAACTTTGTCATTCTTTGCATCCAGTTGTCAAACTCTCCCTCTGTAGGAAAAATATTACTTATCTCCCATGCTTCATCCAAAACAAGTATTGCAGGTGAGCCATCACATTTTGCTTCGAAAGAGTATAAGAAATAGTAAAGTATCACGGACATACATTCTTTTTGCTTAGTGAGATTCGCAGTATTGAGAGATATGATTTTTGTTTCCCAGTCAATGTCTGACTCATCACCATCTTGGAATAAGTAAGCAAATTCACCATCACCACACCATTTACTTATTTTACCCCCAAGAAGTAAAAGCACTTCAGAAATTTGAGAAATAGAGCGCGATTCTCTTGGTATAGCAAATATAGAATCTACAATTTTTTTTGTCTTTTCTTCTACGTCTACCAAACTTGCATCTGCAACCATCCTTTTGATCAATTCAACAAGCATATTGCGATTAGAAGCACTATCTTCAATGTTCAGTGGGTTAAATTTTAGACTTTTATCTTTATATTTTGGATCAATTATGTAATATTGGCCGCTTACTGCTTTAGTAAATATTATTGATTTTCCAGTATTATCCAATATAACAATCCTAGGGTTAAATTTTCTTGATTCCGAAAGTAAGAAATTGATCAGTGAGGTTCTACCTGAATTTGGAGCTCCAAGTATTGTGGTATGACCATTATTTTTCTTTCCATGAAAGTTAAAAAAGTAAGGACTGCCTTTTTTTGAAAAAAAAACTGTTACTGCTTCTTTCCATCTTCCTCCTTTTAACGTACCTGATGTAAAATCATGCAACATAGCAAAGCTGCAAGCATATTTTTCTAATATATTTTTTGGTTGTGTAACAAAAGCAAAGTTTCCAGGAAGCTGTGCCCAAAAATGATTTTCCATGTGCAGATCAGTCCTAAACATCATCAACCCGATTAACGACATTACAGAGGATAAATCGCTGATATTTTTAGCTAACCTATTCTTATCATCTGCAAAGATTGTAACAATAATTTTCTGTTGACAAAAATCCATAGCAGAAATTTTTTCAAGCTCTATTATTTCATTTATTCCTGAGTTTTGAAGTAAGGTATTGTCCTCACTGATTTGCAGTATATTAATTTGTTTTTTGAATTCTTTTACTGCTTTATTATTACTAGTAAATATTATTATTTCTGTGATGATAAGCTCAGAGTCAAGTTGCAAACACCTATCTATATTTTCTAAGGGGATTTCTCGATATTCCTTTATGCAAAAAATAGAACCAAACTTCTGTTGACCTTCAAACGATGTTTGAAATTTATTGAAACCGAAAGCTACTTTTAGGTTTTTCACATGCTGCGATAGATCCCTTTCACATATTGGATAATCTTTGTGCGTTAATGTAATAATGTAATGGAGAAATTCCATCATTTGAGAATATATTTTGCCTTCACTAGATCTAAGGCCCAGTTTTTTAGCTCCAAAAGGTTCTAAATCTTTTTGAATCAGGTCAGTTATTTTTTGTAATTCTTGATGATTTTTTTGTAAAAATAACTTGTGCCTATTCTTTATCCCGCCAAAAAAAAATGCATTATTAATATGTTTGCCAAAATCACTAAGTAACACCACAATGTATAGCTCATTTATATACTGTAGTTTACTATCAACTAGTTTATTAAACCACGTTGAGTGTAGCTGATCGGAAAAGTCTGAAGTTTTATTCCACTGTAAGCTCAGTTTATTGCGCTTACGGACAGTGTGAATCCAAACGGTAAAATATAAACTCTTGATATTTTTTGATATACTTTTTCTAATTTCAGTTCTAAGATCACCATAGTTATCAACTGAAGAATAGTCTTCTAATTTGATTATTTTTAACAATTCCCCCTGTTTTGTTAGTATAGTTTCTTCATCGTAGTGGCAAGCATAAGGGATAAAATCTAAATTAATACTTTCTAGTAACGCTAAATTGTTCTTTTTTTCAGAATTAGAGCTAGTGGCTGGTACTTTTGGTTGCATACAATATCATGCGTATTCAATAAAAAGATAATAAAGAATCATCTATCTTACTTAATCCTTATCTTCTTTTTTGTTATTGGATTGTAACTGTATGTCCTTTGCAAAGTTGAATTTTTCTTTCAGGTAATCTGTTGCCTTTTCTGTGCTTCCAAACATCATGATCAGTACGCCAAATATTATCATGAAAAAAATTAGGCCTCTGAACACTACTGCAAGTATCACTGTAGCTATACATAAACCTATAATTGTTGAGGGACTCATATTTTCTACAGTATCTTTAACTGAAAATGAAGAAATAAGTTCTTTCAACGTTCCTGGTATATTTTTCAATTCATCACTTGCTTTGCTAGAACATGACATGAAGATAAAACTTAACAGGGCTACAATAGCAAAAACTCTACCCAATTGAATATGCATCAGCTAAATACCTTTAAGATACTCCTCAAATGTAACAATTTTTACATCAATAGGCAAGAACCGAATTCACTTGCTCACCATAAGTAACTCATATTTAACTTTTATCACCGTGTTAGCTCTTTATTATCAACAAGAGGACTCACACTAATGGATGTCAATTTACTTGACAGAAAGTTTGAACACAATTCAGCAGCAGCAGCTGTAGCAAACACCGCAGCCACCACAAACAGTCCTGCTCCTACTAATCCTGATGTCATTGCTCCTGCAACAATGCACCCTATTGCTAAGAGAGCAGAACTTGTTACAAGTGCGACGTGAAGATTTTTGTTTTTGATTTTACTATTATTTTCATAATTATTGGATTGCATTGTATCTTTTACCTTACTGCCTGTCACTGAGATCACACAATGAGGCCCTTCTTCAGTCTTCTTATAATGTTTAGAAGGGGATATTCTTCCGCTTGGGCCTTTGGGCCTTGTTTTGTTCGGATGTGCTAATTTTGTTTTTTCTTCATCTTCTAGTTGCAAACTATTATCTTCCTCAGCAGGGTTTAATTTTAAGTGTACACTTTCCTCAGATGAAATGCTTGTTACTGAAGTTAAGCTGTTCCTTCTGCTACTTGATGCCAAGCTAGATGAATTTATTCCACTATCTAAATCACTACTACTGAGTTTAGAAGTATTTGCACCGCTTGGCACTTCTACAGCATTCACAGTTATATTAGGCTTTTCATTTTTTAAATCTTTACTATCAATCGAAAGGTCAGATTGACTATTCAATTGTAATTGTGGGATCTCCTTTTTTGCTTGTGATTGTTTTGATGTAGGAGTTGTTAAATCACCACAATGAATTGAACTTCCAAATTTATTATATGTTCCAGAGATTCCTGTTCCACTTACACCCTTAGCTAAAGAATCCTTTTCCAGAGGATTAATACCTGAATTTTTGGGAATTTCAACTTCACCAGAAAGACTTTGTTTGTTAAATAGTTCCATAGCATTACCTTGTCTATCTTTTTGATTTTGAATAACGCTACTAGAATGATTTTTGTTACTACTTTTATTAGTAAGCTTTGAAATTATTCCTAATATTTTTCCTCTTCTTGTTGGTGATCCTTGTGATTGTTCTATTTCATTCTTAAATACTGGAAGTCCGACTTCTGATCCCATTACTTCTTTTTCCAATGCTGGAAGAAATTTCTCGGTGTAATAATTATAATATTTTTGATATTCTTCTTTCTCTCTCAGTAATTTTGCTAATTTAATTAATATGTTAGGATCAGCTTCTTTGTTGAACAACTCTATGCATTTTGCGATAGTTCCATCTCCCTTTTTTAGATTTTCATGATTATGTGTTTTTTTTGTGACCTTTTTGTATATATTGGTGAACAGTTTACGATCTTCTTCATTACTCAAAGATTGAATAAGCTCTTTTATTTTACAAGGTAAATCATTACTCCTAGATTTTTTTGAAGTACCTAGCATAACATTCCTCTCATACAAATAAAATGTATGAATACCTCTTTAGCGTTAATTTTACATTAAAACTGGGCAATTATGCCTTATTGCGGATAATTATAGCAATTTGCTAACTATTTTCTTTGCTGATTACTGATTTTACATTTCAACATAATTGCTTGCCTGTTGAACTAGCATATCTATTACTTCTTTTACAGGCTTTTCTCTATCAACCATGCCAACACTTTGACCGGCCATTAAAGATCCTGTTTCAATGTCCCCTTCAATTACAGCTCTTCTTAAAGCACCAGCCCAGAACTTCTCTATTTCAAGTTGCCCCTCTTCTTTTGAGATTTCTCCATTTTGATATTTATCAATAATGTCTCTTTGATGCTCCATAAAATCGTCACTTGCTTTGTTAGCTATAGCCCTTACTGGAATTACAGGGAAATCAGCACTAATCTGCACAGAAGATACAGCATTACGCGCAGCTGATTTGATGAATACTTCTTTAAAATTTTTGTGAGCGATTGACTCATTCGTGCAGACAAATAATGTACCTATTTGACAGCCACTTGCTCCCATTTCTAGGTAGTTCACTATCATTTCGCCTCTTCCTATTCCACCTGCAACAAACACCGGTGTTTTCTCATTTTTAAAATGAGGTAATATCTCTTGTGCGAGAACAGAAGTGCTAACAGGACCGATATGTCCTCCTGCTTCCATACCTTCTATTATTAACGCATCTACCCCCATGTTTACTAACCTTTTCGCAAGGCTTAATGCTGGTGCAAAGCACATAACTTTAATGCCTGCATTCTTGATTTTTGCTATATTAGGTTTTGTTGGTAATCCGCCAGCAAGAACTACATGGCTTACTTTTGTTTCAATGCATATATCTATTAACTCACTCAAATTTGGGTGCATAGTAATTAGATTGACACCAAATGGCTTATGAGTTAATTTCTGTGTCTCTATGATTTCTTTTTTCAGTAAGTCTGGAAACATTGCACCACATGCAATTACACCAAAACCACCGGCATTTGAGATTGCTGAAACTAAATTTCTCTCTGAAACCCAGCTCATAGCACCACCCATTACTGCAAACTCACTACCAAGAAAATTCGTTCCTTTTTTCCAGAGGCTATTTAACATACAACCTATATCATACGTTTAAAAATGTTTTGTTTATCTATAAATGTGTGTTTTAAAGCACCAAGTATATGCAAGGTTATAAAGACTATCATAAGATATGCAAGCATCGAATGTAGCTGATTAGCTGCACTAGCTAGCTCTTTGTTTTCATTGATTAACAAAGGGATATGAACAAAATATTTGATCTCTTTACTAGAAGCAGAAGACATGACATAACCAGATAATGGCATTAGCACCATCAAAAAATACAAACCAAAGTGTATCGTTTTGCTCGCATTGATTACGAATCGAGAAAAATTGGCTGGTAATGGCGGAACATAAGTAAAGACGCGAAAAAATATACGTACTATAATTAATCCAAGAACGGTGATACCACAAGCCTTATGAATAGTGTATATGCTGAATTTAATTTCACTGCTAATCGGCAAACTTTTCATGTAAAGTCCAGAACAAAGCATGCCAATAATAAGAGCAGACATTAACCAATGAATGATCCTTAAGCCTAAACTATATTTATTGTCTTTCATTAATTTTGATTACTCTAAAGTAGAATTTATATAGTAGAAAAACTATTTCTCAATCAAAATTATCTATACATAATTTCGCTGCCTTGATCAACATAAGTGCAATAATTGTATGTGATACATAAACATTGTCTATCAGATCATGAAGAAGTGGTGAAGTTTTTGAGAGTTTTTCTATTGTAACGATGAGTTATAGCTTGTACAAGAAGCCTATTGACTTTAAGCACATTTTACCCTATACAATTTTAACATCTTAAACTTCCAAACATGCCAGATCTAAAGACAATGATGCTAAACTTTGGCCCTCAGCACCCAGCTGCACATGGGGTGCTACGTCTTGTTTTAGAAATGGATGGTGAAGTGATCGAGAGGGCAGATCCCCACATTGGACTTTTGCATCGCGGCACTGAGAAGTTAATAGAACATAAAACGTATCTTCAAGCTCTGCCTTATTTTGACCGCCTTGATTATGTGTCACCAATGTCGCAAGAGCATGCATATTCGTTATGTGTAGAGAAATTATTGCAGTGCGAAGTTCCGATTAGGGCAAAATATTTGCGTGTTCTATTTTGTGAGCTGACAAGAATACTAAATCATTTACTAAATATCTCTTCCCAAGCGCTTGATGTTGGGGCAATGACCCCTCTTTTGTGGCTCTTTGAAGAGAGAGAAAAAATACTCGAATTTTATGAAAGGGCCTCAGGTGCAAGATTTCACGCAGCTTATATAAGACCAGGTGGAGTTGCAGCAGATATTCCAGAAGGTTTGATTGAGGATATTGCAAAATTTATAGCGCAATTTCCAAAGTATATAGATGATGTTGATGAGCTTCTAACAGAAAACAGGATATGGAAGCAACGCACTGTAGAAATCAGCAAGATATCAATTAAAGAAGCTCTTGATTGGGGCTTTAGTGGACCGATGCTGCGTGCTGCTGGTCTCGCTTGGGATTTGCGGAAAAGCCAGCCATATGAGATATATGATCAATTAGATTTTGATATACCTATCGGCCAAAATGGTGACTGTTATGACCGTTATTTAGTAAGAATGGCAGAGATTAGGCAATCTATTAGCTTAGTGAAGCAATGCATAGAGAAAATTCCTAAAGGGCCAATAAAAACTGAAGATAGAAAAATTTCTCCACCGCCAAGAGCAGAAATGAAAGAATCTATGGAGGCTATGATTCATCATTTTAAGCTTTATTCAGAAGGATATCATGTGCCAGAAGGTGAAGCATATGCTGCAGTTGAAGCACCAAAAGGTGAGTTTGGAGTATATATAGTTTCAGATGGTACCAATAGACCTTATAGATGTCGAATAAGAGCACCTGGCTTTGCGCATTTACAGGCCTTAGATTTCATGGCAAAAGGACACATGCTTGCTGACATTGCAGCAATTATCGGTTCACTCGATATAGTCTTTGGTGAGATTGATAGGTAATTATTGTAAAATAGTAACTTAACTAATGGTTAAAACATCTTCTATCATAAGTTGTATAAATTCATTGCCATTCCAGTAATTCATAGAGATTTTACCCAAAATGGCTTTAACATTACCCTGCATAATAGCAGAGCCAAGCTCAGTATTTGCACAGCGAAACGCAATAGCTTTGACCATAACATTATCGTCAGCAATAAAACATTTTATATGGTCAACTCCTACAACTTCAGGCCTCCTTATCTTTGCTCCTTGAATGATGAATCTCGGTTCAGGATTGCCAGCTCCAAATGGCTCTAAGCGCTGCAGTTGATTCCACAGGGATAAGTTTATTGCTTTAGCTGTTACTATGCCATCGGCTTTTATGATTTTGTCATTTGTAGAGTTTGCAAATCTTGCAGTAAAAAAATCATGTAGATCACTTATTTTATCTTCTTCAATCGAAAATCCTGCTGCCATACTGTGACCACCACCTTCAATGATTAGGTTGGTAAATTTTGCAGAAAGAACCGCAGCGCCAATATCTATCCCAGAAATTGACCTGCAGCTTGCTTTTCCTATTCCATTGTTTAAAGATATCACTATCGTTGGTAAGTGAAACTGCTCTTTTAGTCTTGATGCAATGATACCAATTATTCCCTGGTGCCAATTACCACTTACCATTATAAAATTTACACCTAAGTGGGCAAAATTTTCCGCTTGTGTTGTAGCTTCCAAAATAGCCTCATTTTCTAGCATTTTTCTTGCATTATTCAAATCTATTAGTTTTAGCGCGATTGAATGCGCCTTTTCTTCATCATCAGTGGAAAGCAACCTTGCACCGAGCGATGCTTCTCCAATTCTTCCTCCGGCATTTATACATGGCCCAATACTAAACCCTAATCGTGAAACACTTGGTTTTTCAAGGATTCCCAAAGCGTCAAACAAAACACGTAAGCCAACATTTTTTCTTGCTGACATAACTTTTAATCCTTGTAAAACAAAAGCCCTGTTTAGGCCTGTAATCTGCATAACATCGCAAACAGTTCCAAGAGCAACCAAATCCAGTAGATCAAATAAATCTGGTTCTTTTTTGTTGGTAAAAAATCCTTGCTCACGTAGGCTTCTGTTAAGAGCAACAATTAGCAGAAATGACACTCCAACTGCTGCTAAGTTATTATAAGGAGAGCTCTCATCAAGGCGGTTGGGATTAACAACTGCTACAGCACTTGGTAATTTTTCTATACCAAGGTGATGATCGACAACTATAATATCAAGTCCAAAAACCCTTGCCTCTTCTATTGGTTGATATGCAAGCGTACCGCAATCAACAGAAATACATAAATCAATACCATTCTTTTTAAGTTGTAATAAAGCATCTGTGTTCAATCCATAGCCCTCATCAACACGATCTGGAATATAGATTATAGAGTGTGTCCCAATCGCTCTTAGGTACCTATTAATCAATGCTGATGACGTTGCACCATCAACATCGTAATCACCAAATATTGCAATATTCTCATTATTGTTTATTGCTTTTATTATGCGAGAAACAGCTTTATCCATATTAAGGAGGTGAAAGGGATCTGGTAATAGCGATCTAATTAGTGGGTGTAAGAAGTCATGTGCATTTTCTATGTTAACACCACGAGCAACTAATATTCTTGCTAATATTTCTGGCAACTCAAATCTCTGTATAAGAGTAAAAATCTCCCTTTGATCTGCTTCTTGTAACTTCCACAGTGCATTTGTTATGCTGCGTTTTTCAATATCAAGTAGCATGCTCTTTATAAATAAAACTACTTTACCAGAACTTTTACGCTTGTTCTATAATTGTGTTAGATTTCTGTATAACCTAAAGGAAGGATATAGGAGAGTGTCACTCGAAAGGAATCACATTTATTTTGACAAAGAGCATCTGTAAAATCTGATACTTCTTCTTGCATAACATGCTCTTTAATTAGCATCATATCTATATTAGCATGTAAGTGTGAACATTATATTAGTGTAATTACTTTTTGGTATACATGACAAATTTATGCCTGGAAACAGTTTTTGGCTACTTAAGCCTTTTCTAACTTTATTTCATATTCTTTAAAGTATTTTTTGCACTTTCTTTATAAAAACCATAGGTACCAATCGGTTTTTAGCTTAAGAATAAAGGTTAAGTATCTGGAATTCTGGACATAAAATCCTCCTGAAAGATTAGAAAGAAAATGCAGCGCACATACTACAGTATACACCGAAGAGGATACGCTACACTTTTTATTGAGAAATTGACTGAAAAGTCTGCAGACTGAGATAGATTTTTGAGCTCTTAAAATACCCCTACTGTTAGAGTAAGGAAAGCGAGAAGGTTTGTCAAGCAATCTTTATTGGCTGTTGTACTAGAATTCAGTTTTTCGTATAATTTGCTAGAATTTGTGTGAAGAATTTTAAATATGAAAGGCCTATATATTAAAACTTACGGCTGTCAGATGAACGTTTATGACTCTGTTTTAATGGAGAATATAGTTAAGCCTCTAGGGTTCAGTGTTGTGAGTGATGCAGAACAAGCTGATTTGGTGATATTAAATACTTGTCATATTAGAGAAAAGGCAGCAGAAAAGCTCTACTCAGAGCTTGGAAGAATTCATTCATCACAAAAAAATAAGGAAATGACCATAGTGGTGGCTGGATGTGTAGCGCAAGCAGAGGGAGAAGAAGTGTTCAGAAGGGCTCCTTTTGTTGATATTGTTGTTGGTCCACAGAGTATCGCTGTTTTACCGGAGCTGATAGTCAAAGCAAGTAGAAGTAAAGGTCATGTAATAAATACTGATTTTCCAGAAGTTGCAAAGTTTGATAAATTGCCAGATGAATGCTATGGCAATAGCCAGGGGTCTTCTGCGTTTCTTGCTATACAAGAAGGTTGTGATAAATTTTGTACGTTTTGTGTGGTGCCTTACACTCGCGGGGCTGAGTATTCACGATCAGTAAATGAAATATTCCGTGAAACATTAAAGTTAGTTGCAAGTGGAGCAAGGGAAATTACTTTGCTTGGTCAGAATGTCAATGCTTATCATGGGGAGTGTGAGGGAGAAGTGTGGGATTTAGGAAAATTAATTAGTCACATTGCTAAAATTGAAAAGCTAGAAAGAATCCGCTACACAACTTCTCATCCAAGAGATATGCACGAATCTCTCTACTTGGTACATGCGGAGGAATCAAAACTCATGCCGTTTGTTCACCTACCTGTGCAGTCAGGTTCGAATAAAATATTGCATGCAATGAATAGAAAACACACGGCAGAGGAGTATTTGGAAATAATAGACAGATTGCGCAAATTGAAACCTGAAATTGAATTTTCTTCTGATTTTATTGTTGGTTTTCCTGGAGAAACTGAAAAAGACTTTGAGGAAACTATGAAATTAGTAGAAAAAATAAAATATGTTCAGGCTTATAGTTTTAAATATAGCCCAAGGCCAGGAACGCCAGGGGCGGAAAGAAAAGATCAAGTACCAGAAGAGGTTAAAACAGAGCGTCTTCTTCGGTTACAGGAATTAATTAGCAAGCAACAACTTGAATTTAATCAGAGTATGATAGGAAAAACTATTCCTGTTCTATTCAGTGATAAAAAAGGTAAACACCAAAATCAAATTATTGGTAAAAGCCCATACATGCAATCAGTATGCGTTGATGATCCTGACGACAAATACAAAGATAAAATAGTAAATGTAAGGATATTGGAAGCTAGGCAAAATAGTTTGTTGGGATGCGCTGCCTAATTAGAGAAAAGTGCTCCCATGGTCTCATGTAGAAGCACTTTGTGTGTTTTATAAGTTTATAAGCTATCTAGATTTAATCCTTAAAGGACTACAGCTCTCTGTTACGTAATCATATGAGACTTGATATAATAGATTTGCGGGATTTTTTTTCTTTTCCCACTGATAGTGTACCTTTTTAATCTTTCCAGAATTATTATATTCATAAGAAACTGATTCCCAAACAAAGCTGCTTTTACTATTATTTTTGTTAGCATCATGAAATTTCTGATAAGGCCAACTTCTATTGTCTTTATTCATCTTCAACCTCAATAAATAAGTCTAATGAATTAATATGTTGTATAATGATGTCAATACCTATCTATGTTTATAGAAACAGAGTTTTTGAATTTGTAATTTTCCAGAAAGCTCTATATTCTTTGATTTTATCCAGTTAAAATGAATATGAAGTATTATCCTGATACAAGCAGCAGTCCTGATTTTTCATTGCTAGAAAAGGAAATCATAAAATTTTGGCAGGAAAATAAAATTTTTGAGCAGTCAGTCGAGAAACGTTCCAAGGGTCATTGTTTTGTATTTTATGATGGGCCTCCGTTTGCAAATGGACTTCCGCATTACGGACACTTGCTTACTGGTTTTATAAAAGATGCATTTGCAAGATATCAAACTATGCTGCAAAAAAGGGTTGAGCGTAGATTTGGTTGGGATTGCCATGGCTTACCAGCTGAGATGGGTGCAGAAAAGGAACTTGGAATATCTGGTAGAACTGAGATAGAGAAGTTTGGCATTGAAAAATTCAATAATCATTGCCGTACTTCTGTGATGAAATTTTCATCAGAATGGGAGAAGTATGTAAATAGACAAGCAAGATGGGTAGATTTTCACAATGACTATAAGACTATGGATAAGTCATTCATGGAGTCGGTCATGTGGGCATTTAAGCAGCTTTATGATAAAGGTCTGGTGTATGAATCAATACGCGTTGTTCCCTATAGCTGGGCGTGCGAAACTCCACTCTCTAATTTTGAAACAAGACTAGATAATGCTTATAGAGAAAAAGCTAGCAAGGCTGTAACTGTTGCGTTTGAACTTTTAGAAAACCCAAAGCAATTTAAACAAAAATGTAAGTTGCTTGCTTGGACTACAACCCCTTGGACGTTGCCAAGCAACCTCGCACTGGCAGTAGGGGAGGATATTGAGTATTGTATGGTGTTAGTAAATGGTGAAGTCTGCATCTTTGCTGAAAGTTATTTAGAGAAATTTGTCAGCCACTGTGAACAAAGCAATATTCAATATGAAAACTGTAATACAAAACTTAAAGCGAGTGATCTTGCAGGTCTTTCCTATAAACCACTGTTTGATTACTTTAAAGATACAAAAAATGCGTTCCGTGTTTTCATTGCCGATTATGTTACAGCAGAAGATGGTACTGGTGTTGTGCACACTGCTCCTGGCTTTGGTGAAGAAGATTTTTACCTTTGCCAAAGACATGATATTCGGGCTGTTTGTCCAATTGATAACGCTGGAAAGTTTACTGCTGAAGTTTCAGATTTAACAGGAATTCATGTTTTTGATGCCAATGATACAGTAATAAAAAAATTAAAAGAGCAGGGGAGTTGGTTTAAGACTGAGCAACATATTCATAATTATCCTCACTGCTGGAGAACTGATACTCCTTTGATCTATCGCACTATGCCTTCTTGGTACGTTGCTGTGACAAAGTTCAAGGGGAGAATGGCAGAACTGAATAAGAGAATTAATTGGATGCCGAATCATATTAGAGATGGTCAATTTGGAAAATGGCTTGAAGGAGCACACGATTGGTCTATTTCACGCAATCGATTTTGGGGTACTCCAATTCCCGTGTGGAAATCAGACGATACAAAATATCCAAGAGTGGATGTGTATGGCTCAATAGCAGAACTAGAGCGAGATTTTAATGTTAAAATAGATGACTTGCACAGACCATTTATCGATACTTTGATAAGACCAAATCCTGATGATCCAACAGGAAAATCAGTTATGCGTCGTGTGCCTGATGTGTTTGACTGTTGGTTTGAATCTGGATCGATGCCGTTCGCGCAAGTTCACTATCCCTTTGAAAATAAGGAGTGGTTTGAGAGTAATTTCCCTGCGGATTTTATCACTGAATATATAGCACAAACAAGAGGATGGTTTTATACGCTTTTTGTGCTTTCCACTGCTTTATTTGATAGTGAGCCATTTAAGAATTGCATATGCCACGGTGTGGTTCTTGATGTGAAAGGTCAGAAATTATCCAAACGTTTGAATAATTATGCAGATCCAATGGAGGTTTTTGACAAATATGGTTCTGATGCGCTGCGTTTTCTTATGCTGTCTGGTTCCATTGTTTGCGGTGGTAATTTACTACTCGATAAAGAAGGAAATTTAGTGCGTGATGTTCTAAAAAACGTAATAAAACCTATTTGGAACAGTTATCACTTTTTTACTATGTATGCAAATGCAGATGGAATTAAAGCTGAGATTTGTCAAGATTATCAAAGTACTATTGATCGTTACATGATTTCAAAATGTTTTGAAGCTGTGGAAGGTATCCAAGCTTCTATGAACAACTATAACTCCCAGGAGGCTTGCAAAATCCTGACAGATTTCTTTGAAGTGCTAAATAACTGGTATATTCGTCGCAGTCGTGAGCGTTTTTGGAAAGGTGATTTAGATCAAGACAAAACCGACGCTTATAATGTTCTGTACACAGTTTTTTATTACATGCTTCGAGCTGCAGCTCCTTTGTTGCCACTCATAACAGAGACTATATGGCAAGGGCTTAAGTACAAAGAAACATCTGTTCATTTGGCTGATTTTCCACAATCAGATAGATATGACAGTGAACTCATTGTCAAGATGGATTTGGTAAGAGAGATATGTAACTCTGCATTATCCATCAGAAATACGTTTAATATACGTATCAGGCAGCCACTTGGCAGTATGACCATTTATCATAGTTCTTCCTGCGATTTCCTTGAAAATGAATATCAAGAGATAATAAGAGATGAGGTAAATGTAAAAAAATTAGAATTAGTAAACAGACTTGAAGATATTGCATCACTAGAGCTAAAACTAAATTTTCCGCTACTTGGTAAGAAGATTGCAGATAAAATCAAGAAACTAGTTCAATATGTCAAAGAAGAAAAGTGGAAGCAAATTGAGAATGAGCAAATATTTCTGGGGGATGAAACAGAGAACTATACTATAGAAAAAGGTGAATATGAACTATTGTTAAAAGCAGACAGTGAATATTCTTCTGTATTTGATAACAATAAAGGGATTGTTGTTCTGAGTACTGAGCTCAATGACGAACTAATTCTAGAAGGGCTTGCGAGAGATGTTGTGAGGCTTATTCAAGAAACTAGAAAACAAGCTGATTTTCATATATCAGATAGAATTAGAGTAACAATAAAAACAGAAGATGAAAAAATTAAGGAAGCAATAACTACATGGAATAAATATATAAAAGAGCAGACCCTTGCCTTATCTTTTGACACTAATAAAGAGATCGAGGCCGATTTCTATTTTAAGGAATACCAAGGTTTGACAGTTGGTATTAAGTTAATAAAGTTGCAAAGTTAGTAATGTTTATGCTATACTTAAATTACTTTAAGTAGGGTGGTGATATGAATCAAGTTGTTGCAGATGGTCATAGAGAAGTTATTGATTTAAATAACAACAGTGATGGTTTAGGTAAAGTAGAATCTATTTCCAATGTTGCTTTGGAAGAGGAAGAAGAGTTTTTTGATGCTATGGAAGATGTTTCTAATGTAGAAGAAGGGAATGATTTAGGTCTTGCTAATTCAGAAGAGGAAGAAGAGTTTTTTGATGCTGTAAGTAAGCAGAATTGGTTAACTGATTTTAATATCCCACTCAGTATATTTCATTATAAAGGTTATAATTCTGACTTTTTTACCTCCTGGTATAATATGTCAAGCGAAATATTGAAAGAGATAAACAGAGCTTGCCCAGAGAAGAAAGTATTAAATTTAGCTCTGTCAGTTTTAATGCTCCCTTATATTGCTTTTACTGCACTAGGGTTAGTCATATACAGTAGATTTAAAGCAAATAGCAAGACACAAGAAGGTGTAGGGGAAGATAAGACAAAAAAGAGTGAAACCGGTGTACCAAAAAGATTGGCATACGGAGCTCTTGCTGCAATAGCAATTTTTGTTAATGTAACTGTACTTGTAGCCTTAATCGTTCCTGCAACAGTTGCTTTGGCTACTTTTTATCTTTTAAATAGAGATTTATCTCACTCTTTAGTTGCTGCTCTTAAAATAAGTATGGGGCAGTATTCTAATAAGCATCAAAATATTGAGGTGTCTTTTTGTGAAAAGGAAGTTTCTGAGCCAAATATTGCATGGGATATGGAAGTAAAATTTCCACCGCAATTTAAACGATTGCTTAGAGATTTGTATGAAAATGAAAATAACAAGTGGTTTGATGTGACACGGGATTCAGAGCATAGCATCGTACTGAAATTGTCAACTAACATCAATTTAAAAAATGGTCTTAAGCCCTTACGCAATGAAATCAAGGATGTACTTGCAACTTCTATTCAGGAATTCGCAAAGACTATGGAAGAGCTGATGAAGTTAGAAAAGAAAGATATTACATATGATAAATTGAAGGAATTGTTGGACGAATTCAGGTTAAAAGTGGTGGATAGTATAGGTTCTAAGTTGACAACTCACTTAATAGAAAATGCTTATCAAGTTGCCTTTATACAAGCAATTAAGTTTCAGCAAAATAGACGGGGAGAAGATTTTTCACTGGAAGATGAGCTAAAAAATACTTTAGTGAAACAAGAACTGGAGAATCAAGGTAAGGAATTACCAAATGAGAAAGAAGTGATAATCAAAGATTTGAAAGAACTAAAAATAAAGGAGTCACGTAATTTGACTGATGAAGATGATCTGCTAGAGTCCCTTATGAAAGTAGGTGATATAAGTGATGATGCACTTCCTGTATTTAAAGCAGAATGGGAACGATTTATACAAGAAGGGAGGATAACTAAGAAAACAATAACTGATGTTTATAAGGGTATAAATCCTGGAGAAACAGAAAAAGCTCTAAATAATGCTGAAAAGAGAATTAAGGATTTAAAAGAAGAAGGACGAGAAAGATATATTAGAGTACGCGAAAAATTGAAAGAAGTATATGATGAAGGGAAAAACAACTTAACAAACGATGATTTAAAAAGGAAATTAGAAGGTCTTTTTAAGTTCGAGTATGGTGATCAAAAAGTTGAGCGAAGGCTAGTAGAATCAGTAATGAAAAAAGCTAAGGGTGAGTTAGGCCTGTTAGGAATACTAAGCTTAATAGACCAGTTTCGAGATTTAGAAGAGGAGATAAAAGGTCCTTTGAATGGGGAAAGTTTAGAAGAAGCTTCAGGTAAAGTGAATGCTTTTATAGCAAAGATGTATTTAGAAATAACGAAACGTAAAACGCAAGATTTGTTTAAAAGTCAAGCAAAGGGTATAGAGAATTCATGTAAGTTATTAGAAAGGGAGGCACCAGATCTAGTAGAAAAGATTAATTCACATCGAGTGAGAATTGAAAAATACTTAAAAAGACCTGAACAACCTATGCTATTGAGAAAAATAATAGAAGGGAGTAAGGATTTAAATAAGTACTTAGAAGATGAGCGAAAGATAAAAGGAGAAAAGCATCCAAGTACAAAATTAATAGAGAAGCACTTGAAAAATAACCAAGAAATTCTGAAAGCATTAAAACAGTTAGAATTAGAAGAAAAAGGATTGTTGATAAATGAAAAAACAAAAAATGATTATAGAGAAGAACTGGAATCTCGTGAAAAAATAAAATTTGCAATAATAGAAGATGATTTACTTAAAGCATTCGAGCATGAAATTCTTGATGAAGAAGCAATTAAGAAGTTACTAGGGAGAGCAGAACTTGAGTACTATTTGGCAGAAAAGTTCATAAAAAGTCCTGTAATTAAAACAAAAGATAATATCAAACACTTTTGTCAAGATTTACTGTCTCCTTTAATAAACAGATTGGTGGAAAATATAGTAAATAATGTACCAAAAAGCGATAAGAGTTCATGGCTCCAGCCTATGAAAGCTGTTAAGACAGGTTTGGGATATATTAAAACAGGTCTTGCCGTTGCAATGCATGGGGATAAGAGCGCAGAGGGAAAAGCGTTGAGTGTGGCGCATGATACTCATAAGGAAGTAGAAACATTTCTTCAACATTTTCAATCAAGTTATGAAGGAGTTGGAGGCTTTTTAGGCAATTTATTTTCTGATGATGGAACGACATTTAAAAATGATGTATGGCCTAAAGTAGAAGAGCATTTGCATGGAATGTGGGATAGGTTTTTCAAGGATATTGAATTCAAGATAGGGAATAAATTGGATGAAGTAAACGTGACACAGCAAAATCAGGGAACTGTGATTGTATCCGTTCAGAGGTGTGGCAAGGATAAAAAACAATTGACATAATATATTAAAGTAGTAATAACACAAAATGTTGATAGTAAAGTAAGGCTAGATGCTTCAATTGTTGATCAGTATTGTAGAGTTATGTAAAAACTTAGAGCAGAAAGTAGCAAAGCTTGAAGAAAAAAATAAAATCTTAGAAATAGAGAATGCTGAACTAAGAGAGAGACTCGGCTTAAACTCAAGGAATTCATCTTTACCAAGTTCAAAAGAGCTGTACAAAATAAAAAAAGACACACCAGAAGATAAGTCAGAGGGCGGCAGGAAGATAGGTGGTCAAGTTGGACATAAGGGGAATTGCCGAGCTAAAATGGAAGCAGATGAGGTGGTGAAGGTAGAGTTACCAAATAGATGCGAGTGTGGTGAAGAAATCGCAATATCGGAAAAACCATATGTCTATCAAAAAGTTGATTTACCAGAAATTAAGCCTTACGTAGTTGAGTATCAATTAGAACATGGTCGCTGTCGTAAATGCGGAAAAAGAAGGAGTAGCAAATTACCAGAAGGAGTTACACCGGATACCTTTGGTCCTAGAGTTAAGTCAGTAGTTGCATCACTAAGTGGGTTTTATAAGAATTCAAAGCGAGAAATAGCGAATATTATGAAAGACATCTTTAACATGAGTATAAGTGTTGGTAGTGTGTCCAATAGTGAAGCAAGGGTTTCGTCAAAATGTAAAGAAGCCTATGAACAAATAGAGGAAGAAATAAAAGCAAGCGAAATTTTGCATATTGATGAAACCAGTCACTACAACAAAGGCAAATTGGGATGGTGCTGGATGTTTGCCAACAATAAAGCAAGTCTTATGAAGTTAGCAGATACAAGAGGAATGAAATTTTTAAAGAATAGTGCATTTTGTGATTACAAAAACCTGGTAATTACTGACAGATATGCAGTTTACAACCACTTCAGTGATGAAAAACGACAAATTTGTTGGGCTCACTTATTGAGAAATTTCGAGAGGTTATCTCATAGTTGGAATAGTGAAGTAATGAGACTTGGCCATTGTTTAAAAGACGCAGCTAATGGATTGTTTGTATTAAAAAACGCTTTGTCAGAAAATGAAATTAGTATTTCAAAGTTCACTAAGCAAGCTAAAGAATTACGAAGATACATACAGTACTGCATGATAAAAATATCTTATATACTTGAAGCAAAAGGAGCTTCACGAACGGTAAAGGGTATTATAAAATCCGAGTCAATGATGTGGACATTTTTGGATGACCCAGAGAATATTCCATTAACGAATAACCATGTTGAGCGACAGATACGGCATTATGTTGTCTATCGTAAGAATTCATATTTTGCACAGTCAGAGCGAGGGAATAGATTTCTTGAGCGGATAATTTCGTTGTATCTGACTTGGAAACAAAAGGAATTAAACCCTTTTCAAAACCTGCTAGCTGTTGTTTCTTAAACCACACCTCTGAACGGATACCTGTGATTACAGCTTAATAATGAGCTCTCAAAGTTCCTTCAGTATTTTTACACACTAAGTTGACTATCATATTTGATTCTTTTTGGATTTCCTCTTCAGTTAAAGTGTGAGTTGGAGAGCAGAAAGTAACTGAAAATGCTATAGACATCTTATTCGATTCTATATTGTTTCCATGATATACATCAAATATCAAAACTTCTGTGATGAGCTCTGAGCTTTTTTTCACCATATTGATTATATTACCTGCTGCTACATCTTTATTTACAATAAATGCAAAGTCGCGTTTTACACTTTGATATTTATAATCGATAAATTTTTTCTTACTTACAGGTAAATTTTCAATATTTTCTAATATTAACTCAAAGCCTACAACTTTTTGTTTGATGTTAAAAAAATTCAGTATACTTGGATGCAGTTCTCCAAAATAACCAACTATTTTACTTCTAAAAGATAAGGTACCTGACTTTCCTGGGTGGTAATATTCTTTTTCTGCTCTCTCTATTGCTAAATTATCACAATTGACATTAAAAAGTTCCAAAGCTGTTATGAGGTCAGCCTTTGCGTCAAAAACATCTACTTTCCTGTCAGTGTTATAATGGTTTCGTGGTAGATTATTTCCTGACCTGATTCCGCTTAAAACATACTTAGACTGAGCTTCATCATTATAAATTGGTCCAATTTCAAAAATTGCAAAATCAAGTGTACCATGGGCAGTATTATCTGCAGTAACTTTCAACAAATTTGGTATGATACTTGGTCTCATTATATTAAAGTCATTATTAAATGGGTTATCGATAATAAATAATTTATTCAAGTAACCAAACTTTTCAGATGTTGATTCACTCATAAAAGACCAAGTTATCACTTCATGAAACCCTCTGCTCGTCATAAAAATGCGCAAATCATCTTGTGTCTCTTCTTCTACTGTAACGTCTTCTGCTAGTGGCTCTTCCTTTATTTTATCATAGCTGTATATTCTTACTGCCTCTTCAACTAAGTCAGCAGGTATGGTTACGTCCGATCTCCAGGTTGGTACATGTATGCTCCAATTATTTTCAGTTCTTTTATCAATACTAAACCCTAATTTTGTTAGAATATTGAATAATTCATCAGGTGATGCAGATACACTTCCAAGTTTGTTTACATCTTGATAATCGAAATTTATCTTGGTATCAGCCTTATTCAGATTGCCAGCAGACACTACACTTGACACTTCTCCACCACATAAATCTAAAATCATCTGGGCTGCAAGATTGAGTCCATCAAGGGTAAAACTAGGGTCAACTGAACGTGCAAACCTGTAACTTGAGTCTGTGGAGATGCTTAGCTGCCTTGAAGATTTAGTGATAGAAATAGGGTCAAACCAAGCAGACTCTAAAAAGATGTCAGTAGTTTCAAGAGTGCATTCACTGTACTTACTACCCATAACTCCAGCAATTGCATGAACATTTTTATCATCAGAAATAACGCTTATGTCTTTGTTCAATAAGTATTCTTTATCATTTAAACCAATAAATTTTTCTCCATCGTTTGCTTTACGTACTGTGAGCTCTCCTTCTATTTTTTTTGCATTATATGCATGCATTGGGCGATTAAAGGATATCATGATGTAATTAGTAATATCAACTATTGCAGAAATGGAGCGCATTCCTATCGATTCCAATTTATCTTTCAGCCATTTTGGGCTCTCTTTATTTTTTACATTGGTGATGTATATTCCACTAATAAAGCTCTCCCCATCGATGACTTTGACGTTTATTGGTGAGGCCATAGAATAGGTAAGTTGTGTAATGCTTAAAGTCTTGAGTGTCCCAATTCCAGTTGCTGCTAGATCACGTGCTATTCCATAAACACCTAGGCAATCTCCACGATTTGGAGTGACATTTATATCAATTACAGGATCACAATTGAAAAATTTATCTTCTACTTTATAATCATCAGAAAGCTCAATGATTCCTTCACTTTCATCTTGAGTCAGCGCAAGTTCGAAAGCAGAGCAGAGCATTCCTTCACTTAACACTCCTCGTATTTTTGCAAGCTTAATTGTGAAGTCACTTTTTGGTAATGTGCTGCCAAGAGATGCAAGTACGGTTTTCATTCCTTCTCTAACATTCTTTGCTCCACAGACTATCTGCAGAACTTTACTTCCATCATTTACTTTGCATAGCTTTAGTTTATCAGCATCTGGATGAGGTGCGATTTCTAATATTTCTGCAACAATAAACCCAGCCAATTTAGCATTGTCGATCACATCTTCTACTTCCAATCCTATGTGAGTTAGCTTATCAGTAATTTCTTCTAAACTGGCATTGGCTTCTAGATGATCTAGTAACCAAGATAATGTGAACTTCATTTATTTAACAGAAAATAAAAAAGTTATTGTAATGTAAAATATAATGATTTTAAAGCTTGTTGTAGTGAGTAGCTTCTCTAATTGTAAAAAACGAAGGAGAAGCCTACTTTTTCTACAAAGAAAGAATTTTCTTTATATCACCTTTATAATCCATCTCCATGCAGAGTTGAATATTCATATTGTGATCATCTATATGGAAATTATAAATGTAAGCATCGCCGGTGAAATTTCC
This sequence comes from Wolbachia endosymbiont (group B) of Erebia ligea, assembly GCF_947179575.1. Lineage (NCBI taxonomy): Bacteria > Pseudomonadati > Pseudomonadota > Alphaproteobacteria > Rickettsiales > Anaplasmataceae > Wolbachia > Wolbachia endosymbiont (group B) of Erebia ligea. The sequence continues at coordinate 816,605 of NZ_CAMXBW010000002.1, forward strand.
TATAATATCATGGTTTTCATCTAGCATTTCACCTGCCATGTGGAAAAGACCAGTGTCTGGATTAGAAGAATAATCTGTAAACTTGACATAACCGTTGCCACATTCTTGTTCTAAATTTAAAGGTGGATTAGTAAAATCTATTTCGTTCATAATTGCCTCATATTAAAATTAAATTATAGTTAAAATAAGATGTTAAGTCAAGAATTTAGAATAAGATTGGTAGCTGACTATAATTTGCATTTTAATTGTATATTTTGTTAATATGTTAATGCTATAATAATACAGAGCTCCCTATGATTAATTCTTGACTTTATTCTATAAAATTTATACTTTATTTACTTCTGCAGTTTAAGTATACAGGGTCAAAATGGCGTTAAATCCGCTAGAACAATTTAAAGTATATACAATAATAGAGCTACCAAAGTTATTTGGATATGACATAAGCTTTACCAATTCATCTCTTTTTATGATGATTTCGGTAATATTGGCAGTACTCTTTTTGCTTCTTGGAGTAAGAAAAGGGGCAGTAATACCAGGATATTTGCAGGCCGCAGTTGAATATGTATATGATTTTGTTATTTCAATAATAGAAAATAACACTGGAAGTAAGAGTCTAAAACATATTCCATTGATATTTACAGTATTTATTTTCATTTTATCATGTAATTTAGTTGGTGTTCTGCCTTATAGTTTCACGGTCACAAGTCATGTAATAGTCACTTTTGCTTTGTCGATGGTGGCTTTTATTTATATAACGATTGTTGGGTTTAAGGAAAGAGGAGTAGGATTTTTGCGCATATTGCTACCAAAAGGAACTCCTTCGTGGCTTGCGCCTATAATAATTATTATTAAGTTATTTGCTTATTTAGTAAGACCGATTAGCCTATCAATAAGGCTTGCAGCAAATATGATTGCGGGTCATACGATCATTAAAGTGATAGCAGGATTTATCGTAAATATGAACATATTTTTTACACCTGCACCTTTTTTGTTTATAATTGCACTAATAGGATTTGAAGTATTTGTTGCAGTTTTGCAAGCTTATATATTTACTATATTAACATGTGTATATTTGTCAGATGCAGTAAAGTAATTGACTTCCTTGCAGAATATTTTACAATTATATTATAAAGAAATAGTTAAAGGTAATATATGGATTTAGTGGCTTTAAAATTTATAGCAATTGGTTTGGCTGTATTTGGAATGCTCGGTGCTGGTTTAGGTATAGCTAATATCTTCTCTACTATGTTAAATGGGATTGCGAGAAACCCTGAGTCAGAAGGTAAAATGAAAAGTTACGTTTATATTGGTGCTGCCATGGTTGAAATCATGGGGTTGCTTGCGTTTGTACTTGCAATGTTATTAATATTTGCTGCTTAACAGATGCCACAGCTTGATGTTTCAACTTTCTCTTCTCAAATTTTTTGGTTTTTGATTTTTTTCTCTTCACTTTTTTTTGTAGTAAGTTGTTTATTCTTACCAAAGTTAGATGAAATAATAAACACTAGGAGTAAAGCAGTATTAGATTCTTTTAATAGTTCTATTCACCTTTTAAGACGTGCAGAAGAGCAGATTGCCAAGTATGATGCAGCTTTAAATCAAGCTAAAGTACGGGCAAAAAAAATCATAGATGATGCACTTGCTCAGGTGGAAGAAATGAGAGCGAGTGTTAAGAATATATTAGAAGAGGAAGACAAAAAAATAGTCAAGCTTGTTGAAGAAAGAGTGGCGAAATTTAAATCTAAGTATATTAGTGAGTTAAAACAAATGGCTACTAGTATTGCTTTAATTTACTACACTAAGTTAACTAATTCTGAAATTGAAGAGGAATTTGTTGCTGACTTGGTGTCCAAAGAATTTTAGGGTTTTTATGTCTACATTACTAGTTATCAGTCTTGCTTTTTTAGTAGGTTTTATCCTTTCGTATAAATTGCTAAGGAAGGTAATAAAAAACGCACTTAACAATAAACGTAACAAAAGCAAGTTTTCAAGTGAAGAAACTGAAAAATTCAGAAAAGATATGTTGGAGTATTACAAAAAATCTTCTGAAAAATACAAAAAATTAGATGCAGAAGTTAACAAAATGATGAATGAAGCACTTGATAAGGCTAATAGTATTATTAAGCATAATAGACAGCAACTCGATCAAACGTTAGATGAAAATGCCCATTCTAATTTGAAGAAAGTTACTGACCAAGTTGAAAAAGCTCTTGGGGATTTACAAGCTAACACAGCGAGTATAGCTGCTGATGCTGTAAAAAAAATAATGCATGAACGTAAAGATGATAAGCGTAGTAGTGAGGTTATATCTTCGTTTTCACGTGACTTGAGCAAAAAGTTGCATTAAGTTTAATGCCTGTACTTCAAACTGATAATGTAGAAAAAATTAAATTTGATTCTAGTTTATGCAAAGAACAAGAGAAACTTTTCTACTATAGGTTTAATATAATTCCTTGGCAAAAATTAAATGATACTACTTTTTTTATGGTTGAAGACATAAGCCAAGATATCAACCTTTGGGTCGAATCTCATTACGGTATTGAATATGTATTAATAAAAGCGAATAGTGAACAGATTTTAAATCTTCTTAACTCGCACTTTGGTATTTCAGAATTCGCAAGTAACTACTTATATTATAAGAATCGTAATTTTTCAGCTAAAAGCATTAGGCTCAGTTCAATCTTTTTTTCCTCTTTTTTTGTTATAATTTCGACTTTAACACTGACAAAAAAATATGCATATTTTGCTTTGATGTTGATATTTATAATCGGATGTTCTAGTTCTTTATTCAAATTTGTAACTAAAATTTTTGGCTTGCGTAAAATTTCTAACCAAAAAGCAGATTATGATAAGATGAATGAACCTATATATACTATTTTATTGCCTACTTTTAAAGAGAATGCGGTTATAAAGCAATTGATTAAGAGCATTGAAAGTTTGGATTATCCAAAATCAAAATTAGATGTAAAGCTTGTGATAGAGAGCGATGACCAAGAAATGTTGGCAGCTATAGAAAAATGCACTTTACCACAGTATTTTGAAGTAATAAAAGTGCCTCATTCTCTGCCTAGAACAAAAGCTAAGTCATGCAATTATGCTATGAGCTTTGCTAGAGGAAAGTATGTGGTAATATATGATGCAGATGATAGGCCAGATCCGTTGCAGTTGAAAAAAGCACTAATTGAATTTAATAATGGTGACGAAAAGTTGGCTTGTGTACAGGCGAAATTAAATTACTATAACTTTGGTTGCAATTTTCTTACAAAATTCTTTTCTCTCGAGTATATGAACTGGTTTCAATATTTTTTGCCTGGATTTCAAAAAATGAACATGCCAATACCTTTGGGTGGTAGCAGTAACCATTTTTCAGTGGAAATTTTAAAGAAAGTGCTTTTTTGGGATGCTTACAATGTCACTGAAGACGCTGATCTTGGTTTGAGACTTGCGCAAATGGGATATAAAACCAGGATTATTGATTCAGAAACATTGGAAGAATCACCAACTACTGTGTTTGCTTGGATCAAACAAAGAGCACGCTGGATTAAAGGTTATATGCAAACTTATATCATTCATTTAAAAAATATAAAATTACTTTTTAAGCACACTGGGCTTAAGGGAGTTTTGCTATTAAACCTTTTTGTTGGTTCCTCAGCTTTTATATTTTTCACGACTCCTTTTTTGTTACTTTCATTGGTGCTGACTCAAATTTTGAATGAATTATTCTTATATTATTTTATAATAGTATACGGTATTAACTTGATTTTTTTGATAATAGCTATCAGACAACAAAAAATGCCTTTTTATTTTTATATAGTATCAATATTTTTTCCCGTCTATAGTCTACTACATAGCGTTGCAGCTTTTCTCGCTTTGTGGGAATTTGTTATTCACCCTCAGCAATGGAATAAAACTCAGCATGGATTATGGAAGCAAAACCTGTAGCTATTTGGCTTTTTCTCTGCTCTCTCATGGTGATTTGCATGGTGGGAATTGGTGGATTTACCAGACTTTCAAAAGCAGGATTGTCAATCACGGAATGGAAACCAATTACCGGAACATTGCCACCGCTGAGTGAACAAGACTGGCTAAAAGAAAAATCAAAATATGAAGCTACACCTGAATATAAAGCATTTAACTATGGTATGAGTATGGAAGAATTCCGCACCATATACTTAATAGAATATGTGCATAGGTTGATTGCAAGGCTGACAGGTTTAGTTTTTATCTTACCATTTATATATTTTACACTAAAAAAAAGAATACCTAAAAATGCAGTAATAAGGTTATCTACAGCACTATTATTTGGGATTTTACAAGCTTTTGCTGGTTGGTATATGGTTAAAAGCGGTTTGGTAGCCAATCCTCATGTTAGTCACTATAAGCTCGCACTTCACTTACTGCTTGCATTGGTTATTTTTGCATTATTGTCATATCAATTTTTTGACTATCAGATAAGTTTACAAAACAAAACTAAGACTAGATGTACTTCAGAATTGCCTTGTGTGAAAAAAAGCAATGTTGTCATCCCAGTGCGTGACACTGGAATCTATGCTTTTCTTAAATTTTTTAAATGTAAATGGATCCCAGTGTCACGCACTGGGATGACAGAATTTCAATCCATTAACAGTAGTATATATTACACAACACTTACTCTGATTCTAATCGCAATACAAATAATCTTCGGTGCATTTGTTGCAGGGCTAAATGCTGGTTTAATTTATAATACCTTTCCACTAATGGATGGACAAATTGTTCCAGAAGATTTATTTTACTTACAGCCTGCTTGGCTAAATATCTTTGAAAATAGAGTAACAGTGCAATTCATACACCGGGCATTGGCATTGCTGATATTAGTTCTGACAGCAATACTCACAATAAAAAATGCCAGTATAAAACCATTATATGTTATGCTATTCTCCGTCATCATTCAGGTAATTCTAGGAGTAGTCACTTTGTTGCTGCATATACCAATGGCCATTGCTATAGCCCATCAGATGTTTTCATTTATCTTATTCGGGTCAAGTTTATACTGCTTATGTTATTTAAGAAACCAGATCTAATACTAAATCACCAGCATGTATATTTTTTCCTTCTTTAACAGGGATATTTTTTATCACCATTTCTGATTCAGCACATATTATATTTTCCATTTTCATTGCCTCTACAACAAATAGAGGTTGTCCTACCTCTACATGATCTCCAGCATTTACATGTAATTTAACCAATAAACCAGATATTGGAGATTTCACAGTGTCTACTGAAATCCCTTCTGTTTTGTTGTTTAGCATTAATTTGCTTAGTTTAGCTACATGAGGTTTCAATACACAACATTCAGCTTTCATACCTGCGTGCCTTACGAAATATTTGCTGTCTTGTCTTTCTATTTTAAGTGCTATGTTGGTATCGTCATTAATTGTGATATATAGTAATCTGTAACTTGATTTCCACCTACCTAACACGGAGTATTTATTGTGGTTATATACTGTTGTTAATGTGTTATCTTGATACTTTGCATTTACGGAGTACTCATTATCGTCTATTTTCACTATGAATGCTTCATCTATTGACTTACTGTAATACCTTTCCTCATTTTCTAAGTGAACATACAGTGCAGTAAAAATAAATATTTTAATATATTCCTCTGTGATAAAATCACCTTGAAATCCACTGGGATAATGGTTGGGAATAAATCTTGTGTGGAGTTTTGCTGCAATAAAATTTGGATTATGGAAGATGGATTCTAGAAATTCTATGTTGTTTATTACTTCCCCTATATAGCACTCAGACAAAGCTTTTTGCATTCTGCTGATTGCCTCTATTCTATCTTTTCCATAGGTTATCACCTTTGCAATCATTGAATCGTAGAACATGCTGATTTCTGAACCGCTAGCTACTCCATCATCTATTCTTACATGACCATTTTCATCTGGTTTGTCGTAATATTTGATTCTTCCGCTGGAAGGAAAAAATCTCTTTGATGGATCTTCAGCGCAAATTCTGCTTTCTATTGCAGAGCCAATAAGTTTAATATCATTCTGACCAAATCTTAATTTTTCTCCGCAAGAAATTCTGATCATCTCTTCCACTATATCTATTCCAGTGACAAATTCTGTTACTGGATGCTCAACTTGTAATCTCGTATTTACCTCAAGAAAATAGAAGTTTTGGTTCTTATCTACAACAAACTCGACAGTACCTGCTGAAAAATAATCAACTTGCTTTGCCAAAGAAACACATTGAGCATACATTTTTTGTCTTACTTCTTCACTAATAAATGGGCTTGGTGTTTCTTCTATTATTTTCTGGTTATTCCTCTGTACCGAGCACTCTCTCTCCCCAAGACACACTATATTGCCGTATTTATCTGCAATAATTTGTATTTCGATGTGTCTTGGTAGTTCTATATATTTTTCTATGAAAATACTACCATCTTTAAAACTTTTCTCTGCTTCATTTGTTGCTGATGTAAATGCTAGTTCAATTTCTTTTTTGGAATATACAATTCGCATTCCTTTGCCACCACCGCCTGATGCAGCTTTGAGCATCACAGGAAAACCAATCTCTTCAGCAACGATGGCTGCGTGGGCAGCATCTTCGATCTTACCCATATATCCTGGCACTACATTTACTCCAGCTTTTCTTGCCTCTTCTTTTGCTGTTATTTTATTGGCTGTAACTTCTATTGTTTCTGCACTTGGACCAATGAAATCTATGTTATGTTTTTCCAGAGCACGGGGGAAATCTGGATTTTCTGCTAAAAACCCATAGCCAGGATGAACCGCCTCGGCACCTGTTTCAACTGCTACTTCGCATATTTTTTCGATATTTAAGTAACTAAGATAAGCAGGCGAAGGGCCAATGTGCCTTGACTCATCTGCTTGCTTTACATGCACAGAATTTGCATCTGCATCTGAGTACACAGACACACAAGATATGCCCATCTTGTGCGCAGTTTTGATTATCCTGCAGGTAATCTCCCCTCTGTTCGCTACTAAAATCTTACTATACTTCTTTCTTATCATCTTATCAGTATACTTTCTTAAGTTAAGAAAGTAAATTTCTATATTACTACCTGCAAATACTTCACACTGGGGCTAAACCACTATCTAAAAGTTGCATAACATCAGGATCTGTCACTATAGTACTTTCGTTATAGAGGCCATATACTTCATTACATGCCTTAAATAACAGATATGAAGATCCTCCAGAAGCTATTGTTGCTATTGAAGCCAATGCAAGAGATTGAGAAGCCGAAAATAGAAGATACAAAGATACACACATAGTGATAGCACACACTATAGCTCCTACTATATATAAGCATATATGAAACTTCTTATTACATATAAAGCCACATTTTATATCTGCAATTTGCTTAACTTCCTTCCGCTCTGCAGGGTCCAAGAAATAAAGGGGTGATACTGCCTTCTTCCCGTCATCCTTAATATAGCTTTTATCGAGGAGTGCTTCCTTAATATATTTCTTATTATTCTTAAGTTCCTTTTCTAATCTTTTTACTTCTTCCCAATCTTTAGCTTCTTTTGCTTTCTTGACTTTGCTCTCAGTATCTTCTTCTAAATACTTTATGATCTCCTGTAACGCAGATAATAGAAACCCTTTACTTGCTGCTATATGAAATGGGTTTCCATTTTTATCAATTCTATGCTTAGCTACACAAGCAACTCTTTTCTTGCAAGCTTCAATAAATTTATTTTCATCCTCTTTTGTTACAACTCCTCTTGCAATTTCAAATAAATTATCCATATATACACCTCACTGCATTCACTAATATTAAATTATACAATGCAGTTTGTTAAAAATAAATGTAAATTGATCTTTCAAATTTACTATAGTTCCACGTTGTTGCAAGTGCAAATTTTAGTTATCATCGGTTACGTTATCACAATAGACAAATATGCCAGGTATAGTCACTAGATTCGCTCCATCACCAACAGGATTTTTACATATTGGAGGAGCTCGCACAGCTTTATTTAATTGGCTCTATGCGCAGCGTTATGGTGGCCAGTTTTTACTAAGGATTGAGGATACCGACAGAAAACGTTCAACACAGGAAGCAATTGATGCAATAATAGATGGGTTAAAATGGCTTGGAATAAACTATGATGGGGAAATAATATATCAATCAAAAAAAATAGAGCAGCACATTGAGGTTGCAAATCTTTTAGTTGAAAAGGGTAGGGCGTATCATTGTTACTGCCCCGAGAATGAAGTTGCGGAGAAGAAAATAAGAGCAAGAGAAGAAGGAAAAATATATAAGCATAAGTGTACTCATTCGACATCAAATGCAGAGCCTGTTGTTCGCTTTAAAGTGCCAGACTCAGAAAATATTGTTGTTGACGATAAAATATACGGCCAAGTTACAATAAGTAGCGACCAGCTTGATGACATAGTAATCTTGCGCTCTGACAATACTCCAACATATATTTTTGCTGTAGTGGTTGATGACCATGATGCTGGAATAACCGATATTATACGTGGCTCTGATCATCTCACTAATACCTTTAAACAATTGCTGATATATCAGGCTCTTGATTTTGATGTCCCACGCTTTGCACACGTACCGCTAATTCATGGAGAAGACGGGAATAAGTTATCTAAAAGACATGGTGCTACAAGTGTTTGCGATTATGAAAAGATGGGAATATTGCCAGAAGCAATGCGTAACTACCTTCTTAGACTTGGTTGGAGTCATGGTAACGATGAAATTATTAGCGATGAGCAAGCAATAGAGTGGTTTAATTTGGAAAATATCGGTCGTTCACCTGCACGACTTGATTTTAAAAAACTGGAACATTTAAATAATCATTATATTAGTAACATGAGCAATGAAGATATCCTTACTCTTATTTTTGAAGAAAATACTCTAACTGACAAAAAAAAGGGCTATTTACTTCAGGGACTGACAGAGCTGAAAAAAAGAGCAAACTATCTGACCGAATTATTGGATTTAGCAAAATTTTATATTCAAGTTGATTTTAGTGAAGAAGCTCAGCAAATTGTCAAATCTAACCTCGATGTAATTAAGTTACTTGCATCATTTCTTTCGAGTGTAGGTAGTGAAGATTGGAATAAGAATTTTTTATCTTCTCAGATTAAGGAATTTTCAAAATTACATAATATAAAAATGAGCGATATATACCACTCATTACGCGCCCCAATAGCTGGAATAATGGATGCGCCTGGAATCATCGATATCATGGTAATTCTTGGTAAAGATGAGTGTATAAAAAGATTGCGAGCAGTTTAAATAAAAAATTACTTGACAGACTCTGGTGGCTTCATTATAGTGGAAAATTAAGATTTTTTAGGATCCAAAATCTATCTTCACCTGCAGGTTTTTTCACCAAATAATCAAATTTCAGCAAAAAATATATAAGTTTATTTTTGCTAGCTCTTTATTCATATAGGAGGGTTTATGTCTAGAATTCCTGATACTTGACTTTTATTTTTAAGTTAAAAAAACAATTGGCGCCTATGGTTTTCACATTAAATCATTTTAAATTGTTAAAGTTAATACGGACTTTTTTTGCCTTTTTTTATTGGTATTTTTTTCATATTTTATTATATCATTATACTGTGGTACCATATAGACTTCAGTTTCATGATAAGGGGAGCAGGCTCCGTCTCAGCTATGGAATTAAAAAATGACTATGCATAAGATCTAATGGTGTGTCTAATCTATAGATAATTTTTTGTATTGCTAAGTTAATATTTTACATATCTGTTCAGCAGAGTGGCAAAAAAGACAAGTAAATGAGTATCATGAAAGTAGCTTACACGTAGCTGTAGGAATATTCATTTTTAAGGTAAATTACACAGCAAATATTGTCATTCAAGTAGCTGACACTGTAATTCCAGCTTCTATAATGTCATGCCAGTGCTCGGCACTGGAATCCAGAAAAATTTATCACAAACAAGACAATATTTTCAATCAAAAAACAGTCTCTGGGTGCTAAGATGACACCTTCATAAGGGAGCCAGCATCAGTTACTTTCATGACACTCATTTAGTTGTCTTTTCTCGTTTACCTTATTTTGCCACTCTGCTGAACAGATATTAAAATAGCAAGCCTCAAGGTCAGAAGCCTGCTATTACTTACTGGTTACTTTACATCAATTTTCTTGATGTGTTTCTCTGACTTAGGTATGGTTACATGCAATACCCCATCTAAAAAGTTGGCAGATACCTTATCTTGCTCTACATTTGTTGGAAGTTGAATAGATCTATAGAAAGAACCATAGTACCTTTCTTTATGGTAAAACTGCTTATCTTTTGATTCATTATCACATGTTTTTTCACCCTTCACTATTAAGTTATCGCCAGATATACTAATATCTATGCTTTCTTTAGGAATACCTGGTAACTCTAATGATAGGCAATAGCTTTCCTTTGTTTCATAAAGGTCACAAACTGGTAGTAGGCTACTGCCTCTTTTAGAAAGCTCTGGGTTCCATCCTGTAAAAAAGCTATCAAATATGTCATCAACGGCTCTTTGTAACCCTCTTACACTAAAATTATCACGATTATTGTTTTTATTTAAATGAACTATATTACTCATGTTGTACCTCCTTTTACTAATACATGCATTATATAATCACTCCACTTATTAATTTCAATCCTAAATCTAAAATTTTTTAGATGCGAAAAATTGTTCCAGTTTACTATAACTTGATTATGAGAAAAAATCTTATTTGGATTACCACGAGTAGTTCTATAAACTAGATTAACTGTAAAAAAGGGCAAGTGTACGCAAATTTATTACTTCTCTTTCCACTTCCACAATCAAACAATTTTGAATGTTTCTTATTTGACTTGCCAACAATGAGAATTGGTATAACTGCTAGCTCCGTCTTTCAGCTATGGCATTAAACAATGACATGCATAAGATCTAATAATATGTATAATTTATAAATAATTTTTGAGGTAAATTGTGAAATTGGGCGTTAATATTGATCACGTTGCAACCCTTCGCAACGCACGTGGAGCTTCTTATCCAGATCCATTAAAAGCAGCAAGAATAGCTATTGATGCTGGAGCAGATTTTATCACTGTACACTTACGAGAAGACAGAAGGCATATCAGAGATGAGGATGTATTCAATCTAAAACAAAACATTAGCACTGAGTTGAACCTTGAAATTGCAGCTACGGAAGAAATGCTCAAAATAGCAAAAGAAGTAAAACCCTACTCGATTTGTATAGTACCAGAAAAAAGAGAAGAATTAACAACCGAAGGTGGCTTGGATATCGTGAATATGCACAGTAAACTTTCTGGTATAATAGAGGAAATGCACAGCTTTGACACAAAAGTCTCACTGTTTATCGATCCAAATATTAATCAACTAAAATATCTTGAGAAGCTAGAAAGAAAGCCTGACATAATAGAAATTCACACGGGGAATTACTGTGATAATCCATCAGAAGAAAAATTAAAACTTATTACTAACTCTGCAGAATACATTAATAAGCTAGGAATAGAATGCCATGCAGGGCATGGCATAAATTATAAACATGCTAAAAGAATAAAAGAGATACCTCACATCTCAGCTCTTAATATAGGCCATTCTTTAATCAGCGAGGCTATATTTCATGGCTTACACAGTGTAACTAAAAAGATGAAAATGACTATATCTAAATAGCTGATGCTTTCTCTTTGTTATTTAAAGCACTTGAAAGAGCTTGACTTGCTTTAAACTTTACCCTTTTCTTTTCAGGAACAGTCATAATCTCACCATTTTGAGGATTGCGGCATTGTCTTTCCTTACTTATAGCAGTAGAGAATGTCCCTATTCCATGCAAACGTATTTCACCCTGACAAATTAGATCGTTCTTGATTGTTTCCATAAAAATATCATGAAGCTTACCTAAACTAGCTTTTGTTATATCTATACCTTGACTAGAGCACTCTTTACTCAGTTGGTTTACTATATCTTCTTTACTCATAAATTACCTTAATATTGAAAAATTACATAAACAGCATATTATGCTAATGCTAATAGTCAACTAAATTCGTCATAAAAAGAGAAAATGTCATAAACCCTTGTAAGAACTTGTATAATATTTACAAAAAAATACCATTATGAAACAATTATCTCTTAGAAAACTGACATTTTTTTCGAGCTTTATGTTGACCATATTTCTTACGCTCAACAACACGTGAATCTCTAGTTAGGAATCCACCTTTACGTAATATAGAGTGTAGATCTTGACTTATACTATTTAAAGCTCTGCTTATTCCATGAGCTAAGGCACCTGCTTGGCCAGATAGTCCTCCACCTTTTACAGTTGCAAACACATCATACCTATCTAACATAGAAGTTACTATGAATGGCGCTTTAATCATTTGACACACTGATTCTCTTTTAAAATAAGAAATTAAATCATCTTTTTTATTAACACTAAATTTTCCACTTCCTGGCTTTATCCATACTCTTGCTACAGATTCTTTCCTTCGACCTGTGGCATATGAACGACCAAGTGAGTCAATTATTGCCTTTTTTGGCTGATCATTATTATTTATTTTCACTTTTTACTCCATTATTTCTTATTTTTACGATTTAAAGAGGCAAAATCTATTTTTTCAGGTTGCTGTCCTTGATGCTTATGTCCTGAACCAGAATAAACATACAAATTTTCAAATCGTCTACGTGCCATAGGACCATCATCAAGCATTCTTTTTACTGCCATTTTTATCACACGCTCAGGGAATTTGCCATTTAAAATATTATCTGGAGTAGTTTTCTTTAAACCACCAGAATAACCTGTATGCCTATAGTAGATTTTATCCTTAAATTTCTTTCCGGTAAAATGTACCTTTTCTGCATTAACAATGATTACATTATCACCACAGTCCATATGAGGTGTATATTCAGGTTTATGTTTTCCACGCAATAGCATTGCTACAAATGCTGCAAGCCTTCCTACTACTAATCCTTCTGCATCTATAACAAGCCATTTTTTATCAATTTGTTTCTCTTTTAAGAAAAAAGTCTTCATATATCAATACATAACAGTAGATTATGATATACTAAGTTGCTTGATAGTGTCAACAACATTAGTTATTGATTATTAAAGTAATTTATGCTAATAACTTAAACAACATGCTAGAAAGCAAAATGTTTCGATTGATTATTATATTTGTAATTGCTTTTTGTACCATAGGTTGCTATGCAATTGATTTGGAGGAAGCTATAAGCAAAGCTATCAAAAACAGCTCAAAAATAAAGTCTCAATTTTACCAATATAAGAGTGCTGAAAAACAACTAAAATCTTCTGGATTGGCTGGGTTTTTACCTGACATCAATTTACAATATAATTTCGATAGTAATTTTAATATTATTAACGGTCTACAAAACTCTGGAAAACGTCTAACATTAAGTCAAAGAATAATAGATGGTGGTGGCACTTTTGCTACATTCAGCCGATCAAATCATCTTCTTAAAGCAGCAAAAATTAGATTTCAGCAATCTAAGCAAGAAGTTGCACTCAGCGCTGTGAAAGCATATGTTAATGTTTTACAAAAGGCAGAAATATTAAAACTGGGGGAACATAAAGAACGTGTTTCTTTAGAACATTTGTCAGCTATGAAAAAACGCTTTTCTCTTGGAGAAGTTACTAATGCTGAGGTTTTGTTCGCAAAAGCAAAATTTTCATCTTCGATATCCAAAAGAGTTGATGCTGAAGGTGAATTAAAGCTCGCTAATATTGCTTACTATCATTTAATTGGTGAAGATGCTGATAATCTTCACGAGACTAATGGTAAACTACCTTCTATACCAGAATTAAATGAATGTTTACAGTTAGCAAAAACCAACAACTTGTCCCTAAAAGCAGCTATTTATAAAAAAAGAGCTGCTGGAATGGAAGTGATTGCTGAAAGTTCCAAGTGGCTTCCTTCTTTGAATCTAAGCGCAAGTAAAAATTTTGGAAAGGACAATATAAAATTAGACACGTTACTAGAAAATGTGAATGTTGTCTTTACTCTTGATATTCCGATCTTTAAAAGAGGAGTTAATGTTTTTGGTGTTAGTAGAGCTAAAATGGATGCAAAACAATCCACTTACGATTATTACGAAGCAGTAAAAAATATAGAACAAGCAGTTATAAATGCTTGGAATAACGTGCTGACAGCAAAAGCTATTATTAAAGCAAGTCAAGAAGCAGAAAAAGCAGCAGCTTTAGCATTGGAAGGAGTTGCGCAAGAAGTAAACTTAAATTTAAAGAGCACAATTGATCTTTTGGATACTGAAGATGAACTATTTAAAGCACGTTCCGATCTAATTCAGGCAAAAAGCAATTATGTAATTAGTGTTTACAACTTGCTTTTTATGATAAATAGTATAAACCTTTAAATTTAATGGTATGAGCGATAATCAATCTGTAAAAGATATACTAGAAGATATAAAAAAAGCTATATCGGGTAAAAATCCAAGTGGCGATAGAGCAGAAATAATAGATGAAGATGATGAAGTATTATGCCTTGAAGAGGAGTACCCAGAAGATATCGAAGAAAAAGAAAATAGTGAAGAAGAGAATAATTGCCAAAGTGAGAAAATGAATAACCAATTTAATAGTTACAACTCAGAAGAGAAAAATTTGTATAATAATATCCAAATGAGTAGTAACAAAGTGAGCTATCAAGAACAAAGTAACGAGCATTTAGTTTTAAAAGAAAATATGGAGGAAATTAAAACATTGCTTGAAAAGATGCAAAGCGAACTACGGCATAAACAACAAAAAAGAGCGGATCTTACTGTTGAAGAATTAGTTGTATCTCTTTTAAAACCTCAGCTTTCAGAGTGGCTGAATAAGTATCTACATGCATTGGTAAAAGAAGTAGTTGAAAAAGAGCTCAAAGATATAATCAATAATAAGTAGGTTATTAGTATAAAGACCAGAGTAAAAACAGCTAGAGGTAGAAAATTATCTTCAACAAGATGGCTACATCGCCATTTGAATGATCAGTATGTGCAAAAAACCAATAAGGACGGTTATAGATCGCGCTCGGCATATAAGTTAATAGAAATAGACGATAAATTTAAACTACTCCAACAAGGGCAAAAAATTATTGATCTTGGCGCTTTTCCTGGTGGATGGTCACAAGTTGCATCTAAGAAAGGAGCGAGTGTGATTGCTGTTGACATAAAACCAATAAACGCAATTAGTGGAGTAGAGTGTATACAGTGTGATATTATCAGCGAACTTGAAATTTTAAGAGAAAAATTCAAGGATCACAAATTTGATGTAATTTTATCTGATATGGCACCAGAATCTTGCGGTTTAAAATCGTTAGATCATATCAGAATTATGCTTTTATGCGAAGCAGCACTCAATTTTGCAAAGCATTTTTTGAATCATGATGGCAAATTTGTAGTAAAAATTTTTCAAGGAGAGTCTGATAAAGATTTCTGCAATGAGCTAAAAAAAATGTTCAAAACAGTAAGATACTTCAAACCAAAATCAAGTAGATCTGAATCTACAGAAATGTATTTAGTAAGTTTAGGCTTTTTTGGTGGCAACTATTCTGTATAGCAGGTACTTACAGAAACGTTGACGAATCTTATCCTATTAAACTGAAGATTAATAACTCTAGCACAAAAGCCCCTTTTTCTTGTTTAAATATTTATGATAATTAATTAAATTCTTGACTTTATTACTTAAGTATATAATAATTAAAGTATATTATTATTTTTATAGGAGAGTTTGATATGTATTTAGCATTGTTGAAACAGATATTAAGTATAGTAAATCGTGGAAGTGATTTGAATGGTAATAACATAGTTGAAAAAATAAAAGAGGAAATAGGAGAAAGAGACCTATCTACTTATCAAGAATGGGAGAAGGAAAATTTTGATATAAATTATGAATTTAGTTATAATGATTATTATAACAAAAAAGAATTAACATTATTACATGTAGCATTTCTAGATAATCAAGAAAATGTAGTAAAAGCTCTATTAGCAGCACAAGGTATAGATGTTAATTTGCAAAATCAATCTCAAGAAACTCCTTTACATTTGGCTATTAAAGAAGGTAACGAAAATATAGTAAAAGCTCTATTAGCAGTAGACAGAATAAATGTTGATTTGCAAGATAAAAGTGAAAGCACTCCTTTATGTCTTGCTGCTGAGAAAGGCAAAATGAAGATAGTAGAGGCTCTATTAGCTAAGAAGCCTAGTTATTGATCTTCCAAATAAATATGGAGACACTCCTTTGTACGTTGCTGCTCGGGGACATCATAAAAAGATAGTAAGAGCTCTATTAGAAAAAGGTGCTGATCCTTTATTAGGTAATCGTGATAACAAAAATCTAGCAGAAATGGTTACTGAAGATGCGATTATGAGAGGAATAGTCTTGGGTGCTCATATATTTATTATTGCATCTTGTATAGCTGCTATAGTAGTTACTTATGCATATTTTTTTGGTGTGTCATTATCAGTAGGTGCTATGGCTGGGATAGCTGTGGCTGCTGCTGTAGTAATGGGACTTGTTGCTGGTGGTATTACGTATGAAGTGTATAAGCCTTGTGATGAGTTAAAGGACGCTATTGCAAAAGCAAAGTCAAGTCCTGGTCAGAAGCTAAATGGAGTTGCTGTACAATCAGAAGTTTCTTCACAGTCAAGTGTAACAGTGTAGTTAAGTAGAAGGAAGAAGTCCCTTCTTCCTTTTCAAGTAGCTGACACTGATTTTCATCCAAAATAGTTTCATTCAAGTAGCTGACACTGGTTTCTTACCAAGAAAAACTTAGCATAACTTTTGTGCTCAAAAAAACTTCTGGATTCCAGCATCAAGTGCTGGAATGACATGGTGAAATATTATTAAAGTAGCCTCTGTCCCAGTGTCCATTTGGTGTCATTCAAGTCAGCTCTCTTCTTGTCATCCCAGTACTGGGATCCAGAAAACTGACCAGGTTGGTCACGCGCTGGCTCTCTAAAATTACTTTAGTTATAAATATTAAGAAATTTACTGAATAAAAAAAAGACAAAAGAATCCCCGTATAGCGAGTTTTGACCCTATAATAATGTAAATTGGCGTTGTAATAATGTGCTAACGCTTATTTAAAGCGCGTTTTGGCTGAATGTAGAAAAAATAAAAAAAGCCGCTATAATTTTTGTGTAATTTGCCAATAAATATCTGAGTTTTTTACTGAATTTTGTCGTTGAGCCCAAAAACAAGGATAAATACTCTTATTAGTATGATAAGAAAAGTGGGAAAGTTTGTCAAGTAGTAAAACTATAGGGCTCAAATGAAAGAAGGTAAACTCTAAAGTGTACGTTCAGTAGCACTTTCTATAAGAGAGATTGTATTATCTATCCCATAAAGCTTGATAAAAGATCCCATTCTAGGACCGGTTTTTTGTCCAAGTAATGTTTCATACAAAAACTGAAACCAATCGCGTAAGTTATTGTAATTATGTTTTTTTCCGATGGAGAAAACCTGAGATTGAATCTCTTCAGTAGTGGCTGTAATAGGCAGGGAATGTAGGTTGTTCTTTAAATCTAGTAACGCTTCTTTCTCTTTTTCGTTTGAAGCTTTATACGCTTTTGTTGGCTTGATAAAGTCGTGATAATACCTAACTGCAAAATCCGAAAGCCTATCTAGCATTTTGTTGCTTTCTGGTGTAACGTTTGGTGCATAAGTTGATATAAAACCCCAAAGAATCTCTTTATTTTCAGCATTACAAGCTGCTGCCAGGTTTAAAAGTAACGAAAAATTTATGCCTGAAGTTTCTACGTTTGGAACTTTACCTTGATGGATGTGCCATACAGGACTGTTTACATCCTTTTCTTTACTTTCATTATAACGCTTAACAAACTCCAAATATTCATCAGTTGATTTTGGTATCACATCAAAATATAAACGTTTAGCTTTTTTAGGACTCTGAAAGATGTATAACGCTAAACTCTCTGTGGGTGCATAAGTTAGCCACTCCTCAATTGAAATACCATTTCCTTTTGATTTTGATATCTTCTTTCCTTCTTTATCAAGAAATAACTCATAGCAAAACAAAAGCGGTGGCTTTTCTCCAAGTATTTTACATATTTGACTTGAAAGCACAGCAGATGGAGTCAAATCCTTTCCATGAGCTTCGTAATTAACTCCGAATGCAGCCCACCTCATCCCCCAATCAGGTTTCCATTGCAGTTTACATTTTCCTTTTGTCACTGGAACTTCTATTTTTTTCCCGTTTCGGTCTTCATACGTGATTGTTCCTTTATCTGTATTTGTTTCAATTACTGGAACTTGTAAAACTTGGTAAGTTTTTGGGCATATCGGCAAGAATGGACTGTAAGTCTGCTGCCTTTCTTCCCGAAATGATGGAAGCATTACTTCCATCACTTTATCATAATTTTTCAGCAGGAGTAAAAGTTTTTCATCGTAAACGCCAGATTTATAACACTCTGTTGCACTCCTAAATTCGTATTCAAATCCAAACAAATCAAGAAATTTACACAACAACGAATTCATGTGATGACCATAACTCTCATGAGTGCCAAATGGGTCAGGTATCATGGTTAATGGCTTGTTCAGATTCTCTCTTAGCATTTCCTGATTTGGTACATTATCTGGTATTTTTCGCAAACCATCCATATCGTCGGAAACTGCAATGATTTTGGTTTTTATACTAGGAGCTATTTTTTTTAGAGCGTTTGCAATAACTGTGGTACGAAAAACTTCCCCAAAAGTACCAATATGTGGTAAACCTGAGGGACCATAACCAGTCTCAAATATTATCTCTTTTTTATTAGGGAATTCTTGTAGTATTTTTTCTGCTTCTTGAAATGGCCAGCTTATAATCATTGAATTTAAATTAATTATCTTACCTAAAGTGCTATTCATTTCAATAGATTTTTAATTAATGATGTAGTATTAGTGTTAGAGCTCTTATTAGAAGGTTAAAGATATGTCTACTGGCAGCATACAAACGAATCAATTATTTAAAGGTCTTACAAGACCTGCAATGCTCTTTGGTGTGAGTTATATGTTTGCAATATTAAACGTTCTAATTTGCATGCTAATTTTCATTAATACAAATGATCTTAGAGTAATTCTCCTGATGTTACCAGGTATACATGGACTTGGCTATATAGCTTCTGCAAAGGAACCGTTGTTTATTGAGTTATTTATGGTAAAGTTGGGAAAATGCTCCAAATGTTTAAATCGGTTTTATCATGGAGCCAATTCTTATGACATTACTTGATGTTATGCAATGTTGAGATTTAGAGCTATTCAATCAAAGAATAAATCTATTCTAAGTAGAGAGGTTCACGCTGCTGAATTTATACCTTATTCTTGCTATTGGAATAGTACAACCTTGATAACAAAGCAGAATTGGTTAGTTAAATTTATAAAATTAAATGGCTTTGCGTTTGAAACGGCCGATGATGAAGACTTGGTGATACAAAATAATCTCAGAAATCAGATGCTAAGAAGCATTTCATCTCCAGCATTTAGTTTGTACTTTCATACCATCAGGCGTAAGAAGAATATCTTTTCTGATGAATTTGCAAACCAGAGTTTACCAAATTTTTTTGCTAACCATGTAAATCTAAAATGGAGAGAAAAACACGCAACTAGGCAATCTTTTATTAATGATTTATACATTACGATTATTCGTAGGGCAGATACAAAGGGAGTAGAATTTTTATCACATCTACTGAAAAAATTTGGGCATGTAACTTCAAAACATGCTTGGGAAAGTGATATGCGTGATACCTATGAAGATTTAGAGGAAACGACAAATCGTATAGTAACAAGCCTTAGGAATTATTCGCCTAAAGTCCTTGGAGTAAAAGAAACTCCAAACGGACTGTTTTGTGAAATGATGGAGTTTCTGTCTAGAATTGTAAATTGTGGCTTTGTTACAAATACGCTTTTTCCACTAAAAACTGAAATATCAAGATACTTACCAGTTCATAGGTTATTTTTTGGCCATAAGATGATACAGGTTGTGACTCATAATGAAAGTAAATATGCTGGAATAGTTAGTATCAAAGAATATGGAAATAATACTTCTGCAGGAATGCTTGATTCTTTTTTACAACTTCCTTATGAATTTATTATCACGCAGTCTTTTCAATTTACAAATAGGCAAATGGCAATTGCGAAAATGCAGATACAGCAAAATCGTATGATACAATCTGCAGATAAAGCTATTTCTCAAATAGCAGAAATTTCTCATGCGCTTGATGATGCAATGAGTGGTAAAATTGCGTTTGGTGAACACCATTTAACTATCTTATGTATAGAAAAAAGCCCTAAATCATTGGACAATGCTTTATCATTGGTTGAATCGGAGCTTTCTAATTGTGGTGTTTATCCTGTTCGTGAGAGGGTTAATCTAGAACCAGCATTTTGGGCGCAAATTCCTGGTAATTTTGATTATATAGTAAGAAAAGGTACAATAAGTAGTCTTAATTTGGCCGGTTTTGCATCTCAACATAATTATCCTACTGGTAAAAAATTCAATAACCACTGGGGAGATGCTGTTACAGTTTTTGATACAACATCTGGCACTCCATTTTTCTTCAACTTTCATATAAGGGATGTTGGACATACTATGATAATTGGGCCAACAGGTGCTGGCAAAACTGTTTTAATGAATTTTTTATGTGCTCAAGCAATGAAATTTTCTCCAAGAATATTCTTTTTTGATAAAGATCGCGGTGCAGAAATTTTTTTAAGAGCACTTGGTGGTATCTATACTATAATAGAACCAAGAACTAAGACAAATTTTAATCCTCTGCAACTTGACGATACTCCTGATAATAAAACATTTTTGATGGAATGGATAAAATCTTTAATTTTAGTGTACAACGATAAATTCACTTCAGAAGATATTGCTAGAATTAATGATGCAATTGAGGGAAATTTTAAATTAAAAAAAGAAGACAGATTTTTGAGAAATCTTGTACCATTTTTAGGACTTGCAGGCCCTGATACTCTAGCTGGAGCAATATCTATGTGGCATGATGATGGCTCTCATGCTGCAATATTTGACAATAAAGAAGATTTGCTAGATTTTTCAAAAGCAAGAGTGTTTGGCTTTGAAATGGCTAGCTTGCTAAAAGATCCTGTTGCTCTTGGGCCGGTCTTGATTTATTTGTTTCATAGGATTAGTATATCACTTGATGGCACTCCATCTATTATTGTTCTTGATGAAGCATGGGCGTTAATAGATAATCCAGTTTTTGCACCTAAGATAAAAGACTGGTTGAAAGTGCTGAGAAAGTTAAATGCTTTTGTGGTTTTTGCTACTCAGAGTGTTGAAGATGCAAGTAAAAGTGCTATTAGTGATACACTTGTACAGCAGACAGCAACACAAATTTTTTTGCCAAATCTGAAAGCTACTAGTGTCTATCGAGATGTTTTTATGTTAACTGAACGTGAGTACATACTGATCAAACACACAGATCCAAGTACTAGATTCTTTTTAGTAAAGCAGGGAGTTAATGCTGTAGTAGCTAGAATAGATCTGAAAGATTTGGATGATGTGGTCAACGTGTTATCTGGACGTGCAGAAAGTGTCCTATTGTTACATGATATACTGAAAGAAGTCGGAGATGATCCAAAGATGTGGTTGCCTGTGTTTTATCAAAAGGTGAAAAATGTTTAAAACTAAACTGTCATTACTGTTAGTTGCGATATTTTTGTTAAATATAGATTTTTTGCTCTCATATCCAGTGTTTGCAGATACAGTAAGTGGTACTGACAAAACGGAATTTGTTAGCAGATTTAATTCTACTGGCAGCTTTAGTCGTGCTTCTAATCCTGACTGTAAGGCGTTTGAAACAGCTGCAGCAGTTGCTGGGATAGCAATTGCTATTGGTGCAATATTTACTGGTATTGTTTTGATTGTCTCTTCTGCTGGTTTATTTACTGCTCTTGTTATCGTTGGAATGATAGCTGCAATTGTTGGAGTCTGGAAGGCAGTGGGGGGACTTATTGTTTGTCAGCATAGTTTTGTTAGGCATCCAGTTGCATACGATAATGATGGGAGATATAAAAATTTTAAACTAAAAGACACAGGTTATAGTGGTGACACAGATAAAAATTATCGAACAGAAGATGAATATTTTTCTGCATTACAGAAAAGATCAGGAAAAGATGGAAAACAAACAGAGAAAGATATTTTAAACTTTACTGATTGGGATGTTGTGAATGTTGATAGGGAACACTACTACTGGCCAAAAAATGGTGTGCAATATAGTGAATACATAGAAGTATGTCATCGCAATCCTTTAACATTTGGCAACCTTTTCAAGACGAATGACTTTAATTTCAGAGGGGAAGATGGATACATAGACTTTGATATCAGAGAGAAAGATACTGGATATGAAAGTGGGTCATGGTCTCCGAAGGTTGATGGCGATCTAGAATGTAAAGTGCTTAAAGCTGGACAGAGCGAAGACATATATGGATCAACGTTCAGGGCACTGAGAAAAATGGGTAGGTTATGTGTGGAATTGGCTGAAGTTAGGGCAGCTGGAACTGCTTGGCCGCAAGGAATTGATATAGGATGCACGGAATTACCACCTGATCCGATTGCTCCTATGTGTGAACAATCTGTGATATTATTCAAAAATAAAGATGGTACAGGTGGTGAAGAAAGGAGTTTTATCAACAGGGATGACGATTATAAAACTCTTATCAGGAAAAAAGAAAAAGAAGGAAAAATTTTTGTAGGTTATGACAATAAAAGCTGTTTTAGCTCGTATGTCTCTGAAGCTTGCTACAATCAAGCGGGAAGTAAGTCATTATCTCCTATTCCCATAACTTCTATGATAGTGCAATGTATTAAGGAGTCGTTAGATAATTTAGTGGCAGGTATTGATTCAAGTGGTAACTTACTTACAGACAAAAATGGGCATGCTAAGGGTAGTTTTTTGTCTGTAGCACAAGGAAGGTTGAAAAATACTGTAACTGCTGTTCTAGTTTTAGCTTTAATACTGTTCTCTATAAAAGTTATGTCTGGTGGAGTGCGTAGTCCGCAAGAAATGTACATGTTGATCATTAAATTCGCTTTAGTGATTTACTTTACGACAGGTAGCACTATGTTTCATTATTACGGGGAATTAACAAAGCTTTCAAATGGTTTGTCAGAGATAGTGCTTAAAGCGTCATCTGAAAGTAAAAATATATGTAATTATGAGTCAGGTACAGATTATGAATACGATCGCGCAGGAAAGAGGGTATCCTACAGTTATCTTGCACCTTGGGATAGGCTTGATTGCAGAATTTTATTTTATTTAGGTGCCCCTTTAGATGGAATTGGTGGCAAAATTGGTACTGGAGGTGTTGCAACGTTAGCGGTTTTGCTTGGCGCTGCTCCTGTCTTGTTAGTTGCAGGTTCGGTGATTGGTATTATTTTCGCTGGTGGACAGATCTTAGTAGCTCTTGTCTGTATATTTATGGCCATTTTGATGATGATGGTTATTTTGTGGATGTGCTATGTATTTATCTTATCTTTAGTTGCGCTTAGTGTAATTATCATCTTATCGCCTTTATTCATTCCTATGGTTTTGTTTCAACATACTAAGGGATATTTTGATGGTTGGCTAAAAGAGTTAATTACCTACAGTTTATACCCAGTTATCCTTTTTGCGTTTTTATCCTTTATGTTCATAGCATGTGATAAAATCTATTTTAAAAATTTAAATTTTAAACTGGACGAGTCATATAAAAATGAACAACCAGACAAGTCATATGAAAAGAAACAAGCAGAAATCTCATATAGTAAGAAAAAACAGTGGTTTAAGTTGAAAGATAGGGAATGTGATAAAAATGAAACTACTCTCGCATGTATGATGCAAAATTATAGCTTTAAAAAGAGCAGCATACTTGGTCTATTCGACTTTACATACATGGAGTTTGGCAGCTCTCTAATCGGAGAATTATTAAAATTGTGTTTAGTATTATTCCTCTTTTACCACTTTTTAAACGTTCTTCCCGGCATGGCTGCTGAGCTTGCTGGTAATCACAGAGCAGCACTTGGTTCAGGTAGCACTCCTGCACAAATGGTGAATAAAGCTTTATCTGCTGCCAAAGCTGCTGCTGGAGGTGCTGGTCAAGTTGCTGCTGCGGCTGTAAATAAGGCAAGAGGGACTATTGGAGGAGGTGGAGATGATAATAAGGGATCGGGATCTTCCTCTAGTGAATCTATAAAATCAGGTGGAGAGTGAGCGCAGGTGAGTAACAGATGTTTGAACATTTGAGCAACCAAAATTTGGTTAAGCTATGCATAAGTTTTGTGATACTCTTTTTATTATCTGGGTGCGGGTGTATTAAGCCAGAAGATTCATCAGGTTTGCGTGAGAAATTGGATATAGTGTCAACAGAGCAGAAATGGGTTGATTCTGGAGTCTATATTTCGGATAAAATAAAAGTAACAGAGATTAATATAGTACCTAATAAGGTTAATTTTTGTTCGCAATATAAAGATTTTGCAATTGAACCTGGAGTAAGAAACGTTACATTACCGTTTGCGCTTAAAGCTGGCGATGCGATAAGCTTTAGTGTTGTTGGAAGTAAAATGTGTAAAAACAATAATGGCATGGTCACCTACAAAAAAATTGACGAAAATTGCGGTGAAGGAGAGACGGAGTATTTTGCACATGTTTTAAATCAAAATGAATGTCAGGCAATATGGCAAAATGGAGAATACAAGTACACAATATGTCCTAATAAATATGAAATAGGCAATGCACAATGGTTAAATGGAAAAGAGTACTGGTCTTCAGAATTAGATCAAAGTGAAAGAGAGGAAATTAGAAATGTCATCGACTCTATAAAACAGCAAGGGGAAAATGTAGACTGTAGCAAGCTTTCAGAGAGCAGTGCAAGTAAGATAGATACGCGCATTTTAAATTTACTCTGTGGACGTATATGTAAATTTTCTTTCGGCAGCGGAGAAAAAGGTTGCGTATATATTGAATACAATAGTATAGAAGGTGAGATATTCAATACTTTAAATTCTAGAGGTGAATCTGTTATTGCTGAAATTATTGATAACGTATTAAAGGAAAAACGGGTAAAAACTGACATTACACTATTACGTGTTCACATGGATAATGAGGAATTTGAACACATTCCAGGAGGCGGTATATGTATTAACTGTGATCATAAGATAGATCGTAACCATCCAAAACCAGAGTTAACTTTTAGTTTAGGTGATGGTAAGGGCAAGGGTGGTTTCAACATAAGAGTAACAAGAATCCCTAATTTAGAAAAAAGCTTATATATAAGCGTTTCTGACAAATTTCCTGAGCGTGAGCCCGATGAAACTCAGGGAGATATACCTGTAGACATTAGCAAAGTTTATAATACTCAATATATGGAAGGCTTAAAAGAAAAGCTAAAGGACAAGAGTGGCACTATATATTACGGAATAAGAGATCATGGCTGTGATTATAAGAAAAATGAGGGTCAGTTTAGCATTAACCTTACAACTAAAGAGCCACCTGTAAGAACTTTTAGTGCGATATATAATTTTTTTGATGAAAAAGTAAAAACTGCATTTTTCGGTTCTAGCTACAAAGACACTAACGCGATTCACTCTGATACTAGCCCTGTGAAGTCTCTTTATCAAAGTTTTGTAGCATCAAATAGAACAAATACCATCAGATCTACAATAGTGTCGTTATTAGTATTATATATAGTTTTATACACCCTTTATTACTTTTTTGGATTGTCTCATGCTTCTATATATGAATTTTTAATTATATGTGTAAAGATAGGAGTTATTACCCAATTGCTGAACGATAACAGTTGGAGTTTTTTTTATAACAATGCATTTTCTATTTTTGTTAATGCTCCAAAACAGTTAATAGAAATAGCAAATTTCAGAGGTACAACATCAAATGTTTTTGAATTTCTTGATTTACCGCTCAATAGGTTTTTATCAGCACACTCAGTGTTACTAATAGTATCTCTTATATTCTCCGGTCCTTTGGGTATTGTATCGTTTTGCTTGGTGATTTGGGGTTTGATAACAGTGAGCTTATCGATGTTTAACGCCTTATTTTCTTTTATCACATCTATAGCAATAGTTGCATTATTGCTTTCCTTGGCGCCTCTTTTTATTATTTGCCTTCTATTTGGATATACTAGACAGATGTTTCACAATTGGGTCAAAAATTTAGCAAGATTTGCAATTCATCCGGTAGTGCTTTTAATTTTTATATCATTAATAAGCCAGGTTATGGATTATATTGTGTATTCGGTCTTTAATTTTGAGGTCTGTCCTACATGTATACTTAATCTTAACTTAAAGATTTTTAATCCTTGTATTATTTATGGTTATGCTTCCAAACATGCACCTAACATCACAGCTATGATGGCTTTTGTGATTTTGGGACATGCTATGAAAGCTTTAGTTGAGGCATCTTCAACAATATCTGATTCGTTGTTTGGTGTTTATGTAGCAAGCGAACCAGGAAGGCAATATCAGCAAAGCTTAATGGGAACAGTAGGTTTAGATGAACAAAGTATCCAAAGAAGAGCAGGTCAGCAATCTGGTACACCAAGTCGAAGACCTCAAATACCACAATCAGCTCAAAGATCAGCACCTAAAATACCGACAAACACAGGAAATCAATGATGAGCAGAAAATCATTATTATTGATACTATGTCTTGTAATTACTGGCTGCACAATGGATTGTGTTGAACCTGGGTTGCAGAGCAGAAATACTAGTGTCAGTATAGATGTTCCAGTTCGTGAAGCTGGCGAAGGAGTTAAAATTCATTGGGTTGATTCTGGTCAAGTAATTAGCAAGGATGAGAAAATCAAATTTACTCTTGGTGGGTCAGTAAATCTTTGTCCTCTTAAAGAAGGGAAAAATCCAAAGAGAGTACTTGTGCCCGCTGTATTTTGTGCTAATGATTTAATACCAAATTACAGTAATAAGTTAACTGATAATGCTAGTCTTGATGAACGAGAAATATGTGGGGACATAGGCTTTGGAAATAATGAATTCTATAGCAATAGACGTTATGTAGATACTGGAATTAAAGCAAATCCTGGTGATAAGTTAAGCTTTAGCTTAGTTCCCAGAGAGATAACGATTGATTATGACAATCCACAAGGAAAAGGTATCAGTTTTGATGATAATTGCTATAGAACTGAAAAAGGGGATGAAAAAGACAGAGCTACAATAAGAGACATGCTAAACGGAGGAAAGTTCTTTTGTGGAGAAAGTGGTAAAAGAACTGTAGTAGAATTTCCGCCGCTGAATAAAGAAGAAATGAATAAAAGAAGAGTGCTAGTTGGCAATGGCTACACTCCATATGATAATAAGGTACATTTTAATAAGGATTATATTCAAAATTCATGGATAAATGGTGCATTGTTAGATTTACGACGAACTAAAATAGGACTGAATGAATTATGTAATGGGAAAAGGTGTGATTTTAATGAGCTGAACAAGTACAGTTCTTATGAACTTAATTGTTACTATCAGAACGTATGTTACAATAAAGAGGGTATATGGAGTTTTGGGATAGGTGCAGAAGGAAAACGAAATTGTGTTTCTTCTGTCAGGTATGAGAAGTATGATAAAGGAAATACATGTGACATGTATTCTCACCTTAAAGGTATTGAGGATGAACTAAAAAAGATTGAAGAAAATAAGAGGGATTCTAAGCAGATTGACATTAATTTAATATCAAATTCTAAATTAAACTTCAAAGAGGACAGAGGAGATATTTCTTGGGCCGAAGCTCTTGTTGCAAAAATTGGCGATTTTGATGATCAGGATACTGCTAAAGGTATTCAATGTTTTCCAAATGAGAAAGGTGCGAAAGGAGATAATGTATGTTCACAGATTAATTATAAATTTGAAGATTACTCTCTGAGATTAAATCATGATTATAAAATAAAAGGTATAACACCTGGTAGTAGTGTGATGCTTGCTATAGCAAGTAATGGCAACTACCAACTTCATAGAGGTGGATATCATGTTGAAGTGACTAGATCGTGCAAATTCACTGACGGCAGAAAGTTGTATGTGTATCTAGGTGATGAGCTGCCTAAAAATAGACCTGCTGACACTAATAATTTTAAAAGAGTAAGAGATTTAATTAAAGTTAAAGAAGATAGCATAAAATATTACATAATAGATGGAAGTCATTTGGGGGATAAAGAATCTAAGAAGGTATATTTTGGTATTAATGTGCACAATGTAGAGAAAGATGATATTACGGACAAAGAAGGCAAATATTATGAAGATAACAAATACACAGTAAATTTATTTTTAAAAAGAAAAATAAACGATTTTATTTCATCAACTATAAGAAATATCTTTTGTATTGCAACAGGAAGAGAATGCCCCTCATGTGATACAACAGCAAGAGAAAAATGCTCCTCATGTACTGAGACAGCAGGAAAAAAATGCGAAACAGGAATTGTAGGTAGTGTTGAAGATTTATACAAAGGATATGCAAGAGGCCTTCTACAAGGAGTAAGAGCTTTGCTTATTCTATACGTTATATTTACTGTTGTTGGCTATATGCTTGGAACAATACAATTAAGTAAATTCGATTTTATTATAAGAATATTCAAAATAGCATTTATAGCTTTTGCTTTTAGTGATAGAAGTTGGGAATTCTTTGGTACAACTTTGTCTGGGCTTTTTGTTGATGGTAGCATTTATTTAGTTGATAGTTTTTCTGGCTATATAGGAGAAGGAGGTAAAAAATTTGCATTCTTAGATTTAACAGCGGGAGTATTATTTACAGGAGAAACATGGCTGAAATTTTTGTCTTTAATGCTATCAGGACCTTTTGGCTTTATTGCATTTTTGGCAATACTTTATGCCACTTTTGTGTTTTTAAGATGCATTATTAGTGCTACGTTTAAGTATGTAATATCTACTGTTTTAGTAGCATTTTTATTGTCGTTGGCACCTTTATTTATCGTATTTATTCTATTTCAACAAACTAAAACATTATTTGATAATTGGATAAAAACGCTGGCTCATGTTTCATTGCAACCAGTCATTTTATTTTCATCCTTGTCTCTTTTAAACCAGTTAATGTATTCAGTTCTATACAACCTCACAAATTTTTCTGCATGCTATCAATGCTTAATTAGTGTAAATTTTTTATCGTATGATCTGTGTCTTATGAAATCAATATTACCTCTTGGGTATAGTCCTGGTACTAGTGTTGATGTTGCGCTCAGTACTGGAGAAAGGGCTGGTGGGCACTTTGCAGCATTACCTATAGATCTAATCCAGGCATTTATATATCTCATCATTGCTAGTGCAATGGAAGCTTTTGTTTCTATATCAGAAACTATGGCGCAGGCGTTGTTCAGCTCTGGTTATGGAGTTGCCCAAAGTGTTAGTCATATTTCTAGGAGCGCATCACAAGCTATGCTGTCAACTGTTGGCCTTGATGATAGAACCCAAAATATGATACATAACATCAAGCAGGGAATGAGTAAAGATCGTAGCAAAATTGAAGCTAAATTGCCTGATACACCAAAGCAAGCAGATGGGAAAGCGAGTACTGGCAGAGAAATGAGCAAATCTGAAACACTAAGCCAGCCAGATAAGCAAAAGGATTCTGATAAAACAAAAGGACAAGTCAAGGAAGATTGATGAGATATATGGAGTAACTAATTAAAAAGATATTTGAAGTAAGGTTTTAGAAATTTATTCTGTATTGGAAAAAGTTTAGGTATGCAATCACGCTTAGGCAAATGTTGGTTTAGGTTATTAATTTTGGTAATCTGTGTGCTGGTTAC
The DNA here is from genome assembly GCF_947179575.1 of Wolbachia endosymbiont (group B) of Erebia ligea. Taxonomy (NCBI): domain Bacteria; kingdom Pseudomonadati; phylum Pseudomonadota; class Alphaproteobacteria; order Rickettsiales; family Anaplasmataceae; genus Wolbachia; species Wolbachia endosymbiont (group B) of Erebia ligea. Next base: position 846,369 of record NZ_CAMXBW010000002.1, read on the forward strand.
AGGTTGTAGTAAGAATGATATGCCTTTTCCAAGATGTATATCTGCTGATTATTTTGGTCCTGAACCCATTGCAATTGGTGCTCATTTTCCAATCGGTCATGATGCGTTTTTTCCAGAAGGTGAAAGTGGAGAACCTATTGATCCTGAAACCGGAGAAATCAATTATGGTTTTCACCCTAATCAAGTAGTGAAGTGGAAGGATACCGGCCTTGAAACCAATGGAGATAGTTTAGTAGTACGAGTAAATGGTGCATGGACATCTTGGAGCAATAGTAATAAGAAGGAATCTCAAAGTAGTTATAGTTTGGAAAGTTTGGAGCAGTTAAAATATGCAACCAAATTTGAAAGAGGGGAAGGTGACAACAGTCTGCCTGACTTTCACTTGGTTTGTAATGATTATAAACCTAGCATACAAAAATTTTCAAGTAAGCCTAATGCAAGTTGCACTGTAAATTGCAAGTGCATTAATGAAGATGATAGCGCAAATACAGTATCACGTGGTGCTCCATGTTGGTTTACTAACGGCCATGGTGCTTATCTTTTATTTAAAAGGCCTAGCGATTCTAGTCCTAACGAAAATTTAAAATCCATGCGTAACCCTGAGTCTCCTACTGTACATCTAGGTTACAATTCCGTAGCGGAAGATGGAAGTGGGCTTTTTACTTTAGACAGAAATAACACCACATTACAGGACAGAAATTGTAATAAGGTGGGGTTAGAAAAAGGATGGAAAATATATGTAAAGATATTAGATAGATATTATCTAGATAATGCAGGTGGCTACTCTTTTGAATTTTTGAACGGAGTGCAGAAACCAAGTAACTTTGGATTTTTTGATTACGTTTATAACTATCTAAAATGTGTATTATTGATTAACGAAAATTGTAAAAAGCATTTTGATAGCAATGATCCTGCAGCTGCACAGGCGATGTTCGAAAATATAGCTGAAAAAAGTACGAGCTTTCACAATTTTGTTCTTTCCTTGCTTGTTCTATTTGTAATGATTTCATCGCTTCTTTATCTTTTTGGCATGATACGAGAAACTAAGCATGATATGCTCATCAGAATGATGAAAATCACTCTAGTAATAGTGCTTATATCTCCTGGAAGTTTTAGATTTTTCTATGATCATTTTCTTGTTTTATTCGTTAAAGGTCTTGAACACTTGATAAGTGTAATTACTAACTTTGCTCCCAACATGAACACCGGAAGTATTACTCAAGGAGATGAAGCTAAGTTGTTTAGCTTCATGGAGGACATGTTCAATAAGTTTTTTGCTTATTCTGTTTGGAAAAAGTTTGCAGCATTTTTACATTATCAAATGTGGGCAAGTCTCCTTATGATACCGGCAATTTTTATAGGGATTGTCTTATATTTCCTGCTGTGTATGTATGCTTACATAATATTCCTTTCTGGTTTTATGGGTATAGCTTTTCTTGTAGCTATAATGCCGCTATTCCTAATCTCTATTTTATTTTCACCACTGAAAAGTCTATTTGAAGGTTGGATAAAATTCTGTATTAGTTTCTGTTTGCAATCAATTATGATATTTACCCTGCTGTCATTACTTGCTGCGATGATAATGAATACCTTTTATAAACAGTTAGGCTTTACTGTGTGCTATAATAAATGGCTTGAAATAAAGTTATGTGCTCCAAAATGGGTATTTGGTGGTTTTTGTATAATTGATAAAGAATACTTTAGCTGGACTCCAGGGCAAATTTTTGTACCTTACACTCTTGGAGAAGCTTCTTCTCTTAACATGGATAAAAGTATAGAAGGTATAGAAAAGATAAGCAGAGAAGGTGGTACAATAAAATTTACTGGAGGCGCTGGATATATCCCGCTTCCACCGAATTACCCTAAAGATAAAAATGGTGAACATATAAAAGGGTTTCGTTATATAGATTACCCTTTCTTTAACCCAGTGCCTGGTACTGAGAAAAATCCAGCAGACCATTATATAGCAGAAAGTGATATAGTAGTTGATGCTAATTGTAGTGAAAAAGATCTAGTGCGTCTAACGAATAGTTTATTACATGCATCAGAGAGGGCTGACATTATATTACTGATCAACAATATAGAGAAAAGGATAGGTGATGTTAGTGAAATAATAAAACGCTACTGTCAAGATATAAATAAATGCAATAGTTATAGGGAAATAATTAATGAAATAAGATCTTTAGTGCGGAGTGCGGTAGAAAAACAAGGTTGTAGAATACTGAAACTTCATGATTTATATAAGGATCCCAATAGTGAATACTGTCAGAAATGTAAAGATTGTAAAGATTGTGAGGATTGCAAAAATTATCAAGAAAATAGTGATTACCAAAGGGTGCAAGACATACAGAGAGGTTATTTAATCAACGCAGGAGAGATCTTTGTATTGTTCTTGCTTTCGTTTTTGATGTTTTCTTTGAAGGAGTTTGTACAACAGATGGGCTCAAGCATTGCCGGTGGTGGGTTTGGTGTTTACAATATATCTAGTATGTATCAAGCATCACCTCTAACTGGTGTCACAGAGGGATTAAAGCAGCAGTGGCAGAACTTTGCTGGCGGAAAGTTAGAGTCTTTAGGTGATTGGGCTACTCATGTACCAGACAGATTAGCTGGAGGTACAGCTAATTTGCTAGGTAGAATACCAGGAGTTGGGGGTGTGCTGAAATATGCTATTAATGTGCCACGTAAGCTTGTAGGTGCTACTATTGAAGCAACAAAATTTGCAACATCACCTAAAAATGATGTTGATAAGCTTGAGGAAAAAATCTACAGGGCGTTTGGAATTGATAAAGAAGATATTGCACATAGAAGAATTGATAAATATTTAGAATATTATAAAGGATATGTAGGATCACATTTGGGCTATACAATAGAAGATGCTATGAAGTTTACTTGGGAACATGGTCTCGACTCTATAGGAATTAACCCTGCTACAGGAGAAAAGGATGGTTACCAGCATAATCTACTCTATAGAGCAAAAACATATAGACGGGAATTTCTTGAGAAGCTTCATGACTACACTATTGGCCGCAAGAGAGAACCAGAAGAAGATGAATCATCAAAAGAAAATAAGCCTAATCAATCAAATCGAAAATTAGGTACGGAACCAGAAACCCTAAAAAACACTACAGAAGCTATACGTGCCGGAGAAGATAGAGAGCGTCAAGATAATGAAAGGAATGAGAACATAGAGAATGATGAAGAATCGTAATTTCAAAGGGCTAAGTGATTATGGTCTTCAGCAAGACGAAGATGGTAATATCAAGTTAAACGATTACAATGATGTTTTAAATGCGCGCAGAGCGAGGGTAGATTTGTTACTAGATAGCACTAAGCAAGGTGATGTTAGTCTTTCAAAGCTAAATAAAGCTCTGAATGAGAGACTTATAGATGATAAAGGGCTATCGTCAGAATTTGACAAAGAAGACAAAGAAATTGCACAGAAGGAGCTTAAGATGTTCTCTATTTTAGACGATCTTGATAATCTTGCAAACATTGAAAGTGAAGATCTATTAGAGGTTAGTTTGTTACTATCAGATCTTAGTTTTATAGAGAGAAATATTGTGTTGAATGCCGATCAGAGTTCTGATTTAGTAGGATTTAAAAGTCTATTTATAGAAAAAAAAGCATCTGGTGAGGAATATAGTGATGAAGAGTGTCACAATTTCCTCGATAGTATAGAGAAAATCAATACTTTAATTAAGTTAGAGTTAGAAAGTAGAATTGAAGGGATGGGTCATGATGAAAAAAACAACCATGATGATTTACAAGACGAGATTGGTCGTGCAATCAGTATAGAAAATAAATCAAAGAAAAGCGATTGATCTTGCGTTCCTCCACAAGCAACCTTCTTTCTATTAGACTGCTGAAGCTATGTTGACATTAAATGTGTATTATAAATAATTAGTTAACTTCGAACTTGTTTTATATGTTACGTGTTATTGCGGGTAAATATCGTGGAAGAAAAATAACTACAGGCAAGAATTTATCTGCACGGCCCACTATGAGTAGTGTCCGAGAAGCAATATTTAGTATACTTTCTTCAAGAAAACCTATTTATAACCTAAATGTACTTGATTTATTCTGCGGAAGTGGCTCTTTTTCATTTGAAGCACTTTCTCGAGGTGCTAAACATGCATTCATGGTAGATTCAGATTATTACAATTTGCAACTGCCTAAAAAAACAGCAGAAGATTTTGGAATTACGAACGATATCACGTTAATTTGTTGCAATGCTAACGGATTACCAAGACCTATTTCAAAGTGCGATATAGTTTTTATGGACCCACCTTATAATATCAATCTGGTTAACTCAACTTTAGACGAGTTAGCTCACTCAGGCTGGTTAAATGATAATGCGTTAATAATTCTAGAAATGAGGAAAAATGAAGGTTTTGAGTGCAATAAAAACTTCAATATAGTTGTGGAGCGTACCTACGGTATTGCAAAAATAATTTTTCTTTCTTCACTCACTTGAATTTCTTTTGTAAACATCTATAGCTAAGCTAAGTAAGATTTTTCCGAGGACTGAAAGAAAAAATCAATTCGTTTTGGTGGGAATAGGGTGTGTAACAGCAAATCAATACGAGTTGATATACTATAGTATTTTCTAAAATGGATGATAAAGTTCCATTATGGTATTATGTAATAGTTTAGACTTGATCTGACAGGCAAACAAAGTAAGATAAAAATATAGACAAGTTTTAAAGGAGTGTCAGATATGAATACAACACAAGAAAAAATACTAAAACCAAAGTTGGGATTGCTAGAACTTGCAAAGCAATTAGGAAATGTATCACAGGCGTGTAAAGTAATGGGATATTCAAGGGATACATTTTACCGCTTCAAAGAACTGTATGAAACAGGAGGAGAAGAGGCTTTACACGAGATAAGCAAAAGCAAGCCATTGTATGCAAATAGAGTGTCGGAGGATATAGAAAAAGCAGTAGTTGAAATAGCAATAGAGTTTCCAGCATACGGACAAGAAAGAGCAGCAAACGAACTGAAAAAGAGAGGAATTCTCATCTCTGCAAGTGGAATAAGATCAGTGTGGCAAAGAAACGATCTTGAAAATTTTAAAAAGAGGTTAAAGGCATTAGAAGCAAAAGTAGCTCAGGATGGTATCATTTTAACAGAAGAACAGATAACAGCTCTAGAAAAGGCTAAGGAAGAAAAAGAGGGTATCCGTTCAGAGGTGTGGTTTAAGAAACAACAGCTAGCAGGTTTTGAAAAGGGTGGGAACGTTCAAAAAAGTGTGTCAAACCGTATTTTTAATTCAACTCAATTTTTAATCTATCAGGAAAAAAGATATCAAGTTGAGATATAGTTAAAGCCCAATTAGGTAAAGCCATAGCCCATTTTTGCTCTACTTTTTTTATAGCACAATATACCTGTTTATACAAGGCATTTGTATTAGTAAATGAGCCTTTGGTTTTAGTAAATTTTCTAATCTGTCTGTGCAGTCCCTCAATAGGATTAGTGGTATAAATTAGCCTCCTAACAGGACCTGAATACTTAAAATAACTGGACAAATTTTCCCAATTATTCTGCCAAGATTTTATGACTAATGGATACTTTTCGCCCCATTTTTCCTCCAGTTCAAGCAAATAATTTTCGGCAATTTCTTTACTTGAAGCACGATATATTTTTTTCAAATCATTCATGAAAACTTTTACATCTTTGCTAGATACATATTTCAGTGAATTCCTTATCTGATGCACTATACATAGTTGTACTTCTGCTTTAGGAAATATACTATTTATAGCTGTAGAAAAGCTTTTTAGCCCATCAATGCAGGCAATTAGAATATCTTCTACTCCTCTTTCTTTGAGGTCATTTAGCACTCCCAACCAGAAATTAGCTCCCTCACTTTCAGCCAAATAAAAACCTAATACTTCTTTTCTGCCATTTTGATCTATGCCTAATATGTTATACATACACTTGCTTACACAATGTCCATCCTCCTTAACCTTAAAAAACATGCCATCCATGAACACTATTGGATATACTGATTGCAGTGGACGGCTGCGCCATTCATTGATTATTGGTAGCAGTTTATCAGTAATACTGGATATCTCTGCTGCTGATATTTTGTGGTCATATATTTCCTCAACGTGTGAAGCTATGTCTCTGTATCCCATGCCACTGGCGTATGTACTTAATACCTTTGCTTCAAGTTCTGGATGTAGGCTTGTTTGCCTTTTTCTAACTATTTGTGGTTCAAAACTTCCCTCCCTATCTCTTGGTGTTAGCAGCTCAAATGAGCCTCCACTCGTGCGTAAAGTTTTTGCGTTTCTCCCATTTCTTCGGTTATTTTCTTCACTTTTAGCTGACATGTGGTTTTCTATTTCACCTTCCAGACTTGCCTCTAGCAACCTTTTTATAAACGGTGTTAATGCTCCATCTTTTCCTGTCAATGGTTTTCCTTCTCGTATAGATGACAGGATATTTGTTTCTAATTCTTTATAATCTACCAACCCATTAGTTCTATTTGCTTGACTCATATCAAACCTCCATTTTTTATATCAATTTATTACTTTACTTCTCGGTTTGACACACTTTTTTGAACGTTCCCAAAAGTTTCTGAAAATAGCAATTACTTTTTTGTTACAAACAGCCTATGTTTTCATTTATTCAAATTTTCAGGATGTTGAGAACATTTAAGAGGGGTAAGTGAGTTTTCTAAAAAACCTTCATACAAAATTTTCTTTACAATAAATAACAATGACTATAGGGTTATGCACACGTTTATTCTATACTAATAGAATTAGTAAAAGTACCTTTTATTCAAATTTTAAAGGGCATTACAGGCGCTAAAGAGGTACAATCGATTGGGTTGGTGGGCACACTCGCTTTAAAACTTAATTACAGACTTTTTGGTGAATTAAGCAGTAGTTACCTTATTTCAAACAGAGTGGTCTAAGAGGTTTCATCAATAAAAACCATACTTGAAAGTAGCACACACTCAATTATAACTATGGTGCGTCTCTTTCTAAAATTTTACTTAAGAACTGCTAAGAATTACTACAGATGCTAATTTAACGAATTTTGTCTGTTCGATGTTAGTTATCTTCCTCTAGAAAATCAAAGTGGACTTTACATCTTATTAATTATAAATTAACTTACTACCTAATTAATTCCTGAGTTATGTATGAGTAACATTTTGATAATATTAGCAGCAGGAAAGAGCAGTAGAATGAATTCTGAATATTCAAAAGCGTTGCACCAAGTGGGAAATCTTACTCTTTTAGAGCATATAATTTCTAATGCAAAATCGCTGAGTCTAAAAAGCTTATCAATTGTTGTTAATGAGTCTCTTCTAAAAGATTTACAAAGGTTTGATACCCTAAAAAGTATAATCGATCAATACAATATAAAACTAATAGTTCAAGAAGATATTACAGGTACTGGCACTGCAGTTAAAATTGCCCTAGAAAATCTGGAGAAGTTATCTGATCAAGATATGGTTTTAATACAGTATGGGGACACTCCATTTATATCTAGTGATACAGTTATGAAGATGACTGATTGTCTAAAGTATAATAATTTAGTTCTTCTTGGATTCAATAGTCAAGATGAACAATATGGAAGGTTAGTAATTGATAATTACGGAAATGTTCAAAAAATCCTAAAAAATGGCGATAAAATGCTTCTTGCAAACTCTGGAATAATAGTTTCATATGCTAAAGATCTTTTTACCTTAGTAAAAGAAATAAAATTTAATAATTCGACCAATGAATATTGTCTTAATGATATAGTACCCATTGCAGCAAACAATAACTTGAGTGTAGGTTATGTAGTTTCTGATGAAAAAGAAGCAATGGGAGTAAATAATAAAGAGGATTTGATTAAAGCCGAACACTATTTTCAAGAAAGAAGGCAGCCAATTCTTCTTTCATAACTAAATTTTTTTATTCATTAATTTAAGTTGACATTTGTTTTATACTGGTTTTATAATACCTTTTGATTCTTACTTGTAAGATAATTGGTACGACAAATTTTCCTAGTTGTAGTAGAGGGTATACATGGGGATATTAATAACAGGTGCTGCAGGTTTGATAGGGTCGACCTTGGTGAAAAAGTTAGAAAACCAAGGCCATGAAGTAATAAGCTGCGATATTAGGTTTTGCAACAATCCACTCAGTTTTTTTTCAGAAGATATAGTACCACTACTTGCTAAGTGTACAGGAATTATTCATCTGGCTGCAATTTCTCGAGTTATACATGGTGAACTTTATCCTACACTGTGTCAAAAAATTAATGTTGATGGTACAATGCGGTTTTTAGGGTTATGTAAGTCACTTCCAAATAAACCATGGTTTATATATGCAAGTAGTAGGGAAGTCTATGGAGAGCAGAAGGAACTGCCAGTTACAGAATCTGCTAGTATCGATCCAATAAATAATTATGCCAAAGGTAAAGCATTTATTGAGGAACAAATAACAAGTTCAAAAGATTTTAATGTAGCAATATTACGCTTTTCAAATGTATACGGTGGTTTACTAGATCATAACAGTAGAGTAATTCCTGCACTCTGTATTAATGCATTAAGAGGTGATCCAATTAAAATAGAAGGTAAAGAATGTGTTTTTGATTTTACCTATTTGTATGATGTTATAGAGGGTATATGCTTAACTGTTAAATATTTACAAAGCGAAAAATCTTCTCTTCCTGCTATTCATCTTACTACTAATAGCCCATGTACTTTAGAAAACTTAGCAAAAACAATATTAAAAGTCACGAAAAGTGATTCTAGAATTGATTTTTATCCTCCAAGAAATTTTGACGTAACTAAGTTCTATGGTGATTTTACTAGAGCTAAAGAGCTACTTGGTTGGTCTCCAAAACATTCATTAGAAGTAGGATTAAGTAAATTTATAAAAAGTCTACAAAACAATACACAAGAATATCCTAACAATATAGATATGGTAATATATGAAAATATTAAAAGTTATTCATGGTTACCCTCCTTATTATAGTGCTGGTTCAGAGGTTTATAGCCAAACTCTTGCTCATGAACTAGCAAATAACAATGAGGTACAAGTATTTACTAGGTATGAAAATAGCTTTTTACCTGATTTTTATTACACTACAGTCCTAGATCGTAGTGATTCTCGAATCTTACTGCATTTAATTAATATACCCATAGCTAAATATCGTTACAAATTTATCAATGAAGAAGTAGATATACAATTTAAAAGAGTAATAGATAACTTTCAGCCAGATCTTATACATTTTGGTCATCTTAATCATCTATCAATTACTTTACCAGAAATTGCTTTTAAAGAAAATATACCTACAATTTTTACGCTACATGACTTTTGGTTAATGTGTCCAAGAGGAAGGTTTATTCAACGCAATTCTGAAGATTTGTTACGGCTTTGTGATGGACAAAAGGATCAAAAATGTGCAACCCAATGTTACAAAGGATATTTTACAGGAGATGAAGAATTCCTGAATTTAGACATAAATTATTGGGAACAATGGGTTGCAACTAGAATGAAGCACACAAGGAAAATAATAGACTATATAGATTACTTTATTTCCCCATCGAAATTCTTGATGGACAAATTTACTCAGGATTTTAATGTTCCGATAAACAAAATTTCTTATCTTGATTATGGTTTTGATCTCAATCGTCTTAAGAATAGAAATAGAGCACAAGAAAAAGAGTTTATTTTCGGTTATATTGGTACTCATACTCCCGAAAAAGGTGTTGATCTATTATTGAAAGCTTTTTCTCACTTATCATCTAAAGCAAAACTTAGAATTTGGGGAGCAGCAAGAGAAGAAACTAAAGCTTTAAAAGCGATTGCCGATCAGTTTTCACCTGTTGTTAAAGAAAGAATAGAGTGGATGGGAAGTTATGATAATAAGAATATAGTTACTGACGTATTTAATAAAGTTGACGCAATAGTCGTTCCTTCAATTTGGGGTGAAAATTCACCGTTAGTAATACATGAAGCACAGCAACTTAGAATACCAGTTATAACAGCCGATTATGGTGGCATGGCAGAATATGTAAGAGATGGACTATTATTTAAGCACAGAGATGCAAGTAGTTTGTCAGAAAAAATGCAAGTCCTATCTACAAATCAGGAGTTATACAATAAACTTACCCAAAAAGGCTATCCTTATACTGAAAATGGAAATATACCTTCTATAAGTGAGCATACTGAGAAACTTAACAAGATTTACCGTAATGCTATTGAAAAGAAAGGCAAATCAGTAGCTGTGAAACCCGGTCCTTGGAGAATTACTTTTGATACTAATCCAGACTACTGCAATTTTGCTTGTATAATGTGCGAATGTTTTTCACCATACAGCAAAGTTAAAGAAGAAAAGAAAGCTAAAGGAATAAAACCTAAGATATTGTCGATAGAAACTATCAGAAAAGTAATTAAGGAAGCAGCTGGCACACCTTTAAAGGAAATCATTCCTTCTACTATGGGTGAGCCTTTAATGTACAAAAGCTTTGATGAAATAATCAATTTGTGCCATGAGTTTGGTTTGAAGCTTAACCTAACAACTAATGGTTCTTTTCCTATTAAAGGAGCTAGAAAATGGGCTGAACTATTGGTACCAATTTTATCTGATGTTAAGATTTCCTGGAATGGGGCAACTAAAGAAACTCATGAAAGAATCATGAAAGGTTCAAAATGGGAAGTAGTGACAGAAAATTTAAAAACTTTCCTTGAAGTTAGAGATAAATACTTTAGCGATACAGGTGAAAGGTGTACCGTTACTTTACAATTAACATTTTTGGAAAGTAATTTACATGAACTCTATGACATAGTTAAGATGGCCATAAAGAACGGCATAGATAGAGTCAAAGGACATCATCTTTGGGCACATTTTGAGGAAATTCAGGATCTATCTATGAGAAGAGATGAATTAGCAATTAGTAGATGGAACACGGAGGTGAGAAGGTTATACGAACTTAGAGATAATATGCTATTGCCAAATGGTAAAAAGATAAAATTAGAAAATTTCACAATCCTTTCTCAAGAAGGTATTAAGGATTTGGCTCCAGGTGGTCAATGCCCATTTTTAGGTAAAGAAGCATGGATAAACAATGAAGGAAAGTTTAGTCCTTGCTGTGCCCCAGATGAACTCCGTAAGACATTAGGAAATTTTGGTAATGTTAATGAGGTTAAACTCGAGGAAATATGGCAGAGTAGTGAGTACCTAAGCTTACAAAAGAATTATTTAAATTACAAATTATGCAAAACATGCAACATGAGAAAACCTTTGATCAATTAATCAAAGATAATCTTAGATCTATTAAAATTTCACCGTGTGAGAGGTTTCACGAGTTGCTAGGAAATCCTTTGTATGAAAATAGGTTTATAAAGGTTGGTAAATTTCATGAGCCCGGTCTTGCACCGGTTTATGATCAGATAGGCGCTTATCATATCAATGTGAGAGGAGAAGCAGTTTATCATCATAGATTTCTAAAAACTTTTGGATTCTACTTTAATAGAGCGGCCGTAGAAGATGATACAGGGTGTTACCATATTGATTCATCTGGATGTAGAGTATACAAACAGTCGTATCAATGGATTGGAAATTATCAGGAAGATGCTTGTGTAGTTAGAAGACATGATAAATGTTTTCATATTAATTTAAATGGCAACAGGATTTATCAAGAGGAATATGATTATGTTGGAGATTTTAAGGATGGTATCGCTGTAGTCTATAAGGATGGCAAAGCTACACATATTAATCATCATGGAAAGTTAGTACATAATAAATGGTATAAAAAACTTAATGTTTTTCATAAAGGATATTCTATTGCAGAAGATCAACATGGTTGGTTTCATATAGATATTAATGGTGATCCTGTTTACCAGCAGAGATTTAAAATGGTAGAAGCATTCTATAATGGGATGGCAAAAGTTGAAACTTTTGAGGGTGTGTTAGGACAAATCGATATTACCGGAAATGTAAAGTTTAATATTTTTGATTTAGGTAAAGAATCTCAAGTGCATAAGATTTCTGCAGAACTTTCAGCCTTTTGGAAAACGTACCTAACAAACGTTGCTATTGAACTTGATTTGTTAAATATTTTACCTGCAACTATGCCGATTTTATCTAAAAAGTTAAACATTATCGTACCAAATCTAGAAAGGCTGTTAAGGGCGTTGTGGGAAATAGGGTTTATTGATTACGATAAGGACAAGGACTTATGGCAACTATCATCAAAAGGTAAGTGTTTTAAGGGAATACCATTTTTGCCAAAAGCAGCAACGATGTGGGCAAGAGTTGCCGCTGAAAAGAATTGGTTAAATATTGCCGATATACTAAAACAGAAGTCAATCTCTTCATTTGAATCTTTTAAGGAAAGAGAAGCATCAGAAAATAAGAAAATAGCGTTTTACCAAGCATTGCTAGGATATTCTAGGTTTGATACTAAAGAGTTTAATTCTAGAATTAATATAGATGATGCTAAGAATATATTGCTATTTGGTGTACATTCTTTATTTCTTGCTTATTCTGGTATACACAATAAAGGTTCCATAGGCCTATATAACGAACATAAAGTGCCAAGACAGTTAGTAGAAAATTTAAAAGTCAAACTTATAACTCAGAAAGAACTATCAGCTACAAATTATGAATTAGGTGTCTTTTGCCGCTTTCTGCAGCATTATGATGATGATAAAGTATTATCTTATTTAAAATTGGTCAAAGGAATATCTCGTATTTTATTGATAGAAACCATTTTAGATTACCGCTCTCCAGCTGGAGGCTCTGTAGATATTAATGTAATGGTTGAAACAGGAGGTAAACTAAGAACGTTAAGCGATTGGGAAAAAATACTCAAACAAGTAAAAGGATTCAAAATTTCTTCTGTTGTACCTTTAACAGATTACTTGTCAGTCATTGATGTCAGGTATTAATCATATGGAAATACTACAAAAAAATGGTTTTTTTATTATCAAAAATCTGGTTCCTTTAGAACTAATAAATCAGTCTTTAAGTGATATAACAAATAAAATATCAAAGCTATCCCAAGAACTAAGTGTTTCAACTTCTGACTACTTAAACTGTACCGGCAGATGGGGCACGTCATCTCAAGTAACTAGAATTATCTCTCAAGCATTAGATAAAATTATTAAAAATTACCTTGAAAAGTCACTTCAGTGTCAGATACTGCAGAAAAAATCAAATGTTATATGTAAAACTGCTGATTTAATAGATGCAGTTCCCTTCCATCAAGACATCTCCTATAGTTTCAATGATCCTTACCACTTTTCTGTTTGGTTAGCTTTGAATAATGTCAGTGAAACTTCAGGTGCACTGCAAATTATAGAAAACAGTCATAAATGGGAAATACAGCCTTTAGTTGATTTTTGGTACCCATATTTTTTTGATCAGTACTCAAACAACCGAGAAAATTACAAAATTAAGTCACTACCTATTTCAGCAGGAGATGCGATAGTTTTTGATTCACGGTTATGGCATGGTAGTGATAAAAATACAGATGCTAAAGATAGATTTGCTTATGTAACAAGGTGGATTATAAAAGATCAAGACCTTCCCTATGTGCCAAAACCTCAGCCTTCAGTTTTTGGTATACTCAATTGTGGTGAGTTAACAGAATCTATACTGAGAGAATGCTTGTCATTGTTTGGCTACCAGGAAAGTATAAAAGCAAAAAACATGGAAGAACTTATCAAGAGCTGGTTAGCCTTTATTATAGACACAACTACAAATATTTCTGAGATCGACACTACTGAGGCTAAGCGAGATTTATATAAGCTGCTTATTCTAAATCAAGCATCAGTACTACATGATGCTGGAGACATCTCAGGAAAAATATACAAAAATTTATGGTTTTCACTACTTGTATTTCTCAATAAAAAAGTCAACGTAGTGGAGCTAGCATTGTAAATGAACAGAAGTAGAGTTGATAGCTTCAAATGTGTATTGATGTTCATCCTGAATATAGTATCTAAATTCAAACTTAATGTACTTATAATGTCTTTAGTTGCCCTGGTGGTAGCTGTTGATTTGTCTTTTAGAAAGTATTTAGTAAAAAATATTCTAGATACAGCTGTAAAATATCAGGAAGGTAATGTAATTGAAAATCTTTTATTACCTGTAAGCGCTTATCTTGGTATGGCATTACTTATCACTACTGCTTTTAGATTCTATGGCTATTTTGTTGACATTCGAATGTTTACCTTAATGCGTCAAAAGATAGCTGATATGTCTTTTTGTAGGCTACTCCAGCAAGACCATTCCTATTATCAGAACAATTTATCTGGAAGCTTAGTACATAAGGTCAGTAACTTAATGGATAGTGTGATAGAGTTAATAAGATTGCTTATAGATTGTTTTTTCAGTTACAGCATAGCATTAGTCTTAGCTATTTATACCTTATCATTAGTAAACATAAAATTTGCAATCGCTACATTCACTTGGGTAAGCATTTTTATTTTAGTATCGATTTTCAGCTTTCGTGTACTTACTGAACTAGCTGATAATTACTCTAAACAAAATTCACAAGTAATAGCTAGTATAGCAGATAGTATTTTAAATGTTATATCAGTAAGGTTATTTTCTCAGCAAGCACATGAGAGACACAAATTTTTTCAAATATGCAAGAAAAGAACTATTGCAGAGAGAAAATTACAATGGGCATACTTTTGTCTTTGGTTTATATATGGCTATTCATTCGATATACTCCAAGCAGTAAACTTGTATTTTTTAATTCATGATTATCAATTGAACAAGGTCGCAATAGGAGATATTGCTCTTGTACTTGGAATTAATATATCGATTATAGAGTTTCTTAACCATCTAACTAGGAATCTTACCCAATTTTCTACTCATTTCGGCAAAGTTTCAGATGCATTGCCAATCTTGAATACCGTACCAGAAATTCAAGATAAGGAAAATGCTAAAGAATTAAATTTATTAAGTGGAAGAATAACGTTTAATAATGTTTCTTTTTCTTATGAAGGTCAGGAGTCATTATTTCAAGATTTCTCAGTTACCATTAATCCTTGCGAAAAGGTAGGCCTAGTTGGTTATTCTGGAGGTGGTAAATCTACTTTTATAAACTTAATCCTAAGGCTATTTGATGTTAAAAAAGGTAATATAGAGATTGATAATCAAATAGTATCAGAAGTTACACAGAGTTCTTTGAGGCAACAAATATCTGTAATACCTCAAGACCCATTGTTATTTCATGATACTATTTTAGCAAACATCATATATGGTAAACTTCAATCTACTATCGAAGAAATAATGAGAGCTGCAAAGCTGGCTGGTGTTCACGATTTCATTATGGCGCTACCAGATCAATATGAAACTACAGTCGGAGAAAAAGGCATCAAGCTATCTGGAGGAGAAAGACAAAGAATAATAATAGCAAGGGCATTTTTAAAAAACGCTCCAATATTATTTCTCGATGAACCAACTAGTCAGTTAGATTCTATAACAGAAAAAACAATTCAAATGAGTTTATTTAAACTGATGAAAAATAAAACTACGATTACTATAGCACACCGTATTTCTACACTTTTACACATGGACCGAATTCTAGTATTTAACAAAGGAAAAATTGTCCAAGATGGTAAACACGCTGAACTAGTTTCTAAGCAAGGTCTTTACAAGGAACTTTGGAATGCTCAAATTGGTTGTTTGAATGGCAAGAAATAAGATGGAAAAAATTATTGATCTGAGAAGTGACACTACAACTCTGCAGAGCTCCAACGTTATACATGCAATAAGTAATGCAACTGTTGGAGATTTTGCTTATGGTGAAGACAAAAGCTGTAATGACTTATCAGAATATTGCAAACAATTATTCAAAGTAGAAGAAGCATTATTTGTAACCAGCGGTATGCTTGCAAATAGATTAGCCATTGCCAGTCAAACAAGTCCTGGTGATGAACTAATAACTCATTATAATTATCACGTTAATTTTTTCGATAGCGCAGGCAATGCAAAAGTAAATAATATCGTATTTAATTGTATTAGAAATAATAGCGGAATCTTAGATGTTGATGAAGTAGAATATGCTATTAATTCTAAGCCAAGGTACAAAATTTTTGCTCAGGTGAGTCTTGTTTCTATAGAAAATAGTATAAACGGGTTTAATGGTAAAATTTATCCTTTTGAAAAACAAGTCGAGTTATATCACTTTTTAAAAGCTCACAATGTAAATCTTCATTTAGACGGTGCAAGAATATTTAATGCTCATGTCGAAACAAATATTGCTTTAGCAGATTATGCTAAATATGTGGATACAATGAGCTTTTCTTTTACCAAAGGACTTGGAGCTCCTTTTGGTTCAATGCTTATGGGTAAAAGAGAGATAATTGAAAGGGCTAAAAAGCTACAGGTTTGGCTAGGTAGTGGTTATCATCAGATAGGGTATTGTGCTAATGCAGCAAAGTATGTACTACAGAACAATATTTCTAGGCTTAAAGAAGACAATAAACTCGCCAAACTGTTTGCAGACAAGATTAAGGAAATTCCACACATAAAACTGGTACTACCTTATCCAGAAACTAATATAGTAAGCTTTAGTATAAAAGCACTAAATGTAACTAATGAGGTTTTCTTGAGTAAGTGCCAAGCTTATGGTTTATTGCTTTTTCCTTGGCTCGAGTCTCATATAAGAGCAGTTACCCATCTTGGCACAAAGGAAACAGACATCATGAAAGCTGCTGAAATTATAAAGGAGGTTGTGTTAAATTTAATATGAGAGTAAAAATAGATTTCTTTAGCGATTCAAACACTGACCCTTCAGCTAAAATGAGGGAAGCGATGGCTAAAGCAAAAGTTGGAAACGAAGCTGCATGTGAAGATCCAACTGTGAACGAATTAGTGGCAACCGCATGTAAAATATTAGGTAAACCTGCAGGAATCTTTTTGATTTCAGGAACGATGTCCAATGTAATTGCTTATAAAGTACACATTCAAAGACCTGGTGATTACTTGCTGCTTGATGAAACTTCACATCCGCTCATAGTACAATCTGGCTTGATCGCAGCCCAGGCACATGCCACTCCTTTGCCCATCAAAGGTACGAGAGGAATATTTACTGGAGAACAAATTGTTGAGTTTATTACTCGTCCTAGTTTAAGAAATATTCCGAGAGTTGGGCTTGTTTCTATCGAACAAACGACAAATTTTGGTGGTGGAGCTGTGTGGCCTTTAGAATATATTCAAGAGATCTCAAGTCTCTGCAAAGAGAATGACGTATTCACTCATTTAGATGGAGCAAGACTGTTCAACGCTTGTGCTCATACTAAAATATCTCCAAAGGAGTATGCAAGTTATTTTGATTCGGTATTCATTGATTTTAGTAAAGGATTAGGTGCTCCAATGGGCGCAATATTGCTTGGAAGTGAAGATTTTATTGAAAAAGCTTGGTACTATAAGTTTCAAATTGGCGGAGGTATGCACCAAGCTGGCATTATTTCAGCTGCATGTTTATATGCTCTACGTAATAATGTAAATTCTTTAGAAGAAGATCATAAAAAAATGCAGCACCTTATAGAAGGCCTAGACTCCATAGATCAAGTTATAATTGATATCGACCTGTATAAAACTAATATAGCGTATTTTTCATTACGTACTAATTGTATATCTACTCAAGAATTAATAAACGTACTAATGACAAATTATGGAATTAGAATGGCTAACATCAAAGGTAAAATCAGAGCTATAACACATAGAGATATAAGCTATGAAGATATTAATACTACTGTATCTGCTATAAGAAAGATACTAAGTAATTTTCTGCACTAATTGTTTGCAAACTTCTTGTCAAACAATATTATACCAATATAGTATTATGCTAGCATCTGCATAGAGCTATTTGGGAATAGGTGTGAACTTTGTCTTCTTTCAATATTTACTATTCTTCTGTGGATATATGCTGCTTTATTTATCAAGACAAAGTATACCAATTGCTCTACCACTGTTAATAGATACTGACCATGTAAAATTAAGCTATTTTTTTGCCTGCTTTTCTTTTTTTTATGGAGTATCAAAATTTGTTAATGGAATAATCATGGACTCCAAAAATAATCCATTATTTATGTTTGGGCTATGCAATATTGCAACTGGATTATTAACCATTGGTATAACTTTATCATATAATAATCTAACTTTATTACTGTTAACATTAATATTATTAGCTTGGACACAAGGGTTAGGTTGGCCAGCTATTACCAAGTTTATGGTTACAAACTCTAGCATCTCTTCAATTGCATCATCATGGGGAGTTATGAGCGCATCTCAGCAACTTGGTTCTTGTATTACTTTAATTGTATTACCAAGTATAATTAAAATATATGATGCAAAAAGTGCATTTTTGTACTCTGGTTTCTTATGCTTACTTTTTGGAATTTATATAATATTAAAGGCATATTACAAAGAAAGTGCCAACTTTACTACCTATTATAAGGTGCAGAAATCTCAAATAGGTATCAAGGTAACAAGTTCCATATGGTTTCTATGTTGTGCTACTTTTTGTGCTTATATTATAAA
Organism: Wolbachia endosymbiont (group B) of Erebia ligea; assembly: GCF_947179575.1. Classification (NCBI taxonomy): domain Bacteria; kingdom Pseudomonadati; phylum Pseudomonadota; class Alphaproteobacteria; order Rickettsiales; family Anaplasmataceae; genus Wolbachia; species Wolbachia endosymbiont (group B) of Erebia ligea. The sequence goes on from NZ_CAMXBW010000002.1 coordinate 864,882, forward strand.
AATGGGAATCTTCTTTTGGTTTCCTATAATTTTAAAGGATAAATTACAAATTTCTCTTGTACAATCCTCACTAATAACAGGCGTATATGATTTAGGTGGAATCCTTGGAACTTTAATAACAGGAAGAATTAGTGATATGTACTTCTTTCAAAATAGAAGCTTGCTGGCATCACTTTATATGTTGGGTATAGCACTCACTTTTATTGCAATGAACTTTGGTCAAAACATAATTCTTATGAACCTTGGTGCAATCTTATCAGGATTCTTTATATTTGGAGTGCAAGTACTGACAGGTGTTATAGCTGTAGAAATTGCTCCACAAAATAATGTATGTGCAATTGTAAGCTTAACAGGATTATTTGGGTATATTGCAAGTTCAATATTTTCATGCGTGCTCTTAGGAGTACTT
>NZ_CAMXBW010000003.1:0-285991 GCF_947179575.1 Wolbachia endosymbiont (group B) of Erebia ligea
CCGTAATCTACATTTACTCTTTTACCTTCCCTACCGCATAATCTAAGGTCTCTTATTATTAGTTTTTTAAAGAGCTCAAACTTTTCAGGAAAGCAATCTTTGGCAAATGACATCATATCTAATATTTCTTTTTTCTCTATTTCTTTTTCTTCATCAGTCTTATAAATGTCTTCTCGTCTCCAATTGACTATTAACTCTGCAAATACACCACTTGTAGGAACTGTATAATTAGAAGTATTAACAGCAGCTTTTCTGTATTGATACAAGCTACCACATTCCCAAAATTCCATAATAAGAGATCTAGCTTGAACATTTGATTCAGGATTTTTCAACATCACATCTGAAAGAGAGGAAAGAAAAAGCTCATAGTCTCGCTGTGAGAATATTTTGTCCGAACAGTCTCCTCTTGCTGAAACTTCTTTATAACACCAGCACTGTACCAAATCATGAACCGTATCAAAAAAACATGACTCTATTAATTCAGCAAAAAGGGAATATACTCCTTTATCTTTCTGTGATAATTTCTGTAAAAGAGTATCTTTATCGACTATCTTATTTACACAAAAATCTAAAATAGGGGCGTCTTTCTCAACAGATTGAACGCGAGAAAGAGCAAGAATAGCTTCTGTGAGCTTCTTTTCCTTATCTTCTTCTTTTAAATGATTATAAAAATACTCTACCCCTTCACTCCACTTAAGTTTTACAGCACTGTCAAAACCTTCTACTGCATCATACTTCTTTAATTCCCCAGATTCTCTATCGATCCAGAAATCAAATACAGGACCTTTCCTCTTTATGCTATCTAGTAACGAGTTTCGTACGTATTTGCCAAATTCAGTTTCAGTTTTACCATCAAATGCACCAGGAGGAAACTTGTTCCTATAAGATTCAAATCTTTTTTGAAAGAGAGGATGAATTTTATCCACTACACAGTAACTACAAGCCATCTCATATTTGCGAAGTGGATTATCTATTCCACCTATTTTTTCTTCAGTAAACCTTTGACCTAAAGCAGCATTATCCAACCTTACACCTGACCAGCAACCTTCATCTTGAAATACATTGTGCAAAAACTTCAACTTATCACCCTTAAAGTATTTTATGTGCTCCATAAAGTTATCTTGAAGGACTCCCACCCATCTCTTGATAGCTGACTTCCTCCCGGCAACAACTGCTGGATCTGGATGTTTAATAGCTTCCTGTAATTTTTTGGACATCGTAGCCCGAAGCTCTTTCTGTGTTGGCATTATCCCCCCTATTAAGTATTAACAGTGTCATGTAAAAAAGGCATTATACAGAAATTAGAATGGATTGCAATATTAAAATTACCAGAATAGAGGGTTTAATAAAAAAACGTTATGGCTAAAACTTCTTTTCTTGAATTTTCTCAATATAATCAACAGAAAGACCAGTAGTTTGAGTTATAATGTCAATAGAAACTCCTGCTTTAAGTAGATTCTTTGCAACCTCAATTTTCTCTGCTTTTCTGCCTTTTTCATGGCCGATTTGGATGCCTTCTTGTCTACCTTTTTGAGTGGCATCATCGAGTTTTTGAGCGAGGACAGCCTGTTCATCACGAATACGCTTTATCTCTTGTTCATAGGCTATAAATTCTTTTTCTGACCAGTTGAACCTATTTAATTCTTCATACGCTCTTTTAATTATTAGATCACTTCCTATTATTCTCTCTAGCTCTTCTTCACTAGTTTCATCTGCATATCTAAAGAAGTAGACCCATTTTTCAACTATACTTGAAAGCTGATCTTCTTTTGTTTTTGGAAATTTAGGCAACTCAATAAATATAAAGTAAAAATCTTTTAGATCACGTTCATTAGTATCTTCATCGCGAATAGTATGCTTTGATTTGTACTCAGACTTATCAGGAAATAAAATACAATCTGCTATAGCAATAAAGATAATTTCCTTAAGGTCCTGGTATTGATCACCTTTATCGGCTTGTCTTGAATAGGCTTTAGCAGCATAGTATTGGGCACGTTTCTCGAAGCCTTTGGTTTTAGCGACCTGCATTTCAATAATCCATTGCATCCCCGTGGAATCTCTACATAATACATCAACAATGCTTTGCTTTTTAGAGGCAATATCAGGGTCTTGAATAGTACTTAAAAACTCTATATCCTTTATTTCATTTTTGCCAGTAAAACCCAGAATATCATTGAGAAAGTGAATGAGGATGTCTTTATTCTTTTCAGTGCCAAAGATACGGCGAAATGCGACATCATTCTTGGGATCCAGAAACTTCGAGAGAGCCATAGCAAGAGTACCTAAAAAGCATTAATAATTATACACAATTCTGAAGAAATATTCAACTAAAATGCAAACATAGAAGTTTTTGTATATCTTTGTTTGGTAGTATTAACATGTATAATATTTATGGCAAACATCTCAATAAGGTATCAGATAGCACAAAAAGTAAGGAACTGGAGGTTAAAGCGAGGATATACTCAAAAAGATTTAGCGAAGAAAGTCAGTGTAACGTATCAAGTAGTACTACAATATGAAAAAGGAACACGTAAAATTTCGATTGAAAAGTTGTATGCTATAGCAGAGATATTGTCGATTGGTATTGTAGACCTAATTCCTGTATCAAATGAAAAAATCTGTCTTGAAGATGAGGGAGAAGAAATACTAAATCTAGTAAGAGAATATAAAAAGATTAATGATCAGGAATTACGTAGAATGTTTTGTTTACTAACCAAATTTGTTCAAGTTAGTGAGAAAAATAGTAAAAAAACGGAGAGAATAAAAATTGCAAAAGGTCTTATTAAAGCAGGAGTTTCTGTTGATACTGTTTCAAAAACAATTGGTCTGTCTGCTGATGAATGTGTTGAAGAAAAAACGGGTTCTATCTACTACCAAATAGGAAAAAAGATAAAGGAGTGGAGGGCAGTACGGGAGTATACTCAAAAGGATTTGGCTGAGAAAATGGATACAACACGTGATGAAATAAGCAACTATGAGCAAGGACGTGTGGCCATTCCACTGGAAAAATTATATGCAATAGCAGAAACATTATCAATTAGCATTACAGATCTGCTCATAGAGGAAGATGAGATAGTAGAAAGTGAGCTACCTGATTTAATAAAAGAATACAAAAAAATTGAGAGTCAAGAATTACGCTATGCGCTAATAAAATCTCTGTTTGAAAGCATACAAATTTGTGAGGAGAAAATTAGAGAAGAAGAAAGAATCAAAATTGCAAAAGATTTAGTAAAAGAAGGAATTTCTGTTGATATTATTTTGCAAGCGGTAGGCATCTCTTTGAACGAAATTCAACAAATTTAAAATAAAAAATCATTATATATTAATATTTTTACTTCTTAATGAAAAAATAAGTAAAAAAGATTGAAAAATTGATTTGACTTCACTCGAAAGCTATGGCTCTATGCCAATGCTGATAAAAAAACAGCAGTAAATATTTAAAAAAAGTTTGTTGTTAGTGAAGGGTAAATTATATGAATAAAAGTAAAGAAGAAATCGAATTCAGAATATTAGAAAGCAAAGGCAAAGCACTACTTGATCGTGAAATAATGGAAACGTTTTTAAGTGCAGTACATGAAAGACCACAAGCTCAAGAAATTGCTAAAAATCTGGTGAACACTTATACGGGAGTAGGAAGGATTTTAGGCCGAGAAATGGATGACCTGAAAGTTATAGAAGGAGTAACTGATTCTGCAGTAGCAATGATTATGTGTGTTAAGGAAACACTAGAAAGGGTACTGAAAGAAAAGCTTAAGAGTGAGCCAATAATGGACTTACAAGGGCTAGTAGAGTACTTAAACGTAAGTATAGGTCATGCAGAGAGGGAATGTGTAAAAATACTGTACTTGAATAAAAGGCGTCAACTAATTGGAGAAGAATCCTATATTGGTGAAATGGAAAAAGCACCAGTATACATAAAGGAAATTATAAGAAAAGCATTAATAAAGAATGCAACATTAGTAATAATGTCACACAACCATCCTGGGGGACGCTTAGAACCATCAGAAGAAGATCAAGAAGTAACGAAGAGCTTAGCAGCAGCATGTAGTACTGTAAGCGTTAGGTTATTTGATCACATTATCATCACAAGTGGTGGCTATTTTAGCTTTAGAGAAAACGGATTGTTATAGCAGAAAGTATTTGCAAATCTACTCACTATAATTTATAATAAGTAATACAGTGTATAATAACTATACACTTAGAAAGTATATTTAATAGCGGAGGCTAATATGAATAATAAAATAATTGTACCTTTTAGTGATAAAGAGGGGGGTGTTTACGAGTTAAACGTTGATCTTGATAGATTATCAAAAGGTGAGATGTTAAATGCTATTGTAGGAATTGGTCGTACTAAGGAGCAATCCACCTTTGTAAGCAAAATTAATAATGCTAAAAAGCTTGGAGATAAAGAAGTAGTACCTTTCCCTTGTAGAGAAGTTCGCGAAAACCAAATCAACTATGGGAAAGGATTTGACTATATTTATGGCACAAAACCTTTGAGTAATCAAGCAGATTATCCAGAAGGGTTAAATCCATTTGCTTCAGCTTTGCAAAAAATAAAGCCAAGTATAAGCGAAAGCGAAAAGTTGAGCTGGTTTAAAAGTGAAGTGGTAGAGGCAAAAAACGTAAATGAATTGCACAAAACTATAGACCAAGTACTAGCCTCTGGAGCAAGAATAAATGCATATAACGATGGGGAATGGAGCATTGCAGAGTATGTAGTATTGGGTACACATTTTCATAAATTTGATAAGACTGATCGAAAAAAGATAATGCGTAAATTAATGCTAAGTGGTGCAGATTTTCATGATACTTTATTGCAGAATAAACTAATAGGTGAAATCTATAATGAGCTACAGCCAGAAGTTCAGCCACAGATAGATGAGAGACTAGAAGAACTAGAGAAAGCTGGCGAAAATGCTATGCAAGAAGGAGAATTAATAGATGTTGAGATAGATAATACAACATCGTATATAGAATTTTCTGGGGATAGCAAGGTAGAGGTAGCCAAAATACTGAGAGAGTTAGGAATTAATATTTTAAAAATTGGCAATGATGCAGTTGAGGTTAAAAGTGAGAAGGGAGGTATAAGAAACTATATCGATATGTCAGATGAAAGCTCTATTATATTAGAGTTTCCTACAAGCATTGGTAAGCTAAATATTATATTGTACCACGATGTAAAAAAATATGATCAAGTACAAGTCAGAGTAGAAAACAAGGAAATGTGGGCTGAGTTACAAAAAAGAGGCGAAGAAATTGGAAAAAATTGCCTCTTTGGGGGAGTGAAGCTTAAGGAAGTGGTAGAAAGAGGTAATTTCACTAGATGTGGCATATGGAATGAAAAGTATGCTATAAAAGAGATTAGCAATGATGAAGTATTGTCTTCATGGGTAAATAGGGTATGTGGAGGTAGTAAAGAAACCTTTAGGGAACTTTAATGCGTCTACAGCAAACTTTAAGGTTCCAGAGGTTTTTTCTACCGTTATATCTGGAGCCTTTGAGCTATAGTAGAAAATATTATATGTATGGTTCTTTGCGTGGAAAAAATTCTAGACTATGAAGTAGGGGAAAAAGTGAAAAGTTGGAGGTTAGAGAGGGGGTATACTCAGAAAGATTTAGCTGAGAAAATTGGTGTAAAATACTGGGTAATACTGCAATATGAGAAAGGGAATCGTAGAATTTCAATTGAAAGGTTATATGCTATAGCTGAGGCACTATCAATCAGTATTACCGATCTTATTCCTGTATCAAATGAAAAAATCTGTCTTGAAGATGAGGAAGAAGAAATATTAAATCTAGTAAGAGAATATAAAAAGATTAATGATCAGGAGTTACGTAAGATGTTTTGTTTATTAACCCAATTTGTCCAAGTTAGTGAAAAAAGTAGTAGGAAAGCAGAGAAAGTAAAAATTGCAAAGGGTTTGGTTGAAGCAGGAGTTTCTGTTGATGTTATTGCAAAAACAATCAGTCTCTCTGCTGATGAATGTGTTGAAGAAAAAGTTGGTTCTATTTACTGCCAAATAGGAAGGAAGATAAAAGAATGGAGGCTAGTAAAAGAGTATACTCAAAAAGATTTAGGAAAGAAAATGAATACAACCCGTCACGAAATAAGCAACTATGAACAAGGACGTGTAGCTACTCCACTGGGAAAATTATATGTAATAGCAGAAACATTATCGATTAATATTACAGATCTGCTAATAGAGGAAGGTAGTAAAGTAGAAAATGAACTACCGAATTTAATTGAAGAATACAAAAAGATTGAAAGTCAAGAACTACGTAATGCACTAATAAAATCTTTGTTTGAAGGCATACGGATTTGTGAAGAAAAAGTAAGAAAAGCGGAAAGGATCAAAGTTGCAAAGGATTTAGTAAAAGGGGGAATTTCTATTGATATTATTTTGCAAATAGTTGGTTTATCCGCTGATCAAATTGCATGAAAATTTATTTCTAAGTAAGGTATATATGTTTGTTTCTGTAAGAGATGTTAGTTCTATACACTACAAAATAGGGCAAAAAATAGAAGATTGTAGATTAATGCAAAGGTGTACTCAAGCAGAGTTAGCAAGTAAAATCGGATTAGCATATAAAGAAGTAACCAATTATGAAAATGGGTATATTCCTATTCCGATTGAAGTACTATATGTAATAGCAAGAGTACTGTCAGTTAATGTTGTAGATCTATTACCTAAACCAATAACAGTAAGAGAGTATGAAGATGAAGACGAAGAAATACTCTATCTAACAAAAATATATGAGAATCAAAAGTTAGGCAAAATAGTACCTTCATTAATCAGGTTTGTTCATATTAGCGAGAAAATCAATCAAGAGGAGGCAAGATTAGAAGTAGCAAAAAATCTAGTTAAAGAAGGAGTTTCAGTTGACATAATTTCCCAAGCAACCGGCTTATCTATTTACGAGTATGATAATACAGAGAAAGAAGTCTGCACTGATTCTATATACTACAGAATAGGGCAAAGAATAAGAGAATGGAGGTTGATAAGAAGATATACTCAAAAAGATTTGGCGGATAAAGTTGGTTTAGCACTCAAGGAAATACACGAATATGAAATAGGATACACTGCCATATCATTTGACAAATTATATCAAATAGCAGAAGGATTATCAGTGAATATTAAAGTTCTGCTACCTAAAACAAGAGAAAGCAAAAAGCTATTGAGTTTAATGGATGAGTACGGAGAACAAGAATCACTAGTCAAATCTCTATCTGAAAGTATGAAAAATGGCAAGAAAAAAGTTAAAAAAATAGAAAAGATCAAAGTTGCGAAAAATCTAGCAAAGGCAGGTGTTGCTATTGATATTATTGTGCGAGCAAGTGGCCTAACTACTGATGAGTGTGAAAATTGAATTGTGTTAAAGATATAAGTAAAAGTAGTTATATACTTAATATAGATAAAGGTTGCAAATAATCTACTTATGCTGGACATTTCTATTGAGGAGCTTGAAAATCATGCTTTCAAAACTTAACCTGGATTAAAGATTTCAGTAGTTTACTTACTCATAAATAATACATTAAAATATCAATAAAAATAATTGTATATTTAATATATCTAAATTACTGAATGAAATTCTTGTGCTTCTGTGTTTAATATATAATGTTCAAATAGATTGAAGTGAATTAACTAAATTAGAATTTGCTTAATGTAATTCATTGGTATCACAAATGATTATCTTGAGTATGCCAATTTTTCTAAAAATATTGACGGTACTAAAAAAATAAGTTATCCTTTTAACAGATTTATTAAGAAGGTGTGTATGGTTAGTCATGAAAAGAAACATACAGTAGCATTTTGCATTTCAGCTATTGCGTTTTGTGTTGGCATCTCATTAATTGCAGCAGTACTTACAACAATAGCACCTTTAATTGCCATAATTGTTTCAACTATAATAGGGGCAATAACTATTTTGTCTGCTTGCCAAGCTATTGAAAGCTACTCAGTCATAAAAAATAGCAATAAGGTAACAAGTAGTTTGCATGAAATAAAAGAAGCTTTTACAGGAGAGGAAAGCGAGCTTTTTATTGAAAAGGTTTTTAACCATTTACGTGGATTTTTTAGTAGTGAAAAAGAAAGTAGTACACAAAGATAATAAGATTTCTCAACAAGGCAAATTTGCTTATTTTACTTTTCTGGCTCAATGAAAGCTTTATATTTTACTTGATGTAAATTAAGACACAATGTTACAAAATTTATCGACTACTTTTTGATTATTCTCTATCATTGCCTTTGCCTCTTGCTGAAGAGATTTGATATTTTTTGATGTAATATTATCCATGTCAGGTGATGCTATTTTCAATTGCGATTGTATGCGTATATATTTATCAGCTATAACTTGATCAAGTTGGTAATTTACTGCATCTAAACTTGAGGCAAACATCACATGTAGTAGTGGTTTTACCCAGCCTATTTTTCCAAATCTCTTTGAATTGGCATACTCTATGCTTCTATCTGTTCTTCCAGTACCTATCGATAACAGTACAATATCATCATTTGGAAATAACCTTTTACTACTTGCATATGCACAAGCCGCTGGATTATTGGCAAAAACCCCTCCATCCACTAATACCATTTCCTTTTGGTTAATTTTAAGATATTTAGGTGCAAAGTAAGTAGGTGCTGCAGTTGCTGCTCTTAATACATCCCTTAATTTAATAAAATTCCTATCCTCTTTCCAGCTTTTGAAGAAAAATGGGCAGTTATTGTGAATATCGTAACTCGTAATCAACACATTACTTAAAGTGTTTTTAAAGACATCATCGCCAAAATATTTATGAAGTACATACTCAATATTTTTATGTGGGTATTGTGTACAGTTAAACCAAGATAATATTGATCTTCTCAAAAATGAAGACTTAAAAATATATGGTCCATATTCCCGATAGAACTCGACTAAATCATTAGCAGAATATTGAGGTTTATCTTTTTTACATAATCCTGCCACAACAATCCCACCGGTTGAAGTACCAGCCATTAGATCAAAGATTTCAGCTATAGTTCTTCTTGTTCTTTTTTCTATTTCTGCTAGAATAATGGCTGGTATGATGCCTCTTATGCCTCCGCCGTCAATTGAAAGGATGTATTTTGCCATGGTTAGGTATTTATTGATTTTATTAACTTGTTCGCTTTTATCGGGATGTGTTTCCTGCCCAAAAGCCACAGTCTGCTTCACGCCTGGAGAAAATTGCACCAACCTAATAATTGATTCCGTGGGTCATGCTAAAAAATCCTTGTTGGTTCAGGCATACCAATTTACCTCAAAGCCTATTGCTGAATCCTTGGTTCAAGCTAAAAAGCGTGGAGTTGATATTAAGGTTATTCTAGATGAATCACAAACTATAGTATTTCCTAAAGTAAATGATAAAGGTATAATAAAGTATTTGAGTTATAATGGCATATAGTGTGGATTTAAGGGAAAAGGCAGTATTGATGATAGAAAAAGGTAAGACAAAGGTTGAGGTAGCAGAGCTTATGGAGATAGGAATAGCAACTCTGTACCGTTGGTTAAAAAAGAAAGCTGCTGGTGAAAGCCTCAAGCCATCTAAAACGGTAGCTTTATTCGAAAAATAGACCCCAAAATACTCGAAGAATATGTTACAAAGAATCCAGATCATACTCTGGCAGAGATGAAACAAAATCTTGGATTTGGAATAAACTCAATTTGGTATAGACTAAAACAGCTAAAAATTACTTTAAAAAAAAGTCACACTATATCAAGAGCGCAATCAAGAAGATAGGGAGCAATTTATTGATAAAATCTCAAAAATAGACCATTCCAGCATCTTATATATAGATGAAGCAGGAGTTGATAATAAGTTATACCGAGAATATGGACGCGCTCCAAGAGGAAAGAAAATTTATGCAGATATTCCAGGGAGAACTCGAGAGAGAATCAGTATAGTAGCCGGGTGGATTGGAAAGAGATTTATTGCACCAATGACTTTCAAAGGTGGGTGTGACAAAGAGGTATTCAATACATGGTTGGAGAAGATGTTATTACCTAAATTGCCACTTGGCACAACTATAGTTATGGATAATGCTACATTTCATAAGACCACTAAAACAAAATCATTAATAGAGTCTTTTGGCTGTCATTTGCTGTATCTTCCAACATATTCACCAGATTTGAATCCTATAGAATACTGTTGGCATACCATCAAAAGCCGCCTCAGACCTCTCATGTATAAATATACAGACTTACAGCTTTTGGTTGGTAATACCATAATGGAACTTTATCATCCATTTTAGAAAATACTATAGTTCAAAACATAGTGTAATTAACGAATTATTTGAGCACAAAATCCCGATATGGATTGACTTTAAACCCGCTATTGCTCATAGCAAGGTAATTATTATTGATGAGCAAAAAATCATAACCGGATCATTTAACTTTTCAGATGCCGCTCAGCAAAGAAATGCTGAAAACCTACTGATCATAACAGGAGATTCTCCACTAGTTGAACAATACGTCAAAAATTGGAAAAATCGCCAATCGCAGTCTAAGCATTATACACCAGACTTTAAGTTATCTTTGAATTCATCTAATTCCTCAGAAAGATTTTTCACCCTTTCCTCAAGTACTAACACTTTTTCCATTAAACCATATTCAATAAGTTTATCGTGAAATTGTACCCTTGAGTCTAACTTGGATAACCACCATATCAATGCTACGGTTTGGATTAATAACGTGATAATTAATGTAATTGGGATTTTTTGATTTTGCATAATGATTTAAAATGTGAATTTATTATGGATAGCTACTTTAGTAACTACTATTTTGATTTATGCTGTTCCTCTGCATTTGCAAGTAGCTTAATAATTTCTCTGTAAGGTTTATCTTTGTTGTGCCTTGATTCTATTACAGCTACATCCCGAGGGTTTTTTCCATCTGTATCTCTAGTATTAGGATTAGCACCTCTTTCTAATAAGAACTTAACTATCTCTAAATTGCCTCCGTATGCGGCAGAATGTAATACTGTCCATCCTTTATATCTACCTGTATCATTTATATCAACTCCTTCATTCACTAGAAATTTTACTAATTCTAGACATTTTCCTTCTGCTGCACAATGTAGCGCCGTTAATCTAGGAATTTGTGTGTTAATGCTCAATAGGTTCTTTACTGAAAACTTTACTACATCTAGATTACAATTTTCAGAAGCAATGCGTAAGATTGTTTTGTAATTATCTGTAGCTTTAGATTTTTGATAGCAATATGTAATAACAAGACATACTATTAATAGTGCGAACCATGCGAAATGTAACTTATATTTTTCATTAGACTTTATTTTTTTCATATTTCGCACACAGTTTCTTCATATTAAATAGATCATTACTCATTTTTTTCTTAACATTACTTACTCAAAGATGCTGACAACATAGTAAGGTAACCCGAGCTATTTAAAGTATGCTCCGCTCTGTTAACTATCCATTCACCATCTACCGCTTGATTAAAACCTATAAGATTAAGTTTAGCTTCTGCAAATAACTCTGGATTACCAGGCATAGTTATATCTAAAGTTTCATTGTTACGCTTCAATTGTTTCAACTTGGCATTTGCTGCACTCAGCGCTGACTCTGCATTAGAGTAAAGTTCCAGCATAATATAACTTGGCTCGCTACTACCAACTGTTTCTTTAATAGTTTCGCCCTTTTCATAGCTGTGCCATTTTGCTACTACTGAATTATACTTATCACGTACGGTAAAATGCACTTTCCAATTAATTGTGTCTTGAGGTCTAATAGTTGTTGTTCCTAAAGCTTTTCCTGTGGCTGATTTTGCCATATTTTTTGAAATAAACAATACATACCCACCAGCTAATTTGGCCATTGCTTCACGCTCTGTTGCGATCTTTGTTAACAGACTTATATCACTTTCATCTACCTGATTAATGTGGGGTATTAATACATTCTTAAATTCCTCAGCAACTTTATGTCCATATCCATGTTTTTGGGCTATTTCTTTTACTAAGTTTTCTATGGTAATTTGGCGCCATTCTTTTGATACTTTTGCCTTCAAAGATATTCTTAAATTTGTTGCATGAGCTTTGATTAGTAGAGTCTTAGGTGGACCCTGTATAGTCACTTCGTTGACTGTATATATACCCATTGGAAAGATTCCAAATTCCTTATAACCTAGTGCTATGTTCAATTCATTTGGAACTTCCACATTTTCATTGCCATAATCAACGCATACCTCTGCAACATCATCTATAGTACCAGATTCATCAGTAAGATGCACCGATATTACATGATCTTTTATTCCTTCAATGCTAAATTCAGGTTTCATTTATTCCCACACTTTTAACTTCGATTTTTTTAATTGCTCTTGTATTCTAGGTAACCTGATCTTTAATCCTGTAGGCAAAAAACTTCCATACTCTGCAAGACCAGGATTAGCCTCCAATACTATTTCTACTGCTCCAGAGCTATATCCATAGTGCTTAAAACATATGTAATCTAACATTTCATTTTCTCGGGTTATATAATGTACTGTCATACATAACTCCTTAAACTTAAGCTAAATTCAACCTTTTTTGGTAATCCACAGGGAAAATACGACGTTTGCTTTTCTTCTAACCGCACAATAACAAATCTTCCCAAAACATTCCCTAAATTGTCTACTAAGATACTTGGTTCATGATTTTTCTCAGTTTCTTTCATACTTTTTAATTGATTTAAATCATTCAGATTATGGAAATAAATTACTCCTTCTAAGTCTATATTTTCTGCACCTTGACCAATATTTTGTAATGAAGGTATTTTACCAATGCACTCAATTGTACTCCAACGATTTTCTTTACTATACCTTACACTTGTTGGAGAAAGCTTATGTTGACCAAGTGATAGCATTAGTAAATTGGTTCTATTGAATCAAATAAAACATCACGAGATTTTTCCCTTATTCTTTTTATTACTGCATCAGCAAGACTACGTACATCTTGGTTAGGTTCTGCTTTTATACTTATATTAAATGTAAAAGTTTGATTGAAAATTTTTTGTTCACACTTTTCACAGTCTTTTAAAACTTTCTCTGAATTATCTGCTACAGAACTTTTTTCTGTAATCACACTTTCAATATTCGTTCTACTATTCGAAATTCTACTAAAAGCATTATTATTCAATAAAGGATTTCCTTTACTAAAAACATTATTTTCACTAGTTGCACTGCCTATTTTTGCTTCTACTGGTTTCTCTAATGCTTTTATTGGACTATCATTAAAAAATTTTCCTATACCAATCCAATTTTCTATAGATTTTGTAATTGATTTCCAGATACTTGAGAAAAAGTCCTTTACCTTCTGCCAATTAGCAATTACAAGCGCTGCACCAACTGATAGTCCAGCAATAGCAGCTCCTATAGGATTGGTTAGCGTTAAAGCTTTCAGTCCCATGATTACTGCTGGAATTACTCGCGCTGATAACGAAGTTAATACTGGCAAAAGTGTTCCCTGCAAAATAGCCTTAAAAGTTAGTATTCCACCTCCAGCCAATGCAAATGCATAACCAAAACCTACCACTGCAATCTTGCCAATAATAAGAGCTGAAATTATGCTCATAACTCCTGTAGTTAAAATTGGACACTTCTCTGCGAACCAAGCTATACCTGTAGATATTGACCTCAAAATCTTACTTATCCAATTTAAAGGAGGTAGCATAACTGACCCTAAGTTCATTCCTAGCTCTGCTATTGTATTTTTAAGTAGCTGCAAATTATTTGCTGTAGTACTTGCACGGTTATTAAATTCCTTTTGCATAGATTTATTATACTTTTCTTTATCAGCCACAAAATCTATTGCTTTTTTATATTCTTCCAAACTCCCAACTATCAATGCAATATCATCTTGATATTCTTGACCAAAGAGATTGAGAAGGATTTGTGAACGTTCCTGTCCTACTTTTTCTAAAATTTCAAAAAAATGAAGTAGAGCGTTTTGCCCGTTTTCAGCAACCTTTTGTGACATTTCCTCTGCAGTGATACCTATCGATTCCAATGCTGCTTTGAACTCTTTTCCTTGCCCTTCAGCAGTTTGAAGTTTAGAAAGCAGAGCATTGACAGCAGTTGCTGCTTTTTCAGGTTGTTTACCTAAACTAACGAAGGCATTTACTAAACTACTTGTCTGATTAATATCTAAACCAAATTGTTTTGCATTACCACCCACTCTAGCGAGTGCTTCAATCATATCGTTCGCCTTAGCTGCAGTATTATCTGATAGGTAATTTATAACATCACCAACTTCTTCCATCTTCTCTACTGCGATTCCATAAATGTTAGCGAGTTTGGCAATAGAATCACCAGCTTGTTCAGCAGACATGTCAAATGCTGTGGCCATTTTAGCTACTGTTGTGGTAAATTCAAGTAGCTTATCTTTGTCGATACCAAGCTGACCACCACTTGCAGCTATTTGTGCTAACTCTGCAGCTGATAGCGGTATTTCACGAGATAACTTCTTTAATTTTTGAGCAAATTCTTCGGCCTCATTTGTGTTCTGAGTAAAGTTTACTACCTTCTTAACATCAGCCATAGCACTTTCAAAGTCAATCGCAACTTTAATTGGTGCCGCAAGTGAAAGTCCTAGTCCAACAGTCTCTATAATTTGTGACTTAAAATGTGCTTTGCTTGCTAAAAAACTTTGGTGACTACGTATTGCAGACCCAAGCTTACCATACTTACCTTTTAGTACTTCAATAGAAGAGCCAAGTTTATATTGATCACTTACTAATGACTTAATATTTCTGCCACTTTTTCTTACTTCTTCATTGAATGAATGTAAAGCATCTCTCTTTTTCAAATATGCTTCTTTTGCTTTTATTACGGAGGTTTTGGCCTTGTCAAATTCTGCTTTTAAAGTTTTGCTCGGTTTCTCTATCGCTTTCATTTGTTTAGCTAAAGATTTTACTTGATCTTCAAAACCTTTCCATGACCTCTTGCTAGTCAAAACATCATGACCTAACTGTTTAAATTTTGATACTGATTTTAAAGATGAATCAAGCTTTCTTATATTCTCACCAAGACGAGTAAGTTGACTACTACTTCCTTTTATTACAGTATTAAAGCTGCCATCTAAGACTGCTCCGATTTTTATAGATAACGTTGACATTTAGACCTCTTTGCTGTTTCTGCCCATAAGATAAATTCGTTAAATTCCATATCAAGAATGTGCTCAACTCCACCACCTATGATAGAGCTAAGCACGAGTACTTCTAATCTCAAGTCTTTTGAATAATTGGTGAAAAAAAATCCTTTAATACCTCTTGTACTTTCACATAATCAGCAATATCTAACTCTTCAATCGCTTCTTTTGCAACTGATGTCAAATTGGCAGTCAAAGTTACTTCCTTACTTAGATCACTACCATTAAGTCTCTCAATAGCTAGATAATCCCTAACTTTTGGACGTCTAACGGTAAGTTCTGAGACAGAAATTCCATCAACTGTTATTGGGTTATTAAGTGTTATAGTTTTCATAAAATTCTCCTAAAAAATAAAATATTTTTACACTTTTAAAGTTATTTTAATATGCTTCTCCTTAAAAAATAAAATTTCAAGTAAGTTTTCATATTCCTAAAACCGTTTGCAGCAAGGCCATTTGATCAACACCATTTATCTTTCTAATCATATTTTCAGCATCGATTTCTATTAATTCATTACCACCTATAGTAAGTTTGTAGTAATGGGCAGCTACAGTACACTTTAGCGTTGCTTTTTCAGCAGGTTTCCAATTACCAAAGTCAAACTCTTTAAAAATGCCTCTGAGGTTGATGATTATTGCTTCAATATCATTACTTCCACTCCCTTGCATTCCACCACGGAGCGTCAAAGCTACTGAATTCCCATTTATTAGACCAAATAGCCGAAAGAGCTCTGTATCGTATTCAGAAAAAGTGAAATCTGCTTCAATCTTTTCCATGCCCATATCAATATTTACTGGAATATCCATACCACCAGCACGGTACTCTTCTGTTTTTATGGTAAGCTTTGGTAGCGTAATTTCATCTATTTTTCCTGCATAACCACGACCATCTACGAATACATTAAAATTCTTTAAAATCTTCGGTAACATCTCTTTCTCCCATTTTTATAATATTGTACCACTCACAAGATGTGACCTGAAAGTAATCTGTTCTGCCGGATATGGTGGTGTAAACTCGAAGTCAAAATACACTTTCCCGCTTGCAATGTTTGCCGGTGTATTGAGCTCTGGTGTTGCATAACATTTTCCGCTGATAATAGCTCCTTGCGCTTTTAAACTTGCAAGGTAAGAATTCACCCCCTCAATCACATCATCTATATAAGTTTTGGTAATATTGCGATCAACTGCCCATAAATGAGCTCGAAGTAAACTATCATTGATTAAATCTGCAGTCCTTCTCACTGACAAAAAAGCCCATTTTGAGTCATTTGAACATGTTCTATTGCCCCAAAGCCTATAGCCATTTTGATGAATTATCGTTGTTACTTCATTTTCATTTAAGTGGTTTGCTTTACAATTTGTATTACCGAGCGTAAAATCAATAGGCCTGCTTGTTCCAACAATACCGTTTATCTCTTTATTTGAAGGTGACTGCCAGAAGCCTTGCTCGCTGTCTATCTTAGCTATTAAACCAGCTACAAATGGACTCGATGGCAAGATTTCTTCTTCAATAAGTACCTTCACCCATGGATCAACTACGTAAACTCTTGAGCTGCCTACACTTTTTCTCCACTTTATTGCTTCTTCATCATTGGTATTTGGTCCATCTGCAACAATAATTGCTCTTAATTTTTCTGCTATGGAAATTAAAGCACTCACTACTGAATTTACTCCATCTATTTCAGGTAACTGATGAGTAAACTGAGGTGCAATTAATATTCTTGGCGCAACATGGACTATACTTTCACTACTGAGAAATGCCTCAATTCCCTGATATTCTCCGGTTTCTTTATCAACTCCTCCAATTACATTTCTCAGCGTTTCTTCTTTTTTTAATTTTGGATCGCTGTTCTCACTTTCTTCAACTCGAATAACTACTACTGTTGCACCAATTTGGGAAAATATTCCATTTATTGCAGAAGGTAAACTGCCACTCTTTCCAAGCTTTGCTGTTTCCTTTAAACTTCCTGCTATCAGTACTGGTTTATTCAGTGGAAATTTTTGCTCATCTGCTTCGGATGCAGTACCAATTACACCTATCACTGATGATTTAGCTGTATGTACTGTTCTTGCCCCTGAGGTTATCTCAATAACATTTACTCCGTGTAAAAATTCTTCTGGCATTTTTTCTTTTTAACTTTCTTGCATTCTTTGTTTAAAATCATTGAGCAAAGCCTCTAGCTCTCCTTCGCTTTTGGCTTCTTTAATTTTCTTTTTGACCAAATCTTCAAGCTCTTCACATTTAATTATTGC
The DNA here is from genome assembly GCF_947179575.1 of Wolbachia endosymbiont (group B) of Erebia ligea. Classification (NCBI taxonomy): domain Bacteria; kingdom Pseudomonadati; phylum Pseudomonadota; class Alphaproteobacteria; order Rickettsiales; family Anaplasmataceae; genus Wolbachia; species Wolbachia endosymbiont (group B) of Erebia ligea. Next base: position 17,407 of record NZ_CAMXBW010000003.1, read on the forward strand.
TTTTACTGCTTTTTTCACTTTTTCCTCGATTATCCTTGCCATTTCGATAACTGTAATATCACGGACTTTTGCTAATGGCTCTATAATTTCCGCATCCTTTTCATTCATAGATTCTGGTACTGCTAAAATGTTCTCTGCGGCTTTCGCTTGAATCTCATAAGATTTAGCTTTTTGGTGAGAATGCCCTGCGTATTGGTGAGTATAGTTATCATAATAAGCACGAAGATTAGAAAGTGCAGAAAGCTTCGCATTTTCAAGTAACTCCAACTCAATATCTTCTTGATTTCGCTGAGCAATTTCTCCTCCCTCTGTTAAACAATAACTTTTTTGCCAATCAAAATCTTTTGGCGCTTCATACCAATCATTTCCAGTTGGCTTGTTTTCAAGTGTTGTTGTTTCAATCTGCTTGTGGTTTTCAAAACGTATATAAATAGTCACAAATTCCTCCTCATTGCCATATTTGATCAGTTCGTTCTAATCCTGGACATTGCCAAGCTTTTAGCGTTCTCTCTACGTCCACTTCAAGCCCTGTAGTTAGAACATTGCTACGTATGTTATAAATCCCCCACTGAATAAATTGACCATAGTTGTATACATAATTTGATGCAAGCATACCTTGACTGACTTGTGTTCTGGAACATAGGTAAGATGATGTGTAAAGTAATGTTGCAACTGTTTTTCCTGCTGGAATTTCCACATTACCAGATCCAGCTAACTTGCTATCAGAACTCGTGTATTGGTAAACATTTTTCCATACTATTTTTGAAATACTTGATTTATTAGAATTAGTGTTATCAGGAGTTCCCACAAATAATCCTGCTCCCCCATACTCCGTACTCGAATACGATGATCCAACAAATTCTATTGCTTTATTTATGTTCACATTGGTTGTATTTTTTATAAATACTACTCCAAGTGCAGCATATGGGTAATAGTATATCTCATCATAACTACCCGAGAAGCTTTTTGTGCATAACTCTCCGTAAATAAATGTTCCCTTGCTTCCCTCTATAAAACTTAGTTGTCTTGGCCGATAAAAACTAACGTAATCTGTATTGTACGTATGGCTACCTGCTAGTAGTTGTAACATATAGTCAGTTTTTGTTATATCACTACTCCACTTTCCAAGCTCTGTCGTAAAAGTTCCGTGGCCAAAGTAATTATTTTTTCTTCCAAGTACACCAAATAAGAAAGGTAATGACCCTGGTTCAACCATGTTGCGCTTTCTTATTTCATTTATAAGAGACGCTTTTAACTGTTCATCCCGAGTTTTTACCTCATTAGAGATGTTTTCAATTCGAGTTTCTATTTCTCCTATAATTGATGAGCCAGGTGGTACATTATTAACAGCACGAAAATCTTCTACTAAACCTTTAAGACCATCTTTATGACTGTTACTAATGCTATTTATTGCTGCAATATTGGCATTCTTTCTCGTATCAAGTAGCGATATGTGTGAATCTGATGATGCTTTTAAAGTGTTTAAGGAATTATCCCTAAGCTTGTTAATTTCATTGACAGAATCTGTTTTCGCTTCAGTTATTGCAGATATTGAATTTTCCTTATTGCTGTTTATGTCGCTTAAGTGCGTCCTTGCAGCGCTTAAAAGTTCATTTAACTTACCATCTGTCATCTGTACAATTTCAGAAACTGCACTTTTGTCGACTATTGATTCCAATGCTTTAGCAAGATATGCTAATTGATCTGGTGTACTGTTTGCTGCTAAATCCTTAAGCCTCTTTTGTAGTGCATCAATTATCTCTTTTACCTCAGTCATCTGCACAATGTCAGCAATAGCTTTTTTATCTGCTATCAATTCCAGCGATTTTGCAAGATATGCCAGTTGATCAGGTGTGCTGTTTGCTGCTAAATCCTTTATCCTTTGGTATATTGCTTCTTTCATTTCCAAAAATTTAAAAAAGTCTCAAAATTAAACCGCTCAAAATTACTCTTAAGTTGATTATGCTCATCTTCTCTTTCGGTAATATCTTCATCTATTTTCTTAATTGTGGTACGGATACGAACAACATCTTGCACAGCAATGTTTTCTGGATGAGGCAAAGAGTATCCTCTACTTGTTTTATCATCTGACATTCTGCTAAGTGATAATGATTCGTAGATTTTTGACTTTTGGACGATAGACAACCGTTCCACTTAAAACCAATTTTATCCTTGTATCATTACCATTAAAATTTGATAGCACATGAGTTCTCTCTACCAAATTTTCTCCAATTGGTTTTCCTGATGTTAAATTTACTAATTGCCAATCCACGTTTTTTTGTACATATGCTTTAACATCTGCAGTGCCAGGTATCAGCGCATCATATGTTATGGTAATCTTAGTGTTAGCTCCTGCTGTAATGCTTCTTGTAACATAATCTCCGAACTCTGAAAGATTACCCAGAACTAGCTGTAACCCAGGATAGAGAACAGGACTTTTTTCTCGCCCTCCTTTTAGGCTTGCTTTTACCGTTAATTCCCCATTTATTCTTTCACGCAGCGCGAGCGGCAAATTATCAGACAAAAAGTTTTCTCTTCCCTCTTCATCTGTTAAGATAAATTCTACATTGGTATCAAATGCTACTTTTTCGACGTTCGTCAAAACAATTAAATCTGATACATTATTTACAGTAACTTTGCCCAGGTCAACAACATGAGAAACTTCACTAAATTTTGCAGCTAGTAGTCGAAACGTTAAATCTAAATTTTGATGTGGAGTCCAGGTGCTTGCATTGCTAGATGACAGTAATACTCCTACTTGATATGGTTGACTTGTTACCCAACGGCTATTTACTGCATCATACTTGCCAAGCTCTGCTATTTTTACTGCAGTATCTGCATCATCAGTAAGTAGTACTATCGCATACTCCTCTCCTGCATGGCAAAACATTGGTGACCATTCTATACGTGTTGCTGTGCCATCTATCTTTATATCTTTTGGCTCAATATAACTTTCAGCAATGACAGTCTGCGAGGGCATTCCCACTGCTGTTTCTCTAATCTGCACAACAACACGTTTTTTGCCTTTATTTATAAACCATAACTCTAGACCTCCTATGTGTCTGCTCTCATTTAAAGTAAATGTTTGCGCTAAAGGATCAACTCTTCTTGCTGCGATAACTCTTCTTCTCTCTTCTATGGTAATAGTTTTTTTACCAGTGTACGTTGCTTCTCCATAGCTTCCTTTATCACCATAAAACTGTACTAATTTAGTACCTGCTGGAATATTTGCTGGGATTTTTATTTTTCCACTTATTTGTCCTTGATTGTTAACTATTAACATATTTTTATGCTATAGGTTGAATAATTATTCCGTCAAATTTTATCTCTTTAAGCTTCTCACTTGGCTCAAAACCTTCAATTTCAAAATTCTGTACTGCTTCTCTCATAAATTCAGTTTCGTATGAGGTACTTGACAGCAGCTCTGTTGTTTCTTTAACATTAAATACTCTGGTTACTGGACTTTTCCAATTCGTGGTAACCTCTGTCCAGTGGTCAATGTTTTTATTTAGAGTAATTTGTGCCGGAACTGGATCAAAAGCTTGATATGGATTGATCTTTTCTCCTTTAGTCTGTAAAAGCTGCTCCAGTACCGGTTCAAGTTTATAAGGTAAAAGATAAGGTTCTTTACCTCTTTCAACATCAATAATTTCCACATCTATAGGTAAAATTAATTCTTTGTTTACTATTGCTGCAGACTGCGAAATTCCTTGATCACGCATATCATCATCAAAAAACGAATCAACAAATACTCCTTTTTTCGTTGTAGGTTCTCTTGAATTTGCATCACTGCGTAAACGTTCCTGTGCAACCAGCGCATAAAGATCATTTATTCCTTTTTTCATTGCTTCAAGCTCATTCATCGGTACAGCATGAATAGCATTATTCACTATTTTTACCCCTTCTTTTTCTCCGTTTTTCCATGTCTGATGAATGTAGCAGAGCAAAAGTTGTCCGCTAGGTGCTTTAGGCATCGATGGTCTCCAAGAGTGGGAAATTCCTTTTATTCTTCTTACCACCCCTTTGCTATCGATAGTAATTAAATCATAGCGGGGCATTTTCCAGGTGTAATCAATCAAAACCAAGCTGTTATCAACTGCTCCTTTTACTTTGCATCCCTGTTCACTTATATCTTCAGGACTTACATGAGTACGACAGCGGTAAGTTATTTGATAACTACTTCCAGGAGCTGGTTCTTTACCTGGTAATGACCAATCAACATTTCCTGCGTTTAATTTGTAATCTATACTATTTTCATAAATAACATTGCCTTGTTTAACTTGAATAATCTCAAGTACTGCAGAGTCAGGTATTGGATCAACAGCTCCTGAATATGAACCATGAGTAATGGTAATGGTTTTTTGAACGGTTATATCTACTTTTTTAATTTCACTTATTGGAAAATCATTAACTTTAAGTTCCATTACTCTTTGGCTATTTGGCTGAAAAGTATGTGGTTCTGATTCAACTGATTTTATATCCGGATCTTCATCAAAAGAAACACGAATACTGTGAGGAAGTTCAATCTCATAGCCATCAACATGAGCTTTGCCCTCATTAATCACAAATATTTTTTTTCCTCCTTCTCCCTCTTCCTTTTGCAGGAACATTACTTCAAGACCATTTACGACGTAGGAACCATTGGCTTCTTTGTCATAACGAGCAAGAGCAGTAGTTACTATATTTGCTTGTGGTGGCGGTGAATGTTCTATCAATACTCCATTTTCAATGTTATAAATTGGATAAAATTCGCCATTTACAGAAAAAGTGGAAGAAACACCTTCTGCTTGATAACCCCAAATGGTGGAAACTTTAAGTCTTGCAGCTCCTACTTCTTGATAATTACGTGTACCAACAGCAGGATCACGAAGATTTTCGTCCTCAAGTTCTGTAATCGTAGATTCTAGATAATAAACACCGATACGCACTGTGGTACTCAGTGGAATAACAAACTCTTTTGCTTCTACTTTTCTAACTGCTCCACGAAGATAGATTTTTCCTGACTCAAGTGTAACTTTACCAGTTTCCCCATCTATAATACAATTGCTTCCTGTTATAACATCGCCATCACGAAATATTGCATCGCCTATGCCTTTAAGCTTAGAGAGAGCATACTCCTGAGTCTCGTTTAATTCTGCAGACTGTAGACCTCTTCCTGCAAGAAACAAGCTTTTTTCGTATTCTTTGTCAGGATTAAAGCGGTTATAATAGCTATTTAAGGTCATCTTTTTTCTCTTTTTCTAAAATGTCACTACAAACGAAAAAGTTTCCCGGGTTGCTGAAGTCCTAATGAGCGGTACTGTATGCTCTAAAATTAATAAGATCCCTGGGTCTTCTATATCTTGTGGTTCAAAATATCTCTGTCCTATAGGTAATTCTTCTTTTACTTTAGTACCAACCATAACCCCTAATTCCCGTATAACTTGATTTGCTGCGTTTGTGAAATCGAAAGTAAATTTGAGATAGAGATTATTAGTTGGTACATTTGAGGGCCTAAACCTTCCAGATGGAGTTATAAGTTCACCGTTTTCATCACCTGTGCAGAATAGCACTTCGTCTGCAGTACGTCTGCCAAGTTCATTGAGCAGCTTTTCAGAAGTTATCAGCTCTGGTGGTGTGCTTTCACTATACTCTACAGTAACTTTATCACTTACTGGAATAGAGCTATTTTCCGTAAGTTTTATTACACCAGTACTGCCATTAACTGTATAGTCAATACTTGGCTGATAAGTTGTTTGCCCTGTAAAAACCTTCACATCTTTAATAGGTTGATGATCAAATTTTATTTCACCCTTAACGAAAGTTTTTTCTACTTTGTGGCTACTTTCCCAACTTGAATCACCTGTTCCCCAAGCAAGATGGATAGATTGCTTTTTGATGCTGGCTGCTATTGCTGCTCTTCCTGACTGTGTGAGTATTGACATTTTTAATTAAGCCCCCTATATTATATATGTACGGTGAGTTCAAAATTCGTCCGCAAAAATCAAAATATTTTTTTATATCAGGAAAATTTTTTAGGAGAATAGCTCAGCTCCACAGCTAAACTTTCCAACACCGCGAGCAAATGGTCCGCTAGGAATGTCAAGCCATTTATCTTCTTTTGAACCAGTAGCCATTCCTTTAACCAACTTCCGTGCTTGTAACAGCTCTTGAACTATACGCTCCATTCTATCTCTTCCTATACTGTGAAACTCCTCAGGTAGTCTATGCCGCTGTTTATACACTCCTGTACTTCCTGTATGGGTAAATGGATGTCCAGAAATTGCTGCTCGTGTAATTGCAGTTATAAGATGCTGCTTTGAATCTTTTTCGTTCATATTTTTTATTCTTAATCTTTCAGTTATGTCCTCTAACAATCCTGTTTCTTCATTTCTTAAATAAGTGCGTAAAGTGCGATCAGCCAAACCGTTTGCTTTAACAATTGCTCCATAAAATAATGCGTTCTGTCTTACAGATTCTCCTATTGATTTAAAAATTGTCGGTTTAGCTGCATCTTCCACAGACCAAAAAGCGTATGAACACCTAACACCATTAACAAGAGCAGATGTACCTCTAATGGCATCACGTGCTTGCTCAACAGTCGATATAGGTTTTTCACTTTTTGGCTTTCTCATATGATGGGCAGTAATTATTGATGCTCCAGTGCTACCTGCTAAATCAGATAATAAAGACATCAAATAATCGCCTACGGCTGGGTCAGTATTTAAATCAGCATGCACGAATGATGCAAGTGGATCAAATACGATTAATTTTAAGTCTTTTATTTTATTAAGTTGTTTTGTTATCGATTCAAATTCAGGAGAAGTCTCTATCACTTTACCTGAAACACTCTTTATGATTGTAAGTGATCCACTAACATTTGGTAATGGTACAATAAAGAGCCTATCTTTATATTTTAATCTCTCGCATTGTGAGTCAAGACGCTCCAAACGACGATGTATTTCACTCATATCATCTTCTGCTGAGAAAATTACCACAGATCCATGTTCAGTAACTAAAGGACCAAAACCACATGGCTGATCTTTTCTACTCGCAACTTTCAGTGCTAAATCAAGCAGAAGCATACCTTTACCAGTATCTCCCATTGCAGCTAGAATAGATGTCACTCCTAAAGGAAATAACCCTTCAACAAGAAACTTTTGCTCTGGTACTGGACCTATAAAACGTTCTATGCTCCATTCTTGAATATTAAGCAATTGCTTAACAATTACTTTTCTCGAGTTACTTTCAATGAATTCAGAAATATCTATATTTGCTTGTATGCCGTCTGCCGCATCCCATCCCTTTGGTTTATTTTCCGGTATTTCAAGAAGAGTAAGTGATAAAACACCAAGAAAAGTAAGCTTTTTCACAACTTTCTCAGCATATTGTTTACCTGGTTCATCATTGTCTGGCCAAATAATAACATGCTTACCCTTAAGTGGTGACCAGTCTGTTTTTTCTATTGGTGCATTTGCTCCTAACATTGCAGTTGTGGCAGTCATACCTTGCTCTATCAGAGCATCTGCACACTTTTCACCTTCAACTAAAATTACCTTATCAGATTTCATGATACCTGGAATATTATATAAAGGCCTGGTCTCTGGTAGAGTAAAACTAGACCTTTTTACATCAAAAGGAAGATATCTTTTTCCTGAATCAGTGTTATAACGATAAACTGTAACAATCACTTGATCACTTTTATCGTAATAGTTCCATGATGCCGTTGGTTGCCCCAGAGTGTTATTTTTTTCCGAATAACCAATCCACTTAGCAATATCTTCTATCGTATCAGTAAATTGATTTTTTCCAGTAACAGCAGCCCAAAGATCAAAAATATCTCCTCCTTCTCCGGTAGAAAAATCATGCCATAATCCGGCTTTACTGCCAGTTAACTCCACTATCATACTTTGTCCTTTATTGCCTTGTAGATCACCTACATAGAACTTATCACCACGAAAAGTTCCTCTTGGCAGTAAATAAGAAAGACATGACCTTATATTTGATAGGAGTTGAGTTCTTAACTGTTCTTTCTTCCCTAATAATTTATAATGTCCATTTCTTTGTGAACAATAAATATCCATACCTACCTGAAGAATTTTTATGTTCTAGCTATAACGTTAGCAGATTTCCAACATCCATTAATCTTGTTGATGAATTTTGTTGGTATAGATCTACCGTTTCTAAGTTCATATACTACTTGCAAGATATTTGTACGTTTATTGGGTTGAAATATTACTATTCCAGATGTATAAAAACTTCTTAAAGCATTAGCACCAACGAGAGCTTGAAATGGATTCTTTTCCAATGTAGAGGTAGATACTTTTTTGGTGTGATTTGTGATGATTATTCCAGCCATAGGATTAATCTTGGAACGTAGTTTTTCTATTGCATGCTGTAGACCATAGTTAACGTAATTATAAGGAGAATCAATCACAACTAAATCAAACTTTTCCTCTACCATATTTTTTATTTTTTCTATACCTTCTTCATTTAAGGTCAAATTCATCTTGTTCGTCACAACTAAGTTTTCTGTTGCTAAGTGAGGAAGTTTATTGAGTTGTTGTATACGTTCTCTAATATAATCATATTCCATTTCATTTTGTAGATAGAATATTTTTAGCGGTCTTGTAGGTTTCATGCCAAGAAATGATCTTCCTGCTGCCAGATGTGCTAATAGAGAAAGAAGAAAATGACTTTTGCCAATCTTTGGAGTACCACCTATGACCAAAAGACCACCTGGTGTCAAAATTCTTGGGCCTATTATATCTTGTGGCATTGGTGATTTGTCATTTAAGTAATGATTTACAGAAAATGCTTTTCCTTCGTTTTGTTTTTCTTGTAATATGGAACTTCTTTCATCTTTACCGTTCAACCATGTTTCAGCAGAATCTATATTACCTTTAACTAAAGTCCAAAGGTCTATTATATTTCCTTTCTTTTCTTCGATCAGGTTGTACCAATTTCCTGCATTTTCTCCTTCCATTTCAACTATTATCTTATTTCCATTTCTACTTCCAATATAGAATTTATCTTGGTAAGATTTGCCATCAGGCAACAAATAAGATAAACAATCTTTGATATTATTAATTAATAACGATTTTATTTTCAAAGCATTTTTAGATGAAAAATCCATAAAGTTCTCCTTGTTTATTCCAAATTTGTTCAACATATTTTTTAGACGTTTAAAGTCAAGATTAGCCAGCTCACAAACAGTTTCAAAAGATCGTGAGCGAATCCATTGACAAGCCTCTTTTTTAAGTTTAGGGTTTTTTCCTGCTGCATCCTGAATAGCTCTAGTAATAACAGCAGCCCACAACTTTCCTTCGTCATACTTCAAAATGGCAACCAATCATCTTGAAAATTTTTTTGTAATTCTGGAGTAATAACTGTAGTAATCCTATTTCTATCTCCGTATGTATTATTAGTTTCAACGCCTACTTTTGCTGTAAACTCTAAATCGTTGAAATCAGCTATAGAGTTTATTCTTCTAGCAGTAACTGCTTTCTCTGAAGTGTCATTTGCATGAATATTTCTGGATGATTCCAAAATACTACGCAGCATAGAACGTCCAGATTCTCCCCAGATGTCTTCTTCACCTTCTGCTTTGCCATTTTTGATACCTATAATCTGAAAAATCTTGCGTTTTGCATATGGGCCTTCAGTGACGGTAAATTCTACATTTAAATAGATACTGCCAGTAGTGTAGTTTTTAGTGAACCAATTTTCATAACCTCCAGGCTTTATTGCCATTTTTACCTTGACTATTGTACCTTTCGGTATTAAACTGCTCTGCAGTTTTGCATTATTAAAATCAGTTAAAAAATCTTGTAGCATACGCTCTCCTATAAGTTGACTTTAAAGTGAAAGTTAGCTATTCCATTAGCTGCCAATGACCATTTATCTTATCGACAAGTTTGTTTGGCACGCGTTCACCATTGCGAAGCTCAAATACTATCTGGCGTGCACTGCTTTCTTCATCATGAGCAAACATCACCATACCAGTACTGTAAAATCCACGTAAAGATCCAGCACCACTTAGGCCTTGAAATGGATCTTCTTCGAGCATCTTTTTCGATAATTTTTTTGTATGATGAGTGAGTACAATACAAGCATCTGGATTGACAGCACTGCGTAGCTTCTCAAGAGTCTTTTGCAGAAAGAACAGCATAGCACTATTATCATTTTCATTCCCATATTCACTGCTAAAGATGTTACGTAATGGATCTATGGCCAAAACATCAGGTTTAAAGCGTTCATTTACAATCTCCTTAATTTCACTTATTTCATCATGATTAAATGATAAGTGCACTTTTGGCGTAATGATTAAGTTGTTAGCAGCTACATTCAAAAGTTCATTATCAAGTTGTTGCAAACGTTCTTTCATATATTCATATTCAATTTCAGTTTGCATGTAGAAAATTTTTAAAGGTCTATTTGAAACCATACCAAGAAAAGGAACACCTGCAGCCATATGAACGAGCCATGAAATCAAAAAGTCACTTTTGCCGATTTTAGGTGGGCCACCCAGTACCAATAAGCCTCTTTTTGTTAAAATTCTTGGTGAGATTATATCCTCTGGTATTGGCGATCGATCGTCCAAGTATTCTTTCACACTGAAAAAAGGAATTTTTTGACCAATAGTTAAAAAGTTTTGTAGCATATAATAACCTCCTATATGTTGGGCGTGACAGGTTGAATTGCAAAAGCTTTAGTTTTAATTTTTGTAAGAAGTTTTCCTAGATGCGGTTCTTCAACCATATTAAGGCAACCACTTCGATCTTTAGCAGGATATCCCCAAGAATTAATCGTCTGACAGACAAATGAACGAACCTCTGTACCATCATCTTTCTTGATTCCAACCATACTGATTACCTCATCAACAATACCTGGAATTTCACTTGCAGTTTTAGCTCCTTCACATTGAGGTAGCCAAGTTGAGCGATTGAAATCATCGAGGTATTGTCCAAGAGTTCCAACTGTAATGATGTCTTTATTTGGAATATGTTGAAACTGATTGAGCCAAGCCATCATTTCTTGAGCAAGTAACCCGTAAGCAGCTCTCATATCTTGTTTTCCTGATCTTTCAGAAAAAGCTTCAGGTTGCATTTTTGACCATAAAAGACATAAACGCGAGGCTACTGTAATACTATCGATAAAAACACATCGATACTTGAGAAACTCCGAAGCAAGCTCTTTGTATTTACTGGATACATGCTCATAGTGTCTTTGGCTATATGCTGAGTCAGATTTTAACGCAGGATTAGGACCACCTATGAGACATGCAATATCTCTTGCCTCATTCCAAGTACGAATACTTACAGAATCCCCTTGCCAATCTTGAACAGCAAGTAAACCTGCCTCAAAATCAAGACAAAGTGTTGGTTCATTTATGGTCTTTAAGAGACTAGTTTTACCTATACCATAAGGACCAAAGATGACCATTTTTATACCTGTTTGAACTTTTAGCCGTTCATTGCTGTTCATTATTTTCATTTTTCTCCCAGTACCTAAATATATATGTACGATGACCTAGGCAATTCGTCCGCAATTTGCAAAAAAAAAATTTTGAGCAAATATAATCGAGAGCTTATAACTTCTCTAAAACTGAGAATTTATTGCGTATTCGTTCTAGTGTGCGATAGATAGTTGTCTTTGGTATTTTGGTTATTACAGAAACTTCAGTAATAGTAAATACCTTAAGTAATTGACATAAATTACTATCTTTTTCAGACAAAGTTGAAATTATATTATTTATATCAGTGCGAATTATCGCTTCGATTTCCGAGTTCCTATGATCTGGAATATCGTCGTTTATATCATCAAAAGTTATATTACGTTTTAGACATAACTGATTGCGTAACATATTGCGAGCACAATAATTAGCTAATCTAGCAACGAAAGTACTAAAACTACTTCTTTTCTCATCGTGCTGGTTAAGATATTGCCAAACCTGACAAAAAAGCTCTTGTTCTATATCTTCGAGACTTTCGTTAATAAAACAGCTTTTGGATTTAAGGCGCGAAGCTTGAAATCTCACATGTTTAACAATTGTAGAATCGATTCCTTGATAAGAATTCTTCATAAAAACTCCAAAAGTTTCATGAATAGAGATTTTTACCAAGACTTTGTATGACTAATTTATTATAAAAAAGTAGTAATAATTTTTTTATCTAAAAGAATAAAATCTTTAAAAATTAAAATAAGATTTAAACGTTTTGATACACTACTGAAGCTACTTTTTCATAGGTAAAAAACTACCAATTTCGTACCTAATTTCTGAGTTACTAATTAGTATTTCAGAAAGCAGTAATCGTTAAGTTATTGATAATATTGTCTTTTTTATGTTCTATTCCTAAAAGCCGTTTCTAAAGTTAAGTGGCTAAAATCGGCCAGTAAAGAGGGTTTACGGATTACTGAAGTCTTATATATATTATATATATATTTAAATACAGGTAAAATATAATATATGATAATATAATAATATAAATATTGGCGTAATATAAGTTATGTAAAATAGTTATTAAGATAAGTAAAGATGAAAAAAACTCAAATGGCAGGATATGAAATTTTTTTTAATTTTTTTTCAAAATTGCGGACGAATTTGCGAGTCATCGTACATATATATTATACAGGGCATTGAACTTTAATTACACAAAGGAGTTTTTGTACGTCAATCTTAACGCTAGATCTCGGCAAGCAAACCGGCTGGGCAATTCTTACAGATGGAGTAATTGAAAGTGGAAGCAAAAGCTTTCATGGTAGCCGTTTCAGTGGAGGTGGAATGTGTTTTTTAAGTTTTCACAATTGGCTTAATTCTTTGAAACATGAGTTCACTGCAGTGTATTTTGAGGAAGTAAGAAGACATCTAGGAACTGATGCAGCGCATTGCTATGGCGGTTTTCTCGCAGTTCTGTCTGCTTGGTGTGAAGAGAACAATATTCCCTACCAAGGTGTTAATGTTAAAACTATAAAACGCTTTATAACAGGCAAAGGCAATGCAAGTAAGAGTGAAGTTATTGAAGCGATACGTGAAAAAAGTTTTTCACCTAGAGATGATAATGAGGCCGATGCTTTGGCATTAATGTTCTATATTAGTAAAGATATTAATAAGACAAAAAACCCATAAAAAGTGGGTCCTTTCGGCCATAATGGCGGGTTTGGTGGGTTCGACCCCAGGCCTTCTCTAGCGTCAGAGATATTTTGAATATTAACTTTTTAATTATTAAGATATGAATTTAGCAATCCACTACTATCCTACTCGAAACCTAGTTGAATATGAGCGTAACCCACGTAAAAATGATGACGTAGTAAATAGAATGTGTGCTTCTATTCGGGAGTTTGGTTTTCGTATACCAATAGTTGCAAAAAGCGATGGGACTGTGGTTGATGGCCATTTAAGACTTAAAGCAGCAAGAAAACTTGGTATGGAGAGTATTCCAGTGGTCTTAAGTGATAATTTAAATGAACCACAAACCAAAGCTTTTCGGTTACTGGCAAATCAATCAGCTAATTGGGCAAAGTGGGATGATGATCTTTTGAAGGTGGAAATTCAAGAGTTAGAAGATTTACAATTTGATCTTAAAATGACTGGATTTGAGCTAGAAAAAGTTCAACATTTCCTTGATGACTTAGATGGTGAAAAAGAAGATTTTTCTGACTTGGTTGGTGATGAAAAAAGGGTAGAAATAACAAAACCAGGGGATTTATGGATTTTAGGTGATCATAGAATCTATTGTGGTGATAGCTCTGTAGTTGAATCATATAAAGCGCTGTTAGATGATAAAATGGCAGACATTACTGTTTGTGATCCTCCATATAACGTTGATTATGGTAGCAGTCAAGAAAGAGAGGATAAAAAGATACTAAACGATAATCAAGGTGAAAAGTATGAGCTTTTTCTCTATGACATCTGTTCCCATATTTTAGCATATACGAAGGGAGCAATTTACATTTGCATATCATCATCAGAGTTTTCAACGTTGAAAAAAGCATTTGAGGAGGCAGGAGGAAAATGGTCAACATTTATCATTTGGGCAAAGAGTCACTTTACGCTAGGAAGATCAGATTATCAAAGACAATACGAAGCAATGCTCTATGGATGGAAAAGCGGTAATAAACGTGAGTGGCATGGAGGAAGAAATCAAAGTGATCTGTGGTTTTATGATAAGCCAACACATAACTCATTACATCCAACAATGAAGCCAGTAGAGCTAATGGAGAGAGCAATAGTTAATAGCAGTAGACCTGGAGATATAGTATTTGATCCATTTAGTGGTTCTGGAAGTACACTGATTGCATGTGAGAGAACAGGAAGAATCTGTAGGACAATAGAGCTAGATTCAAAATTTGTAGATGTAACCATAAAACGTTGGCAAATATATACCGGAAGAGATGCCCTTTTAGCCAGTACTGGTAAAACTTTTGCGGAAATTCAAGAAGAAAATTCGTAAAAAGGAGCGAAAAGAGAGGAGGAAAAGAGTGGAAAAAATCACACAAACAGAATGGGCAAGAGAGATAGGAGTATCAAAGCAATATGTCTGTTCTTTAGTAAAAAAAGGAATAGTTGAGCTGGAAGATGGACTCATTGACCGAGAACAAGCAAACAGGGCTATAGAAACAATCAGAGATCCAAGTCAACCACTGAGAAGAAAAAACTATTCAGAAAGCGGAGAAAAACTTTCCACGATGTTGCTTAAAACGCGAATAAAAAATGAAATGGAGCGAGGTAAACTTCTTGAGGCGAAAGCTAAGGCTGAGATAGGAGAACTTGTAGCAGTAGAAGAAGTAAAGCGCGATGCGTTTAATGTAGCAAGAGTTGTCCGTAATAATTTGCTTAATATTCCAAATAGAGTTTCAGCACTGCTTGCATCACTGAGCGACACTGAAAAGATTCATATGGCGCTAACCGAAGAGATTACAAACTCATTACAAGAATTATCTAATACTAAATTTCAAATATAAAAAAGATTTTGAATATAAAATGGCTGATAACTTAAGTTTAGAGTTAATAAAATGCCTCATTAATCAACCTGGATTAGATGTTAATGTCAGAGGGTTAAACGGAAAAACTCCACTGCATTGCGCTATAGAGTTTGATGAATTAAGTATGGTAGATCTGTTACTCACGAAAAAGAACATTAATCCTTTTGTTGAGGACAATGAAGGCAAAACCTCCTTAGATTATGCCAAAGAAGGTAAAAAAGCAGAAATATTACAAGCATTAATCAATCACAAATACGGATCAGAACAAGATAGCTTACTTCATTTAGCTGCAATGATAGGTGAAATTAATGCAGTTAGATATTTGATCAGAAAAGGTATTGACGTTAATGTACGAAATGCTCTGCATCATACTCCATTACATCTAGCAGCAGGCATAGGACATGAAAATGTTGTCAAAATTTTAGTGGAAGAAGGAAGCGCTGAAATAGATGTCTTTGATGCACGAAATCAGACACCAATGCACTATGCAGTTAATAACAAGAAGTTGGAGATAGTAAAGTTATTACTGGAGCTAGGAGCAGATGTAAATAGCGCACGTGTAGGACAAAACTCGATGAAATTATCACCTGTGCATATAGCTGTAAGTAATACTAATTACGATGAAAGGGATTTATGTCTTGATATTCTCAAATGCTTAATAAAGGAGCCTAATGCTCAAGTCAATTTGCAGGACTACGAAAATAGAACACCTCTACATTACGCTGAAAGACTTAAAACAATAGAGGTCTTACTAACGCGAGAAGATATAGACCCTCTGGTAAAAGACGATAGGGGCAAGACACCATTTGATTACGCTAAACCTGAGATAAAGAAGGCTTTGATGAGTAATAAATACGGTTCTGAAAAGAATAGTCTACTCCATTTAGCTGCACAAAGAGGAGAAATTGAGCTTGTAGATGCAATCTTAAAGGAAGAAATTGATATTGATATTGTAAATAATAAAGGTTTATCACCTATTTACCTTGCTGCAGAAAAAGGACATTTACATGTAGTAAAATTACTACTGAAAAAAGGAGCAAACTATACACCTGTTTTGCACTTAGCAATCAAGTCAAATAATTTAGAGTTACTTAAAGTTTTATTTACTGAAAAAAATGGAGCGTTACTCTGCAGAGATACCGTTGTTAATTTTCCAACCCTTCATAATAAATATATAGCACAGAGAGAAATAGCAGATAAAAGGATGAAAAAACATAATAATATTATCTGCATCTGTATTACAGTTAGCGCAGTAGCAATGGCAGCATATATAGGTTTAACAGCAACAACAATAAGCAGTACAATCATTTTTGCAACAACAACAGGAATACTTGCGCTTATTATAGCAATAATGATAAGTGAGATGAGCAAAAGATACATAGAAAAGGAATTTCAGAAAAAGATGTTTATGGAACTGGAAGAGTGTAGTTCTACTGTTAATGATGTTGAGATAGAGTCAATTATGAGTAGATGCAGACAATGATATACGCTAGAGCTTTTTCTGAAGGTTTAAGACCAGATCCAGAGCTTAAAGTATCAGAGTGGGCAAATGAGTATCGAGTTCTAGCACCAACTGCAGCATCAGAGCCAGGGAAATGGAGAACAGAAAGAACTCCTTATTTAAAAGAAATAATGGATTCACTTTCTCCTTCTTCACCTGCAGAAAAAGTAGTATTCATGAAAGGAGCGCAGATTGGGGGAACAGAAGCTGGTAACAATTGGATAGGCTATATCATCGATCAAACACCAGGGCCAATGCTAGTAGTACAGCCAACAGTTGAAATGGGAAAACGTTGGTCAAAAGGAAGATTTGCGCCACTGATTGAAAGTACACCATGTTTAAAAAGTAAAGTAAAAGACCCAAGATCAAGAGATTCAGGGAATACTGTACAAAGTAAGGAATTTCCAGGTGGAATAGTAGTAATAACCGGAGCAAATAGCAGTGTAGGCCTCCGATCTATGCCAGTAAAATATCTCTTTCTTGATGAAATAGATGCCTATCCAGGAGATTCGGGAGGTGAAGGAGATCCAGTTTTACTCAGCATAGCCCGTACTAATACATTTGCACGGCGAAAGATTTTTTTAGTATCAACGCCAACGATTCATGGAATAAGCAGAATTGAGAAGGAATTTGAAGCTACAGACAAGAGATATTTTTTTGTACCATGTCCGCATTGTAATTATTACCAAATTTTAAAGTGGTCACAAATAAAATGGGAAGATAAAAATCCAAATACAGCACACTATATGTGTATAGAATGTGGTGAAAAGATAGAAAATCATCAAAAGACAGAGATGCTAGACCGTGGAGAATGGAGAGCTACAGGGGCAAAAGAAGGGGAGAAAAAAGGATTTCATCTTTCAAGTCTTTATAGTCCAGTAGGCTGGTATAGTTGGCAACAAGCAGTAGAGGACTTTCTCCATGCAAAGGAAAGCGAACAATTACTGAAGGTTTGGATAAATACTACGCTTGGAGAAACCTGGGTAGATAAAGGAGAAGTACCAGATTGGAAGCAATTATTTAACAGGAGAGAATTTTTTCCCGTAGGCACAGTACCAAAAGGTGAAGTGGTTCTCACAGCAGGAGTAGATGTCCAAAAAGATCGTTTAGAAGTAGAAGTTGTAGCCTGGGGAAAAAGCCGTGAAAGTTGGTCAATAGACTATCGAGTATTTGAAGGAGATACAGGAGGTGGAGAAGTATGGGGAAAACTCTCTGAGCTCTTAAATCATCATTTTATCGGTGAAAATGGGCTTGAATATATGATAAGCATGATGGCGGTTGATGCAGGGTATGCAACGCAGGAAGTTTACAACTGGGTGAGAAGTCATCAAGGATCGGGAAGAGTAATGGCAGTGAAAGGTGTAAATAAAGCACTAGTACCACTTAGCAGCCCAAGTAGAGTAGATATAACAGTTGGTGGTCAAAAGCTAAAGAGAGGAATAAAGCTCTGGCCAGTAGGAGTATCGATATTAAAATCAGAGCTTTTTCAGCTACTTAATATTTTAAAAAGCGGGGAAAAAGAGAAAGTGCCAGCAGGATATTGTCATTTTCCTGAGTATGCACCTGAATATTTTAAGCAGCTAACGGCAGAGCAATTAGTCAGTAAAGTAGTGAAAGGATATACCAAACAAGAGTGGCAAAAGGTAAGAGAAAGAAATGAAGTACTAGATTGCCGAATTTACGCAAGAGCAGCATCTATTGCGCTTGGAATTGATCGTTGGCCAGAGAGTAAATGGAATAGTGAAAAACCAGAAAGCAAAAAATCAAAGAAAATAGTCAAAAGCAAGTGGATCAGCACCGGAACAGACAAAATCTGTTAAACCAGAAAGAAACGTCCTAATGCACATTGCAGTAATTTTTGGATATAATTTTATGAAGAAGTGCTTCTGCAGTTATAATCGAGTTCGCAATGGTGCAATAAATGCCCGTGGATCAGTATGATTTTGGAAGGGACGGTCAAACCATTGATGGAGCTTCTTAGCTACCTCGTTTAGAAGATTGTGTAATATAACCGCCCCAAGCTAAAGCACTTCTTCATTATAAGGTATATATAAGGGATTTTATATGGCAAAAGCAAAAAGTAAATTAGAAGTAGTGAATCCTAATGCAGCAGGGATTGATATTGGTTCATCTGTACATTATGCATGCGTACCAGAAGGGAGAGATAAACAACGCGTTCAAAAATTTGGGTGCTTTACAGTAGATCTTCATAACCTAGCAAAGTGGTTGAAAAAGTGTGAAGTTAGAACGATAGCCATGGAATCAACAGGAGTATATTGGATTCCTTTGTTTCAAATACTTGAATCATATGGATTCGAAGTTAAACTGGTAAATGCACGACATGTAAAAAATGTACCTGGAAGAAAATCAGACGTTCAAGATTGCCAGTGGTTACAGCAATTACATAGCTATGGGTTACTTCAAGGATCATTTAGGCCTGATAACCAAATTTGTGTACTACGTGGTTATAATAGACAACATGACAACCTGATAAAAAGTGCAGCTGTACACACTCAACGTATGCAAAAAGCATTAATTCAAATGAACATTCAATTACACAAGGTTATTAGTGATATTACAGGTGTAACTGGTATGCGAATCATTAAAGCAATAATTGCGGGTGAAAGAAACTCTAATAGATTGGCTGAATTGAGTGATAGACGAATAAAAAATGACAGATCAACCATAGCAAAAGCACTAACAGGTGACTATAGAGAAGAGCATTTGTTTACATTAAAGCAAGAATACGAAGCATATACTTTTTTTCAAGAGCAAATAAAAGAATGTGATAAAAGTATGGAAAACTATTATAAAACACTTGAAACAAGATCAAATGAAAATAAGCAATGCAGTAAAGTAAAGAGGTCTGCAGGAAACAAACCAAACTTTGCTGCACACGAAGAATTGTATCGAATAACTGGCATGGATTTCACCAAAGTTCCAGGGCTTAATACATCAAATATACAGACCATCCTCTCAGAAGTTGGTCTTAATGCTAATAAATGGCCATCAGAAAAACATTTTACTTCTTGGTTGGGATTATGTCCATTTAATAGGATTACAGGAGAAAGAGTGATTAGAAGTGGAACTCGTAAAGTAATTAACCGTGCTGCAAATGCTTTTCGACTTGCTGGTTATTCTATGTTGCACAGTAAAAGTGCATTAGGTGCGTACTGTAGAAGATTGAAAAATCGATTGGGAGCACCAAAAGCAATAACTGCTACAGCAAGAAAATTAGCATGTATTTTTTATCAAATGCTGAAATGTGGACAAGAATATGTAGAAAAAGGAATGGATTATTATGAAAAGTTATATAAGGAAAGAGTAGTAAAGAATCTGGGTAAAAAAGCCAATGAATTTGGTTATATCCTGATAAAAAAAGATGAGCTGATAGGGGAAGTTTCTTAGAAGCAAGTAATAAATGTATAACGAAGATTATTTAATTCAAGTCGAAGAAGCGATAAAGAAACTACAAAATGGAGAGAGAGTAGTATCAATTGCATATGGTGACCATGTTGTGAGATATGCTGAAGTTCAGATAAATGATTTACTAAACTTAAGACAACGTATTAAAGCTGAACTGAAAGTTGCAGGTGTGAGACCGAAGAGAAGAATTGTGATTGCGACAAGTAAGGGGATTGACAAAATTGTGTAAAAATGTTATAGTTTAAGATTGGTATTTTCTAGTTAAAATATGGATCAAAGTCAAGAAAGGCTTAATGTTAATGTAAATTTTGAGGGGGAATTTGCTCACTACCTTATAGAAATGGCAAAAGTTCAAAATAGAACTATAGGAGAAGTTGTAAAGGACCTAGTGGAAGAAGAAATTGAAGCAAGCAAATTATCTGAAGAAGATGATGAAATAGATGAAGTAGATATAAAGTTGGCTAAGCTTTCTCTTGAGCGTGATGCTAGAGGTGATGAAGAAATTAGAAGTGAGGATGTAGATTGGAATAGAATATTATCTGCAAAAACAGTCTAAAGGTGGAGATACAAGCTGGGATACGATATTATCTATTCAAAAAGAGTTCTTGAGGAGGACTTTCTTGCATTACCACAAACGATAAGATCTAGAGTGAGAAGAGCTGTAGATAGTCGTCTTGCAACCAACCCTAAAGCAATAGGTAAAGCATTATCGCATGAATTCAAAGGGTATTTTAGGATACGAGTAAGTGATTATCGTGTAATTTATAGGATAAATTACTCAAAACACACAGTAACTATTACTGCAATGGGACATCGGAAGGACATTTATGAACGCAGCCCAGAATAAGCGTTGGTATTTGTGCAAGAGCCTCATGCATAATTTATAAAGTGTTAACAGCCAGACTCTCCAGCAGCTTGCTGTAATTTTTTAATGTCAAATTGCGCAACAAACTGCTGCATAATCAAAGAGGCAAAATGCTATTAAAATCGTTCAAACAACTATTTAGTAAGCCAAAAATCAAAAGCTCAGCGTGGGATGCAGCAGGCTCAGGAAGAAGATTTTTTCACTTTCAACCAGAGTTAGGAAGTATAAACAATTTGCTGTCTCAAAGCCTTGAAACTTTACGTAGTAGATCACGTGATATGGTGAGAAAAAATCCTTACGCTGCAAATATAATTGATACGATAGTAAGTAACTCTATTGGAACAGGAATAAAACCACAATCAAAAGCAAGAGATGGAGAATTTCGAAAGAAGGTGCAAGAATTATGGCTAAGATGGACAGATGAAGCAGACAGTAGTGGAGTAAGTGATTTTTATGGATTACAAGCTCTAGTATGCAGAAGTATGATAGAGGGAGGAGAATGTTTTGTACGTTTAAGAACGAGAAAGCTGGAAGATAGATTTTCTGTACCACTACAACTGCAAGTACTTGAGTCTGAACATTTAGACAATAAAACAAATCAAACTTTAGCAAATGGTAATGTAATAAGAAACGGGATTGAGTTTAACAAGCTTGGGCAAAGAGAAGCATATTACTTATTTAGAGAACATCCAGGCGAAGGCTCATTTGGAGAATCAGTAAGAGTACCAGCAAATGATGTTTTACATATTTATAGACCACTAAGACCTGGGCAAATTAGAGGAGAGCCATGGCTTTCGAGTATACTGCTAAAGCTCTATGAACTTGATCAATATGATGATGCAGAATTAGTACGAAAAAAGACTGCAGCAATGTTTGCGGGATTTATTACGAGACTTGATCCAGAAGCAAATATCATGGGAGAAGGTGAAGCAAGTGAGCAAGGAGTAGCACTATCTGGCCTGGAACCTGGAACAATGCAGCTTTTAGACCCAGGAGAGGACATAAAATTTTCAGAGCCATCAGATGTTGGAGGAAGTTATGAAGCATTCATGAGACAGCAACTGAGGGCAATAGCAATAGGTACAGGAATAACATATGAGCAGCTAACAGGAGATTTAACAAGCGTTAATTATTCATCCATTCGGGCAGGGTTGATAGAGTTTCGCAGAAGGTGCGCAATGTTACAGCATAACGTGATAGTGTTCCAGTTTTGTAGACCTATTTGGAATAGATGGCTAGAATTAGCAGTGTTTTGTGGAGAACTGAGTATAGATGAAAAAGTAGTAAAAGCAGCGAAAGAAGAAGTAAAATGGATACCACAGGGATTTGATTGGGTGGATCCACTGAAAGACCAGCAATCGCAGCAAATGGCAGTAAGGAATGGATTTAAGAGTCGATCGGAAGTAGTATCAGAAATGGGTTACGATGTTGAAGAAATAGATCAAGAAATAGCAGAAGATCAAAAACGTGCAAATAGTCTCAACTTAATGTTTGACTCTGATTGTAAAGGATTATGATGCTCTTAGGAAAACCATTAATGCTTGAACCAAGGAGTTTTGAGCTATTGTCATTAAACAATCAAAAACATCCCACGTTTAAAAACATAAAGCACTCCATCAAAAGTAACGTAGAAAGAACTGCAATTATAGCAATACATGGAATCTTGACTAAAAAACCAGGTGCGTTTGATGAAATGCTCGGGATGACATCATATGAGCAAATAGAAGAACAAATCAAACAAGCATTAGCAGATAGTAGCATAGAGACAATTATGCTGGAAATAGATAGCCCCGGAGGAGAGGTAAACGGTATATTTGACCTAGCTGACTTTATTTATGAATCAAGAGCAAAAAAGAGGATAATAGCGATAGCAAATGATGATGCATACTCTGCTGCATATGCTATAGCTTCAAGCGCTGAGAAGGTATTTGTGAGCAGAACTTCTGGTGTTGGCAGTATTGGAGTAATAGCAAGTCATATAGATCAAAGTAGATTTGATGAAAAGCAAGGTGTTAAGTACACCACAATCTTTGCTGGTAGTCGAAAGAATGATTTAAACCCACATGAGCCAATGACGTCTGAAAGTCTGGGAAGCTTACAAAAAGAAGTAGACCGACTATATGAAATGTTTTTGCAGCTAATAGCAAGGAACAGAGGTCTTTCAATTGAAAAGATTCGATCAACAGAGGCAGGGCTATATTTTGGGGAGAAAGCAGTAGAAATAGGCCTTGCAGACGGAATGACAATTCTTTCATCTATTAATAAAAACAGGAGTATTACTATGAATGAACAAACTACAAATGACCTAGAAACTGATAATTTAACCAAGTATCGTACTGAAGTTCTTGAATTAATACGTTTATGTAATTTATCGAAGATGCCAGAAAAGATAGGAGAATTTATTGAGCAAAGTGTAAGTGTTGAGCAAGCTAGGGAAGTTTTAATGGAATTACTTACAGAGAGAACAAAGAAGACAGAGATACTGAGTGCAATACCACAGAATTCAGGAGAAGAATTGATGATGCAGGTAGCGAAAAGTCGTAGGAGTTAAAGTATTTTTATAACCGCCGTATATAGCATTGATAAAAGCGGCGGTAAGCAGTTAAGGAGAGAAATTTATGAGTTGTATAAGCGAACAAAATAATCTGGGTGACTTATTAAAGTATGAGGCATCAAGTCTATATTCAAGAGATCAGATAACAGTAGCAAAAGGGCAGAACCTAAAGCTTGGTACAGTAGTGGCTCTCGATAAAGATAGCATGGTTAAGATAATAAATCCAACTGCCACAGATGGTACACAAACAGCGATAGGTGCAGTAGTAAGTGATGTAAATGCGACAGAAAATGCTAAAGCAGTAATTATTACTCGTTGTGCAATACTAGCAGATCATGCGGTTGTGTGGCCAGCAAATATCACTGAAGAGCAGAAAGCTGCAGCAATAAAGCAACTTGAAGCACGAGGGATCATTGTCCGCAAGGGAATTTAACTAAAATTAATAGGAAAAAAAGGAGAGAAAAAATGCAAAATCCATTTACAAATACAGCATTTAGCATGACGGCACTAACAAATGCGATAAATATATTGCCGATAAATTATGGACGAGTTGAAAATCTAAATTTGTTTCCAAGTAGGTCAGTAAGATTTAGACATATTACCATAGAAGAACACAACGGAGTATTAAGTTTATTACCAACGCAAGTACCAGGGGCGCCAGCAACAGTAGGAAAAAGAGGAAAAAGAAAGGTAAGAACATTTACGATTCCACATATTCCGCATGATGATGTAGTGTTACCAGAGGAAGTACAGGGAATAAGGGCATTTGGATCAGAAAGTGAACTTAAAGCGCTAGCAGACGTAATAACTGACCATTTACAGCTAATGAGAAACAAACATGCAATAACATTAGAGCATTTGCGAATGGGAGCGCTGAAGGGAATAATTTGTATCCGTTCAGAGGTGTGGCAAGGATAAAAAACAATTGACATAATATATTAAAGTAGTAATAACACAAAATGTTGATAGTAAAGTAAGGCTAGATGCTTCAATTGTTGATCAGTATTGTAGAGTTATGTAAAAACTTAGAGCAGAAAGTAGCAAAGATTGAAGAAAAAAATAAAATCTTAGAAATAGAGAATGCTGAACTAAGAGAGAGACTCGGCTTAAACTCAAGGAATTCATCTTTACCAAGTTCAAAAGAGCTGTACAAAATAAAAAAAGACACACCAGAAGATAAGTCAGAGGGCGGCAGGAAGATAGGTGGTCAAGTTGGACATAAGGGGAATTGCCGAGCTAAAATGGAAGCAGATGAGGTGGTGAAGGTAGAGTTACCAAATAGATGCGAGTGTGGTGAAGAAATCGCAATATCGGAAAAACCATATGTCTATCAAAAAGTTGATTTACCAGAAATTAAGCCTTACGTAGTTGAGTATCAATTAGAACATGGTCGCTGTCGTAAATGCGGAAAAAGAAGGAGTAGCAAATTACCAGAAGGAGTTACACCGGATACCTTTGGTCCTAGAGTTAAGTCAGTAGTTGCATCACTAAGTGGGTTTTATAAGAATTCAAAGCGAGAAATAGCGAATATTATGAAAGACATCTTTAACATGAGTATAAGTGTTGGTAGTGTGTCCAATAGTGAAGCAAGGGTTTCGTCAAAATGTAAAGAAGCCTATGAACAAATAGAGGAAGAAATAAAAGCAAGCGAAATTTTGCATATTGATGAAACCAGTCACTACAACAAAGGCAAATTGGGATGGTGCTGGATGTTTGCCAACAATAAAGCAAGTCTTATGAAGTTAGCAGATACAAGAGGAATGAAATTTTTAAAGAATAGTGCATTTTGTGATTACAAAAACCTGGTAATTACTGACAGATATGCAGTTTACAACCACTTCAGTGATGAAAAACGACAAATTTGTTGGGCTCACTTATTGAGAAATTTCGAGAGGTTATCTCATAGTTGGAATAGTGAAGTAATGAGACTTGGCCATTGTTTAAAAGACGCAGCTAATGGATTGTTTGTATTAAAAAACGCTTTGTCAGAAAATGAAATTAGTATTTCAAAGTTCACTAAGCAAGCTAAAGAATTACGAAGATACATACAGTACTGCATGATAAAAATATCTTATATACTTGAAGCAAAAGGAGCTTCACGAACGGTAAAGGGTATTATAAAATCCGAGTCAATGATGTGGACATTTTTGGATGACCCAGAGAATATTCCATTAACGAATAACCATGTTGAGCGGGAACGTTCAAAAAAGTGTGTCAAACCGAGAAGTAAAGTAATAAATTGATATAAAAAATGGAGGTTTGATATGAGTCAAGCAAATAGAACTAATGGGTTGGTAGATTATAAAGAATTAGAAACAAATATCCTGTCATCTATACGAGAAGGAAAACCATTGACAGGAAAAGATGGAGCATTAACACCGTTTATAAAAAGGTTGCTAGAGGCAAGTCTGGAAGGTGAAATAGAAAACCACATGTCAGCTAAAAGTGAAGAAAATAACCGAAGAAATGGGAGAAACGCAAAAACTTTACGCACGAGTGGAGGCTCATTTGAGCTGCTAACACCAAGAGATAGGGAGGGAAGTTTTGAACCACAAATAGTTAGAAAAAGGCAAACAAGCCTACATCCAGAACTTGAAGCAAAGGTATTAAGTACATACGCCAGTGGCATGGGATACAGAGACATAGCTTCACACGTTGAGGAAATATATGACCACAAAATATCAGCAGCAGAGATATCCAGTATTACTGATAAACTGCTACCAATAATCAATGAATGGCGCAGCCGTCCACTGCAATCAGTATATCCAATAGTGTTCATGGATGGCATGTTTTTTAAGGTTAAGGAGGATGGACATTGTGTAAGCAAGTGTATGTATAACATATTAGGCATAGATCAAAATGGCAGAAAAGAAGTATTAGGTTTTTATTTGGCTGAAAGTGAGGGAGCTAATTTCTGGTTGGGAGTGCTAAATGACCTCAAAGAAAGAGGAGTAGAAGATATTCTAATTGCCTGCATTGATGGGCTAAAAAGCTTTTCTACAGCTATAAATAGTATATTTCCTAAAGCAGAAGTACAACTATGTATAGTGCATCAGATAAGGAATTCACTGAAATATGTATCTAGCAAAGATGTAAAAGTTTTCATGAATGATTTGAAAAAAATATATCGTGCTTCAAGTAAAGAAATTGCCGAAAATTATTTGCTTGAACTGGAGGAAAAATGGGGCGAAAAGGGAACGTTCAAAAAAGTGTGTCAAACCGTATTTTTAATTCAACTCAATTTTTAATCTATCAGGAAAAAAGATATCAAGTTGAGATATAGTTAAAGCCCAATTAGGTAAAGCCATAGCCCATTTTTGCTCTACTTTTTTTATAGCACAATATACCTGTTTATACAAGGCATTTGTATTAGTAAATGAGCCTTTGGTTTTAGTAAATTTTCTAATCTGTCTGTGCAGTCCCTCAATAGGATTAGTGGTATAAATTAGCCTCCTAACAGGACCTGAATACTTAAAATAACTGGACAAATTTTCCCAATTATTCTGCCAAGATTTTATGACTAATGGATACTTTTCGCCCCATTTTTCCTCCAGTTCAAGCAAATAATTTTCGGCAATTTCTTTACTTGAAGCACGATATATTTTTTTCAAATCATTCATGAAAACTTTTACATCTTTGCTAGATACATATTTCAGTGAATTCCTTATCTGATGCACTATACATAGTTGTACTTCTGCTTTAGGAAATATACTATTTATAGCTGTAGAAAAGCTTTTTAGCCCATCAATGCAGGCAATTAGAATATCTTCTACTCCTCTTTCTTTGAGGTCATTTAGCACTCCCAACCAGAAATTAGCTCCCTCACTTTCAGCCAAATAAAAACCTAATACTTCTTTTCTGCCATTTTGATCTATGCCTAATATGTTATACATACACTTGCTTACACAATGTCCATCCTCCTTAACCTTAAAAAACATGCCATCCATGAACACTATTGGATATACTGATTGCAGTGGACGGCTGCGCCATTCATTGATTATTGGTAGCAGTTTATCAGTAATACTGGATATCTCTGCTGCTGATATTTTGTGGTCATATATTTCCTCAACGTGTGAAGCTATGTCTCTGTATCCCATGCCACTGGCGTATGTACTTAATACCTTTGCTTCAAGTTCTGGATGTAGGCTTGTTTGCCTTTTTCTAACTATTTGTGGTTCAAAACTTCCCTCCCTATCTCTTGGTGTTAGCAGCTCAAATGAGCCTCCACTCGTGCGTAAAGTTTTTGCGTTTCTCCCATTTCTTCGGTTATTTTCTTCACTTTTAGCTGACATGTGGTTTTCTATTTCACCTTCCAGACTTGCCTCTAGCAACCTTTTTATAAACGGTGTTAATGCTCCATCTTTTCCTGTCAATGGTTTTCCTTCTCGTATAGATGACAGGATATTTGTTTCTAATTCTTTATAATCTACCAACCCATTAGTTCTATTTGCTTGACTCATATCAAACCTCCATTTTTTATATCAATTTATTACTTTACTTCTCGGTTTGACACACTTTTTTGAACGTTCCCGGCGAAAAGTATCCATTAGTCATAAAATCTTGGCAGAATAATTGGGAAAATTTGTCCAGTTATTTTAAGTATTCAGGTCCTGTTAGGAGGCTAATTTATACCACTAATCCTATTGAGGGACTGCACAGACAGATTAGAAAATTTACTAAAACCAAAGGCTCATTTACTAATACAAATGCCTTGTATAAACAGGTATATTGTGCTATAAAAAAAGTAGAGCAAAAATGGGCTATGGCTTTACCTAATTGGGCTTTAACTATATCTCAACTTGATATCTTTTTTCCTGATAGATTAAAAATTGAGTTGAATTAAAAATACGGTTTGACACACTTTTTTGAACGTTCCCTATTCCCTCGCTCTGACTGTGCAAAATATGAATTCTTACGATAGACAACATAATGCCGTATCTGTCGCTCAACATGGTTATTCGTTAATGGAATATTCTCTGGGTCATCCAAAAATGTCCACATCATTGACTCGGATTTTATAATACCCTTTACCGTTCGTGAAGCTCCTTTTGCTTCAAGTATATAAGATATTTTTATCATGCAGTACTGTATGTATCTTCGTAATTCTTTAGCTTGCTTAGTGAACTTTGAAATACTAATTTCATTTTCTGACAAAGCGTTTTTTAATACAAACAATCCATTAGCTGCGTCTTTTAAACAATGGCCAAGTCTCATTACTTCACTATTCCAACTATGAGATAACCTCTCGAAATTTCTCAATAAGTGAGCCCAACAAATTTGTCGTTTTTCATCACTGAAGTGGTTGTAAACTGCATATCTGTCAGTAATTACCAGGTTTTTGTAATCACAAAATGCACTATTCTTTAAAAATTTCATTCCTCTTGTATCTGCTAACTTCATAAGACTTGCTTTATTGTTGGCAAACATCCAGCACCATCCCAATTTGCCTTTGTTGTAGTGACTGGTTTCATCAATATGCAAAATTTCGCTTGCTTTTATTTCTTCCTCTATTTGTTCATAGGCTTCTTTACATTTTGACGAAACCCTTGCTTCACTATTGGACACACTACCAACACTTATACTCATGTTAAAGATGTCTTTCATAATATTCGCTATTTCTCGCTTTGAATTCTTATAAAACCCACTTAGTGATGCAACTACTGACTTAACTCTAGGACCAAAGGTATCCGGTGTAACTCCTTCTGGTAATTTGCTACTCCTTCTTTTTCCGCATTTACGACAGCGACCATGTTCTAATTGATACTCAACTACGTAAGGCTTAATTTCTGGTAAATCAACTTTTTGATAGACATATGGTTTTTCCGATATTGCGATTTCTTCACCACACTCGCATCTATTTGGTAACTCTACCTTCACCACCTCATCTGCTTCCATTTTAGCTCGGCAATTCCCCTTATGTCCAACTTGACCACCTATCTTCCTGCCGCCCTCTGACTTATCTTCTGGTGTGTCTTTTTTTATTTTGTACAGCTCTTTTGAACTTGGTAAAGATGAATTCCTTGAGTTTAAGCCGAGTCTCTCTCTTAGTTCAGCATTCTCTATTTCTAAGATTTTATTTTTTTCTTCAATCTTTGCTACTTTCTGCTCTAAGTTTTTACATAACTCTACAATACTGATCAACAATTGAAGCATCTAGCCTTACTTTACTATCAACATTTTGTGTTATTACTACTTTAATATATTATGTCAATTGTTTTTTATCCTTGCCACACCTCTGAACGGATACATATGCCAACCTGGTTTTATTGTAACCTTTATTGCGCCTTCAATGGTGAGGTTTGCTTTATTTACCTTACCAATGAGCAGATCAAATTTTGCAACTTCTTCTTCAGCGCACAATTGAGTGCAAGAAAAAAGTAAAAGTAGGATTGAGTATATACGTATTTTCATAAATACTCTATTTATGAAGAAAATAATTTAAGTTCTATCTATTATAATAAAAATATTATATAAATCATTTGTTAATATAATATTATGCTAATAGAAATATACTAGCAATTATAACTTTCATATATTATTTTTTTATTTTTAAGCAGTTATAATATTAAAAAGACGTAACAAATATAAATAGTAGTGGCTTTGCATAGAAAATCACAAATTTATTTCCTTTATAAATGTAAGACTTTTTAGAACTAGAAAGATACCTTGGAGCAACTTGCTCCAAGGCTCTTGTTTACTTAGAATCCACCCATTCCGCCCATTGCTCCTGCACCCATAGGTGATGAAGCATTTTCTTCTTTGTTTGGTAGATCAACTATCATAGATTCAGTAGTAATAAGTGCGCTTGCTACAGACACTGCCGTTTCAAAAGCAATACGAACTACTTTTGCCGGATCAATTACACCAGCTGTTGATGCATTAGCGTAGTTCATAGCCTCAACGTTGTATATAAGCTCTTTATCATTCTGCTTAATCAAATAGTCAATTATAACAGCAGATTCAAGACCAGCATTTTTAACCAATCTTTTGATTGGAGCACTGAGAACTTTTTTGACAATGTTGATACCTATTTGCTCTTCATCGCTTGAAGCTTTTAGCTTATCAAGAGCAGATGCAGCGTAAAGAAGTGCAACTCCTCCACCTGGAACTATCCCTTCTTCAATTGCAGCTCTTGTTGCATGAAGTGCATCTTCTACTCTATCTCTACGTTCTTTTACCTCTACTTCAGTTGCTCCACCAACTTTGAGTACAGCAACGCCGCCTGATAATTTTGCTAAACGCTCTCTTAGCTTTTCTTTGTCATAATCAGAGGTTGAAGTTTCAATCTGAGATTTAATCTGGTTAATTCTAGCATTTACTCTGTTTTGTTTGTCACAGTCGCTGTCTTCACTAACAATTGTGGTATTGTCTTTAGTGATTTTAACATTTTTAGCAGTACCAAGATCTTCAAGAGTCAAATCTTCCATCTTGATTCCAAGCTCATCTTTTATGACATACTTAGCACCTGTTAAAGCTGCTATATCTTCGAGCATCTCCTTTCTCCTATCACCAAAACCTGGAGCTTTTACTGCAGCAACTTTTAGACCACGTAATTTGTTGATCACTAAAGTGCTTAATGCTTCACCTTCAACATCTTCTGCAATGATAAACAAAGGCTTACCAGACTTAAAAATAGCCTCAAGAATAGGAAGTAAAGGTTGAATAATATTAAGTTTTTTTTCTGTAATCAGCAAATATGGATCATCAAGCTCCACGCTCATCTTTTCATTATTTGTAACAAAGTATGGAGAGAGATAACCACGGTCAAACTGCATACCAGTTGTAAGTTCAACTTCTAATTCTTTTGAACCCTTACTCTCTTCAACAGTGATGACGCCTTCTTTTCCAACCTTTTTAACAGCATCAGCAATGCTATTACCAATATCTTTATCACCATTTGCAGAAATTATTGCAACTTGTGCAACTTCATCCATTTTCTCTAAAGAAATTGTGCGAGACATTGATGTAATTTCCTTTAATATCACATCTTTTGCCTTCTGTATTCCATTTTTGATACAAATACGATCATTTCCAGCTGCAATTGACTTTGAAGCTTCCATTATCATATTGCTAGTCAGTATTGAGCATGTTGTGGTACCATCACCAACTTTGTCATTACACTGAGAAGCACTTTGAGCAATGGTGCTTACTATCGCAGAGTGTAATGGTTTTTCAGGCTTTATACCTTTCATTACCTTATAGCCATCCTTTGTGACCTCTGGTCCACCATATGGCTTACTAATTCCTATTGTATTTCCCCTAGGCCCTGCAGTTGCTCCCACCGTTGAGTCAACCATTGCTGCAACTTCACGAAAGGCTTCTTGCAACTGTTCGCCTGATACTACTATGTTAGCCATTTTTATCACTCCTTAACTTAATAAAAAATTTAGAATATTAAAATACATAATGCACTATATAGCGCATTAGTTTAGTAAAATAGGGATACCTACTTGATAACAGCAAGTAGGTCTGACTCCTTCATCACGACATACTTTTCATTGTCATGCTCTACTTCTGTGCCAGCCCACTGCCTGTAGAAAACCTTATCACCAGTTTTTACAGTTAAAGCTATACGCTCTCCGCTTGAGTTGCGTGAACCACTACCAATTGCTATAACTTCACCTTTAATAGGCTTCTTTTCAGCACTTGATGGTAGTACAATTCCACCTTGTTTTTCTTCAGTAATAGGCTTTATTAGCACGTTATCATCTAATACATTCAAATTTACACTTGACATTTATGTTTCCTCATTAATAGATTAACCTACAATTCTATTCTATATAGTCATCTAAAGGTTACATTTCAAGGGTTGGAGTTAGTAAAAGTGTATAATTAAGATTTGAACAGAAGTTTTATGGGTTACATACCGCTAGCAAACCGTAGTCTAATATCTTTATACGGACCAGATACGAGAGATTTTCTTCAGGGTGTTATAACAAATGATATTAATAAACTAAGTAGCCAGCAGGCAATTTACTCTTTATTACTCAACCCTCAGGGAAAATATCTGTACGATTTTTTCCTCATTGAGCATGATAAATATATTTATTTGGAGTGTGAAAATGCCCATCTACAGCAAATAATTGAAAAATTAGACTTGCTCAAAACTTACCTTAGAGTGAGGATTAAAGACATTAGTTCACTATATAAGGTTGGAGTTTTGTTTGATGCTAAGTTGGCGGAGTGTAGTAGTAAGTCACAAGTTATTTTTCAAGATCCAAGGCACAAGCTGCTAGGAATGAGGATCATACATGAAGATGAAATAAAAGAACCGGTTGGAGATTTTATTCAGTATGAAAAAGTTAGAATTAAAAACCTTGTCCCAGATGGAGCAAAAGATATGGTGCAAAATTCATCATTTCCGCTGCAATATTTAATCGATAAGATAAATGGTATAAGCTTTAATAAAGGGTGCTATATAGGTCAGGAAGTTGTAAATCGAATGAGCAGACAAGAAAAATTCAGAAGGAAACTTTACCTTGTTGAGGGAAAAAATGCACTTCCAAATATTGGCACTAAAGTAATCAGTGAACATAATGAAGAAGTAGGAGAACTACGCTCTAGTGTCGACAATATTGGACTTGCATTGCTTAATACTGGAAAAAGCCACGCAAATTTATATGTCGGTGGAGTTAGCATTAAGACGTTATAAAATATCTATTCGAGTAAAAGCCCCTTTTTCTTGTTTAAGTGTTTGCAATACTAGTTAAATTCTTGACTTTATTATTTAAATATATCATAATTAAAGTATATTATTATTTTTAATAGAGTTTGATATGCCATTAACAGAAAAACAGAAAGAATCATTTCAACAATTATATCAAAGATTTAGAGGTAATGGAGATATTGGAGATATTGTTGAACTTTTAGGAACAGTATCAAAAGAAGATTTTCTTACTATTTTTAGTGAAACTAATGAAAAAACTCAGGAGTCAATAATTGGAACTTATGAAGCAACTCGTGTAGACTATAGTATTTTCTAAAATGGATGATAAAGTTCCATTATGGTATTACCAACCAAAAGCTGTAAGTCTGTATATTTATACATGAGAGGTCTGAGGCGGCTTTTGATGGTATGCCAACAGTATTCTATAGGATTCAAATCTGGTGAATATGTTGGAAGATACAGCAAATGACAGCCAAAAGACTCTATTAATGATTTTGTTTTAGTGGTCTTATGAAATGTAGCATTATCCATAACTATAGTTGTGCCAAGTGGCAATTTAGGTAATAACATCTTCTCCAACCATGTATTGAATACCTCTTTGTCACACCCACCTTTGAAAGTCATTGGTGCAATAAATCTCTTTCCAATCCACCCGGCTACTATACTGATTCTCTCTCGAGTTCTCCCTGGAATATCTGCATAAATTTTCTTTCCTCTTGGAGCGCGTCCATATTCTCGGTATAACTTATTATCAACTCCTGCTTCATCTATATATAAGATGCTGGAATGGTCTATTTTTGAGATTTTATCAATAAATTGCTCCCTATCTTCTTGATTGCGCTCTTGATATAGTGTGACTTTTTTTTAAAGTAATTTTTAGCTGTTTTAGTCTATACCAAATTGAGTTTATTCCAAATCCAAGATTTTGTTTCATCTCTGCCAGAGTATGATCTGGATTCTTTGTAACATATTCTTCGAGTATTTTGGGGTCTATTTTTCGAATAAAGCTACCGTTTTTAGATGGCTTGAGGCTTTCACCAGCAGCTTTCTTTTTTAACCAACGGTACAGAGTTGCTATTCCTATCTCCATAAGCTCTGCTACCTCAACCTTTGTCTTACCTTTTTCTATCATCAATACTGCCTTTTCCCTTAAATCCACACTATATGCCATTATAACTCAAATACTTTATTATACCTTTATCATTTACTTTAGGAAATACTATAGCTGCTAATTTCTCACTAATTTGTGAACGAGGTTCGGAAAGTTCAAGACTATAAAATGATAATACTTGAAGACATTGTTGTAGGCATTCTTGCAGTGATGAACTATTTTGACATTTATTGGAGCATATACGCATAATGTCTCGAATTACACTGTAACTTGAAAAATCATCCAACTTTTGTTGTAAATCTACTCCCTTTTCCTCACTATTGAAACCCTGTAAATTTCCTCGAAACATAATACATTCCTTAATTTTGCAAATATACTAATATTGTATCCGTTCAGAGGTGTGGCAAGGATAAAAAACAATTGACATAATATATTAAAGTAGTAATAACACAAAATGTTGATAGTAAAGTAAGGCTAGATGCTTCAATTGTTGATCAGTATTGTAGAGTTATGTAAAAACTTAGAGCAGAAAGTAGCAAAGATTGAAGAAAAAAATAAAATCTTAGAAATAGAGAATGCTGAACTAAGAGAGAGACTCGGCTTAAACTCAAGGAATTCATCTTTACCAAGTTCAAAAGAGCTGTACAAAATAAAAAAAGACACACCAGAAGATAAGTCAGAGGGCGGCAGGAAGATAGGTGGTCAAGTTGGACATAAGGGGAATTGCCGAGCTAAAATGGAAGCAGATGAGGTGGTGAAGGTAGAGTTACCAAATAGATGCGAGTGTGGTGAAGAAATCGCAATATCGGAAAAACCATATGTCTATCAAAAAGTTGATTTACCAGAAATTAAGCCTTACGTAGTTGAGTATCAATTAGAACATGGTCGCTGTCGTAAATGCGGAAAAAGAAGGAGTAGCAAATTACCAGAAGGAGTTACACCGGATACCTTTGGTCCTAGAGTTAAGTCAGTAGTTGCATCACTAAGTGGGTTTTATAAGAATTCAAAGCGAGAAATAGCGAATATTATGAAAGACATCTTTAACATGAGTATAAGTGTTGGTAGTGTGTCCAATAGTGAAGCAAGGGTTTCGTCAAAATGTAAAGAAGCCTATGAACAAATAGAGGAAGAAATAAAAGCAAGCGAAATTTTGCATATTGATGAAACCAGTCACTACAACAAAGGCAAATTGGGATGGTGCTGGATGTTTGCCAACAATAAAGCAAGTCTTATGAAGTTAGCAGATACAAGAGGAATGAAATTTTTAAAGAATAGTGCATTTTGTGATTACAAAAACCTGGTAATTACTGACAGATATGCAGTTTACAACCACTTCAGTGATGAAAAACGACAAATTTGTTGGGCTCACTTATTGAGAAATTTCGAGAGGTTATCTCATAGTTGGAATAGTGAAGTAATGAGACTTGGCCATTGTTTAAAAGACGCAGCTAATGGATTGTTTGTATTAAAAAACGCTTTGTCAGAAAATGAAATTAGTATTTCAAAGTTCACTAAGCAAGCTAAAGAATTACGAAGATACATACAGTACTGCATGATAAAAATATCTTATATACTTGAAGCAAAAGGAGCTTCACGAACGGTAAAGGGTATTATAAAATCCGAGTCAATGATGTGGACATTTTTGGATGACCCAGAGAATATTCCATTAACGAATAACCATGTTGAGCGACAGATACGGCATTATGTTGTCTATCGTAAGAATTCATATTTTGCACAGTCAGAGCGAGGGAATAGATTTCTTGAGCGGATAATTTCGTTGTATCTGACTTGGAAACAAAAGGAATTAAACCCTTTTCAAAACCTGCTAGCTGTTGTTTCTTAAACCACACCTCTGAACGGATACGATTTTATCAATAAATTGCTCCCTATCTTCTTGATTGCGCTCTTGATATAGTGTGAGGGAACGTTCAAAAAAGTGTGTCAAACCGTATTTTTAATTCAACTCAATTTTTAATCTATCAGGAAAAAAGATATCAAGTTGAGATATAGTTAAAGCCCAATTAGGTAAAGCCATAGCCCATTTTTGCTCTACTTTTTTTATAGCACAATATACCTGTTTATACAAGGCATTTGTATTAGTAAATGAGCCTTTGGTTTTAGTAAATTTTCTAATCTGTCTGTGCAGTCCCTCAATAGGATTAGTGGTATAAATTAGCCTCCTAACAGGACCTGAATACTTAAAATAACTGGACAAATTTTCCCAATTATTCTGCCAAGATTTTATGACTAATGGATACTTTTCGCCCCATTTTTCCTCCAGTTCAAGCAAATAATTTTCGGCAATTTCTTTACTTGAAGCACGATATATTTTTTTCAAATCATTCATGAAAACTTTTACATCTTTGCTAGATACATATTTCAGTGAATTCCTTATCTGATGCACTATACATAGTTGTACTTCTGCTTTAGGAAATATACTATTTATAGCTGTAGAAAAGCTTTTTAGCCCATCAATGCAGGCAATTAGAATATCTTCTACTCCTCTTTCTTTGAGGTCATTTAGCACTCCCAACCAGAAATTAGCTCCCTCACTTTCAGCCAAATAAAAACCTAATACTTCTTTTCTGCCATTTTGATCTATGCCTAATATGTTATACATACACTTGCTTACACAATGTCCATCCTCCTTAACCTTAAAAAACATGCCATCCATGAACACTATTGGATATACTGATTGCAGTGGACGGCTGCGCCATTCATTGATTATTGGTAGCAGTTTATCAGTAATACTGGATATCTCTGCTGCTGATATTTTGTGGTCATATATTTCCTCAACGTGTGAAGCTATGTCTCTGTATCCCATGCCACTGGCGTATGTACTTAATACCTTTGCTTCAAGTTCTGGATGTAGGCTTGTTTGCCTTTTTCTAACTATTTGTGGTTCAAAACTTCCCTCCCTATCTCTTGGTGTTAGCAGCTCAAATGAGCCTCCACTCGTGCGTAAAGTTTTTGCGTTTCTCCCATTTCTTCGGTTATTTTCTTCACTTTTAGCTGACATGTGGTTTTCTATTTCACCTTCCAGACTTGCCTCTAGCAACCTTTTTATAAACGGTGTTAATGCTCCATCTTTTCCTGTCAATGGTTTTCCTTCTCGTATAGATGACAGGATATTTGTTTCTAATTCTTTATAATCTACCAACCCATTAGTTCTATTTGCTTGACTCATATCAAACCTCCATTTTTTATATCAATTTATTACTTTACTTCTCGGTTTGACACACTTTTTTGAACGTTCCCTAGTGTGACTTTTTTTTAAAGTAATTTTTAGCTGTTTTAGTCTATACCAAATTGAGTTTATTCCAAATCCAAGATTTTGTTTCATCTCTGCCAGAGTATGATCTGGATTCTTTGTAACATATTCTTCGAGTATTTTGGGGTCTATTTTTCGAATAAAGCTACCGTTTTAGATGGCTTGAGGCTTTCACCAGCAGCTTTCTTTTTTAACCAACGGTACAGAGTTGCTATTCCTATCTCCATAAGCTCTGCTACCTCAACCTTTGTCTTACCTTTTTCTATCATCAATACTGCCTTTTCCCTTAAATCCACACTATATGCCATTATAACTCAAATACTTTATTATACCTTTATCATTTACTTTAGGAAATACTATATTAATGGTAAAGATGTTGAACTAGACGAAATTTTGAAATTAGCTAGGCAAAATAAGGATGTACTTATGGAAGGTAAAGCTTTACATGAATTTTTAGAAGGATATCTGGAGCAAGATGCACAATCACAGAAAAAGGAATGTATTATAACGCTTAATCCATCTAGTCATTTATTAAATTCACTAAAACCAGGGGAATTACAAGCAGGATGTATAGGAGGAGCATATGATCATTATCTTCCTAGGACTATGCTTGAAGGGCCATCTGCAGAAGAAAAATCAAACCCAGAGTATAGATCTTATGATCGTTTTCGTTAATTACACATTAAACCTAAAGTGCATTATATCACCATCTTGCACTACATATTCTCTGCCTTCGAAGCGAACTTTGCCTGCATCTTTGCAGGCTAATTCGCTTCTATATTTTACATAATCTGCAAAGCTTATCGTTTCTGCTTTTATAAAGCCTTTTTCAAAATCAGTGTGAATTACACCTGCTGCTTTGTCAGCTGTTGATCCTATCTTTATTGGCCATGCACGTGCTTCTTTTGGCCCTACAGTAAAGAAAGTTATCATACTCAGCACTTCATACATGATACGCGCTACTCCATCAAGGCCTGATTCTTGTAAGCCAAATTCTGA
This sequence comes from Wolbachia endosymbiont (group B) of Erebia ligea, assembly GCF_947179575.1. Classification (NCBI taxonomy): domain Bacteria; kingdom Pseudomonadati; phylum Pseudomonadota; class Alphaproteobacteria; order Rickettsiales; family Anaplasmataceae; genus Wolbachia; species Wolbachia endosymbiont (group B) of Erebia ligea. The sequence continues at coordinate 55,765 of NZ_CAMXBW010000003.1, forward strand.
TAAAAAACTCTGTTTTTCCTCTTCGCTATCAAGGTTTGCAATATCTGCTTCAAGTTTTGCTGAAATGCAATAAAATTTGCTTTTATTTTCCTCCGCCATTCTCTCTACCTTTTTAGATAATTCATTGCCAGTTATAACATTTGTATCTTCAACATTGCAAACGTACATAATGGGCTTTGTTGTTAGCAATTGAAGCGACTTCATCTCATCTTCATTGATATTCTCCAAGCTTCTTGCCGGTTTACCGAGTTTTAAAGTAGCTAATACCTCTTGCATTAGCTCAAGTTGTCTCTTTAGCTCTTTATCGCCTTGTTTTGCTTTTTTTTCCAACTGAGGAAGCCTTTTTTCTATGCTATCAATATCAGCTAGGATTAATTCCATTTCTACCACTTCAGCATCTGATATTGGATCTATTTTACTGTGTACGTGGCTAATATCGTCATCCGTAAAGCACCTGAGCAGATGAACAATGGCATCAACTTCTCTGATATGACTCAAAAATTTATTTCCTAGTCCTTCACCCTTGCTCGCACCCTTAACCAAGCCGGCAATATCGACAACTTCCAGTTGATTGTAGATTATTTTCCCTGAGTGAGCAATTGCGGCAATTTGTTTCAAACGCTGATCTCGTATTGGCACTTTGCCAACATTTGGCTCGATTGTACAGAAAGGATAGTTTGCAGCTTCAGCTGCACTTGACTCTGTAAGCGCATTAAATAAAGTTGATTTTCCTATGTTTGGCAGTCCAACTATGCCACAGTTAAAGCTCATATTTGCTATGTAAAATTATAACTATTGCATAATTTAAAAATTTCTGCTATACTTAATTAGTTACAATTTTGTTGGTATATAGCTTAAATTAAAGTAAAAACTATGACTACAGCTAAGAAACGGAAACTACCAAGTGACTTTCATGATGTTGAGGTTGGAATAGGAAGGCCCAGGATATTAGGGCAAATGAATGTACCTAGGAAACGGAAATCATCAAGTGGTCTTCACGGTGTTGAAAGTCCGAAAAGGTTCAAGAGCTTTGGGCAAGAAATAACTCTTTTAAATAGTAATTCTTACCCTAACGATTTCTATGAAGGTAAACTTAGTGATGTTGTAGGGCAGTCCGTTAGTGATGTGGAACAAAAACTTTCTAGCAGTCAAGTAGCTAAGTATGATACTGCAGGAGATGGCAATTGCTTTTTCCATGCCGTGTTTGGTGAAAATAGTTCTAATGTATACAAAACTGACAAAGCTCAAGCAATGCGTAAAGAGTGGCGCGAATTTTTAAATCAGTTTAAATCATTGAATGATCCGAAAATGCCAAATGCTCTTAAGCAACACTTGAGAACATTCTTTGTAGATCTATTGAGTAACACTGGGGAAGTGCTTAATGTACCAAAAGAGATGAAAAGAGCTCATTGAGGAAATAAATAAAAAAGTTGACGATGTAATAAATGAAAGTGTTGAAAGAACGAAAGCTTTAAAAAATAACATTATAGAAAAGTTTTCTGAAGATGAAAAATTTTGTAATGAAATATATGAAGTAATAAAGCAAGCTACCAATGCATATAATGAGCGTAATGCGCAGCAAAGAGATTTACTTAGTATTGAAGATTTACTAAAGAAAGAAAATGAGAAAACATTGTATAATAGAGTAGAGGAAGAGCTTGAGTCTTGTGCATATAGACTTGACACCACGCTTACTAAAGAAAAATATAAAGAGGAATATATAATTAATAACGACAGAATATTAGATTCAGTTATTGGTCAAAAAGACTTCTATCAGACTTACCTCAAAGCAATACAAAAACAAGGGTATTTTGTTTTTCACGGTGAAATCCCTATTTTAGCTTCTTTATCTAATACTGAAATCGAAGCATATTTTGAGGGTCAGGAAGGTATGACAATATATAAACCAGACCCAAACATGATAAATCCTGAGTATGTAAGGAAAGATGAATTATGGGGCAATAAGAAGAAGGAAGTAATATACCTGGGTGGAAACCATTACTCTAGAGCTAGGGTTATAACCAAGGAAATTCAAGAGCAAGAAGACTTTCAATTAGCAAAAGAACTTCAATTAGATGAAATTTTGGAGTATTGTAACCTTTCAAAGGATATCTCTGAGAGAGCAGAGGTTGAGAAGAGGTTTGATGAGTTATTGGCAAAAAATGCTGATGGAAACATTGGTGATGTTATAGCGCAGTGCATTAATGATGTACAGCAACGTATAAAATGCCTTGAGGAGCCAGTCTTATCAAGAAGATGCAGTGTGGAAGAAGCACGTGTAGGAAAAGCATTTTATCAACATACTTCTATAGGGGGCATTCTATAATAAAAGCCATGCTCATTTTTAACCACTGCTTAATAAGAATAAAGTCTTAGCAAAACAAACATAAGAACAATAGGATTTCTTGCTTGCAAAGCAACTCCAAGATCGGGAGGAAAAAGACTTTTTCCTTGCAAGGCAACTTCAAGAGCAACCCTCACGCACAATCTCTTAACCCAAATGGAAGAAGTAAAAATAGAAGATCAGCGGCAACAAATACTTGTAAAATAATAACTCTATGGTTAATATGCGAAGACTTAAGTAAAAAATGTTGTCATTCTAGTAGCTGATACTGGGCTCCAATGTCAATTACTCGGATAACAAAAAAACACAGGCTTCACATGCATCTGCAGTACTGTATTAGTCTACTATCTTCATTCCCACAACATTATACCCTGAATCAACATGTAAAATTTCTCCAGTTGTACCACTACTCAGGTCGCTTAATAAGTATAGTGCTGCCTTGCCAACATCTTCTATTGTAACATTGCGTCTAAGTGGAGAATTACTTCTATTCCATTCCGATATGGAGTGAAAGTCACTTATTCCAGAAGATGCCAAAGTTCTGATTGGACCAGCAGAAATTGCATTTACTCTGATGTTCTGTGGTCCGAGATCACATGCTATATATTTTACACTTGCTTCAAGTGCTGCTTTACATAAACCCATCACATTATAATTTGGCATAACTTTTTCAGCACCATAGTAAGATAAAGTAAGTAAACTACCGCCATTTAACATCATTTTTTCCGCTCTTTGCGCTAAAGCAGTAAAAGAATAGCACGATATATGCATTGCATTAATAAAGTTGTTTAGTGAAGTATTGACATATTTACCATTTAGCTCATTTTTATCGGAGAATGCTATTGCATGTACCAAAAAATCAATAGCACCCCACTTCTCCTTTATTTCCTTAAAAGCATTATCTATAGTTTCCTCATTTGAAACATTACAGTGCAATATTAACTCTACATTTAATTCACTTGCTATTGGTAATAATTTCTCTTTTATTGTTTCATTTTGATAAGTGATTGCAAGCTCAGCTCCATGTTCTGAGAGAGTCTTTGCTATACCATACGCTATTGATCTTTTATTTGTTATTCCGGTTATTAACCCTTTTTTGCCCTGCAATAGACTTGTTGCCATAAAATTATTTGCCTTTCTTATAATTTGGAATATTAACTGAGTAAAGTCAATTATGTTTTAAAACATAGCTAACGTATAAAAATTACTTCCGCATATTTTCAATCTAATTATAATTACAAATAGAGATATTTTAAGGGCTCAAAATCTATCTTTAGTCTGCAGACTTTTTAATCAAACTTATTAAAAAATGTATTCTTCAGTGTATATCTGTCGTATGTGCACTGCATTTTCTTTCTAACTCTTTTTTACACAGGAGGATTTTATGTCCAGAATTCCAGACACTTGACCTTTACTTTGGCTAAAAATCCACTGGCGCCTGTGGTTTTTATAAAGAAAGTACAGAAAATACTCTAGAGAACATGAAATAAGGATACTGAAATATAAGCTGCCTACATTTGCAAACAGCTCATAAAGTCTTCTTATTTACTTACTCCTTGAGCAAAAGAAAGTTGTTTTGATATAGTCACACTTTCCATACTTGTTGAAGGATTCTGTGAAACTTTTACTATTTCAGAACCTTCTTTACGTAAGTAGGATAGTGCATCATGCAAGGACTTCGCTTCGTATTGTTTTCCTACTTTTACTTCTTTATGTGCAGCTATTTGCTCCCAAGTGATATCATTGCTTTCAATAAGCTTGATAGAACCGTCATCACTAATATTAATTTTCATTTTACACTCTTTTTCTTCATCGTACCAATTCAAAGTCATGTTATATGAGCCATTAGCTACTTCATAAATTCTTACTCCATGCTCATCAACTCGTTCACGCATTCCTCTTTTTTCATCTCCAGGTAGCAACAATGTAACCGCCGTTATCCTATTGCTTTCAAAAAAATCATTAGTTAAAATATTACTAATGTTTATTTTTCCTTTATTATCATTCAGCACAATTCTTGCAGTCAACATAGTTCTAATTGGACTTCTCACTCTAAGCTGTACAGATTCTACATCACTGTTTTCTATGTGTTTAGCAATTTCTTGCTTAGTTTCATCAATAATCTTGCCTTTTAGATATTTACCGTGATTTTCATTTTCTGAATTATAAGGAGAGCTATCAGCAAGAATTCGCCTTTTTGACTCTTCATCATCACAATCTAAATATTCAATTTTGCGGTCATGTTTGGTACCTAAAAATGGATGATCATCTTCTCTCACCCTATTATTCGGAGGAAAATTGAAAGTCCTATTCGATTTATCACTTGACACTGGTCCAGGTGTTCCTTGAACAGCCTCAGAGTTTTTTTCTTTAGAAGAATTACTTAACATTATATACCCCTTATTCTATAAATAGCCTTGTCTTAGAATGTTTTTAACATATGTCAAATAAAAATTTTGACATATTTGACATAAAAGCGTTTTAAATAATAAGAGCAAAATGGACAAATCTATTTCGTGAGTAACCAAAAATCGTTTTGTATTCATTCAGACAAGGAGAAATAGTAGATAGTGTCATGCAAGTAGCTGACACCCCTTGGTGGACCACACACACAACTTTACGAACATTGCAATTTGGCACATAGTAAATGATGTCATTCCAGCGCATGATGCTGGTTTTCATTTAATCTCATCAAATTTAGCATAAGCTTTGTAAATTTTTCTGGATTCCAGCTTCACGCGCTGGAATGACACCATCATTCTATAACACTCACCCAACCTAATGCATTACTTGCAATCTGGATCCCAGTACTTGGATAACACCAAAGGGGCTACTCGCATTTTTTAGTCCTAAATCACAGTTCTCGTACAGTAAACACTGACCATTTTTCGTATGAGTTACCTTTGCAAATGTTTGTACAACTGTAACACCCAACTTGAAAACTTCAGAAAAACTTACTTGTCGTTTTTTAATCTGTTTAAATTTCCAAAACCAATCTATTTGGATCTTCTATGTAATTTTTGATTTTAACAAGGAAAGTAACTGCTCCTTTACCATCAACTATTCTGTGGTCGTAAGAGAAGGCAATGTACATCATAGGTCTGATTTCAATTGAGCTACTCACAGCAACTGGCCTATTTTGTATTGAGTGCATGCCAAGTATTCCAGATTGGGGAGGGTTGATTATTGGAGTAGAAAGAAGTGAACCGTATACACCACCGTTTGAGATAGTAAATGTTGCACCTTCCATTTCCGATACTTGCAGCTTACCTTCTCGTGCTTTTTTGCCAAGAGCAACTAAAGTCAATTCAATCTCGGCAAATGACATTTGATCAGCATCACGAATAACTGGTACAACAAGACCTTTGTCAGTGCCAACAGCAACACCTATGTCATAGTAATTTTTATATACAATTTCATCACCTGAAATCTCAGCGTTAATCTCACGAATTTCTTTTAGTGCTTGCACTGCTGCCTTTATAAAAAACGACATGAAACCCAGTTTTATTCCATATTTCTTTTCAAAAGTTTCTTTATACTTTGCCCTCAGATCCATGACGTTTTTCATGTCAATTTCATTGAACGTGGTCAGTATTGCAGCAGTATTTTGCGATGCTTTCAAACGAGCAGCAATGACTTGCCTTATTTTGCTCATTTTCACTCGTTCTTCTCTTCTCTCTCCACTTGCTACGCTTTTTGGCGATTCATATTGTTTTACCGCAGGTTGTTCAGCCTTACTCATATGGTCTATCACATCCGCTTTAGTTATTCTGCCTCCCATGCCAGTTCCTTTTACATTTTCTGCACTAATTGCATTTTCTTCCATAATTTTACGAGCTGAAGGGGCATCTTTTTTATCAGGGCTTTCGCCTTTATCTTCTTTTTTCACTTCTTCTTTTACTTCTCCTACAGCAAGTTTTGCCAATAATTGATCAGGGCTGATTACATCATCTTCTTTCACAAGAAATTCGGTTATTTGTCCTGAAGCTTCTGCAGTTAATTCTAGTGCTGTTTTGTCAGTCTCAATTTCAAAGATCAAGTCATCTACTTTTATTGCTTCACCGATATTTTTCTTTATTTTTACTATACCTTCCGTAACCGATTCACCACCAAGAGTTTTTGGCGCTCTAATTTCTATAATTTTGCTCATAAAATAACTTCTACATAAAACTTTCTATAAATTTATACATGAAAAGAAACATAAATAAACTAATAAATTCATTAGGCCTTTTATCATAATGCTTGATTATTTCCTCCTAATACATGCAAAATTAAAATACTAAGTAAATTGAAATAAGATTATGGATTTTGATAAGGCAGGCAATGCAGAAGACTTATATAACGAAAAACTTCAACTGATATGTAAGACTTATAACAGAGAATTACTATCAAATCAAAGAGTTGTTGATGGTATCAATTCAATGGATTACAGTAAGCTTAAAATCTTATGCAAGTATCATAATAAGTTTAGTCACAAAGGTATTGAAGAATTACTATTAGATGAAAGCATTGTTAATCACATCAACGATTATGATGATGAAATGTTTAGGTCCATGCTAAATGATGCACCTTCGGAGCACAATATTCTAGAAATACTAAAAGGTGAAGAGGTTCGCAGTAGTGAATTTGACAGTAGTGATGGCGAGGAGAATGAAGAAGATTATGGATATTATGATAATTTTGATTACGAGGAAGATGAAAAAAATGATCCGAATAACTTCGCCAAAGAAGCATTAGGAGATAAAGGAACTAATGAAAAACGTGTTGATGATGTTCAGTTTTGTAACGATGCAGATGTGGGAGTACCACTAGACAATCAAAATGCTATTAGGAATATCCGTTTTATTCAATGGATGATAGTTGAGAGTGATGGTAAGCTTAGTGAGCAAAATGTTACAGAATTACTAAAAGATTCGAGTTCTATTGATCTAATTAACTCTCTTGATGATAAAAAGCTTCAACTTATACTCAAGAGTGATAAGTTTAGTGGTGAAAATATTATAGAGTTATTAGGAAATCAAAGAGTTGTTGAATACCTCTATTTTATTGATTATGAAAAATTTGAACTCATTCATAATAGTGATAAGTTTAATAGTAGCAAGTATGCTAGTAGCAGTCACAAGATTATACGTTTGCTAGAAAATCAAGAGCTTGTTAAGCACATCAATTTTATTGATTATGAAAAACTTCAATTCATACTTTGTAATGATAAGTTTCTTCTTAGCGATATTATAAGACTACTAAAAAATCAGGAGGTTGTTGAGAATATCATTTCTTTTAACATTGAAAAATTTCGACTCATATTTTATAGTGATAAGCTTAACTGTGTAGATACAATAGAATTACTAGAAAATCAGAAAATTGTTGATTGCATCAATTCGATTACTCCTGAGAAATTAGAACTCATATTTGGGAAGTTTAGTCTTCAAGATATTATAAAAGTACTAGAAAATATTGCTCCTGAGAAATCAGAACTCATATTTGAGAAGTTTAGTCTTCAGGATATTATAGAAGTACTAGAAGATCAAAACGCTGTTAAGGGCATCAATTCTGTTACCACTCAAGAGCTAAAAGCAATAACAGATAATGTTACTGGTAAGGTATTTGTTAATATATTTAAAAATTTTAAACCTAGCGTAAAGTCGACTTTGAGGCTTGCTATACTCCTGCGTAAAGCTGGTAAAATTACAGATATTAATATCGATTACTTGAACAACAAGGAACGTATTTACGAAGATATAATTAAATATGTTCCCCAAGAGCTGAGTATATATACTCAATATCCTTTCCCAGGGATTATCTTAGGCGGTAAAGATCTTCCTCAAGAGCAGGACATAAATATAAATTCACTTGTACCATTCCTTACATTTGAAAGATATATTGAATGCAAAGAACCTGTGTCAAAATTATATAATTTATCTTTAGAGCAGGTTATTGAGAATATCAATCCACATAAAAGAGCTAGGTATTTCTAATAACACCAAATTCATTTATTTATAATAATTTTACTATATCGTAAAACCATCTATATCAGACTATTTTTACTATATTTTCTTGGTAAAATCACTGGCAGCTGACACCGAGGTTGAGAAAATTTTTGTAATATAGACTATCAATGATTTTTCAGTAATAATATAGTTTTAGGTGGATATAGTGAACGTTTCATACAGAGATATAGACATTAAGCTAATTAGAACAGGTTGAATTCAAATGTTGAATCTAGAATCTCTGCCAAAACATCTAGCAATTATTATGGATGGTAATGGTAGGTGGGCAAACAATCAAGGAAGGGTAAAAATTGATGGCTATAGAAAAGGCAGTGAGGTTGCATTTGATATTGCTAAGCATTGCACAGTCCTGGCCATACCTTACTTAACTTTGTATGCATTTTCCATGGAAAATTGGCTCAGATCTGAAAACGAAACAGACTACCTATTTAATTTATTTTACTCCACTTTAACTAATGAAGATAAAATGAAATTCATTTACAATTGTAACATTAAGTTAAATTTTATTGGCAATTTAAGTCTATTGCCCAGTAAAATATTCGATCAAATCAAAAAAGCAGAAGAAGTGACACATAAGAACGATGGTCTATTACTCACTGTTGCAGTTAGTTATGGAGCAAAGCAGGAAATTATACATGCTATCAACAACGTCATAAAAGGAAATATTGATTGCGTATTGGAAGAGGAATTTGAAAAATTTCTGTATACTAAAGATTTGCCAAAATTGGATTTATTAATTCGCACTGGTGGCGAAAAAAGGTTAAGCAATTTTTTATTATGGCAAGCAGCTTATGCTGAATTGTATTTTTGTGATACTTTGTGGCCCGATTTTTCTTGTCAAGATTTGACCAAAGCACTAGAAGATTATACAAAAAGAGAAAAAAAATATGGTAGATAATAACTTTATGGTTAGAATATTGTCCTCAATAGTAATATTACTCATATTTTCTTTTGCTACATATTTCAGTGATTTATCATTTTATCTACTAATTTTTTCAATTGCAGTTTTATCTTCTTTTGAATGGTATAATCTAACTCAGGGCAATAGAATCTTATACATTTTCGCATTACTATTAATCGCACTACCAAATGCCTCGCTAATATGCTTATATAATCTACCACAGGGAAAATATGCATTAGTATGGCTTATCTTAACTATTTGGAGCATCGATATTGCTGCCTATTTTTTCGGCAAAAATTTTGGTAAAACTAGAATTTGTCCAATCATTAGCCCTGGGAAAACTTGGTTAGGACTTTTTGGTGCAGTCTTAGCTGGAATAGTGTGTACAATTTTTGGCTCAATATTTTTGAGTTTATTTCCAATTTTCTATTCCCCAATAATTGGCGTTACAATTGCTATTCTAGCCCAACTTGGAGACTTTACTGAATCACTCATAAAAAGAGTTTACAATGTTAAAGATAGTGGAAGTATAATACCTGGCCATGGAGGAGTACTTGACCGTATGGACAGTTTCATCTTTACTGCCCCCTTTATTGCTATTTACATAAGCTAAAGAATGAAGTGCTATGTATCCGTTCAGAGGTGTGGTTTAAGAAACAACAGCTAGCAGGTTTTGAAAAGGGTTTAATTCCTTTTGTTTCCAAGTCAGATACAACGAAATTATCCGCTCAAGAAATCTATTCCCTCGCTCTGACTGTGCAAAATATGAATTCTTACGATAGACAACATAATGCCGTATCTGTCGCTCAACATGGTTATTCGTTAATGGAATATTCTCTGGGTCATCCAAAAATGTCCACATCATTGACTCGGATTTTATAATACCCTTTACCGTTCGTGAAGCTCCTTTTGCTTCAAGTATATAAGATATTTTTATCATGCAGTACTGTATGTATCTTCGTAATTCTTTAGCTTGCTTAGTGAACTTTGAAATACTAATTTCATTTTCTGACAAAGCGTTTTTTAATACAAACAATCCATTAGCTGCGTCTTTTAAACAATGGCCAAGTCTCATTACTTCACTATTCCAACTATGAGATAACCTCTCGAAATTTCTCAATAAGTGAGCCCAACAAATTTGTCGTTTTTCATCACTGAAGTGGTTGTAAACTGCATATCTGTCAGTAATTACCAGGTTTTTGTAATCACAAAATGCACTATTCTTTAAAAATTTCATTCCTCTTGTATCTGCTAACTTCATAAGACTTGCTTTATTGTTGGCAAACATCCAGCACCATCCCAATTTGCCTTTGTTGTAGTGACTGGTTTCATCAATATGCAAAATTTCGCTTGCTTTTATTTCTTCCTCTATTTGTTCATAGGCTTCTTTACATTTTGACGAAACCCTTGCTTCACTATTGGACACACTACCAACACTTATACTCATGTTAAAGATGTCTTTCATAATATTCGCTATTTCTCGCTTTGAATTCTTATAAAACCCACTTAGTGATGCAACTACTGACTTAACTCTAGGACCAAAGGTATCCGGTGTAACTCCTTCTGGTAATTTGCTACTCCTTCTTTTTCCGCATTTACGACAGCGACCATGTTCTAATTGATACTCAACTACGTAAGGCTTAATTTCTGGTAAATCAACTTTTTGATAGACATATGGTTTTTCCGATATTGCGATTTCTTCACCACACTCGCATCTATTTGGTAACTCTACCTTCACCACCTCATCTGCTTCCATTTTAGCTCGGCAATTCCCCTTATGTCCAACTTGACCACCTATCTTCCTGCCGCCCTCTGACTTATCTTCTGGTGTGTCTTTTTTTATTTTGTACAGCTCTTTTGAACTTGGTAAAGATGAATTCCTTGAGTTTAAGCCGAGTCTCTCTCTTAGTTCAGCATTCTCTATTTCTAAGATTTTATTTTTTTCTTCAATCTTTGCTACTTTCTGCTCTAAGTTTTTACATAACTCTACAATACTGATCAACAATTGAAGCATCTAGCCTTACTTTACTATCAACATTTTGTGTTATTACTACTTTAATATATTATGTCAATTGTTTTTTATCCTTGCCACACCTCTGAACGGATACAGTGCTATTAACCTTTGGTCCTTTCCTTTTTATTCACTGCTTTCACCTCAACAAATTGAAATTCTTCGGAGTTTACTATTTCACTCATGGGCTTACTGCAATAAGGACAATACATTTCTCCTTCTTTATGTAAATATACTACTGGATGACCAGAACCATCATCATTCTCATCACCACAGCAGCAAACTATTAGATTATTATCCCTCACTTCTGACATACTGCTCCTTTATTTTATAGTATTTTGTACATCGAGCATAACCGCTTTGAAGTGGAGAAAACAACAAATATTTATTCTCCATTTTTTACCCTATTTAGATTAATCAATTCGCTTTGGACACTTTTTGATACAAAATTGCTAACATCTCCTCCTAATCTCGCTATTTCTTTCACAAAAACTGATGAGATAAATTGAGTATCTTCAGATGCAGGAAGAAATATAGTTTCGATTTCAGGAAGGAGTTTATAGTTTACCCAGCTCATTTGAAATTCATAATCAAAATCTGATACTGCTCTGAGCCCCCTGATAATAACAGAAGCATTTTGCTCTTTGGCAAAATTCATTAATAATCCATTGAAAGATATGACATCTGCGTCAATTCCTAGTCCTTTCACTTCATTTTCAGCCATGCTTGTGCGTAGATTTATGTTGAAACTAGTATGTTTGTTAACATTTTCTGCAACACCAATTACTAACTTATCGACTAGCTTACATGCTCTTTTTATTATGTCAAGGTGCCCCAAAGTTATAGGATCAAATGTACCAGGATAAATTCCTATTTTGTTATTAATGTTCATTCTTTGTTTCTATACTTCAAAAACTTTTGATGGACATGATAACGTTTTTTGTCTAAAAATGAAAGTACGTAGTTGGCCTGATAGCTCAGTTGGTAGAGCAAAGGACTGAAAATCCTTGTGTCGCTGGTTCGATTCCTGCTCAGGCCACATTCTTTTTCTTAATGTTCTATAGTATATTATAGTATTAATATAATTATTTAGGAAATAATGTATAAATGTTACAATAGAATATTTAATATACTATTAATTACATTTCTACTATTAAGTAATATCGCTTATAGTGAAAAAGCAAACAAAGAACCATCTGCTTTGACAGCAGAGAATGCAGTAAATTATAATATAATTGTTGGTTTATTGAAAACAGATGAATCTCAAAATATCTATGAGATATTCAATAATTTTGGGGTTAAAACTATATTCATTGACTACGACAAAATAATTAATCTAAAAGAAATCCAAGAAGAGTTTGCAAAACAAGATGAAATATTGGCAAAAAAGCTGATACTAGATCGAATAAAAGTTGAAGTTGCAAAATTTATCAAAAAGCAAAAGATAAACAGAATATTTATTTCAGATAACTTTCATTCAGCTCTTAACCCTTACCGCCAGCTTGTGAATGAAGCAATTGTAAAAATAGTAGATGACAATCCTACAATTCATTTGCTTGCCATATGCGGTGGTTTACAAGACATTATGTATGCAAAAGAAATTGAAGTAACAAATGTTGTTAATGATGAGAAGAATCATTTAAAATCAGCACAAAAAGAGAATATACCTCTTCAGCAGATAAAAATTGTTCCAGGTAGTCGTTTGGAAAAAGTGGTAGCTAGATTTTTACTACCTAATCAAAATGGCTGGTTTTCAACTTATTTTCCGAATGCTCATTCAGGTACAGTAAGTAATACTACAGAGAATAGAAGAAGGCTAGAGCTACTTGGATATAAAATTGCAGCATTTGCCAATGACGGGGTAATAGAAGCTATCGAAGATAAGCGTGGTAATATTTACTTTCAAAGTCATCTAGAAGCCCTTGTTGTCAAATCAGATAAAAACTCTCGTTTGTCAAGCCAAAAGGTACGTCAGGTTTCAACACTAGTTGCTATAGCGATTATAAATGATTTTCTTCATCGCGTTTAATGCTAAAATAAGGAAAATCATCTAATGTCATGCCAGTACCCTTTTTCTTGTCATTCCAGTGCGTGACGCTGGAATCCAGTTTTTCATTTCATCAAATTTAGCATAAGCTCAAGTTTGCTTATAAATTTTTCTGGATGCCAGTGTCTGGGCACTGGCATGACATTATGGAATTTGAGCTCCAGTGTCAGCTATTTGAATGACACCTGATTATGATGAAAGAAATCTAATGATTTATATAAACCCCATAGCATGTCGAACGAAGCTTTTTTTAAGAAAATCTGAATTTTCAACTACCATTAAACCAAGATTTCTCAGAACTTGAGCGCAAAGTATTCTGTTGGAAAATATTCTATTTAGTCCATCAGTTGCAAGTGCCATAGTAAAATTATCAAAGTATCTGTCACATGAAATTTTCTTCAATAGATAATTACTGCCAACATCAATGCCAGAGGATTTTGTAGCAGTTATTTGTCTAATAACACTCTCTACATCTCTCATTCCAAGGTTAAGTCCTTGACCTGCAACCGGGTGGATTGAATGTGCTGCATCGCCAATCAGCAAAATTCTGCTTTTATGCAGCTTTCTTGCAAAAGAAAAACTCAAAGGATAGAATCTTCTTTCACCCTCTAACTCAATTTCTCCCAAATAAGAACCAAATCTTTTTTTGAGTTCTATGACAAATTCCTCTTCGGATAAGCTCATCAGCATTTTTGAAATTTCGCATTTTTCTGTCCAAACTATTGAAGAAGTATAGCCACCTTTCATTGGCAAAATTGCAAATGGACCACCAGGAAAAAACCGCTCTACAGCTAAGTTTTGGTGATGTAGTTCATGTTTTACATTAAATACCATGCTATTTTGTTTATAACCAAATTTTATCATTGGTATAGAAAACAGCTCTGGCAGCTTAGAGTTTTTACCTTCAGCGCAGATAAATAGCGATGATATCAATTTTTGATCATTATCAAGAGTAACTTCCATGTATCCTTCGTCACAAGAAATTGTTTTATAGGAACGTGGAGAATATATATTGAGTTTATGCAAAAAATTGTTATTGATTGCATTCCATATAATAGCGCTCTTGATTACATAACCCATTGGTTCTTCACCGACCATTTTATGATCATAATGCACAGTAAATGGGCTATTTCCATCTAATATGCATATATCAAGTATTGGTTCAGCTTCGCCTTCTAAGAGCCGCCAAATCCCTAATTTTTCTAGTATTTTTTTTGATCCTTGAGAAATGGCAAATGCTCGATTATCATCAACTGTACGTGGCAAACTACTTTTTTCAATTACGGCTACAGATACAGAATCATCACTAAGGCCAATAGCAGTAATAAGACCAATCAGCCCACCACCTGAAATGATTACATCGTAACTCATTTTATTAACCTAAAATTATATTATACCCATTTTGAAAATAGTTTAAACGAACTTTGTAGACACTGAACTTCTCATTACTATCTTAGTTATAACCAAAATAGTAATAAAATATTAATTATTTTACACTAAATTAGGTCTAATTTTATTAAAGGAGCCAGATTATGACTACAGATTGCAAAAAAGAATTACTAAATTGCATTAGCAAGTACAGAGAAGAACTTGCAGAAAATAAAGCAGCAATTAGACAAACCTTAACTAGCGATAAAATTAATATAAGCGATTACTTTTATCAGGGTGATAAAATCTGTAACAAAGAGCTGTTTAACATAGGAAGTGAGTGTCAAGATACAAAATATGGTAGTCGACAAGAATATACGTATGATGAGTGGAAGGAAAAAATTGAAAAACCTCATGCTAAAGATTTGCTAAAGACGTTACAAAATGAAGTAAAAGGTAAAATATTAAAAAGTTTTGAAGATTATGAAAAATATCATAAAAATGCTACTGAAGCTATAAAAAGAGAATTAGACATAGATTCAAAATTAAAGGCAATACTCAAAGAAAAGCAACAACCAGAAACTGATGAAACTCGAGCATATTATGACGTTATACGAGGTTTATATGAAAATGGAGACATGCGCTCTCAACTAAAGTGCAATGATCTTGATTGTTTTAATAGAACAATAGAAGATAATCTATCTCAAAAACAATCCGAGCTAGCTGCTATAAAGGATGACTTTTTGGATAATACGCAAAATATTTTTCAACATATTCAAGTTGAAGATAGTATTTTTTAGAGAAATAAGATTATGCTATTTTTTTAATGAAATTTCTTAAGTGGTAGATTATTTTTTACAGCTATAGCTGAGGTAGCTGTCACTACCTGAAATGTAACAAATAAAATACCAATCTTAAATATTGCTATATTTCACGATAGTTTCTCAACTTGACGCACATGCTTTTGGAACATTCTCATTTGTCAAATAGTTTCTGGCATGCTACACAATCTGTAATGCAGGTTTTAACTTACTTTTACGCAATATTGATCATTCTTGAAAAGCAATCTAACATTTTCTATTCCTTGATTACGAAGCTTTGATGCAGCTGATTTAGCTACCTGAGCGTTTACAAAAAATGCTACATATCCCTTACTTTCTGCATTGTTTTGTTTTGGGTGACGTTTCTGCATTTCTTTTTCATATTGCCTTTTGTAATGAGGAGTATTTTGTATCAATTGTTCTGACCTCTTTCTTAAGTACTCGACTTTTACCTTCGCAAGCCCAGACTTATGAAGTCCTAAAACTTGTGCTGCTTTTTCTGACAAGTCTATTATTCTACCTTCAACAAATGGCCCTCTATCATTAACTCTTATAACAAGCTTTCTTCCATTTTCTAAATTAGTAACACGAACAAAGCAGGGTAGGGGCAAGGTCTTATGTGCTGCAGAAATCAAGTGACGATTAAACACTTCACCGTTAGCTGTAATTGTGCCATGATCTTCTATTCCATACCACGATGCTATTCCTACTTCCTCATAACAGCTACAGTATTTTGGGTGGTAGGTGATACCATTTATTGTATAGCTATTGCCAATTTTATAATGACCTGCGGTGTGATTACACCTATTGCTAAAACTACAACTACTCATCAAAACGAATATTAGACATAGAAAGGCTAGTTTTTTTATCATTGTACTTAGTGAAATGGTTCGATACCATGAGGATTTTAAATTATACTATAATAAATTTAGTAATAAGTAAACGTCTACTGCCAAATATGCACAGCACTAAAAAAGAAGTAATACATATAATCGGTATAGGTGGAATTGGAATGAGCGCAATTGCTGAAATTCTTCATAATTCCAGTTATAAAGTTCAAGGCAGTGATACGCAATCAAACGACAATATAGATAGGTTACAAAAATTAGGTATAGAGGTCTATATTGGTCACAATGCAAGTAGTATTAGACAAGCTCAAATAGTTGTACATTCTTCCGCAATAAAACCTGATAATGTGGAGCTAGTTGCAGCAAGAAATAACAATAAAACCGTTTTGCATAGGTCAGACATGCTGGTTAAAATTATGAAAGGTAAATATGTGATAGCAGTTTCAGGTTCAAGTGGCAAGACGACGACGACAGCTATGATTGCTTCCATTTTTGATCATTCTGGTGCTGACGCCACTGTAATTGTTGGAGGAATATTAAATTCCTATCAGAGTAATGCAAAACTTGGCAAAAGTGACATTTTCTTAATTGAGGCTGATGAGTCTGATGGAACTATGTTAAAAATTCCTGCAGATATTGCTGTTGTAACAAGTATTAATGACGACCATATAGACCATTACGGTACATTTAACGACATCAAAAATGCGTTTTCTAGATTTGTAAACAACGCGAATTTTGCTATTTTGCCTGATTCTGCAGACATCAATCATGATGCGAGTAATTCTATAAAGTTTTGGTTTGGAAATGGTAAAATTAGAGCTAGCAACATCAAACAACACAATAATAGCATAGAATTTGACGTGCTGATTAGTATAAACGAAAGTAATCGTATTCCATTGTCCACTACTCGAGTAGTTGAGAGGGGTGGAATAAAAGCAGCCCTTTCTTCATCACCTCAATGCTTGAAACTGGATTCTCGTTTCAATGTTAAACAAGATACTATAGAATTTAAGAGGACAATCCCTAGAAAATCTCTACATTCAAAAAAAGTAAATCGTACTAATGCTATTTGAACAAGCTAGCGTAAAAGTAAGCTAAATTTTTTAAGGTACAAAAATAGCAAGAAACAGTTGTTTGAAAAAAATTGGAATTTGATTGGATTGCTGAAAATTGGCTCTCAAACTTTAGGCGCATGAGCAAGATAATACTCTTTAACTAATATAGATTAGGTGATTTGGAAGAGATACATCTAGAGCAGCCGGCAAAGTTACAATACATATTACCGCAATAACTAGAAATGAGAAGGATCTATATGGTGATTATAGATTTTTCCAGACCTTGAAAACAATAAATAGACAGTAAATTAGAACTACTGCAAAAAAAACAAGAATAGCTACACTGGTTGCTTGACCATCGTAAACGTAGCTTGTTAAGCCGATAAAAATAGCCATGATAGAAGCTCTAATAAATGAAATTGCAGAAGAAGTTGTGCCTTTCATTTCAGGGAAAATATTTAATGATGCATTGAAAATGACTGCTTGACAAATTCCACAGCCAATACAAAAAATAACCATAGACAGCGTTACTAAGTAGTAAGCACTGGGCATGATTATACTGAATATTAAAAGTGATAGGGATCCAATAGCAATTACGCCTGTACCGGAAATTACACACCAAATTGCTCCAAGTTTCTTTAAGATCTTACTGGAAAACAGGCTAATTAGTGAGAAAGACCCAACCATTGCACCTTGATGTAGCGCATAAATAGTGCTGGATAAACCAAAAGTTTCCATATACAAAAAAGGGCCACAAGTAATGAATGACATATAAGCCGCAGAAAAAAGGCTCTGTGCCAAAGACAACACCATAAATTTTGAACTTGATAATAATTTTTTATAGTCTTTCATCATTTTTTTAGACTAAAAATATCACGGTCCTTTTTTGTTTCTGGTAACAGAAAAAGCAGCAAAACCCAAGAGATGAAACAAAGTATTGCAACACTTGCATAGTTGCCACGCCACCCAACAATTTTGTTGATGAAACTGCCTAATACTGGTGCAATTGCTATGAGAACTGTGATAATAGAATTCATGATTCCAATAAATTTTACTGCTTCGTTGCCTTTATAGCTATCTGCAATAATTGCAAACACAACTACAGATGTGCTAACACCAATGCCTTGAATAAAGCGAGAGATTAAAAGCCAAGAAACTGACAGCGCAAAAACACAGCCAACAGCACCGATGAGTAGCAAAGTGTTGCCTATGATCATCATCCTTCTTCTGCCATAGCATTCAGACAATGGACCAAAAAATAACCCTCCTATGCAAACGCCTAAAAAATTATAAGCAATAGTTAATTGAATTGTGCCTTCCGGTACGTTAAAATAGCGTACTATATCAGGAAAACTAGGTACAGAAATATCAATTTCAATGAACTTAGCAATTAGAGATAGAATTAATAAAAACGGTAGTAACACTTAAAATCTTTAATTAATGAATAAAAATATCACATTTAAAGCGTTGAAAGAAGAACATTTTTCACTATTATTAAAATGGGTAGAAATGCCCCATATAAAGAAGTGGTGGGATACGGATATAAATTGGACACAAGAGTTAATTGAGAAAAAATATAGCAACTACGTTAAAGGATTCAAACGTTTGAAATTTAAGACACAAATTATTGAAAAACCAATGCACGCATTCATTATTAATTGTGATGGAGTTGATATTGGTTATATTCAATATTACAACAAACATGATTTCCCACCTGAACAGATCTATAACACTTTAGAACTTCCAGAAAGTTGTGCTGCTATAGACTGGTATATCGGAGAGCTGAATTATGTAGGTAAAGGAGTTGGTTCACAAGCTTTGAATATATTTTTAAACAAATTTGTCTTTAAAGTTTATGAGAATGCCTTTGTCGACCCAGGTATAGCAAATGTTTGTGCAATCCGTGTTTACGAAAAAGTTGGCTTTAAAAAAATTATGGAAAGTAATAGTGCGATTTTAATGATTAAGGCAAGAATTCCTGAGAACCATTCAAGATGAGTGTTTTTTCAACAATCTACCTAAATTACTACAAGTGGTTTATAAAAATATACAAGGAGCTTTATACAAACTTAACATAATTTAATCATAAAAATATCATTATTAAGTCCTATATAAGAACAAATTTTGGCACTCAGTGAATCTTTTTTAACTAACTATGAACTTGATTAATTGGAAAATAAATTTTACTTGCTTTTACAATACCTTAAAATCTAATATCACTTTATCAGCAAAGATATCACAATAGGCTAGTATGTTCTTCACTCTTTTCCTCAAAATATTACCTATTTACATTACAATACTTATTGGTTACTTAGCAGGAAGATATCTTAAAATTGATAGAAATACTATATCTCAAATACTCTTTTATATAGCTAATCCAATAGTGATTTTATACGGAGTATCTCATACAGAAGTTAATTTAAAAGTAATTTCTCTGCCGATTTTGATATGGTTTATAGGTAGTACTATGTCCTTATCAGTGTATTATCTTTCTTCTTTTTTATTTAAGGACAACATGAGAAACATATTAGCGTTTAGCTCGGGCAGCACAAGCATGGGTTATTTTGGTCTACCGATTGCCATGGCTTTATTTGATGAAGATTCAGTGTCTGTGTATGTTGTCTGTTACATAGGAATGGCACTATTTGAAAATAGCTTGGGATTTTATATAGCTGCAAATGGTATCTATACTGCAAAAGAATGCGTATTAAAGTTACTCAAACTTCCTTCATTATATGCGATGATTCTAGGCTTCTTTTTAAGTATATATGATATACAAATACCCACTTTTTTGACAGATGTTATGATAAATATTAGAAGTACATTTATCACATTAGGAATGGTGCTGCTTGGAGTAAGTATTGCACAAATTACAAATTTTAAAGTAGATTGGAAGCTTGCTTTGACCACTATTGTAGCAAAGTACATATTCTGGCCGTTATTTGTTTTGGGAATTGTCTTACTAGACAAGCATGTTACAGGTATATATGATGAAAGCATCTATAAAGCACTGATGTTACTGGCTATTATTCCAATTTCTGGATCCAGTATAATACTTGCTAATATTTTAAATTACCAACCAGATAAAGCTACTTTATTGCTCCTAATTAGTACTGCAGTGGGACTATTTTATGTTCCACTTATAATATCATTATTTTTTACTAAACTTGTCCCTTTTTGATCAAAAATTTAAGCGCTAGGCCTATTCACAAAACTTGAATTTAGACTAGACTTCTTGGATAATCATAAAAGAAACTAATCCTTTTTTCCTCTCCTTTCTTATTTTTTTACACAGAATAGGAAGTTATCAATTGATGGAATTTTCGCAATAATGTCAATAGCAGTAAGATTTCCTACACCTTTTAGCAGGTCTATAGTTGAATTTGGATGTTCTATGAGCAGCAACAAATAAATGTAACTTGCCTTTTTCTATATGATGCTATTAACCGAATAGGTATTCGCTTGACATTTCCATATCTTTGTTATCATTAGTAATACTAAAGGAAAAACTAAACTTAATAAGATTTGGAAGCATATTGTTGTTCTATGATTCACGTAATGCTGCTATGCCTTCGTTGCAAACGTCGTCATAAAGTAAATTAAATTCTTTAATATTTGAAAAACTACCACCCCTTAGCGCACTCATTAATATTATTCTACTTTCAACATCAATATCATTAGAAATTAAATCAAGTTTAACAAGATTTGGAAAGTTACCCATTCTTTAACAATTTAGTGATTGCTATTGAGCCTTCTGCGCCAATAATGCTAGAAGTTAATTTACACTCAGTAATATTTGGAAGATTAATATTCTCTAATGCTTCATTTAAAACTTCTCCGCACTGAGCATCAATATAACAATTAGATAAAGTCAAGCTTGTAATATTTTGCTTTTTCTGTAAAAAGTTTACTATAGTATTTCCTAAAGTAAATGATAAAGGTATAATAAAGTATTTGAGTTATAATGGCATATATAGTATTTCCTAAAGTAAATGATAAAGGTATAATAAAGTATTTGAGTTATAATGGCATATAGTGTGGATTTAAGGGAAAAGGCAGTATTGATGATAGAAAAAGGTAAGACAAAGGTTGAGGTAGCAGAGCTTATGGAGATAGGAATAGCAACTCTGTACCGTTGGTTAAAAAAGAAAGCTGCTGGTGAAAGCCTCAAGCCATCTAAAACGGTAGCTTTATTCGAAAAATAGACCCCAAAATACTCGAAGAATATGTTACAAAGAATCCAGATCATACTCTGGCAGAGATGAAACAAAATCTTGGATTTGGAATAAACTCAATTTGGTATAGACTAAAACAGCTAAAAATTACTTTAAAAAAAAGTCACACTATATCAAGAGCGCAATCAAGAAGATAGGGAGCAATTTATTGATAAAATCTCAAAAATAGACCATTCCAACATCTTATATATAGATGAAGCAGGAGTTGATAATAAGTTATACCGAGAATATGGACGCGCTCCAAGAGGAAAGAAAATTTATGCAGATATTCCAGGGAGAACTCGAGAGAGAATCAGTATAGTAGCCGGGTGGATTGGAAAGAGATTTATTGCACCAATGACTTTCAAAGGTGGGTGTGACAAAGAGGTATTCAATACATGGTTGGAGAAGATGTTATTACCTAAATTGCCACTTGGCACAACTATAGTTATGGATAATGCTACATTTCATAAGACCACTAAAACAAAATCATTAATAGAGTCTTTTGGCTGTCATTTGCTGTATCTTCCAACATATTCACCAGATTTG
The DNA here is from genome assembly GCF_947179575.1 of Wolbachia endosymbiont (group B) of Erebia ligea. Taxonomy (NCBI): domain Bacteria; kingdom Pseudomonadati; phylum Pseudomonadota; class Alphaproteobacteria; order Rickettsiales; family Anaplasmataceae; genus Wolbachia; species Wolbachia endosymbiont (group B) of Erebia ligea. The sequence goes on from NZ_CAMXBW010000003.1 coordinate 77,931, forward strand.
AATCCTATAGAATACTGTTGGCATACCATCAAAAGCCGCCTCAGATCTCTCATGTATAAATATACAGACTTACAGCTTTTGGTTGGTAATACCATAATGGAACTTTATCATCCATTTTAGAAAATACTATAGCTTCTCCATATATACATATAGATTATTTAACTCTAAGGTGTTACTATTAACATATTGATTAAAGTCAACTTCCATAGTTTCTGTAAGTTATAGAGCTGCCAATTACAGCATAAATTTAAATAATTGTCAACCTTATGAACAACTAACTTTACTTCTTTTTAACCTGATACCTATGCTTTGTTTCAAATTTCCATCAAAAAGTAACATTACCTCCTCCAGTCAACCTTTCTGCTTCATTTCGTGAAATCAATGCCTCAATAAATTCATCTAGTTCACCTTCTTTTATAATCTGTTCTAGTCGATGTGAAGTGAGATTAATTCTATGATCTGTTATTCTTGATTGTGGAAAGTTATAAGTTCTTATACGTTCAGAGCGATCTCCAGAACCAATTTGGCTTTTCCTCATTGTTGACCTTTCCATTTCTTTTTTTTGTCTTTCAATTTCGTATAGCCTTGCTCTCAACACTTTGAGCGCTTTAGCCTTATTTTTGTGCTGCGATTTTTCATCTTGCTGTATTACAACTATCCCTGTTGGCAAGTGGGTGACCCTTACTGCGCTGTCAGTTGTATTCACTGATTGCCCTCCAGGACCACTGGATCTATAAACATCTATGCGTAAATCTTTTTCTTCTATTTCAAAGTCAACCTCTTCTACTTCAGGTAATATTGCAACAGTAGCTGCGGAAGTGTGCAATCTTCCTGATGATTCAGTTTCTGGCACTCTTTGTACTCTGTGCACCCCTGACTCAAATTTCAGTCTTGCAAAAACTTCTGTTCCATTAATGAGTGCAGAAGCTTCCTTATAGCCACCTATACCTGTATTAGAAATACTTATTGGCTCAAACTTCCAATTTCTTCTTTCTGCATATTTTTGATACATACGAAATAACATCGCTGCAAATAATGCTGCTTCTTCTCCGCCTGTGCCTGCTCTAATTTCTAATATTGCATTTCTTGAGTCATCTTCATCTTTGGGTAATAATGCCAACTTTAGTTTTGCTTTTACTTTCGGTAATAGTATCTTTTGCTTCTCAAGAAGTTCTTCTTTTGCTAACTCTTTTATATCACCATCGCTGTTCTCAGCTTTCATGATTTCTTCTAAATCTGAAATTTCCTCTTTTAATATATTATATTCATCGATTATCTCGATAATTGGTCTGAGTTCAGAGTATTCCTTTGAAAAACTAACGAATTCTTTTTGACTCAAATTGGTAGGGTTTTCCAGATTTCTCTCTACATCAGAAAACTTTTTTTTTAAGTCTTGTAAATTATTCTCTATATCCATATAGTACAGGTCTAGTTTTCAGCTGTTTAAGTAAGTAATATATACTGAAATAAAAAATTTCTTATATCAAGCAATAACACTATAATTGTCTCGAATATTTCTACCTAAGTATAATGGCAAAACAGATAACATCAATCTGCAGCTTCATATTTGGAGCTTCAGACAAAAAATCATTACCAGATGAGTCGGCTCCAGAGATTGCATTTGCTGGTAGATCAAATGTAGGAAAATCGAGTTTAATCAACTTGCTGATAAACAGCAAAAAAGCTGCAAGAGTTTCTTCTAAACCTGGATGCACTAGACAAATAAATTTTTACTCTATGTACAATGATAAGTTTAGGATTGTCGACCTACCGGGTTATGGCTATTCTTGTGCAAGCAAGGAAGAAGCAGTACAATACTTAAACCTAATTGAGTACTATCTAATTCACAGGAGAAATCTAAAAAGAGTGTTTGTGCTTATAGATAGCAAGGTAGGATTAAAAGAAATAGACAAAGACTTTGTTTATTGGTTAATATGTAATAATATTAACTTTAATATTGTGCTAACAAAAATAGATAAAGTGAGTCAGGAAAGTCTAGATGCTATTCTAGAAAATACTCAAAAGTGGGTTAATAATGGATATGTGTCAATTCATCAAATAAGCATTCGTGTTAAGCATAAAATCACCAAGATAAGAGATGAGTTTTTCAAATTTACAAGATAAAAAAATGAAAAGTGATGAATCTTTAAATGGTAAGATGCCATTGAAGGAAAAAACAGAAATATTATTTGAAGTTCTGTCTAACATACCTAAATTTGTAGGCGAAACTTTTATCATCAAATGCAGCAGTGTAATAATCTCAGATGAAACGCTGCTTAGTGCTTTTGCGCATAATGTTGTTCTGTTGAAACAGCTTGGTATAAATCCGGTGGTAGTTCATGACGGAGAATATGAAATTAACTCAGTGTTAAAAATGCTAGGTATGAATGATAAGTTTATAAATGGTGTTAGACTTACAGACAAAAGCACTATGAAAATCATTGAAATGGCACTGTGTGGTTCAATTAATAAAAAAATTGTTCAGAATATAAATTCTGCTGGTGGTTCAGCTATTGGACTATGTGGAAAAGATGGCAACCTCATAAAAGCTGAAAAGATAAGCACTACGTTTAGGGAAAATAGATTAAATAATATTGAAAAAATACTAGACATGGGATTTATCGGTAGACCAACTGAAATCAATCCTGATATATTATTCTTTATTGAAGAATCAGATTCTATACCAGTTATTGCACCTATCGGTTATGGAAAAAATGGAGAAACATATCATATTGATACTGATAGCACTGCAAGTGCAATCGCACTTGCAGTTTACGCATCTAAAATGATAATCTTGAGTGATACAGATGAAGAAATAAGCAAAGTTGGCAATAGAAGAGTCTTGATTAAAAATTTAAAAGAATCGATTGATTGTGGAAAAATTAAAGGAGAAAAATTTGTTGAAAGGCTTATGTCATATACTAAAATGGTAGAAGAATGTGCAGGGGTTGTTCACATAGTTGATGGTAGAGTACCTAACATTATACTTGATTTATTTACTGATAATAATTCAGGTATATCAATAATGGATGATTAATAGCTATACTTCTTATAACCATATGAACATTGAAAATTTGGGAATAGCTTATGTCAAATCCCTATTCTCTTTTCCAGTTTTTTAGGTTTTTTTTCTTGCAAGCATAATAGTTTCGTACACATAATGAAACCAAATGGTATTTTCAGCTTGATAACAGAGGAAAATAAAGAGGGCTTGGGTGTAACACTCAAATAATGATTTACCTTATGGATACCGATAGAAAAGTTGACTAAGGTATACAATTCTCTCTGCGTCAAGTTACTCAAGATATCGAATCTACAAACGCTTTGGATTGAGTGTATTTGGTCAATTTGAGTTCTTTAAATGAAAGGCGAAAATTGAGCATACTACGCCTCTGTACACAGTATCTTTAATGCAAATGCCCATGTGATTCCATAGATAATCTCTGTTTTTTTATTTTATCTGTCCATTTATCATTTTCTATATCTTGTTTGTTGGTTGCTCTTTTTTCTTGCTCAACAATTGCCTTATCTATCTTCTGATGAATTGCATTAATTGCATTTTTTTCTTTGTATACTTCGCTTTTTCCTTCAACAATTAAATTGGTAAAAATATTTACAACAAACTGCACTTGATTATGATTAACCTGACCTTTTATCGAAGAAGGTAAAGAGTTTAATTCCATCAATACTTCTGATGCTGTTTTATCTTGAGTGGAAAGCCCTAAATTATCTGCTACTTCACTTATTAATAACTCTCTGTTTTCTTTATTATCTTCCAATTTAGTATAATCACGCAGTAGATCCATAACTGCAGATACTCTGACTTCAATAATATCATCAACATCTTCACCTCCTAGAGCAACTCCTGATCCCAATAATCTCTCTCTGAGATTTTTCTTTAAAAGATTGGTAAATTTTTCATTTGCACCCGATCCTGTAGTAGATATTGTACCATCTAAATAGTTGTTTACTTTGATTTGAGTACCTAAGCTATGCTCTATTTGTATTTTTGCCTCAGGTTTAAATCCTAGTTTTGCACAGAATTTCTGAAAATATTCTTTAATAATGTCAAACAAGGTCTTGCCATTGTCTTTATAGTTTTTCAACTCTTCAGGAATAGTAAGTGATAATTTACCATCTCCATATTTTACAAGGTCTTCACCATATTGAGACTCAAGTGTAAATTCTAATGAGCTGGATAGGTCACATATTTTCTCTTCCGGATTGTCAATCGTGGTTATAGGTATTGCCATATCAGACGTCACTTTTATGCGGTTGTGGTCAGTGCAGTAAATGTTTAGCACTTTTTTAGGACTGTGTGGAGTTAAATTACAACTACTGAGTGCAGCATGAGATTCATTAAATATACCAGCCCCATACCCTGCTTGATTACAATTGGTGACTAACTCTTCTAAAATAGCATCACTTGGAACCCTTGCTCCAGCGTATCTAAACATTTCCTTAAAAATTTCCTTTGCTAATGCACGGTAATCTTTTTTGGAGAATAGATGATAAGAGCTTCTCCCTGCGTTATAAAATCTCTCAAATTCCTTTCTATATTCATCAATTTTTTTTTCATCAGCAACTGTAGGGCTATTACAATGATTTTCCCAAACTTCAGATAGTCTATCTTGATCAAGCTCCTTAAGTACTGGTTCCATAAAAGCTTTACCTTCTTCAGAGAGGTTATCAAAATTATCACGGTTAAAAATCTCATTTTTATAATCTTTAGCTCCTTCCTTAAATGCAATAATAAAATTTTTATCTATTTCTTTTTCATTAATAATAAAATTCATTCTTTGAAAATCTAAGAACATTGTTTCACCGGAATTCGCTAATTTATTATCTTGATCTGCTCTTAATTTACTAAAATTGAATTCTTTAGCTGTGGCCTTTAATCTAATTACCGGACTCTTCTTTGCCTCTTTCATAATTAACACCTTACTATAAATATGCTGTAAGTTGTAACATATAATGATGAATAATTTGATAATATATTAAGAAAATCGATAGTATATTTCTTTATTTTAGAGATATAGGAAAGGCGTAGATTTCTCTTTTCATTTGTAGCATGCTGCATTAATATTTACGTATTAATCTAGAAAATAGTGATGAATAATATTGTAATTGTTGGTCTGCAATGGGGTGACGAAGGCAAGGGTAAAATAGTAGATTATCTTTCTGAGAATGCAGATGTAGTTGTGAGATTTCAGGGAGGAAATAATGCAGGGCACACTATAGTAATAGATGATGAGGTTTATAAATTAAATTTACTGCCCTCTGCTGTTTTGAGAGCGGACAAAATATCTATTATAGGAAACGGTGTTGCTCTTGATTCACATGCTCTAGTCTCAGAAATAGAGTCATTGAAAGTTAAAGGAGTGGACGTAAACTATAACAACTTGATGGTATCCGAGAGCTGTCCATTAATACTTAGCGTACATAAGGACAAGGAAAAGCTATTTGAAGATTTAAATGGAAATCACAAAATTGGTACAACAAACAAAGGGATAGGGCCATGTTATGAAGATAAAGTTGGCAGGAGAGCTATACGCCTTTGTGACTTAGAAAACACAGATGAGCTCAATCAAAGAGTGGACGCTCTCCTGAGTTACCATAATGCTATCAGAAAAGGACTTAACTACCAGGTAGTTAAAAAAGAAGAAATATTAAAGGAAATTCAAGAGATTTCAGAAAAAATTCTTTTATATAAAAAACCTGTGTGGAAGATACTAAATGATTTTATGAAAGAAGGTAAGAAAATAATATTTGAAGGCGCTCAAGGCGCATTTTTAGATATCGACCACGGAACTTACCCTTTTGTTACTTCAAGTAATACCGTAGCATCTCAAGCGATAACAGGCTCAGGATTATCCTACAATGCGCACATTATTGGTGTAGCAAAAGCGTATACAACAAGAGTGGGTAATGGTCCATTTCCTACTGAACAAAATAACGAGATTGGAGACAGCTTATTTTCTATAGGTAAGGAACTTGGAACAGTAAGCAATAGAAGAAGGCGCTGCGGATGGTTTGACGCAGTTTTAGTGCGCCAGGCCGTACAACTCTCTGGAGTTTCAAGCATTGTATTAACCAAATTAGATATTCTTGATTCTTTTGATACTATTAAAATAGGCACTGGTTATAAGTATGGCGGAAAAATGTATGATTATTTACCCGCATCACATTCAATACAAAAAGAATTAGAGCCAATATATGAAGAATTTCCTGGTTGGAAAGAGAAAACTCAAGGCAAAAGGTCAGTTAAGGAATTACCTGCAAATTTGATGAAATATGTGAGAAAAATAGAAGAATTAATAGGCGTATCAATTCATCTAATTTCAACTAGTCCCAATAGAGAGGATGTTATTAAGCTTAAAAATCTATGAAAACGTCTTGTTAACTTTTATCTAATAAAAAACGATACTTGTGTGACTTCAAGCAATCTATTATGCAAAGTAGCAGCGTAAACGTACAGTGAGTAGTGTGATTTTTCTTAAATACATGTTGATTGTTATAATATAAACATAGTTAATGGAGGCGTATTATGATTGCAGGTTTGACTAAGGGAGACAAAGCAATAAAAGCGGAAAAAACAAGTGATCAGCTGAGAGAATTGTCAGTTGCAGAATATGTAGTTAAGTCAATACATGACTTGCAAAAATTGCATAATAGATTATGTTCATCACAGGGCAACAATTGTGTTAATGATAGAGAGAAGTTTGTCCAAGATAGTGATGGGCTTGGTATATTTCAATTTCTCAAAAGCTATATTAATGATGTAGAAAAAAATGAGCCTTCCATTAAGAACCTTACTATAATGAAATTTCTTCGCTCAATTATAGAAGATAGAGAACTGTATAAAAAGTTATGCAGTTTCGATGATTTTCTCGATTGTGAGTTAGAAAATTTGAGAGATAGGATAAGCTTATTAGCGCTTTTAAGAGAAAAGATGGACTTTACTGATATACAAAAAGCTTATGGTAATTGGCGTTTTAGTAATCTAATAGGTGATAATGATTTTAAGCGAATGTATGTGGATGAAGCAGTAAAAGAAAGAGAAAAGCCTGTTAATGAGGACTTTGAGAAAAATATAGGTAAATACATAGAGTTAGTAAAGGAAGGAAAAGAAGTTGCAAGTAGGTATTTTGGAAAATGGAAAGAGGACTTTCAAGTTTACTGTGAAGAAATTGACAATAATAATAAAGTTTTGAATATTAACCTTACTCATTACGACAATAGTGAGCCAACAAAGATTAATGACGTTTTACAGCAAGAGAAAGATATTAAAGAACTGAATATCTATTGCAATAAAAAACATGAAATGCACGCTCATAAAAAAGATAAGAAAAGATATTATGAATTTAAAGAAGGTGCATATTATGAAATGACAAGCACTTGGGCTGCAAAAGATGGATCAGGAATGTGTACCATGATTATGAATGTGAGTAGCGATGGCATAACTGAAATACTAAAATTTAATGGTGAAGATTTTGTTTCATCGAAGGAGATTCTAGAATTAATAAAGCAAAACGATGAATTATATATTCAAGGTCTCTCCTTATATGATGCTGTAATGGAATCACTAGAAGAGGATAGGGCTACTCCTATTAATTTTTACAATGAATCTATGGTGGCTTATCAAGGTAAGGAACCAGAGGGGAAGTTAGATCATAAAGTTGATGCTGATAATAGCCTTCCTTCTTCTCCTTCTATTAATAGCAATGCATTGGAAGCCAATTTACAGCACACTGAAACTCAACCAGAAATTGCTTCACAACAAATAACTGATTTACAAAACAGTTTTGAAAAAGAAGAGCGAAAAAACACGGAATTGCAAACTGAACTGGCACAAAAAGATGAAAAGTTAGCAAGTGTGTTAGCAGAGTTACAAGAGAAAGCACAAGAACTTAAAAATGTATGTGAAGCAAAAGGAAAGCTAGAGGGTAAGCTAAAAGGTGTTAATACAGAAAAGAAGGAGTTAGAAGACAAATTAAAAGAAGCAGCACACATAATGAAGGAAAAGGAGCAGTATATAAGCAATTTAAAACTTCAAGTGCAAGAGTTGAAAGATGAGCATAAAGCACAACTGGAATCTTATGAACAAGGGATATGCAAACTAGCATGGGAAGTTGAAGAGTTAAGAAGCAAGCTAGAGTGTGAGAATGAATGGGATGATAAAGTTGTAGAAATAGCTGATGGACTGGGAGAAAAAATTCATGCTGATGAACAAAGAAGCCTCAATAATCAATTTTATACTCCAACAAGAAATATTTTTAATGAGACTAATAATGAGTCTTGTGTTCCACTGGAAGAAAAGATGACGTTACTCAGATCTTCAAGCTCTGATGGCGGATATGGTAGTGATAATGGTTTATCTTCTAACATGAGTTCTATTGAACAAAGAAGCTTCAATCATCAATTTTATACTCTAGCAGGAAACGTTTTTAGTGAGCCTGATAGTGCCTCACAAAAGAAGACAGAGTTATCCAGATCTTCAAGTTTTGATAGTGGACTTGATAGCGATGAGGAAAATTGTGATAATGATTTATCTTCTAACATAAGTTCTATAAGTTCTGTTGAGAAGGTGGCAGAGAGTAGAAACGTAGGTAACTTGCTTTCCTCTTGTATTATATGGAGATAAGTTGCAAGAGGAATACTCACGTAGAGTATAAAAATCTCCTGTATTGATAATAATTTAAAATCTATAGTAGACTGAAAAAGATTATTAAATTATAATACAACAATGATAAAAGAAGACAAATCAAAAACAATTTTTGAAGTGGAAGGGGCAGTAACTGCTTTACTACCTGCAGCAGAATTTAGAGTGAAGCTGGACAATGAACATGAGATTATCTGTCATGTATCAGGAAGAGTGAGAAGAAGTAAAATACGTATTATTATAGGCGATAGAGTGTTAGTTGAGATGAGTATTTATGATAGGAATGCAAGAAAGGGTAGGATAATAAAAAGGCTCAAGTGATAGAACAATCTCTAGATAATCTTATTCTTGCTTCATCATCAGAAAGGCGAGTAGCCTTACTAAAACAAATAAATATTAAGCCAGGTTTGGTTTTGCCAGCAGATACAGATGAATCGCCTTTGAAGAAAGAGCTGCCAAAAGATTACTCAATCCGTATGGCAAAAAGTAAAGCCGAGAAAATACAAAGTGCAAATCCAAATTACTTTGTGCTTGGTGTTGATACAGTTGTTGCTTGTGGTAGAAGGATACTGCTCAAAGCTGAAAACGTTGAGCAAGCAGAAAAATGCGTTCGCTTGTTATCAGGAAGAAGGCATAGAGTATACACCAGTGTGTGTTTATTAACTCCTGATCAATCTAAACAGCATATTAGGACTGTAGTTACAATAGTGAAATTTAAGCGTCTCAGCGAACAAGAAATTAAATATTATTTAGCATCAGAAGAGTGGAAAAACAGGGCAGGGGGGTACAACATACAAGGTCTTGCAGGAATGTTTGTATTATTTTTACGTGGCTCATACTCTTCTGTAATAGGGTTACCATTACATGAAACCCATTGCTTGCTAAGTAATTACTTTAACCGTATCCGTTCAGAGGTGTGGCAAGGATAAAAAACAATTGACATAATATATTAAAGTAGTAATAACACAAAATGTTGATAGTAAAGTAAGGCTAGATGCTTCAATTGTTGATCAGTATTGTAGAGTTATGTAAAAACTTAGAGCAGAAAGTAGCAAAGATTGAAGAAAAAAATAAAATCTTAGAAATAGAGAATGCTGAACTAAGAGAGAGACTCGGCTTAAACTCAAGGAATTCATCTTTACCAAGTTCAAAAGAGCTGTACAAAATAAAAAAAGACACACCAGAAGATAAGTCAGAGGGCGGCAGGAAGATAGGTGGTCAAGTTGGACATAAGGGGAATTGCCGAGCTAAAATGGAAGCAGATGAGTGGTGAAGGTAGAGTTACCAAATAGATGCGAGTGTGGTGAAGAAATCGCAATATCGGAAAAACCATATGTCTATCAAAAAGTTGATTTACCAGAAATTAAGCCTTACGTAGTTGAGTATCAATTAGAACATGGTCGCTGTCGTAAATGCGGAAAAAGAAGGAGTAGCAAATTACCAGAAGGAGTTACACCGGATACCTTTGGTCCTAGAGTTAAGTCAGTAGTTGCATCACTAAGTGGGTTTTATAAGAATTCAAAGCGAGAAATAGCGAATATTATGAAAGACATCTTTAACATGAGTATAAGTGTTGGTAGTGTGTCCAATAGTGAAGCAAGGGTTTCGTCAAAATGTAAAGAAGCCTATGAACAAATAGAGGAAGAAATAAAAGCAAGCGAAATTTTGCATATTGATGAAACCAGTCACTACAACAAAGGCAAATTGGGATGGTGCTGGATGTTTGCCAACAATAAAGCAAGTCTTATGAAGTTAGCAGATACAAGAGGAATGAAATTTTTAAAGAATAGTGCATTTTGTGATTACAAAAACCTGGTAATTACTGACAGATATGCAGTTTACAACCACTTCAGTGATGAAAAACGACAAATTTGTTGGGCTCACTTATTGAGAAATTTCGAGAGGTTATCTCATAGTTGGAATAGTGAAGTAATGAGACTTGGCCATTGTTTAAAAGACGCAGCTAATGGATTGTTTGTATTAAAAAACGCTTTGTCAGAAAATGAAATTAGTATTTCAAAGTTCACTAAGCAAGCTAAAGAATTACGAAGATACATACAGTACTGCATGATAAAAATATCTTATATACTTGAAGCAAAAGGAGCTTCACGAACGGTAAAGGGTATTATAAAATCCGAGTCAATGATGTGGACATTTTTGGATGACCCAGAGAATATTCCATTAACGAATAACCATGTTGAGCGGGAACGTTCAAAAAAGTGTGTCAAACCGAGAAGTAAAGTAATAAATTGATATAAAAAATGGAGGTTTGATATGAGTCAAGCAAATAGAACTAATGGGTTGGTAGATTATAAAGAATTAGAAACAAATATCCTGTCATCTATACGAGAAGGAAAACCATTGACAGGAAAAGATGGAGCATTAACACCGTTTATAAAAAGGTTGCTAGAGGCAAGTCTGGAAGGTGAAATAGAAAACCACATGTCAGCTAAAAGTGAAGAAAATAACCGAAGAAATGGGAGAAACGCAAAAACTTTACGCACGAGTGGAGGCTCATTTGAGCTGCTAACACCAAGAGATAGGGAGGGAAGTTTTGAACCACAAATAGTTAGAAAAAGGCAAACAAGCCTACATCCAGAACTTGAAGCAAAGGTATTAAGTACATACGCCAGTGGCATGGGATACAGAGACATAGCTTCACACGTTGAGGAAATATATGACCACAAAATATCAGCAGCAGAGATATCCAGTATTACTGATAAACTGCTACCAATAATCAATGAATGGCGCAGCCGTCCACTGCAATCAGTATATCCAATAGTGTTCATGGATGGCATGTTTTTTAAGGTTAAGGAGGATGGACATTGTGTAAGCAAGTGTATGTATAACATATTAGGCATAGATCAAAATGGCAGAAAAGAAGTATTAGGTTTTTATTTGGCTGAAAGTGAGGGAGCTAATTTCTGGTTGGGAGTGCTAAATGACCTCAAAGAAAGAGGAGTAGAAGATATTCTAATTGCCTGCATTGATGGGCTAAAAAGCTTTTCTACAGCTATAAATAGTATATTTCCTAAAGCAGAAGTACAACTATGTATAGTGCATCAGATAAGGAATTCACTGAAATATGTATCTAGCAAAGATGTAAAAGTTTTCATGAATGATTTGAAAAAAATATATCGTGCTTCAAGTAAAGAAATTGCCGAAAATTATTTGCTTGAACTGGAGGAAAAATGGGGCGAAAAGTATCCATTAGTCATAAAATCTTGGCAGAATAATTGGGAAAATTTGTCCAGTTATTTTAAGTATTCAGGTCCTGTTAGGAGGCTAATTTATACCACTAATCCTATTGAGGGACTGCACAGACAGATTAGAAAATTTACTAAAACCAAAGGCTCATTTACTAATACAAATGCCTTGTATAAACAGGTATATTGTGCTATAAAAAAAGTAGAGCAAAAATGGGCTATGGCTTTACCTAATTGGGCTTTAACTATATCTCAACTTGATATCTTTTTTCCTGATAGATTAAAAATTGAGTTGAATTAAAAATACGGTTTGACACACTTTTTTGAACGTTCCCTGTTGAGCGACAGATACGGCATTATGTTGTCTATCGTAAGAATTCATATTTTGCACAGTCAGAGCGAGGGAATAGATTTCTTGAGCGGATAATTTCGTTGTATCTGACTTGGAAACAAAAGGAATTAAACCCTTTTCAAAACCTGCTAGCTGTTGTTTCTTAAACCACACCTCTGAACGGATACCTTTAACCTATACTAATACCATTGTCCTTTTTTTGTTTTTCTTCAGCAATAAGTTTAGCCCAGATTCTATTTCTATTTGCTAATGCAATTCTATTGCGATCAGGACTATCATTGCGTTCTGTTAAAGTATCTTTTCTTTCCTCTTCTACTATTCCAGCTTTCAGTTGTGCTGCATCTTTTTCTAGCAATTTATATAGTTCGCTATTTTTGTCTATAGTCAGATTAGTATTATCATTTTCTTGTTCTGCTTCTTGTTCTGCCACTTTTCTTTCTAATAACTTACGTACAGGGTCATATTTTTTACCTTCTTTTACTTCTTTCAACATACTTTCTGAGAATAAATCTTTAGTAGCCTGGTGTGAAGGTTCTCTCAATCCTTTATTCAATTTTTCCAATGTATCTTTTGGTTCAATGGTTTCTAATCTCTTCTCTAATTGCTCAGAATTGACCTGAAAATTATAGTGGCTAGTGTAAGTTGGAGATGAGTAACCTGAGTCGTTTATTTCTTTCTCCGCTGCATTGTCTTTTAGCAATCCAGCTGCTAATAAATGTTCTTTTGTTTGCCCACTCATTTTCTTTTGATTTACTGGTTTTAGCAGGAATTTCTGAGTTTCTTTATCCAACTTACTGGTAAATTCCGTAAGTAGGTTATCATCTCTTTGTTCAACATTCATTAGGCTCGCTTTTAACTGTCCAGAATTTACTCGAGATTTTTCATGATTAGAGTGAGTTGGAGATGAATAGCCCGAATCGTTTGTTTTTATGTCTGTTGAGCTGTATTCTAGAGATTCATTTTCTTGTAATTTATCTTCGGTTTCTTTTTGTTTATCGTTTCCTCTTTCTTCGTTTTCCTTAGTGCTAAGATAATCTTTTTCTTGTTTATAATCTGATTGACGCTTTGAAAGCGTTATATACTCATCTTCGTTATCGCTCCAACCATCTTCGAAGTCAGAAAATTCTTCATCATACTCACTTTCACTACGTAATAACTCATTTTTTACTTTCCATGCAAGAATCGAAGCTACATCATTTAGTGGTTGCTTATTTCCAGTATTGCGTGATTCTTTAGCGTTTTCATACTTAAATGCATCTTTAACTTTTTTGAATGCAACGTCTTGTACTGGTGCAGCGCTTTCAGTAGTTGTAGGATCAAAAATTGCACCTTTTTGCCGATTATTAGATATTTGCTCACTTTCATCTGATTTTCGGCTTCCAGGTACAGCATGTCCAAATGTAGCAAATGTAGGATTGTCATACCGTTCATCCTCTTGTGTATTATCTTGATTGTAGATTACAGACTTGGTGAAAATAGTACTGCTTGAAGAAGCATCAGAATATGGAGAATTGTAGTTATTTCTACTATTAATCCGTATTGGCTGATACTCATCTTTTTTCTGATTATTAGGTAATGAACTAGCTCTAGGTGGCAGTGACGGTGGAATCTTTTTAGCAGATGCGTTCTTAGAATTTGTAGTGCTAGTCGTTGCATGCTTAAACTCAACTTCTTGATCTTGAGTAGCTTGAACGCCAACACCTTTACTAATATCATTTTCTATGAAAGTTTCAGATGATTGTTGATTCTCTTGTTCTTGTCCTTTCTCCTTGAATTGTATTTGATATAGGAATAAGCCACCTATTTTTACATCTGTGTTTGCTTTTAATTGTTCCTCAGTAACACCATTACGTTCAGTGAGATCTACACCATCTTTATCAATCTTGATTTTGATAGTACATTTTTTTCCATTTTTGTCATGCCAATTCAAAGTCATTTCATATGAACCATCGGTTACAACATAATGCCTTATTCTTTTCTCTCCTTCTTCGGCAACAAAACCGTGCATTCCGCTCTTTCCATCACTATGCAGCGTTGAAAATCCCGAAATTCCTTTCTTCTGACAAAAGTCACTATTTAAAAACTCGCTGATTTTAAACTCTTTTTTGTCATCTCCCAGTGTAATACTTGCGTGATCGCCATATATTGAAACTCCTGCGATATCATCAACATACTCTTTTAACCTTGCTTTAACTTCACTTTCAAGCTTTTGTTCGGCTTTCTTTATCTTGTTCTGCTCTGGAAGAATAACTTCATAAGCTTTATTTTTGTCTTCATCTGTCTCCAAATTCCAGACGGAGTGCTTTATTAGAAACTTTACTGCATTAAAACCAACTCTGGAATTATAAATTGGGTCGTCTTCCTTTTTTATTTCATCGAATAAAGTAAAAAATCCTCGAATGAATTCATGATATTGTTGTGTGCTTTGAGTATTCATATTTTCCCTCACTAATGACCCTCTGCCTTTTAGCCTTAGCTAGTACAATTATTACGGGAATTGATTTAGTTTTTATTAAAGAAGTTGTATTGCTAACGTGATGACATGAGCTATTTTATGTTCACATCAAGCAATTTAAGTTGTCATTCCAGTCTGGAATCTAGATTTTTCTAGACTTGATCCTATAGTCAAATTCATAACTACAAACGTTGTAATATAAGAGTAATTTTCACCAAAAAGTATGTCATTTGAGTAGCTGACACTGGGATCCAGTGGCACTCAGTTAGTGAGCATAAAAGTATTATGTTAAAACATAACATTTTTGATGAAGTGCATGAAAGGCTGGATTCCAGACTGGGATGATAACTTAAAATATTGCTTTAGCTCTGTTTTTACAACTTCAAGTATTTGCTACTCATAGTAAATACTTCTGGATCTTGAGAAGTGAGCTTGAGTATAGCAAGTATGTTTATGAGCAGCAAAGCAGCAATTGAAATATCAGCGATATCCCAGAGTAACTTAACTCCACCGATTGCACCAAATGGAATGATTAAGGTAAAAACTACAGTCCAGATTTTAGTGTATTTATTATCCATAGATACATAGCGTATTGTTTGTTTTGAACAAAAAAACCAAGTAAAGATAGTAGTAAAGGCAAAACAAAACATTATAGCCATAATTAAATAGTCAGTATAGGGCCAATTCATAGCTTTTCTAAAAGCAAAAATGCACATGTTAGTGCTCTCTAAATCAGTAATCCAAGAATCTGTGACAAGCAGTACCATTGCTGTAATGAACACTATGAGTGCAACTATAAAAGGAGATATTATTGTGATTAGACTCTGTTCAATGATAAATTTATTGTTATTTTTTTTAGGAGTAATCGAGGAGTGTACAATTCCTTCGAGGCCAAGTCCTATATCTGTTGCAAAAATACCTCGCAGAGTTCCTACTTGAATAATAGTCAACATTTCTAAAATTAAACCTAAAGATAAGCCAGAGTTAAAGCTACTAGTTGTAAAAAAATTGCTTGTTATTAGTTTTAGAGAAGGAAGAATATTTTCACTAAACTTAAATAATATGATACCGCAAAGTGTGAGGTAACTTACCGTCATTATCGGTATCATAGCCGATATAAAAATTTTAATTTTTTTTAAGCTGAGAGCTGCAACAACAAAAAATATTATGGCCATTACAATGCCGCCAATGACTACAGGTATATCTACCATGCTGAGTGGTATTGATAGAGAATTTACCTGAACAAGGTTACCAACTATTATTGAAACCATCATCATAATAACTAGAAACACAACTGTAGCTTTTCTAGAATTAAATGCATCAGTCATGTAGGCTACAGGTCCACCTATAAACCGTCCATTTTTTTCTTTTCTGGTTTTTATACTTAGGTAACAAGTAACATATTTTATCACAGAAGTAACAACAATAATTATTGCCATCCATAAAATGGATCCTGGTCCTCCGGTTTTTAGAGCAACAGCAGTGCCTGAAACGTTTCCTACTCCTAAATTTCCTCCTAAGATTGTAAACAGGGCGGCTATAGAAGAAAATTTATTTTCTCCTCTTTTAGCTCCAATAAGTGAAACGGCATACGGTAGTCTAAACACCTGTAACCATTTTAGTTTAACCGATAGGTAAACACCAGCAACTAGTATGAGTAGTATTGTTGGCAGTAATAAAACAAACTTTACTGTATCCATCTGTAAAAGAGAGATTTTTACTCGAGTATATAGCAAAAATTGAAAAATACCTAACTTATTGTTTATGAGAAGTAACACTATAAAAGCTATAGTAAGCCTGCTAAAATCCTATTTTTCATACCACTCATTTATGAGTTTATTGATATCGGAATCCATAAAATCCTTTAGTGGTTGACTGGTTTTTATCTCGGCATTTTTAGGGATACACCTATCTTTACATATTGCGTACTTTATATGAAAGTTAATATCAACGTATTCCTGATTTGGAATGATATTAGTTTTAAAGGGAAATAACACCATATCTTCATATATGTTACTAACAAATGTAACTTCCCCAACTTTATCTTCATGTTCCTTGGGAGTAGGCCAATGAATATCTATATTTGATATGTTACCCTGACAGTCAAAGGAAGTAGGAAGGCCGAAATCTCCAGGATCTTTGTAATATATATGCCAGTATCCGTTCAGAGGTGTGGTTTAAGAAACAACAGCTAGCAGGTTTTGAAAAGGGTTTAATTCCTTTTGTTTCCAAGTCAGATACAACGAAATTATCCGCTCAAGAAATCTATTCCCTCGCTCTGACTGTGCAAAATATGAATTCTTACGATAGACAACATAATGCCGTATCTGTCGCTCAACATGGTTATTCGTTAATGGAATATTCTCTGGGTCATCCAAAAATGTCCACATCATTGACTCGGATTTTATAATACCCTTTACCGTTCGTGAAGCTCCTTTTGCTTCAAGTATATAAGATATTTTTATCATGCAGTACTGTATGTATCTTCGTAATTCTTTAGCTTGCTTAGTGAACTTTGAAATACTAATTTCATTTTCTGACAAAGCGTTTTTTAATACAAACAATCCATTAGCTGCGTCTTTTAAACAATGGCCAAGTCTCATTACTTCACTATTCCAACTATGAGATAACCTCTCGAAATTTCTCAATAAGTGAGCCCAACAAATTTGTCGTTTTTCATCACTGAAGTGGTTGTAAACTGCATATCTGTCAGTAATTACCAGGTTTTTGTAATCACAAAATGCACTATTCTTTAAAAATTTCATTCCTCTTGTATCTGCTAACTTCATAAGACTTGCTTTATTGTTGGCAAACATCCAGCACCATCCCAATTTGCCTTTGTTGTAGTGACTGGTTTCATCAATATGCAAAATTTCGCTTGCTTTTATTTCTTCCTCTATTTGTTCATAGGCTTCTTTACATTTTGACGAAACCCTTGCTTCACTATTGGACACACTACCAACACTTATACTCATGTTAAAGATGTCTTTCATAATATTCGCTATTTCTCGCTTTGAATTCTTATAAAACCCACTTAGTGATGCAACTACTGACTTAACTCTAGGACCAAAGGTATCCGGTGTAACTCCTTCTGGTAATTTGCTACTCCTTCTTTTTCCGCATTTACGACAGCGACCATGTTCTAATTGATACTCAACTACGTAAGGCTTAATTTCTGGTAAATCAACTTTTTGATAGACATATGGTTTTTCCGATATTGCGATTTCTTCACCACACTCGCATCTATTTGGTAACTCTACCTTCACCACCTCATCTGCTTCCATTTTAGCTCGGCAATTCCCCTTATGTCCAACTTGACCACCTATCTTCCTGCCGCCCTCTGACTTATCTTCTGGTGTGTCTTTTTTTATTTTGTACAGCTCTTTTGAACTTGGTAAAGATGAATTCCTTGAGTTTAAGCCGAGTCTCTCTCTTAGTTCAGCATTCTCTATTTCTAAGATTTTATTTTTTTCTTCAATCTTTGCTACTTTCTGCTCTAAGTTTTTACATAACTCTACAATACTGATCAACAATTGAAGCATCTAGCCTTACTTTACTATCAACATTTTGTGTTATTACTACTTTAATATATTATGTCAATTGTTTTTTATCCTTGCCACACCTCTGAACGGATACTTTCTTTTTCTATTCTCTCTTGTTCTTCAATACAATACATAGCAAGCGGATTAGCTTTAAGTCTTTCGACTCCTATTTCTTCTCCCGTTCCATCGCAGTAACCATAAATGCCTAATTTTATTTTTTCCAACGCCTCCTTAATTTTTTCTTTTCTATCTTTTCGGCGCTTAATTAATTCTCCATTTTCACTATCTCTATCAGAATAAATACTACTATCTTCTAGATCTTGTTTCTCCAGTTCAGAGAGTATTGATTGTAACTTTAAGCTAAAGTATTCCAGTTGTTTTACGTTCATATATTCTTCATTTTCTGAAGGAACGTAATCTTCTGGTAACTTTATTTTTATTAATTTTTCCATAGCATTATCAATAAAATATACTAAAACTTATATAACTTGTAAACACAAAAAATTATACTACCCTCAAAGTAAACACTATAATTTATAATAAACATTTAAAATCCTGGTATGATTAGTTCGGTAAAAAAATTAGTAATAAATAATAATAATCTTACTTATATAGTATGTATTTTTATTATAATGTTAAGTTTATCTTCATATACACTTGAAAACAACAGTAAACAAGAAGTCATATTAACATTAACATGGATATGTGCTACATTTGTTTTGCAGATCTCTACAAATAATTTATTTACATCTGATTATCATGATGGAATATTAGAGCAAATCTTTGTACAGCCACTCTCTTCTAGGCTGATAGTTGCTTATAAAATCTTCGCTCACTGGTTGTTATTTGGGTTACCGATTTCAGTGATTTCTTTCATGTTCAACTTTGCAATTCTAGGCAATAATATTGAACATTCAATAGCAGTTGGAGTGTCTTTATTATTTAATACGCTGATAATCATTAATATTTCAGCTACTGGAAATGCATTAATGATTGGTCGAAATAACTTAGTATCAGGAGTGTCGCAAATTCTTGTTTTGCCAATGATAATGCCAACTTTTGTATATTTCAAATTGCTAACTCAATTTGAAAATTTATCCTTGAATATTTATACACTACTAATCACCATCTTAATTTTTGTCATTTTAATTGTTAACAGCACTATAACTACTCACATAGCATTAAAATTTGCTGTGGAGCAGGATTGAAAAAACTTACTAGTTATTTACTTGTATCTGCTTAGTTAAGGGTGTTAACTTAAGTAGAGATGGAGACATTAGACTTCTTGCATGAATTACAGCGTATGAAACCATTATTGGATTTCAGACTGGCTGGTTATGCAAGAAATCTAATATCTATCGAAGAGTCAGAAACTTTTATAACTTACCTTTAATCAACCTAACCCATGCGTGCCAATCTCTCTCACCAAGATTGCTTTCGAAAGACAGAAGATCCTTTACGGCTTTTGAGCAAATTTCTTCACTTGGAATTGACAACTCCCTATTCATTGCTAGCGTCAGGCATTGAGTTTTACAAGCTTGCTCTAAGTGATACGTATAAAACATTGCTTCTTGTATAGTCTGACCACATGTTATAGATCCATGATTGCGCATTAACATCACAAAATTTTCTTTCAAATCAGCTATTAATTTTTTTCCTTCTGTATCATCAAGTGCCAGGGAATTATAATCATGGTAAGATACCTTATTATAAAAGTGCAGCGCCCACTGACTTATTGGGATTAATCCATCCTTGAGAGAAGAAACTGCTACAATAGAAGGGTATGTAGATGAAAAATTGCTTGAATATCTTTCCTTGCTTGATAAATGAAGCCATGGATTACATAGCCAGTTTTATTATATTGATATTCTTTGCCTTCAATTATATTCCCATCAAACGATACTTTCATCAATGAACTTTCATCTACTTCATAAAAACGTATACCAAACGGATAAACATAAAATGACTTTTTATCTTCAGAACGTATAGAGAGATGAGTATACGTATGATCATCTAATTTAAGATAAGATAAAATTTGATAGGCGTTAACTAGGTCTCTTTTCAACTCACTATTTGTTAATAACATAGCTCTTGACTAAAATTTTCTAAAGATTTATACGTGAAAAAAAGTTTATTACAAACTAAAAGGTGAACCTACATTAAAATACTAAGCACTTTTACTTGCCTTAGGTGATTAGAGTTTACATTTCTAGATTACATAGTATTTTAACTATAAAAACGACTTTTTATGTAATATTTCATATGTTTTAAAGCCTCGTTTTTATGTTATTATAAGTGTAGGTTTTAATATTAAAAATAATATGGTAAATATTGACATAAAAAAACAGCTAATAAAATTTTTCATATATATCACTGGTCTTCCAGGAAGTGGTAAACTTTCTACAGCAATAGTATTATCTAGTATGATAAATGCAGTAATTGTAAGTGGACTTGAATATAATCAAACTTCCAAAGAAGCTCGAGATAGAATATATAACACTACACATGTTATGTTTCAGGCAATAGAAGCCTATCCTATTGACTCAAAAAATTAGTATCCGTTCAGAGGTGTGGCAAGGATAAAAAACAATTGACATAATATATTAAAGTAGTAATAACACAAAATGTTGATAGTAAAGTAAGGCTAGATGCTTCAATTGTTGATCAGTATTGTAGAGTTATGTAAAAACTTAGAGCAGAAAGTAGCAAAGATTGAAGAAAAAAATAAAATCTTAGAAATAGAGAATGCTGAACTAAGAGAGAGACTCGGCTTAAACTCAAGGAATTCATCTTTACCAAGTTCAAAAGAGCTGTACAAAATAAAAAAAGACACACCAGAAGATAAGTCAGAGGGCGGCAGGAAGATAGGTGGTCAAGTTGGACATAAGGGGAATTGCCGAGCTAAAATGGAAGCAGAGTATCCGTTCAGAGGTGTGGCAAGGATAAAAAACAATTGACATAATATATTAAAGTAGTAATAACACAAAATGTTGATAGTAAAGTAAGGCTAGATGCTTCAATTGTTGATCAGTATTGTAGAGTTATGTAAAAACTTAGAGCAGAAAGTAGCAAAGATTGAAGAAAAAAATAAAATCTTAGAAATAGAGAATGCTGAACTAAGAGAGAGACTCGGCTTAAACTCAAGGAATTCATCTTTACCAAGTTCAAAAGAGCTGTACAAAATAAAAAAAGACACACCAGAAGATAAGTCAGAGGGCGGCAGGAAGATAGGTGGTCAAGTTGGACATAAGGGGAATTGCCGAGCTAAAATGGAAGCAGATGAGGTGGTGAAGGTAGAGTTACCAAATAGATGCGAGTGTGGTGAAGAAATCGCAATATCGGAAAAACCATATGTCTATCAAAAAGTTGATTTACCAGAAATTAAGCCTTACGTAGTTGAGTATCAATTAGAACATGGTCGCTGTCGTAAATGCGGAAAAAGAAGGAGTAGCAAATTACCAGAAGGAGTTACACCGGATACCTTTGGTCCTAGAGTTAAGTCAGTAGTTGCATCACTAAGTGGGTTTTATAAGAATTCAAAGCGAGAAATAGCGAATATTATGAAAGACATCTTTAACATGAGTATAAGTGTTGGTAGTGTGTCCAATAGTGAAGCAAGGGTTTCGTCAAAATGTAAAGAAGCCTATGAACAAATAGAGGAAGAAATAAAAGCAAGCGAAATTTTGCATATTGATGAAACCAGTCACTACAACAAAGGCAAATTGGGATGGTGCTGGATGTTTGCCAACAATAAAGCAAGTCTTATGAAGTTAGCAGATACAAGAGGAATGAAATTTTTAAAGAATAGTGCATTTTGTGATTACAAAAACCTGGTAATTACTGACAGATATGCAGTTTACAACCACTTCAGTGATGAAAAACGACAAATTTGTTGGGCTCACTTATTGAGAAATTTCGAGAGGTTATCTCATAGTTGGAATAGTGAAGTAATGAGACTTGGCCATTGTTTAAAAGACGCAGCTAATGGATTGTTTGTATTAAAAAACGCTTTGTCAGAAAATGAAATTAGTATTTCAAAGTTCACTAAGCAAGCTAAAGAATTACGAAGATACATACAGTACTGCATGATAAAAATATCTTATATACTTGAAGCAAAAGGAGCTTCACGAACGGTAAAGGGTATTATAAAATCCGAGTCAATGATGTGGACATTTTTGGATGACCCAGAGAATATTCCATTAACGAATAACCATGTTGAGCGACAGATACGGCATTATGTTGTCTATCGTAAGAATTCATATTTTGCACAGTCAGAGCGAGGGAATAGATTTCTTGAGCGGATAATTTCGTTGTATCTGACTTGGAAACAAAAGGAATTAAACCCTTTTCAAAACCTGCTAGCTGTTGTTTCTTAAACCACACCTCTGAACGGATACAAAAATTATATATTTGTTGATGAATTAATTAAAAATAATGATTACAACATAAGAATATATAACTCAGTAGTAGAACTTAGTAAAAAAATGAGCACAAAAATCCTCCCTATAGTACTTAGGTGCAATCCATTGATATTACAAGAGCGTACTATATCAAAAAAGCAAAGAAAAAATAGGAAGGTTACTAATATAAATAGTATTAAATTTAGGGAGGAAGATTTATTTGTACCACAAAATGCTATAGAGGTAGAAAATTCAAATATGAGTATAAAAGAAGTAGCAGAAGAAATAGTAAGTCAGATGTACAAACTTGGCCGAATTAATAGTGTTTACGCAATAGGCAAAGATTTCATATACTGAGGCTCATTTAAATATAGAGCCTCAACTCCATTTAATTTTTGTTTATTTTTTAGTCTATAACGGACTAATAGCCCTGCATGGCTAGCATCCAACTTTGGTAAACTGCAATCCATATATGTAATGCAGTGCGTTTCAGGCTGGAGTTCACTTACTACAGCAGGATTTGATAGCGGTAACAAATTGAAATCAAATAACTGCGTATAAAACTTTTGATCATCTTCGATTATAGCTTTAATATTTTTTTTGCTATTTGCACAAAGTAGCGATATTGCATATGCTTGAGCTTCCAGCGCACTAACCCCATATAACGGCTTATTTGTAGCAAGATTTATACCTTGTGCAGTTGATATACCAACTCTGATTCCAGTAAAACTTCCTGGTCCAACTATCACTGCTAAATGGTCTATTTTATCGTAGCTGTAATTATGCTTACCAAACAAAGTATTCAGTATTTGAAAAAATGATTCTGCATGACTATTGTTTGCAGAATTGCGTTCTACAAAACAATTACCATCGTAATCAATTACTGCTATTGAACTACCAGCACCTACAGTATTAATTGCTAGAATGGACATCACTTAAGCTTATCATAGAGCTTTGTAAACATCATAGTGAACGCACCGTTACCCATAACATTTGCTGAAGTTATTATTGGGTCAAACACTATATACAATGCTGTAATTAATGAAAGCATCTCTGGGGAGAATTTAAGATACTTCTCAAGAACGGGCAACATTACCATAATCCCTCCCGCTGGAACTGCAACAATAGCAAATTTAAATAACAGAAAGTAGAGAAGGAAAGTCACATAGTCTGTTGCAGACAATGCACCACCAAAAGTCATTATCATTGATAGTATTATAATAAAAAAGCAATCACCTACTAAATGAAAGCTAGCGGTTATTGGCACAACAGACGATGCTATATCATGCTGCTTTACATTTTTTTTGCTTCCTTCAAGAGTAAGCGGCATAGCTATATTACTAGACATTGTGCTCATTGCAGTAATAAATGCTGGTATCATATTACCTATACTAGCTATCCAGCTTGTGATCTTGAACGAATTTGCTGCTCCATATAAGAGAAAAACATAAAGGTAGGTTGCAGATGATATAATAATAAAAATTATTGAGTAATCCTTAAATATTATGGGTAAAACCTGATCATGTTCCATTTTTAAAGCAAGACCAAGTACAAACATTGGAATAATTGGCGTCAAAAATGTCTTCAAAATAAAGAGAGTTAAATCTAACATTTTGTTCGAGAGCTCTTTGCTTTTTTTTGGTAATATTGTGGACACTAATATGCTTAACACAAATCCACAAGCAAGGGCATAAAAATTAGAAAGCAATGCAGGTATCCTAAATGACCATAAAGGAACAATTGTTTCTTCATATGTTATATCTTGTATTGAATAAGTGTTTTGTGTGATAAAATGCCCAACAGAATAAGCTATTAAACTTGAAGCTAGATTCGACAAGAAAATCGTTATAATAAGTAACAATATAAACTTTATAGCCGACTGCTTAAGATTGTTAACACTACTAAAGATTAATGCAAAAACAATAAAAGGCATTATAAATAGTAAGATCTCTTTTATACTAAGGCTTATTGAATACAAGAAGGTTTTCACTTCCATTGGAACTAGATGACCAAAAAATACAACCGAAGTGATAACAGCAAGTAAGGTTAGTAATTGTAACATATTCTAATATAGCGATACCCTATGGAAATACATATGATAAATTAGCTGCTAAGTAAAGTAAAACTGCCTAGAATATTTGCATTACCTTCTAGTACTTGAATGAGATTTCAAATTACAACGTTTCCACAAAGTATATAATTAACATCCACACCTTTGGTCAAGTTCCATTCACGCTTTATTACATTATATTCCATACCAGTCATATCTTGTAGTGTTACATTGTTCTCTCTTAGATGATTTGCAATTTCTGATGGCTTGAGAAATTTATTCCAATTATGTGTGCCTTTTGGCAGCCAGTTTAATATGTACTCTGCGCCGACTATTGCAAGACAGAAGGATTTAATAGTTCTATTTATCGTCGATATAAAAATTAGCCCTTCTGGCTTCAACAGCTCTATTGCTTTTTTCATGAAAAACTCTAAATTATCGACATGTTCAACCACTTCCATCAACAAAACCACGTCATACTTCTTGTCATTGCTTAGCTCTTCAATGCTAGTGTGTGTGTATTCTATATTTAACCCTACTTTCTTCGCGTGCGACTGTGCAACTTTTATGTTTTCCTCACATATATCTATTCCCGCAACGCTAATACCAACACGCGCCATTGACTCTGACAAAATGCCACCACCACAACCAACATCGAGCAATGATAGTTCTTTTAAATCGCATTTTTTTAATTCTTTTATTTTCTCAACGATGTATGATACTCTCACAGGATTCATCATGTGCAATGGCTTGAATTTGCCATTCTCATCCCACCATTCACCTGCTATTTTAGCGAATTTTGATATTTCATCTTCGTTATAAGTTTTTGTGGTTTTTTTCTTGTTAATATTGCTAAGTTTATCAAGGCGTTCTTTATGTCTACTTTCTTTTGAAAATTCTGTTTCGAGGAATTGTTTGACTATGTCTTTTGCTAATCCACTCGCAGTAAACCCTGCACCAAGACAAAGTATATTCGCGTTGCCATGCTCGCGAGCTAATTTTGCGATCTCAACACTATTACATAAAGCAGCGTAGATTCCTTCAAAACGATTTGCCACAGTACTCATGCCCAAACCTGTACCGCAAATTAATATTCCATAATTTGCTTTTTTGTTTGTTATATCTTCTACAACTTCAGCAGCATAGTCAGGGTAGTCTACACTCTTTTGTTCAGCAGTGCAGCCACGGTCTATCACTGTATAATCTAAAGTTTCCAAGTAAGCCTTTATTTCTGATTTTAGTTCATAACCTGCGTGGTCTGAAGCAACTGATATCACATCTGACATATAAGAAATTGCAACTTAAGGGTATTTATATGGGTAATTTATTTTGAGCTTTTTGTCAAGCTCTCCTGATCTTTCTGAATAAATTTCGAGTCAGATATGCATAAATTCTATATAATTTTTATCCTACAACTACTAATTCGGTAAAATGGATCATATAGATATTATAAAGTCAAAATTATTGTTGTCCGACATAGTAGGAAAAAAAGTTAGGTTAATAAAAAGAGGAGATAGTTTTGTTGGACTCTGCCCATTTCATAACGAAAAAACCCCATCTTTTTCGGTCAGCAATGTTAAGGGCTTATATTACTGTTTCGGTTGCTCAGCTCATGGTGATGCGTTTGAGTTTATTTCAAAAACTGAGGGCTTAAGCTTTAAAGAAGCATTGGAAAGGCTAGCATCAGTTGCAGGTGTTGAGTTACCTAAAGACCCCAATATTACCAAAGAAAGCGACAAATTGTTTTCAACGCTAGACTTAGCTGCAAGTTGGTTCGCGCAGAAAAATCGAGGTGTTATGGCTTATTTAAGGCAGCGCAAGATCTCACTCAAAATCATAGATAAATTTAGAATAGGTTATGCACCAAGTTCTGGCTTGAAGGAATATTTGAACTCCTCTGGTATTAAAGACGAGATTTTGATCGATGTTGGGTTAATAAATAAGAATTCTCGTGATTATTTCTATGATCGGCTGATATTTCCTATACACAACATCACGGGCAAAGTTATTGGTTTTGGCGGACGTGCGCTGAACTCTGAGCAACAGCCGAAGTATTTAAACAGCCCAGAAAGTCAGCTCTTCAAAAAGAGGGAGAATTTATATGGGCTAAACCTTGCCTTAAGCGAAATACGCAAAAAACAACACATATTTGTTGTTGAAGGGTATATGGATGTAATAGCACTACATCAAGCGGGAATTAGCAATACAGTTGCCCCGCTTGGTACTGCAATTTCTGCAGAGCAGATAAAAAATCTATGGAGATTTGCTAAAGAAATCTCCATCTGTATGGATGGCGATAGTGCTGGACGTCGTGCCGCTATTCGAATTGCAGAACTTGTTCTGTCGATACTGGAGCCTGGGTATACATTGAAGTTTGTAACTTTGCCAAGCGATAAAGACCCATACGATATATGCAATGAACTAGAATATAAGACGGAAGATGTACTATCCGCTTTTAACCGCTCAACAGAACTGCACTCTGAATATTTATGGCATCACATAATTGGTAGCAATTTGCAAAATTATGAAAAATTTGCTCCGGAAAAATATTCAATTCTTGAGCACAAATTTATGGAATATGTAAATGCTATCAGTAACATCAGCATTAGAAGGTATTATAGAGATTATTTTTACAATAAGGTCAGTGAATTAAGAAGAAACTTTAAAAAGCTGATTTTTAATAGCAAAGCAACACAAGGTGAGTATCTTTACAATAAATCTCCAGAGCTAATTGAAGCAGAGCAAAATCAGGCCATAATTTTGCGTATAGCCGTAGAATTTCCTGAAATCTTGAACCGTCCTATATTTTTTGAGCAATTTTCTCATTTCGAATTTACTAATGAGATGAAAAGATTACAACAGTGCGTAATTAATATGGTAACTAGTGAGAGCAACTTTAATAAAGAAATTCTGCTACAGGAGTCTAGTGTTATAAAGTTTATATTTGAAAAAACTAGCGTACTAAATAGTCAATTAAGCGAGAAGAGATCGGCAGAAACTGTCTGGAATAACATAGTATTACGGAAAGAATTAAATGTATTACAAGAAGAAAAAATTAAAGCAAGGCTGGGCGGTAATTTTGACTTAGAGGAAAGGCTAATAGAACAAATAAAGCAAATAGAGGATAGTATACAAGAAATGCAAATGGAATTTATTCAAAAGTAGATGGCTTAAGATGTTCAAAATTATTAGAAAAACACTGTATTAGTAGTTGCTTAAAATAGCTTATTCTAGTATATTTTCAATTTATTTAATTACGACAAGTGTTTGCATTTCTCCCTCTCATTATTTTTTTAACCTTATATCTTGGTAGTGGTACTTATTTTTCCTTTATAGGACTTGACAATCCTCTTCATCAAATTTCACCGTTAGTTTGCCTATTACCAGCATTATTTTTTGCTATTCTATTCAATAAAAACGAAATTCAGCATAGCGTTGATACTCTTATAAAAGGTATGGGAAATAAAACTACTCTTACCGTGTGTTTGATTTTTCTCCTTGCTGGGGCATTTTCTACTGTTACTCAATCGCTTGGTAGTATAAATGTTATTGCTAGCTTAACTATTTGCTTTCTTCCAGCACAATTATTACTTCCTGGAATGTTTTTAATTTCTGCGTTTATTGCAAGTGCAATAGGCACATCAATCGGAGTTATTGCACTTATAACACCAATAGCTGTGAATCTAGCACAAAATGGAGCTTTTGATTGTGCGGTGGGCGTTGGAGCTGTGATAGGTGGGTCTATGTTTGGCAGCAACCTTTCAATGATATCTGACACTACTATTGCTGCTACTTCTTCACAAGGAGCTTCAGTAAAGGATAAACTAAAACTAACCCTAAAGACAGGATCTGTTACAGGTCTTATAATACTTACTTATCTAGTAATGATTTCAAATAGCACAGAAGTTGTTTCTATCTCAAGTCTGAATTCTTTATCCATAGTCAAAATTATCCCTTATATATCTTTAATAATTATGGGTTTATTTGAAATAAACACACTGGTAACATTAGCTGTTAATATGGTTGTTGCTGGAATATTAGGAATAGCTTTTTTTGATTATTCTATTATTGATTATTCTCATGATATATGTAGGGGTTTTAATAAGATGAATGAGGTAATGATATTTATTCTTTTCAGTAGTGGATTAAGCCACTTAATGTACGAATACAGTCAGAAAAAGATAGATAAATTCACCGATGAGGTGAATCTCACAAGAAGTCAAGCTGAACTTATGATTGCAGGAATATCATCTATGTTTACTATTTTGGTTTCCAGCAATATTGTTGCTATTTTATTAACTAGTAATATTGCGAAAAGACTTGCACAAAGATATAACATTGCACCACACCGTAGTGCGTATTTATTAGAAATATTTACTGCGATCACAAAAAGTATCTTACCTTATGGTTCTCAAATATTGCTAGCAAGCAGCATTGCCTCTCTTTCACCTATTGCTGTACTAACAAAAGTATATTATTGTTTTGTTTTTGCAGCAGTTGCAATAAGTGAAATAGTTATTAATGGCAGACGTCATGCGGTTGTAGCTCCTCAATTACCATAAACAACTCTTCTGTAGCTTTGTGGAAATTATGCTAACTGATTATGCTGTAAAGTTGAGCAATATTAATATATAAATTAATCTGTTGTTGGAATAATTCTAAACCTTCATTTTCACAACTCATTTTTCTACAAATTTTCACTCAATTTGTTAATAAATTGACAATTATTACAATATTTGCTAAAACGTTTATATGTCAGTACCGTGCTTTCATAAAGATGTGGTATTAGTGATATAATGAAAAATGTATAAAAATAGTGGAGGAACAAATGCCTGATTATTATGAAATATTAGGAGTAAAAAGAGATACTACTCACGATGAGATAAAAAAAGCATATCGCAAATTGGCACTTAAGTTTCATCCAGATAAATTGCATCTATCATCGTCGGAAGAAGATCGACAAGTTCCATTTGAAGAGGGATCGACAAAATTCAATCAAATACAAGCAGCATACGAAGTGTTATCTGACCAAAGAAAAAAAAGCCGGTACGATAGAGGAAAGTATGAGGATGGGGATTGTAGTGATGAACTGGAGTTGTTGCGGGAAGAGATTAGTAAATTAAAACAAGAAGAGAAAAGAGAAAAAATTTTTAATGAAATATGGATTATGTATTATTCGAAAAGTCAAAAATTAATCAAAGAGAAAGTAGAAAGGCTAAACAATAGTTTAAAAGAAATAGGCAAGATGGGCAAAGCTAAAGAGACTGAAGAACCAACTGAATGCGAATATGTAAGCACTATTCTGGGATTGTTGTTAAATATCTGGTCAAATAAGTATGAAGAGTGTTGTGATATAATAAAGAAAGTTAAAATTGATGCTCGTGACATTAAATTTCTAGTGCAAATTGCTATTGCGTACGATCTTGTGGAATTTTTCGAGCTCTTTGAAGGAAGGATAGAAATATCACTAAATGAAATCTTAAGCTATGCTTATGAATACCAATCTGAAGAGTTTTTGGATTATTTTTTTAATAATTACTTAGATAAATTAGATATCAACTATAAAGATAAAGAAGGAAATACAGCTTTACATCATACATTAAAATGGTTGGATTTGGGTAAATCGAAATACCAAGGTTTTGTCAAGTCACTTCTTAGTAAAGGTGCAAGGCTTGATGTTAAAAATAGCAAAGATGAAACTCCATTTGATCTCTTGGTCAATTATGCTACATACTTCTCTCGTAAGGAAAAAGTAGTAGAAAAATTAAATAATCTTTCGGTGGTGCTTGGTTGTAAAACCGATGAGCTAAAGAAGCTAGAAGGTACACCTGCGTTAAATAAACTAGTAGATATTATTGTTGAATGTAACCATAAAGAAGCTCTAAATCTCCTAGTCGAAAGTAACATAAAAATTTCAAGTATTACTTTAGAAAATATCGTTACAAGAAATTGCAATAAAAAGATTTTTGATTGCTTTTTACATAGAAAGAAATGTAATTTTCAGGATGAAAATGGGAATACACCTCTACATCATGCTTTAAGACACTTGAACTACAATAAGTCAATGCTTTGCAAAGTTGAATCACTTGTGAGTGCAGGTGCGAGATTTGATGTTAAAAATGACCAAGGTGAAACTCCGTTTGATCTCTTGGTTGAATATGTTGAGAAGGGGTTTTATGGTCAAGCGTCAAGGTTAAGTTATGCTTGGAAGTTGTTTAACAAATGTGAAAATAAAGATGTACTAAGAGAGCTAAAATATAAAGATGGTACTCCTGCATTAGATAAACTAAATGAGCTTCGTATTAAGTGTCGTAATACTTCTATCATAGTTGCTTCTACGTTAGCAGTAGTAGGAGTTGCTTTAGAAGTAGCTATTGCAGTCTACTCAGGAATGTTAGCGTTAGGGATAGGAATTGGAGTTTGTTGTCTTGTTGTTGCTGCAATCACATACCATTGTAATAGTCCTGCAAATTTATTGAAAGATAGCAATGCTGAAGTTGCAATTAATCAAATGGCATTAGTAAAATTGTAACTTAAGATCAGAAGAAATGGCAGATCAAGTTCAATGATGCTAATTTAGTAATATCTCAAGCTAAGAGAATTCCATGCTTGCAATTATGTGAGATGCTGGTGGTATCTGTCTTACTTTCCTAATAGGAATACAGATTACAAGAGATAGGCGATGGAATTTCAAAGAGTTTGCAAATAATAGTTATTATTTGTAGAATATAGAAAAGTTAATAGAGATTTTAATAGTATGCCATCCGTTACTTTTATTTTACCTGATGGAAGTAAGAAAAGCTATGAAGCTGCAGAAGGAGAAACTCTGCTTAATTTAGCCCACAGAAGTGATCCAGATCTGCTTGAAGGTGCATGTGAAGGCTCTCTTGCTTGTTCTACATGCCATGTGATTGTTGATTCAAAATTTTATGATGTTGTAGAAACACATAACCCTATATCTGATGAGGAAAATGATATGCTGGACCTAGCTTTCGGTTTA
Organism: Wolbachia endosymbiont (group B) of Erebia ligea; assembly: GCF_947179575.1. Lineage (NCBI taxonomy): Bacteria > Pseudomonadati > Pseudomonadota > Alphaproteobacteria > Rickettsiales > Anaplasmataceae > Wolbachia > Wolbachia endosymbiont (group B) of Erebia ligea. The sequence goes on from NZ_CAMXBW010000003.1 coordinate 109,598, forward strand.
ACAGAGACATCGAGGCTTGGATGCCAAATAAAAATCACAAAAGATATTGACGGTTTGTGCGTAACCGTGCCCAGAGGTACAAGAAATATATCATTAGATAAATAAGAGGATAATGCGTAAAATTTTTATCTATATTCTCATCTCCTTACCTTTGTTTATTCCTCTAGCTTACAGTGGTTTTTGGTATTTTTCTGCATTTAAGGTAAAAAGTCTTTTAACTGATTACATTAATGACGAAAAAGTTGATATTTCACATGATTTTAAGGGGTTTCCTTTTAACCTAGTTTTTCGTGTAACGAATCCAAAATTTTCTAATGAGCAACTAACTGTTTCATCTGAAGCTTTAGTGATAAAAAACAGATTATTTGATAAGTCAGTATATATCTATATACCAAGCAATAAAGTAAACATTGCTGTCCGTAGTGATGAGAAAAAGAATATAAAGTGTCACACACACGTGAGTAGCCACTTTGTTGTTAAACTAAATGATTTACTATCTTCATTAAAATTCAACAGAAATAGCACTGTAATAGACTATATAGATACATTTCGTTACGAAGATTATGGATTAAAATGTGATGTTTTAGAAAATCAGCAAAGTGTTATAACTGAAGTGAATGATAAAAGTAATTACATTCAATTTCACTTTGATAAAGAACTGAATGAAAATACTAAACTAGAATTTGATTTTTATACTTACCGTTATAAACATACTGCAAGTCCTGAAAATTACCTTAGTGTCGACGCTAAATTAGATTATGAATTTGTAAACCATATTTCAGCTTCTAAGATTAATTTCAACATAGAAAAATTTTTGATTGAGAGTAATAACTTTTCTATTGCTGCGAATGGTGGAGTAAGTAATTACAATTTAGTTACATCTTCATTTGAAGATAAAATCAATGTAGCCATATCAAATTATAAAGAATTAATTTCGTTTGTGACTAATGATTCAAAGACTGCAGATAAATTGGAAAAATCAATATCTTCCTTATCAGAAAAAATCACTAATAACGACATTCAATTTTCAATAAAGTACGACAATAATGTAGGTTCAGGCTTTATTGGAAAATTATCCACTACTGATTTTATCACTCAATTCACCAAGAATGAGAATAGTAATTAGCTTACTTTTTACATTGATATTCCATTTAAGCATAAATGCTTTTACTTTGGATGATAAACTAAGAGACGAAAGCATGGAAGAGCGAGCAAGTAGCTTATTTGCAGTAATAAAGTGTCCAGTATGCTCTGGTGAATTATTATCCGAATCTGAGTCTCAAGTTGCATATGGTATGCGTAAGACAATTCGCAAGAAGATCAGTGATGGATATACTAACGAGCAAATAGTTTCAGAGTTAAAAAATTCTTATGGAGATTCAATTATCATTGTACCACCTGTAAAATCTAGTACCTACATTTTATGGTTTATTCCTTTTATAATTCTTCTTATTGGATGTTTTCTAGTACGAAAATCAGTTCAGAAAATAGATAAAGTAGTAAAAAGATAACTATAGAGTAAAAGTGAGTTTACAACAAATGCAAGTAGCTACTATACGAACATTTGAGTTTAGATCAAAGATTGTAAGGTTAAATCTTCCATCCAAATAACCACGCACTCTACCTGCTTATCTGGATAGACTTCTTGCACTAAGGTTTTATAGATCAACATTTGCTTTTTTATTTCATTTGATGAGGAAATAGAAACGTTATGGTGTGATTTATAGTCAATTATGATTGCTTTGTCTTCTGTTATGCACAGTCTGTCTAGCCGCACTAATACTGGTTTTCCGTCAATTGTTCCACTAAGTGGAATTTCTGATTTGCCCTCCAAGTCGAACAGGTAATCATATTTTTCATTAAAGGTTAATATTTTGCTGTAAATTTCATCCTTATCTTCACTAGTGTTTATGCTATCAAGATATTTCCTAACCCAATTTTTTCTCCTGTCTTTCTCTATCTTGGGCATATATTGCAATATACTGTGAATTATTAAGCCTCTTGCATAGCTGTCTGTCGTCCCAATGCTCCTTTTTGTCATTCCAGCATTCTCATCTGTCATCCCAGTACTTGACACTGGCTTTTTTTCTCCAGGTTCCAGCGTCACGTGCTGCAATGACATTGATAGGTTTGATGGAGGTGAAATCACTGAAACATCAAAATAATCACGTTTTTTATAAATAGAAGGGTAGTTTGCATTCATGCATAGCACTTCAACTTTTTCTTTAAATATCGGCTGTAAGTATAGTTTTTTCCTCTCATATAATGCTCCATATTGAATAACTAGATCATACCAAGAGCCCTTTTGCACTGGCTCTTTGCCTAAAATGTATAACTCATCTTCAGCACGCGTAAGTGCCACGTACAGCAAACGCAAATATTCGTTATAATCCTCTAGTTTTTTCTCTCTTTTTACTTGATTACAATAAGCATTACTATTTTTGCCACACCAAAATGGTGCTTCCGTTGCATCAAACAAAATATTTTCGCTGTTTCTTGGTACCGTATTTGTGTCAACTAAAAACACTATTGGAGCTTGTAGACCTTTTGATTTATGAATTGTCATTATTCGTACAGCATTGAGTTTTGATTGCATATCGTTTTTAATCTCAGGATTATTTTCTTTGATCCACTGAACAAATGCTTGAAGAGATGGGTGCTCAAATTGCAATACGAGGTTCATAAATTCGTCTAGAATCTCGAAGCACTCAAGACCTAGCCTTGCAGCAAATTTCTTCCTGCCTGTGCGCAATATATGCGTGAATAGTGTAAGGGGGGATTTTGTCTGAGATAAATTAATTAGATAGTTTAATTCATTAGAGATAATCTCGTGATAATCTTGAAGTTTTTCCCACAACGACTGTTCTTTACGATCGTATGCAATATTGAATAAATCATCCTCAGTGAAGTTAAATAGCGGTGATTTTAAAACATTTGCAAGAGCAAGATCATTTGCCTGGAGGAGCAAAAATTCAGCTAAAGCTATTAAGTCCTGGACAGCTATGTAATCCATAATTCTAAAATAATCTCGGCCTATAACTGGTACATTTACTTTTTTTAGTTCACTTATTATGTAGTCAACTAGCGCATTTCGTTGCCGTACCAAAATCATAATGTCCCTTGGTTCTATATGGCGATCTTTGGCGACTAAAATCCGCCCTTCGTTTAACCAATTGTGAATTCTTTGGGCTATTGCCTGAGCAAGTAATCGATCCTTTACTACATAATCTTTCCTCTGTGTTAAATGAATTTGTAAGGCTTGCTGCTCTTCCTCTTCATATCCTGGCAGTAACGGCCAAATTTCAATGTATCCTTGATCGTTTTCTCTATATGGAATATGTTTTATCTTGTTATCATTGAAAGATATTTCTTCACGAAAATTGTTAAATATTCTGTCTACAAGCATCAAAACTTCTGGAGTTGAGCGAAATGACTTTTCAAGTTGACATGATACCCAATCTCTGCCACCGGTTTTCGTGTGAAAATATTGCTGCATGTAATTAAATAGATGGGGATTTGCTCCTTGAAATCTGTAAATAGATTGTTTTACATCCCCAACAACGAATAAAGTTCTCTTTTCGTCACCACCGGTAAAAAATTCATTGCAGAGATTTGTTATAATTTTCCATTGACTGATACTATTGTCTTGCGCCTCATCAACAAGAATGTGGTCTATTTTTTGATCTAGATTAAACAATATCCAATCTTTATAGCCTGGATTGCTAAGGAGATTTGTTGCTAAATTGATGATATCATCATAATCAAGCAGTGCATTCTTTGATTTTTCACTATTATATAGATCAACATATACTTTAAATATACTAAGTAAACTACTGGTTCTTGCGAATATTTGATAAGAATTTATGTCCTTTGCATGGGTAAACAATGCATTTTGAATGCTTTCTATCATTTGCTCTACGTCTTCAAATTTTTCCAAAGCACCCTTTGTTATAATGGATGATATGCTCTTTTTTTCGTACGATTCTGATTTGAGAAATACTTTAGCTAAGTTCTCTATCTTGTTGTCATCCAAGTAGCTGACACTGGGATCCAGAAAAAAAGAAATATGGATCCCAGTGTCAGCTACTTGGATGACAACATTTGGTACGGACGATTTTGTGCTATTACACCAATCATAAAGTATCGCACTGTAACTCTGATCTCTTTTGCTTCCCTTACTTAATATTTTAGCTAATCTTTTTATCTGCTCAATAGTTTCATTCTGTAAATTGTCAATCTTGTCTGGGACGCTTAGTTTATCTTTTATATATCCTAAATTATTTTCTAGAGCTGATCTCTTTATACATAAGGTATAGAGCAAATCACGCAGCTTATTTTCATCAATTTCAGCTGCAACGATATTGATATCGTCCTGCACAGTTTCGTTATGAAGCGTTTTTTCAAATACGATGGAATGCAATTCTTTACATTCGCTCAACGTACAATTTGGAGCGATACCAGCTTCTGTAGGAAAGCTGGAGATTAATTTGTAACAAAAGGCGTGTATAGTTTGAATATTAAGACCAAGATTTTCCAGTTCAGAAAAAAGCCTTCTTGCTCTTGTTAAATAATCTTTATTTTCTCTGGTTACATACTGGGCTAATTGTTCTAAATCTGAGACCAATATACCCTCTGGACATATTGCCCACTTACTAAGTGTACTGTAAATGCGATCCTCCATTTCATTTGCTGCAGCATTGGTAAATGTTAAGCAGAGAATATTTCTCTTATTCTCTAATAGAAGTCTTAATACTCTGTCTATTAAGATCTTTGTTTTACCTGTACCAGCTGATGCACTTACCCATACAGAGAAGTTAGGATTTATGGCATTTGATCTCATTAGGAGTGTATAAAGTTTGACTGAAGTGGCATTTCAAGTATAGTAAATAAGATAGTGTTAGTGAAGATATACAGATGGAAAGTTTTTGTGTAAAGGCTCCTGCAAAGATCAATCTTTTTTTACATATTATAAATAGAGAAGAAAGAGGGTATCATTTAATTGAAAGTTTGGTTGTCTTTGCTAAACTTTCTAATTTTTTAGAGATAAAAGTAGGAGAAAAAAACTTTAGATATGATAACTCTACAGTTCAATTTGTAAACTCTGAGTTTAAAATAAATTATCGATATAATACTATAACGAAAGCATTGAGTCTACTGCTTAGGTATGCTCCTATACGAACTAAAGTCACTGTAAAGGTTATAAAAAATGTACCAATTGCTGCAGGATTTGGTAGTGGTTCTTCAGATGCTGGAGCTGTGATACGTACGCTAGGAGAGCTGTGGGATATTGATAGGCAAATTTTAAGTGATATAGCTTTAAGCGTTGGTGCTGATGTGCCTGCAAGTGTAGATAGTAAGCCAGTTTTTGTTAGAGGTGTTGGTGAGGAATTATGTCCCATTAAACAATGCTCTTTACCCATAAGTCTGGTACTTGTGAAACCAAAAAAAAAGTTTTTGAATACATCAGAAGTATTTTCCAAGTATAAAGAGGATTTCTCTCAGCCAATTAAGTGGAGTGATAACACTGAGGAGAATTTGTTAGAGCTTCTTAAAGAGACAAAAAATGACCTTCAAGAAGCAGCAATAGGTTTTGTACCTGAAATTCAGAATGTAATATCAACACTAGAGTCACAAGAAGGCTCTATAGTTTCTCGCATGTCAGGCAGCGGTGTAGCGTGTTTTGGAATGTTTGATAGTGAAGAAAGTGCAAAAGCTGCAGCGGCAAATATCAAAAAGGAATATCCAGAATGGTGGGTGTGCGACACGGAATTAATAGTTTGATTTATGCCCTTAATTTCCAAGAAGAAAAATCTTATAGATGGTTACAGGGAAGAAAGATTTTGGGTAAATAATCAAGAATATCATGGCTCAATTATAATTTTTCCTGAAAAGGTGATTAAATTGAAAGAAAGTGATATAAATAACAAGGAGTATTTTAAATCTTTTTTAACAGAGGAAATAGAGATTTTGATAATAGGTACTGGTAAGATACGCGATTGTTCAATGAAATCTTATCTTATGGAGCAAAAGAATTTAAATTTTGAATTTATGACGACGGGTTCTGCATGCAGAACCCATAACGTTTTAATATCTGAAGATAGATTTGTTGTCAGTTATCTGATAGCATGTTAGAGATATTTACACAGAGTTTTTTTATAAACAGTCTAATTGCGGTAATTATGATTAGTCTAGTCACAGGAGCTCTAGGGTCATTTATGATATGGCAAAGGTTATCGTATTTGGGTGATAGTTTGTCCCATTCTTCATTGCTTGGTATTGCACTTGCTTTGATCTTTAATATCAGCCCATCGGTAAGTATAATGCTTATTGCAATTATGTTTGCTATACTACTTTCTCTTAATTTTAATAAATTATACTCTGCTGATACGATATTGAACATAGTTACCAATGTAGTTTTATCATCGAGTTTAATACTTATGTCTTTTCTTCCATCAGGTAATAATAGTATTATTAGCTCACTTTTTGGTGACATATTAATGATTGACCAAAGTAATATAATATCAATTTTTCTAACCTCCGTAATAGTTACTTTGATATTAATATTTAGATGGCGCTATTGGCTGATGATTTCGATTAATCAAGATTTGGCAACAGTTGAGAAAGTAAATGTTAATTTTGTTAGGCTAGAATTTTTGATTATACTCGCTATCTTTATTGCAATTTCTGCTCAATTAATAGGAATATTACTCATTGCTGCATTTTTGTTAATACCTGCTGCATCAGCAAGACTCATTTCAAAAACTCCAATGCAAATGATTATTGTTGCAACAGTTTTTTCTGTGATTTCTGGAGTATCAGGTTTGATATTATCTGCAAGTTTTGACTTATTAACTGGACCTGCAATTATACTTATCGCAGCTGTGTATTTAATCATTGCTTATTTTATAAGATTGGTGTTAAGTAGATCGACTTAATTTTGGTCTCGGAAGTTCATAATTCATTAACAAATGAGTGTAACTATCTGAGCGTAAAGTAGTTTTTGCTACGTTATTTTTATGTGCTAATTGTTAATTTGTGGAGTGAAAGATATGGCCGAAGGATTTTTTTCTAGATATATAGGACAGCCTATAAAAAATTTTTATAATTATGTTACGGGAAAGAAAGAAGTGTCTGATGATATGCAGAATACAGCAAATCAAGAAAGCTCAGAATTGTTGGAAACTGATGTGCAATCAAATGATGTACCATCAAGTAGTGATAATATAATATAGATGGCATGAGAATCACGCCATCTAAAGTTAAAAAATTCCTTGAGAAACCCGATACTTTAAGTGGTGTATTAATTCATGGGAGTGACAATAGTAAGGTCGATATTTTTGTACAGGAAATAATTGCCAACTTGAATGAGTATTCAGTTCAGGTGATGGATTTTGCAGTAGTGAATAAGTCGCCTGGCTTGTTATTTTCCGAGTTGGCAAACATTTCGATGTTTACTAAAAAAAGGTTAGTTAAGCTGATAAATGTCAGTGGAAGTATATCTAAAGAGTTAAGAAACATATTGGATCATAATATAGGCGATCATTATATAGTAATGATAGCAAATGATCTTCCATATAGTTTTACAACTAAAAGTTATATGGAAAGCTCAAAAATTTTCGGTGTCATTACCTGCTATAAGGACAGCGGTAGTAATCTTTGTGATATTATATCAAGTTACTTGAAACAAAATGATATAGAGTGCACAAGTGAGATAATCTACCACTTGCAGTCTTATTTTAATCATAGCAAACTGCCTATATATTCAGAGCTTGAAAAATTAGTTTTATATCTAGGAAAAAGAAAAGATCTTAAACTTGCTGATATAGATCTATGCTTTTCAACCTCCGGCAATGATTATGTTACACTTGATAATCTGTGCTCTGCAATAGTGAGTAAAGACATGGGACTATTCATCAAAATTTCCGATTTATTGATATTACAAGAGAATTTTTCACCGATAGCATTAATCCGTATTATATCAAATTATTTTCTACGGCTAGAAAGCGTTTTGCTGTTAATACAAAATGGAATGAATGAACAAGCTGCAATTGACCAGCTGAGTCCTCCATTGTTCTTCAAACAATTGCAGAGTTTTAAATCTCATTTGAAAAGTTTTCAACTTTCAGAACTTAAGAAGATCTTAGAAAATTTGATGAGCTTGGAAGTGACCTGTAAAAGAACTGACTTGGACCATAAAATGATCTTTCAGCATGAGATTAACTATTGGTGTTATTCGTTCAGCAGAGTAGTAAAATAAGGTAGACGAGAAAAAACAACTGAATGACAGGAGCAGAAACTGGAATGACAAGAAATCTAATATTTTCACATTTCCTGAACAATGCTTATTGATGTCATTCAAAATACATTCGGTGCATTTAAACCTTTTGTATAATTCTTTGGCTTTCTTCTAACCTTGCAATAATGCTCTCTCTACCGATAAAAATTAATAATTTAGCGAGTTCTGGACCTGTTTCTGTTCCTGTTAAAGCGAGGCGCAACTGCATAAATAGATCTTTTGCCTTTATATCAATTGTCTGTCGAATATTTTTAACCCACTCTGATAATGTGTTTTCATTACAATCACCTTGAGGTAATGTGCTTAGCGCTATTTTTATAAACTCTTTATTAAGAACCACAGGTTCTATACCAAATTTGCATATTTTCCACCATTTGGCCACCTCAGAAAACTTTTCTATATTACTCCTTATAAAATACCAAAACTCTGAGCCAATTTGACTTAAACGATCTTGCACCATTTCAAATGGCATTTGTTGTAGCACCTTGCTATTTAGCTTATACATTTCACTCAAGCTGAATTGTAAAGATGCTGAGCTAAATTTTTTGATATCAAATGAGTCAATTAAAGGCTGCATATCAACATGAGCTTCTATTGGATCAGATGTTCCAAGTTTTGCTAAATAGCTAGTTAGCGCCATTGGTTCAATCTCATCTTCTCTTATGGACTTGATATCCAGCCCACCTTTCCGTTTCGATATCTTGCTATCATCAAAATGTAGTAGGGGAAGGTGAGCAAAGATAGGAATTTTCGCTTTTAATGCTTGAATCATTTGAATCTGAACTGCGGTATTAGTTACATGATCTTCCCCACGTACAACATGGGTTACATTAAAGTCAATGTCATCAATAACAGAAGGTAGCATGTACGTATAAATTCCATCTTCTCTTTTTACTACAGGATCGCTGATATGAATTGTTGCAATATTTATTTCGCCTTTAACTTCATCATTCCATTTTACAGTTTTATTTCTATCCAATTTAAATCTGAAATGTGGTTTTCGTCCTTCTTGCTCATAACGAATTTTCTCTTGCTCAGTTAAAAGCAACGCACCTTTATTGTAAATAGGGGGAAGACCTTGTTTTAATTGCAATTTTCGTTTAGTGTCTAATTCTTCTCTTGTTTCATAACATGCATAAATATGACCTTCTTTCATTAACTGTAAGAACACCTCGTTATAGCGTTCAAAACGCTCTGATTGCTTAAAACTTGAATTCCAATTTATGCCAATCCATTTTAGGTCTTCTATGATATTATCTACATATTTGATATCTGAACGCTCAAGATCAGTATCATCAAAACGTAGTAAAAATTTTCCATTTTGATTACGTGTGTACATCCAACAAATGAGTGCAGTGCGTATGTTTCCTACATGTAGGTAGCCAGTTGGGCTTGGAGCGAATCTTGTTAGCATTTAAATGATTACTTTAGTTTATTTAATTTTATATAAATGTACTGCTAAAGCAAGATTCTTCTTTGTCTTGGTGTTAGTTGCTACAAAGTACAGCGAACATGAAACCTTTTTGTTAGAGTTCCATGATCTGCCTAAAATACTCTGAAAGCACGGCTTTAGTTATTTACTCTAAATATATTATACGTATACTTGTTATTAAATTAAATTTGAAATGATAAGAAATGAGTGAATTTAAATCAATCCGCAATATTGCAATAATTGCACACGTTGACCACGGAAAAACTACTTTACTTGATAACATGTTAAAACAAAGTGGCACGTTTCGTGAGAATCAAGAAGTTCAAGAACGAGTGATGGATAGTGGTGATCAAGAACGTGAACGTGGGATTACAATACTTGCAAAATGTACGTCAATAATGTGGGGTGATGAGAAAATCAATATCATTGATACACCAGGACATGCGGATTTTGGTGGAGAAGTGGAAAGGGTGCTCTGCATGGCAGATGGTGTATTACTACTGGTTGATGCTGCAGAAGGTCCAATGCCACAGACTAAGTTTGTGTTGTCAAAAGCACTAAAGGCAAATTTAAAACCGATTGTGATAATCAATAAGGTTGATCGACCAGACAGCAGAATTGATGAAGTACTAAATGAAATATATGAGTTATTTTTTAACCTTGATGCAACCAACGAGCAACTAGATTTTCCAGTACTCTATGCTTCAGGTAGAAACGGTTGGTGTGCTAAGGAGCTATCTGATGAGAGAAAAGATTTAAGCCCATTATTTTCAACGGTGATAGATTACATAAAACCTTCCGTTTATGATCAAAATGCACCTTTTGCTATGCTAGTTACTTTACTTGAATCTGATAAATTTCTTGGCAGAATATTGACAGGAAAGATTTACCAAGGAATCGCGCAAGTTAACTCAGATCTTAAGGTAATTGATCTTGATGGTCAAGTGGTTGAGCGAGGGAGATTAACTAAGTTACTCTCATTTTCTGGCTTAAAACGCGTTCCAGTAGAGCAAGCTGTAGCTGGTGATATCATTGCCATTGCAGGACTTGAGAAAGCTTCAGTTTCAGACACTATAGCAGCACCAGAAGTTACAACTGCGATCAGCTCAACTCCAGTTGACCCGCCAACAATGGCGATTACTATAAGCGTTAATGACTCACCTTTTGCTGGGCAAGAGGGAACAAAACTTACCTCAACTGTTATAAAAGATCGTTTATATGCAGAAGCAGAAACAAACGTTGCAATTACTGTAACTTTGGCTCCAAGTGGTGAAGCATTTGAAGTAGGTGGACGTGGTGAGTTGCAGCTTGGGGTACTGATTGAAAATATGAGAAGGGAAGGTTTTGAACTTTCAGTTTCACGGCCTCGAGTGCTGTTTAAAGAAGAAGATGGCAAAAAACTTGAACCTATAGAGGAAGTAGTAATTGATGTAGATGATGAGTATAGTGGAATCATCATGGAAAAACTTAGCTTTCGAAAAGGTGAAGTAACTGACATGAGACCTTCTGGTAGTGGCAGAACTAGGTTAACATTTTTAGTGCCATCAAGGGGATTAATTGGCTATCAAGGAGAATTTTTAACTGATTCTCGCGGCACTGGTATAATCAACCGTTTATTTCACAGTTATGCTCCACATAAAGGTTCAATTTCCGGAAGGCGTAATGGGGTTTTAATTTCAACAGACAAAGGCGAAGCAGTAGCGTATGCAATTTTCAATCTGCAAGATAGGGGAATTATGTTTGTTAAGCCACAAGATAAGGTATATTGTGGTATGATTGTCGGTCAGCATAGTCGTGACAATGATTTAGAAATAAATGTACTTAAAGGTAAGCAATTAACAAACGTAAGAGCTTCAGGTAGCGATGAAGCTATAAAGCTTACTCCACCAAAAATAATGACACTGGAGGATATGATAGCATATATAGACGATGATGAATTGGTAGAAGTAACTCCAAAATCTATACGTTTGCGTAAGAAGTTCCTCGATCCAAATGAACGTAAGCGTGCAGGAAGGGCGAAGAATAAAGAGTAATCAACGTTCCTGATAAAAATCTGGATGAGCTACTCGAATAACACCATCATAAAGGGAACCAGTGTCAGTTACTTGAGCAGGTACTGGGATGACAAGAGAAGGCTACAAAGGTGTCATGCAAGTAGCTCATCCAGATTTTTTATAATCATCGAAAACATTGTATTTTAACATTACTTTTATACTTATAAGTTTCTAGGCACTGGATTTGTTGTAGACTTACTCTATCACTTTACCCTCTTATTTTACCACTCTCCTGCCTATATATTTTTATATGAGGCTTTTTGCAAAAGTTTCGCATTTTTTGTAACATGATTTTCAGTATGTGTAACCTAAATGCAAATTGATCACGAAACTAGTGTAATTATTGAGGCCATAGAGAAATTTGGTGGTGAGGCAAGGCTTGTTGGTGGATGTGTTAGAGATTCAATTTTGCAGCGTGAAATTCACGACATTGATCTTGCTACTAATCTGCTGCCTAATCAAACAATTAAAGCGCTCAAGCTTTGCAATATAAAGAGTATTCCAACTGGTCTGAAACATGGAACTATCACTGCAATTTTACACAAGAGGTCCTTTGAGATTACAACGCTAAGGCATGATGTAAAGTGTGACGGTAGACATGCGAAGGTAGAGTTTACTAATGATTGGCAAGCTGATGCTTCAAGGCGCGACTTTACGTTTAATGCTCTTTATGCAGACAAGCATGGCCATATATACGACTACTTTGGTGGCATTCAGGACTTAAAAGCACGAAAGTTAAACTTTATAGGTAACGCTGAAGATAGGATTAAGGAAGACTATCTACGTATTTTAAGAGCGTTTCGTTTTCACGCTAAAATATGCATAGGAGATTTAAGTGATGAAATATTGGATGTGTGCAAAAAGCATTCACACATGATTCAAAACCTCTCTGGAGAGAGAATAAGAGAAGAAATATTTAAACTCTTGGAATGCAATGATCCTGCTCCAACACTTAAGAGCATGCAAAAATCTGATGTTTTACAAAAAATTATTCCAAAAGAAGTAAAATGCGAAATTTTGTCTTCACCACTTCTTATCAACACTAAACCTCCTACAGAACCCTCAGCGTATGTCCATACGCCTTTCCTAGATGATGCACTAACAAAATTAGCTTTGCTTCTTAGAACTGCCGAAGATAGGCTTAATCTTGGAGAATATGTAAGCAAACTTCTACGCCTTTCAAATAAGCAAAAGAAAAAGCTATTATTTTTATTATCAAACGATATCAAAACAGAGCTTTCAGAAAAAGAACAAAAGAAATACATATCTTTATTTGGTAAGGAATTATATTGTGACTTAATGAAGATTTGTGGTATTGAGTCTGGAATAAATGTTGATGAGTATATTTCATTTGCTAAGATGTTTAACATTCCAAAATTTCCTTTATCTGGTGATGATTTAATAACTATAGGTCATCAACCAGGAAAAAATTTAGGTAGAAACTTGGAATTGCTACGACAACACTGGGAAGACAGCTCCTACACTTTAACAAAGGAGGAGCTGATACTTTATGCTAAGAGCTTTATTTAAATCTTCCTTTACTTACATTTGTCGTATTGCTGTGACTCATGGAAGAGTTAGGTGTGTATTCTTTTTTAGCTTTTTCTGTTAATTGGTATTCATTGTTTTCTTCTGAAGTTTGAACGCACATTTTCTGATCTGGGCATAAAAATTTATCTCTTATACTTGATGCCAGTTGTAATCCTTGAATCTTATCTGAAAAACATTTCATTTCAGCTTTCGTTAACTTCTGCACAACAAATTTTTTGACTGAATCATTATCTTTACAATTCATTTTACTCCAAGAATTCACGATAGAAGTTAGTTCTGCTTGAGTTATTTTCAACTTTTCTGCGCGCTTTTTAACAAATTCAACCTGCTTGAGATTATGTTGTTTAATAAAATCTTTAGCAAGTTCTTCAACAACTTCGTGAACCTTAGTTTCTATAATCGCTTTTCCAGATTGAACCAAATTCTCTTTCAACAGTGCAAGTAACTTATCACTTTTAAATTTATAACCATTTTGATATTGTAGAGATTTTATAGTTTTCTCAAGCACGTTATGGCAAAAGTATTTTCCTTTAAGTTCAGGAAAACCTTTTTTCAACTCTTTATTTTTATCAGATAAAAAGTTATCGAGGCTCTTATCTCTAAAAATCTTGTTAGGAAGATTCTGAAATTTTGAAAGAGTTGATTTGGTAGTTGATTTTGTAATAGACGCTGTATCTAGCGCTTTAGCTTTTGCTTGTTCTTTAGTTTTTTCATCAATCCCTTCTAATTTTGTATCAACATTATTTGACTTTTCTTTTAACTCTTGTGGTCCATCTTCAGCTATTGAACTTTCAATCTGTTGATTTTTTAATGTCAAATTTTCATTAAATGTTTTTGTACTATCCGTAATAGATAATACTGCAACACTTTTCGCTTTTTCTTGTTCTGCACTCAGATGTTCAACTTGTTCTTGCAACTTTTTATTCTTCCCTTGTGAAGATTTTAATTTTTCCTCCAAATCTGCCTTTTGTTTCTTTATTTCAACGTTACTTTCTTCTAATTTCTGTGATTTTTCCTGCAATTTGTCAACTTCACTTTCTAATTCTTTTTTCTCTTTTTCAATGGTATTTAGATTAGTCTTTTCTTTCTCTAATTGTTGTTTAAGATTCTCTACTTCAGCATCTTTTTCCTTAGCTTGTTCTTTCAATTCATTAATTTCACTTTCTAAATCTTGTTTCTTTTTTTCAATGGTATTTAGATTAGTCTTTTCTTGCTCTAATTGTTGCTGAGTACTTTCCAATTTTTTTTCTAAATTTAGCATTTTTTCCTTAGCTTGTTTTAATTCTGCTTGTTTCTCCTTGTATCCGTTCAGAGGTGTGGCAAGGATAAAAAACAATTGACATAATATATTAAAGTAGTAATAACACAAAATGTTGATAGTAAAGTAAGGCTAGATGCTTCAATTGTTGATCAGTATTGTAGAGTTATGTAAAAACTTAGAGCAGAAAGTAGCAAAGATTGAAGAAAAAAATAAAATCTTAGAAATAGAGAATGCTGAACTAAGAGAGAGACTCGGCTTAAACTCAAGGAATTCATCTTTACCAAGTTCAAAAGAGCTGTACAAAATAAAAAAAGACACACCAGAAGATAAGTCAGAGGGCGGCAGGAAGATAGGTGGTCAAGTTGGACATAAGGGGAATTGCCGAGCTAAAATGGAAGCAGATGAGGTGGTGAAGGTAGAGTTACCAAATAGATGCGAGTGTGGTGAAGAAATCGCAATATCGGAAAAACCATATGTCTATCAAAAAGTTGATTTACCAGAAATTAAGCCTTACGTAGTTGAGTATCAATTAGAACATGGTCGCTGTCGTAAATGCGGAAAAAGAAGGAGTAGCAAATTACCAGAAGGAGTTACACCGGATACCTTTGGTCCTAGAGTTAAGTCAGTAGTTGCATCACTAAGTGGGTTTTATAAGAATTCAAAGCGAGAAATAGCGAATATTATGAAAGACATCTTTAACATGAGTATAAGTGTTGGTAGTGTGTCCAATAGTGAAGCAAGGGTTTCGTCAAAATGTAAAGAAGCCTATGAACAAATAGAGGAAGAAATAAAAGCAAGCGAAATTTTGCATATTGATGAAACCAGTCACTACAACAAAGGCAAATTGGGATGGTGCTGGATGTTTGCCAACAATAAAGCAAGTCTTATGAAGTTAGCAGATACAAGAGGAATGAAATTTTTAAAGAATAGTGCATTTTGTGATTACAAAAACCTGGTAATTACTGACAGATATGCAGTTTACAACCACTTCAGTGATGAAAAACGACAAATTTGTTGGGCTCACTTATTGAGAAATTTCGAGAGGTTATCTCATAGTTGGAATAGTGAAGTAATGAGACTTGGCCATTGTTTAAAAGACGCAGCTAATGGATTGTTTGTATTAAAAAACGCTTTGTCAGAAAATGAAATTAGTATTTCAAAGTTCACTAAGCAAGCTAAAGAATTACGAAGATACATACAGTACTGCATGATAAAAATATCTTATATACTTGAAGCAAAAGGAGCTTCACGAACGGTAAAGGGTATTATAAAATCCGAGTCAATGATGTGGACATTTTTGGATGACCCAGAGAATATTCCATTAACGAATAACCATGTTGAGCGACAGATACGGCATTATGTTGTCTATCGTAAGAATTCATATTTTGCACAGTCAGAGCGAGGGAATAGATTTCTTGAGCGGATAATTTCGTTGTATCTGACTTGGAAACAAAAGGAATTAAACCCTTTTCAAAACCTGCTAGCTGTTGTTTCTTAAACCACACCTCTGAACGGATACGATTTTATCAATAAATTGCTCCCTATCTTCTTGATTGCGCTCTTGATATAGTGTGAGGGAACGTTCAAAAAAGTGTGTCAAACCGTATTTTTAATTCAACTCAATTTTTAATCTATCAGGAAAAAAGATATCAAGTTGAGATATAGTTAAAGCCCAATTAGGTAAAGCCATAGCCCATTTTTGCTCTACTTTTTTTATAGCACAATATACCTGTTTATACAAGGCATTTGTATTAGTAAATGAGCCTTTGGTTTTAGTAAATTTTCTAATCTGTCTGTGCAGTCCCTCAATAGGATTAGTGGTATAAATTAGCCTCCTAACAGGACCTGAATACTTAAAATAACTGGACAAATTTTCCCAATTATTCTGCCAAGATTTTATGACTAATGGATACTTTTCGCCCCATTTTTCCTCCAGTTCAAGCAAATAATTTTCGGCAATTTCTTTACTTGAAGCACGATATATTTTTTTCAAATCATTCATGAAAACTTTTACATCTTTGCTAGATACATATTTCAGTGAATTCCTTATCTGATGCACTATACATAGTTGTACTTCTGCTTTAGGAAATATACTATTTATAGCTGTAGAAAAGCTTTTTAGCCCATCAATGCAGGCAATTAGAATATCTTCTACTCCTCTTTCTTTGAGGTCATTTAGCACTCCCAACCAGAAATTAGCTCCCTCACTTTCAGCCAAATAAAAACCTAATACTTCTTTTCTGCCATTTTGATCTATGCCTAATATGTTATACATACACTTGCTTACACAATGTCCATCCTCCTTAACCTTAAAAAACATGCCATCCATGAACACTATTGGATATACTGATTGCAGTGGACGGCTGCGCCATTCATTGATTATTGGTAGCAGTTTATCAGTAATACTGGATATCTCTGCTGCTGATATTTTGTGGTCATATATTTCCTCAACGTGTGAAGCTATGTCTCTGTATCCCATGCCACTGGCGTATGTACTTAATACCTTTGCTTCAAGTTCTGGATGTAGGCTTGTTTGCCTTTTTCTAACTATTTGTGGTTCAAAACTTCCCTCCCTATCTCTTGGTGTTAGCAGCTCAAATGAGCCTCCACTCGTGCGTAAAGTTTTTGCGTTTCTCCCATTTCTTCGGTTATTTTCTTCACTTTTAGCTGACATGTGGTTTTCTATTTCACCTTCCAGACTTGCCTCTAGCAACCTTTTTATAAACGGTGTTAATGCTCCATCTTTTCCTGTCAATGGTTTTCCTTCTCGTATAGATGACAGGATATTTGTTTCTAATTCTTTATAATCTACCAACCCATTAGTTCTATTTGCTTGACTCATATCAAACCTCCATTTTTTATATCAATTTATTACTTTACTTCTCGGTTTGACACACTTTTTTGAACGTTCCCAAAAGGGTTTAATTCCTTTTGTTTCCAAGTCAGATACAACGAAATTATCCGCTCAAGAAATCTATTCCCTCGCTCTGACTGTGCAAAATATGAATTCTTACGATAGACAACATAATGCCGTATCTGTCGCTCAACATGGTTATTCGTTAATGGAATATTCTCTGGGTCATCCAAAAATGTCCACATCATTGACTCGGATTTTATAATACCCTTTACCGTTCGTGAAGCTCCTTTTGCTTCAAGTATATAAGATATTTTTATCATGCAGTACTGTATGTATCTTCGTAATTCTTTAGCTTGCTTAGTGAACTTTGAAATACTAATTTCATTTTCTGACAAAGCGTTTTTTAATACAAACAATCCATTAGCTGCGTCTTTTAAACAATGGCCAAGTCTCATTACTTCACTATTCCAACTATGAGATAACCTCTCGAAATTTCTCAATAAGTGAGCCCAACAAATTTGTCGTTTTTCATCACTGAAGTGGTTGTAAACTGCATATCTGTCAGTAATTACCAGGTTTTTGTAATCACAAAATGCACTATTCTTTAAAAATTTCATTCCTCTTGTATCTGCTAACTTCATAAGACTTGCTTTATTGTTGGCAAACATCCAGCACCATCCCAATTTGCCTTTGTTGTAGTGACTGGTTTCATCAATATGCAAAATTTCGCTTGCTTTTATTTCTTCCTCTATTTGTTCATAGGCTTCTTTACATTTTGACGAAACCCTTGCTTCACTATTGGACACACTACCAACACTTATACTCATGTTAAAGATGTCTTTCATAATATTCGCTATTTCTCGCTTTGAATTCTTATAAAACCCACTTAGTGATGCAACTACTGACTTAACTCTAGGACCAAAGGTATCCGGTGTAACTCCTTCTGGTAATTTGCTACTCCTTCTTTTTCCGCATTTACGACAGCGACCATGTTCTAATTGATACTCAACTACGTAAGGCTTAATTTCTGGTAAATCAACTTTTTGATAGACATATGGTTTTTCCGATATTGCGATTTCTTCACCACACTCGCATCTATTTGGTAACTCTACCTTCACCACCTCATCTGCTTCCATTTTAGCTCGGCAATTCCCCTTATGTCCAACTTGACCACCTATCTTCCTGCCGCCCTCTGACTTATCTTCTGGTGTGTCTTTTTTTATTTTGTACAGCTCTTTTGAACTTGGTAAAGATGAATTCCTTGAGTTTAAGCCGAGTCTCTCTCTTAGTTCAGCATTCTCTATTTCTAAGATTTTATTTTTTTCTTCAATCTTTGCTACTTTCTGCTCTAAGTTTTTACATAACTCTACAATACTGATCAACAATTGAAGCATCTAGCCTTACTTTACTATCAACATTTTGTGTTATTACTACTTTAATATATTATGTCAATTGTTTTTTATCCTTGCCACACCTCTGAACGGATACTACTAATAATATCGTTTTAAAAAGATTCTACGACTCCAGGGTACAATTATACTACTAAGACCTAAGTTACTTATGTAAGGTAGCTTAAAACCCGATTATGAGGCACTTCTAAATTATCTTTTACCTTAAACTTTTACTTACTACAAAAAACCTTGTTTCATTTTATCATGTTTTTTATTTGTTGTAAAATATTTTTTCAAAAAAGTGAACAGCTTTTGTAATTTAGGTAAATATATATAACAAGAGCTGGTTATTTTGGAGGTCTTATTGAAATATAACGACTTTTATTTAAAACTCTTAAGGAAATATTTTAAATAATCTCTATAAACAAATTGTAGGTGAAGATAAAGAAAAAAGTTTTGCCATAAACATAAGCTACAAAACTCTCTCAATAGTTCAAGATGGAGACAAATTTATTTATTTACGTCTCCAATTTTATCGCGTACAATGGAGACAAAGATTTATGTTTTCACTAGGGTGGTTCACCCCTTGAAATTAAAACAAAAGCAAGATGTCAAACACAGATAGCTCAACTACAAGCTGGTTTTTGTTGTAGTTATTTTCTCACTTTCTTTACTTGCTTTAATCAATTCATCAAAGTCAGATTCATGTAATTTATCTTGTATAACTCTGTACTTTTCGTATTCTCCTTCAGCTAGAGCTTTTGCAACTTCAGCACTAACTTTACCAGCATCTTTAAGTACTTCATAATCATTGAACAATAGAAATGCATCCAACTTTTCAACCCAATTCTGCATTTTCATTAGCCGATGCTTTCTTGCTTGAAGTTCTGCATAATCTAGATACATTGAAACAATGTGATTTAGTTCACTTAATTCTTTTTCAGTCAAGTAGTTTTTTGCAACACTTACATCACTCTTATGAATTTTATTACCTAGACCATCTTTCCAAGTAGTTAGTCCCATATGTGGTTTTTTATGATCAACTCGAGAATATATTAGCTCTGCTGCAGTCAAGCCGTAAATCGCCCAATATAATTTATTCTGTACTTTTGCATAAAATTGTTTTGTTATTTCTGAATTTGGATCATAGTCTGCAGAGCATTCAGCATAAATGTCAGTAATCTTCTGGTAAAACCTACGTTCGGATGCTCGTATTTCCCTGATTTTTTCAAGTAACTCATTGAAGTAGTCTTTACCGAACTTCCTTCCGTTTTTTAGTCGTTCGCTATCTAATGCAAATCCTTTGATAATAAAATCCTTTAAAATTTTCGTAGCCCATACTCTGAACAATGTTGCTTTTTTAGAATTAACTCGATAACCAATAGCTATAATTGCATCCAAATTATAAAATTGTGTAGGATACTGTTTACCATCTTCAGCAGTATTCCGGAAAATCCGGATAACTGAATCTTTATCTAACTCTTGACTAGCAAATATGTTCTGTAAATGCTCACTAATTGTTCTAATATTAACATCAAACAACTCTGCCATTCTTTTTTGTGTAAGCCAAATGTTTTCATCTCGATACAAAACATCAATTCTCACGTCTCCATCTGGAGTTGTATATAATAAAATTTCGTTCCCATTTATTATCATATCTACTCTACCTTACTTCAAGTAGCATATGGGTTATTTGTAAAAAAGACAAGCAACTGTAAAACTCTAAAAATAGAGAACTATCTGCTTTATTCTTTAGCTGATAAGCAGTTTTAAAATTATTTTAACTTTTTTTTAGAAAATCCCGGAAAAAGTGGTGAGAAATCCGGTATATATATAATAGAAGGGCATTGATGTAGTTTGTGGATGTGCTTCAAATACAAAAGCTTTAAGTGTCAATTCAAAACTCGGCAAACAAACATTGAATATACTTGTATTTTTTTAGATGAGGTAAAAACTTCATTTTAAAGCTAGGTGTAACTTTATAGATCCAATCTCTCAGCACCTCATCAAAGAATGCACTTAGTACCCTTTAAAACTTAATTAAATGGTATTTTTAGTAATCTTACTGTTACAAAACAAACTTGCAAGCAACGGTTTTTATCCTTTGCAAAAAAAATTGAACAGTTTTTGTAATTTTGGTGAATATATATAATAAGAAAACAACTTTCTGCAGTAGCACATAATTCTCGAATTTCCGTTGTTGGTCTACAAAAACCTATGAATTGCTAGTGTATTTTGCAGAAACCAGACGATATTTTGGAGTAAGTGCTACTTGTAATTTTAATAATAGCAAATGTCAATCCTAACACTGGACCTCGGCAAACAAACGGGCTGGGCAATTCTGACAGATGGAGCAATTCAAAGTGGGAGCAAAAGCTTTCATGGTAGTCGTTTCAGTGGAGGTGGCATGTGCTTTTTGAGTTTCCGTAATTGGCTTAACTCTTTAGAACATAAGTTCACTGCAGTGTATTTTGAGGAAGTAAGAAGACATTTAGGAACAGATGCAGCGCATTGCTACGGTGGTTTTCTGGCTGTTCTCTCTGCTTGGTGTGAAGAGCATCATGTGCCATACAAAGGTGTTCCTGTAAAGACTATAAAACGCTTTATAGCAGGCAAAGGCAATGCAAGTAAGAGTGAAGTTATTGAAGCTGTAAAGGAAAAAGGATTTTCACCTAGAGATGATAATGAGGCGGATGCTTTGGCATTAATGTTTTACGCTATGAATCTTGGTAAAGATTTTAACACATAAAAAATACCATAAAAGTGGGTCCTTTCGTCCATAATGGCGGGTTTGGTGGGTCCGACCCCAGGCCTTCTCTAGCGTCAGATATATTTTGAATATTAACTTTTTAATTATTAAGATATGAATTTAGCAATCCACTACTATCCTACTCGAAACCTAGTTGAATATGAGCGTAACCCACGTAAAAATGACGATGTGATCAACAGAATGTGTGCTTCTATTCGGGAATTTGGCTTTCGTATACCAATAGTTGCAAAAAGCGATGGAACTGTGGTTGATGGTCATTTAAGACTTAAAGCAGCAAGAAAGCTTGGTATGGAGAGTATTCCAGTGGTTTTAAGTGATAATTTAAATGAACCACAAACCAAAGCTTTTCGATTACTGGCCAATCAATCAGCTAATTGGGCAAAGTGGGACGATGAGCTTTTAAAAGTGGAAATTCAGGAGCTAGAAGATTTACAGTTTGATCTTAAAATGACTGGATTTGAATTGGAAAAAGTTCAACGGTTTCTTGATGATTTAGATGGTGAAGAAGAAGATCTTTCTGACTTAGTTGTTGATAACAAAAAAGTAGAAATAACAAAACCAGCTGATCTATGGATTTTAGGTGATCATCGAATCTATTGTGGTGATAGCTCTTTAGTTGAATAATATAAAGCGGTATTAGATAATAAAATGGCAGATATTACCGTATGTGATCCTCCATATAACGTTGATTACGGTAGCAGTCAGGAAAGAGAAGAGAAAAAAATATTAAACGATAATCAAGGTGAAAAGTACGAACTTTTTCTCTACGACATCTGTTCCCATATTTTAGCATATACGAAAGGTGCAATTTACATCTGCATATCATCATCAGAGTTTTCAACGTTACAAAAAGTATTTGAGGAAGCGGGAGGGAAATGGTCAACATTTATCATTTGGGCAAAGAATCACTTTACGCTAGGAAGATCAGATTATCAAAGACAATACGAAGCAATGCCCTATGGATGGAAAAGCGGCAATAAACGTGAGTGGCATGGGGGTAGAAATCAAAGTGATCTGTGGTTTTATGACAAACCAGTGCATAACTCATTACATCCAACAATGAAGCCAGTAGAGCTAATGGAAAGAGCAATAGTTAATAGCAGTAGATCAGGAGATATCGTACTTGATCCATTTAGCGGCTCTGGAAGTACACTGATTGCATGCGAGAGAACAGGAAGAATTTGTAGGACAATAGAGCTAGATTCAAAATTTGTAGATGTAACCATAAAACGTTGGCAAGTGTACACAGGTAGGGAAGCAATTCTTTCTGGTACTGGTAAAACTTTTTCAGAGATTCAAGAAGAAAAACAGTAAGAAAAAAGTGGAAAAGATAACGCAAACAGAAATTTAGTAAGCATGAGTAGTTGTAATATTAATTTACTGGTATATACCGTATTTTAAT
The DNA here is from genome assembly GCF_947179575.1 of Wolbachia endosymbiont (group B) of Erebia ligea. Taxonomy (NCBI): domain Bacteria; kingdom Pseudomonadati; phylum Pseudomonadota; class Alphaproteobacteria; order Rickettsiales; family Anaplasmataceae; genus Wolbachia; species Wolbachia endosymbiont (group B) of Erebia ligea. The sequence continues at coordinate 132,612 of NZ_CAMXBW010000003.1, forward strand.
TAGTTCAATGTAGTACATGTAAATCAATTTTAAATTAAATAAGATGTACTCAACGAATCAATCAAACACGTTACCTAAAATCGTAACGTTGCAAACAAATAATGAAGTATCGTTTTCTGAAGAAGTAGAAAATAATGTTTCAAATTCTACACTATCTGTTAAGGAGAGAATTGAATTGTTTGAAAAAGGTACGAAGCAAGAACCTGACCTGAACACTGAATGCAAACTAGCTTCTTTAAATGTGATTAGCAATAGTAGCGATAGCAGTATTACAGCAAAAATAGACGAAGCAGGTGCTGATTTTTCAGTGAGTTGTTCTTCTTTAGTATTGGATGATGGTAAAGACATAGAGGACGAATTTAATGCAGTTTGTGAGGCAAATGGAATAGAATATAACCGTCCGTATTCTCTTGATCAGTTTGAGGCAGCATCAAACACATCTTCCAACTCCCAAATAGACAACACAAAAGAAATGCAAAAAGAGGAAGAGGATAAAGAATTAGGAGATAAACCAAAGCCGTTACCTAGGAATGGAATGTTGGAGAAGGACAATATTAGAAATGTAGCTCCACCTTCGCCTAGAACAGCAGAAAATCATCGGTTGAGTATTATTCAGGATATTGCACCACCAAAGCCACCACATTCTTCTTTCCAATTAAATGGAGAAAAATGTGATGAGCAAGAAGCTATAGGAGAACCTATGTATGCAACTATAGACCAAAGTAAAAGATTCTCGAAAAGAGGTTTAGATGGTAAAATAAATGATCAAAGTCCAGAGATAGAAAATTCAAATTCTGAAGAAACATCAATTAAGAAAGGATCAATTGATGAACCTGTAGATCTGAATACAAAATTTTTAAAAAAGAGTTTGGAAGGAAGTGATAGTGGAATAGACAATAGAAGTGCAGAGATGAGTGAGTCTTGTGGCAATCAAGGATGGGAGAATATGTCATTAAATCATGATAGTCCAGTTACACTTTCAACTAGCTCATCAGAAAAAAGTGATAATGAAGAAACCCCGTTAATTAAAAAAGAAAAGAAAACAAATAGAATTTTGCCAAGAGTAAAATATGCAGTGCAGCAGAAGGAATTTATAATTTTCGGTATAGCTGCTGTTGCACTTAGCGTTTCTGCAGCTTTGGTATATCTACAGGATAAAGGACAATTTATTGCATTTTTTGCAAACAGCCCTCTCTATATTACTATGCCAATGATAGCAATTACTTCATTGCTTGCAATTAGCACAATATTTTGTGGAATAAAGCAATTTAGAGATACTGAAGAGTGTCAAATAGGAGGAAAGAATGCGAATGAAACTTTGAATCAGGTGCTAAAGTATCAACCAAAAGATAAAGTAATAAAATCATTCAAACTGGAATACAGCAATGGTACTCATTCACATTTTACACTTAACGCTTGGAAGGGTAAGAACAACTTCATTAATATTGACGACAAAGTCATTAGTAGAAGAAATAAAGTAGGATCAGTAATCAAAGATAGGCCATTATTTACAGCATTATTAAGCAGTTTGGTTGCTGCAAATATAGTATTGCCTTTATTGCTGTATGTAGAAGGTGGTATTAATAGTGTACAGAAGTTTTACCAGAACGCTTTGATTAATAACGTAGGGTTATCACTACTTGCAGGCTCGAGTATACTTGCACTATCAGTGATATTCCTTGGAGTACATTACTACAGAAAAACAAATTGCACAAATCTTGTATATTGTGAGGAAAGAATTGAACCAGAAAAAGTTAATGGAAAGTTCATTGAGGAAATAAAGGAAGCAAGGACAAAAGTGCTTGAAGAAAACCATAGTAAAGCTGCTAAATGCAGCAGTTTAAGGCTAGAGCAAGTAGTGGTTGAATCTCATAACTACAAAGATGTAATTTATAGTATTAGTTGAAAATAGCCAAATTTCACTATGTAAAAAGAAAGCAGCTATAGAGCATTGCTTCGTAAAACCGGAGTACTTCGCTCTATATTAGTAAAATATCTCTAAGACGCTGGCAAGTATAAACAGGTGGGGAATTGCTGATACTGGCAAAACCTTTTCAGAGATTCAAGAAGAAAATTCGTAGAAACAAGAGAGAGGAGAAAAAAAAGTGAAAATCACACAAGCAGAATGGGCAAGAGAGATAGGAGTATCAAAGCAATATGTCTGTTCTTTAGTAAAAAAAGGAATAGTTGAGTTGGAAGATGGACTTATTGACCGAGAACAAGCAAATGAAGCGGTAGCAGCAATAAGAGATCCAAGTCAACCACTGAGGAGGAAAAATCCAGAAAGTACAAGTAACCTTTCTACGATGTTGCTAAAAACTAGAATAAAAAATGAAATGGAGCGAGGAAGGTTGCTAGAAGCAAAGGCAAAAGCTGAAATAGGAGAACTTGTAGCAGTAGAGGAAGTAAAAAGTGAGGCATTTAACGTAGCAAGAGTTGTACGTAATAATTTGCTTAATGTTCCAAATAGAGTTTCAGCACTGCTTGCATCACTGAGTGACACTGAAAAAATTCACGAGACGCTAACTGAAGAGATTACAAACTCACTTGAAGAATTATCTAACGCTAAATTTAAAATATAAAAAGATTTTGAATACAAAATGGCTGATAACTTAAGTTTAGAGTTAATAAAGTGTTTAATCAATCAACCTGGATTAGATGTTAATGTCAGAGGGTTAAACGGAAAAACTCCACTGCATTGCGCTATAGAGTTTGATGAATTAAGCATGGTAGATTTGTTACTCACGAAGAAGAACATTAATCCTTTTGTGGAAGATAATGAAGGTAAAACATCTCTTGATTACGCCAAAGAAGGGAAAAAAGCAGAAATATTACAAGCACTAATTAATAACAAGTACGGGTCAGAACAAGATAGCTTACTTCATTTAGCTGCAATGATAGGTGAAATTAATGCAGTGAGATATTTGATCAGAAAAGGTATTGACGTTAATGTACGAAATGCTTTGCACCATACTCCATTACATCTAGCAGCAGGCATAGGACATGCAGAAGTTGTAAAGATTTTGATAAGAGAAGGAAAAGCTGAAATAGATGTCTTTGATGCACGAAATCAGACACCAATGCACTATGCAGTTAATAACAAAAAGTTAGAGATAGTAAAGTTACTGCTGAAACTTGGAGCAGATGTAAATAGTGCACGCATGGGACAAAACTCAATGAAATTGTCGCCTGTGCATATAGCTGTAAGTAATACTAATTACGATGAAAGAGACTTATGTCTTGATATCCTCAAATGCTTAATAAAGGAGCCTAATGCTCAAGTAAATTTGCAAGACTACGAAAATAAAACACCACTACATTATGCTGAAAGACTAAAAACAATAGAAGTTTTACTAACGCGAGAAGATATAGACCCTCTGGTAAAAGACGATAGCGGTAAAACACCATTTGATTACGCTAAACCTGAGATAAAGAAGGCTTTGATGAGTAATAAATACGGTTCTGAAAAGAATAGTCTACTCCATTTAGCTGCACAAAGAGGAGAAATTGAGATTGTAGATGCAATTTTAAGAGAAGAAATCGATATTGATATTGTAAATAATAAAGGTTTATCACCGGTTTACCTTGCTGCGGAAAAAGGGCATTTACATGTAGTAAAGTTATTGCTGAAAAAAGGAGCAAACTATACACCTGTTCTGCATTTAGCAATCAAGTCAAATAATTTAGAATTGCTAAAAACTTTATTTAAAGAAAAGAGTATCAAATTACCAGATAAGATAGGCAGATCTGTACCAATTTATTATAGGTGTATGGAGCATAGAGATGCAAAAGTAAGAAAATACAATAGTGTGATCTGTGTTTTTACCTCAGTAAGTGCAGTAGCAATGGCAGCATATATAGGTTTAACAGCAACAACAATAAGCAATGCAATCATTTTTGCAACAATAACAGGAATATTTGCGCTTATTATAGCAATAATGATAAGTGAGATGAGCAAAAGGTATATAGAAAATGAATTTCAGAAAAAGATGTTTATGGAATTGGAGGAATGTAGTTCTACTGTTAATGATGTTGAGATAGAACCAGCAATAAGTAGGGTTAAGGTATGATCTATGCTACATCTTTTTCTGAAGGTTTAAGACCAGATCCACTACTTAAAGTATCAGAGTGGGCGAATGAGTATCGAGTTTTAGCGCCAACTGCAGCATCAGAGCCAGGTAAATGGAGAACGGAAAGAACTCCTTATTTAAAAGAAATCATGGATTCACTTTCTCCGTTCTCACCAGCAGAAAAAGTAGTATTCATGAAAGGAGCGCAGATTGGAGGAACAGAAGCTGGTAACAATTGGATTGGCTACATCATTGATCAGACACCAGGTCCAATGTTAGTTGTGCAGCCAACAGTTGAAATGGGAAAACGTTGGTCAAAAGGAAGATTTGCGCCGTTAATAGAGAGTACGCCATGTTTAAAGAGTAAAGTAAAAGACCCAAGGTCAAGAGACTCAGGCAATACTGTACAAAGTAAGGAATTTCCAGGTGGAATAGTAGTAATAACCGGAGCAAATAGCAGTGTAGCACTGAGATCTATGCCAGTAAAATATCTCTTTCTTGATGAAATAGATGCCTACCCAGGAGATTCAGGAGGAGAAGGAGATCCAGTACTGCTTAGTATTGCTCGAACTAATACATTTGCACAGCGAAAGATTTTTTTAGTATCAACACCAACAATTCATGGAATAAGCAGAATTGAGAAGGAATTTGAAGCTACAGACAAGAGATATTTTTTTGTACCATGTCCGCATTGTAATTATTACCAAATTTTAAAGTGGTCACAAATAAAATGGGAAGATAAAAATCCAAATACAGCACACTATATGTGTATAGAATGTGGTGAAAAGATAGAAAATCATCAAAAGACAGAGATGCTAGACCGTGGAGAATGGAGAGCTACAGGGGCAAAAGAAGGGGAGAAAAAAGGATTTCATCTTTCAAGTCTTTATAGTCCAGTAGGCTGGTATAGTTGGCAACAAGCAGTAGAGGACTTTCTCCATGCAAAGGAAAGCGAACAATTACTGAAGGTTTGGATAAATACTACGCTTGGAGAAACCTGGGTAGATAAAGGAGAAGTACCAGATTGGAAGCAATTATTTAACAGGAGAGAATTTTTTCCCGTAGGCACAGTACCAAAAGGTGAAGTGGTTCTCACAGCAGGAGTAGATGTCCAAAAAGATCGTTTAGAAGTAGAAGTTGTAGCCTGGGGAAAAAGCCGTGAAAGTTGGTCAATAGACTATCGAGTATTTGAAGGAGATACAGGAGGTGGAGAAGTATGGGGAAAACTCTCTGAGCTCTTAAATCATCATTTTATCGGTGAAAATGGGCTTGAATATATGATAAGCATGATGGCGGTTGATGCAGGGTATGCAACGCAGGAAGTTTACAACTGGGTGAGAAGTCATCAAGGATCGGGAAGAGTAATGGCAGTGAAAGGTGTAAATAAAGCACTATAGTATTTCCTAAAGTAAATGATAAAGGTATAATAAAGTATTTGAGTTATAATGGCATATAGTGTGGATTTAAGGGAAAAGGCAGTATTGATGATAGAAAAAGGTAAGACAAAGGTTGAGGTAGCAGAGCTTATGGAGATAGGAATAGCAACTCTGTACCGTTGGTTAAAAAAGAAAGCTGCTGGTGAAAGCCTCAAGCCATCTAAAAACGGTAGCTTTATTCGAAAAATAGACCCCAAAATACTCGAAGAATATGTTACAAAGAATCCAGATCATACTCTGGCAGAGATGAAACAAAATCTTGGATTTGGAATAAACTCAATTTGGTATAGACTAAAACAGCTAAAAATTACTTTAAAAAAAAGTCACACTATATCAAGAGCGCAATCAAGAAGATAGGGAGCAATTTATTGATAAAATCTCAAAAATAGACCATTCCAGCATCTTATATATAGATGAAGCAGGAGTTGATAATAAGTTATACCGAGAATATGGACGCGCTCCAAGAGGAAAGAAAATTTATGCAGATATTCCAGGGAGAACTCGAGAGAGAATCAGTATAGTAGCCGGGTGGATTGGAAAGAGATTTATTGCACCAATGACTTTCAAAGGTGGGTGTGACAAAGAGGTATTCAATACATGGTTGGAGAAGATGTTATTACCTAAATTGCCACTTGGCACAACTATAGTTATGGATAATGCTACATTTCATAAGACCACTAAAACAAAATCATTAATAGAGTCTTTTGGCTGTCATTTGCTGTATCTTCCAACATATTCACCAGATTTGAATCCTATAGAATACTGTTGGCATACCATCAAAAGCCGCCTCAGACCTCTCATGTATAAATATACAGACTTACAGCTTTTGGTTGGTAATACCATAATGGAACTTTATCATCCATTTTAGAAAATACTATAGATTGCCGAATTTACGCAAGAGCAGCATCTATTGCGCTTGGAATTGATCGTTGGCCAGAGAGTAAATGGAATAGTGAAAAACCAGAAAGCAAAAAACCTAAAAAAGTGAGACAAAGCAAATGGTTGAATGAGAAGTAAGATGTAATAGTTTAGACTTGATCTGACAGGCAGGGAACGTTCAAAAAAGTGTGTCAAACCGAGAAGTAAAGTAATAAATTGATATAAAAAATGGAGGTTTGATATGAGTCAAGCAAATAGAACTAATGGGTTGGTAGATTATAAAGAATTAGAAACAAATATCCTGTCATCTATACGAGAAGGAAAACCATTGACAGGAAAAGATGGAGCATTAACACCGTTTATAAAAAGGTTGCTAGAGGCAAGTCTGGAAGGTGAAATAGAAAACCACATGTCAGCTAAAAGTGAAGAAAATAACCGAAGAAATGGGAGAAACGCAAAAACTTTACGCACGAGTGGAGGCTCATTTGAGCTGCTAACACCAAGAGATAGGGAGGGAAGTTTTGAACCACAAATAGTTAGAAAAAGGCAAACAAGCCTACATCCAGAACTTGAAGCAAAGGTATTAAGTACATACGCCAGTGGCATGGGATACAGAGACATAGCTTCACACGTTGAGGAAATATATGACCACAAAATATCAGCAGCAGAGATATCCAGTATTACTGATAAACTGCTACCAATAATCAATGAATGGCGCAGCCGTCCACTGCAATCAGTATATCCAATAGTGTTCATGGATGGCATGTTTTTTAAGGTTAAGGAGGATGGACATTGTGTAAGCAAGTGTATGTATAACATATTAGGCATAGATCAAAATGGCAGAAAAGAAGTATTAGGTTTTTATTTGGCTGAAAGTGAGGGAGCTAATTTCTGGTTGGGAGTGCTAAATGACCTCAAAGAAAGAGGAGTAGAAGATATTCTAATTGCCTGCATTGATGGGCTAAAAAGCTTTTCTACAGCTATAAATAGTATATTTCCTAAAGCAGAAGTACAACTATGTATAGTGCATCAGATAAGGAATTCACTGAAATATGTATCTAGCAAAGATGTAAAAGTTTTCATGAATGATTTGAAAAAAATATATCGTGCTTCAAGTAAAGAAATTGCCGAAAATTATTTGCTTGAACTGGAGGAAAAATGGGGCGAAAAGTATCCATTAGTCATAAAATCTTGGCAGAATAATTGGGAAAATTTGTCCAGTTATTTTAAGTATTCAGGTCCTGTTAGGAGGCTAATTTATACCACTAATCCTATTGAGGGACTGCACAGACAGATTAGAAAATTTACTAAAACCAAAGGCTCATTTACTAATACAAATGCCTTGTATAAACAGGTATATTGTGCTATAAAAAAAGTAGAGCAAAAATGGGCTATGGCTTTACCTAATTGGGCTTTAACTATATCTCAACTTGATATCTTTTTTCCTGATAGATTAAAAATTGAGTTGAATTAAAAATACGGTTTGACACACTTTTTTGAACGTTCCCATGTTTTCACAGAAGTTATGTTATCTAAGCAACCTCATAGACATAGGCAGCACATTAGAAATCGTAGAATGGTGAGTAGCAGTGCAAAACCATCTTCGTGGATAAATAATTTATTTGGTTGGGTAAAAAGCTCTGTGAATGGGTTATTAGATTCGAGAGCTGCTCTACCTGAAACTTCAGCAAATTATTCTAATACATCAGGTACTAGGCAATTTAGTAGTGAAGTTTGTATCAGCAACAATTTTGGTTTAGGATTCTTCTTATTACAAAGTTTCCTAGATAAAAAATATCCTCTTCCTAAGTTTTGTTCTGCTAATCATGAAGAAGTTCTGGCTGATACACTTAATATAATGGAAGAATTTAAAAAGACAGCTAAACAATCTGGTGTATCAGTGAAAGGTTTTGACTTTTTTAAAGTGTATTCAGATATAGCAGGTTATGTAAGGAACGAAAGATATTCTAAAATACCAAGTACATTATATTCAGCCGCAGAAGAAGCCTATCCGGAAAATGAGAAGTTTTTGAGTATTTTAAAAGGCAATATTGAAAAGATGTTTAATAAGCAGCAGATAGTTAATGGTGGATATCAACCTAATGACATTGCTGATAATAAACCTAGAAACGCTAACTATGGATTAGAAGAGAAGAAGAAAAGAAGGTAAACTCCAGTATTTTAGAGATAATAGGAGGTTACCCAGTGAATAAGAATGTAACAGAATTATTCTGTTTTGTAGATGATTATTGTAAAATAATAGACAAAAATTTTGCAGGTAGATTATTATCCAATGGTAAAAAACCTACAAGAGTGCCAGAAATAACGCATTCCGAAATTATAACAATAATTCTGTTATATCAGCAATCTAGATATGAAAACTTTAAATCATTTTACATATGTTACTTACAGTTGCTGCATAAGTCAGACTTTTCCAGACTACCTTCTTATGATAGATTTATTGCGCTAAAACCTCGAGTTTTATGGTATTTAGCAATGTTGCTACAGTGGTTATGTGAGCAGGCAAAAAATACAGGTATTTCCTACATTGATTCAACTCCTATCACGGTCTGTCATGCAAAAAGAATATCTAAAAATAAAGTTTTTACTGGAATTGCAAAATTAAGCAAAAGCACTTATGGCTGGTTTTTTGGTTTTAAATTACATGTAGTAATCAATGAAATAGGCGAAATTCAAGGTGTTACGCTAACCAGAGGTAACATTGACGATAGAAAGCCAGTTTTAGATCTGACTAAAAAACTAACGGGTTTATTATTTGGAGATAAAGGTTATATCCAAAAAGGTCTATTTCTACAATTACTTGATAGAAATTTAAAGCTTGTTACCAAGATAAAAAAAGGGATGAAAAACGCATTAATCTCTCTAAATGAGAAGATTTTTTTAAGGAAAAGATCTATTATTGAAACAGTTTTTGGTTACCTAAAAAATAGATTAGAAATTGAGCACACTCGCCACCGATCTCCTTTTAACTTTCTGGTTCATATTTTTTCTACACTCATTTCATACTCTTTACAACGTAAAAAACCTTCCATTTCCAATTCTTTTTTTGTTCGCTAATCCATAGTTAGCGTTAGAAGCTATTTTAATAACACAACAGTGGACAAACAGCTACAAACCCCAGTTATGGATTATCCGAGTCAATAAAGCTTAGAAATAGGGGGCTTTTTCGACTGCATGGAATACGAAACTAATGTTGAAAAAATATGTACCAAAAAATTTATGGGGGATCTGTGCCGTAAGCTCAAATTTATTTTTCAAATAACCAAAAACTGTCTCAATAATCGACCTTTTTCTCAATAGAATCTTCTCTTTTAATGAAATTAGTGCGTTTTTCATGCCTTTTTTCACTTTAGTGACGAGTTTTAGACCTCTATCGAAGAGTTTCTCAAAGAGGTCCTTCTTCTTTATCTCCGAACAAAAAATTTTTTAGTCAAATTTGGTACAGGTTTTCTGTCGTCAACGCTGCCTTTAGTTAGCGTAATACCTTGAACTTCGCCTATTTCATTGATTACCAGATGCAATTTAAAACCGAACATAGGTAGTCTTTCCTATATTTGCCAACTCTTTGAAAACTTTATTTTTTGCGATCCTTTTTGCGTGGCAAACAGCGATTGCAGTTGTATCAATATAGAGTGATTTTTGCTTGCTCGCAGAACCACTGCAAAAGCATTGCCAAATACCATAAAACCCTGGGTTTTAGAGCAATAAATCTATGATACAAAGGGAGTTTTGAAAACTCAGAACTGTACAATAATTTAAGATAACTCAAGTAAAAAAACTTGAAATTTTTGCACGGCGATTGGTGGTAAAGTAAGATTATAGTAAGTATTTCTGGCACGGTAATTTCAGGTATTCTTGTTGTTTTTTTGCCACTTGATAGAAGCTTTTCTGAAAGTTTTTCATCAGCAATGTGACAAAAATCTTCTATGAAACAGTAAAATATCTTTCTTCATGGGTAACCTCTTAATTTTTGCTAAAATACCTGAGTTTACCCTATTCCTCTCTTTATTAATTCTACTTTCTCATCCATAACTGGGGTTAATAAGATTATTGAACTTGCTAAAGGAGTTGGTGCAGAAATTTTATATCTACCTCCTTATTCTCCAGATTTTAACAAAATTGAGCATAATTGGTTTGCTATAAAAAATAGAATTAGGAAAAACATTCCTCTATTTACATCTTTTCGTCATGCTGTCGATTCTTCCTTCTTATGATTTTTTTGGACTATTATGGGAAGGGCTATACTTTAACAGTTTTAAAGCTGAAATAAAGAATATAGGTGTAACCACCGAAAAAGACTTTTTTCTTATCAAAAAAACACCGTAGAACCCCATCCTTCAGGGCGGGGATATAAGGCGGAAGTGGGTGTTGACACCGAATATGCACAAAAGCATAATAGATTTAGCGGCAGGGCATGCCGTGTTGTGCCTGTGGAGGGGATAGTGCATTTAGCCTCCCGATGAAGCAGGAACCCACCGAGATGATTCAGACTTCGGTCTGAACGTGGTAGGAATCCTTGCCCTTTAGGGCGTGGAGGATATCAACACACGAAGGCACCTCCCCTTCCTTTTTAATAAAAAATATCTATATACTTATCATAAGATACGTAAATGTATATCATGAAAAATATAAGCAAGGTTATGCGCTGCTGCTTAAACTTCTCTAATTAGTGACACTCAACTATAAGAGTAGCTTGCATAGCAAAGAAGATACTAAATATCTTCTTTTTTATAGGTTCATTAGATTTAGATCTGATGACAACTCAGATAAATCGTTCAGCCCTTCATGGAGCTGAGACGTAATAGAATTTAATTGATCACTAAATTTTACATCCTGTTTAAAGGTCCAATCACTTTCCCTACATTTATTCATGCATGCACTACGTAGTTCGTTATTATCCTGATGACTTTTAGGACATGCGCGTATGCAATGGTAATATTGTTCATACGCTTCTTCTTTAGCACTATATGCAGCAGCACTTTTTGTATTACTTTTCATAATATTCTCCTTAATTAAAAAACTATAGTATTTTCTAAAATGGATGATAAAGTTCCATTATGGTATTACCAACCAAAAGCTGTAAGTCTGTATATTTATACATGAGAGGTCTGAGGCGGCTTTTGATGGTATGCCAACAGTATTCTATAGGATTCAAATCTGGTGAATATGTTGGAAGATACAGCAAATGACAGCCAAAAGACTCTATTAATGATTTTGTTTTAGTGGTCTTATGAAATGTAGCATTATCCATAACTATAGTTGTGCCAAGTGGCAATTTAGGTAATAACATCTTCTCCAACCATGTATTGAATACCTCTTTGTCACACCCACCTTTGAAAGTCATTGGTGCAATAAATCTCTTTCCAATCCACCCGGCTACACTGCCTTTTCCCTTAAATCCACACTATATGCCATTATAACTCAAATACTTTATTATACCTTTATCATTTACTTTAGGAAATACTATAGTATAATATTAACATGTAACTATAAATTTTATACTAAATATAGTATATCTTCTTTTCAGAATAACATAAAAAATCAAACTACCCATACCCTCTCCTAGCATTTGGTTAACCAGCAATCATTTATCGCTCTGCCGTAAGAAGTGTAGCCACTGCCAAGTATAGCCCTTCCCAGGCTTTGTTGAATAGCGAGTAGAGATGGGAGGCTTTGTTGAATGGCAAGGAATGAGGAGGAGTAATGAAAGGAATTTACGAGGCAAATTTGAAAATAGGCATACCTATATCAGTAAAGTTATTAATCAAATAGCATTTTAAAAGCACCTCTTGAGAGCGATTTACCTCAGATTTATTCTTAAAACTAAATCCAAATGTTTTTTTGAGCCTCAGGAAAAAACTCTCGATACGTGAACGTATTTCATACCTTGTCTTCTTTTTCCAGTGGGTAAGTTTTCCTTATACTAATGTTGTTGTTTCTTTCTGATAGATAATCTATATTGCTGCAGATTTTTGCATTTTTTCTTGGCTTTATGATGGGTTTCAAATTGTATTGATTGCACAACTTATATAAATTATCTGTATCATAAGCTCCATCTGCACGCAGAGACTTAATCTTATAGATATCACCCATTTCCTTTAGTATTTTAGATGCTATCATGTGAAAGAAAATTAGTATATCGAATTGCTATTGCCTTTTTGCTGTTTACGTCCAAAGCAACATGTAGCTTTCTTATTTGATCTGTACCATTATACTTCCTTATCTTGGCGTTATCTTTGTTATGTTGAGTACTGTTACTATAAATATGCATTACAGTACTATCTATAGCAATTTCAATATTCTCTATGTCATTTTTATCTGTTCTGTGGTCACATAATTTCAAATTAAGTTTGATGAGAAGCTTGTGAATACTTGGAGATTCTTCACTATACTTTGTAAATATCCTTTTATAAATCCAACTGCTTGCCTTAAGCCTATTCTAAATAGATTAACGACTATATGTACTGCAATAACAACCTTATCGCTATAAATCTTCAGGAATTTTTTCTGAACTTTCGTACCAGTTTTCTATAGCTTCATCGATAAAATGAAAGACATTTCCTCTTTTTTCTAAAAATTGATTATACTCTTTAATGATTACTGACTTTCATCTTCTTTGGCATATACTCTACAAAATGTTCATTTCTTAATAAAGTAACCACTTTCTTTAGATTTTCTCCCTTTTTTCTCCCATCTCTACTCGCTATGCAACAAAGCCAACTCGGGTTACCTTACTATGTTGTCAGCATCTTTGAGTAAGTAATGTTAATAAAAAATGAGTAAATGATCTATTTAATATTAAAAAGATATTGAATATGGATAAATTGAGTCAAGATACAAAAAACAAGCTGCATTTTTGGTGGCTTATAACAGTAATAGTATGTATTATTGCTACCTATTATTACATGAAGGCAAAAGCTGCAGATAATTATAAAACGATATTACGCATTGCTTCTCAAAATTGTAACTTAGAAACTGTAAAATTCTCAGTAAAAAATTTATTAGATACTGATACACACATGCCTAAGTTAACTGCGTTACATTACGCTGCAGAAGGGGATGTTTAGAGATAGTTAGGTTTTTAATAGATGAGGGAGTTAACGTAAACATTATTAACAAGTATGTAAGCACAGCACTACATAATGCTGCATATTATGGTGATTTAAGGATTATCAAATTTTTGCTAGAAAAAGGCGCTAATCCTAACATTATAAACGATGATGGAAAAAAACCTAGAAATGTAGCTGTGTTAAGGTCAAGGCATAACAAAGATAAGCCCTACGATCAAATATTCAACCACTATGGATTGAAATCCATAGTGGTTGAATGCTGAATGACTTTAAGTTTAAAATTGAGAAAGTAGTTGTTATATATATCAGCAAGTATGAGTTAAATTTGTATTATGGACTTGAATAAATTTACCGAAAAAGCAAAAAGCCTAATCCAGAGCGCTCAAATGAAAGCATTGGGAGCTGGGCATCAGATTTTTATGCCTGAACATTTACTTAAAGTAATGCTTGAAGATGAGTCAGGTTTAGTTCAGGATTTGATAGGCACTTGTGGTGGAAATATTCAGAATATTTCTGATGCTGTGAGTAGTACAATTAAAAAGTTTCCAGTGGTTGGAGGACCAGGTAGTGGTGGACTTCAGCTTTCAAGAGAGGTAGCAAAAGTTTTTGATGATTCAATTGGTATTGCGAGGAGAAATAAAGACACATTTGTTACTGTTGAGCGGTTGCTGCAGGGCCTTGCTGCACAAAAAGATGAAATTGTAGGTAAAATTTTAGCAGAAGGTGGTGTAACACCGCAAAAATTAAATTCAGTTATTGCAGAAATGAGAAAAGGTGGCAGTGCAGACTCTCCAAATAGCGAGGAAAAATTAAATGCGGCAAAGAGGTATACAAAAGATATTACAGAGCTTGCTATGCAAGGTAAGCTTGATCCTGTAATTGGTCGTGATGAGGAAATCAGAAGAACTATGCAGGTATCGTTGAGGCGAACAAAAAATAATCCAGTACTGATAGGTGAACCTGGTGTTGGAAAAACTGCAATAGTTGAAGGTTTAGCAAACAGAATTGTTGCAAATGATGTACCACTTGGTTTGCGTGATGCAAAAGTTTTAGCTTTGGATCTTGGTGCATTAATTGCTGGAACAAAATTTAGAGGGGAGTTTGAAGAGAGACTAAAAGCAGTGATTAATGAGATTTCAAAAGCAGAGGGAAAAGTTATTTTGTTTATAGATGAGCTTCATACTTTAGTGGGAGCAGGAGCGACAAGTGGTGCGATGGATGCTTCAAATCTGCTCAAGCCTGCTCTTGCGCGTGGAGAAATTCGCTGTATAGGGGCTACAACTTTGGATGAGTATCGTCAACATATAGAGAAAGACCCTGCGCTTGCAAGGCGTTTTCAGCCTGTGTTTATTTCTCAACCGACTGAGACTGATACTATTTCAATACTGAGGGGTTTGAAGGAGAGGTATGAGGTGCACCATGGTATTAGAATCACAGATGGTGCAATAATCGCTGCTGCAACGCTTTCTAATAGATATATAACAGATAGGTTTTTACCTGATAAAGCGATCGATTTAATTGATGAAGCAGCAAGTAGGGTTAGAATTGAAATGGACAGCAAGCCTGAGGTTGTTGATGAGCTTGAAAGAAAGATTATACAGCTGAAAATTGAGTCAGAGGCTTTGAAAAAAGAAAGTGATGAAAACTCTAAGCAACGTTTAAAAAAGATAAATGAGGAAATTGAGAGTCTAAACAGTAAATTTGCTGACTTAAGCAGTAAATGGCAGATGGAAAAGAATAAAATAGCTAAAATACAAGAAACTGCTGAAAAATTGGATAACGCGAGGAAAGAGCTAGAATTGGCTCAGCGCAATGGAAATTTAGGAAGGGCAGGGGAGTTGATGTATGGTGTGATTCCTCAACTTGAAAATGAGTTAAAAAATCAGGAAAAAGTTACTGATAGTTTCCTAAAGAAAGAAGTTACTGAGAGTGATATTGCAAATATTGTTTCAAAATGGACAGGCATTCCAGTTGATAACATGATGCATAGTGAAAAGGAAAAGCTCCTTAATATGGAAAATAAAATAGGAAAAAGAGTAATAGGGCAGAGAGATGCAATTGAAGCTATAAGTAATGCAGTAAGGCGCTCCCGTTCTGGTGTTCAGGATACTAATCGACCTTTTGGTTCATTTTTATTCTTAGGTCCAACCGGAGTTGGAAAAACAGAGTTAGCAAAATCTCTTGCCGAATTTTTGTTTGATGATCAATCAGCACTTCTACGCTTTGATATGTCAGAGTATATGGAAAAACACTCCGTTTCAAAGTTAATTGGTGCGCCTCCAGGATATGTTGGTTATGAACAAGGTGGCAGATTAACCGAAGCAGTAAGGAGAAGACCATATCAGGTAATTTTGTTTGATGAGATAGAAAAGGCAAATCCAGATATATTTAATATATTACTGCAGATTTTGGATGAAGGTAGACTCACCGATAGCCATGGCAAATTAATTGATTTTCGCAATACCATACTGATTTTAACTTCTAACCTTGGCGCTGAGATAATGCTAAGAGGAACTACCGAATCTGTGAAAGATGAGGTGATGAAAATAGTTAAGTCAGCGTTTCGTCCAGAATTTTTAAATAGACTGGATGAAATTATTATATTCCACAGCTTAACCAAAGATGACATTGATAAAATTATAGATGTTCAATTCTCTTATTTACAAAAGATGCTTGCTAAGCGTAAACTGAGTATTAGTTTATCGCAAGAAGCTAAAGAACTAATAGCACAAACTGGATATGACCCTGAATATGGAGCGCGGCCTCTGAAAAGGGTAATACAAGAATGCATTCAAAATAATCTAGCTAAGTTAGTTTTATCGGGGGAAATAGTAGAAGGAGATGAGCTAATAGTGTATACTTCTGGTAACGAAATCTTAGTTAAAAAGATCTAGATTCGCTGTGTATTTTTGTTTTGAAAAATGTGTATAAATCATAATGTTAATGTTGAGTCTTTATTTAAGCTAGTTGATCAAGGGAATAAAAAAGAGAAAGAAAAAATTAAAGAGTTTATACAGTACTTTTATAATTTTGTTTATAATAGTGACCTAAAAGTCAACGATAAATTTCTTTTATACATTGCAGAGGATGCATACAACTTCATTCTTAAAAAAGAAAAAGAAGAAAGTAAATTAGCAGTAAGTAATGTAAATGATATTTCAGGAATAGAGGGCAATTTCACTATAATTAAAATCACAAATGATGACATGCCCTTTTTAGTGGATTCTGTCATTTCCACTATTAAGTCACACGGTTTAACTATATGCTATTATAGTAACAGCATAATTAATGTTCAAAGAAAAAATAGCCTAATAGATAAAATTCATCTTTTGGAAGAAAGTAATGGAATCAAAGAGTCAGTAATATATGTAATTATTAAAGGCATAAGTGGTAGCTTTGTTGATACACTAGAAGAATCTCTACGAAAGACGCTAAAAGCAGTTAACTGCGTTGTAAAGGACTGGCAATTGATGCTCAAGAAGCTTCTTGAGCATCCGGCATTGGATGCTGGAGGCAGAGATTTTCTAGCTTGGTTGAAAAATAACAATTTTGTATTTTTAGGTTATCAAGAATACATTACTAATAAAGAAGGAAAGCTTGCTCTAAGTGGTAAGGAGAGCCTCGGGTTAATGAGAGCAAGTGAAGAGTACCAAAATTCATCAATTTTTTCTGAAAGCTTGAATTCTTTATACATACTAAGATCAGACCTAATCTCAATAGTTCATCGGCGTACCTATATGAATTGTATAGGAGTGAAAGAATTTAATGATCAGGGTGATGTAATAAGGGAACAGCATTTTTTTGGGCTATTTACTTCTATAGCAGAAGTGCAAGATATTCGAACTATTCCGGTAATAAAGGATAAGGTTACAACAATAGAAAAAAAGGCAGGATTTGTTCCTGGTGGCCATAACAATAAAGCTTTAATTTCCATTTTACAGGCATTTTCTTGTGACGAATTATTCCAATCAAATGAAGACGAGTTATTTGAAATTTGCACCTCGATCATGTCTCTTGCGATTAGACCAAGAGTCAAATTATTTTTGAGAAAGGTAGGGAACTTTATTAGTTGCATAGTATTGATACCGATGCGTTATGCTAGCGCTAGGCTAATGTTCAAGATACGTGATATATTGAAGGATGAAACAAGTGCAGAAAGTTCAGATATTTATAACAATCACATTATCAATGAATATGATTTGATGAAATTACACGTGGTGCTAAGAACCAAAAGCGCTAGCGTTTTTGATGATGAAGTTTTGTGTATCGAAAACAAGTTAAGAAACATTACAGAAAAGTGGGAAGATCGTTTTATAGACAATTTATATAATACTTTTAGCACTGTTGAGGATATATTTATCCTCTATTGCAAGGCATTTCCGATAAGTTATCAAGAGAATTTTGAACCTCATGATGCGTATTATGATATGAAAAAATTGGAGATAGTGAGAAAGAAAAAAGTCAGCGAAGTTGATTTGAGGCTTACTCGTGACAATCTCAACTATCAATTGAAGGTTTACACTCCAAGCAACGGAGGCCTTGAATTGTCAAAGATATTAAAGGTTACTAAGAATTTAGGGGCTAAGATTCTATCTCATAATGGTTATTATATAGAAATCAACGGTGGAATATGGATACATCATTTTGTGTTGTCAAGAGTTGATGAATTAATAGACAACATTACTTTAAAAGAGCAGTTTGAGGTAACACTTGTAAAAGTGTTCAGCAAGGAAATAAAAAATGACTATTTTAACAGCTTGATCATTATTGCTGGGCTCGAGTGGAAGGAAGTGCTTCTGATTAGAGCGCTAAGCGCCTACCTAAAGCAGACATCATTTAGCTATAACCCAGAATATATCCAGAAAGTAGTATCAGAGTATCCAAAAGTAGTAAGGTATTTAGTAGAATTATTTCATTCAAGATTTGATACTAAAATAGATATTGATAGGGCAGAAACTACTAGCATTTTGATAGAAAAAATTGAAGAACTACTAAAAGAGATCAGCAACGTTTCACATGATTACGTTTTGCGTTCGATATTTAACTTGATAATGGCAATTTTGAGAACCAGTTATTATCAAGATGATAAGCCATACTTATCTATCAAATTTGATTCAAGTAAAATAAATGGTTTACCTGACCCGCGCCCATACCGTGAATTGTATGTTTATTCAAACCTTTTTGAGGGAATACATCTAAGAGGAGGGAAGTTGGCTCGTGGTGGTTTGAGATGGTCGGATAGAACGGAAGATTTTCGCACTGAAGTTTTGGGACTCATGAAAGCCCAGATGACAAAAAATGCGGTCATTGTACCTGTTGGCGCAAAGGGTGGGTTTGTAATAAAGCAAGTTTATAAAGACAAAAACATTTTAAGGGAGAAAGGTGTTGAATGCTATAAGAATTTCATCAGAGGAATGCTTGATATTACTGATAATGTAGTTGATGGCAAAATAACTCCACCAGAAAATGTGATTAGGTATGACGAAGATGATCCATATTTGGTAGTTGCAGCAGATAAAGGCACTGCTTCATTTTCTGATTATGCAAACGAAATATCCTCTGAATGTAACTTTTGGCTCGAAGATGCATTTGCATCTGGTGGATCAGCAGGTTATGACCACAAAAAGATGGGTATTACAGCAAGAGGTGCATGGATTGCAGCACAACGCCATTTTTGGAGAATGAATAAGGATATTTACCAGGATACAACTGTTATTGGAATTGGAGATATGGCTGGCGATCTGTTTGGAAATGGCATACTGCTTTCAAGAAATATACGTTTAATCGGCGCATTTAACCATATGCATATTTTCATTGATCCAAATCCTGATTCAGCAAAGGGTTTCGCAGAGCGTAAACGCCTTTTTGAATTACCGTTTTCAACTTGGATGGATTACAGCAAAGATTTGATTTCTCGTGGTGGCGGGGTATTTGAGCGTAGCAGCAAGCAAGTAGACATTTCTCAAGAAATGAAAAAGTGCTTTGATATAACGGAAGATACACTATCTCCAAATGACTTGATCCGATATCTGCTCAAGGCAAAAGTGGATTTCATATGGAATGGAGGAATTGGCACATTCGTTAAGGCAAAGAGTGAAAGTCACGGTATGGTTGGTGATAAAGCAAACGATGAATTAAGAGTAAACGGTCAGGATATTAGAGCTTCTATGTTTATAGAGGGTGGTAACCTTGGTTGCACGCAGCTTGGAAGGGTAGAATATGCTAAAATAGGTGGGTATATCAATGCAGATTTTATTGATAATTCAGCAGGAGTAATATGTTCTGATCTTGAAGTTAATATCAAAATTGCTTTTATGAAAGTAGGGAAAATTTCCTTAGAAAAAAGGAATGAAATACTGACTAGCATGATAGACGATGTTGCATTTAAGGTGCTTGAAGACCATAACAGGATTGAAACAAAAGCATTGCTTCTTGAGTGCTTACAAGCTAAAGAAAGATTAGAGCAGCACCATAAATTATTACTCAGTTTAGAGAAATTTGGGCTGCTAAACCGAGATGTAGAATTTCTTCCAGCTGAAGAAGAGGTAGCAAGAATGTTAACTGATGGAGAAGGTTTCTGTTCTCCTCAGCTTTCTGTTCTGATGTCTTATGCAAGAACAGCAATAAAAAATGAAGTTATACACTCTGAGCTACCTGAAAAAGATTTTTTGTGCCGTGATTACTTACTAAATTACTTTCCACAAAGGATGGTAACAGAGTTCAAGGATTCCATATTGAAACACCAACTTTGTAGGGAAATTATTTCTACTTGCATTACAAACGATGTAGTAAATAGGATGGGCTGTATATTTATTAATAATTTGGTTGAGAGTACTGGAATTAAAGTACATGAAGCAGTTAACATATATATCGTTGTTAATCACCTATATAATTTAAGTAGCCTTTGGCAGAAAATTGATGAATTGGATGGAAAAATTGATGTTGATTCATATTTGCAAGTAGTGAGAAGTGTGCAAAAATTTATTGGTAGGGTATCATTTTGGTTAGTAAAAAATCTTGGTAAGCTTAATCTTGTAGAACTAGATGGTGTTACAAAATTTAGGGGTGCAATTGAAACTTTAGGCCATGATATTTTAGATGAGCACC
Source organism: Wolbachia endosymbiont (group B) of Erebia ligea (assembly GCF_947179575.1). Taxonomy (NCBI): domain Bacteria; kingdom Pseudomonadati; phylum Pseudomonadota; class Alphaproteobacteria; order Rickettsiales; family Anaplasmataceae; genus Wolbachia; species Wolbachia endosymbiont (group B) of Erebia ligea. The sequence continues at coordinate 153,195 of NZ_CAMXBW010000003.1, forward strand.
TATTAGAGGTCTATAATCATGGATTAGCTTCTTTGTTAGAGCTTAACATAAATAAAGATCTAGCAAAAAGGGTTGCTGATCTACGTATTCTTATTTATGCGCTGGACGTTATATCTGTTGCTGAGCAGACATCTTTGTCCATCCTTGAGGCTGGTAGAATATACTTTGAATTAAAGTCGCTGCTAAGATTTGATATGATTAGAACAGTTGCTGGCAAGATGAAAAGCCATTCTTCCTATTGGGATCGCAGCTTAATTAATGATTTATTAGATGATTTAAGCAATTATCAACATAAGCTAGCTGTTAAAGTTATAAAAGCTACTGATAATCATGTAGACAAGGTTCAAACTTGGGCTATTAATGATAAGGATTATATAGAGCGCTACAATAGCTTTTTAGATGAGATGGTCGCTTATAAACTTGATTTAAGTAAATTAATACTCATAATCAGGAGAGTTAAAGTACTTGCTTCATAGGAAAAATGTTTAATATAGGTCTTTCAGAAATTTTAGTTGTAGCTTTAGTGAGTATAATTGTTCTTGATAAAAGTAAAGTACCTGTATTTCTTAATCTTATTAAAAATATATATAGGTATTTCTGGGTTGTAAAATCAAGAGTTAGGAAATTGTTGAAGGATACCGGAATTAAAGAATTATATGAAGAGCATAACGTTGAAAAAGTCAATTACATAATTGGTGAAGATGGCAAGCTTTATCCTACTTACAATGTAGATAGTACAAAAAATGACAGCAAAAATCCTAGTAGTAGATGATATACCATCTAATGTTAAGCTTTTGGAGGCTCAGCTAAAAGCAGAGTACTATACAGTTATTGTAGCTTATGATGGCGAGGAGGCGATAGATTTAGTAGCGGAACAGCAGCCAGATATTATCTTACTTGATGTCATGATGCCAAAAATGAGTGGTTTTGAGGTTTGTAAGAAGCTAAAGAATGATCCCTTAACGACTTATATTCCAATAATTATGGTAACTGCGCTGCATGACACTCATGATAGAGTGGAAGGAATTAATGCTGGTGCGGATGACTTTCTAACTAAGCCGATAGATGAAACTGCTTTATCTGCAAGAATTAAGTCTCTTGTGCGCTTAAAGATGATAATAGATGAGTTGTGCTTGAGAGGAGAAACTAATGCTGAGATTGGTGGAGTAGCAGAAAGCAGTATTATGGATTATTCTAATCAGATTTTTGATGCTAACATACTTGTTGTAGATGAGGACACCTTTCAAGCAGAGCAGATACACAATGTTCTAAAGCAACGCTTCAGATCAATTAAAATACTGCACGATCCAAAAGAAGCATTAAAGGTTGGTATTAAGGATAATTACGACCTGATTATTTCTGACATGCAGTTTTCAAAAACTGACGGCCTACGGTTGTGTTCTAAGTTTCGTAGTAAAGTAGAAACACGTTATACACCAATTCTGATCCTTTCTGAAGATTATGATAAAAGCAATTTAGTAAAGGCACTTGATGTAGGTGCTAATGATTATTTAACAGTACCTTTAGATGAGAGTGAATTAATAGCTAGGGTTAATTTGCAAGTGAAACGCAAAAGGTATCAAGATGCCTTGAGAATGAATTTATTTAATAATGTGGAAATGTCTATAAAGGATCCATTAACTAACTGTTATAATAGAAGATATTTTGATGCACACTTAAGAAATATTGTTAAGGATTCTGTGGAAAAAGATAGAAGTTTATCTCTTATGATACTTGATATAGATTATTTTAAGATGGTGAATGATAACTTTGGGCATAATGCTGGAGATGAACTTTTAAAGGAAATACAGAAAAGAATTTCTGAAAATATCAGAGTGACAGATTTATTAGCTAGGTTTGGTGGTGAGGAATTTGTTGTTGTAATGCCAGATACCAATGTATCAGATGCGTATACTATTGCAGAGAGAATAAGGAAAATTATTGCCAAAGAACCTTTTATACTTGTGGGTAAAAATACAACCCATAATGTAACTGTGAGCATTGGAATTTCAGCAATGCAAAGATCTGACCTTGATGATGTTAAAAAATTTATAGTACGTGCTGACAAATATTTATATAAAGCAAAAAACAGTGGTAGAAATAGAGTGGTTACTGGTTGAAGTTCTTTCAAATAAGTAGTAACTAAGATTCAAATGATAGCATAAAATTTCTCAACTCCGGAAATTTCGCATTTAACTGCAGAAATAGATATTTATTTAAAAAATACCCTGTAATTTTTAACCCTAGTCTGAATTCTTGATACGAGTAGCTATTTTGTAGGTTGTTATTGTATACATCATGCAACATCTGTGGAAAAGGTAGTAATTTATCTGCATAACAGTCACCTACTTTTTTTGACACTGCTCTACCAGTTTTTGGAGAAATAAATTGTAGATTTTCTTTCACACCTGTGACAGCACATTTTGATAGGTCTAACTTAAATCCAAGTTGCGTAAGAAGCAGAAGCTCTAAGTTAAGGTAATGACTTTGCCAAAACTGGCTATTATGTTTTATTACATCGATGAAGTGTCTAAAATTATCATACAACTTGATGCAGGATTCACTTTCTGGAAGCACTTTTTCTAATATAGACGAGAAAGAAACAATAGCAATGCTTTTTAACCTATCTTGAAAGAAATGATGAAATGGAGATTCAATCAATTCGCACTTTAAAAAACCTAGATTTTCAGGTAGCTTAGCACTCCATTCTGCATGTAATAGATTACTTATTTGAAACTTATAATTGCTATTGTTTGTTAACCTAGTTAATCCCCTGCGCTTTCCATGATTTTTTGTAAATAGAGAAAGAATTAAATTTTTATCACCGTATTTTTTAACAGCTATAATAACACCTTCATCTTTCCATCTCATTTAGAGTATATTGACCATATGATATTATAGAGATAATAAAATTAGTGTAGCAAATTTGAGTTTAAGTCAACTGAAATATATTGACTTTATGTGCAATATTAGCTTTAAACCAGTAAAACAAGCTGCTTAACATATGCGCCCTCTCTATTTTAATTATATTCTTCTTTTGTTTCTATGTTGTTTTTTGCTTTTTTCAATGAAAGCCCAAACGGATGATTCGTCAGTTATTACTATACCACAAAGAAAAAAAGAATTAGTTGAGTTAGTACAACCGAGGCAAATTATTGAAATACAGGAAATTGATGAGGGTATTCCAATTCCCAAAAGAAAAAAGGGTGTAGAAAGAAAACTAAGAGAAGACATCAAAGAGGTGAAAAATGAAATAAGAGATAAGAAAAATATTGAGAACAAAGATGATGAATTGGCTATAACAGAAATTATTAATTCTATAAGGGATAAACTGACAGAGTGTTGGAGCATTCCTGAGGGCATAGTTTATAAAGAAAATTTTAGTATAAAAATTAACTTATTATTATCCAGTAAAGGCGAGATCGTTGTAGCCACCGTAGCAGATAGTAGTTCTTATCAAAATAATCCTCTTTTTAGATCAGCGGCAGATAATGCAATGCGTGCAGTATATAAATGTAGCCCGTTAATTGGCTTACCTGCTGAACAGCATCACATTTGGCGCGAAGTCACGTTAGATTTTATTGTCCCAAATTTGGGAAAAAAACCCTGGACTTAAAGTCCATCCTTTTAAGAATATAATTTAAAGGTGAAAAATCTCAAAGAATGTGGAATATTATAGAAAAAGCAGTCACTCTGTATATATATATCACATAGTGTGGATAACAAAATATCGATATCCAGTATTAGTTGGAGATATTGGACAGAAAGCTAAAGAAGTTGTACAAGAAGTATGTGCAAATAATCAAGTAGAGAGGTAGAGTTGCGTCAACATGTATACGTTTCTGTACCCCCATACTTAAGTATTAGTAAGTTAGTGCAGTTAATAATAGGAGTTTGAGCCGCCGCTCCAGCTCTTTCCTTACATAAATTCCCCTTAAATTTTAAGCTTGATTTCTACTAGAATGAGTAGAATATGACGTTTTTTATACCATAATTAATTTTCCGTTATTTATCATAAAAATTTAAAGTTGTAGGCTTGACTTTGCATAGCTTATATTATAGTATTTTCTAAAATGGATGATAAAGTTCCATTATGGTATTACCAACCAAAAGCTGTAAGTCTGTATATTTATACATGAGAGGTCTGAGGCGGCTTTTGATGGTATGCCAACAGTATTCTATAGGATTCAAATCTGGTGAATATGTTGGAAGATACAGCAAATGACAGCCAAAAGACTCTATTAATGATTTTGTTTTAGTGGTCTTATGAAATGTAGCATTATCCATAACTATAGTTGTGCCAAGTGGCAATTTAGGTAATAACATCTTCTCCAACCATGTATTGAATACCTCTTTGTCACACCCACCTTTGAAAGTCATTGGTGCAATAAATCTCTTTCCAATCCACCCGGCTACTATACTGATTCTCTCTCGAGTTCTCCCTGGAATATCTGCATAAATTTTCTTTCCTCTTGGAGCGCGTCCATATTCTCGGTATAACTTATTATCAACTCCTGCTTCATCTATATATAAGATGCTGGAATGGTCTATTTTTGAGATTTTATCAATAAATTGCTCCCTATCTTCTTGATTGCGCTCTTGATATAGTGTGACTTTTTTTTAAAGTAATTTTTAGCTGTTTTAGTCTATACCAAATTGAGTTTATTCCAAATCCAAGATTTTGTTTCATCTCTGCCAGAGTATGATCTGGATTCTTTGTAACATATTCTTCGAGTATTTTGGGGTCTATTTTTCGAATAAAGCTACCGTTTTTAGATGGCTTGAGGCTTTCACCAGCAGCTTTCTTTTTTAACCAACGGTACAGAGTTGCTATTCCTATCTCCATAAGCTCTGCTACCTCAACCTTTGTCTTACCTTTTTCTATCATCAATACTGCCTTTTCCCTTAAATCCACACTATATGCCATTATAACTCAAATACTTTATTATACCTTTATCATTTACTTTAGGAAATACTATAGTATGCTATATTATTATGTTAACAACAGAGGGGTTATTATGTTAAGTGCTTTGAAAAATCTAAAAAGTAAAGCCAAGGAATTGGTGAGTACCATTACTCATGGTCAGGGTGTAAGTAAAAATATTGATAAAGAAAACTGTCTTCCAGAAAAAAATGCCTTAAATTCATCTTATCCTTATGTAAATTTTGGATATATGGAGAATGGTGTATTTTATCAATCTCAGCTAGCAATAAAGGATAAAGCTAATCTGAATATTTCAGGTGTTAGCGGTCTTCCAGATGAAGAATCGTGGAAGATATTTCAAAAGCACAAAGTTGGAAAATCTCATGGTGAAGGTGATGATTATAAAAGTCATATTAATACACTACTAGAAACGCTAACTATGGATTAGCGAACAAAAAAAGAATTGGAAATGGAAGGTTTTTTACGTTGTAAAGAGTATGAAATGAGTGTAGAAAAAATATGAACCAGAAAGTTAAAAGGAGATCGGTGGCGAGTGTGCTCAATTTCTAATCTATTTTTTAGGTAACCAAAAACTGTTTCAATAATAGATCTTTTCCTTAAAAAAATCTTCTCATTTAGAGAGATTAATGCGTTTTTCATCCCTTTTTTTATCTTGGTAACAAGCTTTAAATTTCTATCAAGTAATTGTAGAAATAGACCTTTTTGGATATAACCTTTATCTCCAAATAATAAACCCGTTAGTTTTTTAGTCAGATCTAAAACTGGCTTTCTATCGTCAATGTTACCTCTGGTTAGCGTAACACCTTGAATTTCGCCTATTTCATTGATTACTACATGTAATTTAAAACCAAAAAACCAGCCATAAGTGCTTTTGCTTAATTTTGCAATTCCAGTAAAAACTTTATTTTTAGATATTCTTTTTGCATGACAGACCGTGATAGGAGTTGAATCAATGTAGGAAATACCTGTATTTTTTGCCTGCTCACATAACCACTGTAGCAACATTGCTAAATACCATAAAACTCGAGGTTTTAGCGCAATAAATCTATCATAAGAAGGTAGTCTGGAAAAGTCTGACTTATGCAGCAACTGTAAGTAACATATGTAAAATGATTTAAAGTTTTCATATCTAGATTGCTGATATAACAGAATTATTGTTATAATTTCGGAATGCGTTATTTCTGGCACTCTTGTAGGTTTTTTACCATTGGATAATAATCTACCTGCAAAATTTTTGTCTATTATTTTACAATAATCATCTACAAAACAGAATAATTCTGTTACATTCTTATTCACTGGGTAACCTCCTATTATCTCTAAAATACTGGAGTTTACCTTCTTTTCTTCTTCTCTTCTAATCCATAGTTAGCGTTAGAAGGAGAGGTTTCTCGGAAAGTTGTAGAAGAATTATATAATATAAAAAGTGATAAAATAAAGTTTGCCGCACTTGAAGAGTTTTTAGATGAAGAGAATCGTTCTTTTCCGGTTGCAAGATTAGCTATTGCGGGAAAAGATCCAATTTGTTTGATGGATTTTCTCGAGGCTAGTAAGTCCAAAGAATATGGTATAGATGCAATTACAATGTGCAAACCTGACAAAAACAAAACAAGAGGAGTGCGTTTATCGACTTGTTACGATGAAGATGAACAGGAAATAAGATCATATGAGATTCTCGATGGAACATATGATATGGATCTTGCTTGGGAAGTTGAAGGGAAAAAGTGTCAAATGAAAATTTCAGTTAGTAGCGATGGTTCTGCAAAGATTCTTAAAAGAAACGGCGTTACTGATGAAGAGATATACGCGCACACAGAAGTAATGGTAGGAAAACAGCATGAAACAAAGTCTCTCTATGAAGCATTGGGACTACAACAAACACAAGGAAAGAGTATGGAAAAAATACAACCTAAGTTGTACAAACGTTCTCAACCACAAAAAAGCAAGGAAATAAAAGAGCTCGTGGAAAAGAATCCAGAGGTACAATCTGCACTTAAAGAATTTGCTTCAGAGGTAAAAGAAGAGAGTTCTGAGTCGGTGAAACCTTTGACAGATATCACAAAAGCGAATGTCAAAGAAGCTGGTTCTTCTATGCAGCGTTAATCACACATAAAAGATCTCTTCTAAGTTTAGGAGAGATCTTTATTGAAAAATTCAGGAAAATGTTGTATAATTACTGACAAACTTTGGTAAAACTTATGGCGGATTCAAGGATTAATGTAACCTTCGATACAGAAACTTCACAGCATCTTATTGAACTAGCTAAAGCTACCAAGCAGTCTGTTCAAAAATTAGCAGGAAAGCTAGTTAAAGAAGCGATCGAACTTGAAGCAGAAGATATTGCGTTTTCTAAAATTATTAGGGAATTAAGTGATGATGATGCAGAAGAAATAGAAGATAGTGAAGACATCTGGAAATAAAACGTTATACTATAAAATATCTCAAACATGTTATTAAGAGGAATATACCTTCCTTACCAGAAGACATCAAACCAAGTATTAAAGAAGCAATAAAAGAGTATCTTGAGACAGATCCTATTGCTAACGGTGTATCATTACGCAATAGATTAAAGGGACATAGAAGAATAAAAGTTGCCAGTAATTATCGTGTTGTCTATCGTGTCGATACTGCAAAACGTATAGTAACTGTTGTTTCAATAGGACATAGAGGGGAACGTTCAAAAAAGTGTGTCAAACCGTATTTTTAATTCAACTCAATTTTTAATCTATCAGGAAAAAAGATATCAAGTTGAGATATAGTTAAAGCCCAATTAGGTAAAGCCATAGCCCATTTTTGCTCTACTTTTTTTATAGCACAATATACCTGTTTATACAAGGCATTTGTATTAGTAAATGAGCCTTTGGTTTTAGTAAATTTTCTAATCTGTCTGTGCAGTCCCTCAATAGGATTAGTGGTATAAATTAGCCTCCTAACAGGACCTGAATACTTAAAATAACTGGACAAATTTTCCCAATTATTCTGCCAAGATTTTATGACTAATGGATACTTTTCGCCCCATTTTTCCTCCAGTTCAAGCAAATAATTTTCGGCAATTTCTTTACTTGAAGCACGATATATTTTTTTCAAATCATTCATGAAAACTTTTACATCTTTGCTAGATACATATTTCAGTGAATTCCTTATCTGATGCACTATACATAGTTGTACTTCTGCTTTAGGAAATATACTATTTATAGCTGTAGAAAAGCTTTTTAGCCCATCAATGCAGGCAATTAGAATATCTTCTACTCCTCTTTCTTTGAGGTCATTTAGCACTCCCAACCAGAAATTAGCTCCCTCACTTTCAGCCAAATAAAAACCTAATACTTCTTTTCTGCCATTTTGATCTATGCCTAATATGTTATACATACACTTGCTTACACAATGTCCATCCTCCTTAACCTTAAAAAACATGCCATCCATGAACACTATTGGATATACTGATTGCAGTGGACGGCTGCGCCATTCATTGATTATTGGTAGCAGTTTATCAGTAATACTGGATATCTCTGCTGCTGATATTTTGTGGTCATATATTTCCTCAACGTGTGAAGCTATGTCTCTGTATCCCATGCCACTGGCGTATGTACTTAATACCTTTGCTTCAAGTTCTGGATGTAGGCTTGTTTGCCTTTTTCTAACTATTTGTGGTTCAAAACTTCCCTCCCTATCTCTTGGTGTTAGCAGCTCAAATGAGCCTCCACTCGTGCGTAAAGTTTTTGCGTTTCTCCCATTTCTTCGGTTATTTTCTTCACTTTTAGCTGACATGTGGTTTTCTATTTCACCTTCCAGACTTGCCTCTAGCAACCTTTTTATAAACGGTGTTAATGCTCCATCTTTTCCTGTCAATGGTTTTCCTTCTCGTATAGATGACAGGATATTTGTTTCTAATTCTTTATAATCTACCAACCCATTAGTTCTATTTGCTTGACTCATATCAAACCTCCATTTTTTATATCAATTTATTACTTTACTTCTCGGTTTGACACACTTTTTTGAACGTTCCCTATTCCCTCGCTCTGACTGTGCAAAATATGAATTCTTACGATAGACAACATAATGCCGTATCTGTCGCTCAACATGGTTATTCGTTAATGGAATATTCTCTGGGTCATCCAAAAATGTCCACATCATTGACTCGGATTTTATAATACCCTTTACCGTTCGTGAAGCTCCTTTTGCTTCAAGTATATAAGATATTTTTATCATGCAGTACTGTATGTATCTTCGTAATTCTTTAGCTTGCTTAGTGAACTTTGAAATACTAATTTCATTTTCTGACAAAGCGTTTTTTAATACAAACAATCCATTAGCTGCGTCTTTTAAACAATGGCCAAGTCTCATTACTTCACTATTCCAACTATGAGATAACCTCTCGAAATTTCTCAATAAGTGAGCCCAACAAATTTGTCGTTTTTCATCACTGAAGTGGTTGTAAACTGCATATCTGTCAGTAATTACCAGGTTTTTGTAATCACAAAATGCACTATTCTTTAAAAATTTCATTCCTCTTGTATCTGCTAACTTCATAAGACTTGCTTTATTGTTGGCAAACATCCAGCACCATCCCAATTTGCCTTTGTTGTAGTGACTGGTTTCATCAATATGCAAAATTTCGCTTGCTTTTATTTCTTCCTCTATTTGTTCATAGGCTTCTTTACATTTTGACGAAACCCTTGCTTCACTATTGGACACACTACCAACACTTATACTCATGTTAAAGATGTCTTTCATAATATTCGCTATTTCTCGCTTTGAATTCTTATAAAACCCACTTAGTGATGCAACTACTGACTTAACTCTAGGACCAAAGGTATCCGGTGTAACTCCTTCTGGTAATTTGCTACTCCTTCTTTTTCCGCATTTACGACAGCGACCATGTTCTAATTGATACTCAACTACGTAAGGCTTAATTTCTGGTAAATCAACTTTTTGATAGACATATGGTTTTTCCGATATTGCGATTTCTTCACCACACTCGCATCTATTTGGTAACTCTACCTTCACCACCTCATCTGCTTCCATTTTAGCTCGGCAATTCCCCTTATGTCCAACTTGACCACCTATCTTCCTGCCGCCCTCTGACTTATCTTCTGGTGTGTCTTTTTTTATTTTGTACAGCTCTTTTGAACTTGGTAAAGATGAATTCCTTGAGTTTAAGCCGAGTCTCTCTCTTAGTTCAGCATTCTCTATTTCTAAGATTTTATTTTTTTCTTCAATCTTTGCTACTTTCTGCTCTAAGTTTTTACATAACTCTACAATACTGATCAACAATTGAAGCATCTAGCCTTACTTTACTATCAACATTTTGTGTTATTACTACTTTAATATATTATGTCAATTGTTTTTTATCCTTGCCACACCTCTGAACGGATACCCTCTTTTTCTTCCTTAGCCTTTTCTAGAGCTGTTATCTGTTCTTCTGTTAAAATGATACCATCCTGAGCTACTTTTGCTTCTAATGCCTTTAACCTCTTTTTAAAATTTTCAAGATCGTTTCTTTGCCACACTGATCTTATTCCACTTGCAGAGATGAGAATTCCTCTCTTTTTCAGTTCGTTTGCTGCTCTTTCTTGTCCGTATGCTGGAAACTCTATTGCTATTTCAACTACTGCTTTTTCTATATCCTCCGACACTCTATTTGCATACAATGGCTTGCTTTTGCTTATCTCGTGTAAAGCCTCTTCTCCTCCTGTTTCATACAGTTCTTTGAAGCGGTAAAATGTATCCCTTGAATATCCCATTACTTTACACGCCTGTGATACATTTCCTAATTGCTTTGCAAGTTCTAGCAATCCCAACTTTGGTTTTAGTATTTTTTCTTGTGTTGTATTCATATCTGACACTCCTTTAAAACTTGTCTATATTTTTATCTTACTTTGTTTGCCTGTCAGATCAAGTCTAAACTATTACAATTAAGTAATTGAAAAAGCTCGGACTTCAATATCGATACTCCAACTGGCCACAGCTTCATTCCTCTGCGTAACTTCTTACCTACCAACTGTTACATCAACTCTACTTGGGCTGTTAAGCGGCACTAGCGCTTTGTTTGCTCCCTTTACCGCTATTACTCTCCCTGACCCTTGGTGACCTCTTACCCAGTTATAAACCTCTTGCGTTGCATACCCAGCATCTACCGCCATCATACTTATCATGTATTCAAGCCCATTTTCACCGATAAAATGACGATTCAAAAGCTCTGACAGTTTTCCCCATACTTCTCCACCTCCAGTATCACCTTCTAATACCTGGTAATCTATCGACCAACTTTCTCGGTTTTTTCCCCACGCTACTACTTCTACTTCTAACCGATCTTTTTGTACGTCAACTCCTGCCGTTAACACTATTTTTCCACCTTTTGGCACTATGCCTATCGGAAAATTTTCCCGACGCTCAAATAATTGCTTCCAGTCTGGTACTTCTCCTTTATCTACCCAGGTTTCTCCCAGCGTGGTATTTATCCAAACTTTCAGTAATTGCTCATTTTCTTTTGCATGCAGATAATCTTCCACTGCTTGTTTCCAACTATACCAGACTACTGGGCTATACAAACTTGAAAGGTGGAATCCTATTTTTGCCCCTTCTTTTGCCTTTCCTTCTTTCCCTGTAGCTCTCCATTCTCCACGGGCTAGCATCTCTGTTTTCTGATGATTTTCTATTTTGCCGTTACACTCTATACACACATAGTGCGCTGTTGCTGGATTCTTTTCTTCCCACTTTATTTGTGGCCATTTCAGCACCTGATAGTGATCACAATGTGGACAAGGTACAAAAAAGTATCGTTTGTCTGAACTCTCAAATTCTTTCTCTATTCTACTTATTCCATGTACCGTTGGCGTTGACACCAAGAATATTTTTCTCCGCGTAAATGTATTAGTTCGAGCGATGCTGAGTAAAACTGGATCTCCTTCTCCTCCTGAATCTCCCGGATAGGCATCAACTTCATCTAAAAAAAAGATATCTTACTGGCATCGAACGCAGACCCACTGGACTATTGGCACCTGTTACTACTACCGTTCCTCCCGGAAACTCTTTGCTCTGCACAGTATTCCCTGAATCTCTCGACCTTGGGTCTTTTATTTTACTCCTTAAACATGGCGTATCTTCAATGAGCGGCGCAAATCTTCCCTTTGACCAACGCTTGCCCATTTCTACTGTTGGTTGTACTATAGTATTTCCTAAAGTAAATGATAAAGGTATAATAAAGTATTTGAGTTATAATGGCATATAGTGTGGATTTAAGGGAAAAGGCAGTATTGATGATAGAAAAAGGTAAGACAAAGGTTGAGGTAGCAGAGCTTATGGAGATAGGAATAGCAACTCTGTACCGTTGGTTAAAAAAGAAAGCTGCTGGTGAAAGCCTCAAGCCATCTAAAAACGGTAGCTTTATTCGAAAAATAGACCCCAAAATACTCGAAGAATATGTTACAAAGAATCCAGATCATACTCTGGCAGAGATGAAACAAAATCTTGGATTTGGAATAAACTCAATTTGGTATAGACTAAAACAGCTAAAAATTACTTTAAAAAAAAGTCACACTATATCAAGAGCGCAATCAAGAAGATAGGGAGCAATTTATTGATAAAATCTCAAAAATAGACCATTCCAGCATCTTATATATAGATGAAGCAGGAGTTGATAATAAGTTATACCGAGAATATGGACGCGCTCCAAGAGGAAAGAAAATTTATGCAGATATTCCAGGGAGAACTCGAGAGAGAATCAGTATAGTAGCCGGGTGGATTGGAAAGAGATTTATTGCACCAATGACTTTCAAAGGTGGGTGTGACAAAGAGGTATTCAATACATGGTTGGAGAAGATGTTATTACCTAAATTGCCACTTGGCACAACTATAGTTATGGATAATGCTACATTTCATAAGACCACTAAAACAAAATCATTAATAGAGTCTTTTGGCTGTCATTTGCTGTATCTTCCAACATATTCACCAGATTTGAATCCTATAGAATACTGTTGGCATACCATCAAAAGCCGCCTCAGACCTCTCATGTATAAATATACAGACTTACAGCTTTTGGTTGGTAATACCATAATGGAACTTTATCATCCATTTTAGAAAATACTATAGTTGCTATGAAAAAAGAAGTGACTCGCGAGAGTAGTAAAGTAAAGGCATTAAAAGAAAGATTTGAGCGAAATCAAGTAAAGAACGTGTTGCCTGCTGAAAACAAAACTGCTTCAGTAACACAAACGGATATCAGTGTGAAGAGAAAACAATCTCGTTCATTTCCAGTAGGGAATAAAAAATCTTCGATCAACCATCTTGCCAGCAAAAATTTACCTTCCACGAATGTAAGTGTAAAAGAAATGGTTAAAAAATTTGAAGGGAGAAAAGGTGAAAGATAGTAATATTTGGGTATTTCCCTACTCATGAAAATTAGCTCTTATCATAACATTTTTACAGCCATAAGAGGAAGTTTTTATAAGATTGGGGCTAAAGAAAACTTGCATGTAAATGTATCAAGGTATAAAATTATAAATATTAAGAATGAATAGGTTAGTTATGAATCTTGTAACAAAATCCGCTATCGATTTTACTGCTTCGGCTGTTCTTGCTAGTGGAAAAATAGTTGATGATTTCTGTTTAAGTAAACATATAAAGGATAAGTATGCTGTCCTTTTTTTCTATCCACTTGATTTTACTTTTGTCTGTCCAACTGAGTTGATATCATTTAGCAACAAAATAGAAGATTTTTCAAAACGTAATGTTGAAGTGATAGGAATAAGTATAGATTCAAAATTTTCACACTATAAATGGCGAAACACTCCAGTTAATGATGGTGGTATTGGAGAGGTTAGCTACAATTTAGTGTCTGATATCAAAAAGTCTATATCAAGAGACTATGGGGTCTTATATGATGACTCAATTGCACTAAGAGCAACTTTTGTTATTGATGATAAGTTTGTTGTACGTCATCAATCGATAAATGATTTTCCTTTAGGGCGTAATATCGATGAGTTTATTAGAATTATTGATGCAATAAAACATAATGAAGAGCATGGTGAAGTATGTCCAGCAGGGTGGAAAAAAGGTAAGCCAGCAATGCAGGCAAGCGATGAAGGAGTGGCTGATTATCTAAACTCACACAGTGCAGAATTATAAATTGAGTACAAAAGTTCTTATTATTGGATCTGGAGTAGCGGGTTATGCTGCTGCTATATATGCAGCACGTGCAAATTTAGAGCCAATTGTAGTAACAGGAATGCAACCTGGTGGTCAGCTTACAATTACTACGGATGTTGAAAACTATCCAGGTTTTATTTCTATACAAGGTCCAGAACTCATGGAACAAAAGAGGTTGCATGCAGAGAAGGTGGGGGCAAGGATAATAGATGACGAAATAAAAAGCGTTGAACAACTTGAGGATTCTAATGAATATAGATTTAGATCTTGTGGTAATGCTAGTGACTACTATTCGAATGCAATTATAATCGCAGCTGGTGCGCAAGCGAAGTGGCTTGGCCTGGAGAGTGAAAAGAAATTTCAAGGTTACGGAGTTTCGGCATGCGCAACTTGTGATGGTGCATTTTTTCAGAATAAAGTTGTAGCTGTGGTTGGTGGTGGAAATACTGCTGTTGAAGAAGCAATATTTTTAACTCGATTTGCTAAGGAAGTTATACTGATACACAGGCGTGATAAGTTAAGAGCAGAGAAAGTAATGCAAGACAGGCTCTTTAAAAATGATAAGATAAAGGTAATATGGAATCATACCGTAGAGCAGATTCTTGGAGAAGAAAATCCTAAAAAAGTTACTGGCATTACAATTAAATCGACGAAAACCAATAAAGTTCAGGAATTAAAAGTGGATGGAGTGTTCATTGCAATTGGGCATGCGCCAAATACAGGTATTTTTAAGGGCTTTGTTGAAATGGATCAGCAAGGTTATATAATTACGAAACCTGGAACAACTCTAACCAGTAGGGCAGGGGTGTTTGCTGCTGGTGATGTTCAAGATAAGGTATATCGCCAGGCAGTAGTTGCAGCAGGTACAGGGTGCATGGCTGCACTTGATGCAGAAAAATTTTTGGAATCATAATTAGTTCTAAAATTTTTAACTAAATTACTTACAATCTTCTTTGTTTTTTTTTATAATTATGTTAATAAATTATAGATTGAGGAGAATTTAGTATGCTTTTAGGAAGTAATGTAGATTTTATAAGAGGAATTGTTAATGATACAGGATTACGAACTCAAAATCAAACAACTTCAGGACAATCAACAACAAAATTATTTGAAGCTATTGATGATGGAAATCTAGGAGATTTTGAGCGAGCTCTGACAGAAGGTGCGAATGTTAATGCGTTTAATGAAGAAGGCTATACACCTTTAATGTCTATAATTAATAATTTATCTTCAGGCTCTGGAGCAGAGAAAGAATATCAGAGTATGATTAGGTTACTTCTATTTCACCGAAGCATAGATGTTAATATTCATGAAGAACGTAATGGCAATACAGCTTTGCATCTAGCAATGTGCTTTCAACAAAAGAAAGTGTTACAACTCTTACTAAGTCATCCGAGAATAAGTATTTATCTACCAAATAAAAGTTTTCAAAATCCTGAGCAATTTGCTAGAAGAAATCGTGCTGATCATTTGATCATAGAAATACAAAAAGCACAAACAGGAAAAGAATTATTGAATGCTCTTTCTAACAGAAATATTAACCAAGCAAAAAGACTATTGAATCAAGAACTCAACCCTAATTGTTGGAAAAGAAATTCAAATGGAGAAATAGAAACGCCGCTTAGCTTAATATGTTTACAAGGAATAACAGAAAGTAACGAAGAAGTATTGAGAAAACTTTTAAAACATAAGGAGCTAGATTTTAGTCAAATAAAGCCAATACCAGCTATAGAGCAAAATTCACGATTGAAGCAAATCATTGAGCAAGTTATGAAGGAGCGATTAACTGATGCTATTAATAGAAAAGATTTGGATGATGTAAAAAAATTAGTAGAAGATAGTTGCTTCATAAATCGTGCAATTGTCATCGCTGTGTTGAGGAATGTTAATAATCCAATTGAATCTATTAAAAATTATCTCAATGAGAAATTTCCTGCAAGTATGGAACAGCCTTCAGCAAATACACATAATGTTCAACCAGAAATAAACGATGAGTTTATTTCTCAAGAATTGCAGCGACTTGAAAATCTGAAAGGTGAACTTAAAAGAACAAAGGCTCGACTTACAGAAAAAGAGAAAGAGCTGAATAGGGTCGTAAGTGAAAAAACAAGAGACACTAACAAAATTTCACAGTTAGAAAGGGATTTAAGACAGGAAAGATCAGCTCAGCAAACAAGGATTAACACTCTCACTAATCAAGTAACTCAACTTGAAAACCTTAGAGATGAGCTTGAAAGAACAAAAACTCAACTTAGAAAAAAAGAGCAAGAGCTGAATAGGGTTGTAAGTGAAAGAGACACTAACAAAATTTCACAGTTAGAAAGGAATTTTAGGCAAGAGAGATCAGAACTTCAAGCTCAAAATCAAGACTTAAAGAACGAAAACAGAAAACTTTCAGAAGCAAACATTTATAATAGAAGGCAAAGTAACTATGCCTATGCTTCTTTTGTGTTATCTGGAGCGTTTGCTGTTGGTGCATGTTTAACAATATCGAATTTAGAAATATGTATTTCACTGCTGTAGCTGCATTTGTCTTCCTTACAATTGGATGCTACTGTTCATATAAAGCAAGTACAGTACTGAGTGATGTGATAAGCACTGAGCTTGGTAATGTTATCCGTTTAGGATGAAGTTAAGGTTTTTACTTCTTGTCTAAACTCTTCTGAAAATTTTTGTACATACTGAAAATACCTTGATAATTCGAGTGAATGTAAACCTGAGTGGTTTCAAGACTGAAATAGTTGTTGTAAACTTGCTTCTATTATCTTTTAGTTCAAGAAATTAAAAGTTTAACGATGAGAATTATAATTACAGACCAAAGTAAAAAGTAGGCTTTTCCATTTGATTTATTTTTCACCTGTAATTTTTTGTCAGCTATTAGGTTTAATTTTTCTATAAGGCTAAATATTCCTTGGATTGTTTTGATGGGATAAGAGCTTTTAATTTTTTCCCTATACCCTATTTTACTTTCATGTTGACTGTTTATCCATGTTTCAACTACTTTCCACATATTGATTTCTGGATAGACTTTCCTACATGTTCCTTCTAATAAAATCATAGTTTTCTGCAGCAATAACAATTGTGTTTGAACTTTCATATCAAAATCACCAGTTATTTTTAATAGCTGAGTAAGTAATCGAGCAAATGAAATCTTCTGTATAGGCTGTCCAACAATGGGCTCACCTATTGCTCTGCAAGCTGTAACAAAATTTCTATGCTGTGATGGAACATAACCGGCTCTAAAGTGCATTTTTGCAACGTGATCATAATCCCTATTTAAAAAGCCTTTGAGTATCTCTATAACGTAATAGCATGTCTCACGATCTATTCTACCCATGATTCCACAATCCAGGGCAATAATATTGTTATTACTATCGATCATTAAATTTCCAGGATGCATATCAGCATGAAAAAAACAATCCCTATATACCTGATTACAAAAAGATTCTATAAGATTGATAGCTATTTGCTTGCGGTTATTCAGCTTTTCAACTTCGTATATTGGTATAGCTTCCATCCATTCTAATGTTAAAACCTTTTTTGAAGTTCTACTCCAATCTATTTCAGGTACGTAGAAACCTCTGTCATGTTTAGTATTTTCCTTCAGTTCCGAAGAGTGGGCAGCCTCAAAACGTAGATCTAACTCTAATCGGCAAATTTCAGCAAAAGTTTTGACTAATTCAACTGGCTTCAGCCTTTTTGATTGTTCACTAAATTTTTCTGCAATTTCTGCAAGCCAAGAAAGCATTTTTATATCCCTTGAGAATGTTTTCTCAATATTCGGCCTCAAAACCTTTACAGCAACTTCCTTACCCTCAATTGTAACTGCTCTATGCACCTGAGAAATTGATGCTGCTGCAATTGGCTTTTCAGAAAAACTTGAAAAAATGTCGCTTAATTTACAATTAAACTCACTTTCTATAGTTTTAACTGCTATTTTATACGAAAATGATGGCAATCTATCACATATCAATAGCAAGTTATTTGTTATATCCTCATTTAAAATATCAGTGCGTGATGAAATGGATTGCCCAAATTTAATGAACACCGGACCTAATCTTTCAAGAGCACGCTTTAGTTTATGACCTTGTATTTTATTTATTGATTTTTTTGATGGTGGAAGTAAATAAGGTAACACATTGTAGCGTGTTAGCACTGTAGTTATTTGCAGAAGACGTAGAATATTTTGAATCATTTCGCTGCGTAACTGCCAAATATTTCATTTATCTCCATAATTTCATCAGGTTTACCTTGATAATAGATAGTATTATTTATGCAAATTATGTAATCTGAGGATGGTAGAGCAGAGTTAAGGTCATGAGAAGTCATGAGAATCGATATTGATCGTTCTTTTGCGATTTTATTTATAATATCATAAAATTTAGCTCGTGCGTTAATATCCATTGCACTGACTGGCTCATCTAAAATGATCAAATCAGATTCTGAAATTAAACAGCGTGCAAGCAGCAGTAATTGTGTTTGTCCTGCAGAGATTTCTAATACTTGATTTTTTAGAATGTTACCGATACCAACCAATTCTATTGCTTCTGTAACAATGGGTTGATTTTTCTTCAATTTCTTCGAGGAGCTATTGAAAAGGAAAGACTCAACTGTTATTGGCATCAAATTACCAATACTAAAATTTTGTGGCATATAGCTAATTTTTATATTGTCAGCGAATACAATACTGCCAATAAAACCTTTATTTATACCAGCAACTGCTTTCACTAAAGAGGTTTTACCTCCGCCATTTGGACCAAGTATTGTAACTATATCTCCTCTTTGTACTGATATATTGATATTATCAAGAACTTTTTTATTACCGTATGAAAGAGTAAGGTTTTCTATTTTTAGAATGCAGTTATTGACACTACTTAATTTTTTGTCAAAAATTGACTTCTTCTCAACATTTATATGAGACATTTACTGTTTTTTTTTCTATTACTTTCATTTATATTATACTACAATAGTGCCTTTTCATCCAATTTAAAAATTGTAGCTACAATCAAACCTATACACTCACTTGTAGCTTCTGTTACAGATGGAATTTCAAAGCCAGAACTACTAATGTACGAAGTAGTGTCTGAACATAACTACATGCTCAGGCCTTCAGACGCAAGTAAATTAGAATCTAGTAATATTATATTTTATATCGATGATTCTTTGGAAACATTCATTAAAACTTTCGCTAAAGAAAATAAGAAGTTAATACCGCTATCAAGTGCAATTGATCTACTTCCTGCTCGACCACATTCATTTTCTAGTCACATTCAAGATGAAAAAGATTTGCATATTTGGCTGAGTCCTGAAAATGCAAAAAGTATGATACTTTCTATCAGTGCAACATTATCTAATATAGATAAAGAAAATGCCTATCGATACAATACTAACGCAGAGGAGGCTATAAGAAAGATAGACCAAGAAGTAGAAAAAATTACGAAAGAATTGGATGAGTTAAAAAATCAAAAATACATAGTTACTCACGATGCTTATCAATATTTCGAAAAATATTTTGATTTAAGTTACCCAAGCACCATTCTTTCTATAGAAGAAGATTCTTATATAGGTATGAAGAGTTTAATGAAATTAAAAAAGGTAATGAAAGAGGAAAACGTTAAATGTATTGTTTCTCATTCACGAGAGGATAGCATAAAGCCTAATGTCTTTTCTAGTGACGTAAAAATGGTGATTCTTGATCCTATTGGATCAGATGTAGAGCCTGGAAAGGATGCATATCTAGATATAATCAGCAGCATTGCACAAAATTTCAAGTCTTGTTTCACTGAGTAATGAGTTCTTTTATCTATTCAGATAGCATTGCAAACTTAGTGCTTTCTATTCCAATCACAACTATACCGACATTATCTACCAGAAGTATATCATCCCAGCCTGGGATTCAGTTAAGTTGGTAAGCATAAAAATATTATGTTAAAGCACAACGTTCTTGATGAGATTAGGGCAAGCCAATGTCAGCTACTTGAATGACACCATTTGCTATGCCCTCAAAAATGAATGCTCGTACAGCTGTGTTCCAGCTACTTGCATCTGCTATTTTTACTCATAATTATCTTGCCTGAACGAACTTAAATTCAAGTAGTTAATCATAGAAATAAAAAAAAAGAAGATAACCAATATCTTCTTTTACTCTAATTAAAAAGACATTGAATTGTAATTGTCTATTTCATCTGATATAAGCGATAATTTTATGCTCTCAAAACGGAGATTACTTGCAATATCTGTTAAACTGTTCACTAAGTGTTACTTTTTCTGGTGAATGGTGTTCAGGAGCTTTAATATTTCTATTACAGTCAGCCTTACACCAAGATCTATTAATTTTTGTCAATAAATCATTACCCTCGTATTTATTTTCACACTGTCTGTGGCACAAATTAAGTAAATCAACACCATGCAATGTCAATGAAGCAGAATCTTGTGTAAATTTTACCATAATATAATCCTTAATCTTATTATATCTATATTAACATATAAATGTGAATATTATACTAATATAGTTACTTTTTATGGCAAGTGGTTTTTGGTCATTTTCTAAACTTTCTTTATAAAAACCATAGGCGCCTATTGGTTTTTAGCTAAAGTAAAGATCAAGTATCTGGAATTCTGGACATAAAATCCTCCTGTGTAAAAAAGATTAGAAAAAAAGTGCAGCGCACATACGACAGAGATTAAGTATGTGTGTGCACCCACGTACGCTGAAGAAGATACGCCACATTTTTTAATGAATTTAATGAAAAAAGTCTGCAGATAAAGATAGATTTTGAGCTCTTAAAATATCTTTTACTATGATTATAATCAGATTTAAAATATGCGCAAGCAATTTTTTTCTGTAAAAGTTTAACAAAAGAATTCAAAAGTTTGTGAACAACCTCTAAGTGTATGGTCCCAGAGTGTGATGGTATATAGACTATCTGGATCATTTAAAGTGTCAGATCAAGTCCCATTTAAGCAATAAAAAGACCAGATCAGGACAAAAACGCTACCATTTTCAGCCCTTATTCAGGTGGCTCAATTTCCCGTAACTTATATAAGTTACCGTAATCTTTCAAAACCTCAAACAGACTTTCTCTAATGCAAAACAGTATAACTAGTGAGCAATAAGCTACACTCCTTTTAGCTGTAAGCTTTGCATGATAATATACTTACTTTAATTTTTCTTCTTTAAATAATACGTGTCTTCTGACCACTGGGTCATACTTCCTAAACTCGAGCTTCTTGGGAAGGTTCTTAGGATTACGTTTTTTTACACAAAAATAGCCTGTTAGTTTCTCTTCTCCAGTTTTTGTTGTTTTAGTTGCAGTGCTAACTAGCTTGACAAGCAAAGAAGCATTTTTTTTCGCCATAATTGTTAGTGACATAATAAACTCTATGCAAGTTTATTACGCAAAACACTGAAAGTCAACCCAATAATGCAGATCGCAAAATTCTTGACAATCAATAATATATTAAGTAGTATAAGAACATTTCAGAATGAAAAGTAGACGGTAAATAAGTGGTGAGTGATGGCAAAAGGTTATTGTTGATAGAAAGTACTACCTGTTCTAACGAGGTAAGGGTTGCCCTACTAGTTAATGGTAGGGTTGTAGAGTTTGAACAAGAATTCAAGGAAAAAAAACAATTAAGAGGTAATATATACGTTGCTTATGTAAAGCGTATAGAGCCTGCTTTGCAGGCCGTGTTCATTGAGTATGGAAAAAATAAGCAAGGTTTTTTGTCTTTTTCTGAGATATCTCTAAATTACTTTAATATTCCAGAAAAAGAGAAGGAAATTTTCCCTAATGAAGGCTATTCGAGCGGTGTGGACTGTTCAAATGATAATTGCACAGAAGAAGGCCTAGATTCTACAGCTAGTAATGAATCCAGCAGTGGTTTTGTGAGGGAGGTACCTTTACATAGAAAATATAAGTTACAAGATGTGATTTCAGTAAATCAAAAGTTATTGGTTCAATTAACTAAAGAAGAACGAGGAAATAAAGGAGCTTCATTTACAACATACGTAACTTTGGTCGGTAGATACTGTGTTTTCATGCCCAATTCCATAAGTAGGGGTGGAGTATCTCGCAGAATTGAAGATACCAACGTTAGAAAACAGTTAAAGGATATATTAAATTCAATAAATTTACCAAAAGGCTCAGGTTTAATAGTAAGAACTGTTGGTGCAGGAAAAAGTAAGAAAGAAATTGAGCAAGATTACAATAATTTGACCTTATTATGGCAAAATATCCAGCAAAACTTCTCTTCTTTAAATGTTCCATCATTAATTTACAACGAAGCAGATGTAGTTATGAGATCTGTACGTGACTTTTGTAGTAATGATACAGAAATTATAGTATCTGATAGAGAAGTTTGTGAAGCGGTAAGAAAATACACTAAAAATGTGTTACAAGGAAAATTGCGTCCTAGATTATATAGAGGTTCTGTTCCAATCTTTACTTACTATCGAGTCGAAGATCAAATTTCTGAATTATATAGCAATAGAGTAGAATTGCCATCTGGTGGGTCTTTGGTGATAACCTTAACTGAGGCATTTGTTTCAATAGACGTAAATTCAGGGAAAATGACAGGAGAAGATAACATAGAAGAAACAGCTTATAGAACTAATATGGAGGCATTATCTGAAATATCAAGGCAAGCGAATCTCAGGGGCTTATCAGGGTTAATAGTTGTTGATTTTATTGACATGTTGAAACTTGAGTATTGCAAAAATGTTGAATTTGCTATCAAGCAGGCGTTTAAAGATGATAAAGCTAAAGTTCAATTTAGCTTTATCAATGACTTTGGTTTAATGGTCTTTTCAAGACAAAGAATTAAACCAAATATACAGGAAATTAATACTACAGAGTGCTTACGCTGTAAAGGTATTGGAAGAGTGAAATCAAACGAAGTGGTTGTTGCATCGATACTAAGGGATTTGCAACATATTGCTAATAAAAATCAAAATAAGTCCTTTGATTTAATAGCACGCAGTGCAGTTATAGCGCACATTTTTAATAATAAGCGTGATATGGTTTCTACAATCGAAAAAGAGTTCAATATTACATTAAATGTTAGTATTGATAATAGTTTAGATGCAGATACATTTATTTTAAAGCAAGGAGACCATATTAATTTTAATGATTATAAGCCATTGCAGAATTCTGGATGTCAAATTGTGAATAGCAGGGATAAAGAAGCTGGTAGTTCAGATAAACTACCGGGCAACTTTTGGTTAACTAAATGGCTTTCGCGCCTTTTGGGCTCTAACAACTAAACGGGACTTGTAATTAACGGGTTTTATACTTATATATTTTACATCAGATAATATTTAAAAGGGAGTATTCATTATGGGAAGAGCAATAGGTATAGATCTTGGAACAACAAATTCTTGTGTTGCAATAATGCAAGGCAAGGATGCAAAAGTAATCGAGAATAAAGAAGGAGCAAGAACTACTCCGTCTATAGTTGCATTTACTTCGTCTGGAGAAAGGTTGATTGGTGCTCCAGCAAAAAGGCAAGCAACTACCAATGCAAATAATACTTTTTTTGCAACTAAGAGATTGATAGGTCGCCAATATAGCGATCCTGAAATGAAGAATCTAGGTGTACCGTATAAGGTATTTGCAGCAAAAAATGGTGATGCATGGGTTAAAACAACTGATAGTAAAGAATACTCTCCTAGTCAAATTGGTGCATTTATACTACAAAACCTGAAAGAAGCAGCTGAGGCTTATCTTGGGGAAGAAGTAAAGGATGCTGTGATAACAGTGCCGGCGTACTTCAATGATTCTCAACGTCAAGCAACAAAAGATGCAGGAAAAATTGCTGGATTAAATGTCTTCAGAATAATTAACGAACCAACTGCTGCAGCACTTGCTTATGGTCTTGATAAAAAGCACGGACACACAATAGTAGTGTATGATCTTGGTGGTGGTACATTTGATGTTTCAGTTCTTGAAATAGGTGACGGAGTTTTTGAAGTAAAGGCTACAAATGGTGATACTCACCTTGGAGGGGAAGACTTCGATAATGCAGTAGTAAATTATTTACTGGGTGAATTCAAGAAAAGTAATGGCATTGATTTGAAAAACGATCCAATGGCTATGCAAAGAATCAAAGAAGCTGCAGAAAAAGCAAAGGTAGAATTGTCAAGTGCAATGGAAACAGAAGTAAATCTACCGTTTGTTACAGCTGATGCAAGTGGCCCAAAACACTTAAATATGAAGCTAACAAGAGCAAAGCTTGAAAGTTTAGTGAATGATTTAATTGAAAGGACTATAATTCCTTGCAAAAAAGCTCTTGAAGATGCTGGTTTGTCTGCTAGTCAAATTGGTGAAGTAGTTCTTGTTGGTGGCATGACTCGTATGCCAAAAGTCATAGAGAAAGTTAAAGAATTCTTTGGCAAAGATCCACACAGAGGGGTTAACCCTGATGAAGTTGTAGCAATTGGAGCTGCAATACAGGCGGGAATCATTCAAGGTGATGTAAGAGATGTGTTACTACTTGACGTAACTCCACTTTCTCTTGGTATTGAAACTCTAGGGGGAGTGTTCACTCCACTTATTGAACGTAATACTACTATTCCCACAAAAAAATCTCAGGTGTTTTCAACTGCAGAAGATAACCAAACAGCCGTTACAATTAAGGTACATCAAGGTGAAAGAAAATTGGCGATTGATAATAAACTGCTTGGTCAGTTTAGTTTAGAAGGAATACCACCTGCTCCTCGCGGGGTTCCTCAAATTGAGGTGACATTTGATATAGATGCAAATGGAATAGCGCATGTTTCTGCAAAGGATAAAGCTACTGGAAAAGAGCAAAAAATACGTATTCAGTCTTCAGGTGGTTTATCGGAGGATGAAATAAATCGGATGGTGAGAGAAGCTGAGGAAAAAGCACAAGAAGATGAAAAGCGTAAGAAATTTATTGAAGTGAAGAATCAAGCGGATAGTTTAGTTCATTCTACAGAAAAATCTCTGACAGAATATGGTGATAAAATTTCTCCAGAAGATAAATCTGCTATTGAAAATGCAGTTAATGAGTTAAAGGAAGTGAGTAAATCTGACAACATTGATGATGCTGATTCAATACAACAGAAAGTTACTAACCTCTCTCAGTTATCTATGAAACTTGGAGAAGCTATGTATAAGGAATCTCAACAACAACAAGGTGGAGAAAGCTCATCCACAACAAATAATGAGGAAGAAAAAGTAGTAGATTCTGATTATCAAGACATGGATAATAAAGAGGAAAATAAGTAATTGTGATTGCTGTATCACTCTTCTTGTCATCTCAGTATTTGAAGCTGGAATGACAAGAGGAAGACTATACTGTATTGTTGCTTAAAGGAACTATTGTGGATATTATTAAGACAATAGAAGAAAAATTACGCGATTCAATAGGTGTAATTGATATTAATATTATCGATGAATCAGCAAAGCATGTAGATCATTATTTTGCTTCTTCTTCGACACTACCTTCACATATCAAATTAGTATTAATATCTAACGACTTTTCTGGAATGAGCTCTTTAAAGAGGCATAAATTGATCTATGAATTATTAAAGAGTGAAATAGAACGAGTACATGCGATTTCTCTTAACTTATATACGCAAAGTGAATATAATTTGAAAAATAAATAGTAGAAACGTGAGAGGAGAGTCTTTATTAGTTAAAGCAGGAAGAAAATTTAATGATTATAAAGGATCGATGAACCCACCAGTTTATCATTCTTCTACCATATTATTTCCTACTTACAAGGATTACTTAAGTGCAGCGAATGGGGAGAGTATATATGATGTGATCAATGATGGTGTTGCAAGGGATTACAGCTATAGTAATGTTGGTACGCCTACTGTTCATTATTTTTCAAATGCACTGGCTGAAATTGAGGGTAGGGGACAAGCACTCATCTACCCTTCTGGATTATTTGCACTTACTTTTGCTATTTTGACTTTCACTAAAGCAGGTTCGCATGTTCTGATACAAGATAATAGTTATTATAGGCTAAAGAGATTTGCCGAAAATGAACTACCAAAAAGAGGAGTAGAAGTAACTTTTTATGATCCGACACAGGATATAACTGATTTAGTTCAGAGTAACACTTCACTCATCATAATTGAGACTCCTGGTTCTATAACGTTTGAGATTTCGAATGTAGAGCATATAGTAAAAGTTGCTAAAGAACGTGGAATTGTAACCGTTTGTGACAATTCATGGGCCACTCCTTTGTTGTTTAAGCCGCTTGATTATGGAATTGATATTGCACTATATGCGGTGACAAAGTATCTAGCCGGTCACTCAGATTTAGTGATGGGAGCTATGGTTGCTGAAGGTAAAATTTTTAAATTGCTTTATGAGAGCTATAAAAATTACGGAGTAACCATTCAATCGCACGACTGTTACCTTGCACATAGGGGACTTAGAACACTGCAAACACGCATGAGGAAACATCAAAGTACAGCAATGCAAGTGGCAAAGTGGCTGGAAAAACATTCAAAAATCAAAAGAGTTTTGTATCCAGCACTTCCCTCCCATCCTCAACATGAATTATGGAAAAATTATTTCAAAGGGGCAAGTAGTGTATTTAGTATAGCACTGGATAGAGAATATTCATGTGAAGAACTAAGCTGCATGGTTGATTATATGAAAATTTTTAGTATTGGTGCTTCTTGGGGAGGGTGCGACAGTTTGATATTACCAGTAGATCGTAGATCTATGTCAAGATCTGTAATGAATTCAGATTGTGGTGGAAGTTTCGTGCGAATATTTTGTGGACTGGAAGATCCTGAAGATTTAATCTTTGACCTTAATGACGCACTAAAAAGGTTACCATGTTTAGACTTTCAAAACGATGAAGTAGGACATGAAACTGAGAGAATTACTGCATGATATTGTTGATGTTAACTTTGACGTTGAAATCAAGGGCGTTACATGTAATCCCAAGAGAGTCAGGGAAGGTTATCTTTTCGTTTGTGTGTCAGAAAGGAGTAAAGAATACGCAACATGCGATACTGGAATCCATATCCTTCCTACTGAATCAAAGTGCTACGTACACAACTGTGTAGACGTTGTGATACAAGGGGCCAAGAAAGATGTCATCCCAGTGCTTGACTACTTGGATCCAGAAAATTTAATTGCAAATGAGCACACTAGGCAATTGTATAATAAAAACTGGATTCCAGTGTCCGCTACTCGAATGACAAGTACTCCAAGTTTTGCAGTGCTTTACCACTTGGACCCTCAAGGAATATACAGTGAAATAGTCAGCAGGTTTTATCAATTCAAACAACCTAAATATGTTGCTGCTGTAACTGGTACGAATGGTAAAACTTCAGTGGTGGAATTTTGTCGCCAGATTTGGCAAGATAATGCAGCGTCTATAGGAACACTGGGAACATGTGTCAATAATAATAGAAAAGATAATAGCCTTACAACGCCAAGTGCAGATGATCTTTATTCCACATTGCGTGACATAAATAATAAGAACGTAGAACACTTAGCATTAGAAGCTTCAAGCCATGGAATCGATCAATACAGAATCCATGGACTCAGGTTCAATGCTGCAGCTTTTACTAATTTCTCTCAAGATCATTTGGACTATCACAAAAGTATCGATGAGTATTTTGAGGCCAAGAAAAGGTTGTTTGATGAGGTATTGCCAAAAGAAAAAACAGCGATTTTAAATGCAGATATAGGCGAATATGGAGAGTTGCTCAACATAGCTGAAAAGCGTGGCAACAAAGTTATAACCTATGGAAAAAAAAACTCTGATATTACTTTATTAAAGCAGATACCCACTGCCAATGGTCAATACCTAACAATTCAAATCGGTGATGAAATTTATAACGCATTTTTTCCGATTTTTGGGCAATTTCAAGCATATAATTTGTTGTGTGCAATCGGTATAGTTATTTCATCTGGTATGGACTATCAAAGAATGTGTATAGATAAACTCGCTTCTCCACCTGGAAGAATGGAAAAAGTGAACACTTTTGCATTTGTCGATTACGCTCATACTCCAAGTGCACTCAAACAAGCTCTGTTGTCTTTAAAATGGCACTTCAATAAAAAGATAGTTCTAGTGTTCGGTTGTGGCGGGAATCGTGATCAAACAAAACGTGCAGAGATGGGTAAAATAGCACAAATGCTTGCAGGTAAAGTTATAGTCACAGATGACAATCCGCGTGATGAAGATCCAGGGAAAATTCGTCACGATATTTTGTTACATTGCCCTGATGCACTGGAGATAGGAGATAGAAAAAAAGCTATAGAGAAAGGTATAAATATAGCACATGATGAAAATATGATTCTGCTAGTTGCAGGAAAAGGACATGAAAGATTCCAAATAATAGAAGGCCAAGCTCTTGAATTCAGTGATGTTGAAGTTATTAGAGAGGGCCAAAAATTTGCTACTGCTGTTTTGCTCTCTCCTTCATCCAACGCCTGAATGGCTTTTTCCTTAAGTCATAACTGTACGCTGCTGGCATTTTTACCTTCTTGTTACACTAAATCACTATCTTATCTTGTTCCTACTATTATGAGAAGAGCTATACAAGGATATGAAAGTGGAGATTGTGGTTACAAGATTAGTGAGAGAATATAGAAAAATTGAGGATGAAATATTGCGTGATATAGTTCATTTAGTGATAAAGGCTCTTACAGGTATAGTAGCGCTTCATAAGTAAGAATATTTTTACAAAGAATTTAATAATCACAATTTAGGCAATGATGAAAGTTCTTTAAGAAAAAAGTTTAATACTATCAAGAAAAGTTTGCATAGGCATAGCAATATAATACATAATAATCAAAATATCTAAAATCCTGTCAATTTATTTGCACAGTCAATCACTTGAGAATTCGGAAATTGATTTTTAAACCAAGTGTACTGGCGTTTTGCATAATGCCTTGTGTTTGTTTGAGCAATCTGTATTGCTTCGTCTAAAGTAATCTTCCCTTTTAAGTATCTTATAATTTCTGGCACTCCATGTGCTTTCATAGCTGGCAAATGTGGAGATGGGTTCATGCTAAGTAGGTTTTTTACTTCATCAATTGCTCCATTTTCAACCATTTCAATAAAACGAGAATTTATTTTTCGGTATATATCCTCACGTTTAGGTAGAATTGTATATACCTTAAAATTATTGAACAAAGGAGGCTGTCTATTTTCTTGCCATACAAAGATTGTCTTGCCAGTTTCAGTGATAACTTCAAGTGCTCTTGAGAGGCGATGTGAGTCATTAATAAATATTTTACCTTGAATCCTTGGATCTTTGCTTAGCACTAATTTGTAGAATTCCTCTTTACTTAAATTTTTTCTAAGTTCATTTACGTTTTCTCTCACTTCCTGGCTTATTTGTGGAATCGATGATAATCCCTTGATTAAGCTGCTAATGTAAAGCCCACTTCCTCCAGTGATGATGGGTATTCGTGAATTTTTCAGCGCGTTGTTAACTTCCCTCTTTAAATCCTCTAGCCATAAACCTACGGAATAATTTTCTCTTGCTGAAACATAACCGTATAGCCTATAAAATTCTTTCTGCTTTGGTGGTTGAGCAGTAATTACGGGAATCTCTTTGTATACCTGCTTTGAGTCACAGTTTATTATGCTAATGTTTTTATGCTTTTTTATCAAGTTATCGCATAATTCTGATTTACCTGAGGCTGTAATTCCTGTAATAATTACTATATTATCTTTCATTTATATTAATTTAACTAACCTATGATAGGGTGTAGTAAAAATTTGGATTCTACAATCTAAAATTTGGAGACTTTTATGGCAGAAAATGATAACGATAACTCGTTTACTAAGCGTTTTACAAATAGGACTTCTAATGAGACAAGAGGAGGTTTTTCCAGTAAGTATTCATCTCAAAATACCAAAGAACATGCACTAGGAGCAAAAGGAAAAATTTCTGAATTGGCAAACAAAAAAGCTGAAGCCAAGGAAGCTTTTTCTGAAAGTGGCGGCATAAAGAGTAAAAGCAGAACTATCAATGAAAGATCCTTTGCTGATGCAACAAGAAGAAGTAGATCAGATCTCATATATCTAGTTCGTGGTAAAGATCGAGGAAGATCAGCTTGGCACTATGTATTAGTTGATAAAGATAAAAGAGAAATGTTTCTGGCAAAAAGTAGAACTGGCTCTATAGATGTTGCAGATTATGGAGAGATTTTATATTCAGGATGGGGAGATGATCCACCACAGACGATAGTCGATAAAATCAATGAGGAGTTCGGATTGTAGTAAATCTGTTGTAAAAACGAGCAGTTGCTAATAAAATTTACTGTAAGTATACAACAGATGCGTGCTAGCCATTTCGGTATCTTAATTGCTACCATATAGCGAGATAACGGTAAACCCAGAGCTATTGTAGACATAAGTTTTAGCTATATGGTATTTGAAGTAATAAATGCAATAAAAAATAATTTGTTAGCATGCTTTCCAACAGAGACAGTATATGCTCTTTCTTGTAATGCGCTAGGTAACGAATCTATAGAAAAAATATATCGAATAAAAAAGCGTTCTCAAAACAAGCCGCTCTCTGTATTTGTTAGTAATATTGATAGTTTGATAAATATAGCAAAGGTAAAGGAAGAGTATATCGATTTAATAAACTATTTTTCTCCTGGACCAATGACCTATATTTTACCACTTCAAGATAACAGTATATTACCAAATGAGTTCTTTAAAGATAGTATAGGCATAAGAATTCCTGATCATCCTATTGCGATTTCAATATTAAATGAACTGAAAACTCCAGTAGTTGCAACTAGTATTAACATTTCAGGAGAAAAAAGTATATGCAAAGCAAGAGATATACCTCAGTCTATTAAGCAACACTTATCTGCAGTAATTGAAGATGATGAATTAGTTTCTGGTATAGAATCTACTATTATTGACTTAACTGGAGACAAGATTAAGGTTTTAAGAAAAGGTAAAATTTCATTACAAACAATAAATAACGAATTTTCAAACTAAGATCTATAGGAGAAAGAATGAAAAAGGTGATAGGCCACAACCAAGCAAAAAAAAAGATAATGAACAACTTGTCTGTTCAATCTTGGCTGATCTGTGGTAAAAAAGGCATAGGAAAAGCAACACTTGCACAATCCTTTTCTAATTGGTTTCTTATCAAAAATTACGATGAAGTAGCATTAGACTTACACATTGTTGAAGGTGATACAATAGGAGTGGAAAAGGTGAGAGAAATGAAAAATTTTCTGTACCTAAGCCCCATTCAATCAGAATATAAGATAGCTATAATAGATAGCTTGGAGGCAATGACTAGCAATGCTAAAAATGCAATATTAAAGATATTAGAGGAGCCGCCAAAAAATTCTAAAATATTTGTAATTAGCCATAAGCCATATGATGTACAAGTCACTATTAGGTGTAGGTGTTTTCAGCTAAATTTACTTCCATTGACTTACGATAAAACAAAGCAGGTTGTTTCATCTCAGTGTAAATTCGACGATAAAATATTTAGTGAGATCATTACTTTGTTTCCTGGAACTCCGGGAGTAATAATAAATGCAATAAACAGTGGTGCTTATGAGTCACATAAGCATTTTTATACATTTTTCCGTAATCTAAATAATTCTGATATAGTTAATAAAATAATTAATAGTGAAATTGAGCTAGAACTAGCATCACATATCATTCAAACCTCCATTTTAGAAAGTATAAAGAAAGAAGTAAATAATGTTGAAATTTTGCTAAGTCAATGGAAAGAAATAGATGAACTTTTCGTTGCTGCAAAGCAATTTCGCTTAGATAAAAAGCATGTTTTAGCTAATGTAGTTAACATCATGACACAAAAATATAATACTTTTAACATAAATTCATGATAAAATCCTGATAATTTAATACTTAAAGTATATAGTTTGACTGATAATAAATTAACTTTATGGCAATCAATAGAAGTTTTAACAAAAACCATATTGAACATGCAGAAAGAATTGAGTTTACTCAAGAATACAGCTTTAGACCAAGACGTCACTTTAGAAAAAGGGAAGGAGCTGTCAAGTGGTATCTATGAAGCAAATTTTAAGCTCAATAAGGCAATCAATATAGCTACTTTGCCAAAAATTGGCCATCGCATGCTCAGTGGCGAGTTAGTCATACTTAATCATATTACGAAAGAAGAAGTAAAGATTCCTAGAGATTTTCATTATCTTAAAGTTATTAAACTCAATCATGATGACTATAAACTAACGTTTTGTAATTTTTTAGGTAATGAGTTTTTTGAATATAAAAAGTATGATCCACAATATTCTGATCTTTCAGATGAATATAAATTCGTGGATTTTGGTAGTGTAAAAAAGACTAATAATCTAAAATTTAAGGAGTATGTTGGTCATGCACCTAAATTTTTTGCTGTAGAAAGTCTTATTGAGCCTGGATCTGAAAACCATGTAATTGATCTATTTGAGCTAGTCAGAGACGGTAAAGGCAGAAAAGTGGGAACCCTTGCTGATGAATTTGGTTATTTTGATGATCAAAATAAATTACACTACTATAATTATCACAAAAGTGCAGAAAGTAATACTTATGATCCTGAAAGCTTCAGTGTAAAAATGATAAATTTAGATGTGAAGAAAATTGATAAATTTCACCTTATTGCAGAACAAGGTGATATAATCATTCATCCTATTTTGGAAAATTTAGACATATTTTAAAGTTTTTTTAGAGTTATTATAATTAGGTTATGGAAGTTGAATCAGTAAAAAACAAAAGTTATTTCAGGAAAGCAGTAGAATGGTATTGCCACAGATACCTGTTCTACGTTGTAGAAAGATCTTGGATGGCGTTAATAGCGTTACTTCTCTTAGTATGTTTATTTTTATCATTACTAAACATATACCTATTACTTCCTGTTAAAAAAGATTTAAATTTTGTGAAGTACACGAACCACACAGAAGATGAGTTTTCTACAATACATAAACTTAGTTTTAGTGAAAAAGAAGATGAATACACTTCCATAGCAAGGTACTTGGTAAGTCAATACGTTGAAGCATACGAGTCCTCTCAGATCGTTGAATCAAAGTATCAAGAAAATTTTATAAAAAACAATTCTATATATAAAATCTATCAAGACTTTCAGGAAAAAGTAAACGATGAAGCTGTTTCATCCACAAGAAAAATTACCAACATAAACGTAACAACATTATCTATTGACCGGTTGACCAAGAACTTAGTTACATTTGCTGGAAACGCTACTGTAGTTTTTACAGCTGAGCAAAATAAGAAAATGAAAGACTATGCTGTGGAGATTAGCTTTACTTTATCAAACATGAAAGCAACTCTAACTGGTATAATACCATTTAAATTTATTGTTAATAGCTATAAATATAGATGATTATATTTATAACATTATTTGGTAGCTAAAAAAAATAACTAAAGTGCATATAGCAGTAATAACTGGGGGTAAAACTAGAAGCATTGGTGTCTTTTTAATAAAATAATTTCTAGAAGGCTTTGAGAAAAAGGCGTTGTAAATTATTGGTAAAAAGTATAGAGCGTTGAGTATAGTACTGACAATTAACACCAGAGCTACAAATACAGAAAGTGTTACATTACTAGAGTTAAAAACAGCTTGAAAAATGAAAAATTTGCTCCAAAAAGTCGGAGCAGGTGGTACCCCTATCATGGACAATGCACCTATAGTAAATGCTATCATACTAATTGGCATACTACGTCCTATACCGTGAATTCTATCTATGTATTTCTCACCTGTTTTCGTTATTATTGCTCCAGCAGTGAAAAACAAAGTGATTTTTGCAAATGCGTGGCAAACTAATTGAAAAATTGCAACCCTCATGCTGAATTCACTAAAAATTGAAGCAAACAATATAATATATGACAACTGAGAGATAGTAGAATAAGCAAGCAATTTCTTTAATTCCTTTTGCTTTAATGCAATTAACGATGCAGTAATAATAGTAAATCCAGCAGCGTACGGAAGCCATCCTCCAGCAAACCAACTTTGCTGTGCAAAACGTTGCATATTATCGATGCCAAAAGTGTATAATATAACTTTGATGATGATGAACACTCCTGATTTCACAACAGCAACAGCATGTAGTAGTGCGCTTACAGGAGTTGGTGCAACCATTGCTTTTGGCAACCAAAAATGCATTGGCATTAATGCAGCTTTTCCTATTCCATAAATCAGCATAGCAAAACATACTGCAATAAAAGTTATGAACGAAGTATCAAACTTGAATATTCCACCTCTTACAAAGTCTAAAGTATGGAATTCATTATATAAGAGGCCTATTGCAGGAAAAAATAACACTAAAGAAGAGAAAAATAGTAAACCAAAGTAATAGCGTCCTGCAATTACTGATTCATTTGTTGAGTTGTAAGTAATCAGAGGGTATGTACTAATAGTTAGAAGCTCGTAAAAGACAAATGTAGTGAGCAAATCTCCAGAAAAAGCAATAAACATTGCACAGCTAATCGCTATTGAAAAAAAGCATAGAAAACTCGAGTAGTTACTATCAGCATAGTTATTTCGCATATAACATATTGCATACATACTGGTTAGTACCCACAAAAATGATATTAATAAACTGAATATTGCTCCACTAGACTCTAACTTTAAACTAATATGCAAATTATTACCAAAGTCTATGAGAATAAATTGAGAATGATCACCATACACCAAATATAAAGTGCATAGAGATGTATACGCAAATAGAAGCATAGAAGAAACAACAGTAATGCTATTGTTCACTCTGGGCCACTTACTAGTAAAAGAAATAGCTAATGCACTTAAAAGTGGGATCAACGCAGTAATTAACAAATAATTCTCAGTAATAAAAAGTGGCAAGGAAAGAGATATTAAAACAAAATCCATTAAGTAATTCATCTTTCTGTTTAGGTAAAGCTAAAATTATATTCAAGTTATAGAGAATTTGCTATTTTTTAGTTGTATATTGGAAGTGTTAAATAAACCATACGCATCAAGTTAAGAAAAAGTGTCGTAATGAAGAAAGGAAATAAGAAAAAACTATTTTATATATTAAGTAATAAAGTTAGTAATTTATAGATTTTTCTAAAAAAATATCTTATCCTAGATAAGAATTTCCTAAAAAAATAAATGTAACAAATAAAATGCCAATCTTAAATATTGCTATATTTCACGATAGCTACTTAATTTGGCACGTATGGTTTGTTAAACACTTCCACTCAAAACCGCTACAGACTATATCTTTCTGTATAATCTTTAAATGCACCTCTATTGGAGTCAAAATGTAGTTTCACACTACCAATTGGCCCGTTTCTTTGTTTTGCAATGATCAGCTCTGCAATATTTCTAATTTTCTCCATTTTCTCTTGCCACTCTCGATGTTTATTACTTCCTTCATTTGGTTGCTTTCTTAATTCATAATATTCTTCTCTATAGAGGAACATTACTATATCCGCATCCTGCTCTATGCTTCCTGAATCACGTAAATCAGAAAGTTGTGGTTTTTTATCATCCCTTTGCTCAACAGAACGAGAGAGCTGTGATAGTGCAACAATGGGAATATTTAGTTCCTTTGCAATTGCTTTTAAACCCTGCGTCACTTCTGAGATTTCTTGCACTCTATTTTCACTACTCCTTTTTGTTGTTCCTCGAATTAACTGCAGATAATCGATAAAGACCACCTCTACATTATATAGTTGATAGAGAAGACGTATTCTGGTACGAAGAGCACTAATTGATAATGCAGGAGTGTCATCTATGATGAAAGGTAATTCGGATAGATCTGTACTAGCATTAATGAATTCGTGTAATTCAAAATCACTAATTCTCCCAGTCAGTGCCTTATAATAACCAATGCCTGAATCTATAGTAATCAATCTTGCAGTCAATTGCTCTGCTGACATTTCAAGTGAGAAAAACGCTACGTAGTGTTGTTTATCTGTTCTTTTTTGCAAAATCTTACAAGCATTAAGTGCGATGTTCAGCGCCAATGCTGTCTTTCCCATTGAGGGCCTTGCAGCTATAATTAACAGATCAGATTTCTGCAAACCACCAAGAAGCTGGTTTAGGTCTTGAAGTCCGGTTGTAATACCTAGCGCCTCTGGGTTATTTTTCAGCTTGCTGATCTTCTCAACCACATCTTTAATTGAACTTGCAAGCTTTATATATGTCTTATCACCTTGCTTTTTTACTGCTAAGTTGAACAACTTTGTCATTGCCTGCTCAATTTGTACCTGTGCAGGATTTTCAATGTCGTAGTTGTAACTATCGTCAACTATCTCCTGCCCGAGCTTGATTAAGCATCTCCTTAAATAAGTATCACGGATTATTCTGGTCAAGCTATAGATGTCAAGCGCAATGCTTGCCTTTGCTGCAAGTTTTGCTAGGTACTCAACTCCACCACATTCGGCAAATGCTTTATCATTTTCAAAAAACATCTTTAGGCTTAGTTCATTGGCGACTATGCCGTGTTTTCTGGTTTTAGATATCTGGGTAAAAATGCTTTGATGTAGTGGATCATAGAAATTATCTGCTGTGATTATGTCTTCAACTGCATCACAAATTCTATTATCTCGAATCATTGCACCAATGAGCATTTGCTCTGCTTCTAAATTATGTGGCAATTTACATATTTCTTCTCTTGAATCAATAAGGTTAACTAATTCATTCATTTTAAGTTTTTAGAGTAATGATTGATTATTGTAGAATATTCAGTCCTTACTTAAAAGATAAAAAATTTGACTAATCTTGTATTGCTTATAGCATTAAAGTAGGCCCCTGTGGTGGAATGGTAGACACGGCAGACTCAAAATCTGTTGCTTGCAAAAGCATGCTGGTTCAAGTCCGGCCAGGGGCACTCAAACATTGGAAAATGCATATATGTTACATAAATTTTTTAATCGTTTATTTTCCATTCTTTCTTCTATAAATGCTATTCAAAAAGTGAAAAAGGATGATAATGGAATATGCTATGTAACGGGACTTAGACGCTATTTGTCAGTGCTTCTTGATTTAATCATTATCGTTTTATTTTTGCAGTTTTGCGGTCAGGCCTTAAATCAACTCTTCATGAGCTCGGAGAGCAGTAAAATATTAGGCCAAATTGCTGCAAAATATCAAATGCAGGTACCACTATCTGCAGAGGAAACAGCAATGCAGAGTAAACTAATCAAGTTACTAATTCTAAATCAAATAGTTCAATTCATTATGCTTTTTAGTTATGTGGCATATATGTGGATAAGGTTTGGTGCTACACCTGGAAAGTTATTACTTGGACTCAGAGTTGTAAATGCACAAACTTTTGAAAAATTGACTCTCAAACAAGCAATAAAGAGGTTTTTTTCCTTTATATTGTCAACTGCACCACTATTCTTGGGTTTTATATGGGCAAACTTCGACAAACGCTGCCAAACTTGGCACGATAAGATCGCAGACACAGTGGTTGTCATAAATAAGAGTCTTAAGCGTGATAAAATGAAATAGTAGGTAAAAAATATGCCAAGTATTACTCATGGTCAAAGTATGGATTCTATTAGCGATAGTATTGTACATATTGGTGATAATGAAATAAAAGAATGCGCAATTGAAGCGCTAGAACCATTTAAGAACGAATTAGAAGCTCAAAGTTTTGACCTTAATGAGCTAGGAACTTCTGACCTAATTAAAGCATGGAAGAAGATAGAAGATTTTAAAGGTGCTGGATTAAAGGATGCTTTTGACCTTGCTGATCTGATAAAAGGGCAAATTGCAGGATTTAATAAAGAAAAATTACAAGAAATGTGTACTTTTAGCAAGATTTCCTACGGTAATGTGGACAGAAAATTAAAGCAAGATGAGTACAAAACTAAAAGGCAATTTGAAGAAGAAGGTTATCAAATTATAAAATTTTACGACAATGAACTCATTGAAGACAAATATTGCTCGGATACTGATTATAAATTAGAGCAACAAGATGTCGGTTATGCTTTAATGAGTAGCAATTCATATAATCGAGATGCTGGTTATGTTTTTATTAAAGGTCAGGAAGTAACTATAGCTTACCACGGTACTCGTGATTTAAATGATGTAAAGGAAGATCTTCGTGCATCTTTAGCTAAATTGTCATTTTTACCTGAAGATCATCGTGTCCACTCTGGTTTTTACTCTTTATTCAAACGCTCTTGGCCCAGTGTGCATAAGATATTAAAAGGGCATGCTAATGATAAAGGATTAGCAATCAAAGATTTGAAAATTAATGTTACAGGTCATAGCATGGGAGGTGCTCTTGCTAATATCGCTGCTTTATGTCTTAATAAAACAGAAGATGCCGAAGATGTTCATGTTGCAACTTTTGGCTCTCCAAGAGTTTTCTACAATGGTGCCGCTGAAGTTTACAATCAGTGTCTTGGAAATAAGACTATTAGAGTAGCTTGTCAATCAGATCCGGTACCATGTTTGCCACATGGTAATGCTGGTATGCACTATAAACATGTAGGTAAATCATTAAAATTAGAAACAGGTAAAACTCTGGAGTACTTAGAACTGCACTATCATAGAATTAATATCTATTATAACCTTGTTCGGGAAGTAGAGCAGGAAAATTTTAAATCAGATAACAATCCATCTAAGTATCGTCATATTGCTTATATTTTTGGCCTATTTTACCATGCAGTTTTGTCATATGTCGATGTGAATGATAAGGAGTTCTTTAAAAAAGTTGAGGAAGAAAATAAAGACATTAAGCTTTCTGAGATATCAATTCAATATGCTCCAAAATTAGAAGAGAAAATTAAACTACTAGAACAAGAAGTAGCTAAGCCTACTAATGACAAAACTCAATTAGAGGGAAGGTTAAAGAGTATACAACAAAGTTTGGTTGGAAAAACTAAAGAGCTAGATGATGAAAAAGGAAAATTAACACAAGAACAACAGAAGACTAATCAACTCAATGATCAAATAGATAAACTTACTGCAGAATTTAAAGGGACAAAAGATCAGCTTGCAGAAAAGAAAGCAGAGCTGGATGAACAAACTAGAACAGTAACCAAGCTTAATGATACTATAAAGGAACTTAAGGAAACAAATGCTGAATTAGAAAGAAAGAATAGTAATCTGGCTAATCGACTGGAGAAACTTGAGGAAGCAAAAACTAAGCTAGAAGAAAAGGTAGAATTTGCAGAAAAAGAGCTGAGGGATGCTAAAGCTCAATTCAGAGAGAGTGAGAGAGGGCTAAGGGAAGTAAAAGCTCAACTTGAACAGGAAAATAGTAATTTGTCTAGTCAAGCAAGGGAGCTTAAAGGGAAATGTGAGCAAACAGAAGTTCAACTTGTAGAATCAGAGCAAAAACTAGCTGAAGAAACTAGTAAAGTCATGCAACTTAGCAAAGAATCTAATGAAGCAAGAGCTCAGCTTGAAAAGAAGAAAAAAGAGATTGGAAAGCTAAAAGATCAAGTAGATCAAATGACTATACAAAACAATCAATTGGAAGGGCAGCTGGATGATGCAAAGCAAGGTCTAACTGATAAAACTGATGAAGTAACCCGATTAACACAGGTTGCTGATACGCTAAATGGTCGGGTAGCTCAATTGACTACACAAAATGATCAGTTGGAAGGGCAGCTGAATGATGCAAGACAATCGTTCGCTGATCAAATAATGCAACGCGAAAATGAAAATAACGACTTAAAGACAAAGCTGCAAGAAATTGAAAACAAAAGTGAAGTACTAGAGAAGAGTCTACAGAAGCAATTTGAAAGCAAGAATGAAGAGCTAAGTGAAAAATTCTTGAAAGCAAGAACTTACAGTAAAAGGCAAGGTAATTATGCTTCTGTTTCTTTTGTATTATCTGGAGCATTTGCTGTTGGTACAAGTTTAACAATGGTTCATTTAGCAATGTGTGTTTCGCTTGCTGTAGCTGCATTAACTTTTCTTGCAGTAGGATGTTACTGTTCTTATAACGCAAATACCGCACTTAATAATGTTGAAGTTAGTCAAATCGGGAATGATCTTAGTCATTCTTTAGTTTAGTTGTAGAGTAGCTGCTTGAGTATTAATTTAAATATTCTTCATTGCTAGTTATTGTAACATCACTTTAATTTGGTTGTGTTTTACTAAAAAAACTTTAGATTTATTTTGTAATTGATACTTAAATATAATGACACAATCTTGGAATTTATTGCAGAAAGGCCAAAAGGAAGGCTATAAAATTGCGTATATCAATGCTCGTATTATTGACCCGGAAACTAAACTTGATATAAAAGGTTCATTGTTAACTGAAGGGGATAAAATTGTTGATTTTAGCGAATCATTACTTTCAACAAGTGGAGTTGATGAAACAATAGACTGTAAAGGGCTTGTTCTAATGCCAGGACTTATTGACATTCACGTGCATTTTCGTGAACCAGGTCAAGAGCATAAAGAAACTATACATACGGGTAGCAAATCTGCAGCTGTAGGAGGCGTTACAACTGTAGTTTGCCAGCCAAACACTGTTCCAGCGATTGATAGTGTTGTCTTGGCTAAATATTTGAAATATAGAGCACTTGAAACTTCACATGTGAATGTTGAATTTTACGCCAAAATTACCACTTCGGAAGAAAAATTAACTGAAATAGCGCTTTTAAAGGAAGCAGGTGCGGTTGGGTTCACCGATGATGGTATGCCAGTTATGAATCCAATGATTATGAGACAGGCACTGCTTTATTCAAGTATGCTTGGTGTTCCTATTGCTCAACATGCAGAAGATTTAAATCTATCTGCTGGTGGCGCAATTAATGAGGGTAAGATTTCTGAAGAATTGGGAGTAAAAGGAATCTTGAGTGCATCAGAATCGGTTATGGTAACTCGTGATATACTACTAATGAAGGACATAGAAAATGTACACTACCATATTTTACATGTCTCTTCAAAAGATTCACTTGATGCTATTAAACGAGCAAAAGATTTGGGGTTAAATGTTACATGTGAAGTAACTCCTCATCACTTTACTTTAACTGAAGATATAGTAAAGCAACATGGAGCAATCGCAAAAATGAATCCGCCACTTCGTACAGAGGAAGATCGTTTAGCTATGATTGAAGGTTTAAAGACAGGTGTGATTGATTGTATTGCAACCGATCATGCTCCGCATGATCTTAGTTCTAAAGATTTGCCACTTGAAAATGCTGCATTTGGTATTGTTGGCCTTGAAACAATGCTGCCCATTTCACTTGAACTATATCACAGTGGACAAATGGGTCTACTTGATGTGCTTGCAAAATTGACATATAAGCCTGCAGATATCATACATGTGCCACGTGGCCGCATACAGAAAAACCTTGCAGCGGACTTAATTTTAGTTGATTTGGATCATGAATGGAAAATTAAAGTTGACAACTTTGCTAGTAAATCAAAAAATTCCCCTTTCGATGGACGCAAAGTGAAAGGGCGCGTAATACGTACCGTTGTGTCTGGCAAAACTGTATACTTACGGAAGAGTTAGTTATCATATAGTTGTGCTTTGAATTTCAACCAATTGTAGAGATTGAATATAAGTGGTAAAATATAGCCACTGAATAAAAAATATATGCTAATTAGTACGACATCGGAGCTGGAGAATGCATGTGAAGAATTGATGGCAAAAGATCCAAAATTTATAGCAGTGGACACAGAGTTCATTAGAAACAATTTAACCTACTATCCTAGATTATCACTAATTCAAATTTCTTACGGAGAGAAGAGTTTTATTGTAGATGTGTTAGTACCGGTAATTGACTTATCGCTTATTAAGAAAATAATGCTGAATCGAGAAATAACCAAAGTTTTTCATAGTTGTCGGCAAGACATAGAATCCTTACTCACCGTGCTTAAATGTGTTCCTACTCCCATTTTTGATACCCAAGTTGCTGCTATGTTTTGTCATTATTATCACGACTTTATTGGTTATTCAAAAGTAGTAGAGCAATATCAAGGGGTAGCGCTGGATAAAATTAAAGCTAAAAATTCAGACTGGTTAAAACGGCCATTATCTGAGGATCAATTAGATTATGCAGTAAATGACGTGATACACCTATATGACCTACACCAAATATTGTGCAATAAACTTGAAGAAAATAATAGGATAGGCTGGTTTCAAGAAGAGATGGAATCAATAGTTGATGTTAATAAGTATTTGCATAATCCAAAAGATGCATGGAAGAGGATTAAATTTAATTATGAAGCAAATCCAAGGTTGATGTTAACTGTTAAAGCAGTTAGTGAGTGGCAAGAGACCTTAGCACAGCGTTACAATATAAATCGTAATAAGGTAGTCAATAATGCCGTAATAACTGGTTTAATTGAAAAAAACGTGGAACATATTGATGACATTTTAGATGACCTTAAGAGAAACACAAAAAATATAAAAGAGGAAGATTTATTAGAATTTATAGATATTTTCAATGAGAATGAGAAGGAATTTGTGCAGCAAAATTATACTCTGTCAGATAATTATGATAAATCTGTATTTGATATACTCTCGATTATTTTGGAGAGCAAATGTAAGGAAAATAACATATCAAGAAAGTTAATTTCATCAAAAGATGAGTTAGCTGGCTCAATATCTGGGCAGATAGATAAACTATTCAAGGGATGGAGATATGATTTTTTCGGCAGATCAGTAGAATCGTTTTTGAATGCAGGCTCAAGGTTTGAAATTTTAATGGTAAAATCTGCTGATAGTATAGCTAAGATTCGGAGTAATCTTGTGGAGAATAACCGTATCACGTGTTAAGGTCTAACGAGTTTATTATATCTTTCACTTGAGAAAGAACATTTGCACTGGTATCGATGATAAAGTCGCTCATTTGCTTTTTTTCTTCAATAGGTAGCTGAATACTAGACATTAGATCCAGCTTTTTTTTATCCATATTACGCTCACTAAGCCTTTGAGCTTGTACAGTGCTATCTGCATGGATAAAAACAATAAAATCGCAATATAAACGGAATCTCGTTTCCAGTAGGAGTGGAATGTCTAGGACTAGGAGTTTTCTGTCGTTTTCTTTCTCCTGAGCAATAAAAATTGCTAATTCACTCTGCACAGCAGAATGCACTAAAGATTGAAATTGCTTCCAATTTTCATCGTAGGCCAAAAAATATTTAGACAATACTGCTCTGTCTATTTCACCATTTACTATCACCCCAGGAAATTTTTCTTCTGCGTAACTTATTATGTTTTTGTTTACTTTATAAAGCTGGTGCACGACAGAGTCGGCATCAAACAAAGCGGCACCAAATTCTTTAAAGCAATTGGCTACAAAGCTCTTTCCAACTGCAATCCCACCTGTTAAACCTATGATCATATAGCAAATTTCTTATAAAACTATATTTATAGCATCTCCTATGCCTATTT
Source organism: Wolbachia endosymbiont (group B) of Erebia ligea (assembly GCF_947179575.1). Classification (NCBI taxonomy): domain Bacteria; kingdom Pseudomonadati; phylum Pseudomonadota; class Alphaproteobacteria; order Rickettsiales; family Anaplasmataceae; genus Wolbachia; species Wolbachia endosymbiont (group B) of Erebia ligea. Next base: position 196,596 of record NZ_CAMXBW010000003.1, read on the forward strand.
AAAACTGAATGCATAGGTATAAAAAAGAAAAGCTATTATTTTTTTAGTAATTCAGTAAAATAGATTGAAAGATTAAGAGGAAATTTTGAAAGATAAGATAAAAAAGATAGTGATTTCAGGGAAAAAAGTCTGGCCAATCGTCGAGGGCGGTAAAGGCATTGCAATCAGTGATGGAAGATCAAGTGGGGCATTTGCTGCAGCAGATGCTGTTGGTACGTTTTCTGGTGCAAATGCTAAACTTATTGATGACAATGGTGAGTTGGTGCCGCTGATTTATAGAGGTAAAACAAGAAATGAAAAGCATGAGGAATTAATTAAGTATAGTATTGAGGCTGGAGTTAGTCAAGCAAAAATAGCGAATGAAATATCAAAGGGCCGTGGAAGAATACATATGAATGTGCTTTGGGAAATGGGAGCAGCAGAACAAGTCCTTCATGGCATATTAGAAAAAGCAAAAGGCTTAGTTCATGGCATCACTTGCGGTGCTGGTATGCCTTACAGGCTTGGAGAAATTGCAGCTAAATATCAAGTTTATTACTACCCTATTATCTCATCGGCGCGCGCTTTTAAAGCGTTGTGGAAACGTGCTTACCAAAAAATATCTTCTTTTTTACTTGGTGGAGTAGTATATGAGGATCCGTGGCTTGCTGGTGGTCACAATGGACTCAGTAATAGTGAAGACCCAGAATTACCGCAGGCTCCATTTGAAAGAGTTGCAGAGCTTAGATCTTTCATGAATGAGGTCGGTCTTTCTGAAACGCCAATTGTTATGGCGGGGGGAGTGTGGAATTTGAAGGATTGGGAACATTGGTTTGATAATTCGCAAATCGGACCGATAGCTTTTCAGTTTGGCACTCGTCCACTTTTAACAAAAGAAAGTCCGATTTCTACGGAGTGGAAAAAGAAATTACTCACTTTAGAAGAAGGTGACGTATTTTTAAACAAATTTAGTCCGACAGGATTTTACTCATCTGCAGTAAGAAATAGCTTCATACATGAGCTACAGGAACGAAATTCACGTCAAATAAAATTTTCAGAAAGTGCGAGTGGAGAGTTTAATAATGAATTTGCAATAGGTAGCAGAGGTAGAAAGATTTACCTCACTGCAAAAGACAAAGAGCTAGCAAATGCATGGATTAAAGCAGGGTATACAGAGGTAATGAAAACTCCAGATACAACTGTTATTTTTGTGACACCAGGCAAATTTGCGGAGATAAGACAAGATCAAATTAATTGCATGGGATGTTTGAGCCATTGTCTGTTTAGCAATTGGAAAGATCATGGTGACCATTCAACAGGGCGAAAGCCAGATCCACGGAGTTTCTGTATACAAAAGACACTGCAAAACATTGTACATGACGGCAATGTTGAAAATGAACTTATGTTTTCTGGACACAATGTGTACAAATTTAAGCAAGACCCATTTTATGAGAATGGCCACGTACCAACAGTAAAGGAGCTGGTGGAAAGAATATTGACAGGTTTATGACTAACTTGACAAGAAGACATTATTCTATATAATTTATAGTAATAACTGTTTATTAATTTAATCTTAATTTGAGGAGAATATCTATGTGCGATAGTGTTTTAAAAAGGTATGCACTTGCCTATATAAAAGAAAATGGCAGTGACGAGAATGTTCAAGAATTTTTAAGTTCTCGTGGTATGCAAAATATTGATAACTGGAGTGATAAAAATTTTGAAAATGCGTATAAGGAATTTAGGTGCTATAACCCAACTAATAAACACAATATAGGAAGTGATCGACATGATAGTAGGCAACAACCTACAAGCCCTCAGGTTACACACGTACATGTACACAATAATAGAGGTTTAGATTTTTGGGATTATTTTCTACTGCGTAGCCTATTTAGTGGTAATACTACAGTGATAAATAACCTTGGTTCCGGTATCAGTAACCAGCCAAGCAGAGAAGATAAGAAAAAAGACGCAGAAGACAACAGGAAATTATTAGCTTTAGGGATAGTAGCTGTAGTTGCGTGTGTTGCTTTCCATGCTTTAATGTGTGTTTGGTACAACAGCAGCGAAAAAACGTATCCGTTCAGAGGTGTGGCAAGGATAAAAAACAATTGACATAATATATTAAAGTAGTAATAACACAAAATGTTGATAGTAAAGTAAGGCTAGATGCTTCAATTGTTGATCAGTATTGTAGAGTTATGTAAAAACTTAGAGCAGAAAGTAGCAAAGATTGAAGAAAAAAATAAAATCTTAGAAATAGAGAATGCTGAACTAAGAGAGAGACTCGGCTTAAACTCAAGGAATTCATCTTTACCAAGTTCAAAAGAGCTGTACAAAATAAAAAAAGACACACCAGAAGATAAGTCAGAGGGCGGCAGGAAGATAGGTGGTCAAGTTGGACATAAGGGGAATTGCCGAGCTAAAATGGAAGCAGATGAGGTGGTGAAGGTAGAGTTACCAAATAGATGCGAGTGTGGTGAAGAAATCGCAATATCGGAAAAACCATATGTCTATCAAAAAGTTGATTTACCAGAAATTAAGCCTTACGTAGTTGAGTATCAATTAGAACATGGTCGCTGTCGTAAATGCGGAAAAAGAAGGAGTAGCAAATTACCAGAAGGAGTTACACCGGATACCTTTGGTCCTAGAGTTAAGTCAGTAGTTGCATCACTAAGTGGGTTTTATAAGAATTCAAAGCGAGAAATAGCGAATATTATGAAAGACATCTTTAACATGAGTATAAGTGTTGGTAGTGTGTCCAATAGTGAAGCAAGGGTTTCGTCAAAATGTAAAGAAGCCTATGAACAAATAGAGGAAGAAATAAAAGCAAGCGAAATTTTGCATATTGATGAAACCAGTCACTACAACAAAGGCAAATTGGGATGGTGCTGGATGTTTGCCAACAATAAAGCAAGTCTTATGAAGTTAGCAGATACAAGAGGAATGAAATTTTTAAAGAATAGTGCATTTTGTGATTACAAAAACCTGGTAATTACTGACAGATATGCAGTTTACAACCACTTCAGTGATGAAAAACGACAAATTTGTTGGGCTCACTTATTGAGAAATTTCGAGAGGTTATCTCATAGTTGGAATAGTGAAGTAATGAGACTTGGCCATTGTTTAAAAGACGCAGCTAATGGATTGTTTGTATTAAAAAACGCTTTGTCAGAAAATGAAATTAGTATTTCAAAGTTCACTAAGCAAGCTAAAGAATTACGAAGATACATACAGTACTGCATGATAAAAATATCTTATATACTTGAAGCAAAAGGAGCTTCACGAACGGTAAAGGGTATTATAAAATCCGAGTCAATGATGTGGACATTTTTGGATGACCCAGAGAATATTCCATTAACGAATAACCATGTTGAGCGACAGATACGGCATTATGTTGTCTATCGTAAGAATTCATATTTTGCACAGTCAGAGCGAGGGAATAGATTTCTTGAGCGGATAATTTCGTTGTATCTGACTTGGAAACAAAAGGAATTAAACCCTTTTCAAAACCTGCTAGCTGTTGTTTCTTAAACCACACCTCTGAACGGATACAAATCTTTTGCTCTACTGACAAATACCTCTCATTATGTATCGTATAGCATTAATAATTGTTCTGATTTTGTGCTTTCTTGGCCACACCTTGTGCAACTCTTAGCTCCAAAAATTTCCATTCTTTGTCACTTACATCACCTGGATATATTTTTTACTGATCCTATCATATTATCTTCCTGATTTCCTTTCAAGATATGTTCTAAAAAGTAGAATCCGTTCAGCAGGGTGACAAAATAAGATAGAAAAGACAGACATAGAAATAAATGGTGTCATCCCAATATGATACTTTCTCTGTCATCCCAGTACTTGACACTGGAATGACACCATTTTTGCTTCGATATTTACACATTAGCCATGCATCTGAACGGATACAAAAGTAGAATTTACAATTCTATCTAAAAGGATACCGAAAAAGAGCAGGAGTCCTATCTGGGAATTATTTTTAAATATGGACATGCATTGATTAGAATCGTCTGGATTGAAATTTTTGTGTTGGTGGTGAAATATGAATCCTATGGCAAGTAAAGCAATATAAAAGATGTTATTTAATGATGATAGTATACCAGCGTACAACCATGCCATTAAGGATATTAAATAAAATCTTTTCAACCAAGATTTTGTTGTATTGCCAAAGTATAATGCAGTAGATTTCATTCCTAATTTCTCATCATCTTTTTTATCTTGATGAGCGTATATAGTATCATAACTAAGCGTCCAAAAGACGCATCCTATATAAAATAGCAAGGATTCTATGCTAATCTGGTTTGTTATTGCTGCTGAACCCATGAGTGATCCCATGTTGAAAGTAAACCCTAAAAACAATTGTGGCCACCAAACATAACGCTTTAGCAAGGGGTAGATAACTATCATGCACATTGAAATTATTCCAAGTATAAGAGTAGTTTTATTGGTGAATAATAAGATTAATAGGGCAATAGACAGTAACAGTGAAAGTAAAGCCAAAGCCTGCTTTATGTTTAATGCACCACTTGCAAGTGGTCTGTATTTTGTTCGTTCAACATGTGCATCTATTTCTCTATCGAAGATATCATTGATTATGCACCCTGCGGGTCTCATTAAAAATGCACCTATAGTAAACAAAACAAGGAGAAAAAGAGCTTGATACGATAGAGAAGTTGAGGCTAAAAGAATGCCGCTTAAGCTAGAAAATAGCACAAGCCATAAACCTGTTAAACTGTGTATTCTCATTAATGAGAAATAATGGTTGAAATACATTAATTAAGTGTGATTATGTAATATTTTGCTTACATTGACAAAATTATCGAATGCTAAATCAGGCTTAAAAACTAACTCAGGTATAAATCGCAAATCAACATAACATAATATAGATTTACGTATTGACCATGCAGATTGGTTCATTTCATTAACAACAGTGCTGATATCATCATTATCATTTTGGATGTTTAATGAAGATAACACAATATATACATCTGCTTTCTTCAAATCTTTGCTTAGCTTTACATCAGATACTACTACTTTTTCATTAAGAACATTACCTTCCATTAAGACTTTTGATATTGCCCTGTGTAATACCGATGCTACTTTGAGGTTTCTAATTTCCTTTTTCATATTCAACTACTATAACGTCCTTTCTTCTTGCACTAATTGATAAGCTTCCAAAATGTCTCCAACTTTAATATCGATATTACCCTCTAGCGATATTCCGCATTCAAAGTTTACACCTACTTCTTTAACGTCATCTTTAAATCTACGTAGTGCTTTTAACTTTCCTTCATGCACCAATTTGCTGCCACGTACTACCTTAATTAGGGAATCTTTTTTTATAACTCCATCAGTGACATAACATCCGATGATATTACCGGCTTTGGATGAATTAAATATTTGCCTTACAGATGCAGAACCAACACGAACCTCTCGTGTAACAGGCTTTAACATTTTAGTTAGATACATCCTCATGTCTTCAATAAGCTCATATATTATATTGTAAGTATGTATTTCTATACCTTTTTGTTTTGCTAATTCTCTTATTTTTGAATCCACTTTTACATTAAAAGCTAAAATTACTGCGCTTGATGCTTCTGCAAGCAGCACATCTGAATCTGTTACTCCTCCTACTGCTTTGTGTAGAATATTTAATTTCACTTGGTCTTTACCAAGCTTATCAATTGAACTTGATATTGCTTCAATAGAACCAGTGACATCGCACTTTAAAACTACAGATAGTTCTTCTGTTTCACTATCATTACGACTGAATATATCTAAATTACTGTCGTCTAAATCTTCTTGCTTTTTCTTGATTAATTCTAACCTGTATTCAACAATTTCACGAGCCTGCCTTTCAGAGTTTACAACAACAAATTTATCTCCAGCATTTGGTACACCATTTAAACCAGTAACTTCAACTGGAGTAGAAGGTAGTGCCGCTTTTTCTCTTTGACCAAGGTGATTAACCATACTGCGTACTTTGCTGTATGTTGTACCAACTACCAATATGTCACCAATCTTTAATGTCCCTTCTTCAACTATTAATGTAGCTGATATTCCTTTAGCTTTATCTATTTTGGACTCTATTACCCATCCAAGTGCTCGACAATCCTCTATTCCTTCTAGCGTCATTAATTCAGCAATTAATAAAATTGCCTCTTCTAGTTTATCTAAGTTGATTTTCTTTTTTGCTGATACTGGTACAATTATAACATCACCACCAAGTTCTTCGGGGATGAGGTCACACTGAGGCAAACTATTAATTATTCTTTCTACATCGCCAGGTTGTGATTTATCAATTTTATTAATGGCAACTATAATAGAGACATTTGCTGCTTTTGCATGGTTTATTGCTTCAATTGTTTGTTTCATGATTCCATCATCAGCTGCAACTACTATCACAACTATATTAGTAATATTGGCACCACGTGCACGCATTGCAGTAAACGCTTCATGCCCTGGTGTATCAATGAAGGTAATTTTTTGCTTATTTTTTGTCGTTAATTGATAAGCACCTATGTGTTGAGTGATGCCACCTGACTCTCTTTCTGCAACATTGGATTCACGAAATGCATCGAGTAATGATGTTTTACCATGATCGACATGTCCCATAAAAGTAACGATAGGTGGTTTGAGTCTTTTAGGTAAGTTTTCTCTGTTGCTTATGAAGAGTAAATTCTTTTCTTTATCAGCATCACTTACTCGTTTAGCCGTATGATTAAATTTTTTTGCTATTTCACATGCTATATCTGGATCTACTGTATCATCTACTCTATAATTCTCACCAACTTCTTCTTTAAACATTTTTAACACACTTTTGCTATCTTCTGCCATACGAATAGATAATTCCCTGATAGTTATTTTGTCTGGTATAATAACTTCTCTTGCTATATTTTTACCCTTAGTAAACTTTGATTGTTTACTTCTTATACCAAATTTTTGCTTAAATACAGGGAGGTGTTCATTTCTTTCATCTATTGCCTGTGTAATTACTAGCTTAGAATGCTTAGAGTATATATCTTTGCTAGCTTTAAAAGACTTTTTATCATTGTTCTCATATTCAATACTATCTTCTTTTTGTTCAACTGAGTTAGTATTACTTAAAACTTCCTTATTTATTTCTTTAGGTAAAGAGTGTGATTCATTTTTATCTTCAGCTTCTTGATTGCTTTCTTCTTTTTTTATTTTCTCTTCTTGTTCTCTCTGATTCCTTTCTTTCAGCAAAGTAGCATTCTGTACAGCATTAATGCGGGAAATTTGTTCTTTTTCAGTTAAAGAGCCTAATTTACTCTCGTCAAATAAACTATATTCTTCTGCAGAATGAATTTTTCTTCTTTTTTTTACTATTGTAGTACCAGTACTTTGACTATCTAAAGAGTTTAAATTAATGTCTAATTTAAGCTTGCTTAAGCCTTGTAGGGTTAATTTTTTATTACTGATATCTTCATTATTCATATTGTTTTTATATTAATCCAAGCTTTTTACGTGCTTCTATGATTATTAAATCTGCTGTATCTTTTAGATTGTCTTTATTATTAGTTGAGGAAGAGAGTATGCTACAAAACTCATAATTTGATAAATCTGCTATGTCCTCTAAAGTTTTAATATTATGTTTACTAAGAGCAACTTTATTATCTATTGATAAGGCTAAGTTGATTACATCGTCTTCCATACCTAAATTTTTTAGCTCTTCTATTTTTCTATCATTCTCTGCTTTCAGGTAATTGTTTGCTCTATTATGAAGTTCATTTGCAATATCTTCATTGAAGCCCTCTATTGAAGCAAGTTCCTTAATTGAAGTGTTAGATATATCTTCTACACTTGAAAAACCTTCTGTTACCAATAATTGGCCCATAATCTCTTCTAAGTTTAAAGCTTCAGCAAATAAAACTGAACATTGACTAAATTCTTTATTTCTTCTTTCTGATTCTTGCTGAGTGCTTAATATCTCAATTTTCCATCCAACAAGCTCTGAAGCTAATCTTACATTCTGACCCTTTTTTCCTATAGCTAAACTCAATTGATCTTCAGCAACTATTAACTCTATACAATTTTCATTTTCGTCAATAATGACCTTTGATACTTCTGCAGGAGTAATGGCTTTAATAACAAATTGACCCAAATCTGATGAGTAATGTATGACGTCGATTTTTTCACCGTTTAATTCGTGTATAATAGTTTTTATTCTATCTCCTTTAACTCCAACGCAAGCACCTACTGGATCGATATTCTTATCAGATGAAAAAACAGCAACTTTAGATCTTGAACCAGCGTCTCTAGCTATACCCTTAATTGTTATCAATCCGTCAGCAACTTCTGGTACTTCTTGATTCAACAATGCCTCTAAAAAGCCTTCATGAGCCCTAGAAAGAATGATTTGACGTCCATCGTCAGAGCGCTTAACAGCCTGTATGTAAGCTTTAACCTTATCGCCTTCACGAAATGACTCACCACCAATTAAGTTTCGTAAAGGGAGGTATGCTCCAATTCCGTTTATGTCTATAATAAGATCTGAATATTCTACTTGTTTAACGATGCCATACCTCATTTCTCCTACCTTATCTTTAAATTCCTCATATTGCTTTTTTAACTCTTCATCTTTGATTATTTCAGAAATCTTTTGCTGGGCAATTCTTGCTGAAACAAGATCAGTGTTAAGAGAAATCAACTCACTAATAGTATCTCCAACTTTTGCATCTTCTTTTATTAACTTAGCTTGTGTCAACTTAATTAAGTCACACTCATTTTCATTTGATTCATCATTAATGACTTTTAGTTGTCTATATGAGGTAACTTTGCCTGTGTTTTTATCTATATTAACTACAATTTTACTTTTGCTACCATACTTTTGTTGAGCTACTGCTTCGATAGCACTTTTAAGTGCATTTATTATAATATTAAAATCCAAACCTTTTTGAAGTGAGAGCTCTCCCGCTGTTTTTATTACATCAAGGCTTCCAACTATGTTATTCTTGTTGCTTTTCTGCTTAACACTGCTTTTACGATTAGCAATCATATAAATAAATCCAATTTAATTAGCTATAATTATAGCTTCAACAGGTAAAAAACGCTATCTTAAATGTTAAATGATTGCTAATTTAAGTCAAGTTTTTTCATGTCTTTGTATGATAAGCAATGCCGGAGTAAAGAATAAAGTTAAGACCGTTGCAGCCAATATTCCACTTGCTATGGTTGCTGAAATATCAACCCACCACTGGCTTGATGGAGCATCATATGTGATTTGTAGCGTAAAAAAACTGATATTTAACCTAGTAATCATCGGTATTAAACCAAGAACTGTAGTTGCAACGGTAAGTAGTATTGGCCTGATGCGAGAAATTGAAGCGTTTATTATACATTGCTTAATGTTATTTTTGCGCACCTTAATTTGCTGATGAAAGGCATCAAGCAATAGTATATTATTATTCACTATAATTCCTGCTAAAGCAATTATCCCCACTCCACACATGACAACTACAAAAACTTTCTGAATAAGAAAGAAAATGAAAAATACACATGTTGTTGATAAAAACACTGCTGTCATTACGATAAATGTATAGTATATGTTGTTAAACTGTGCCACTAGCACCAATATCATCAATGTAATTGCTAATATAAAAGCCTTTAATAAAAATGCTCCTGATTTTTGTTGATCTTCCTTGTCACCTTTGAAATCAATCTTTACTCCTTTACTACAGTCTTGAGTAATCGAATTTTGAATGAACTTAACTCTTTCATCAACAAGATAGCCAGTATCAACGTCAGCAGAGATTGTTACTGTGCGTGATCCATCAATCCTACTTAGTTTATTTGCCTTTTTTTCGGGAACGTATTTCACTATGCTACTCATAGAATACGGTCCATTTGCTGTATTAATAAAAAGGTTATCTATAGTTTTCATGTTGCGATTCTTTCTGGGAAAGCGTAGTACAATATCAATTTCTTCATCTGCGTTATTTGGTCTATATTTTCCAATTAATACTCCATTTGTAACCATCTTTATAAAATCACCGATGGTTGCAACACTTACTCCAGAGCTTGTAGCCTTACTCTTATCAATACTCATATTCCACTCTATTTCAGGTGCTGATCTACTATCTTGAATATTTATAAATCCAGATGAAGGTTGGTCCATAATTTTTAGGATTTTCTCTGCTACTGAATTCAAGTTGGATGCACTTCCGCTTAAGTTAATTTGTATTGGCTTGTCAGCTGATGGTCCTGACTTTTGTTCCTGTACATCAATTATTACTCCTTTTATGTTTTGCACACTGCTCCTTATATCATTTAGTATTTGCTTAGCTTTGCGCCTGCAGCGCCAATCTACAAGTTCCAATTGAATTTTGGCAATAACGTTGTCTGAAAATTTTCCTGACCGAGCATAAAAAACATAAATTTCTTTTTCAACACCTAAAATACGTTCTTCTACTTTCTTAAGTATCAAATCTCGTTCTTTGGCTGATAAGCTTTCTTTTACTTTAACGCTGATTAAAATGTTATCTGAATCTACATTCGGAAAGAACTTTAATCCAGGACCAAAAGTAAAATATAATATACTAGACAAAAATAAAACAAATACAACAACACATACAAATTTTTTGGGGTGATCTAAGACTTTCTCTAACATACGTACATAAGTTCTTATTATAAGCCCAGTATTTTTTACCTTACCACTTTCTATAGCACTCATTCTTATTATTTCTTTTTTTGAAGTTATTGAAGGTTTACCAAATATTGCACCAAGTGTTGGTATAAAAACTAAAGCCATAATTAGCGATCCAGTTAAAGTTAGAATTATTGTAATTGGTATGTACTGCATAAATTTACCGACTGTATCGGGCCAGAGTAACAGAGGGAAAAACACTGCTAATTTAGTCAATGTTGATGATAAAACTGGATAGAACATATCATGAACTGAGGTGCAAAAGGCTTCTACTTTATCCATGCCACAAATCATCTTTCTATCAGCATATTCGCTGATTACAATTGCATCATCAACCAGCATCCCAACTGCCATAATTAGACTGAAGAGCACAACTATATTTAGAGTAATACCCATTAGGTAAAGAGCCATTATTCCTATGAGAAAGGAGCCAGGTATTGATAGTGCAACAAGAATAGCAGCCCTTGTTCCCATAAAGAGCATTATTATGGTTAGTATTAGTAATACGGCAAATATTATACCATTTTCCAAGTCTTCAAGCACATCACGTACATTTTTTGACTGGTCATTCAAATAAACTACTTTTAAATTTTCAGGTAATTGATCTTTTGCTTTGTCCATTAAGTATTTTACTTGATTTACCGTGTCTATTATGTTTTTTCCATTACGTTTTGAAATTTCTAGTACAATGCTAGGTAGTCCATTAATACGAGCAAATCCTTGGTGATCTTCAAACTCAAGGTATACTTTTGCTATATCTTTGATTCTCAAAACTGCATCACTTTGAGATCTAATAGGAATATTCATAATATCTTCTATGTCTTTTAATAACCCTGATATTTTAATCGAATATTTACCGGTATCGTTTTCTAGTGATCCTGCTCCTACCAATCTGTTGTTGTTTGATATAGCTTGAAATATCTCATTTGATTGAATGTTATATTTTGTTAGAACTGTGGGCTCAATTATAACTTCAACTGTTTCTTTACGCATACCTGCCACTTCAACTTTAAGAACATTTGGCAGAGATTCTATTTCTTTCTTTAGTTTGAGTGCTATTTCAGTTAAAGCTCTTTCCGGCAAATTACCAATCAAGCCAACGTTTAGTATCGGAAATAAGCTCAAGTTTATTTCATTGATTATCGGAGATTCTGCTTCAATAGGTAATTTTGATTTTATGTTTAAAAGCTTTGAACGGACGTTATCAAGTACTTCTTTGTTATCATATTCTGTACCAAACTTAATTATCATGTGAGCACCGTCATTAGTTGCAAGTGCCTTTAGCTCTCTCACGCCCTCAATGGACCTTAGTTCATTTTCTATTGGAATAGCTAATAACTTTTCACTATCCTCGACAGAAATACCAGGAAACCCGACAAATACGCTAATTATAGGAATCTGTACATCAGGATTGCTTTCTCTTGGCATTTTTATATAAGTGTATGAGCCGAAGGTAAAAATCACGATAAGCAATAATATTACTGTTCTATTCCTCTCTATAATTAATCTTTTCATTCCGGACATTATACGTATTTACATCATATTATAGCTAAGATAAATTATATATTAATTAATCCTTATATAGCTTTATGTAAATGATTAAAATTTTTACAGTTTTGTAAGCGTAAGAAAACTTCTATATAATATAACTTTAGTATGGTATTTGAGGGATTATTATGGTAGCAGTTCTAAGTGTGACAGAAGGCAAGAATAAAGTGATCGTATCTGGGTTGGTTGGTGTCTCATCAACTTTAGTATTTTTAACAGTGATTCACATTGCTGCAAAGATAGCCATTATAGTTACTGCTGCTGCAGTTACTTACTTATTACTTTTGCTGATTCATAAAATAAGAACTAAAAAAGAACAGCCTGCTGAAATTACTGGTGTTTCAGGAGATGAAGGGTATAGCAGTGTTGATGAAGGTGAAGAAAAAGATACAGAAATATCCGCAAAAGAACCAGAAAGAACTGAAACTGAGTTAGAAGAAGAAATAATAAGGAAAAGAGCACAAGAACGCATGGAGAAAGGATCACTTGGTGGCCCGATAAATGCGTTTGGCGAACCAATTCATGTGACTATAGATGCTGAAAATAGCAATCCTGTTGATTATACAAAAACTATGGTAGTGCCTGAGAAAATTATTCTTGGCATGCCAGATGATAAAACTCTTACACAAAATAGCTCTAGCTCTATAAAGAATCAGATGAAATCTCTTCCTGAACACATGGATGTATCTGGTAATCCACTTCCTGAGCAGCTACCAAGCAACCTTCCCAATATAGGGCCTAAGTCTAAAAGTACGCAGAAACTATCTGCTGCAGACTTGCTATTACGGTATGGGAATGTAAATAATGATGTGAGGAAAGTGCTAGAATGGCCAATTACCTCAAAGGAGTTTAATGGGTTAGGGTTTAACAGGTAGTTGCTATATCAAACTCTCCATCTTATATTGAGGATCAGATGCAATGCCATACACTCTATTTGGCGGAGCAATTTTGTTCTCTATACCAAAAACTATACCTTCAATTATTGCTGTGAGTACTTTTTCAAGGTTACAATCTGCTCCAGGAACACGGTGCTCTAGGCGGCATCTTTTGGAATCGTTGCCAAAATAGGGGATTCTTATTGCAGCAGTTCTGTTATTCACTCCCCAACTAATCGTCGTTGGAGTATGAATATCTGGGTACTGAAATCTTAAATATGAATCATCATTTGGAGCAAAAAACAACATATGTTTTTTCATCATTGCACATAATCCACCTATGCTGTGAATCAGGTGGTCACTATATTTTTGCTTATTGCCATAAAATAAGTTATTATTATTTGAATCCATGAGGCTAACATGTACATTTAGTGCGCTGCCTGCTCTATCCAAATAAGGTTTTGCTTTAAAAGAAACATTACCATCGAACTCTTGTGCTGTTCCAATCAGTAATTGTTTTGCCAACTCAAAATGCATAATTAAATTATCAGAGCTCGTATAACAGTCACTTTTTATTTCATATTGGTTTAAAGAACTCTCTTTTTCACAAAAAAATCCAAGAGAAGCTATTTTATTTTTGATGCTATTCAGAAATAAATATTCTTTTTTTATTCCCTCAGTGTAAAACTCCAGTTCAATACCGAATACAGTATTATGACTCAAATTACTTAATATAATCACAAATTTACTTCAATAAATTTATACTAAATCAGCTATATTTATACAAGTACTTTACTTATTTATCAGTAAATTTAATATCTTATTTATACATAATATATTACTATTTTTTAATAACATACTTCTAATCCTCGGTACAAGCGACATTTACAAATTGATTGTTTTTATTTCAAAAAAATGATCAATTTTAGTGTTTTTATACTCTTTACAACTCGTCAAAAAATCCTCATAATTTTAGATATGTATTAAGTAGTGTTAGCTTTTTATCTTACAGTAAGCTATTGATTATCTTGCATCTTTCTGATTATTGTTCTTTCTTGGTGTGGTATATGAACTTAACTAACCCTAAGGTTTCTACTATGTTTTTTGATCAGATTATTACAGTAACGGACCACAATGTTACTTGGGAAAAAATCCAAAATTATCTCCATAATCTCTATGGAGAAGCAACATATAACAGCTGGCTGAGTTCACTAAGATTTATCAGCAACAGAAATGGAGAAGTTTTGTTGTCTGTACCAACAAGATTTATAAAGGAGTGGATTACAGTTCACTACATGGAAAAAATATTGTCATTATGGCAAAGCGAAGATCAAAGTGTATGTTCTATTGATATTCAATTAATTGAAGAAAGAAATTCAAATTCTAATACGATACTAAAAAATAGAGAGGAAAATAATCATAATCTTGGTTCACCACTAGATACCAGATTCACTTTTGATAATTTTGTGGTAGGAAAGTCAAATGAGTTAGCATTTACAGCGGCAAAGCGTGTAGCGGAATCTATAGATCCAATATCAGGAAGCAACCCTTTATTTCTATATGGTGGAGTGGGACTTGGTAAAACACATTTAATGCATGCTATAGCTTGGGACATAGTCAATTCTCCGTCAGCAAAAAGAAAAGTGGTATATTTATCAGCAGAGAAATTTATGTATCAATATATTACGGCGCTGCGGAGCAAAGATATTATGTTATTTAAAGAGCAATTTAGATCAGTAGATGTATTGATGGTAGATGATGTGCAATTTATCAGTGGTAAAGATAGTACACAAGAAGAATTTTTTCACACTTTCAATGCATTGATAGACCAAAATAAACAATTGGTTATATCAGCTGATAGGTCTCCTAGTGATCTTGATGGAGTAGAAGAAAGAATAAAATCACGACTTGGTTGGGGATTAGTTGCAGATATTAATGAAACAACTTTTGAATTAAGACTTGGTATATTGCAGGCGAAAGTGGAACGAATGAATATGTATGTTCCAAAGGATGTCCTAGAATTTTTGGCAAGGAATATAAAATCCAATATAAGAGAACTAGAAGGAGCATTAAATAAGGTTGCTCATACCTCTTTAATTGGAAGAAGCATGACAGTAGAATCAGCTAGTGAGACCCTAATTGATCTTCTTAGGTCAAATCATAGGTCAATCACAATAGAAGAAATACAGAAAAAAATAGCTGAATTTTTCAATATAAAGATTGCAGATATGCAATCTAATAGAAGGCTCCGCAGTCTTGCGAGGCCGAGACAAATAGCTATGTATTTCGCAAAGAAGTTTACGCAAAAAAGTTTACCAGATATTGGAAGAAATTTTGGTGGTAGAGATCATGCTACTGTTATACACGCAGTCAAACAAGTGGAAAATTTCATAAGAACTGACCCAAAATTTGCTGATGAAATCAATCGATTAAAAAAGATGTTTAAGTAGCACTTTATTAATGACAACCAGGCTGTTTTCATTTTTTTGATCAAATATCTTTTTCAAGTAGATTAAGTAAATCAAAGATCATTATTAGTATAAGCTAAGAGAAAATAGCTAGTCGATTGCTTAAAAAGTATATAAAATCACAATTTAAGTAGGAAATATGGCAATTAGACTTATTCCAGATAATCTTGATATAAGATTTAGTAAATATAGAAATTTGACAGCACTTGTTAGCGTTATTCTTATCATTTTTTCAATGCTTACTTTTATGCTGCGTGGAATGAATTTGGGTATAGACTTTACAGGTGGAATTTTGATAGAGATAAAATCTTCAAGCAAGGATGATGCTATTCTCGGTATATTAAAAGAGAGTGGATTTACGATACAGAGTTCAAAAGCTGGTAATAACTTAGTTGTGCGGTTTAAAGATGAGGGAGATGAAGATAAAATTAAAAAGGTTAAAAGTATATTAGAAAGCAAATTAGGTAATTTAGTAACTTATCGTAAAATAGATTATGTTGGTCCACAAATAGGCTCAACGCAGATATTTGAAGGGATATCAGCCATGTTAATTGCAATTATTGGAATATTTTTTTATGTTTGGCTTAGATTTAACTGGCAGTGTGGACTTGGTGGAATAATGGCACTGATCCATGATGTGATTTTAACTCTTGGCTTTATCAGCTTAACGAGTATTGAGTTTAATATTTCATCAGTTGCAGCTCTACTTACCGTGATTGGCTATTCAATCAATAATTCAGTGGTTATATACGATCGGATTCGAGAGTATAAAAAAAATAGAAAAGATGTAGAAATGGATGAAATAGTTGATGCTAGCATTAATTCTACACTATTTCGTACTATGTTAACTTCAGGTACTACTCTTCTTGCTGCTCTTCCTTTAGTGCTGATTTGTACAGGTGTGGTCAGAGACTTCTGCTTAATCATTTCTTTTGGCATTGCAATCGGCACCTGTTCCGCAATATTTATCTCTGCTCCTATATTGACCTGCAGAGCGTTGATAAGTAGAGTATAGAACGTTTAACTACGATATAATATTAGCTTATTATCCCTAATAGTGAAATGAAAATATCTCAAAAAGCTCATACCAAGTAATGAATGGGACATAGAGTGAGTATTAACACTAGCGTGCACATCATTAATTAAAAAATTTCCTATTTTAACTTGAGGTATTTGAACCACTCCAGCTTTTATTTGACCTTTTGCAGTTTCATATATTTTAAAGTCTTGAATGTTTTGTAAGTTAATACCAGCATGTAACGCATCTTTTTGCGATAGAACAATATCAGTTGCTCCGGTATCAAGCAAAAACGTTATATTACGATCATTGACTTGAGCTTGAATATAAAAGTGTCCATCGTATGACTTTGTAAATTCAATACTTCCGCCATTTTGAACCCTTCCTTTGTACGGTAGAAAAGTGCTCAGAAACCTATTGCTTAGTTTATCCCCTTGTGAATCAATAAACATTGCAGTAATGACTATTATCAGTAGCCAAATAACTAGATTTTTTGCTGCATTCATATTATTAAAATTTGAAGCCATAAGAGTAAGTTTTTAAGATTAGCGTTAAAAGCTATTATTAAAAATAAGTAAATTTTATTGTTTTAGTACAATATTTAACATATACTTTAAGGAGGTATGTTCGATTTAATTTCATGTCAGAAGCAAAAAATTTAATTTTAGCAACAATTCTTTCTATATTGATTATAGTATTATGGCATATTATGTATGATAATTTTCTTAACACGAGCCAAAGCCAACCATCGATTGAAAATATTGAACATATCGAATCTTCTAACGACCTTGCTCCTATGATATACCAAAATCGTTCTGAAATTATTAATTCTACTAGAGAACAGAGAGTTAATTTAACCAATAACATGCTTGAAGGATCAATTTCTCTGAAAGGTGCAAGGTTTGATGACTTAATCCTAACTAACTACCACTTAGAACCGAGTTCTTCTTCTCCACAAGTGGTGTTACTGTCACCTGCAGAATCAAAAGATGTATATTTCGCAGAATTTGGGTGGCTCGATCCGAATGAAAAGATTAAAGTTCCAGATTCTAAAACAGTATGGCAAGCAGATAAACTCAATCAAAAAGAGGTCAATTTATTTTGGGATAATGAAAATGGCATTTTATTTAGAATGAAAATTAGCCTTGACGATAACTACATGTTTAAAGTTGAGCAAATTATTGAAAACAATACAAAAGATAATGTAGTTTTAGTTCCCTATGGTAAAATCAATCGTAAACGTGATAATATTAACGAATCCTATTGGATATCACATGAAGGAGTACTAGGTGCATTTAACAATAAGCTAGAGGAGTGGACATATAAGGATATTTCTAAGAAGCGTTTAATAAAGGCAAGCACGAGTGAAAAAAATTGGTTTGGTTTTGCTGATAAATACTGGCTTACAGCCATCATACCTGAGAAATCAGATAAAATAAATGTGAGCATTAAACACACGAATGTTAATAACATTGATAAGTTTCAAGCAGATTTTGTTAGACCGTACACACACATACTCCCTGGTACAAGTGCTTCTACTCTGAACTACTTTTTTGCTGGGGCAAAGAAATTGAATTTACTTGATTCTTATAAAGACACTCTCAATATACCTTTGTTTGATAAGGCTGTAGATTTTGGTGTTCTTTATTTTATAACCAAGCCGGTGTTTTTACTGCTTGAATATTTTAACTTTGTTTTGAAAAATTTTGGCTTAGCAATATTATTGCTAACTTTAGTAATCAAACTTTTGATGCTTCCCTTATCTAATAGATCATATATTTCGATGTTCAAGGTGAAAAGCCTGCAGCCTGAATTAACTCGTATAAAAGAGTTGTACAAAAATGACAGCTTAAAGCAGCACAAAGAGACAATTGCGTTGTTCAAGAGAAACAATGTAAATCCAATGTCGAGCATTTTCCCTATGCTCATACAAATACCAGTATTTTTTGCTCTGTATAAAGTATTATTTGTTACTATAGAGATGAGACACGCCCCTTTTTATTTATGGATTAAGGATCTTTCAGCTTCTGATCCAACAAACATTTTTACATTATTTGGGTTGTTTAATTATAACTTTCCTATTTCTATAGGCATTTTACCTATAATTTTCGGCGCTACCATGATAATTCAGCAGAAGCTAAGTGAGAACGATCAAACCAGTAAAGATGATATTCAAGTAAATGTTATGAAGTTTTTACCTTACATTTCTGTCTTTATTTTTTCTTCTTTTCCTGCCGGCCTGGTAATATATTGGATATTTAGTAATATTATAACTCTGGTTCAACAATCATTAATAAAGTTGCTTTTAACAAGAAAAGTGGGGATGAATGTCGAAAATACTAATAGTTAATTCAATTTACCACACTGAAATAGCGAACCTTTTGCTTGAAGGTGCAGTCGATAGATTAAAAGAAAGTCATGCAAGCTATGATATAATTGAAGTTCCTGGTGCATTTGAGATACCAGCTACAATTCTCTTTGCAGTAAAAAGCAAGAATGCTAATTATGACGGTTATTTAGCTCTTGGGTGCGTGATTCGCGGTGAAACTGATCATTATAAATACGTTTGTAAAGGAGTAATCGAAGGCTTAAATGAAGTTATTATGCATTATGCAATACCCCTTGGTATGGGCGTAATTACCGCTGACAGCAAAGATAAAGCACTAATTAGAGCTGACAAAAATAAAAAGAACGTTGGTGGCCATGCAGCCTCAACTGTTTTGCATATGATAGATCTACACAATAAATTAAAATAATGGAGGAAAAACCAGTAGATAAAAAGTGGCGCATAAAAAGAAGTACGGCAAGATTTCTTGCTGTACAAATTGCTTATTCAAATATTTTTGTAAGTTACAACAAAAGCACTTTTAATTTGGAAAATTGTGAGCTTAAGGACTACATAAGTACGTTGAAAGATATATTTGAATGTGAAGAATTTGAACATCAGTTCTTAGAAAACTTGTTATGTAAGGTTATAAAAAGCAGTGAAGAATATGATAAAATAATAGAGTCTTATTTACACCCAAGCTGGTCACTTTCACGATTAAATCTTATAAGCTTATCTATTTTGCGTATTGCAGTATGTGAGTTAATTGATTTTGATACACCAGCACCAATTGTTATTAATGAATATACTAACATTGCATCTGATTTACTTGATGCTCCAAACAAAATTGGCTTTATTAATGGGTTGTTAGATAAGGTAAAGGATGCAGTCAGACTAAATAAAAATCCTTAGTAACTTCTCTTAAGGTATTCGTTCAGTAGGGTGGCAAAATAAGATAGAAAAGACAGCTATAGAAATAAATGGTGTTATCCAATATGATGGCAGTGCTCCTTTTTCTGTCATCCCAGTGCTTGACATTGGGATCGAGATTGCAAGTAATGCATTCGGTTTGGTAAGTATGGATTTTGCGTTATAGAATGAAACACTTTTGGTAAATTTATCAAGAAAACTGGATCCCAGTGTCAAGCACTGGGATGACACCACTTTTGCTTCGATATTTACACATTAGTCATGCATCTGAACGGATACTTTGAGACAGCTTCTATAATAAGCTTAAATAACTAACACTAAAAAATGAAGGGCAGACTTATTTAGTCTACCCCTTTTATACTTAGTTTTATAATGATCTTTCGTTCTTTTGTTGTTCAGCTTCTGGTGATTTAACAATTGAGCTTGGCATAGGTCTAATGATGAGTTCTTTAGGACCATTTTCTTCAGAGCCTAAACCTAACGTTTCTAACTTTTTTTTATATTCAGGTATTAATTCATACTCACCTTTATCATTGTTTCTTCCTAATGAATTTATCTTTAATAATCCATTATTGTTATCCATTTCCTTACTTGTAGCAGTAATGTAGTAACTGTGACTTTCTAAGATAAAATCTATACGATACTCATCGGGGATAACACTGCCATCTTGATTCTTATTTTGGTTGTGTTTTTTGATATACTCAAAATCTTCATCTTTTACTTTCACAAATAGATCTCCTTCACAACTTTTAATAACAATGCTCGGAATTTTAGGCTCAGATATTTCATTGTTTTTGATGATGAAATATATTGCTAAACTAGCCAGTGCAACAGCAGCAAATGCTAAAACACTTATTCCAAGTGGTGTAGCTGCAAAAACTGCAAGTGGCGCTAAAAGCGAAGTTGAAGACACCCAATACGGTGTTGAAAGTGCTACTGCTGTGCCTATAACATACAGAGAAGTAAGCGCTACAATTGCAATGTTTGTTTTATGACGGTGGGTTTTTAAAATTGACATAATTTCCTCTTAAAATAAGTTAATAATATATTAATATTATATATCAAAAAATCAATACAGTCAACTTACATATAAAAAACTACCTACCGCTTGATCCAAAGCCCCCTTCATTGCGGACGGTTTCTTCTGTGCAGAATTCTTCTCTGTCATCCCAAATTACCTGAGATACAGGAGTGATGAGGATTTGTGCGATTCTATCTCCTCTTTTTATTTCATATGGCTGATTACTTAGATTGATTAGGCAAACTTTAACTTCACCTCGATAATCGGAGTCTATAGTGCCCGGAGAATTTAAGACAGTGATTCCATGTTTTGCAGCAAGCCCAGAACGTGGGCGTACTTGTCCTTCAAAACCGTTTGGTATTGCAATCACAATGCCAGTTGGAATAAGTAACCTTTCAAGTGGATTTAAAATAACAGAGTTGTCCAGTGCGGCATAAAGATCCATGCCAGCACTCTGCATAGTTGCATAACAGGGAAGAGGCAAGCTTTTGCCATGTGATAACTTTTTTATTTCTACTTTAATTTTATCTCTTTGCATTTTTATTCACCAGTTATGAAAATTTGATTGTAGCATGTAAATTATGCCTGTAAAAGATAAGAAAACTACTTGACAAATATTGCCAACTTTCCTTATTATGACATTAAGGGTATTTATGACTCAAAACTTGTTTTTGACCTGCAGGCTCAATAACAAAAATTCAGTAAAAAACTTAAGGTACTTATTGGCGGATTACATAAAATTATAGCGGCTGCATGTCTTTTTTATTTTTTCTACATTCAGCCAAAACGCGCTTATTTTAAGCGTTAGCACATTATTACAGCGCCAGTTTAAATTATTATAGGGTCAAACTCACTAAGTGGGGATCCTTTTGCCTTTTTTGCAATTAGTAAGTTTATTAATATTTTGGATTAGTTAGGAGTCTTATAGAGATGTCATTCCAGCACTTGATGCTGAAATCCAGCCTTTCTGCAATCTCATCGAAAACGTTGTACCACCTTTCTATGCTAGTTTGCTTGTGAGCAACATGGATCCCAGTGTCTGGGCACTGGGATGACAAAAAAGGGGTACTTGAATGACAGTAAAGAGTATCAGGATGATAGGATTTACGCTATAAAGCGAACCGATTTGGTGTGCTGATTTTGTTTGCAGTTTCATAGTACGAATTTTTTACTTCGGTAGTTTTTTTATTGTCATTATAATTATAAGAATAGTTGAGGCCAATTAATATGAAAGCTTTTACGAAAAATTTTAAAGGTAAGGAAAGAAAGCTAGAAGAGTTCAATGAAGAAATAGAAGACATAGCAGCTGCGGCTCAAGATAAGTTTGCGCATGAACTTGAAAACATCGCATATGAAAGTGTGCAGAAATTTCGCAGTCTACTTGCTAAAGAGCTAAACTTCACTTTCAATAACATTCATTCTCAGAATGTCAATCTACTAAAATCCGGCCTAAAAAAAGGAGAAACAGCGTTAATACGTTCTCTTCTCAATATACTTGTACGATAGAGTTGCTGCTGCAATTTAATATTAAGTGATAACTAAAATAAGTAAGATTTTTTATAGATAAGTCTTACTTATTTTAGCTATATATAGAAAAGGAGGGTTGTTATGTCAACAAGACTAAAGTATCCAATCATAAATATACAACGTAAGTCTAAGCCTAAATCTTTTCCAGTAACTTTAGGAGAGGTTAAATCTTTTTTACGAATTGAAAATGATCAAGATGATAAGTTGATTTCAAGTTTTATTTTTATGGCAACTGATTATGCTCAGTGGCATATGGAAAAGTCTCTAGTAAAGCAAACGTGGCAAGTTTCATATGAAGGTTATATACCTCGTAGAATCTATTTAAGCTATGGTCCTGTGAATAAAATAATATTGGCTACTGATAAGAATAGAAAACTTAGTTATTATTTTAGTGATATAGGAAGCTATATTGAATTTTTCAATTATTTGAGCATAATAAGAGCTGATGTTGTATATGAAGCTGGTTATGATAGTGTTCCTGAGCAAATAAAGCTAGGTATTATACAGCATGTTTCTGCTCTCTATAAAAATCGTGAATCAGAAGTAAGTAGCCATTTATCTGAAGTGAAGAAGGTGTATTCTCCATTTCGCGAACCAAAGGTTGTTTTGTAGCTCCTGTTTGTCATTCAATAGCAGATACAACAGATGGTGTCATCCCATGCCCAGACACTGGTTCACTTTATAATGATGTCATTCCAGTAGCTCTTTCTTGTCATCCCAGTGCTCAGACACTGGGATCCAGGAATTTTATTAAGTTGGTAAGCATAAAAGTAGCCGTTTTATTTTAAAATACAACGTTTTGATGATCATGAAAAAACTGGATCCCAGTGTCTGAGCACTGGGATGACAAGAAAGAGCTACTGGAATGACATCATTATAAAGTGAACCAGTGTCTGGGCATGGGATGACACCATCTGTTGTATCTGCAAATTGCAATCTTCGTAACCGTATCTGTGAGATGGAAAAAATTCAAATTATAAATGAGTTGTATAATAGTATTTATGCAGCATTAAAAGCAAACTCTGATTTAAAGAAATATGTTACTAACATCTATGATTACCTGCCTAAGCAGGTTACTATTCCTTATCTGAGATTGCGCATAGTAAATTATATTAACCTGCATATGCTATCTAACTTTGCTACAAAAGTAAGATTTTCATGCGACATATATACTTATCATATAAGCAGCATGCTTGCTGCTATAAAGCATGTTAGCTTGGTGGTAAAGAGCATTAGTAGTGAGACCATTTTGGAAAGTAATTGTGCTATAAATCAGCATGATGAAGTTTTACATTCAACAATTAATTTTGATATTTTAATACAAGGAGGTAGCGATGAGCAAATTACAGCTGAAAATTAAAGGTCATGACAATAATTTTGTTGTGCTGAATAATATACGAAACTTAAGGTTTACTTTGCGTAATAACAAAGAAGAGATGAAAGATATTTCCTCTTTTGGCTGGAGAAAAGTGCTTGATTGTGCTGGAAGTAGAAAGATTACAATAAAAATTAATGGCATTTTAAATTCAGTATTGGCTGATGAATTATTGCGTAATTCTGCAATGTTAAACTCTAATAATGATTATGAGATTAGTTTTAATGCTAAGGAGAAGATAAAACTCAGGTGTTCGGTTGAATTATATGAGAGATATTACGATCCTGCCACTTTTGACAGCTTCACTGTAGTTTTAGCCAGTGCTGAAGTTGTGAACACTTTTCATTAGTGTTAATTTAATTTTTTCATATACAATAATAATAAGTGGGAATAAATTAAAAAAAATTATGAACGATGAGGATCTTTTTGAAGAAGGCGATGATAATGTTGAAGAGAATAGCGATGACAGAAGAGAAAGGAATTTGAAGAATGAAAATCAGCTTGAAGAGCAGTGCAAAGAGTATTTAAAACCTTTCGAGGATATTTTAAGTCAAATTGATGAAGGAGTTGATAATTTAGATAGTTACGAAAGGACTATGCAAGTAAAGCGAAGTATAGATAGGCTCATAGAAACCTTATATAGCCAAGCAGCATCTGAGGATATTGATGTAGAACTTGAAACCACAAAACACACTCGCGATAAATCAGAGTCCAAGAAAAGAGTTCTGGAAAAGAGAAGAAAACAACTGATGGAAGAGATCTTAAGTTTTCAACAACAAAAGGAGCTAATGAATAGTAGGGAAAAACATGAAGTAGCAAGTGATGGGGATGTTCAGAAGGCAAAAGCACGAGTGAAGTCTTCAATTAGGGGAGTGTTGTTTTCAGTTATTGCTCATAGAATGGATCCAAGAAGGAGGGCAGGGGAAACTGCTGATGACAATGAAAAGCAAGCTCGTATGTACGGTAGAGAAGCAGTTGGTGGAGTTTTAGGTGGATTGTTTAAGGCGTTTTTAACTGCAGTTGCTGCTGTTATGCGCGAAATTGCTAAACCACTTCAACATATGAACACACAAGAGACGTCTTTTGCAAAACAAGTTGAAGAAAGCAGAAACCAGGATTCACAAAAAGGTCGATCTGTTTAGGTCAAAGTATAATTTCAAAAAAATTTTTGAAATCGTATGTACTAAACAATATCTACTCAACGCAAATTACAACAAACGCAGTAGCATAATCTTGATCATCACTTAGAGAAAGGTGTATCTTGTAGTCTTTCGAGATGAAATCCTTTGTCATAGCAAGATGTGGTTTTCCCCTGATATTACTGTATATTTCTATATCTTTCATTATAATTCCTTGGCTGAATCCAGTGCCTAGCGCTTTAACAAAAGCTTCCTTTGCAGCAAAGCGTTTAGCAAAATATTTTGCTCTTACTTCTTGGCTATTATATTTTTTGCTTATCTCTATCTCCTTCTTAGTATAGACTTTATTGAGAAATTTTTCCCCGTATTTTTGTGATATTCTCAATATTCTGGGTATATATACTATGTCAGTGCCAATACCGTATATCATTTTGCGCTAAAACGATTTATTGCTTCTTCAACTTGTATTTCCTCTACCTCTCCAGTTGCCCTATTTTTTACTTCAACTGTATTTTCACTTACTACTTTTTTTCCAACAATTATTTGCCATGGCAACCCTATCAGATCCATTCTGGCAAATTTCACTCCTACACTTTCGTCCGTATCATCATAAAGCACTTCATCGCTTTTCAAAGCTTTGTATATTTTATCTGCAGCCTCCGTTACTTTTGTTTGTAAATTGATCAAACCAACTTTAAAAGGAGCTACTGCCTCTGGCCAGATAATTCCTTTATCATCATGGAAAGCTTCTATTATTGC
The DNA here is from genome assembly GCF_947179575.1 of Wolbachia endosymbiont (group B) of Erebia ligea. Classification (NCBI taxonomy): domain Bacteria; kingdom Pseudomonadati; phylum Pseudomonadota; class Alphaproteobacteria; order Rickettsiales; family Anaplasmataceae; genus Wolbachia; species Wolbachia endosymbiont (group B) of Erebia ligea. The sequence goes on from NZ_CAMXBW010000003.1 coordinate 222,245, forward strand.
GCCAACAAGCCTTGAAACTCCAATACCGTACGAACCCATATGCATATTAACATTTTTTCCATCTTGAGAAGTAACACTTGCCTTCATAGGCTTCGAATATTTATCACCAAAATAAAAAATGTGCCCTATTTCAATACCTTTACTAACATTTAACTGTTCTTGCGGTATAGGACAAATTTTAGGATCATGCATATCGTCTGCAACTGCATATATGCTCTTCAGGCTTTCAATATCTTCACTCTCTAGCAGTTCAGAAAATTTATTGTCATAATATAAAGTGCTCTCACCGGTGCTTGCCAATATATGAAATTCATGACTTAAATTTCCTCCAATTGGTCCTGTATCTGCCCTCACTCCAATTGGAGTAAGCCCCATTCGTTTGAAGATTTTTATGTAAGTTTTGTACATCATGTTGTATGAGTTCAGTGCACTTTCGTAATCTACATCAAAACTATACGCATCCTTCATCAGAAATTCTCTGCCTCTCATAACGCCATAACGAGGTCTTACTTCGTCACGAAACTTCCACTGAATTTGATATAAACAAAGTGGCAAATCTTTGTAACTTTTTACCGTATTTCTAATCAAATCAGTTACCACCTCCTCATGTGTTGGACCAAAAAGCATATCGCTTTCATGCCTATCTTTAATACGTAGCATTTCTTTGCCGTAATCATCGTAACGTCCTGACTCTCGCCAAAGACTTGCTGGCTGCACACAAGGCATCAACACTTCAATAGCACCAATTTCATCTCTGATAATATTTTCAATATTTTTAAGTACCAAAAGACCAAGCGGCAGCCAAGAATAAATTCCAGATGCTGTCTGCTTGATTAAGCCCGCACGTAACAAATATTGATGAGAAATAATTTCAGCACCAGCCGGGGTTTCTTTTAAAGTTGGCAGGTAATATTGAGATAAGCGCATTTCATAAATCTGATTGTACTAAGCAATCTTAGTACAATCAGACCTGTAGGTAAACTTATTTTAAGAAGAGTGTACTACTTTCTCTTACCTTGATCCATGACATGTTGAAGTTGAAATACGTGTGGCTTGTACATCATAACGTTGTGCTTGTTCACCATAACGTTTAGAAATTTCCCTAACAGAATGAGATGGTTTTTGCATCTCACTATTCGTTGGGTCAACATTATTTGCTTGTGCTGCAGGAGAAGCTTCACATTTCGTTTTTGAATTAACAGGCTTAGGCGATATCGGTGGCTTCTCTACCTTTGATGCAGAACGTGGTGGAGTTGTGGATTTAGGTTTTACATTATCATCAGATTCATGACCACTGTCAGGACTCTTGCTTCCTCTTTCATCTTCTGGTTGGGAGTTTGAAGGCGTAGGTTTTTCCTGGATTTTGTCAGCTTTTTCTCTTTCGGTTTTTTCGATTCATCATTGCTCCAATCATCACTGTCACTGTGGTCAGAAACTTCACTTTCACTACTAGAAAAAGATCCCGTTCCTATTCTCCTCTGCAGGATCTTACCTATCTCATAATCATGACATTTGGCACCCGCAGGTAATGACTTATTTTGTTCAGAATCAATAGCCTTCTCCGGTGCACCATCATTAATAGGTTTTAACTTCGTACCTTTTCTTATCTGTTCAAGCAGAGCAGAATATTTATTAGCCTTCTCCGGTGCACCATTCTTAGGTTTCTCCGTATACTTGGAAGCTGTAGGAGGAGGTGGTAGTGGTGCAGCATTTTGTGGCAATGGAGGAGGAGGTGGTGGCGGTAAAATGGGTGTTTCAGCTATTACTGAAAGTGATGATGTATAAGTATTGCTCTGTTCAAGTTCCTTTGCTTTCTGTAAATCTTGTGATTGTTCTCTACCAGGATCAACTTTTTTCTCGCTGTTTATTGCAGAAAGGTGTGAATTGATAAGATATGCAGCTAAGCTCAACATAACCGATGCAGAAACAAAAGCAATAACTGTGAAAAGTACTGGATCACTTAGTGTTACTGAAATCGAAAGATATGTATATATACCAGCTGTAACACTAGAAACGCTAACTATGGATTAGAAGAGAAGAAGAAAAGAAGGTAAACTCCAGTATTTTAGAGATAATAGGAGGTTACCCAGTGAATAAGAATGTAACAGAATTATTCTGTTTTGTAGATGATTATTGTAAAATAATAGACAAAAATTTTGCAGGTAGATTATTATCCAATGGTAAAAAACCTACAAGAGTGCCAGAAATAACGCATTCCGAAATTATAACAATAATTCTGTTATATCAGCAATCTAGATATGAAAACTTTAAATCATTTTACATATGTTACTTACAGTTGCTGCATAAGTCAGACTTTTCCAGACTACCTTCTTATGATAGATTTATTGCGCTAAAACCTCGAGTTTTATGGTATTTAGCAATGTTGCTACAGTGGTTATGTGAGCAGGCAAAAAATACAGGTATTTCCTACATTGATTCAACTCCTATCACGGTCTGTCATGCAAAAAGAATATCTAAAAATAAAGTTTTTACTGGAATTGCAAAATTAAGCAAAAGCACTTATGGCTGGTTTTTTGGTTTTAAATTACATGTAGTAATCAATGAAATAGGCGAAATTCAAGGTGTTACGCTAACCAGAGGTAACATTGACGATAGAAAGCCAGTTTTAGATCTGACTAAAAAACTAACGGGTTTATTATTTGGAGATAAAGGTTATATCCAAAAAGGTCTATTTCTACAATTACTTGATAGAAATTTAAAGCTTGTTACCAAGATAAAAAAAGGGATGAAAAACGCATTAATCTCTCTAAATGAGAAGATTTTTTTAAGGAAAAGATCTATTATTGAAACAGTTTTTGGTTACCTAAAAAATAGATTAGAAATTGAGCACACTCGCCACCGATCTCCTTTTAACTTTCTGGTTCATATTTTTTCTACACTCATTTCATACTCTTTACAACGTAAAAAACCTTCCATTTCCAATTCTTTTTTTGTTCGCTAATCCATAGTTAGCGTTAGATATACATAGCAACAAAGTAGCAATTGAATATTTTAAGGCAGTTGCCTTGCTTATGCCAACTGAAGTATTAACCAAAATGGAAGTATCGATTTTTTGTTCTGTTGCAAGTTGAATAGGATTCTCAGATAGCCCTTTTTCTGATTGAGTACTATTGTTAGTTCCTGAATTACTGGAAGGTTTGTTACTATTACAATTACCTTGTTGAGAACTAAAAACTCTAGTTGATACAGGCTTGTGAGTTAATCCTCTATTTGGCTCACTCTGTCTAATATTGCTTCCTTCATCTGCAGTTTCGCTATTTACATTATGTTCTTCTTGTTTTTTCTTAAATAGTGGATTTTCTGCAAAATTAAGAGATGATTGTTGAACAGGACTCTTAGATTGATCTCTTCTTGGCTTATTGCCACTGCTGCTTTTTTCTGCAGTAACACTAGGAGATTTTCCATTTTTATTGTTATGCTTACAAGTGTTTTTCCAATCCGGAGGTGGGGGAGGTGGCGGTGGCGGAGCTGATGATGGTGTGTTATTATTAGATAAATCATTAGTAAGCATTTTTCTTCCTCATTATTAATATTATATTAATAATAATTAAATTATTAGTACTTGTCAATAATTTATGAGTAAGTTAATATTAAGATAATAAAATAAAAAGGAAAGAGAGAGGAGCAGTCTTCTAAGAAGAAATAGAAGCTGTCTTAAACCTCAAGACCTTCCTTCATCACTTTGTTACTACAGCACATTATCAATGTTTTGGTATAGAGTAATCAGAATTTAGTGTTAGCTATTTTTATGATAACCTCTCTTAAACAATTGATATTTTGCGGTGTTTGTGATAAAATGATAGCTTAAGGCTTAAAATAAAAGTTTATGAGTGAAGCACAAGGTCCAAATATTGCAGAATGGCAGGCACAGCAGAAACACCAGGAAGCCGCTAGTGAGAAAAGTGGTTTCGGTCTTGGTCATAGCGACTCTGTTGCAACAATTGTGGATGGAATGAAGTGGATGTTCAACTTTCATGAAGGAGCAATTGCTGCTTATAATAATGTGTTTGAAGGTTTGGTCAGTGGTAGCAGTCTAGTAACGTTATTTGGGAAATCAGGTAATATGTTTGGCATAAAATTTCTTGAAAGTCTTGCAGAATATTTTTCAGGTGGTGGTGGAGAAGATATGCCATCAGAAGGAATGGGTATGGACTACGGTGATGAGGGGCATCATCCGGATGATTATCCCCACTCTAACAATGAAATAGCTCAAAGTGCCGATGGTTTGCATGATATGCATGATGCAGGTGATCATCATGGCCAATCTTTTTCACCTGGTCCTTCACCATCTGTTGGTGATGATCATGAGCTTGGTTACTAAATAACTAAGAAGATTTTATTGTAATTAGTGAAAAAAGTTTCAGTTTTAGGATCAACAGGAAGCATTGGAAAAAAGACTGTAGATTTGCTCTCAAAGAGAAAGGAAGAATATCAGGTGGAAGCACTAAGTGCCAATTCTAACTTTGCTCTGCTAGCACAACAGGCAAATCTACTTAATGCAAAATATGCTGCCATTTCTGATGAAAGGTTCTACAAAGATTTAAAAGAAGATCTACTTGGTACAAACGTCAAAGTAGAAGTTGGTGCTCCAGGTCTAGCAAATGTTGCTTCTCTACCTGTTGATCTCTCAGTTATTGCAATAGTTGGCATCGCAGGCCTTGAGCCAGTTATAAAGGTTATAGAAAGCGGTACTAAAGTTATTGCTCTAGCAAATAAAGAAAGCATTGTTTGTGGTGGCAAGTTACTGCTTGAAAAAGCTAAAGAAAGGAGCGTACAAATAATCCCTATTGACTCTGAACACAACGCAATTTTTCAAGTTTTGCAAAATGATGATAAATGTGTAGAAAAGATTATACTCACTGCCTCTGGTGGACCATTTTTAAATTATAGCCTTGAACAATTAAGAAATATCACAGTAAATCAGGCACTAAGTCACCCTACTTGGAAAATGGGAAAGAAAATCTCAGTTGATAGTGCAACAATGATGAATAAAGCACTAGAAATAATAGAAGCACATCATTTCTTTAATATTAGCCCAAATAGAATTGAAGCAGTAGTGCACCCTGAATCGATAGTACATGGAATTGTCGTTTATCACGATGGATTCAGCTTTGCTGTGCTTGCAGAAACTGATATGGAAACTCCCATTGCATATGCTTTGTCTTGGCCAGAAAGATCAACTTTGAACTACAAGTTAGACTTAACAAAACAAAAAAAATTGACTTTTCAAGAACCAGACCACAAATGTTTTTCTTCACTAAAGCTAAGCATGGAAGTGTTAAATTCTTCTTCTCCACATACAAATAGTATTGTTTTGAACGCTGCAAATGAGATAGCTGTTAATGAATTCTTGAAATCACGAATCGGCTTTTTAGAAGTAGTAGAGGTAGTAAAATCAACAATAGAAAACTTTGACAAGTACTCTGATATTAACTCACTATCTGACATAATAAGTGTCGATTTTGAAAGCCGTATTATTGCTAACAAAATTATTGAAAATAAAGGTATCCGTTCAGCAGAGTGGTAAAATAAGGTAGACGAGAAAAGACAACTAAATGGTCAAGTAGACCCATTTCATACTCCTGTCATCTCAGTACCTTGCCTTTTTGTCATCCTAGTAGCTGACAACGTGATCCAGATTTCCATAATGTCATCCTAGTAGCTGGTACTGGGATTAAGAAAAGCATCTATAGTATTTTCTAAAATGGATGATAAAGTTCCATTATGGTATTACCAACCAAAAGCTGTAAGTCTGTATATTTATACATGAGAGGTCTGAGGCGGCTTTTGATGGTATGCCAACAGTATTCTATAGGATTCAAATCTGGTGAATATGTTGGAAGATACAGCAAATGACAGCCAAAAGACTCTATTAATGATTTTGTTTTAGTGGTCTTATGAAATGTAGCATTATCCATAACTATAGTTGTGCCAAGTGGCAATTTAGGTAATAACATCTTCTCCAACCATGTATTGAATACCTCTTTGTCACACCCACCTTTGAAAGTCATTGGTGCAATAAATCTCTTTCCAATCCACCCGGCTACTATACTGATTCTCTCTCGAGTTCTCCCTGGAATATCTGCATAAATTTTCTTTCCTCTTGGAGCGCGTCCATATTCTCGGTATAACTTATTATCAACTCCTGCTTCATCTATATATAAGATGCTGGAATGGTCTATTTTTGAGATTTTATCAATAAATTGCTCCCTATCTTCTTGATTGCGCTCTTGATATAGTGTGACTTTTTTTTAAAGTAATTTTTAGCTGTTTTAGTCTATACCAAATTGAGTTTATTCCAAATCCAAGATTTTGTTTCATCTCTGCCAGAGTATGATCTGGATTCTTTGTAACATATTCTTCGAGTATTTTGGGGTCTATTTTTCGAATAAAGCTACCGTTTTTAGATGGCTTGAGGCTTTCACCAGCAGCTTTCTTTTTTAACCAACGGTACAGAGTTGCTATTCCTATCTCCATAAGCTCTGCTACCTCAACCTTTGTCTTACCTTTTTCTATCATCAATACTGCCTTTTCCCTTAAATCCACACTATATGCCATTATAACTCAAATACTTTATTATACCTTTATCATTTACTTTAGGAAATACTATAGTTTCAGCTACTCGAATGACAAGACTAGAAAGAAATGGGTGTCATCCCAGTGCTTGACACTGGGATCTAGAAAAATTTACAAAGCTTATGCTAAATTCAATGAGATTAAATGAAAACCAGCATCAAGTGCTGGAATGACACCTTACCTGAACAGATAAATCACTAGCACGTTCGTTCACAATAACTTGAGAGAAGCTTACATCATTAATAACTGTATTTGCTCTATACAGAAAACCACATCCTATTGCAAAAAAAAGCAACGAAGTTGCAGCAAGTGGAACTGGGTTGTCAACTACGAAACATAGACCAACAGCAAATACTCCAGATAACAAAAAAGCATAAGCATAATTAGTTTGTTTCCTTTTTTGAGCAACTGCTTCTATCTTTATGAACTCTGGTTCTATTATTTTCTTAACATATCCTGCAATACAATCTCTTGGACTTTTGTTTTCATAGTTTTTAATATTAGTTTTGATCTTTGGATGTGTGAGTAATATTTTTACTATATCTATACTTCCCATCTCGCAAGCAATGTGTAAAGCTGTATTTTTTTTCTTCTTGCCGGTCTCAATTTCCTCCTCTGCACGAGCATAATTTTGAGGTATAAATCCTTCATTAACAGGTTGTGAATTGTCAAGGTATATGCAGCGAAGATATGGACTCCTATCTACTACTTCTCTCTCCTCAAATTCGTAAACTGGATAACCATCATGTTCCTTTGGTCTTCTCTCCATAACAGCTTGCTTGCTTTTAATATTTACATCAATTTTTTTATGCTGTACAAGCAACTTAGCCATAAGCTCTAAATATTGATGTTCCTCGTTATTACTAGTAACAAAAGCTGAAATAATGCACATCAAAGGTGTCATTCCATCTTCAAAAGCATTAACATTCGCTCCTTCTTTCAATGCTTGTTGAAAATGATTCCAAGCTTCCTCAGGTGTTATTCTTTCACCACTAGCATTTTGAAATTCAATAGCTTTAAACAACTTTTTTGTTGCTTCACTTGTACTAAACATTTTAACCCCCTATCACAACAAACTTGATAAAATTATACATAGAAAAAATTAAAATATCAATTATTAAGCTAATGATCCAGAATATACTCCTTCGTTAAAGGAGACTGAGCATTTTCAAAGATTTCTTGAGTACTTCCGAATTCAACAATCTTGCCATTGCAAAAGAAAACTATGCTGTCAGATAATTTTTTAGCTTGCTTCATCGAATGAGTTACCATAATTATGGTGAACCTCAATTTCAATTCTTGTATAAGATTTTCGATTGCATTGGTTGCCATTGGATCAAGAGCAGAGCATGGTTCATCCATTAATAAAATAGTTGGCTTTACTGCAATTGCACGAGCAATGCATAATCTTTGTTGCTGGCCACCAGATAAATTTAGTGCACTATCTTGCAATCTATCTTTCAACTCTTCCCATAAACCAACCTTAGTTAAACTACTTTCTACTATTTCATTCAATTTTTGCTTATTTTTCACCATGCCATGCAATTTAGGCCCATAAGCAACATTATCATATATTGACTTTGGAAAAGGATTGGGTTTTTGAAATACCATACCAACTTTTGCTCTGAGCAATACAACATCCATATCACGTGAATATATATTACCCAGCCCATCGATTACCAGTTCACCAGTCGCTCTACATCCAGGTACGTAATCATTCATACGATTAAAACAACGCAAAAATGTCGATTTACCGCACCCAGAAGGTCCGATAAAAGTTGTGACTTTCTTTTTGCAAATATTCAAATTTATATCGAATAAAACTTGTTTAGAGCCATACCAAAGATTTAAATTTTTAACGAAAGCGTATTTATCGTTCATACTAAATCCTGCATTGAATAAAGTCCTGGAGTTTTATTCTCGCACAACCATATTGCTGCCTGAACCGCCCCTCTAGCAAACGTTGTACGATCAATTGCTTTGTGATTTAATTCTACTCGTTCATCGGAATTGACAAACATGACACTGTGATCTCCTATTACTCCACCTCCACGAGATACTGCAAAGCCTATTCCTCCTTTCCCTCTTATATTTGAATTATTATGTGAATATTGATTGAGCTCAAAATCCACTTTTGCAGCGTTAGCAACTGCTTTACCAAACTCTATAGCTGTTCCAGATGGTGAATCCTTTTTTAAATTGTGATGCATTTCCCAAATTTCAACGTCATACTCATTACCTAAAAGCTTGGCAGCTTCTTTTACCAATTTCAGCAACACATTAACTCCTATACTCATATTTGCTGACCATAATATTGGAACTTTAGCAGCATAGTCTTTTAAATTTAGACCTTCTATTCCAGTTGTGCCACTAACTAGCGGCTTTTTAAATTTTACAGCTGCCTTAAGGCAGTCTAGCATACATTCTTTAGTTGTAAAATCTATTACAACATCGGACGATTCAAATACCTCACTAATAGAACTTGTAACTTTGATTCCTAAATCGGAGCCATGGCCTGCAATAGGCCCAATATCTAAGCCTATATACTCACTGCCCAAGCGAGCAACAGCACCTGCTACTTCCACTTTGGTATTCGTAATTAATTCATTGAGTATTTTCTTACCCATTCTGCCTAAGCAGCCTATTACTCCAACTCTGATTTTCATAAAGCTTTTTCCACTATGTTAGGCTTTTTTTGAAGCTTTGTCATCCTTATAAGCTTAGCATATTTAGCCTTACACTGATAAAACTATAGCTATACATCGATGAATCTATTGAAAATTGATACGAGGAAGATACAAATTGTAATTAGTCAATTTTCTCCTATGGAGAAAACTTATAAAGAAAAAAAGAGCACCAAAGAAGATGCTCCTTTTGAAGGGTTTATAGCAATTATTATGTACTAGCAAATAGACCATTATTAGCAGCTGGTGTTGTTGTAGAACTAGCAATTTATGATTTAGGAACTATAATCGGATCTTTAGATATCTGAGTTATGGCAACGGTTGCTCGCTTTTCATTCAGACCTAAGATCTCCTTCATTCTTGAGAATTCGTGAGACGGAATTTTATTATTCTCAGATGCTACTGACTCTATATTCAAGAACACACCACCTTCCTCAACTTTAGGTTTATCACAAGTAATTTTGAATACTTTTCCTTCTTCGGACTGGACGTATTGAGTATATACTTTTAAACTATTAATAATATCAGTAAAATTAAGATCAGGATTACCACTAAGACCTATACCACCACCAAAAACTTTGCCTGTATTTGTTAACGTTACAAATATAGTATTTCCTAAAGTAAATGATAAAGGTATAATAAAGTATTTGAGTTATAATGGCATATAGTGTGGATTTAAGGGAAAAGGCAGTATTGATGATAGAAAAAGGTAAGACAAAGGTTGAGGTAGCAGAGCTTATGGAGATAGGAATAGCAACTCTGTACCGTTGGTTAAAAAAGAAAGCTGCTGGTGAAAGCCTCAAGCCATCTAAAAACGGTAGCTTTATTCGAAAAATAGACCCCAAAATACTCGAAGAATATGTTACAAAGAATCCAGATCATACTCTGGCAGAGATGAAACAAAATCTTGGATTTGGAATAAACTCAATTTGGTATAGACTAAAACAGCTAAAAATTACTTTAAAAAAAAGTCACACTATATCAAGAGCGCAATCAAGAAGATAGGGAGCAATTTATTGATAAAATCTCAAAAATAGACCATTCCAGCATCTTATATATAGATGAAGCAGGAGTTGATAATAAGTTATACCGAGAATATGGACGCGCTCCAAGAGGAAAGAAAATTTATGCAGATATTCCAGGGAGAACTCGAGAGAGAATCAGTATAGTAGCCGGGTGGATTGGAAAGAGATTTATTGCACCAATGACTTTCAAAGGTGGGTGTGACAAAGAGGTATTCAATACATGGTTGGAGAAGATGTTATTACCTAAATTGCCACTTGGCACAACTATAGTTATGGATAATGCTACATTTCATAAGACCACTAAAACAAAATCATTAATAGAGTCTTTTGGCTGTCATTTGCTGTATCTTCCAACATATTCACCAGATTTGAATCCTATAGAATACTGTTGGCATACCATCAAAAGCCGCCTCAGACCTCTCATGTATAAATATACAGACTTACAGCTTTTGGTTGGTAATACCATAATGGAACTTTATCATCCATTTTAGAAAATACTATAGTTCCAGCATTCCAGGTTTTCTTTCATAAATACCGGCAATATTATCACGTTCCTTAGATTGAGTAATATCAGCTCGACTGTCATGGATTTGATAATCTGCTACTGGCTTCTCATGATTAACTGTATTATCCAAAGTTTTTGTTAATGTATTGCTTGAAAACTTTTCTTGCTCTGATAATAAATTTTGTTTAGCATTACTTGATTTACCACCAAACAACCATTTCCACCCTGATGAAATTTTTCTTGCAATCCATGAAATTCCTGTATGATCAGCAATCCACTTAAAAAACTTTTTTATGCTTTTCCACATATTTTACTCCTTAAATTAATAATAATTTAATTATTATATAAAAAGTATAATATGTCAACTATTTCATAAAAATTTTAGTACTTGCTTGCAATTTTCAACAATTTAATAGCACTGGTGTTGACAACTTCCCCGCCAACACGCTTAGTGACAAAAAATCTAACATAAGGTTTGTTTGTATAAGGGTCTCTAAGTATTCTCATTCCTCTGTTATCTACGATCTTATAAGCTTGTTTGAAATCTGCTACTGCAATCATTGTAGGTGGCATATCAGCAGATTGATATACTGGTATTCCCATTAAAGTATCTGGTGTTTCAAGCGATAAACTCGGCTGCCAAAGATACTGACCTGTTTCAGATTTTAGTAGCCTCACGTCCTTTAACGTACTCCTGTTCATCAAAAATGATGCATTTTTAGAGTAATGTTCATTTAGAGAGTAGTACAATATCATTATGGCGTCGCTGTCTAGCTTATCAGCTTTAATTTGCTCTATCTTATTATGACCATTTCCATTTTCGTAAGTTAAAATTCCTTTAGGCTGAAAAGTGCCATCACCTTTAATAAAGGCTTCATTCTCCTTCTTACTGAAAGTTTCGGCAACCTTTTCTACAAGCCAATTTTCAACATTGACAAATGCATCATCGAGCAATTTTTGTGATATTTGCGGCTGAGCATAGAGCTCATAAGTTGTTATGGAAATCTTTTGAATTTTAGGTGTACTTGTGTCTTGTGCAAAATCATACTTGGATTTATAGCCACCATCTTCGTCGTCTACCACTTCACCACTCCAACCTGCACCAGCACGGTCACAATCTTCTATAATATAATCCAATGTTTCAGTAGAGATTCTTTGACTAGAACATATTTGCCGCATTGGAGATGAATCAGTTATACGCTTGTTTATGCGTTTTACAATATGAGGAGTAACTAAATACCCTCCAATATCATTATCATCTCCACTTAGGGTTTTGTGTGATAATCTGTTTTCCATTCCTTTGCGAATATAATCAGAAAAATATTTATCACCTGTATTAAAATCTGTGCTAATCTCTGGGCGTTGAGCTGAGGTTTCAATAAAATCTAAGCGCTCTTTGCAATTATCAATATTACTATTTATCTTGCATAGTTGCTCAGGTCCTTTGCTTTCGATTTCTTTTAGTTTACGATCATTTATTAGTTTAAATTGCTCCCATGATGAAGCAAGTTCATTAACACGGTGAGCGATATCAGTAAGTGACATAATAGCCTCCTTTAAAAATAAAATTAGAATAGTTATTGTAATTTGAAGGTAATCTTTATCAGTAATCTCAGCGTTGTCATGCAAACTGCATTCAGAAAAAAGACCGGTGAATGGCAGCTTAGTATAACTCAAACGCTTGTTTACAATATGGATCCCAGTGCTGGGAGGCGCCCTCATGGTAAACAACGTTCATACAACTGTATACGTATAATGCTCGTACCTGCCATTCACCGGTCTTTTTTCTGGATTCTAGCATTGGCTTCATGGTAGATACAAATGAACGTAAGCTGCTTGGTAACGGGAGAAAAATGATAATGATTACTTGTTGAAGTAAAAAAAGCAGTGTAGTATTACACCACGCTAAGTATTATACTTAATTGTCAGTACTATACAGCATCCATTTTTTTGTGTCAAGCACTTTTTTTCACTGAGTATCTATTCAGGAGAATGTGCAAATAAAGTACGTAGCCGTACAAATTTGCCAAAACAATAAATGGTATCCTGTGCTGGGATCCATTTTTCTATCATCACCAGAAACGTTGATTACTTTTATACCTGTAAATTTAACTGGATCCCAGTGTCAGGGCACTGGGATGACAGAAGAAAAAGGCCTGTATCGGCTACTTCGATGACACTCACAGCCCTGTCATTCCAGCGCGTGACGCTGGAATCCAGAAAAAAAAAGAAAAATGGTCAAGCACTGGGATGACACCCATTTAGTTATCTTTTCTCGTCTACCTTGTTTTGCCACCCTGCTGAACGGATACATACCGTTTGTTGCTTTTACTCTATGCTACCTTATCTGCCCTGCTTCAATCAGTAAGGGATTTCAATATTAACTCTGCACTACTTGCGGGATTGCTACTCTCTGTAATGGGTCTGCCAATTACGATATAATCAGCTCCTGAATTTATTGCTTCTTTTGGTGTTGCTGTCCTTTTTTGATCATCATGACCTCGATTCATACGGATTCCTGGAGTAATAATTTTAAAGTCTTTACCACATTCTTGGTGCACCTCTTGAGCCTCTAGTGCAGAGCAAACTATTCCATGTAGACCAATCTTTTTTGCAAGCTTTGCCAGCAAAATTACCTGTGATTTTGCTTCCCTTGCCACTCCGAGTTCACTCAGATCTTCATTGCTCATGCTAGTTAATACTGTTACTCCAATTAGCTTTATTTTAGTGCCTTGCACTATACTTAGCGCTTCTTGAAGCATTTTTATTCCACCGCTGATATGCAATGTTAGCATTTCAACATCTAGAATCTTGATTGCTTCAATCGTTCTAGCGACAGTGTTTGGAATATCATGCAATTTCAGATCTAAAAAAATTGGTATATTGCATTTTGCAACTTCTCTCACTCCAGAAGGGCCATGTGCAGCAAAAAATTCTAACCCAAGCTTTACCATGCCAACCTTATCACGCAGAGCATTAGCTAAAGATATAGCTTTATTCAAATCTTGTGTATCCAGTGCGCATATTATTGGGTTCATTATCTTGTATAATTTTTTTTATAATAAGAGTAATTGTTGCATTTTACAATCCATATTCAGGGATTGGTCCACTTGCAATGCTTTGTACAGACACTGAACACGATAATCTGGTCGGAGTGGGTGAACGACTGGCATATCCAAGATCTTCCTGTAAAGAATCAGACGTTTCCTCCGATGTTTTGGAACCTTTCATTGGCTTGAATTGCACAAGCTGCCCTAATATAAATTTTATTTTCTGAGTCTCCCCTAATATTATTTTTTTGCTATAATCTTTAATTGTTTCATTTTCTCTTATCGATTCTTCTGTCTTATCTATCACATATTGAAGTTGTTTTATTTGACTGTCTCGCTCTAAAAGTGAATTTCTTAAATTTTTCACTTCGTTATTACAATCTTGTCTTATTCTGTCTAACTCAAAAGACTGATTTTTAATTAAACCATCTGCTTTATCTAGCTCTTCAAATTTCCTTTTTAACTCTTGAGATAAGTTTTTATTTTTTTGATTAATTTCTTTAAATTTACATTGTAATTCACCTAATTCTACACAAAGTTCTTCTTGCCTTTTATATAATTCTTCTTTTTGTGTATATAGCATATGTTTCTCTTTACGTAATTTATCTATTTCCTTAGATAATTCCTCTTTTTCTTTGGATAATTTTTCTATTTCCTTATGCAATTCTTCATATTTATCATTGTCTATTTTTCTTTTCAATTCCATTATTTGTTTTTCCCTTTCAGTTAGATTAGCTTCTTTTTCCTGTAACTGTTTACACAAATGCAAGATTTTATAATGTAATTCTTTTTCTTGTGCAGCAAGCTCATCTCTTTCTTTCGTTATTTTTTCTAATTCGTCTGTTATTCCAATTATACGGTTCATTTTTACTTCTAATTTCTCCTCCAAAGATTTTTTTTCTTTAAGAAAAGATTTCCTCTCATCTTCTATTTTTTGACCAAATTTTCTTCCTTCCTCGTATAAATTGTGCTTTTCTTGAGTCAACTCAAGCTCTTTGTGAGCAAATTTCTTCTCCACTTTACTAGTGTCAATAATTATTTTATACAAAATCATAAGAGCCAAAGCAGATAATACAGCTAAAGCGAGAATTAAAGAACTATAGTATTTCCTAAAGTAAATGATAAAGGTATAATAAAGTATTTGAGTTATAATGGCATATAGTGTGGATTTAAGGGAAAAGGCAGTATTGATGATAGAAAAAGGTAAGACAAAGGTTGAGGTAGCAGAGCTTATGGAGATAGGAATAGCAACTCTGTACCGTTGGTTAAAAAAGAAAGCTGCTGGTGAAAGCCTCAAGCCATCTAAAACGGTAGCTTTATTCGAAAAATAGACCCCAAAATACTCGAAGAATATGTTACAAAGAATCCAGATCATACTCTGGCAGAGATGAAACAAAATCTTGGATTTGGAATAAACTCAATTTGGTATAGACTAAAACAGCTAAAAATTACTTTAAAAAAAAGTCACACTATATCAAGAGCGCAATCAAGAAGATAGGGAGCAATTTATTGATAAAATCTCAAAAATAGACCATTCCAGCATCTTATATATAGATGAAGCAGGAGTTGATAATAAGTTATACCGAGAATATGGACGCGCTCCAAGAGGAAAGAAAATTTATGCAGATATTCCAGGGAGAACTCGAGAGAGAATCAGTATAGTAGCCGGGTGGATTGGAAAGAGATTTATTGCACCAATGACTTTCAAAGGTGGGTGTGACAAAGAGGTATTCAATACATGGTTGGAGAAGATGTTATTACCTAAATTGCCACTTGGCACAACTATAGTTATGGATAATGCTACGGGAACGTTCAAAAAAGTGTGTCAAACCGTATTTTTAATTCAACTCAATTTTTAATCTATCAGGAAAAAAGATATCAAGTTGAGATATAGTTAAAGCCCAATTAGGTAAAGCCATAGCCCATTTTTGCTCTACTTTTTTTATAGCACAATATACCTGTTTATACAAGGCATTTGTATTAGTAAATGAGCCTTTGGTTTTAGTAAATTTTCTAATCTGTCTGTGCAGTCCCTCAATAGGATTAGTGGTATAAATTAGCCTCCTAACAGGACCTGAATACTTAAAATAACTGGACAAATTTTCCCAATTATTCTGCCAAGATTTTATGACTAATGGATACTTTTCGCCCCATTTTTCCTCCAGTTCAAGCAAATAATTTTCGGCAATTTCTTTACTTGAAGCACGATATATTTTTTTCAAATCATTCATGAAAACTTTTACATCTTTGCTAGATACATATTTCAGTGAATTCCTTATCTGATGCACTATACATAGTTGTACTTCTGCTTTAGGAAATATACTATTTATAGCTGTAGAAAAGCTTTTTAGCCCATCAATGCAGGCAATTAGAATATCTTCTACTCCTCTTTCTTTGAGGTCATTTAGCACTCCCAACCAGAAATTAGCTCCCTCACTTTCAGCCAAATAAAAACCTAATACTTCTTTTCTGCCATTTTGATCTATGCCTAATATGTTATACATACACTTGCTTACACAATGTCCATCCTCCTTAACCTTAAAAAACATGCCATCCATGAACACTATTGGATATACTGATTGCAGTGGACGGCTGCGCCATTCATTGATTATTGGTAGCAGTTTATCAGTAATACTGGATATCTCTGCTGCTGATATTTTGTGGTCATATATTTCCTCAACGTGTGAAGCTATGTCTCTGTATCCCATGCCACTGGCGTATGTACTTAATACCTTTGCTTCAAGTTCTGGATGTAGGCTTGTTTGCCTTTTTCTAACTATTTGTGGTTCAAAACTTCCCTCCCTATCTCTTGGTGTTAGCAGCTCAAATGAGCCTCCACTCGTGCGTAAAGTTTTTGCGTTTCTCCCATTTCTTCGGTTATTTTCTTCACTTTTAGCTGACATGTGGTTTTCTATTTCACCTTCCAGACTTGCCTCTAGCAACCTTTTTATAAACGGTGTTAATGCTCCATCTTTTCCTGTCAATGGTTTTCCTTCTCGTATAGATGACAGGATATTTGTTTCTAATTCTTTATAATCTACCAACCCATTAGTTCTATTTGCTTGACTCATATCAAACCTCCATTTTTTATATCAATTTATTACTTTACTTCTCGGTTTGACACACTTTTTTGAACGTTCCCGAGTAGAATATCTACTAGAATATCCAAAATCTTCTGAACATGAAGTTTCATCCAGCTCTTTATTTGGTAGTGCTGATAAATCTCCATTACTTATATCTGAAGGAGCAAGGCTATCATTAGTTTGTACAGATATTTCTTCAATTACTCCTTTTATTTCTTGATCACTGACTCCAAAATTCTTGATTAATTCCTCAAATCTATTCAAAATCTCTAATACACTTTCCTGCGATATAATCACGTTATCTCCTTCTCTTACATTCTCTTTGAACAAATATATTATGTTTTTTGCCAAATCTTGTGCTAAGCTCACACGATTCTGATGAGCTAATGAAGATTGATCATTCAAATCTGAAATTTCTTCTTTTAGAGCATTCTTCTCAAATAGTAACTCTTTGTACTTTTCATGTTGAATTTGACTTTCTTCCTCCAGATTGATGCTATAATTTTCCAACTCTCCACTGTTTTTTCTTTCTTTATTAATATTTTTTTCTAACTCTTTAATCCTACTGAAATATTTAGTTTCTTTCTCTTCCGATTGCTTACTTAGTTCTTCTAAATCTACAGTTAGTTTAATCACTTCTTGAGTTTTTTCATTTAACTTTTCTTGTAATCGTCTTTTTTCTTCTTCTAAATCCGATGATTTAAGTATTAAATCATAAGTTTCATAACTTTCTTTTTGCAACTGTGCTTCTAACTCTGCTATTTTTTTCTCTTTCTTTTCTAAACATGTCATCAATTCTGTTACTTTTTTAGATTCTAATTCATGTGATTGACTTTCTAATCTCTGGATTTCACTTTTAAGATCTGATCGCCCTATTTGATCAACTAGTTTTTGTATTTTGACAACTAGAACTTTAGCATATTCTTCCAAGCCTTGCTTTTCTTGCACTAATTCAGCTTTTTCTTTACTTAACTTTTGTATCTCTTTTTGCGCTTTCCTTAACTTCTCCTCTAACTTTTCCTTCTCTACTTTTCTCCTTTCAAATTCACTCTCTACCGAATCACTTAGCTGCTTGAGTTTTTGTGTTACTTCAGCCAAAACTTCATCTTTTTCCCTTACCTTTCCATTTAATTCCTCCACCTCTCTCATTTTTTGCTGTAATTGTTCTAATATAGTTTGATTATTTCCAGTTAATCTTGTATTTTCTTTTTCCAATTTATTAATTCTTTCGTTTAAGCTGTCATCTACAACTTGTGCACTTTTGTCTTGCATTTTAGTACTGCCTATTTGAGCTTCTTTGCTGCCACGCTCAATTTCTTGAGTTGTTTGAATGTTAATATTTCTATTACCATTTTCTATCACAATCTCAGATGATTTATGATTGCCTTTCTCCTTATTTCTAAATTTTATTTGATACAAGAATAAGTTACCTATTTTTACATCTTTATTTGCTTTCAATTGATCATCAGTAACACGATTACGCTCGATAAGTTCTATACCATTAGCATCAATATTAATTATAATAGTGCACTTTTTTCCGTCCTCATCACACCAATTCAGAGTCATTTCGTATGCACCATCAGTTACAACATAGTGCCTTATTCCTTCTTCAGAAACAAAACCGTGCATTCCATTTTTTCCATTGCTATGCAGAGTTGAAAACCCTGAAATTCCATTATCTTGACAGAAATTACTATTCAAAAACTCACTGACTTTGAATTTGTTTTTATTAGCTCCCAATTTAACTTCTGCACAACTACCATATATTGACATTGTTTCAACACCACTTTCAATATACCCATTCAATACTTTTTTAGCCTTATCTTGAAGCTCTAGTCTCGCCTCCTTTACATTATTGAAATCTTGGATAACGGCTTTATACACTTCATCTTCATTAAAATTGGCATTGTATTTTATTAAAAAAGATAATATGTGAAAACTAGCTACAGCAGTGTGAATTGATTTATTCTTTTCTTTTATCTTACCGAGCAAAAACAAAAACCTTTGAATGAAGTCATGATAATCATCTTTTTGTTCTTCAATTTTATTATCATATGAATTACCAATCATTATTACCTCACAACTAAATAATTAGTATAGTAATACGAATGCTAAGTTACATCAATCAATAAACTTACAGTAAATTTTCCATTCTCAGTTATAAGCTCTGCTTCTGTACTCTCAACCCATTCTATCACTTCAGCATTGCAAACTGACTGCAAATCATGCTGAGCAGAATAATTTAACTCATCCTCTTTTACACTCGCTTTTATCATCAACTTTTGTATAAAATGCTTAACTGATACGTTATTATCTGCTTTTATTTTTCTCACAAGGTTTAATATCTGCACGAAATTATCTCCCATTTCCTCAGAATACTTATCATAGATAAGTTCTTCCTTGTTAGGCCAATTACTTTTATTGTGAACGGAGTTATAACTATACAACTGATGATATATTTCCTCTGTAATGTATGGCAAAAATGGTGCAAATAACCGCAAAATAATATTGAGTACATATGCCAAACTCTGTTTCGCACTCATGTTTGCCTCGCTGTCCAATGCATCTCCATATGCACGTTTTTTAACTAACTCTAAGTAATTATCACAAAAATCTTTCCAAAAAAATTCTTCTATTGAGCTCAAAGCTTCGCAGTATTCAAACTGTAATAGGTTGTTCGTCGTTTTTTCTATCACTTTATATAATTTGGACAATATCCACTTATCCATCGTCTCACTGATGGAATTTATGCTCAATGCTTGATGTTTTTCCATAAACATGGAAACAAATTTGCTAGCATTCCAAAGTTTCGTAACAAGTCGTTTGCCAATTTTGAAGATATTTTCAGAGTAGACTGTGTCAACTCCAAGTCTTGAGTTTGCTGCCCAATAGCGTACTACGTCAGCTCCATAGGTTTCAAGCATTACATGAGGAGTGATGATATTACCTTTTGATTTACTCATCTTTTTTTTATCATCAGCCAAACACCAACCACTAATCATGATATTTTTCCACGGCAGTGAATCTGCATGATAATGTGCCTTCAAAATCGTATAAAAAGCCCAAGTTCTTATTATCTCATGGCTTTGGCTGCGCAGATCTGCAGGAAATATCTTATCATACCGATGGCTTGGTAAACCGAGCTCACTGTTTACTGCCAGTGCACTTAGTTGAGTAGTGATCGCACTTGTGGCCCACGTATCCATTACATCTTGGTCTGGGTTAACCTCTTCCTTACTATACCCTTTCGGCAAATCTTTGAGTGGATCGATAGGCAAATCCTTTACTTCAGCTAGAATGATTTTACCCTCTTCCCCTTTACGTTTTGAATACCACACCGGAAATGGCACACCAAAATAACGCTGTCTTGAAATGCACCAATCCCAATTTAGCCCTTCTATCCATACCTCCATGCGTTTACGCATAGACTTTGGATGCCAACTACACTTTTTTACTTTATCTAACACTTGAGCTTTTTGCTCTAAAGTCTTGATAAACCATTGATAAGTTGGTAATATTTCAAGTGATGCACCAGATCTTTCTGCACACTTTACGGAATGAGAAATGTTAGTACTTTCTATCAAAAGGCCCTTTTCAGTTAGGATTTCAATAATTCTCTTTCTTGCTTCTTTAGCCTTTAGGCCATTTATTTCATCGTAGATTCCAGCGTCACGCGCTGGGGGGTGTGTCTCCTCTAATGGCTGGATTCCAGTGTCAAGCACTGGAATGTCACTCCCCTTTGTCATCCCAGTGCCTTGACACTGGGATCTATTATTACCATACACTGAATCTAGACTTATCCTACCATCCTGATCGATAATAATTTTCATCGGTAGACCATGCTTTTGCTGCCAATATATGTCGAGCTCATCACCAAACGTACAGCACATAACAAGCCCAGTACCTTTATCTATTTTAACTTTATCATCAGCTATTATTGGAACTTTTGCTCCTGTTATTGCCACCACGGCTATTTTTCCAATCAGCTGAGTGTAGCGTGCATCTTCTGGATGGCAAAAAACTGCAACACATGCTGGGATCAACTCAGGCCGTGTAGTTGCAATCTTAATCTGCTCATTTTCTTCAGTGGAAAAAACTATCGTGTTCAAAAATGACTCAAAGACTTTATCCTCTATTTCTGCTTGTGCAATTGCAGTTTTATCGACTGGGTCCCAAAGAATAGGTTGCATTTTTCTGTATGCATACTCTTTATTATATAGATCAATGAATGACATTTGAGAAAGTGCCACAGCTTCTTTGCTGATCGTGTGGTATTCCAAATCCCAGTCATAGCTAATGCCAACTGATTTAAACAATTCCTTGAATTCTTGCTTTGATTTTTCAATAACCTCATGGCACATCTCTATAAATTTTTCTCTGCCAACTTCTTTTGCGCGGGTTTTATAGGTTTGCTCAACTAACCTTTCAGTCGGAAGGCCATTATCATCAAACCCAATTGGATAAAATACATCTTTTCCCAGCATACGCTGAAACCTTGCAATAAAGTCTGTGTGGCAATAGCTGAATATATGGCCAATATGCAACTTTCCTGATATCGTTGGTGGGGGAGTATCTATAGTGAAAGTGTTACCCTTTTCACTACTCCATTTATAAACTTTACTTCCTTCCCATAATACATTGTATTTGTCTTCAACTTCTCTAAAGCTGTATTTTTCTTCCAACATAAATATTTTTCAGTTTTAAGCTTTAAGTTAGCACAATTGAGCAAATACAGCAATTTTAATGTCTGACATTTTAGTTTATAATACAAAATTTCTTGATTTTAGTTTTTTATGTATTACACGATAAATTTTTAGTATTGAGGTTTATTATGCCTGATTTCAAATTTTCTGATTTACAAGATCTTGTTAATGCTCTATATGATCCATACTATCTGCCCTCCAACGAAAAAATAAAACTAGCAGAATTGCTTGAGGACGTGTTGGAACTAGAAGTTAAAAAAAGCCCAGAAAAGGCAATATCTAAAATAAAAAATGAACTAAAAAATGAACTAAAAAGTGAAGTATCGAATGAACTGAAACAAAAAATAAATACTCAAATCCAGCAGTTACAGCAAGAAAAGAAAATATTAGAAACCAAAAATGAAGCAAATAAACAACTGAAAGAAAAAGCAACATACATCGCTACTGCTAGCACTGGTCTTGCTGTTGGGTTAGTAGTGTATATTACACTTGAACATACAACTAAATTGGACATATGGTTAATCGTTGTTATAGCAACAGTATCTGCATTCTTAGCTGGTGGTTTAATAATGAAACCTAGCTCTCAAATAAATGGAACACAAGAACCACAAGGAGTAGCAAATAAGAATTCAGTCTAGCTTGATATAGTTTTTTTCATTTCACTGCCTTTCCAAATTTGAAGCAGGTTGTTTGAGCCATAGTACAAAGTAAATATAGTAATTTTACACTAAAATTTTTAGTTTTGTTTCTGTGGGTTAGTTGGTACGAGCCTTGCCTTTAAGAAGATGTAACATCACAATTATTATGAATAACATTCCACCAATAACTGATATAGCTCACCCGTAATAAAACAAGCACGTGCCAACATTGATGAAATACTTGGCAGATCTGCAACTTTTCTTAAGGCACCATATCCACCAAGCCAAACAAGTCCAGTAATGTGGAAAAAATGTCCCAAGCTATATGCATAAATCTGTAATCTTACTATGGAGCTTTTTATTTCTTTACAGCCCAATTTTGGTAACAGCCAGTAGACAAAATTCATAAAAGCTATAGTAATACCAACCACAGAACCGTGATAATGCGCAGGGATAGTGACATTTCCTTCAATAGTTAGCACTCCAAGCACACCTCCATAAATGAACAATACAAACGAGTGGAGAAGATAATTGCCCTTATCATTGAGCAGAGTTTTTGTGTTGCAATACACTAATATTGTTAAAAAGCACGGCAGAACTGCTCCAGCAATTCTCATATGCCAGGTAAAAAACTGTATCAATTCAGCACTATCCGCCGAATAAATAAAGTATATAAACGGCGCACCTACGGTCAAAACTGTGTTTATAAATAGTGGTAAAATGGTAATTTTATTTAGACTAATATAGCGAGCATTCAGTATGATCAAATAAACTAAAAACATTGCTTGAGAAAAGGCAAACTGCAGTAAATGTCCGCCTCCCCAAAAGAGATATTCATAAAATAAATTCTTGTCTGAGTGATATAGACCTGGAGGCATATTTTTATGTGCTAAAACAACACAAAGAAATGATGACACAAGTATAATGACCAGGCCAATTTGTCCGATTGAAAGATATGAGTCTTGTTTATTTGATATGTAGGCTAGAGCTGTATTTATCAATATGCTGGTAATGAAAAGACTGAGTCCAAGTAAAAATAATTTGTTTTGTAATACAGGTATATAGTTACTTTTGATAACTTCAGTATTTGGAACAAATGCAGATATAAACATTAGCAGCATGGAAAGGATTGAGAGAATCCATGAGAAGTTAAACCAATGATTGGTGTTTTTTAAGTTTATGATGAAGAGCAGAGATATTATAGAGCACATCCATACCAAAATTGACAAATTTACGTGTATCACCAGTGCATTATCAAAGATATATTGTGCAGAAGGAATGAGAAAAGAAATAAAAGGCAATCGTAGAAAAATAACAATTATTGACAGCAGTCCAGAACAAGCAAGAGCAAGTACTGCCAAGAATATCCATTGCCTGCAAAGTGAAGCGTTATTTTGTATGTTGAGCATTTACTTTTAGGTACTATAGCATAAGACAATGTACATTTTTCAAATTGATATGCATAGTTTAAATGAATGACATTACAACAATATCTTTCATCGTGAAAATGCTGCGTCCATTTCCATTTCATATTATGGTAATATTACTGACAGCGTTAGTCTGAGCTATCGAAATGTGTTTTAATCAATACTTGATAAAAATTATTACAGTAAGAGAATCTTTACATAATGGCATGACATTACGTTAATGCTTTTGATCCACAATTAAGAACATTTTCGTTGTGATTTACGTTTCTAGTATGTATATTAATGAATCTTGTTTTCACTAAATAATGAAAATAATAATTGTCATGATAATGTTATTGTATAGTAACTATACAATGGCAAGCGAACGAATAAGTTTAGTAGATAAAAAATTATCTCAAGGATATGTAGCTCCAATACTTACAGAAAATAGCGTTATTTTACCAGACAAGCACGGTACCTTATATTCCTTTGATATCGATAACCCAAGAGTTATAAATTGGAAATTATACCTCTCAAGTAGGAAAAAAATTGGTAATATGAGTTTATCGAGCTACAAAGAAAATGTTTTCTTTATAGTGGATAACATTCTACACACAATAGATGCGAAAACAGGGGAGATTCAATGGGAAAAAGAATTAAGAGCTCCGGCAAGAGGGAAAGCAATAGTAATAAACAATAAGTTGGTAGTATTGACTATTGATAACTATCTACATGCATTTGATATAAAAGATGGCAGCCCTATTTGGGCTTATCAAAATGGTATAAATGAGGTTCGAGGTTTATATTCCATCTCACCAGCAGTCTCTAATGATAAAATAATGGCACCATTTTCAAATGGTGAGTTAATAGCTTTTAATGAAGAAGGTAAAAAACTATGGAGCCAAAAATTAGCTACAAATCTTTTAGATACACAGCTTACAGATGTAACTACTACGCCTAGAGTACACGATAATATCTTAATAGCTACGAGCAACTCTTATATTTATAGCATTGACGTAAACTCAGGAAATATTTTATGGTCAAGGCCACTACAAGTAAAAAGTATATCAAACATTGAGTCATATTATAGCCCTCTTATTCCTGCAGAGAAACAAAAAGAAGGCGGAAGAATTTTCATGGTGACTAAAGATAATAAGGTAATTGGCATCGACATACAAAGTGGAAAAACAGTTTGGACATCTGATTTTATAGAGAATGTGCAATTGTTTGTTCCAATTATGTATGCCCATACGCTTTGGGTAACAAGTAATAAAGGTTCAATATTTGTTTTTCCTGGATCTGAAAGTACAGGAAGGGTAATTAAAATACCTGGTAATGTGTTTCATGCTCCAGTATTTACCCATGGTAAGATGTATATAACGACTGAAGGAAATGGTGTTTATTCTTTAGAAAATAGGTTTGTTTTTTATGACTGATTATGATTTGATTATTATAGGTGGTGGTCCAGGTGGTTACAAATGCGCTATTGCTGCTGCAAAACTTGGACTCAAAGTTGCTTGTATAGACAAAAATAGCATTTTTGGTGGCACGTGTTTGCGAGTTGGGTGTATACCATCAAAAGCATTACTCCATTCCTCTTATCAGTATGCTAGCGCGAAAAATAATCTATCAAAACTTGGCATAAAAGTTAAGGATGTAAGTCTCGATTTGAAAGAAATGCTAGGCTATAAAGACGCTAGAGTTCAAGAACTTGGAAAAGGCATAGAATATCTGTTTAACCTTTACAAAATTACTAAGATCAATGGACTTGGAAAAATTACTTCTTTTGATCAAGGCAACCTTGAAGTTTCAGTTGAAGGTAAGGTACTGAAGGCAAAAAATATAGTAATTGCAACTGGTTCTGATGTTAGTTCTCTACCAGGAATTGATATTGATGAGAAAAATATCATTTCATCAACTGGTGCATTGTCTTTAACTGAAGTACCAAAAAAACTTGTTGTAATTGGAGCTGGGGCAATAGGACTTGAAATGTCTTCTGTGTGGAATAGGCTAGGCTCTGAAGTTACTGTAGTAGAGTTTTTTGATAGAATCGCTGCAGCAATGGATAGCGAACTAAGTAAGTCTTTACTTTCTAGTCTACAAAAGCAGGGAATAAAATTTTTACTCAGCACCAAAGTTGAAGAGATAAAACAAAGTAGTAACTCTTTGAGTGTGAAAGTTTGTTCTGTAAAAGATAATCAAACAAACACTATAGAGGCGGATAAGGTATTGGTGGCAGCAGGACGCAAACCATGTACTGATGGTCTTGGTATTGATGAAAAAATGGAAAAAGATAATCGCGGTTTCGTTCAAGTTAACAACAGATATGAAACTAATGTGAAAGGAATATTTGCTATTGGTGATGTGATTGGTGGAGCAATGCTTGCTCACAAAGCTGAGGAAGAAGGGGTGGCAGTTGCAGAGATACTAGCAAGGCAATTGCCTCACGTTGATTATGAAATCATACCGTCAGTCGTTTACACCCACCCTGTAGTTTCTTCAATCGGTAAAACTGAAGAAGAACTAAAAAGTGCTGGCCGAAAGTATAAAGTTGGTAAATGTCAATTTGCTGCAAACGGTAGAGCAAAAGTCACTGACGATGCTGAGGGATTCGTGAAAGTTCTGACTTGTAGCAAAGCAGATACAATACTCGGTGTACATATCATAGGAGCATACGCTGATACGCTAATCAATGAAGCAGCGGTTGCAATGGCATATGGTGCAGCAGCAGAGGATATATACAGAATTTGTCACTCTCATCCTGATATAAATGAAGCCTTTAGGGATGCGTGCATCGATGCTTTCTTTAAAAAGTAACTGTGGACCTCGGTTCAATCATTGAAAAATGGTATGATTGGCTAAAGTACAACAGGTCTTACTCACCAAACACTTTGGAGTCATACATGAGGGACCTCAAAGATCTTATAAGTTTCCTAAATACTCACATTGGTGAAGAAGTAAATGTTGGCTCTTTAGAAAAATTAAGCATACCTGAACTGAGAAGTTGGTTTACCTCTCGTTATGCAAGAGGTGTAAATGCGAGATCTAACACTCGCGCATTGTCAGTAATCAGAAATTTTTTCAAATATATAAAAAACAATTATAAAATAAATAATGAAGCGGTATTTTCTTTATCAAGGCCAATTCAGAGAAGAACTCTACCTAAAGCACTTTCAATATCTAACATAGAAACTCTATTGAAAGAAATGAAATTGCCTGATCTAGGCGAGCCTTGGGTGGTAAAAAGAGAAATTGCAATTGTCGTTCTGCTATATGGTACGGGCTTAAGAATCACTGAAGCACTGAATCTTAAGGTTAGTGATATTAGCAATGAAAGTTTAATAGTAACAGGTAAGGGAGATAAACAAAGGCAGGTATTTATTCTTCCAGTAGTAAAAAAGTGTATACAAAAATATATAAAAGCTTGTCCCCACTTTGACGAAGCGGGACATCTTTTTGTGGGGGTAAGAGGAAAAAAATTGGGAAGAACTTATGTTGCTAATCGTTTGCAAAAAATAAGAAGATTTTTAAACTTACCAGAAATTTTATCTCCACATGCATTTCGCCATAGTTTTGCTACTCATTTGCTTCAGGAAGATATTGACATAAGATCAATACAACAGCTGCTTGGCCACTCAAGCCTTGAAACTACTCAAGTTTACACTCACCTAAATTATCAAGATGTCTTCAATATGTATAAAAACTTTCAGAAGAGTTTGAATAAAAAATCGAAATCTTAACTTCGTCTTAAATCGATAATATTGCCGAACTGAGTGCTTGCAACATCATTCAGTACTGTACTTGCTTTATATAAGCAATAGTGACCAGCAGAGAAGAAAGCAAAAACGTTTTGCAAAAGGTTATGAATGAAAGAGAATAGACAGCAGAATTTAAATTAGAAGCTATGTAAAGAAACAAGTCAAGCAAATAGCAAAAGAGCTAGGCTCTGTGTACAAAATGTTAGCAGGTCAAATTAATTGAGGACGGGGATTTGCGACTAAAGTTCATGCACTTGTTGACGTACTGGGAAACCCATTCAAATTTATTTTGACCTCAGGCTAGAGGAACAAAATTACTCAGTTGACTAAAAATGTCTCTAGCTACACTATATGGCTTCTTTAAAATTTTGTTTACAGAGCCTAGAAAGAAAGCTGAGGAAAAGTAGAGGTTACCTTTACATATGCACTACATCTCAACCTGATATTGTCGTTCCTAATATGTTGGATTTCTTGCATAACTCGAATTCAAAAGTTGATGTCATTCCAGCGCGTGACACTGGAATCCAGATATTGGGTTCCAGCTGGGATGACACCTGTTTATGCAAGAAATCTATTGAAAATTGAGTTAAACTAAAAATTCAGTTTGACACACTTTTGTTAAACATTTTTGGGACGTTAAAATAAACAGATAAATAATTTTCTCTTAAGCTACTTCAACACTTTCATCATGGGTTAAAAGCAACTCCACAAGTTCTTGGCAGTTATCAACTGCACAGTCCAGTACTGTATTCCCTAAATTATTTCTAGCGTTAACGTTTGCATTGTGTTTTAGTAGCGTCCTCGTTATATCAACCTTTTGCCTAATAACAGCCAAGTGTAGTGCAGTGTTGCCATCTTTATCCTTAGCATTAACATCAGAACCTTCTCGAATAAGGCATCCTGCAATATTGTAGCTCCCAGATAAAGCAGAGTAGTGTAATGGAGTTCTACCATCTCTGTTCTTAGCATTAACATTAGCACCCTTATTGATTATATACTCTACTATTCTTAAATCTCCACTAAAGGTAGCCCTATAGACAACGCGGTGTAACGCTGTTTCGTCATACTCATCCCTAACATTAACATTAGCACCTTTTTCAACGAGGCCCTTTACTACATTTAATTCTCCACTCTCAGCAGCAAAAAATAATGGGGTTTTGTATTGTGCATTCCTAGCATCAATATAAGCGTCTCTATTGATTAGGCATGCCATTATATCTAATTCTTTGGTGCAAACAGCTACATGCAGTGGAGTATTACCAAATTCGTCCCTAGCGTCAATATTAGCATACTTTTTGATGAGATATTTTACCATATCCAACTCTCCATTTTGAGCAGCAACGTGCAATGGAGCCCAGCCACATTCGCCTGTAGCATTGATGTTATTACCTTTAACAATCAGGTATTTTGCTATATCCAATTCTCCAGCGTAAGCAGCTGAATGCAATGGAATATTACCATATTTGGTATCCGTTCAGAGGTGTGGCAAGGATAAAAAACAATTGACATAATATATTAAAGTAGTAATAACACAAAATGTTGATAGTAAAGTAAGGCTAGATGCTTCAATTGTTGATCAGTATTGTAGAGTTATGTAAAAACTTAGAGCAGAAAGTAGCAAAGATTGAAGAAAAAAATAAAATCTTAGAAATAGAGAATGCTGAACTAAGAGAGAGACTCGGCTTAAACTCAAGGAATTCATCTTTACCAAGTTCAAAAGAGCTGTACAAAATAAAAAAAGACACACCAGAAGATAAGTCAGAGGGCGGCAGGAAGATAGGTGGTCAAGTTGGACATAAGGGGAATTGCCGAGCTAAAATGGAAGCAGATGAGGTGGTGAAGGTAGAGTTACCAAATAGATGCGAGTGTGGTGAAGAAATCGCAATATCGGAAAAACCATATGTCTATCAAAAAGTTGATTTACCAGAAATTAAGCCTTACGTAGTTGAGTATCAATTAGAACATGGTCGCTGTCGTAAATGCGGAAAAAGAAGGAGTAGCAAATTACCAGAAGGAGTTACACCGGATACCTTTGGTCCTAGAGTTAAGTCAGTAGTTGCATCACTAAGTGGGTTTTATAAGAATTCAAAGCGAGAAATAGCGAATATTATGAAAGACATCTTTAACATGAGTATAAGTGTTGGTAGTGTGTCCAATAGTGAAGCAAGGGTTTCGTCAAAATGTAAAGAAGCCTATGAACAAATAGAGGAAGAAATAAAAGCAAGCGAAATTTTGCATATTGATGAAACCAGTCACTACAACAAAGGCAAATTGGGATGGTGCTGGATGTTTGCCAACAATAAAGCAAGTCTTATGAAGTTAGCAGATACAAGAGGAATGAAATTTTTAAAGAATAGTGCATTTTGTGATTACAAAAACCTGGTAATTACTGACAGATATGCAGTTTACAACCACTTCAGTGATGAAAAACGACAAATTTGTTGGGCTCACTTATTGAGAAATTTCGAGAGGTTATCTCATAGTTGGAATAGTGAAGTAATGAGACTTGGCCATTGTTTAAAAGACGCAGCTAATGGATTGTTTGTATTAAAAAACGCTTTGTCAGAAAATGAAATTAGTATTTCAAAGTTCACTAAGCAAGCTAAAGAATTACGAAGATACATACAGTACTGCATGATAAAAATATCTTATATACTTGAAGCAAAAGGAGCTTCACGAACGGTAAAGGGTATTATAAAATCCGAGTCAATGATGTGGACATTTTTGGATGACCCAGAGAATATTCCATTAACGAATAACCATGTTGAGCGACAGATACGGCATTATGTTGTCTATCGTAAGAATTCATATTTTGCACAGTCAGAGCGAGGGAATAGATTTCTTGAGCGGATAATTTCGTTGTATCTGACTTGGAAACAAAAGGAATTAAACCCTTTTCAAAACCTGCTAGCTGTTGTTTCTTAAACCACACCTCTGAACGGATACGAAAAAACGGCTAGAAAGTCAGAAAAGGTAGATTACCTGGATAATAAACTTAAAATGTTCAGAAATATAGAATTTGCAGTTGGTGCAATTTCTTTAGCAGCTTTAATAGGTTGCGCTATTAACCCAGTCTTACCAGTTTGGGGTTTAGTCATTCTTGGCATTAATTCTCTTGTGTGTCTTGCTGGTGGCTTGGCTTTTCATATGAAACATGAGAAAGAGTCAGAAAATATTAAGAAGGCTGAAGAAGCGGTAGATTATTATCATAAACCAGGATCTGGGCATAGCTCTGGAGGTTCTTCTCATGATGCACCACCTCCTTACGATTTTAATACTGCTCCAACTGCTCCTCCTCAAGGTGTATTTAATAATTCTTACCCGGAGCAATGTGTTGGAGGTTATGGACCTTACTCTAACTAAAGCGTAAATCACTTACAGGATACCGCTGCAAAACGCAGCGGTATAATGGCTTTTCAGATTGCTTGTACGATAGGATATATATTGATTTTTATTACTAGTGCAGATACGATAAAGCTTTAAGCACTACAAGATGGAGCAATTTGAGAGCTTTTACATCACTACGCCAATATATTATGTAAACGACAAGCCACATATCGGCCATGCATATACTTCCCTTATCTGTGATGTTACAGCTAGATTTATGAAATTAGCTGGAAAGAACGTTAAATTTACTACTGGTACAGATGAACATGGACAAAAAATTGAAAAAGCAGCTAAAACAAAGGGAATAGAGCCAAAAGAATTTACAGATGAAATAAGTGTTACATTCAAAAAATTAGCTGAGCTAATGAACTTTGATTATGATGATTTTATTCGCACCACAGAAGAACGTCATGAAAAGGCAGTTATAGCTCTATGGAATAGGCTTGAAGAGAGAGGACAAATATATCTGGATTCTTACTCAGGTTGGTATTCAGTTCGTGACGAAGCGTTTTATCAGGAATCAGAGTTGATAGATGGCAGGGCACCAACAGGTGCTGAAGTTCAGTGGATAAAAGAAGAGAGCTACTTTTTTCGTTTGTCAAGTTGGCAAAATAAATTACTAGAGTTATACGCAAATCAGCCGAATTTCATCTTTCCTGAGAGCAGAAAAAACGAGGTGGTATCGTTTGTAAAATCAGGACTTACTGACCTTTCGATTTCTCGTACTAGTTTTAATTGGGGAATAAAAGTACCAGGGAATTACAAGCACGTAATTTACGTTTGGATAGATGCGCTCACTAACTATCTCACGTCAATAGGCTTTCCTAATATAGAAGATGAGGAATATAAGAAATTTTGGGCAAACTCTTTTAACGTTCATGTGATCGGTAAAGACATATTGCGTTTTCACGCTGTATATTGGCCAGCTATTCTTCTTGCAGCAGATTTATCACTGCCAAAGCAAATTGCAGTTCATGGTTGGTGGCTAAACGAGGGAGAAAAAATATCCAAATCCCTTGGTAACGTTATAGATCCAATTGGTCTGGCAGAAGAGTTTGGTGTTGATCAACTACGCTATTTTCTCCTTCGGGAAGCAAGTTTCGGTCAAGATGGTAATTTCAGTAAGAAGAACATGATCAGCCGCATAAACTCAGAGCTGGCAAACAATATAGGCAATTTAGTGCAAAGAACAATTTCATTTCTGCACAAGCAATGCTCTGGAATTGTACCAGCAGTTGATCGCAACTTGCTTAAAGATGATGAGAGTTTACCAAATTGTAAAGCCATAATTGATCAAGTGATGGATCATCTATCAAAGTATGAATTTAACCAGATTATACTACTGATTATCAATATCTCTTCCAAGGCCAATGCTTACATAGATAAAAGTGCACCCTGGACGTTAAGTAAAACCGATAGAAAGCGCATGGATTTAGTAATTTACAAACTACTCGAATACATCAGAATAATTGGTATTTTATTGCAGCCAATTATTCCAAAATCAGCAGAAATGATGCTAGATCAATTGCAAATTCCAAAAGAACAACGCAACTTACAATCTCTGTGCAATGCGTGCGTAAGCTTAGGCATTACACTGCCTAAACCTACGCCGATTTTTTTGAGGATCGATATTTAAAGAATCCTTAGTAAGCCGTTACAAGACTAGACTGAGTTGGCCGTTCTGTAGTTAGCCTTTTTAATTCAACAGAGTCAAAAAAAGTGCCTTGGCGTTTTGATGTATCTATACCGTTATCTACTTTGGAAGAAATGATTGAGATGCACCGAAATTATTTTTAGCACTCTTAAAAGAAGAATTTAACATTTCGTGAGACTCATCAACTTTACTTTTCAACATAGTCTGTGGAGTAGGTACATGGTGAGCAGATGTTAAATTTACAGTAGAATTACCATCTGCTTGGCCTAGATGTGCCTGCTGCTCAGATAATCCAGAAGCAGGATCTAAAGTACATACGGGAGTTGGAAACAACTTTGATGCTAAAGCTTCTACTATAACTGATGCGTACGTTGCAATACTACTAAATTTTACAATCTGAGTTGTTCTATCTTTTAGTTTCGGTTGATCACCTGTTTCTTTTGCTACTGCATGCAATTTTGGTTGATTACCTTCTTCTTTAAATAAATTGCTAAGAGCTTCAGAATCTAAAACTTCTTCTTGATTTCTTTTTTTATGCTCTTGATGCATTTTCTTAGCATCTTCATCAGAATTAATAATGTATTATACCTTTTTATCTAGTTGTTTTTGCATTTTAGCTTTTTCTTTGGCATTTTGAGCATCTAAACAAGAAGAAGTAATTGTTAGCTCTTTGCAGTGCAGCTGAAAGCGCAAAAACTAGAGCAGAAAATACAGCACCACTAATAATAAATGGAAGGCCAACACTTAACGCTGCAACTGGAGCTAAGAAACTAACATAAGGAGCTGCAGCAAACACTCCTGATGCTAACAAAGTTGCTATAGCTAAAGTTACTACCCCTTTTTTACAGTAAAGGTAGCAAAAAAAGCTACAAATCTATGTAGTATTTAAACTCGCTCCTACTGGGACCTGAACCTAATCCACTACAACATATCAGAAAACATTATCTCTATTTTTTCTGGTTACACACTGAATTTTTTCTCAGCATAATGATTATGAGATTGCTTTTTAGCTTGGTTTTACTCAACTAAAGCTAAGTTATTAGAAATTACCTGGTTTATTTGAGCGTTAGCAATATGAGTATCTTGTTGTCTACATTTAGTACAATACATAATAGATGCAGCTCCAATAGCAGCTCCAACACAAGCAGCTCCAGCAATTAAGGCAATTTGATTAAAGTCTTTGTTATAACCTTGGTTTAATCCTTCACTGTAGCCTTTTTTGTAGCCCTCCATATAACCATCTTCATAACTTTTTTGTTGTGCAAAAAAACCATAAGCGTATGTAAATAATGCTCCTCCTGCAGCGTAAAATATACCCTGTATTCCAGGTTTGATTATGTCTGGAACAAGCCTAACGCCATTCTTTATTTCTTGTACTATAGAAATTGTTGTTAAGTTCTTTATGTTAAAATCATTGATATTCATTGCTTTTTGTAAAAAAATTAAGCTATATACTTTATATCTTAACATTAATTTAGTTTTAAAACAAATTAATATTTTAATATAAGTTTTCTCTTTTGTAGAGAATCTGCTTTTTCTTGTTTTGTATGAACTTAGAAAATTTTTATTGTCCCAAATTTGGGAGAAAAACCCTGGACCATCCTTTTAAGAATATAATTTAAAGGTGAAAAATCTCAAAGAATGTGGAATATTATAGAAAAAGCAGTCACTCTGTATATATATCACATAGTGTGGATAACAAAATATCGATATCCAGTATTAGTTGGAGATATTGGACAGAAAGCTAAAGAAGTTGTACAAGAAGTATGTGCAAATAATCAAGTAGAGAGGTAGAGTTGCGTCAACATGTATACGTTTCTGTACCCCCATACTTAAGTATTAGTAAGTTAGTGCAGTTAATAAAAGGAAAAAGTTCCAGAAAAATCCACCAAAACTTTCCAGAGCTGAAAAAAAGATACTGGGTTATGGGCATTTGTCAGGACTAGCGGAAATGTAACTGACGAAATGATAAAAATTATATTGAAAATCACTTTAAAAAAGAAGATAAATTTGGTAAGTCGAAAGTTAGCATTATATGCTCTCTCTCAATCTTTGGATTTCAATCCATAGTGGTTGAATCTAAATAGGTGAATTTACGTTACCTAAATTAGTTACTTGTGATGAAAAATATATCAGCAAATTTTCAATCAACAACAGCTAAAGACCTTTCTGCAACGTTGATTTCTCTTATATCTGTAACTTCGTCATTCTGATTAAACGAAATTTGCAGGGACTTACTACTATACTTCCTTTTTCCTAAAAAGTTGGCTTGTTTAATTTTATATGAGATATAGTACCAAACATTGTCATCGAACTTTGATACTAATGTTGGTGATCCTAAAGTGTGAACCACTTTTTCTTTATCGTCACCTACTTTTATCTTGCTCCACAATTCAACACTAATGCCAGGAGCTCCGTGATTGTGAATAGTGTGAGTGCAGCTCACTGTAAATAATAAAATAAAAGATATTAATACTCGCATTTCTGTTGATAAATTGCTTGAAGCTATAATACACTAATAAATTATCTGCCGTCAAATTTCAAAAAAGTTAAATTGACTGATTCTCAATATCACTTAATATAATATTTACTTTAGAAAATAATAGGTGTCTTATGTCATTGTTAGAAGCAGATCCAATATACAAACCTTTTAATTACCCTTGGGCGTATGATGCGTGGCTGCAGCAACAAAGAATCCATTGGATACCTGAGGAAGTTCCGCTTGCTGATGATGTGAAAGATTGGAAAACTAAACTTTCGAATGTAGAGAAAAATTTATTGACCCAGATTTTTAGGTTTTTTACTCAAGCAGATATTGAAGTAAATAACTGCTATATGAGGCATTATTCAAATATATTTAAGCCAACAGAAATATGTATGATGCTTGCAAGCTTTTCCAATATGGAGACTATACACATTGCAGCCTATTCATACCTTCTAGATACGATTGGCATGCCAGAAAGTGAATATCAAGCATTCTTAAAATATGATGCTATGAGAAAGAAGTATGAATACATGTTAGAATTTGAGGAAAGTAAAAAGCACGATAAAAAACATGTTGCTAAAACTTTAGCAGTATTTGGTGCCTTCACTGAAGGATTGCAGTTATTTGCATCATTTGCAATTTTGCTCAATTTTCAACGGTTTGGAAAAATGAAAGGTATGGGGCAAATAATTGCTTGGTCAGCACGTGACGAAACCTTGCACACCAATTCAATTATCAATTTGTTCAATACGTTTATTAAAGAGAATAATGAAATTTGGAATGACGAGTTCAAAGAAGAATTATATTCTGCATGTCGCACTATTGTTGAACTTGAAGATGAATTTATAAGTCTTGCTTTTGATTTAGGAGATGTTGAAGGGCTATCTGCAGAGGAAGTGCGCAATTATATACGTTACATAGCAAACAGAAGGTTAACGCAATTAGGTCTTAAATCTATATATAATGTTAAAGATAACCCTATTCCGTGGCTTGATGAAATACTAAATGGCGTGGAACATACAAATTTCTTTGAAAATAGAGTAACAGAGTATAGCCGTGCAGCAACTCAAGGCACTTGGGAGGAAGCTTTTGCTAAAAACGATACAAAAAGTGAATAGCAGTAACTTCACCCTTTTTTATCGTTTCAACGGAAGCTTGCGATATATATCAAAGGTGGAAGGAGGAAGAATTTGATATAAATCATCTATTTAGCCTAGAGAAAAGAGAGTATAGATATAAGGTTACATTATTGCATGTAATAGTTGGAGATTTTGATTGCTTAGAGGAGGAGAAGAAGAAGTTAATACGATATCTATTAGACAAAGGTGCTAATGTTAATGCACGAGATTCTTTTGGAAAAACTCCTTTGTACAATAGTCATGACAAAGAGGTAACACAAATTTTACTAGATGCAGGTGCTAATCTTTTTATAAAGGATCATTATGGAATGACTGCAAGAAAACATGCCCGTGATGAATCAAAGCAGCTTTTAAAAAAGGCAGAAGATAAATACAAGCATAAAGCAATGAAATTTGGTGCTATTGTTGGTATTACGGCTGGAATGGAAGTTGGTAGTGGACTTTTTGCTGCTGCTGGTCTTTCATTACTAATATCGGCTTTTATTGGCGCAGCTGTTTCTATAGCAATAGGGTTTGTTGTTTTTGGTATTACATATAAAATGTCAAAGCCTAGTGGGAATGTAGATAATGTTGATCTACTATCAGAAGAAATTTATGCAAGTCTAGGCGTGTAACAGTGTAGTTAAGTAAAAAAAGGAAGAAGCTTCTTCCTTTTCTCCAAATTTTTTGAAGTATCTATTAACAGGATTTTAGATACCTTGTTTTACGATATGTATAACCATAAACTCGCACAAAAGCCCCTTTTTCCTGTTTAAG
Source organism: Wolbachia endosymbiont (group B) of Erebia ligea (assembly GCF_947179575.1). NCBI lineage: Bacteria > Pseudomonadati > Pseudomonadota > Alphaproteobacteria > Rickettsiales > Anaplasmataceae > Wolbachia > Wolbachia endosymbiont (group B) of Erebia ligea. The sequence continues at coordinate 259,115 of NZ_CAMXBW010000003.1, forward strand.
TTATTCACAGAATTGTTAATAACTAAGTTGATAACCTAGTAGAGTACATAATTTTACATTTCTGAGTACTTTGGAGATTTATAATAAATATGATCTCCAAATACTAATATATAATTGAGAACAAAAAAACTGTGGATAACTCTGAAAAGTTAGATTAATTTAGACATTTTTGAAAGAAAAGAAACAAACAATGAAGCAACCAAGCTGATATAGTTATGCAAGAACTAATATAATTAGTTGCTATTTTAACACTTTTTTGATAATAGGCAATTAAGAGAACAAGGAATGGTATTTAAATTAAAATTTTAGTTCTTTAAACATTATTAAAGTAATGCTTTAGATATTTCAAGGTAAAACTTTTAAAGTAGTACTTGAGTATTTTTAAATATTAATCTGGAGGTTCAACAGGCACTTTTTTATGCTGTTTGAGAAGAGCAAAAATTGCATTTTCTCTTGCTGAAAGCTTGTGTTTCTTATATTTTCCATAATATATATTATGTAATTTTCAATACTAATAAAACTATTTCCCAATCTTTTAAACAACAACCTATCGAACCGCCGGATTAGTACTTAAAAGGAACTATTAAAGTACCTCTTTCAGTATTAAGAAGCACTTAAAATTTCAACCTTTAGCTCCAATACGACCCTCTATTTGTCTTTTCTTAAAAAATGTTAATATATTTATCAATTGAGTAAGTTTTTCTGTAAATATTTCAATCTAATCATACTCTTTTTGATGTCTTTTTTGATCTTTTTCAGAGTTATCCACAGTTTTTTTATTCTCAATTATATATTAGTATTTGGAGATCATATTTATTATAAATCTCCAAAGTACTCAGAAATGTAAAATTATGTACTCTACTAGGTTATCAACTTAGTTATTAACAATTCTGTGAATAACTAAAACAAGAAAAAGGGGCTTTTAATCAAATGGAAATAGTGTCATTCTTTAAAGAACGACGCTAAAAACATTGTTTCTGTTCGAGCAATGGTTACACCTATTATCAGGACAAGTTATCTAGGGTACCCTGAATAGGATTAAGGGTACCTAACGAAGTAAAAAACTTGGAGAAAAAGGAAGAAGTCTCTTCTTCCTTCTACTTAACTACACCGCTACTTTTGATTCTGGACAAACTTCTTGCTGTGTAATAGCATCCTTTAGCTCATTACTAGGCTTTGATATTGTATATGTAATACCACCAGCAACAAGTCCAGTGAGTACAGCAGCAGCTACAGCTATGCCAATTAAAGTCAGCATTTGTAATGCAACACCAGCAGCAAAAAGTCCACCACCAACTGCTAATCCAGCTATAACACTGCAAATAGCACCAGCAACAATTGCTTTACTATAGTATTTCCTAAAGTAAATGATAAAGGTATAATAAAGTATTTGAGTTATAATGGCATATAGTGTGGATTTAAGGGAAAAGGCAGTATTGATGATAGAAAAAGGTAAGACAAAGGTTGAGGTAGCAGAGCTTATGGAGATAGGAATAGCAACTCTGTACCGTTGGTTAAAAAAGAAAGCTGCTGGTGAAAGCCTCAAGCCATCTAAAAACGGTAGCTTTATTCGAAAAATAGACCCCAAAATACTCGAAGAATATGTTACAAAGAATCCAGATCATACTCTGGCAGAGATGAAACAAAATCTTGGATTTGGAATAAACTCAATTTGGTATAGACTAAAACAGCTAAAAATTACTTTAAAAAAAAGTCACACTATATCAAGAGCGCAATCAAGAAGATAGGGAGCAATTTATTGATAAAATCTCAAAAATAGACCATTCCAGCATCTTATATATAGATGAAGCAGGAGTTGATAATAAGTTATACCGAGAATATGGACGCGCTCCAAGAGGAAAGAAAATTTATGCAGATATTCCAGGGAGAACTCGAGAGAGAATCAGTATAGTAGCCGGGTGGATTGGAAAGAGATTTATTGCACCAATGACTTTCAAAGGTGGGTGTGACAAAGAGGTATTCAATACATGGTTGGAGAAGATGTTATTACCTAAATTGCCACTTGGCACAACTATAGTTATGGATAATGCTACATTTCATAAGACCACTAAAACAAAATCATTAATAGAGTCTTTTGGCTGTCATTTGCTGTATCTTCCAACATATTCACCAGATTTGAATCCTATAGAATACTGTTGGCATACCATCAAAAGCCGCCTCAGACCTCTCATGTATAAATATACAGACTTACAGCTTTTGGTTGGTAATACCATAATGGAACTTTATCATCCATTTTAGAAAATACTATAGTCTACACGAGTTGCTTCATAAGTTCCAATTATTGACTCCTGAGTTTTTTCATTAGTTTCACTAAAAATAGTAAGAAAATCTTCTTTTGACAATCTTGGAAGATCAATTTTTGAAGATCTTAAAAGAAGATCAATAATATTCTCACCTTCTTTCATCGCAGTCTGTAACTGATCATATAATCTTTGTTGTGTTTCATTTAACTCTTCATACTTTGGCATATCAAACTCTCCTATTAAAAATAATAATATACTTTAATTATTATATATTTAAGCAAACAAGTCAATAAATTAATAAAATGCTGTGGTGCCAAAAACACTCAAACAAGAAAAAGCACTCAAGTGTTCATTTTTTTCAACAGCTAATCCTTTGCTTTCTTCTCAATATATCTACATATCAGAATAGACAGCTCATATAATAGCAACATTGGAATTGCAAGCCCTACTTGGCTTAGTACATCAGGTGGAGTTAAGATTGCAGCAATAATGAAAATTACCACTATCGCAATTCTCCGTTTATTTGACAAACTTTGTGCAGTGATTAGCCCTACTCTCACCATTAAGGTTAGTATGACTGGAATTTGAAATGCAGTACCAAAAGCGAACGCGAATTGAAGAACAAGGTCTAAATATTCACTAACTGATGGCATAAACTCTATTGGTATACCGAAAGATTTACCGCTATGTTCAAAAGCAATAAAAAATTTCCAGGCTAAGGGAAATATATAGTAGTAAACTACAGCGGCTCCCGTTACAAACAAAACCGGTGTTGCAATTAAGTATGGCAATAACACTGCCCTTTCTCTTTTATATAAGCCAGGTGCTAGAAACATATAGAATTGCCATGCAAACACAGGAAAAGAAAACAACAGTGCACTCATTATTGCAACCCTGAGATATACAAAAAACGCTTCTGTTAAGTCTGTATAGATTAGAGAAAAATCATCACTATCTTTTGTAACTTCTATTAAAGGTGCAAGTAAAAAGCGGTATATATTTTCTTTAAAGTAGTAACAAAACCCGAAGGTAACACAAAAAAATAGAAAGCAAAAAATAACCCTTTTTCTAAGTTCCGCAAAGTGCTCATAAAATGAAGCATATTTTTGTGAGTTTTTGTTCATACTTTACAATAAAGCTATATCTAACATTCTCAGTGAAAAAGCCCATTCATTGTCATACCACGCTGCAACTCTACAGATATCACCTGTGACATATGTACCAGCTAAATCCACAATTGCACTATAAGGGTTATGGACAAAGTCTATTGAAACTAAAGGCTCGTTACATACGGAAAGCACATGATTTGCTGAATTCTTAAATATTTCGTTTATTTCCTTAGTTGTTGCTCTCTTATCAGCTAAAAATTTAAAATCAACCATAGAAACGTTGCTAACCGGAACTCTAATAGCAGTACCATCTAGCTTACCCTTTAACTCAGGAATAACAGAACCAATTGTTTTTGCTGCTCCAGTTGTAGTTGGCACCATAGAAAGGCCACAAGCTCTTGCCCTGCGTAAGTCTCTATGGTTGCCATCAAGAATATTTTGATCATTCGTATAGGCATGTATAGTGGTCATAAAACCGCTTTTTATACCTAAATTGGAGTGTAAAATGTGTACAATCGGAGCCAGACAGTTTGTAGTACAAGAACCTGCTGAGATCACTTTATGCTCCTTTTTTAGCATACCGTTATTTACGCCGTAAACTACAGTTACGTCAGCATCTGAAACTGGAGCAGAGACAATTACTCTCTCTGCATTATGCTTTGCTGCTTCCGCACGCTTGTTGAATGCACCAGTGCATTCAAGTACTACATCAACATTCCAAGGAATATTTTCAGGGCTACGTTCTCTATATAAAGAAAATTTCCTGCTATTTATAGATAGCCAATTTTCAGACTCGTTAAAATCAATATCGCCGTTAAATTTGCCATGAACAGAGTCATATTTAATCAAATGTGCATGCTGCTCAGCACTGAGCGACCCATTTACCGCCACAACTTCTATTTGCTCGCTATAGTTTTCTACTTCAAAAATAGCACGCAATACATTTCTGCCTATTCTACCAAGACCATTAATTCCTACACGAATTGTCATTTTCCATCTTAAAAGTTTAATTATAGAGGATATTGCCTGATATTTCATTCTATTCTTTTAGTTGTTAATCCTAATGTTATAATATATTGATTGACTAAAGAAACTGTATCACTTAATTAATAATATCTAAATTTTAACTTGGAGTAGGTTATGCATGGATTACCAATGACAAATTCAGATAATCAGTATCAGCAAAGAAAAATAGAAGCATTGCAAAAAGAAAATAAAGGACTGTCAGAAAAAGTGAAAACACTACAGAAAATGTCAGTGCTGCACAATGAAATGCTAGTAATGCTACAGTGGAAATCAATAACAGAGAAACTGCGCACAGAAATATTAAAAAAACTGCTAGAAGCACCTCAAGAAGCAGCAGCATTTCAATTAGAAGAAAGAGATGAAGATCAGCAAGTAATAGAAGACATACTGGATATGCAAGAAGAATTTGAATCTTTACAAAATTTGGAAAGTACTACTATTGAACAAACAAATATTCAAGGACAGAGCATATAGCTCTTTCCTACTCTTCAGAGTTAGCTAAATAGCTGACTCTGAAAAGTAGATAACAATTAGGGCTTATTTTACCTTTTTTATTTAGTAAATTCCTTAATATTTCTAATTATAAAGAACCCGTCAGTTATTTTTGTATTTTACGGCTAAGGATATTACTCTTTGGTATCTTATACTTTAATATCTTAATAATTAACTTGATTAAGTAACTATAGTACTATATTATTTAACTCAATATTAATGATAATTATTATGGATTTAAAAAACTTACAACAAGAGTTGCTTGGAATAATTTTTCTCATACTTGCACCAGCTAGTGCAGAAGAAGAAAGAGATATGAAGGAGCGAGCATTAGAGATTATAGGTATATTAAAAGATCATATTAATGATGATATAGAAATGAACAATCTGAGAATGACAATTTTAGACTGCATTATCCTGTGTGATAGTCAAGATAACGTAAGGTTAAATAACAGATCGTTATTAGACTTAGAAGATGCCGTCAAAAGTATTGGAGGGAAAACTTCACAAGAGTTAGGGCGAGTAAATCAGATTCCACAGCAACCAAATAGTATTGGGTTAGCGTTAGCAGAAGCTACAATACAATATGAGGCGCATGTGAGAGAAATGGAAGAGAGAAATGTAAGGATTATCACCTCAATTGGAGTATTAGGTATAACAGCCTTAGGAGTTAATCTTGGAAAATCAAAAGTGAGTGAAATTATTGGTACAACACTTGGAGGACTATTATCCATGCCAATAATGGTCATGTTACCAGCATCAATAGCAGTAGCGTTAAAAAACAGGAATTCAGAGCTTAGAGAAGTAGTACAATATTCTCTTGATGCAACAAGTAAACCGTCAAGGATTGGGTTAGTAGCAGCTTTAGGAGCAGGCGCGATGATGTTAATTAACAATATAACTAGCAGCAGCACTGAAACAAATATGGAATTATTAGGCCCTGGTTTTATAGCTGCAACTGGAGCTGGAATTGGTGCTGCATTGTCAACGGCTTTAGCGAGAAGGATGTTTGCTACTATCTCTACAAATTTGGAAAGTGTTGCCACTGAACAACAAAATATTCAAGGACAGAGCATATAAACTTGTAATAGTTTTAAACTATAGTATTTTCTAAAATGGATGATAAAGTTCCATTATGGTATTACCAACCAAAAGCTGTAAGTCTGTATATTTATACATGAGAGGTCTGAGGCGGCTTTTGATGGTATGCCAACAGTATTCTATAGGATTCAAATCTGGTGAATATGTTGGAAGATACAGCAAATGACAGCCAAAAGACTCTATTAATGATTTTGTTTTAGTGGTCTTATGAAATGTAGCATTGGGAACGTTCAAAAAAGTGTGTCAAACCGAGAAGTAAAGTAATAAATTGATATAAAAAATGGAGGTTTGATATGAGTCAAGCAAATAGAACTAATGGGTTGGTAGATTATAAAGAATTAGAAACAAATATCCTGTCATCTATACGAGAAGGAAAACCATTGACAGGAAAAGATGGAGCATTAACACCGTTTATAAAAAGGTTGCTAGAGGCAAGTCTGGAAGGTGAAATAGAAAACCACATGTCAGCTAAAAGTGAAGAAAATAACCGAAGAAATGGGAGAAACGCAAAAACTTTACGCACGAGTGGAGGCTCATTTGAGCTGCTAACACCAAGAGATAGGGAGGGAAGTTTTGAACCACAAATAGTTAGAAAAAGGCAAACAAGCCTACATCCAGAACTTGAAGCAAAGGTATTAAGTACATACGCCAGTGGCATGGGATACAGAGACATAGCTTCACACGTTGAGGAAATATATGACCACAAAATATCAGCAGCAGAGATATCCAGTATTACTGATAAACTGCTACCAATAATCAATGAATGGCGCAGCCGTCCACTGCAATCAGTATATCCAATAGTGTTCATGGATGGCATGTTTTTTAAGGTTAAGGAGGATGGACATTGTGTAAGCAAGTGTATGTATAACATATTAGGCATAGATCAAAATGGCAGAAAAGAAGTATTAGGTTTTTATTTGGCTGAAAGTGAGGGAGCTAATTTCTGGTTGGGAGTGCTAAATGACCTCAAAGAAAGAGGAGTAGAAGATATTCTAATTGCCTGCATTGATGGGCTAAAAAGCTTTTCTACAGCTATAAATAGTATATTTCCTAAAGCAGAAGTACAACTATGTATAGTGCATCAGATAAGGAATTCACTGAAATATGTATCTAGCAAAGATGTAAAAGTTTTCATGAATGATTTGAAAAAAATATATCGTGCTTCAAGTAAAGAAATTGCCGAAAATTATTTGCTTGAACTGGAGGAAAAATGGGGCGAAAAGTATCCATTAGTCATAAAATCTTGGCAGAATAATTGGGAAAATTTGTCCAGTTATTTTCGTATCCGTTCAGAGGTGTGGTTTAAGAAACAACAGCTAGCAGGTTTTGAAAAGGGTTTAATTCCTTTTGTTTCCAAGTCAGATACAACGAAATTATCCGCTCAAGAAATCTATTCCCTCGCTCTGACTGTGCAAAATATGAATTCTTACGATAGACAACATAATGCCGTATCTGTCGCTCAACATGGTTATTCGTTAATGGAATATTCTCTGGGTCATCCAAAAATGTCCACATCATTGACTCGGATTTTATAATACCCTTTACCGTTCGTGAAGCTCCTTTTGCTTCAAGTATATAAGATATTTTTATCATGCAGTACTGTATGTATCTTCGTAATTCTTTAGCTTGCTTAGTGAACTTTGAAATACTAATTTCATTTTCTGACAAAGCGTTTTTTAATACAAACAATCCATTAGCTGCGTCTTTTAAACAATGGCCAAGTCTCATTACTTCACTATTCCAACTATGAGATAACCTCTCGAAATTTCTCAATAAGTGAGCCCAACAAATTTGTCGTTTTTCATCACTGAAGTGGTTGTAAACTGCATATCTGTCAGTAATTACCAGGTTTTTGTAATCACAAAATGCACTATTCTTTAAAAATTTCATTCCTCTTGTATCTGCTAACTTCATAAGACTTGCTTTATTGTTGGCAAACATCCAGCACCATCCCAATTTGCCTTTGTTGTATAGTATTTTCTAAAATGGATGATAAAGTTCCATTATGGTATTACCAACCAAAAGCTGTAAGTCTGTATATTTATACATGAGAGGTCTGAGGCGGCTTTTGATGGTATGCCAACAGTATTCTATAGGATTCAAATCTGGTGAATATGTTGGAAGATACAGCAAATGACAGCCAAAAGACTCTATTAATGATTTTGTTTTAGTGGTCTTATGAAATGTAGCATTATCCATAACTATAGTTGTGCCAAGTGGCAATTTAGGTAATAACATCTTCTCCAACCATGTATTGAATACCTCTTTGTCACACCCACCTTTGAAAGTCATTGGTGCAATAAATCTCTTTCCAATCCACCCGGCTACTATACTGATTCTCTCTCGAGTTCTCCCTGGAATATCTGCATAAATTTTCTTTCCTCTTGGAGCGCGTCCATATTCTCGGTATAACTTATTATCAACTCCTGCTTCATCTATATATAAGATGCTGGAATGGTCTATTTTTGAGATTTTATCAATAAATTGCTCCCTATCTTCTTGATTGCGCTCTTGATATAGTGTGACTTTTTTTTAAAGTAATTTTTAGCTGTTTTAGTCTATACCAAATTGAGTTTATTCCAAATCCAAGATTTTGTTTCATCTCTGCCAGAGTATGATCTGGATTCTTTGTAACATATTCTTCGAGTATTTTGGGGTCTATTTTTCGAATAAAGCTACCGTTTTAGATGGCTTGAGGCTTTCACCAGCAGCTTTCTTTTTTAACCAACGGTACAGAGTTGCTATTCCTATCTCCATAAGCTCTGCTACCTCAACCTTTGTCTTACCTTTTTCTATCATCAATACTGCCTTTTCCCTTAAATCCACACTATATGCCATTATAACTCAAATACTTTATTATACCTTTATCATTTACTTTAGGAAATACTATAGTGACTGGTTTCATCAATATGCAAAATTTCGCTTGCTTTTATTTCTTCCTCTATTTGTTCATAGGCTTCTTTACATTTTGACGAAACCCTTGCTTCACTATTGGACACACTACCAACACTTATACTCATGTTAAAGATGTCTTTCATAATATTCGCTATTTCTCGCTTTGAATTCTTATAAAACCCACTTAGTGATGCAACTACTGACTTAACTCTAGGACCAAAGGTATCCGGTGTAACTCCTTCTGGTAATTTGCTACTCCTTCTTTTTCCGCATTTACGACAGCGACCATGTTCTAATTGATACTCAACTACGTAAGGCTTAATTTCTGGTAAATCAACTTTTTGATAGACATATGGTTTTTCCGATATTGCGATTTCTTCACCACACTCGCATCTATTTGGTAACTCTACCTTCACCACCTCATCTGCTTCCATTTTAGCTCGGCAATTCCCCTTATGTCCAACTTGACCACCTATCTTCCTGCCGCCCTCTGACTTATCTTCTGGTGTGTCTTTTTTTATTTTGTACAGCTCTTTTGAACTTGGTAAAGATGAATTCCTTGAGTTTAAGCCGAGTCTCTCTCTTAGTTCAGCATTCTCTATTTCTAAGATTTTATTTTTTTCTTCAATCTTTGCTACTTTCTGCTCTAAGTTTTTACATAACTCTACAATACTGATCAACAATTGAAGCATCTAGCCTTACTTTACTATCAACATTTTGTGTTATTACTACTTTAATATATTATGTCAATTGTTTTTTATCCTTGCCACACCTCTGAACGGATACTATTTAAGAGGTTATTAGGAGTATTTGATCGTATTATGACAAAAACTAATAAAAACGTTTTAAAAGGTAGTGTGGAGAAGAAATTTAGCTCAATATGACCAGAAGAAAAGTTGTTTATTGATGTTTAGTTAGATGGTAAACGTTAGATACAACAAACAGAGGAAGTTAGATAAAATAATTAAGGGAACAAGAATATAAAGGTTTAACTTGAAGTAACCGGATAAAATCTGAGTCACACTTCCAAGTGCTGGTACCCACGAAAGCAATGCAACTGCACAAATCAGTAGGTGCCTTACAATTTTTGGTGTTTTGTCTTCATTCTCTAATTTGTGATGTGATCTTCTGATAAAAATTGTTATTCTACCTAAATACCAGTTAGCTATTCCACCAAGACTGGATCCCGATACTCCAAAAAGTAATATAAGTAGTGGATTGTAATGTGACCTAAAGCATAACATAGTGTAAAGTACAAAACCTTGATGTATGGGTAAGATAAGCGATGATACTAGGCTATCTATAAACAATAGGAGATAATTTTCCATACCAAGTTGTTGTACCATCTTCGTTGTCAGAAATTGTAACCCCCATTTGTTTCAATTGCTCTCTTATTTTGTCTGCAGTATCATAATCTTTATTTTGTTTTGCTACTTTTCTTAAGTCTATCAACCTTTCTATTTCTTGATTACTCACACCACTTGCAAACCACTCTTGATAACTTGACTCAAGAATACCAATGAACCTTGCGCTTTTAACAAACTTCTTAGTTAATTTGAGCTTCTCATATTCATTACTTGTCTTATTGATTTCTGTAGCCATTTCATGCAATATGGCTACAGCTTCAGGAATGTTTAAATCGTTTTTCAAAGCCTCTATAAAATCTTTAGAGACTTCTGCATCACTTTCCTCAATACATGTACTACGTAATAACCGATAAAACTTGTTTAAAGTTTCTTGCGACTCAGAGATAACATTTTCTGTCCAATCAAGTGGTTTTCTGTAGTGAGTTTTAAGCAGCGCATAACGTATTACTTCACCCTTTATTCCACTATCTAACAAATCCCTTACTTTGACTATATTAAATAAGGATTTGCTCATTTTCTCTTCATTTACCGTAAGAAACCCGTTGTGTACCCAATATTTTGCAAACGTTGACTCAGCAAATGCAGATTTACTCTGTGCAATTTCATTCTCATGATGAGGAAATTGCAAGTCTATACCGCCACCGTGAATATCAAAATCTTTGCCAAGGTAAGCATATGACATTGCTGAACATTCTATATGCCACCCTGGTCTTCCCTCTCCCCATGGACTATTCCAGTGACTTGAAAGTTTATAGTCAGTTTCGTTTGCAGGTTTCCAAAGTACGAAGTCTCCTGGGTGTTTTTTATTTTCACCCACTTCAACTCTATTACCATGATCCAATTCATCAATTTTTTTTCCTGATAAAACACCGTACTCAGGGTAAGATTCTACACTAAAATATACATGTTTATTTGATTCATAAGCATGACCAGAATGCAGCAAAGATTCAATTAACTCAATAATTTGGTCTATATTTTCTGTTGCTTTTGGTTCATGTGTTGGTTCTACGCAATTTATGCTTCTCATATCTTCATGAAAAGCTTTGGTATAATATGCGCTGATACTTTCTATATTACTACTTTTCTTATTTGCTGCATTGATTATCTTGTCATCGATGTCGGTTATATTACGCACATAAGTAACTTTGCCATAACAAAATTTCAGCAGTCGAAATAATACATCATAAACAACAACAGAACGTGCATTTCCTATATGTGCAGTATCATATACTGTTGGTCCGCAGACGTACATTTTTATATGATCTTTATCGATCGGTGTAAAGGGCTCTTTTTTTTTTGTTAAAGTGTTGTAAAGCTTAACCATATACAAAGCTTTTTAGAAAAGAAAATGCTCCAAATATAAGCTGTGGTCCTTTAACTATTACGACAAGAGTAAGTAATAACCCACACAATGATACTAATACTCCGATTATAGAGAGAAATCCATCTTTGCTCATGATACCCAGTGAAATGAGAGTTGTACCAATTGCAGGAATGAAGTTAGTTAAAGGAAGTGGGATTGCTATCGATAATGCACAAAGCAGCATTATAAATGCTAAAATATTTTCACCAGGACCACGAAAAATGAAAGACATTCTTGGTTTCATGAACTTTTCTATTTTTTTTAATGTAGGTGAAGTTTTCTCTACCACGAGAGCTAGTGTTGACCGTTGAAAAAATTTCCTTTCTAGCCAATTAGGCATCCAAGGAGAATCAAACCCAAATAGAAGCTGCAGTGAAAATAAGATTAAAGGTATAGAAAGAATGGTTGTATAGCCAGGTGGAACAGGTATAGGTACTGATAGCGGTAAAGAGAAGATGATTATTAAAATACCAAAACCACGCTCATGTAAAGCTGTTTTAATATCAAATAATGTTACTTTATCATTATCGTTATTATTAGTATCTGCAACCTCTTTTAGAATATCAGAGGCCAATTTTTTATCTTCAGTCAATTTCACACTTTTTTCCACAGATACCCTTTAATAACAATATAACTTCTAACTAACATAGTTATTGCTATATTTCAATATCGATTATTCATTTCATGCTGTACTTCATTCTTTTATTAAAGTTTTATAAAGCTTTTAAGAAGAGAAAGTGTTCCGGCTATAAGTTTTGGTCCTTTAACTATTACAATAAGGGTAACCAATAACGCACAGAATGAAACTAACACTCCTAACGTAGATAAAAATCCATCTTTACCCATAATGCCGAGTGAAATAAGAGTTATACCAATTGCAGGAAGGAAGTGAGTAAAAGGTAATGGAAGAGCTATTATTATTGCACAAAGCAACATCATAAAAGCTAGAATCTTTTCACCCGGACCAAGAAAAATAAAAGATATTCTTGGTTTCATGAACTTTTCTATTTTTTTTAATATAGGTGAAGTTTTCTCTACCACGAGAGCTAGTGTTGACCGTTGAAAAGATTTCCTTTCTAGCCAATTAGGCATCCAAGGAGAATCAAACCCAAATAGAAGCTGCAGTGAAAATAAGATTAAAGGTATAGAAAGAATGGTTGTATAGCCAGGTGGAACAGGTATAGGTACTGATAGCGGTAAAGAGAAGATGATTATTAAAATACCAAAACCGCGCTCATGTAAAGCTGTTTTGATGTCGAACAATGTTACTTTATCACTATCGTTGTTATTGGTATCTGCAACCTCTTTGAGAATATCAGAAGCCAATTTTTTATCTTTGCTCAGTTTCGCACTTTTTTGCATAATTGCCCTTTAATAACATTCTAACTAACGTAATTATTAATATATTTCAGTTATACCTCTTCAATTCTTTAGCCTTTTTTAAACAAATGACACGCACTAAAGTGCGTGTCACGAAACATAAGGAAGCTAACGATCTGGTTCATTAGATGATAGTTTCTCTGAATCCTTAAGTTCTTGTTTAAGGTTTTTAATGCCTTTGCCTAAATCACCCATAACTTGTGGTAACCTACCTGCACCAAACAGAACTAAGATTATTATTAAGACTAGAAACAGCTGCCATGGACCTAAACTCATTTGTACCTCCGTTGAAAATATTAACTTTTAGGTATTAAAACTTGACTGAAGCCAAGTGATACATAAATTATATCACTTTTATTGAATTATAAATCAAGAGTTTTTAATTATCTTATAATAGTTTTAGCCTAACATTAAGTTTAGTTTAGCTGTAGAGTAAAAGGAAGCTCACTAAAAAATTTTGCTAACGTATCATCTTTAGGTCTGTGGTATATGTAGCTAGGAACTCCTGATTGAATAATTTTACCATTTTTCATCACGTAAATAAAATCTGCAACTTTCAACGCTTCTTGCGGGTCATGAGTTACCATGAGTACAGGAATATTTTTGCTTCTAAAAAGTGACAATATATGGTGCCTTATTCGATATTTGAGCAGTATATCTAAATTAGAAAATGGTTCATCGAGCAAAACAACATCAGGATTTTGCGCCATTACTCTTGCTATTGCAACTAATTGTTGCTGTCCTCCTGATAAAGCATGAGGGTAAATGTTTTCATATTTTTCTATATTAAATAGCTTTAAGATTTCCAATGCAGTAAGGTATTTTTCTTTCTTAGAAGTACTGCAAATAGCAAAAGTTATATTTTCTATTACTGTTTTATGAGGAAATAATGCAGAATGCTGAAAAATCAATCCGATATTTCTACGCTCTATAGCAATTGACACTTTGTTACTTGCAACTAATTCATCATTTATAACAATGGTTCCAGATTTTGGATTTTCTATTCCTGCGATTAATTTTAGAATTGTTGACTTGCCACAGCCAGAATGACCTAGTAAACAGGCAACACTTCCTTTCTTCACTTGAATGTTGATGTTGCTTAAAGCAAAGCCATCTTGATTACTATAAAAGTAACTAATATTGTTAACTAGCATTAATCTTTCAATTGGAATCGTATTATTAAATATAACAGTATTACATTCAAGAAATACAGAAATATTTTTTATTATTGTGAATTAATTGTACAGAGTGCCTAGAAAAATGCGAGACTTTTTGCTATAATTTTGCATAAATAGCAGAAGACATGGGACTATAGCTCAGTAGGATAGAGCGTTGGATTCCTAATCCGAAGGCCGTGCGTTCGAATCGCACTAGTCCCACTTAATTTTGATAAAGTGGTTTAACAATCAAGAAATTATAATTGGTTTGAAAAGTGATTCTAGGAGCTAGATTGCATGGTTTCTCAAACTTGAATTTACAGGTTCAACCTTATTTTCTCTCATTTCTCTGTAACTTGGAAGTGTAAAATTTTTTACATGTAATCCAGTTACCATTACAACTAAAATAGCTAGGACACTGAAAACTAATGCGCCAGCTAAAGATGGAACTATCACAGCAGCAGCAACAAACAATCCTGTAATAACAACTCCAACAACATCACTCCTTAATGAGGTGTAAAAACTCTCCTTACTTTTTTTGTATTTAGTTTCTTTTTCATGTGGTGGAGAAAATTGAGCCTCTACAAAGCCGTTAGCTTTCTTATCATTATTTGGTGTGACAGTTGGGCCAGTCCTTGTTGATACAGGTGCTTCATTTTTGTTATTATTACCATTAGTACTAACTGGAGGCGCTGTTGCTACAGATCTATTACCAACGTTTCCATTACTTCTGCTAGGTTTTATTCTAATTTCCTTTACATTAGACGTTTTTTGCTTTTCTTGTTTCTTATCTATTGATGATTCAAGCAATTTAATTATTGCAACATTTGAGTAGTATTTACGATGATCAGAATTGTTGGGATCTCCTTTAAACTTAGAATCTATTTTAAGTTCTTTTTCAAGTGATGACTGACTTTCTTTAATGACTACCAAAAGATTCCTAACATCAGCTTCTGGTATATCCGTCATATACTTTAAAAGTAACCTAACTTTTGGTGGATCACCATCTATAGAGGCATCACTCAAAGCCTGAACTTTCTCTTCTTCAGTAAATCTTTTGTTATTCAAGAGTATCTTCATAACTTCAGTGCTCTCATTGTGAGGAGCTGTGTTAAGAACCTCTAGTATTTTCGTATGATCTATGTAATCTAAAAATATCTCAAACTCTTGAACTTTACCTTCATTAACGGCGGTCAACAAAGCATTCGATTTTCTTTCTTGATCAAATTTACCGCTATCCAAAAATATCTTTATAACGTTAGGTTTTCCACCTGACACAGCGTAATCTAATACAGTTTTAGAAGTAGTATCTCCAATATCAATTTTAATGTTTGACTTAGCAAGCAACTCGATAGTTTTGAGGAATGTATCATGATCATTTACAATATCATTCCTCCCTGGGCGGAGAATATCCATAAATAAATCACAAATATTTGCATCTGTTGCTCCACTTTGTTTTAGCTTCTCACAAAATTCATGAGCAGTTATATCAGGATTATTAGTTACAAATTCCTTTACATTGTCATAAGCTAAGTTACTGACCATATTCAAAACCTATCATTATTGCTATATGCTTGTTATATCAACTTTTTCATGATCAGTCAAGTAATCTTGCAGTCTCAAATGGCATGATATATATTGATTTATGATTCTCGAGTAAATGATGGAAGATTTAGCTTATAAGTTAGTGAAAGTAACCGAAGCTGCAGCACTTGCTGCATATAAATTGGCAGGCCTTGGTGATGAAAAAAAGGCCGATCAGGTTGCAGTTGATGCAATGCGTACGGTGCTAAACTCAATGGAAATAAATGGTACAATTGTGATTGGGGAAGGGGAGAGGGACGAAGCACCGATGCTATATATCGGAGAAAAAGTTGGCACAGGAAGTGGCCCTGACATTGACATCGCTGTTGATCCACTTGAGGGCACTACAATTTGCGCTCACTATAAACAAGGGGCAATGTCTGTTCTTGCTGCAACAAAAAAAGGTAATTTTTTACATGCACCTGATGTTTATATGGAAAAGATAGCAGTGGGAAAAAATCTCCCAGAGGGTGTAGTCTCACTAAAAAATAGGATTGAGAAGAATCTGGACAATTTAGCCAAGGCAAAAGGATGTAAAGCAAGTGATCTTATAGTAACTGTACTTAAACGTGAAAGACATGATGAATTAATAGCAAAAATTAGGAAGCTAGGAGCAAAAGTGAAATTAATAGATGATGGTGATGTTGCAGCCATAGTTTCGCTAATAAATGGCAATCACGATATGTATATTGGAACAGGTGGAGCTCCAGAAGGAGTGCTTGCAGCAGCAGCGCTAAGCTCAATCGGTGGGCAGATAGAAGGAAGATTAATATTTGACACGGATCAATTAAAAGAAAGAGCAAAAAATTTGAATATCACTGACCCAGAAAAAATCTACACCGTGAAAGACATGGCAAAAAGTGAATCAGTGTTCATTGCAACTGGAGTAACAAATGGAGAGTTTGTGGATGGAGTAAAGTTTGGCCAAGATATTTGTCTGACTAATTCATTAATAATATTGCCTGGTAAAGTAATAAAAATACAAACAAAATCAATATCTTAAACATTTGTCATATGCTGATTATAAAATTTTTATAGAAGGAAGATACTTATAATTGTCTTAAAAAAATGAATTTACATGTTAATTTTAGCTTTACAACATTTGGCATTAAGTTATAATTAAGCTTATTTAAGTATGAGAGGTGTGAAATATTTGACTGGGTTTCTAATTTGTTAAATAGTGAGGAGAAAAATTCACCGCCTGAAAAAAATAATAATTCTTTCTCTAACAGCACAGAAAGTTTATTAGTCCAATCTACTAAAAAAAATCCTCAACTTGATGATCAAAGTAGAACTGACGCGTCTCCTCAAATAAATCTTCAATTTAGTGAGGATGATGTAAAAACGTGCTCCAAGGCTTCGAAAAATTGGATTATAATGATAGTAAGTGTTTTAACAAAATAGCAGAGAAGTATAAAAAAGAGAGAGGCCTTTTTGACTATGTAGTGTTAAGTATCCGTTCAGAGGTGTGGTTTAAGAAACAACAGCTAGCAGGTTTTGAAAAGGGTTTAATTCCTTTTGTTTCCAAGTCAGATACAACGAAATTATCCGCTCAAGAAATCTATTCCCTCGCTCTGACTGTGCAAAATATGAATTCTTACGATAGACAACATAATGCCGTATCTGTCGCTCAACATGGTTATTCGTTAATGGAATATTCTCTGGGTCATCCAAAAATGTCCACATCATTGACTCGGATTTTATAATACCCTTTACCGTTCGTGAAGCTCCTTTTGCTTCAAGTATATAAGATATTTTTATCATGCAGTACTGTATGTATCTTCGTAATTCTTTAGCTTGCTTAGTGAACTTTGAAATACTAATTTCATTTTCTGACAAAGCGTTTTTTAATACAAACAATCCATTAGCTGCGTCTTTTAAACAATGGCCAAGTCTCATTACTTCACTATTCCAACTATGAGATAACCTCTCGAAATTTCTCAATAAGTGAGCCCAACAAATTTGTCGTTTTTCATCACTGAAGTGGTTGTAAACTGCATATCTGTCAGTAATTACCAGGTTTTTGTAATCACAAAATGCACTATTCTTTAAAAATTTCATTCCTCTTGTATCTGCTAACTTCATAAGACTTGCTTTATTGTTGGCAAACATCCAGCACCATCCCAATTTGCCTTTGTTGTAGTGACTGGTTTCATCAATATGCAAAATTTCGCTTGCTTTTATTTCTTCCTCTATTTGTTCATAGGCTTCTTTACATTTTGACGAAACCCTTGCTTCACTATTGGACACACTACCAACACTTATACTCATGTTAAAGATGTCTTTCATAATATTCGCTATTTCTCGCTTTGAATTCTTATAAAACCCACTTAGTGATGCAACTACTGACTTAACTCTAGGACCAAAGGTATCCGGTGTAACTCCTTCTGGTAATTTGCTACTCCTTCTTTTTCCGCATTTACGACAGCGACCATGTTCTAATTGATACTCAACTACGTAAGGCTTAATTTCTGGTAAATCAACTTTTTGATAGACATATGGTTTTTCCGATATTGCGATTTCTTCACCACACTCGCATCTATTTGGTAACTCTACCTTCACCACCTCATCTGCTTCCATTTTAGCTCGGCAATTCCCCTTATGTCCAACTTGACCACCTATCTTCCTGCCGCCCTCTGACTTATCTTCTGGTGTGTCTTTTTTTATTTTGTACAGCTCTTTTGAACTTGGTAAAGATGAATTCCTTGAGTTTAAGCCGAGTCTCTCTCTTAGTTCAGCATTCTCTATTTCTAAGATTTTATTTTTTTCTTCAATCTTTGCTACTTTCTGCTCTAAGTTTTTACATAACTCTACAATACTGATCAACAATTGAAGCATCTAGCCTTACTTTACTATCAACATTTTGTGTTATTACTACTTTAATATATTATGTCAATTGTTTTTTATCCTTGCCACACCTCTGAACGGATACAGTGTTAAGCAAGCAAAAGGAGATAATCAATATATTAGATAATAAGCTTCCTGATCTCAAAAGACAAGAAGAGTTTAGAAAAAGATTGGGTGAGTATATTTATTCTAGGATTAAAGATGGAATGAGTTATGGAGAAAAGCTCCAAAGTACACCTCAGTTTCTTAAAGGTAAGGCAGAAGAAGTATTATCAGATTTTAAAAATTTGAGATTCGATTTTAAGGATAATAAATGTGAAGACCCTAATGATTATGTAAATTATAATAGCGGCCGGCCGGCAGATCCATTTGATAAAATAGCAAATTATTATCGAAGAAAAAGGGATATTTTTCTTTTTAACTATGCGATATTGAGTCAGCAAAACGAAATAATGAATATATTAGATAAGAAGTTTACTAATGAAAATCAGAAAAAGAATTTTGAAAATAGGTTAGGTAGATATCTTATTCGAATTGAAGAAGGGATGAATGATGCAAAAGAATTTCTAAAAGAAGATGGTCTAGTAGGCTTTTTTGATGGATGTTATTGGCCAGGCGAAAATGCAGAAGTTAATCATTATGATAATCTTAGTGTAAATATTATTAAACCTGAAAAGAGTTTAGAAACAAGCCATCTTTTCACTAACAAAATTGAAAGGATGGAAAGAAATAAAAATGAGGTAAAAAGAGCAAAAATATACAGCGATGGTAAACTAATTGTAACGATTGAAAAGAATGATAAGCAACAAAGAAATTACCGCTTTGCAAAAGATGCAACATGCGATATGAAAATTAGGTGGAGTGCAGAAGATGAGAAAGGTAATTCTGTTAACTGCTTTATTAGTTTAAATGTAAATCCTAGTGAAATTGAGATTGGTCAGCCAACTATAGTATTTCCTAAAGTAAATGATAAAGGTATAATAAAGTATTTGAGTTATAATGGCATATAGTGTGGATTTAAGGGAAAAGGCAGTATTGATGATAGAAAAAGGTAAGACAAAGGTTGAGGTAGCAGAGCTTATGGAGATAGGAATAGCAACTCTGTACCGTTGGTTAAAAAAGAAAGCTGCTGGTGAAAGCCTCAAGCCATCTAAAACGGTAGCTTTATTCGAAAAATAGACCCCAAAATACTCGAAGAATATGTTACAAAGAATCCAGATCATACTCTGGCAGAGATGAAACAAAATCTTGGATTTGGAATAAACTCAATTTGGTATAGACTAAAACAGCTAAAAATTACTTTAAAAAAAAGTCACACTATATCAAGAGCGCAATCAAGAAGATAGGGAGCAATTTATTGATAAAATCTCAAAAATAGACCATTCCAGCATCTTATATATAGATGAAGCAGGAGTTGATAATAAGTTATACCGAGAATATGGACGCGCTCCAAGAGGAAAGAAAATTTATGCAGATATTCCAGGGAGAACTCGAGAGAGAATCAGTATAGTAGCCGGGTGGATTGGAAAGAGATTTATTGCACCAATGACTTTCAAAGGTGGGTGTGACAAAGAGGTATTCAATACATGGTTGGAGAAGATGTTATTACCTAAATTGCCACTTGGCACAACTATAGTTATGGATAATGCTACATTTCATAAGACCACTAAAACAAAATCATTAATAGAGTCTTTTGGCTGTCATTTGCTGTATCTTCCAACATATTCACCAGATTTGAATCCTATAGAATACTGTTGGCATACCATCAAAAGCCGCCTCAGACCTCTCATGTATAAATATACAGACTTACAGCTTTTGGTTGGTAATACCATAATGGAACTTTATCATCCATTTTAGAAAATACTATAGTATACCTGGTGTAGGTGCAATAACAGCTATTACTTTTATTTGTTATCTACCCGAGCTTGGAACTCTCCAACATAAAGAAATATCCAGCCTTTCCGGAGTTGCACCTTTTAATCGAGATAGTGGTTTTAGTAAGGGAAAAAGGTGTATTCAGGGTGATAGAACAAAAAAACTCCAACAATAAATTATACAAACTTCATCAGGTTAACTGTAACTTAAGAAAACATAAATCAAATTTTCTTGCTCAAAGACCTTGCTTTTTCTCCAACCTTACTCAAACGTACTCTAGCTTAATGCATAATTTTACCCATAAACAACCTTATCTTTGGTACTTTTATTAGTTACAAGTCATCTAGAAAACCCAGATGCTCTACGAAGCCCACCAATCAATATCAGATCCTGCTCTTGTCCTACAGCATTTAATATAGCGTATAACAAAACCATCGCATCTCCCCCAGTAATACGCTTGCATCCTCCACAAAATTCGTATTCACTTAACTGTCGATTTGCCTCCACCCTTTTTCGTTCAACTTGTTCTGCGGTGTTAGCATACTTCAACTCTATTCCAATTGGATGAGTATCATCATTTTCCGCAGATTTTGATAATACTAGGTCTATTTTCCTTCCTCTCTGTAGCTGGAACTCAATAATTACCTTGGCAGGATTATCGCAACTTTGAAATATCCCACGCAACAAAGCCTGAAATTTAGCTTCATTGTTCACGAGTAGACGGGTTTCATTTAATAACGGAGACAACAGACGAGAAATCTCATTAAATAAAACTTCATACCTAGCCCTGTACTCACCATTAACATTACCATCATTACCAAAATTAGGCTCAGCACTCATCAACTGATCTGCAAGTTGATGTAAATTCCTAACATTACCCATTTGTTCTGAAAACCTTCCCTCGAAATAACCTTCACTATGAGAACGTGAGTAAGCACGTAGTGATTCGAATTTCTTTGCAGAAGCCACTTCCAGATGACCCTGGACATCTACTTCACAAAGTACTTGACGCACCTTAGCATCATCTGTGGCTTGAGGCAGTAACGACAGGTTCAATGCCTTGTCTGGTAAAGTCTGCCACTTTAAACGACGAAAAATGTGAAGCACAACAAAACCAATATTTGATAAAAATAGAGCTAAAGTTAACGCATGGCTTACAATATCTGCTGCATCTCCCCTACCACCTGTACGTTTCATTTTCTCTCCCTGAGAGTGGTTAAATAGATACTTGGTAACCCTTACCTCCCGCCCATCATTTGTTTCTAAGTCCCTCCTTGTAGATAAAACATTTCCAAAAACAAACGATGACGTACAGGAAAAAGTGTTACAATGAGGCGATTGAGTGAACTCTGATGCTATGGGTTGTAAAAAACGTTTTACATTTCCCCTAACTCCATTTCCATGAGGATGTAGTAAACCCGGTATTAAGGAAAGACCACCTTCTGAAAAGGCCTGCACAGAAGTTCGGAGACCAGCACCTCCACGTAATTGAAAATTTAACGCTACACAAACAGCACTTGGTGATGAGGTATGAATAGGCAAAGACGAAACAGAACAACTTTTAGCATAATCTTTAGCTTGCTCTAATCCTTCCTCATCACCAACCTTCAACTCAATTATAATTGGAACCGAATCATTTGTCTGATCAACACCACGAACAAGCAAAACAACATCTGCATAACCTTTTCCTATAAGTAGCTCTGGGTAGAAATCAGCCACAGCTCGGTATCTAAAATTTACTAAAAACCCACACAGAAAACCGTGGTAATCAGACTCTGCACGAAACACTAAGCTATCTTCATGTTCATCATGGATATCAATAACATATTCCAAAATTCTTTTAACATTAGTACGCACTTCTCCTGTATCATCATTTGCCAACTCACTCATCAGGTCTAACAATTCACCTTGTTCTCTGATTGGGTTAATTTCATGAAAAATTGGAGCTCCAGGTTCATCACGTTGAGGAAATCTATCTATTTCATGAATAAACCTACATTCTTCTCCAAACCGAAATATTTTATACTCTTCCCAATCCAGATCCTCATCTTCCTGTAATTCTTGTGGAAGATTCTCTTCTACCTGCTGCTTCTCTTCTGCACTAAACCTTGACCCAGGGCTGTTCTCATTATCAGCAACAGTATAACACCTGACTATTCTTCTATTTTCTTTATTAGTGAGAACAGCAACTTTTAGATTTCCATAATTGTCAAAACGAAAATAGACTCTTTCATCTTCAACTAATATACCTGCATCATGTGCAGTAGAAAACATACCAAAAAAGAATGTAGGAAAAAAGCCAGGCTTATTAGCCGAATGCAAAAAAGATGGACAGTTGTTTAAAAAACCTACAAATTGTCTACTAAACTCATCACAACCTCCACTTAATAAAGCCCTAACTAATTCACGATCTTCATTATTACCATGCATAAATACTCCTATTTGTTAACAACTGCAGCAGGCGAAATACTAACATTAGTACCCACTAACGTAGATTGAGGACCTTCAGTGCTAGCAGAGAATAAATTCAAATTTCTCGCTGACTTACACAACTCTTCTATTAAATTGCAGGAGCTAGTTGCATCTATCATCTTAGAATTCCTTGTTTTATCTAAACTATTTGCTATCCTCTCTTTTAATGATTTAAAGCTTTTGTCTGAACAACAATCTTTAGCAAACTTTAAAATACTCAAGACCAAATCAACTTTTTCACCATCGCCAGCACTTTGAGTATCCTTGCTGTTCTCCTGATCTACAATCAAATTTGAAATTGCATTTTCCATTGCAACAAAAGCAATCCTATCTTTAAAAGGATCAACAACATTTATTTTATTTTGGTTAAATACACTAGATTCCCAAAGACTGCTAATAGCTGACCTTGCTTCATTCCTGTTATCCAAGTCATAATCTTTAGAAACTACAACAAATGAAAGCGATGAGAGAAGATGTGCATATCCTCTAGGTGAAAGCATTTTCTCTACTTCAGATCTTGAACATCCCTCGCTCAAGTACTGGATAACATACTTAGTTGTGCAAAGAAAACCGTGCTCTACTAAGTAACTAAGAGGACGATAGATCACACCCCTATCTTTCTTATTCGGTAGCCCAAGTAGTGACTTATGATCTACTTTTGCGCTTATGACTTTACCTAGAAGGGAACTTAAGGTAGAAGCAAGTTTATAGCTAGATTGCAATGGAGATAATTTTGCAATAGCAGAAACTAGCAATTTTTCTCTCTCTTCTTTCACTAATTTTTCTTCAGAACACAGACGATTATAGAAGTGTTCCACTCCCTTACTCCACTTGAAATCTACAGCCTTATTAAATCCATCTTCTGCTTCTATATTTTCTCTAAGGTTACCTGATTCTTGATCAATCCAGAAATTGAAAACAGGATCACGTCTTCCCATGGAACTTAACAATTCAACTCTTGCAAGCTTATCACTGCAAGCTAAATTCTTATCTTCCTCACATGCACCTTTATGAGATAAGTCAGATCTAAAAGACTCTAACGCCTTGTCAAATAATTGCTTAATTTCACTCTCTACACACTCAATACATGCTATTTTATATATAGCAAATGGATTCAACACACCTGATTTAGCTAATTCTCCTACCAATTTAGCAACATCTAGTGTCGCACCTGACCAACAAGATTCATCACGAAACGCATTACATAAGAGGTCCGATTGCTCAACGGTTAGACCCTCTACTGTTACAGGGTGAGCCTTGACCCATTCCTCAATAGCTGAAGTTCTATCACCTTTAACAACATCCTTCAGCTTACTTATTACTTTGCTAGAGATAATCTCTTTATTTTTTTTAGGATCAGAACTGAGACGAGATCTTTTGCTTGGGCCTGCATTACCCTTCAAATCTTCCGTTCCACGTTTAGTTTTACTTTTTGGCATCTAATTACCTCAAAATCAAATATTCAATGAAGGTATTATACAAGCATTAGAATAATATATAAATCGAAAAATTAGTGTGCACCTAAATTTAAGCAGTAATTATAGACCTGCTGCAAAAGAGGAGATATTAAAGAGAGATGTAGCAAGAGGGAATGAGCTTAAATTATCAAATTAACGTTATTCTACTTTACCTCACTAGCATTTTCCTTACCTTGAGCCTTACTATTACTCACAAATATAAACGTTCGTTACATAGCTCTTAATATGTCTAAAGAGACGAAATTTCCCGAATTATTTATAATTAACCCTTACGATCACATTCTGGGGACGTACATCAGAAAACTTTTATATTATTAGTTTTGTAGTAAAATTATATGAGTACATCGTATCTATTAAATCAGAAGCTTTATGGATTACAGATTGAGAGCTTATTTGTTTGGGGTTATCTGGTTTATACTTAGCTTACTTAGTAGTGTAGCTAATGATACTATATCAAAATATCTAAGTTTACATCTTCAGAGTTTTGAAATAATTTTTTTCCGCTTTCTGTTTACCACTATTACCCTTGTACCTTTTATGTTTTACTATGGAATAGAAACTTTTAAAACAAGTCAAATATCTACTCAAATAACCAGGGGTGGGTTGTTGTTTTGTGGAATGACCTTATGGACTTACGGGTTGACTGTTTTCCCCATAGTAACTGCAACGATTATAAGTTTTTCTATACCATTATTTGTTATACTTCTTGCAATCCCTTTGCTAAACGAAAATGTAATTTGGCAAAGATGGATAGTAACTGTTATTGGCTTTGTTGGTATTGCTATTACTACCAAAGCTCATAGTGAAGATTTTAATCCTAAAATTCTTATTTTTATTGTATCTGCATTGATCTTTGCTATATTAGATATACTTAATAAGAAACTTGTAATAAAAGAGTCAGTAATAAGTATGTTATTTTATTCAGCTCTAACGACAACTATTTTTTCTACTCCACCTTTGTTATTTTATTGGCATATGCCTTCCTTGTTGGAGTTAGTATTACTGCTGATTTTAGGAATAAGTTCAAACCTAATTCTGTTCTTCATGTTAAAAGCTTTTGCTCTTACTGATGCTACTGCACTTGCACCGTATAGATACATAGAGCTAATAATTTCTGCAATAGTAACATACGTTATATTTAATGAATTACCTGATGAAAGTGCTTTATATGGTACTTTGATATTAATACCATCAACCTTATTTATAGCTTATTCGGAAGGTAAGGCAATTAAGAAAAATAATGTAACAACAAAAGTTTATAATTGTTAATGGTATTTATTTTAGATGCTAAGCTATATTTTTAAGGTGATAATAAAATGCACATAACTATTATAGGAGTAGGGTATGTAGGCTTAGTATCTGGTACAATGTTATCTGAGCAGGGCCATAAAGTTGATTGCATTGACATAAATACTGAGAAGATTGAACTTTTGAAATCAGGGAACATTCCTCTATATGAACCTGGATTAGCAGATTATTTAGAGAATAATATAAAGTCACAAAGGATAAGATTTTTCGATTCGTATTTTCAAATAAATCCCAATACAGAAGTAGTATTTATAACTGTAGATACTCCATCAGACTCCCTAGGAAATGCAAATTTAAAGAATGTATATAATGCAGTAAGTGAAGTTTCTGAGAGAGTTAATCAAGATTGCTTAATAGTGATAAAGTCAACTGTTCCTCCTGGTACTGCAGAAAATATATATAATTATTTATCTAATAAGGGCTATAACTTTGATTTGGGGGTTAATCCAGAGTTTCTCAAGCAAGGCTCTGCAGTATCAGATTTTTTATACCCAGATAGGATAATAATAGGAGTAAAAACTAAGCTAGCTAGAGCAAAACTAGAAGTTATATATAGATCATTTATAGATAAGAATATTCCGTTAATAGTCACTGATACAGTTACTGCTGAAATGATTAAATATGCTTCTAATGCTTTTCTAGCAACAAAGGTTGCTTTTATCAATGAGATGGCAGGTTTATGTGAGCTATTAGGAGCAGACATTGACCTTTTAGCTAACAGTATGGGAATGGACCATAGAATAGGTAAGGAATTTCTCAAAGCTGGTCCAGGATTTGGAGGATCATGTTTTCCTAAAGATTTGTCAGCTTTAATAAGGCTTGCTGAAGATCACAATGTCAAGCTACAAATTTTAAATTCAGTTAAGGAATCTAACTATAATCATATAACAAACATTGCTAAAAAGGTAGAATATGTATTAAATGGAGTCCAAAATAAAAAAATAGCAATATGGGGGCTAACTTTTAAGTCTGGTACTGATGATGTAAGAAATAGCCCAGCTATAGATATTGCACAATTGTTAGTGAATAACAAGGCTAAAATTACTGCATATGACCCAATGGGGATGGATAATGCTAGGCAAGTTCTAAAGGATATAGAATACGCGGACAATGCTATAGGGGCTGCAAGGGACGCGGAAGCCTTGTTATTGTTAACGGA
>NZ_CAMXBW010000004.1:0-269076 GCF_947179575.1 Wolbachia endosymbiont (group B) of Erebia ligea
AAATAACCAGGGGTGGGTTGTTGTTTTGTGGAATGACCTTATGGACTTACGGGTTGACTGTTTTCCCCATAGTAACTGCAACGATTATAAGTTTTTCTATACCATTATTTGTTATACTTCTTGCAATCCCTTTGCTAAACGAAAATGTAATTTGGCAAAGATGGATAGTAACTGTTATTGGCTTTGTTGGTATTGCTATTACTACCAAAGCTCATAGTGAAGATTTTAATCCTAAAATTCTTATTTTTATTGTATCTGCATTGATCTTTGCTATATTAGATATACTTAATAAGAAACTTGTAATAAAAGAGTCAGTAATAAGTATGTTATTTTATTCAGCTCTAACGACAACTATTTTTTCTACTCCACCTTTGTTATTTTATTGGCATATGCCTTCCTTGTTGGAGTTAGTATTACTGCTGATTTTAGGAATAAGTTCAAACCTAATTCTGTTCTTCATGTTAAAAGCTTTTGCTCTTACTGATGCTACTGCACTTGCACCGTATAGATACATAGAGCTAATAATTTCTGCAATAGTAACATACGTTATATTTAATGAATTACCTGATGAAAGTGCTTTATATGGTACTTTGATATTAATACCATCAACCTTATTTATAGCTTATTCGGAAGGTAAGGCAATTAAGAAAAATAATGTAACAACAAAAGTTTATAATTGTTAATGGTATTTATTTTAGATGCTAAGCTATATTTTTAAGGTGATAATAAAATGCACATAACTATTATAGGAGTAGGGTATGTAGGCTTAGTATCTGGTACAATGTTATCTGAGCAGGGCCATAAAGTTGATTGCATTGACATAAATACTGAGAAGATTGAACTTTTGAAATCAGGGAACATTCCTCTATATGAACCTGGATTAGCAGATTATTTAGAGAATAATATAAAGTCACAAAGGATAAGATTTTTCGATTCGTATTTTCAAATAAATCCCAATACAGAAGTAGTATTTATAACTGTAGATACTCCATCAGACTCCCTAGGAAATGCAAATTTAAAGAATGTATATAATGCAGTAAGTGAAGTTTCTGAGAGAGTTAATCAAGATTGCTTAATAGTGATAAAGTCAACTGTTCCTCCTGGTACTGCAGAAAATATATATAATTATTTATCTAATAAGGGCTATAACTTTGATTTGGGGGTTAATCCAGAGTTTCTCAAGCAAGGCTCTGCAGTATCAGATTTTTTATACCCAGATAGGATAATAATAGGAGTAAAAACTAAGCTAGCTAGAGCAAAACTAGAAGTTATATATAGATCATTTATAGATAAGAATATTCCGTTAATAGTCACTGATACAGTTACTGCTGAAATGATTAAATATGCTTCTAATGCTTTTCTAGCAACAAAGGTTGCTTTTATCAATGAGATGGCAGGTTTATGTGAGCTATTAGGAGCAGACATTGACCTTTTAGCTAACAGTATGGGAATGGACCATAGAATAGGTAAGGAATTTCTCAAAGCTGGTCCAGGATTTGGAGGATCATGTTTTCCTAAAGATTTGTCAGCTTTAATAAGGCTTGCTGAAGATCACAATGTCAAGCTACAAATTTTAAATTCAGTTAAGGAATCTAACTATAATCATATAACAAACATTGCTAAAAAGGTAGAATATGTATTAAATGGAGTCCAAAATAAAAAAATAGCAATATGGGGGCTAACTTTTAAGTCTGGTACTGATGATGTAAGAAATAGCCCAGCTATAGATATTGCACAATTGTTAGTGAATAACAAGGCTAAAATTACTGCATATGACCCAATGGGGATGGATAATGCTAGGCAAGTTCTAAAGGATATAGAATACGCGGACAATGCTATAGGGGCTGCAAGGGACGCGGAAGCCTTGTTATTGTTAACGGAGTGGAAAGAATTTAAAAATCAAGATTTTGCAAGTTTAAAGAGTATTATGGCTGCACCTAATGTTTTTGATTTCCGTAATTTATTAGATAGCGAGCTATTACTAAGATATGGTTACCATGTTTATTCCTTGGGTAAAAAATCTATCTACAAAGTTTAACTGTTGAGAAATTTTTTTGTATCCGTTCAGAGGTGTGGTTTAAGAAACAACAGCTAGCAGGTTTTGAAAAGGGTTTAATTCCTTTTGTTTCCAAGTCAGATACAACGAAATTATCCGCTCAAGAAATCTATTCCCTCGCTCTGACTGTGCAAAATATGAATTCTTACGATAGACAACATAATGCCGTATCTGTCGCTCAACATGGTTATTCGTTAATGGAATATTCTCTGGGTCATCCAAAAATGTCCACATCATTGACTCGGATTTTATAATACCCTTTACCGTTCGTGAAGCTCCTTTTGCTTCAAGTATATAAGATATTTTTATCATGCAGTACTGTATGTATCTTCGTAATTCTTTAGCTTGCTTAGTGAACTTTGAAATACTAATTTCATTTTCTGACAAAGCGTTTTTTAATACAAACAATCCATTAGCTGCGTCTTTTAAACAATGGCCAAGTCTCATTACTTCACTATTCCAACTATGAGATAACCTCTCGAAATTTCTCAATAAGTGAGCCCAACAAATTTGTCGTTTTTCATCACTGAAGTGGTTGTAAACTGCATATCTGTCAGTAATTACCAGGTTTTTGTAATCACAAAATGCACTATTCTTTAAAAATTTCATTCCTCTTGTATCTGCTAACTTCATAAGACTTGCTTTATTGTTGGCAAACATCCAGCACCATCCCAATTTGCCTTTGTTGTAGTGACTGGTTTCATCAATATGCAAAATTTCGCTTGCTTTTATTTCTTCCTCTATTTGTTCATAGGCTTCTTTACATTTTGACGAAACCCTTGCTTCACTATTGGACACACTACCAACACTTATACTCATGTTAAAGATGTCTTTCATAATATTCGCTATTTCTCGCTTTGAATTCTTATAAAACCCACTTAGTGATGCAACTACTGACTTAACTCTAGGACCAAAGGTATCCGGTGTAACTCCTTCTGGTAATTTGCTACTCCTTCTTTTTCCGCATTTACGACAGCGACCATGTTCTAATTGATACTCAACTACGTAAGGCTTAATTTCTGGTAAATCAACTTTTTGATAGACATATGGTTTTTCCGATATTGCGATTTCTTCACCACACTCGCATCTATTTGGTAACTCTACCTTCACCACCTCATCTGCTTCCATTTTAGCTCGGCAATTCCCCTTATGTCCAACTTGACCACCTATCTTCCTGCCGCCCTCTGACTTATCTTCTGGTGTGTCTTTTTTTATTTTGTACAGCTCTTTTGAACTTGGTAAAGATGAATTCCTTGAGTTTAAGCCGAGTCTCTCTCTTAGTTCAGCATTCTCTATTTCTAAGATTTTATTTTTTTCTTCAAGCTTTGCTACTTTCTGCTCTAAGTTTTTACATAACTCTACAATACTGATCAACAATTGAAGCATCTAGCCTTACTTTACTATCAACATTTTGTGTTATTACTACTTTAATATATTATGTCAATTGTTTTTTATCCTTGCCACACCTCTGAACGGATACATTTTTTTTACACCGCTTTACTTAGTTTTTTTAGATCTTTGCTTGATAGTATGGAAAAGCAAACGAGTGCAACAACAGAGCAAATGGAAAAAAATGAAAACATAATACTGTTACCACAGTGCTTAACAAGTACTCCTAAGAGCACGCATGAAAATATTGAACTTGCAATATACCCAAATAATCCTGTTAAGCTTACAATTGCACATACATTATTTTGTGGAGCAATTTCTACAGCTATAACACCTGTCAGTACTTGCACTCCAAATATAAAGAATCCTGATAAGATTGCACCAAGGTTCATAAGAATTATGTTTTGACCAAAGTTCATTGCAATAAAAGTGAGTGCTATACCCAACATATAAAGTGATGCCAGCAAGCTTCTATTTTGAAAGAAGTACATATCACTAATTCTTCCTGTTATTAAAGTTCCAAGGATTCCACCTAAATCATATACGCCTGTTATTAGTGAGGATTGTACAAGAGAAATTTGTAATTTATCCTTTAAAATTATAGGAAACCAAAAGAAGATTCCCATTTTTATAATATAAGCACAAAAAGTAGCACAACATAGAAACCATATGGAACTTGTTACCTTGATACCTATTTGAGATTTCTGCACCTTATAATAGGTAGTAAAGTTGGCACTTTCTTTGTAATATGCCTTTAATATTATATAAATTCCAAAAAGTAAGCATAAGAAACCAGAGTACAAAAATGCACTTTTTGCATCATATATTTTAATTATACTTGGTAATACAATTAAAGTAATACAAGAACCAAGTTGCTGAGATGCGCTCATAACTCCCCATGATGATGCAATTGAAGAGATG
Organism: Wolbachia endosymbiont (group B) of Erebia ligea; assembly: GCF_947179575.1. Lineage (NCBI taxonomy): Bacteria > Pseudomonadati > Pseudomonadota > Alphaproteobacteria > Rickettsiales > Anaplasmataceae > Wolbachia > Wolbachia endosymbiont (group B) of Erebia ligea. The sequence continues at coordinate 4,367 of NZ_CAMXBW010000004.1, forward strand.
CTAGAGTTTGTAACCATAAACTTGGTAATAGCTGGCCAACCTAACCCTTGTGTCCAAGCTAATAATATTAATGTTAACAGTAATAAAGTTAGATTATTATATGATAAAGTTATACCAATGGTTAATAATCCAGTTGCAATATTGCATAGCCCAAACATAAATAATGGATTATTTTTGGAGTCCATGATTATTCCATTAACAAATTTTGATACTCCATAAAAAAAAGAAAAGCAGGCAAAAAAATAGCTTAATTTTACATGGTCAGTATCTATTAACAGTGGTAGAGCAATTGGTATACTTTGTCTTGATAAATAAAGCAGCATATATCCACAGAAGAATAGTAAATATTGAAAGAAGACAAAGTTCACACCTATTCCCAAATAGCTCTATGCAGATGCTAGCATAATACTATATTGGTATAATATTGTTTGACAAGAAGTTTGCAAACAATTAGTGCAGAAAATTACTTAGTATCTTTCTTATAGCAGATACAGTAGTATTAATATCTTCATAGCTTATATCTCTATGTGTTATAGCTCTGATTTTACCTTTGATGTTAGCCATTCTAATTCCATAATTTGTCATTAGTACGTTTATTAATTCTTGAGTAGATATACAATTAGTACGTAATGAAAAATACGCTATATTAGTTTTATACAGGTCGATATCAATTATAACTTGATCTATGGAGTCTAGGCCTTCTATAAGGTGCTGCATTTTTTTATGATCTTCTTCTAAAGAATTTACATTATTACGTAGAGCATATAAACATGCAGCTGAAATAATGCCAGCTTGGTGCATACCTCCGCCAATTTGAAACTTATAGTACCAAGCTTTTTCAATAAAATCTTCACTTCCAAGCAATATTGCGCCCATTGGAGCACCTAATCCTTTACTAAAATCAATGAATACCGAATCAAAATAACTTGCATACTCCTTTGGAGATATTTTAGTATGAGCACAAGCGTTGAACAGTCTTGCTCCATCTAAATGAGTGAATACGTCATTCTCTTTGCAGAGACTTGAGATCTCTTGAATATATTCTAAAGGCCACACAGCTCCACCACCAAAATTTGTCGTTTGTTCGATAGAAACAAGCCCAACTCTCGGAATATTTCTTAAACTAGGACGAGTAATAAACTCAACAATTTGTTCTCCAGTAAATATTCCTCTCGTACCTTTGATGGGCAAAGGAGTGGCATGTGCCTGGGCTGCGATCAAGCCAGATTGTACTATGAGCGGATGTGAAGTTTCATCAAGCAGCAAGTAATCACCAGGTCTTTGAATGTGTACTTTATAAGCAATTACATTGGACATCGTTCCTGAAATCAAAAAGATTCCTGCAGGTTTACCTAATATTTTACATGCGGTTGCCACTAATTCGTTCACAGTTGGATCTTCACATGCAGCTTCGTTTCCAACTTTTGCTTTAGCCATCGCTTCCCTCATTTTAGCTGAAGGGTCAGTGTTTGAATCGCTAAAGAAATCTATTTTTACTCTCATATTAAATTTAACACAACCTCCTTTATAATTTCAGCAGCTTTCATGATGTCTGTTTCCTTTGTGCCAAGATGGGTAACTGCTCTTATATGAGACTCGAGCCAAGGAAAAAGCAATAAACCATAAGCTTGGCACTTACTCAAGAAAACCTCATTAGTTACATTTAGTGCTTTTATACTAAAGCTTACTATATTAGTTTCTGGATAAGGTAGTACCAGTTTTATGTGTGGAATTTCCTTAATCTTGTCTGCAAACAGTTTGGCGAGTTTATTGTCTTCTTTAAGCCTAGAAATATTGTTCTGTAGTACATACTTTGCTGCATTAGCACAATACCCTATCTGATGATAACCACTACCTAGCCAAACCTGTAGCTTTTTAGCCCTTTCAATTATCTCTCTTTTACCCATAAGCATTGAACCAAAAGGAGCTCCAAGTCCTTTGGTAAAAGAAAAGCTCATTGTATCCACATATTTAGCATAATCTGCTAAAGCAATATTTGTTTCGACATGAGCATTAAATATTCTTGCACCGTCTAAATGAAGATTTACATTGTGAGCTTTTAAAAAGTGATATAACTCGACTTGTTTTTCAAAAGGATAAATTTTACCATTAAACCCGTTTATACTATTTTCTATAGAAACAAGACTCACCTGAGCAAAAATTTTGTACCTTGGCTTAGAATTAATAGCATATTCTACTTCATCAACATCTAAGATTCCGCTATTATTTCTAATACAATTAAATACGATATTATTTACTTTTGCATTGCCTGCGCTATCGAAAAAATTAACGTGATAATTATAATGAGTTATTAGTTCATCACCAGGACTTGTTTGACTGGCAATGGCTAATCTATTTGCAAGCATACCGCTGGTTACAAATAATGCTTCTTCTACTTTGAATAATTGTTTGCAATATTCTGATAAGTCATTACAGCTTTTGTCTTCACCATAAGCAAAATCTCCAACAGTTGCATTACTTATTGCATGTATAACGTTGGAGCTCTGCAGAGTTGTAGTGTCACTTCTCAGATCAATAATTTTTTCCATCTTATTTCTTGCCATTCAAACAACCAATTTGAGCATTCCAAAGTTCCTTGTAAAGACCTTGCTTAGAAACTAGTTCAGCGTGTTTACCATCTTGGACAATTTTTCCTTTGTTAAATACTAGAATTCGGTCCATGTGTAAAAGTGTAGAAATACGGTGTGCTATAGTAATCGTAGTTTTATTTTTCATCAGTTTAAATAAACTCATTTGAATTGTTTTTTCTGTTATAGAATCTAACTGACTAGTTGGTTCATCGAGAAATAATATTGGAGCGTTTTTTAAAAATGCCCTTGCTATTATTATTCTTTGTCTTTCTCCTCCAGATAGCTTGATGCCTTTTTCTCCGACTGTAGTTTCATATTGATCTGGTAGCGCCATAATGAAATCGTGAACACCAGCCAGCTTTGCAGCTCTCATTATTTCTTCGATAGTAGATTGAAGTTTACCATATATGATGTTTGCTAAAATAGTATCATGAAATAACAATGGGTCTTGAGGTATTACAGATATTTGTTGCCTCAAAGAACTCTGTGTAACTTCTGATACTATTTGATTATCAATCTCTATATTACCTTTTTTAACATCAAATAGCCTTAGGATTAAGTTTATAAAAGTAGATTTACCACCTCCAGAATAACCAACTAGGCCTACCTTTTCGCAAGGATTAATGGTAACTGAGAAATCTTGAAATAATGACTCCTGACCTTCATAAGAAAAAGAAACATTATTAAACGTTATTCTTCCACTTAATAAATTTAATTCTTTAGCATTTTCCTTATCTTGAATTTCTGGTACGGTATTCAAGATTGGCAATGCATCTGAAACTTTGCCGAAATGAGTAGAAAATTGGGTAAGATTCCTAGTTAGATGGTTAAGAAACTCTATAATCGATATATTAATTCCAAGTACAAGAGCAATATCTCCTATTGCGACCTTGTTCAATTGATAATCATGAATTAAAAAATACAAGTTTACTGCTTGGAGTATATCGAATGAATAGCCATATATAAACCAAAGACAAAAGTATGCCCATTGTAATTTTCTCTCTGCAATAGTTCTTTTCTTGCATATTTGAAAAAATTTGTGTCTCTCATGTGCTTGCTGAGAAAATAACCTTACTGATATAACATTTAAAATACTATCTGCTATACTAGCTATTACTTGTGAATTTTGTTTAGAGTAATTATCAGCTAGTTCAGTAAGTACACGAAAGCTGAAAATCGATACTAAAATAAAAATGCTTACCCAAGTGAATGTAGCGATTGCAAATTTTATGTTTACTAATGATAAGGTATAAATAGCTAAGACTAATGCTATGCTGTAACTGAAAAAACAATCTATAAGCAATCTTATTAACTCTATCACACTATCCATTAAGTTACTGACCTTATGTACTAAGCTTCCAGATAAATTGTTCTGATAATAGGAATGGTCTTGCTGGAGTAGCCTACAAAAAGACATATCAGCTATCTTTTGACGCATTAAGGTAAACATTCGAATGTCAACAAAATAGCCATAGAATCTAAAAGCAGTAGTGATAAGTAATGCCATACCAAGATAAGCGCTTACAGGTAATAAAAGATTTTCAATTACATTACCTTCCTGATATTTTACAGCTGTATCTAGAATATTTTTTACTAAATACTTTCTAAAAGACAAATCAACAGCTACCACCAGGGCAACTAAAGACATTATAAGTACATTAAGTTTGAATTTAGATACTATATTCAGGATGAACATCAATACACATTTGAAGCTATCAACTCTACTTCTGTTCATTTACAATGCTAGCTCCACTACGTTGACTTTTTTATTGAGAAATACAAGTAGTGAAAACCATAAATTTTTGTATATTTTTCCTGAGATGTCTCCAGCATCATGTAGTACTGATGCTTGATTTAGAATAAGCAGCTTATATAAATCTCGCTTAGCCTCAGTAGTGTCGATCTCAGAAATATTTGTAGTTGTGTCTATAATAAAGGCTAACCAGCTCTTGATAAGTTCTTCCATGTTTTTTGCTTTTATACTTTCCTGGTAGCCAAACAATGACAAGCATTCTCTCAGTATAGATTCTGTTAACTCACCACAATTGAGTATACCAAAAACTGAAGGCTGAGGTTTTGGCACATAGGGAAGGTCTTGATCTTTTATAATCCACCTTGTTACATAAGCAAATCTATCTTTAGCATCTGTATTTTTATCACTACCATGCCATAACCGTGAATCAAAAACTATCGCATCTCCTGCTGAAATAGGTAGTGACTTAATTTTGTAATTTTCTCGGTTGTTTGAGTACTGATCAAAAAAATATGGGTACCAAAAATCAACTAAAGGCTGTATTTCCCATTTATGACTGTTTTCTATAATTTGCAGTGCACCTGAAGTTTCACTGACATTATTCAAAGCTAACCAAACAGAAAAGTGGTAAGGATCATTGAAACTATAGGAGATGTCTTGATGGAAGGGAACTGCATCTATTAAATCAGCAGTTTTACATATAACATTTGATTTTTTCTGCAGTATCTGACACTGAAGTGACTTTTCAAGGTAATTTTTAATAATTTTATCTAATGCTTGAGAGATAATTCTAGTTACTTGAGATGACGTGCCCCATCTGCCGGTACAGTTTAAGTAGTCAGAAGTTGAAACACTTAGTTCTTGGGATAGCTTTGATATTTTATTTGTTATATCACTTAAAGACTGATTTATTAGTTCTAAAGGAACCAGATTTTTGATAATAAAAAAACCATTTTTTTGTAGTATTTCCATATGATTAATACCTGACATCAATGACTGACAAGTAATCTGTTAAAGGTACAACAGAAGAAATTTTGAATCCTTTTACTTGTTTGAGTATTTTTTCCCAATCGCTTAACGTTCTTAGTTTACCTCCTGTTTCAACCATTACATTAATATCTACAGAGCCTCCAGCTGGAGAGCGGTAATCTAAAATGGTTTCTATCAATAAAATACGAGATATTCCTTTGACCAATTTTAAATAAGATAATACTTTATCATCATCATAATGCTGCAGAAAGCGGCAAAAGACACCTAATTCATAATTTGTAGCTGATAGTTCTTTCTGAGTTATAAGTTTGACTTTTAAATTTTCTACTAACTGTCTTGGCACTTTATGTTCGTTATATAGGCCTATGGAACCTTTATTGTGTATACCAGAATAAGCAAGAAATAAAGAATGTACACCAAATAGCAATATATTCTTAGCATCATCTATATTAATTCTAGAATTAAACTCTTTAGTATCAAACCTAGAATATCCTAGCAATGCTTGGTAAAACGCTATTTTCTTATTTTCTGATGCTTCTCTTTCCTTAAAAGATTCAAATGAAGAGATTGACTTCTGTTTTAGTATATCGGCAATATTTAACCAATTCTTTTCAGCGGCAACTCTTGCCCACATCGTTGCTGCTTTTGGCAAAAATGGTATTCCCTTAAAACACTTACCTTTTGATGATAGTTGCCATAAGTCCTTGTCCTTATCGTAATCAATAAACCCTATTTCCCACAACGCCCTTAACAGCCTTTCTAGATTTGGTACGATAATGTTTAACTTTTTAGATAAAATCGGCATAGTTGCAGGTAAAATATTTAACAAATCAAGTTCAATAGCAACGTTTGTTAGGTACGTTTTCCAAAAGGCTGAAAGTTCTGCAGAAATCTTATGCACTTGAGATTCTTTACCTAAATCAAAAATATTAAACTTTACATTTCCGGTAATATCGATTTGTCCTAACACACCCTCAAAAGTTTCAACTTTTGCCATCCCATTATAGAATGCTTCTACCATTTTAAATCTCTGCTGGTAAACAGGATCACCATTAATATCTATATGAAACCAACCATGTTGATCTTCTGCAATAGAATATCCTTTATGAAAAACATTAAGTTTTTTATACCATTTATTATGTACTAACTTTCCATGATGATTAATATGTGTAGCTTTGCCATCCTTATAGACTACAGCGATACCATCCTTAAAATCTCCAACATAATCATATTCCTCTTGATAAATCCTGTTGCCATTTAAATTAATATGAAAACATTTATCATGTCTTCTAACTACACAAGCATCTTCCTGATAATTTCCAATCCATTGATACGACTGTTTGTATACTCTACATCCAGATGAATCAATATGGTAACACCCTGTATCATCTTCTACGGCCGCTCTATTAAAGTAGAATCCAAAAGTTTTTAGAAATCTATGATGATAAACTGCTTCTCCTCTCACATTGATATGATAAGCGCCTATCTGATCATAAACCGGTGCAAGACCGGGCTCATGAAATTTACCAACCTTTATAAACCTATTTTCATACAAAGGATTTCCTAGCAACTCGTGAAACCTCTCACACGGTGAAATTTTAATAGATCTAAGATTATCTTTGATTAATTGATCAAAGGTTTTCTCATGTTGCATGTTTTGCATAATTTGTAATTTAAATAATTCTTTTGTAAGCTTAGGTACTCACTACTCTGCCATATTTCCTCGAGTTTAACCTCATTAACATTACCAAAATTTCCTAATGTCTTACGGAGTTCATCTGGGGCACAGCAAGGACTAAACTTTCCTTCATTGTTTATCCATGCTTCTTTACCTAAAAATGGGCATTGACCACCTGGAGCCAAATCCTTAATACCTTCTTGAGAAAGGATTGTGAAATTTTCTAATTTTATCTTTTTACCATTTGGCAATAGCATATTATCTCTAAGTTCGTATAACCTTCTCACCTCCGTGTTCCATCTACTAATTGCTAATTCATCTCTTCTCATAGATAGATCCTGAATTTCCTCAAAATGTGCCCAAAGATGATGTCCTTTGACTCTATCTATGCCGTTCTTTATGGCCATCTTAACTATGTCATAGAGTTCATGTAAATTACTTTCCAAAAATGTTAATTGTAAAGTAACGGTACACCTTTCACCTGTATCGCTAAAGTATTTATCTCTAACTTCAAGGAAAGTTTTTAAATTTTCTGTCACTACTTCCCATTTTGAACCTTTCATGATTCTTTCATGAGTTTCTTTAGTTGCCCCATTCCAGGAAATCTTAACATCAGATAAAATTGGTACCAATAGTTCAGCCCATTTTCTAGCTCCTTTAATAGGAAAAGAACCATTAGTTGTTAGGTTAAGCTTCAAACCAAACTCATGGCACAAATTGATTATTTCATCAAAGCTTTTGTACATTAAAGGCTCACCCATAGTAGAAGGAATGATTTCCTTTAAAGGTGTGCCAGCTGCTTCCTTAATTACTTTTCTGATAGTTTCTATCGACAATATCTTAGGTTTTATTCCTTTAGCTTTCTTTTCTTCTTTAACTTTGCTGTATGGTGAAAAACATTCGCACATTATACAAGCAAAATTGCAGTAGTCTGGATTAGTATCAAAAGTAATTCTCCAAGGACCGGGTTTCACAGCTACTGATTTGCCTTTCTTTTCAATAGCATTACGGTAAATCTTGTTAAGTTTCTCAGTATGCTCACTTATAGAAGGTATATTTCCATTTTCAGTATAAGGATAGCCTTTTTGGGTAAGTTTATTGTATAACTCCTGATTTGTAGATAGGACTTGCATTTTTTCTGACAAACTACTTGCATCTCTGTGCTTAAATAATAGTCCATCTCTTACATATTCTGCCATGCCACCATAATCGGCTGTTATAACTGGTATTCTAAGTTGCTGTGCTTCATGTATTACTAACGGTGAATTTTCACCCCAAATTGAAGGAACGACTATTGCGTCAACTTTATTAAATACGTCAGTAACTATATTCTTATTATCATAACTTCCCATCCACTCTATTCTTTCTTTAACAACAGGTGAAAACTGATCGGCAATCGCTTTTAAAGCTTTAGTTTCTTCTCTTGCTGCTCCCCAAATTCTAAGTTTTGCTTTAGATGATAAGTGAGAAAAAGCTTTCAATAATAGATCAACACCTTTTTCGGGAGTATGAGTACCAATATAACCGAAAATAAACTCTTTTTCTTGTGCTCTATTTCTATTCTTAAGACGATTGAGATCAAAACCATAATCAAGATAAGAAATTTTGTTTATCGGAACATTAAAATCCTGAGTAAATTTGTCCATCAAGAATTTCGATGGGGAAATAAAGTAATCTATATAGTCTATTATTTTCCTTGTGTGCTTCATTCTAGTTGCAACCCATTGTTCCCAATAATTTATGTCTAAATTCAGGAATTCTTCATCTCCTGTAAAATATCCTTTGTAACATTGGGTTGCACATTTTTGATCCTTTTGTCCATCACAAAGCCGTAACAAATCTTCAGAATTGCGTTGAATAAACCTTCCTCTTGGACACATTAACCAAAAGTCATGTAGCGTAAAAATTGTAGGTATATTTTCTTTAAAAGCAATTTCTGGTAAAGTAATTGATAGATGATTAAGATGACCAAAATGTATAAGATCTGGCTGAAAGTTATCTATTACTCTTTTAAATTGTATATCTACTTCTTCATTGATAAATTTGTAACGATATTTAGCTATGGGTATATTAATTAAATGCAGTAAGATTCGAGAATCACTACGATCTAGGACTGTAGTGTAATAAAAATCAGGTAAAAAGCTATTTTCATACCTAGTAAATACTTGTACCTCATTGTTATTTGCTAGTTCATGAGCAAGAGTTTGGCTATAAACCTCTGAACCAGCACTATAATAAGGAGGGTAACCATGAATAACTTTTAATATTTTCATATATTACCATATCTATATTGTTAGGATATTCTTGTGTATTGTTTTGTAGACTTTTTATAAATTTACTTAATCCTACTTCTAATGAATGTTTTGGAGACCAACCAAGTAGCTCTTTAGCTCTAGTAAAATCACCATAGAACTTAGTTACGTCAAAATTTCTTGGAGGATAAAAATCAATTCTAGAATCACTTTTCGTGACTTTTAATATTGTTTTTGCTAAGTTTTCTAAAGTACATGGGCTATTAGTAGTAAGATGAATAGCAGGAAGAGAAGATTTTTCGCTTTGTAAATATTTAACAGTTAAGCATATACCCTCTATAACATCATACAAATAGGTAAAATCAAAAACACATTCTTTACCTTCTATTTTAATTGGATCACCTCTTAATGCATTAATACAGAGTGCAGGAATTACTCTACTGTTATGATCTAGTAAACCACCGTATACATTTGAAAAGCGTAATATTGCTACATTAAAATCTTTTGAACTTGTTATTTGTTCCTCAATAAATGCTTTACCTTTGGCATAATTATTTATTGGATCGATACTAGCAGATTCTGTAACTGGCAGTTCCTTCTGCTCTCCATAGACTTCCCTACTACTTGCATATATAAACCATGGTTTATTTGGAAGTGACTTACATAACCCTAAAAACCGCATTGTACCATCAACATTAATTTTTTGACACAGTGTAGGATAAAGTTCACCATGTATAACTCGAGAAATTGCAGCCAGATGAATAATTCCTGTACACTTAGCAAGTAGTGGTACTATATCTTCTGAAAAAAAACTGAGTGGATTGTTGCAAAACCTAATATCGCAGCTTATTACTTCATGGCCTTGGTTTTCTAACTTTTTCACCAAGGTCGACCCTATCAAACCTGCAGCACCTGTTATTAATATCCCCATGTATACCCTCTACTACAACTAGGAAAATTTGTCGTACCAATTATCTTACAAGTAAGAATCAAAAGGTATTATAAAACCAGTATAAAACAAATGTCAACTTAAATTAATGAATAAAAAAATTTAGTTATGAAAGAAGAATTGGCTGCCTTCTTTCTTGAAAATAGTGTTCGGCTTTAATCAAATCCTCTTTATTATTTACTCCCATTGCTTCTTTTTCATCAGAAACTACATAACCTACACTCAAGTTATTGTTTGCTGCAATGGGTACTATATCATTAAGACAATATTCATTGGTCGAATTATTAAATTTTATTTCTTTTACTAAGGTAAAAAGATCTTTAGCATATGAAACTATTATTCCAGAGTTTGCAAGAAGCATTTTATCGCCATTTTTTAGGATTTTTTGAACATTTCCGTAATTATCAATTACTAACCTTCCATATTGTTCATCTTGACTATTGAATCCAAGAAGAACTAAATTATTATACTTTAGACAATCAGTCATCTTCATAACTGTATCACTAGATATAAATGGAGTGTCCCCATACTGTATTAAAACCATATCTTGATCAGATAACTTCTCCAGATTTTCTAGGGCAATTTTAACTGCAGTGCCAGTACCTGTAATATCTTCTTGAACTATTAGTTTTATATTGTATTGATCGATTATACTTTTTAGGGTATCAAACCTTTGTAAATCTTTTAGAAGAGACTCATTAACAACAATTGATAAGCTTTTTAGACTCAGCGATTTTGCATTAGAAATTATATGCTCTAAAAGAGTAAGATTTCCCACTTGGTGCAACGCTTTTGAATATTCAGAATTCATTCTACTGCTCTTTCCTGCTGCTAATATTATCAAAATGTTACTCATACATAACTCAGGAATTAATTAGGTAGTAAGTTAATTTATAATTAATAAGATGTAAAGTCCACTTTGATTTTCTAGAGGAAGATAACTAACATCGAACAGACAAAATTCGTTAAATTAGCATCTGTAGTAATTCTTAGCAGTTCTTAAGTAAAATTTTAGAAAGAGACGCACCATAGTTATAATTGAGTGTGTGCTACTTTCAAGTATGGTTTTTATTGATGAAACCTCTTAGACCACTCTGTTTGAAATAAGGTAACTACTGCTTAATTCACCAAAAAGTCTGTAATTAAGTTTTAAAGCGAGTGTGCCCACCAACCCAATCGATTGTACCTCTTTAGCGCCTGTAATGCCCTTTAAAATTTGAATAAAAGGTACTTTTACTAATTCTATTAGTATAGAATAAACGTGTGCATAACCCTATAGTCATTGTTATTTATTGTAAAGAAAATTTTGTATGAAGGTTTTTTAGAAAACTCACTTACCCCTCTTAAATGTTCTCAACATCCTGAAAATTTGAATAAATGAAAACATAGGCTGTTTGTAACAAAAAAGTAATTGCTATTTTCAGAAACTTTTGGGAACGTTCAAAAAAGTGTGTCAAACCGAGAAGTAAAGTAATAAATTGATATAAAAAATGGAGGTTTGATATGAGTCAAGCAAATAGAACTAATGGGTTGGTAGATTATAAAGAATTAGAAACAAATATCCTGTCATCTATACGAGAAGGAAAACCATTGACAGGAAAAGATGGAGCATTAACACCGTTTATAAAAAGGTTGCTAGAGGCAAGTCTGGAAGGTGAAATAGAAAACCACATGTCAGCTAAAAGTGAAGAAAATAACCGAAGAAATGGGAGAAACGCAAAAACTTTACGCACGAGTGGAGGCTCATTTGAGCTGCTAACACCAAGAGATAGGGAGGGAAGTTTTGAACCACAAATAGTTAGAAAAAGGCAAACAAGCCTACATCCAGAACTTGAAGCAAAGGTATTAAGTACATACGCCAGTGGCATGGGATACAGAGACATAGCTTCACACGTTGAGGAAATATATGACCACAAAATATCAGCAGCAGAGATATCCAGTATTACTGATAAACTGCTACCAATAATCAATGAATGGCGCAGCCGTCCACTGCAATCAGTATATCCAATAGTGTTCATGGATGGCATGTTTTTTAAGGTTAAGGAGGATGGACATTGTGTAAGCAAGTGTATGTATAACATATTAGGCATAGATCAAAATGGCAGAAAAGAAGTATTAGGTTTTTATTTGGCTGAAAGTGAGGGAGCTAATTTCTGGTTGGGAGTGCTAAATGACCTCAAAGAAAGAGGAGTAGAAGATATTCTAATTGCCTGCATTGATGGGCTAAAAAGCTTTTCTACAGCTATAAATAGTATATTTCCTAAAGCAGAAGTACAACTATGTATAGTGCATCAGATAAGGAATTCACTGAAATATGTATCTAGCAAAGATGTAAAAGTTTTCATGAATGATTTGAAAAAAATATATCGTGCTTCAAGTAAAGAAATTGCCGAAAATTATTTGCTTGAACTGGAGGAAAAATGGGGCGAAAAGTATCCATTAGTCATAAAATCTTGGCAGAATAATTGGGAAAATTTGTCCAGTTATTTTAAGTATTCAGGTCCTGTTAGGAGGCTAATTTATACCACTAATCCTATTGAGGGACTGCACAGACAGATTAGAAAATTTACTAAAACCAAAGGCTCATTTACTAATACAAATGCCTTGTATAAACAGGTATATTGTGCTATAAAAAAAGTAGAGCAAAAATGGGCTATGGCTTTACCTAATTGGGCTTTAACTATATCTCAACTTGATATCTTTTTTCCTGATAGATTAAAAATTGAGTTGAATTAAAAATACGGTTTGACACACTTTTTTGAACGTTCCCAGGGAATAGATTTCTTGAGCGGATAATTTCGTTGTATCTGACTTGGAAACAAAAGGAATTAAACCCTTTTCAAAACCTGCTAGCTGTTGTTTCTTAAACCACACCTCTGAACGGATACCATATTTGTCTCTAGCATTAGTGCTAGCACCTTTATTGACTAGACATTTCATTACATTCAAACTCCCACTCCTAGCAGCAATATGCAACAAAGTTTGACCGTGATTGTCCTTAACATTAAGAGTTTTTACAAATTCACTAGAGTAATGTTTTTCTATATGTGCTATTATTGCACTAATTGCTTTACAATCACCACTTTCAGCAAGCAAGTGCAAAGTGGTGCTTTTCCTTATAAACAGTGGTCCTCCATATACATAAGATGAGTTAAAGTAAAAGTCATCAATCAACTTACCGTATTTACTTGCATATCCCCAAATAGAGACAATATGACTTATACTGTCTTGTGCTATATTACCACCGTTTATCAATTCTAGAGCTTTTCTCAAAATTTCTTCTTCTCGGCCTTCTTTTTGTAATTTTAATCTTGTTACTTCCTGCACCAGTCTGTGAATGTTTACTACTCCTTCACTTAAGTTAACCATCGAATATCTATCGAGTAACTTAACAGCATTCCACAGCTTTTCTTCATCATCTGCTATTAATTTTGAAAAGATTTCTTCTATATGAATCTTGTCAGGAGCAAGGTAGGCCATTATCTCCAGAATATTCAACGTTTCACAGCCGTATTCTTTTTGTATATGTGTCATCGTAATGGTACAAGTTATTGAAACTGCTTCAGCATAACAATCTTCATCTTTACAAACTCCTTCTTTAAGTGATTTTCCTGTGTACCGTTGACACTCCTTTAAGTAATCACTTATCTCAAATCTTCCACAACCTCTCAACTTTGATTCTTTATTTTTGTTGCGAATGTACACTACCACTTGCTTTAAAGCCAAGGGCAAATACTGCAGCTTTTCCATTAGCTCTTTTATTTCCTTATCCTGTAAAGGGTCATCTATATTTAAGGACTTCTTAATAAATCCCAAAGCCTCCGTTTTATTGAATATATCTAACTTTATTACTTCTATATCTCCTCTTGCTTCCCACTTATTATCACGAGAAGTAATTAAAACATAAGGTTTTTTATAGTCAGGATATAAAGACAGTGGTAAAAATTTACTGATGTCTTTATATTCTCTTGCATTATCGAAAATAAAAAGACTTTTTACATCTTTAAAATATCTATATACACTCTTAATAATAGATCTGATTCCCTTTTCTTGTTCAGTATCTTCATCTGTAATAAAAATTTTCGAACCTTCAGGTAACCTTCTATTTAACTCCTTAGCTAATCCTTTAAACGATTCTTCAAGATCCTTTTGTGTTCCTGCATTTACCCATACAAGATTACCATCATAATGCTCTTTATATTCACAAGCATATTTTCTGGCTAACTCACTCTCCCCTACTCCTTCAGAACCGCCAATAACAACAATCCGCGATATTGCCATTGGTTTGTCAGTGCTTTTATGCAGCCTATCATATATTTCTTGCAATTCATTTTTTCTTCCAACAAACATTTCAACCGGATGTTTTATATTAAACTGAATAGGTTTCCCTACCCGCTTGTTATCCTGTGTCGTTACAGCCACATATATTTTATGTAGTGTTTTACTATCCTTATGTTGTTGTTTTATTACTTTATCAATTCTTTCATTCTTTTCTTTTACTCCTTGTTCTATCTTACCTAAAGTACTAGCCCACAGCTCAACTTCTCGAAAAAGTTCTTCTCCTTCTTTGTACGAAAGAGGACGCGCTTTTATATCTTTTACCCAGTCTGATATTTTTTTTAGAAGATTATTACAAAAGATTTGATTGTCACCAATATAGTCGAACTTTTTGTTCAACCTACTACTCAACTTACCTAGCAATAATTTTCTTAGCTGAGCTTCATGGGGTAAGTTAACGACGAACACCAGTTCATTTAAAAAGTCCTCTATCTCTTTATTGCTGACTTCCTTGCCTATCTCACGCTTTATAAAATCCATATTTTGTTTCAAGTATTGAGCAACACTACCACCTGAATCACTAATTCTATATCTTGCACTATCACCTATATCCAGAAACTCATCTTTTGTGTCTATCCTTACAAATGAAAGTTCTTTTCCTTTATTTTCTCCACTTAACATTGCTCTTAGGTTTCTTACTTCGTGTTGTATTGAATATGGTGAATCAAGATCCATATTCGTAGCAAAAAGAAAATGCTTTATTCCATCACTAAACTTTGCACTATTTTTGATTTTTAAATAGGCAAGGAAAAGTTTTAAAATACTAAACTTACCACTTTTTGTTAATAAGCTACTTACACTGATTTTTTTAGTTCCATTTTGGTTGTGCTTAACTTGTATAAACTTATGTACTATATCTTTATTTTGCTCATGCCAAACAACAATGTCATCAAAACCTTGAGCTGACTCTAACTCTGTGTCTATGGAGAAAGAACATTCTTTACCCATCTTAGACATGAGAGATGTTATATCCATCTCATGCATTAGAGATATTACGATCAATAACTCTTGAAAGGCAATACCATGGTAAATGCGTTTGAAACCCCAAGTAGAATCATCTTCTAGATACATTACCCCTGTTTTTACCCTAATCTTTCACTCAAAACCAAGTTTACGACATCAGGGCTGGCTTTTCCCTTGGTAAGTTTCATGACTTCGCCGACAAAGAATCCATATAGTTTTGTTTTACCGCTTTTGTATTCTTGAACTTTATCTTGGTTGCTATTGATGATTGTGTCGATAACTTCTGCTATTTGACCTCTATCGGTTATTTGTTTTAGGTCCTGCTCTTCTATGATGAGAGATGCCGGTTTGCCAGTTTCAAACATAATATCAAAAACTTGCTTGCCGAGCTTAGCAGAGATCGTTCCATCAACGATAAAGTCAAGGAGCTCGGATAAAGCATCTGCTTTAATTGGAGAGCTAACAATATCAATATTTGTTTTATTTAAACGACCGAAAAGCTCGACGGTTAACCAGGTAACTGCAATCTTTGAATCATGCTTTTTTGCTAATTTTTCAAAATAATCGGCAATTTCTTTATCAGAAGTGATAACGTCTGCATCATATTCATTGATACCTAATTCCGCTATGTATCGAAGTTTTTTTTGATCTGGCAACTCGGGTAAAGATGATTTAATAGAATCAATTTTGTCTTGGCTTATTTCAACAGGTAGCAAATCAGGTTCAGGGAAATATCTATAGTCACTTGAATCTTCTTTGCTTCTCATCACTTTTGTTTTTCCTAAAGTGACATCAAACAATAAGGTATCTTGACTTATTTCTCCTCCGCTTTCCAAAATTTTGATCTGCCTTTGTGCTTCATAATCTATAGCTTGTACAATATAACGTATTGAATTTAAGTTTTTTATTTCACAACGAGTGCCAAATGTGCTACTGCCCTTTGGGCGAACAGAAACATTTGCATCACAGCGAAGTGACCCCTTTTCCATATCACCATCACATGAACCGATGTAACGCAAAATCTGCCTCAATTTTTTCATGAATTCTGCAGCTTCTGCAGATGAACGAAGATCTGGCTCTGAAACAATTTCCATTAAAGCAACACCTGCACGATTTAAATCTATGTAAGTTTTGCTTTCTTCATGAATACTCTTTCCTGCATCTTGCTCTAAGTGAATTCTTGCGATTCTTATTTCTTTTTCATTATTATTGATAAAAACTTTGCCATTTTTAACTATTGGCTCAAAGAACTGGGTTATTTGATAACCTTGTGGTAAATCGGGATAAAAATAATTTTTCCGGTCAAAGTAAGAGCATTTATTAATTTCTGCAGAAATTGCAAGTCCGGTGCATATTGCTTGCTCTATGCAGCTATAATTTAATACTGGTAGTGTACCTGGCATTGCTGCATCAACTAGAGAAACTTGAGTATTGTGCTCAGTGCCAAATTCCGTTAGTGAACTAGAAAATAGCTTTGTCTTAGAAGAAACCTGAGCGTGTACCTCAAGTCCAATTACTGTCTCCCAGTTTTCTTTTGTCATGTATTTTATTCAATTAATAACTTTATATTCTGCAAACTAGCACAAAAAGTCAAATAAAACTCATTTAACCTATGATCCAAGAGCGGTGTATATCAATAATATAAGAGTTACTACAGTTTCTATTGACTAGGCTGTTATATAATAAAGTTAAGTGCTGCCAAAAAATATCTATAGTAGGCCAAAACATAATTTTGATGGCAACTGATTAGCTAACAAATTTATAAACATCAGTATATAGTTCATCAACGCCTGGCTCTTTACTATTTTTAGCAAAATCTTCTGACTTTTTTACTAAATCTCGTATTTCCTTATCAATAGCTTTGCATTCTTCATCAGAAGCGATTTTATTGTCTGTTATATACTGCTTTAAGGTGCTTATAGGATCATGATTTTGCTTCATATCTTCAACTTCTTCTTTTGAGCGATAAGTAGCAGGATCTGACATCGAATGGCCACGATATCTATATGTCTTCATTTCAAGCAAGAGAGGTCCTTTTCCCCCACGTACGTGCTCAGCTATTTCACTTGTTATCTCATAGACAGAGAAAAAATCCATTCCATCAACTTGTTTTCCAGGAATACCAAAACTCTCTCCTCTTTTATATAGTTCAGTTACTAAAGTTGATCTTTGCACAGAAGTTCCCATTGCGTATTCGTTATTTTCTATGATATAAACCACAGGTAACTTCCACAAAGATGCCATATTAAATGATTCATATACTTGTCCTTGATTTGCAGCACCGTCACCAAAATATGTGAATACAACGTTATCTTTTTTCTTGTATTTATTAGCAAATGCTATTCCTGTACCAATTGGGACTTGTGCACCTACTATTCCATGTCCACCAAAGAAATTTTTTTCAACATCAAATATGTGCATGGAGCCACCTTTACCTTTTGAACACCCTGTTTCTTTGCCGTTTAGTTCTGCCATCACAACATTCGGATCAGAATTACATGCAAGCATTAAGCCATGGTCTCTATAGCTTGTGATAAAAGCATCACCAGATTTTGATGCAGCTTGAGTCCCAACTGCAACTGCTTCTTGCCCTATTGATAAGTGACAGAATCCGCCTATTAATCCCATTCCGTATAATTGTCCTGCTTTTTCCTCAAATCTGCGTATGAGAAGCATTTTTCTGTAGAATCCAATCACCTGTTCTTTAGTGAAATTTTCTGCTTTCATATTGACTTTCTTTTATTAAATTGAGATCATACCAGAAATTTTTAACATTTTATAATACTATCTATATGGACTACTATCACTGGCTTGAAGCTTTTCACGTTATCTCTGTAATTATGTGGGTGGCAGGTATGCTCTATTTGCCAAGGCTTTATGTTTACCATGCATCTGTAAAACCAGGGTCAGAAAATGACAGCTTACTTCAAATAATGGAGAAGAGACTCCTTAGATATATCATAAACCCTGCAATGCTTTTCTCCCTTAGTTTTGGAATTATGCTAATGATTATTAGGGAAGCATATCGCGAAGGGTGGTTTCATGTAAAAGCGCTAGCATTATTCTTAATGTTTGCTATTCATGTCCTACTTGCAAAACATAGGAAAAATTTTGCAGTGGGCTTGAATAAGAAAACTCACGTTTATTTTCGTGTTTTAAACGAAGCAGTAACAGTGTTAATAATAATTATAGTTATTATGGTTATTGTAAAACCTTTTTGATTTTCTAGCCTAATGCTGAACCATTGAATGGAGTATAAGAATTGTTACTAAATAGTTTATTCTGATGTTCCATAGTCTAAGTAAAGTACTTAAGGTATAGATTCTTTGTTTTTGTGTGTTATCCTGGTTAACAAGAATTCGCAGTAGTATTATAATGAGTAAGTTAAAAAAGCTTAGTGCTGGACTTTCTTTGACAGGCCTGATTGGTAGTGATGATATAGATATGCAAAGGGCAGGAAATAGAAAGAAGAAATATCAATTTTTGGATAAGACGTTCGCATGGATTGATGCGATGATAAATTTTATTTTTAAACGTGAGAGTAATAACGTAAATGAAGTCCTAAAAGTCACATGGGGACCACTATTTTTTGGTTTAGTGGTGATATTCATCTTTTTTGGAATAGGTGGTATTTGGTCAGCTATAGCTCCAATTGACGGAGCAGTGCATGCAAGTGGAGAAGTTATTGTCTCTTCAAATAGAAAAATAGTGCAACACTTGGGTGGGGGAATAATAAGCAAAATTTTAGTAAAAGAAGGTCAAGCAGTTAAGAAAGATGAGCCTTTAGTTTTATTAAGTGATGTTAACGAAAAGGCAAATTTGAGTATAATTAAAGAAAAACTCTTATCGTTTTTGGCAACTGAAGCAAGACTTATTGCAATTAGGGGAGACTTAGATACGCTAGAATTTTCTGATGAGGTTAAAAGATTATCTAACGATGAACTTGTAAATAAAGCGATAAAGAATCAGGTAGAGTTGTTCAACTCTCAGAGAAAGAGTATATTAGGAAAAACTGACATACTGCAACAACGTATAAAGCAGTTAAATGATGAATTAGCAGGGCTAAATTTTCAACTAAATGCAGCCCATAAGCAATATGACTTGATAACTGAGGAGTTAGAAACAAAAAGACAATTACTTGATAGTGGCCATATAAGTAAACCT
The DNA here is from genome assembly GCF_947179575.1 of Wolbachia endosymbiont (group B) of Erebia ligea. Lineage (NCBI taxonomy): Bacteria > Pseudomonadati > Pseudomonadota > Alphaproteobacteria > Rickettsiales > Anaplasmataceae > Wolbachia > Wolbachia endosymbiont (group B) of Erebia ligea. Next base: position 24,045 of record NZ_CAMXBW010000004.1, read on the forward strand.
CACATTTTAGCTTTAGAAAAACAGTTTGCTGACATTGAGGGTAGAGTTGGGCATTACCGTTCTGCAATATCTCAAGTACAGCAAAAGATTGGAGAAAATGAGTTAGAGATTATAAATGTGAAGAATGATGCTCAAGAAAGAGCAAATGCTGAGCTTAAGGAAGTTAATACATCTATTGCAGACTTAAAAGAGAGGCTGATGGTTTCTGAAGATTCGTTAGCACGTACAATAATTAAATCACCTCAAGATGGTATAGTTACAGATATAAGATACCACACTGAAGGTGGTGTTATACAATCTGGAGTTCCAATTATGAGTATAGTACCATCAGATGATGATCTAATAATAGATGCTAAAGTTTTAACCAGAAACATAGAAGAGATACTGTCAGCAAAAAAGAAAGATAGCAATATAGTCTCTATCGACGGACTAGAAGGGCTGAAAGTTAAAGTAAGGCTGAGCGCTTATAGTGCACGTCGCTTAAGTTTAATTAACGGTATAGTAAACCATATTTCCCCTGATGTTCTTGATGATCCAAGGATGGGGCGTTATTATTCAGTGCGAGTGGTGATACCAAAATCAGAACTTGCTCAATTTAAAAACGTATACCTATATCCTGGTATGCCAGTAGAGGTATATATAGTTACTCAATCCCGCACTCTTTTATCGTTCTTGTTTACACCTATAATTGCAACATTCGATAGATCTTTCATAGAGAGATAATTTATTTGGCTTTTCTAAAAAATTTGTTTACAGAGTTTGATATGCAAAAAAATTTACACACAAGTAGTGTATTATTTTATAATTATTTTCTATAATATGTAAATCTTTGATTTAAGATGCAAATGCTAACGTAAACATTAAAGGTTAATTAGTAAACTCAGCTGTATAATAGAATTAAAGGAATTAGTAAGATTTTTACCTTAATGAATTATAAATAGATAAACTTACCTAAAGTTTAATAGTGTCTGTTACTGCTTTTAGGTGTGAGGCTAGAGGGTTATTAGCAATAACAGACACTATTAAACTTATTATAGAATTTCCTTAAAGTAAATACTTAACTTAAAATATTATAATATTTTAACTTAAAATAGATTCATGTAAATGCTTTTTCCTCAAGTTAGTATCGTATTATTATATTTATTAAATGCTAAAAAAACATTAATCATCATTTACTTTTGATTCAATATTTAGCAAAACACTTGTGTATATCCTATAATCTCTGTTTGCATAGTAAGTTTATATATACTATTATATAGTTAGTTTTACAGCAAAAAATATGGTGAAGTTATTTGCACTATTGATAATATTTTACTCAAATATATCTGTTGCCTCTGCTCCTACTTCCTGGCAATTTGGATTTCCTGCTCCTGCAACTGAAGTAATGGAGGCTGTAGTTAGGTCACATTCGTTTGTGATGCTTGTGATGGTTACAATAATGCTTTTTGTGTGGGCGCTGCTTGCTTATATAGCGTTTCGCTTTCGTAAAAGCAAAGTAACAAACATAAGTAAAACTACCCATAGTGTTCCTTTAGAAATTATTTGGTTTGTTATACCAACTATCATTGTTGGAATATTAGCCTTTGAAAACGCTAAATTACTGAAGCTACAGGAAGAAATACCGAAAGCTGACATAACACTAAAAGTTATTGGCCATCAATGGTATTGGAGCTACCAATATCCAGAATATCAAGGTGTGTCATTTGATAGTTATATCAAGGGAAAAGATGACTTTATTGAAGGGGATTTGAAGCTATTCTCTGTTGATAATAACATCATTTTACCCGTTAATACTAACGTTCGTTTACAAGTTACAGCAGGAGATGTGATACACAGTTGGGGAGTGCCGGCTTTTGGTGTAAAAATTGATGCGATACCAGGAAGGCTGAATGAGGCGTGGTTTAATGTCAAAAAGCCAGGTGTTTATTACGGGCAGTGCTACGAATTGTGTGGTCAAGGCCATGGATTTATGCCAATTGTTGTTGAAGCAGTAAGCAAAGAAGATTTTAATAAGTGGATCGAAAATAGAAAATTAGTGAGTTAAATTTGGAGTATAGATATGAGTGATGTACCAAAGGGCATAAAGCGTTGGTTGTTTTCCACTAATCATAAAGACATAGGGACACTGTACATTATTTTTTCCATATTAGCTGGAATTATTGGTGGATTATTATCGTTGATTATTCGCACTCAGCTAATGCACATTAATATACTTAACAATAATTATCAATTATATAACGTAATGGTTACAGGGCATGCGTTGATAATGGTATTTTTTATGATAATGCCAGCCCTCATGGGAGGATTTGGTAACTGGTTTGTACCTCTCATGATTGGTGCACCAGATATGGCATTTCCTCGTATGAATAATTTAAGTTTTTGGTTATTAGTGTCATCTTTTATTTTGCTCATTCTCTCAGTGTTTATTGGTGAAGGTCCAGGTACAGGTTGGACTTTATATCCACCTTTATCACAGGTAATATCCCATCCAAGTGCAGGAGTTGACCTTGCTATACTTGCACTTCATGTTGCTGGTATGTCGTCAATTGTTGGGGCGATCAACTTTATAGTTACTATATTTAACATGCGCGCAAAAGGAATGTCATTAACTAAGATGCCACTGTTTGTTTGGTCTGTCTTGTTAACAGCATTTATGTTGATTGTTGCCTTACCAGTGCTTGCCGGTGCTATAACTATGCTTCTTACTGATCGCAATATTGGTACTTCCTTTTTTGATCCTGCCGGTGGTGGTGACCCTGTGTTATTTCAACATTTATTTTGGTTTTTTGGTCATCCGGAGGTTTACGTAATTATTTTTCCTGCATTTGGCATCATAAGTCAGGTTGTATCAACTTTTTCTCACAGACCTGTATTTGGTTACATAGGAATGGTTTATGCAATGATAGGTATAGCAGTATTTGGCTTTATGGTTTGGGCTCACCATATGTTCACTGTTGGGCTTAGTGCTGACGCTGCTGCATTTTTTAGCACTACCACAATTTTTATCGGTGTTATAACTGGTGTAAAAGTCTTTAGCTGGATTGCAACTATGTGGGGCGGAGCAATTGAGTTTAAAACCCCTATGCTATTTGCGTTGGGTTTTATTTTCATGTTTGTTGGCGGTGGAATAACGGGAATAATTCTTTCTCATGGTGGAATAGATAAGCTCTTGCACGACACCTATTATGTCGTTGCTCACTTTCACTATGTCATGTCGCTTGCTGCATTATTTGGAGCTTTCGCCGGTTTTTATTATTGGATAGGTAAAATGTCAGGTAAGCAATATAACGAGTGTTTAGGAAAGATACACTTTTGGCTCACTTTTATTAGCACCAATGTCACTTTCTTACCCCAGCATTTCCTGGGATTAGCAGGTATGCCAAGGCGTATACCTGATTATCCCGACGCGTTTATCCCTTGGAATTATATATCCTCAATTGGCTCATATATGTCCTTTGTTTCAGTTATGTTTTTTGTATTTATAGTTATACATCTCTTTAAGTGGGGCAAAAAAACTGGAGATAATCCTTGGGGGGGTGATACCTTAGAGTGGACGGTATCTTCACCACCACCTTTTCATACTTTCGAAAAGCCACCAGTGGTAAAATAAAGTGTACATAAGTGCTTTGTTAAACGTTGAATCGACAATATTAGATTTTTGGCATTTGCTAAAGCCAAGGATAATGTATCTTGTAGTATTTACTGCAGTTGCTGGAATGGTTGCTGCACCAGGTAGCATTCATCCTTTCCTTGCACTAATATCTCTTATGTGCATTGCTCTTGGTTCAGGATCTGCAGGTGCAATAAATATGTGGTATGACAGAGATATAGACTTGGTTATGGAGAGGACAAAAAGTCGTCCTATACCTTCGGGTAGAGTTTTTGCAGAAAGCGCGCTTGAGTTTGGTATAACTCTTGGAATATTGTCAGTATTTATCATGGCAATAGCAGTAAATTATATTTCTGCTGCTTTACTTGCAGTTAGCATATTATTTTACGTTTTCGTATATACAATTTGGCTAAAAAGGCGTACTCCGCAGAATATCGTTATCGGTGGTGCAGCAGGTGCTTTTCCTCCAATGATTGGCTGGGCGGTTGTAACTGACTCTGTAAGTTGGGAAAGTTTTATTCTATTTTTAATAATTTTTATGTGGACACCACCACATTTTTGGGCTCTATCTCTAAATAGTTCTAAGGATTATGTAAAAGCATCAATTCCAATGTTTAATATTATCCATGGACCGGAAAAGACAAGAAAACGTATATTAATTTATAGTGTATTATTGGTGTTAACTAGCTTACTCCCAGCACTATTTTTGAAAAAGGCTCTATTTTACCTGAGTATGGCAATTATTGAAGGTTGCGTTTTTATTTGGTTTGCCATATCAGTTATAAGGCTTAAGAGTCATAGCTCGCAGAGAAAGCTGTTTTCTTATTCGATCTCCTATCTATTTTCTCTGTTTGCTAGTATTATTTTTTGTTCTATTGACTTGTTTTGATTATGAAAGAACACAAAAACTATCTTTTACTTTCTCTTCTAATAATGCTAGTTGTAGCACTTTTCTTTATTTCCATAATAAAATTTAAAGGTGGGGCTTAAATTGCCTATATATCTATAAAATTTGTGATTTTATAGAAGCAGTTATATACTTTATTAATTCATTACAGTTAAAGATGAATAAAAAGGAAGTGACAATATATACAGATGGAGCATGCCTTGGTAACCCTGGTTTAGGAGGGTGGGCAGCAATCATATTATTTCAAAATCATAGAAAGAACATCTGTGGTAGAGAAGAAAATACTACAAATAATAAAATGGAGTTAACAGCAGTGATCAATGGACTGAAGGTATTAAAATTTCCTTGTAATATCAGTTTGTATACGGATAGCCTCTATGTTAAATGCGGTATAACAGAATGGATAAGTAAGTGGAAAATGAACGGCTGGAAGACAAGTAATAAGAAGTCAGTAAAAAATATAGAATTATGGAAAGAATTAGACGATGTTGCTTTGCAACATGAGATTAACTGGAAGTGGGTGAAAGCGCATAATGGTGATAAATACAATGAAGAAGCCGACAGCTTAGCAAGAAAAGCAATAATCGATGCTTAAAAAAATAGCTCTATCATTTTCTATAATTTTATTATTTATATTCTGCTTCTTTATCCCTTTTAAAGGGGAAGGTCCTTTAGAAATCAATATTAGTTATATTAATTTTTATATAAAGAAAAAAATATCAAAGATATTTACCAATTCGGATGTCAGCATGGAGAGTACCTCGGTTATTTGGCAGAAAGATGGCAAGCTAGTCATTACAGATTTAAAAATAACAAATCCTGACTTTACCATAGAAGTTCCTGAGCTTTTCGTACACTTTAAGTTAAGTTCCAAAAAGTTCTCTCAGGTTTTAGCTGGTAATGTACACATATATATCAAGAAGGAAGAGACCAGAGGAATAACAACATCTGTAATGACAGATAAGATGAGTAGTACAAAAAATCTGCTGAAGACAATAAGAAAAATTTTTTTCTACTTAAATGCAGACTCAAGGATTGAAATTACTAACATTGCTATCAATAAAAATATGGAAGGTGAATTCTTCATTGATAAAGTATATTTAGGAAAGGAGGAAAATTTTAATGTTTTGGATATTCGTGTTCATACAAAAGATAAAAAGGGGATTCTAGATGATTTATCTATTATGATAAAAAATCGCAATAATTTGTTAAATTTGTATGGAACATTTTATAACCTAAAGTTGGGGCTATTTAACGAGTTTTCCACACTAGTTAAAAGTTACAATTTGGACAAAGAAATAGGGTTCAAAGGGAACTTCTCAATGAGAATTAATGGAAGGGATGAAGTTATGGATGGAAACATATACGTGTTAAATACAGAGAGTCACTCAGGTAAAAACTTAGCCTTGACTAATGTAAATGTAAATTTGACATATAGTGATGAAATCATTAGCGTAAAAAACTTTCATTTTAAGTTAAATGATACTTACCTTTCTTTGATTGGCAAAATGAACTTTGGCACAAATCATGCTTTGCTTAGAGTTAATATTAGTAAACTTGTTGCAAAAGATTTATGTACTTATGTACCAGATGGTCTAGTGAACAATGAATTTAGAAAGTGGTATTGTAATAATATTGATGGGAATATTATAAATACAATCATAAGTTTTAACGGTAAAATCGATAGTTTAATAAATGATGATCTGTCAGGTATTGTAATTGTTGCTGATATAGAAAATGGCAGCGTTCAATTTGATGAGGATTTTGAACGAGTAGAGAACTTGAACGGTGAGTTAACTCTCAAGGATAACAATCTCAAAATTATTGTAAATAGAGCTAAGTTTCAGAATTTTACTATCAATAGTGGTCATATTGAAATGAACTCTCTCAATAAAGAAGATTCTGTTCTTACCATTAATGGTCAGGCTGTAAGTGATGCTTATGGGTTATATGAGCCTATAAAATTTAAGCTGGATGATGTGGTAAAATTTGAAAGAGATAAAGTAGGTGGAATAGCAAATTCTATATTCAATTTTCGTATTTTTAATCTAAATGGTGATAGTAAAAAAGTGGACTTCTCAGCAAATTTCTATTCTGAAATTGATAATTTGGTCGTATATAATGAAAGTCTTGGTAAGTATGATATTAAGCTTGATTTCGGCAGAGATTTTATTGATTTAAATGGCAGTGGTATGGTAAATAATACACAGCTGCTATTTGACCTCAAAAGTAGCAATAAAAATGAAAATTTTGCCTGGAGTTTGACTGGAGATTTACCTGCTCAAATACTTAATTTCGGTGATGGTTATATCAATGCAAATATAGAATCAGCGATAAATCAAGATAAGACTGGATATGTTAATGGTAATATAGATTTATCAGAGCTTGAGTTGCGTTCAAGCTACTTAGGATGGAAAAATCATTTTGAAGATCACAATGAAGTTTTATTTTCTACAAGGCTAAAAGGAGCAGGTAAGTTACTAATAGATAAACTAGACGTTGTAGGAAGTGATCTAGACATAAAATTTAGCGGAAGAGTAGAAAATGGAAATCTATATTTAAATTCTAGCAATTTTAAATTACCTGATAATAATTTTAGTATAGAAATTGAATCAGGTAAGGAGAAAGATGCCATAACTATTCACGGTGAGAAAATCAACTTAAGTGATGTGTTAGGTTTACTTGGCAAAGATAGTAATCGATTAAGTAACAAAATAGAAGTTACTATGAATGTTGACAATATAATTATGAAAGAAGGCATTACCATAGAAGATGCCAAGCTGAACGTAACTTGCGCTAAAGGTGATTGCAGTGGAAGTCAATTTACAGGAAAGTTTTCAGAGGATAATAGTAGTATATTAGCAGAATACAGTGAAATAGGGCTTGAAATATACGCGGATAATTCAGGTATGCTTTTGCGTTCTTTAGGGATTAGTAAATCAGTTAAAAACGGCAAATTCTCCCTTTATCTATCTTCTAAGAGAGAAAATGGAGGACATTATGGTATGTTATCTATCAGCAATTTCTATATCAAAGATGCTCCATTACTTACTACTTTATTATCAATGTCCTCACTTCCTGGCATTGTAAATGCTATAAAGAACGAAGGTGTGCATTTTTATAAGTTTAATGTACCTTTTTCATATAAAGATGGCACTGTTGAAATTGAAGAATCTTGGCTTGAAGGAGCGGAACTGGGCATTAGTACTAGTGGTACGCTCAATACTAAGGATTATAAGTTCCAGGTTGAAGGACAAGTAATACCGGCATACTCAATTAACAAATCTTTGTTGAAAATCCCTATAATCGGAAAACTTCTGACTGGTGGGAAGAGTAGGGGGATTATTTCAATAGACTACAAAGCAAATGGTGATGATAAAAACAATAACGTATCTGTTAATCCTATCTCTTCTCTCACTCCAAGCTTATTTAAGGTATCCGTTCAGAGGTGTGGTTTAAGAAACAACAGCTAGCAGGTTTTGAAAAGGGTTTAATTCCTTTTGTTTCCAAGTCAGATACAACGAAATTATCCGCTCAAGAAATCTATTCCCTCGCTCTGACTGTGCAAAATATGAATTCTTACGATAGACAACATAATGCCGTATCTGTCGCTCAACATGGTTATTCGTTAATGGAATATTCTCTGGGTCATCCAAAAATGTCCACATCATTGACTCGGATTTTATAATACCCTTTACCGTTCGTGAAGCTCCTTTTGCTTCAAGTATATAAGATATTTTTATCATGCAGTACTGTATGTATCTTCGTAATTCTTTAGCTTGCTTAGTGAACTTTGAAATACTAATTTCATTTTCTGACAAAGCGTTTTTTAATACAAACAATCCATTAGCTGCGTCTTTTAAACAATGGCCAAGTCTCATTACTTCACTATTCCAACTATGAGATAACCTCTCGAAATTTCTCAATAAGTGAGCCCAACAAATTTGTCGTTTTTCATCACTGAAGTGGTTGTAAACTGCATATCTGTCAGTAATTACCAGGTTTTTGTAATCACAAAATGCACTATTCTTTAAAAATTTCATTCCTCTTGTATCTGCTAACTTCATAAGACTTGCTTTATTGTTGGCAAACATCCAGCACCATCCCAATTTGCCTTTGTTGTAGTGACTGGTTTCATCAATATGCAAAATTTCGCTTGCTTTTATTTCTTCCTCTATTTGTTCATAGGCTTCTTTACATTTTGACGAAACCCTTGCTTCACTATTGGACACACTACCAACACTTATACTCATGTTAAAGATGTCTTTCATAATATTCGCTATTTCTCGCTTTGAATTCTTATAAAACCCACTTAGTGATGCAACTACTGACTTAACTCTAGGACCAAAGGTATCCGGTGTAACTCCTTCTGGTAATTTGCTACTCCTTCTTTTTCCGCATTTACGACAGCGACCATGTTCTAATTGATACTCAACTACGTAAGGCTTAATTTCTGGTAAATCAACTTTTTGATAGACATATGGTTTTTCCGATATTGCGATTTCTTCACCACACTCGCATCTATTTGGTAACTCTACCTTCACCACTCATCTGCTTCCATTTTAGCTCGGCAATTCCCCTTATGTCCAACTTGACCACCTATCTTCCTGCCGCCCTCTGACTTATCTTCTGGTGTGTCTTTTTTTATTTTGTACAGCTCTTTTGAACTTGGTAAAGATGAATTCCTTGAGTTTAAGCCGAGTCTCTCTCTTAGTTCAGCATTCTCTATTTCTAAGATTTTATTTTTTTCTTCAATCTTTGCTACTTTCTGCTCTAAGTTTTTACATAACTCTACAATACTGATCAACAATTGAAGCATCTAGCCTTACTTTACTATCAACATTTTGTGTTATTACTACTTTAATATATTATGTCAATTGTTTTTTATCCTTGCCACACCTCTGAACGGATACAAAAGAGGCCCATGGAGAAATTGAAACAGAGCATCCAGGATACTTAGGTAGCCAAGACAGTTATTATGTTGGTAATATCAAAGGTATTGGACGAATTTACCAGCAAACCTTTGTTGATACCTATTCCAGAGTTGCTTTTGCTAAGCTTTACACAGAAAGGACTGCTATCACAGCTGCAGATCTTCTTAATGATAGGGTAGTACCGTTCTTTGATGAACAGAAAGTATCATTGCTACGTGTTTTGACGGATCGTGGTACAGAGTATTGTGGCAGACCTGAAAATCACGCTTACCAGCTATATTTAGGGGTAGAAAATATTGATCATTCTCGAACCAAAGCTCGTTCTCCACAGACTAATGGCATATGTGAAAGGTTCCACAGAACTATGCAAGATGAATGTTACAATATTATCTTTAGAAAGAAAATTTACACCTCTTTGGCAGAACTTCAGTTAGACGTAGACCATTGGGTGCATTCTTACAATAGATCTAGACCGCATTCAGGTAAATATTGCTATGGTAAGACTCCTATGCAAACCTTTTTTGATAGTATGCATATTGCTTATCAGAAAAATATTGATAGCATTAAACAGGATGCTGGTTTTGACTTTGTTAATTCTTCTGTCAGTTAATTCATGCCTGTCAGATCAAGTCTAAACTATTACAGCTAAAAAAGCGTTTAGAAAGATCGACAATGAAATTTGGCATAGTTTATGGAAATGGGCAAAGAAAAGACATCCTTGTAAAGGATTACGTTGGATAAAGAATCGTTACTTCAAAGTAATGGGTCAACGCCAATGGGTTTTTGCTGCACCCCTATGCAAGAACAAACCAAAAGAGATACGGTATTTAAGACTGCTTAAGCTGATTGATATACCTATCAGACGACATGTTAAAATCAGAGCGGATGCAAATCCCCTTGACTTAAAATGGAAAAAGTATTTTGATGAGAGAGTGAAACGAACAAGAATGTTAGCAAGCTCTTTCTCAAGAGAAGGTTCTCTACTGTTGGTGTCACCATTAAGAATGATGTTTCCTGAGGAATCATGAAGGACAAGCCGGTTCTAGAAAAGAAGAACTTAGATAAGGGGCTCAAGCGTAGTGTGGGGAAACCTGCATGCTGCGTTTCTAAGGGAGGGGGTAGTAGTAATACTGCTTCCTTACCTGACCAGCTTGCTCGTGATAAAGGCTTTGAAAAACGTGCTCAACTTTATGCTGCTAAGGCTTACTCAAGGCAGGCTGATAAAGGTGGTAAGTACATTGATTTAAAGAAGGTTTTCTTTATTGCTATTTCTAACTGTAATTTATTTCCTGACAAGCTTGATTATATATCTAGCCATACCATAAGAGATGAAAAAACTAACGAGCATGACTTAAAAGATTTTCAATTTGTCTTTATTGAGCTGCCAAAGTTTCCTAAGAGTAGAGAAGAGCAGCTAGAAAATGTAGTAGATCGTTGGCTATTTTTTTTCAGTGCGACCTGGAAGGTCATGGTTTTGTGGTGGTTAAATTCCATCTTCCCAGACATCAGGGATAATGTATATCTCACATTTCAAAGAGTGGCAACCTCTGGGATGCAAGCATGAGATAAAAGCAGGTAACACTAAATCTCGTGGTGAATCCCTGCAAACAGAGTTAGATATGATTACGAGAGAAACCTATGTTTGAATTGTCGTCAAAGCATAATATGCGAAAAGAGATTGAACTACGCATAGACCAAAATGGTACGAAGCAAAAAGGGAACTAAAGATTGAAGACTTTAGTTATTGATGTTCCAAGCTTCCGGCAAATAGTAGGAATCTAAGTTTAACGTGAAACGAAGCCATGGAACAGAGTAACCACATAGAAGCTCTTATATTCATTAAAATATAAGTAAGTAGCCAGCCACAAGCTACTATGTGGAAGGATTGTTTAAGAAGCTAATGCCCAAAGTAATATCTGGGATATGCAGACGTAAACACTTTAATTTGGAAGGTAAAGTGGTGAATAGTAGTGAATATGTTATGGACCAGCAAAAAGTTAGGTATGAATGGAATGGAATTCCTTGGCGCAAGCTAAAGAAATCTTCATTTAAGCTACAAAAACGAATTTACCAAGCTTCTAAATGTAATGATATCAAAAAGATGCATAATCTTCAGAGATTATTACTCAAATCAACAAGTGCAAAAACACTCGCTGTTAAGAAAGTAACACAGGACAATAGGGGGAAGAAGACTGCAGGTATTGATGGAAAAGCTAACCTTAATCAAAAAGAAAGATTACAACTATCATATTCTTTAGATATAAAAGAAAAAGCAAAGCCATCAAGACGTGTCTGGATTCCAAAATCTGGTAAGCCATCGGAGCATCGCCCACTTGGTATACCCACTATATCGTGTCGAGCAAAACAAACACTTGTAAAAATGGCTTTAGAACCAGAATGGGAGGCAAAACTTGAGCCAAACACTTATGGTTTTAGACCTGGTAGATCATGTTATGATGCAATTGAAGCCATATTTGATGTGCTAAAACAGAAAACAGCATATGTATTAGATGCTGATATTTCTGGATGCTTTGACAATATTAACCATAATAAATTGCTTGAAAAGCTCAATACCACACCAACATTAAAGAAAATCATAAAAGGATGGTTAGGAGCTGGTGTTATGGAAGATGGAAAGCTTCAATCCACAAAACGTGGTACAATTCAAGGAGGGACGATCTCACCGTTGCTAGCTTGTGTTGCATTACACGGATTAGAGCAACATGTCAAAAAAGCATTAACAAACGAACTCTTTCAATGCATGAAAAGAAAATATGGTAGGATATCGCATAGAAACGCGCAAAAGTCTATTAGTGTAATTTTCTACTGTGATGATTTTGTCATCATACATGAAAACGAAGAGATTATTCTTAAAGCAAAAATTTTAGTTGAAGAATGGTTAGAAACCATTGGACTAAAATTAAAGCCCTCTAAAACAAGAGTTTCTCATACATTAAGAACCATTGACGAAACAAAACCAGGATTTGATTTTCTTGGATTTTCAATAAGACAATATCCAATAAAAGAAAGTAAGAAAGGTTACAAGTTATTAATCAAACCAAGTCGTAATTCTATAAAACAGCATACACTAGCTATTAAACATAAACTCAGAGAAATGCGTGGAGCACCACAAGAACGGGTGATAAAGGATCTCAATCCAATAAACAGAGGATGGAGTCAATATTACTCCTCGGTAGTTTCATGTAAAATCTTTAGCTCATTGGATAATATTATGCATAGAAAACTCTGGAAGTGGGCAGTTTTTAGGCACCCAAACAAAGGGAGATGCTGGATAAAAAGAAAGTACTTTAAGAAGTATAATAACGAAAACTGGCGCTTTATGACAAGTAACAAGGTACGTCTTACTATACACAGCGATCATGTTATTAAACGACATATCAAAGTGCAAAAAACCAGATCCCCATATGATGGTGATTGGGTATATTGGGGTAAACGTCTGAGAAAAATACCAGATAAGCCACTAGGAGTAATAAAATTATTGAGGTTGCAACAAAGTAAATGCGATAATTGTAGACTATGGTTTAAAAGTGATGATATAATAGAAATACATCACAAAGACCGGAATAGACGAAACAATATGATCACAAACTTATCTTTGTTACATGGACATTGTCACGATGAATTACACAGGAGGTGTGCATGAAAAGCACCAAATTAGAGAGAAGCCGTATGAGGCGCAAAGTCTCACGTACGGTTTTGCAGTCGAGTGAGGAAGGGCGACCTTCTTCACTTAGACAACAATATGCAGAAGAAACAACTGATGAAGATTTAAGGAAAATAGTAGAAAAATCACCAATAATAAAGTTAGCATATGATGAATTAGATAAGTTTCATTGGAATGAGAAAGATCTTGTGGCTTATGAAGAAAGGGTAATGGATTTACAGAAAGAAGCTGCTATCTTAGAACAAAAACTCGATGATGCTACTCAAAAAGGTAGACAAGAAGGCATCCAAATTGGCCATGAAAAAGGCAGAGAAGAGAGCAAAAAACAGGCTAAAATTGCTGTGGCTAAAAACTCACTTAAGGCGGGTGTTTCTATTGATGTGATTGCTGAAATAACAGGGTTTTCTGTTGATTATATTAAGAAAATTCAAGAAAAGGAGTTTTAGCCATAACGTTTTTTTATTAAACCCTCTATTCTAGTAATTTTAATATTGCAATCCATTCTAATGTCTGTACAATGCCTTTTTTACCTAAATACTTAATAGGAGGGGTTAATGCCAACACAGAAAGAGCTTCGGGCTACGATGTCCAAAAAATTACAGGAAGCTATTAAACATCCAGATACAACAGTTGCTGCCGGAAGGAAGTCAGCTATCAAGAGATGGGTGGGAGTCCTTCAAGATAACTTTATGGAGCACATAAAATACTTCAAGGATGATAAGCTGAAGTTTTTGCACAATGTATTCCAAGATGAAAGTTGCTGGTCAGGTGTAAGGTTGGATAATGCTTCTTTAGGTCAAAGATTTACTGAAGAGAAAGTAGGTGGGGTAGATAATTCACTTTCAGAATATGATATAGCTTGTAGGTATTGCGTAGTAGATAAAATTCACCATCTCTTTCAAGAGCAGTTTGAATCTTACAAAGGTAGTTTTTCCTCGAATGCAGTTGATGGTTATGGTAATCCTGTAACTGACATATACATAAGAAACTCACTGTTGAACGGTATGAAAAGGGAAGATCCTGTATTAAGTTTCTGGATCGATAGAGAATCTGGGGAATTAAAGAAGTATGATGCAGTAGAAGGTTTTGATAGTGCTGTAAAACTTAAGTGGAGTGAAGGGGTAGAGTATTTTTATAATCATTTAAAAGAAGAAGATAAGGAAAAGAAGCTCACAGAAGCTATTCTTGCTCTTTCTCGTCCTCAATCTGTTGAGAAAGACGCCCCTATTTTAGATTTCTGTATAAGGAATGTAGATGATAAAGATACTCTTTTACAAGAATTATTACGGAGAGATGATGGAGTATATTGCTTTTTTAGTAGATTAATACGTTCGTGTTTTTTTGATACAGTTCATGATTTGGTGCAGTGCTGGTGTTATAAAGAAGTTTCAGCATGTGGAAGCCATTCAGAGAAAATATTTTCACAGGATAAGTATGAACTTCTTCTTTATTCACTTTCAAATGTGATGTTGAAAAATCCTGAGTCAAGCGTTCAAGCTAGATCTCTTATCATGGAGATTTGGAAGTGTGACCGCTTTACTGAATACAGAAAGACTTCTGTTAATACTTCTAATTATACAGTTCCTATAAAGAGTGTACTTGGGGGATTAATCATTAATTGGAAACGAGGAGATGTTTGTAAGCCTGATGAAGAAAAGAAAATAGAGAAAAAAGAAATATTAGATATAATATCATTTGCTCGAGGTTCCTTTCCTGAAAAATTTGAACTTTTTAAAGAAATCATGATAGAAAACCTTAGATTATGTGGTAGAGAAGGAATGGAAGAAGATATAGACTATGGTACTTTCGCAAAAGAGTTGTTTTCTGAGTTAGAAGAAGCAACTTTACCTCCTAGAGATGATGGTTCCGGTGATTATCGAAGACGGTCCATATCCATAGTGGAAGCTGAAGATTCTAGTCTTTCTATTAGACATGATGGTTCTGGTGATGCTCCGAAATCCATTCTTGGAATCCCTGGTGTAAGTGATTTTTCTCGCCGTAGCAAGTAGAAAGGTATATTATATGAATAATGGTGATGGGTTTATCAGAAGTTTGGTCAATAGAAATCTTGAAGGTTTTAGACGAGAGTTTGAATCCTTTTTAGATCAGTGTCCATCTTTCTTGTATCATGTGGGTACGGGTCGTTTCCTTCCTGTATTCTTTTTCAGTATGTTTGCTACTGCACATGACGCAGGTGTTTTAGCTCCAGATGAGAGAGTCTATATTCGTTTTGATAATCATGGTATTGATACAGATGGTAGGAATAGAAATACAGGAAACCTGAAGGTTGCAGTCTTAACTAATAAATCCCTTGGTAAAAAGCGAGTTGTCAGGTGTTACAGCATCTCTGATGTCCCCAATAGTGATGGGTTAAGATTTAGTGAAAGGGAGAAAAATTCTCTAGTGCAAGAGATTGGACGGGAAAATTGGGATTTAAGGGAAGAAGGCCTAAGTTTTGAGCAATACAAAGTGTGTACGCATGGGAAAGGCAAGAGCCAGGGAGAGAAAGGAGCAGTAGTATTTGAAGAGATTCGCGAAAAAGATCCTCGAGGTGGAGATAGATTTGCCAAATATTCAGCATCTGAAATCAATCTTATTAGAGTGCTCTTAGAAAATCACGAATTAACAATTAAGGAAATAGAAGGGATGGACCTCAATCAAAATCAGCATGGACAGCTTGATGAGTTGGTCAATTTTGCACAAGTCGGGCCTGGTCAACAAAGAATCGACGGTTTTATAGGGATGCTAGCAAGTAACAATGAAGAAAATACAGAACGTCAAATAAATGAAGAAATTTTGCCATACATAACTCGAATCTATCGTCATTACTCAGGCACACTAGAAAATGATATTCAAAATCGTAATCAAAAATTTGAGAGTCACGCGGTTTTATTAGGTTTGTTAGCAAATTTTAGTCACCTCTACACGATAGATATTGACCTTGACTTGTCCCCTGGAAATTCATATGTTGCTTTTCTTGTACGTCGTCAAGCAGAGAGAGAAAACATTCCTATCGGTATTAATGTTACTAGATGGAGAACACCGTCTGATATTGCATTAAACCGCGCTAGAGGTGACGCTAAAAGATTACATGCTTCTTCATTTATATCTATTCATACTGAATCAAGAAATACTGTCTGTGTTGGATTAAATTTTAATTTAAATCGAATTCCTTTTAGGGTTGATACAGTAGGGCTTCAACAGGGTAGGTTTCCTTTAGTACAAAGATTGTTTGAGTGTTTGGAGAATGAAGGAATTAGAGAAAATATTAGAGATTTCTTGCTTCAACATCTTCCTAATGAAATACCAAGAAATGCAGAGAATTATAATAGAATATTTGATTGCATAACTGGTTTTGCTTTTGGAAGTAGTGCTTTTGATAATGGGTATATACCAATACAAAGGAATGGAAAAAGAAGTAGGTTGCAAGCAACAAAACATATATTCAGATATGATGATCCAGATTTAAGAAGATGTTTAACTATGGTCTTTCATGTTCAAGGTTTGCCTATAGTCATACTTGACGTTAGAGCTTACAATATGCAACAACAAGGGGCAATCAATTTAGAAAATCTTAATGTTGGTAGAAATAATCCTAACGTTTATAGAGTATCATGTATACTTAACAATCAAGATAATCAAGTGCACTTAAATACCCGTGTAGATAATCTTGGTTTATATCGCGGTTATCAAAATGCAAATAATTTTCTTGCTGGTGATCTTATACAAGTGCCTAATGCTGAAAATGTACATGGTATTTCAGAAAGGGTTATGAATGATAGCTGGCAAAATAGAGATCAGCATAGAGTATTACTGATGGCTATTTCTATAGTATTAATGCCAGAGAATATGAACGGTGATGCAATAATAGATGTAGATAGCAATGACAAGTTTAGGTCTATGTTACATGGTGTATTTTATGCTAGTGACGATCCTGATAAAGTGCTTGCTATGTATAAAATTGGTCAAACATATAGTTTGAAAAGGAGGCAGGAAGAAGAAGGAGAAAGGGTAATGCTCACAAGAATTACAGAACAGAGATTAGACCTTTTATTATTAAGACAATCTACGGAGAATGCTCCAGATACTCACCCGATTGTATATGTATTAGGATTTGCTGATAATGCGGAAGAAGTAGCACAAAAGGAGAATAACGCAAAAGATCGAATAAAAGAACTTATGAACAGGCAAAGGGGATATTTGCCTATTACTCCTGGAAATGAGGTGGTTTTATCTTCTGCTGTATTTAATGCAGGTGCACAGAGAGTAGAAGATCTTATATCTATTCCACAAGAACTATATATACATAGGCTTGACCGCAGTACTAGAGGATTAGTGGGACCTGAAAGTGTTATTGATGAAAATCCACCAGAAGGTCTATTATCAGATCAGACTCGTGAAAATTTCAGGCGCTTTTACACGGAAAGAAAACCAGGACAGAACTCGATTTTTTTGCTTGATATAGATGATAATCTGCACGTTCCATTTAGTTACTTGCAAGGTACTAGAGCACAGGTAATAGAAACATTAAAGTCAAGAATAAGGGGAGGTGATAATTCCATTCCTACAGCACAAGAGATAAGAAGACAAATAAGAGATATTCTTGGAAATCAAGGGATAGAAGTAAATGATCTACTTACACTAGAATTTGCGACGAGAAATGGACATTATGATTACTGGCTTCAACAAATTGATATAGCTCACGCTGGAAGATTGCGATATCAGCTTCGTACTGAAGGTAATCACACTTTTGAAGTAGCTAATTTGGCAAGGAATGACGGTAACGAGCACATTGTTAGAGTATTAAATCAATTTAGGGAAAATGAAGAACAACAGCGTTTAACTTTAATCATTACTTTAAATAATACTCATTGGGTTACACTAGTGATTGAACGTCAAAATGGGAACTATGTTGGGTACTATGCTGATTCAACTGCTACTGCTGTTCCAGGTGGTATTATCGATATCATTCAAAATAACTTAGGAAATAATATCAGGATTAATAATGTTTCTGTTCGTCAGCAAACAGATGGTTGGAATTGTGGTTTATGGGCATTAGAAAATGCTACAGATATTAATAGAGTCCTAAATGAAAATCCTGGAGAACAAGTTCAGAATGTTGTAAATATTATGCGTGATTTTCTTGGAAGAGGCCACCCAAACAGAGATAGAAATTACTTTCAGAACATAAGAGTGAGCATTTCACAATTATTCAGGAATGATCCGGGATTTCAAGATGTGCAATTGCAAGCATACATTCAAAATAGAGAACAAATTGATCCATTACTACGTACTTATCTAGAATTAGGATATCACAGAGTGGGAGGAGGGTGTGGACCAGTAGAAGCACCTATATCGCTTAGTGTTAGTGATTCCAGTAATTTTGGTGGCCTGCCACAGTCGAGTTTAGAAGGTCCTGAAGCTAGTCGTGTTTCTGACCTTAGCAAAGGTAAAGGCGGTAGGTAGAGGTAATCGGTAGATGAAAGGAGTGTAACAAAAACCTTATGCATCAAGTAGAGATTGTGAGCAAATTTAAAGAAGTTAAGATGGGTAACCTGTTTTTTTCTACTTGCAGCAATGTTTCAAAAAGTATATGTGTCAAGTTGGGTAAAGTTGAAGGAGGTTCTTAAATGAGCAACTATTAATTTGGTAGTGTATAACATTAATAAATTTAAACGATGCAACCATTTCCAGCAACCAAAATCAGCAAGTATGAGAACAAGTTTTTTTGGGATGGATTGGTCTACCAAATGATACATACGAACTTTTCAATATAATGATTTTGCTATACGCTAAAACTAGCCATATTAGACCATTTCATCCATATCTACATACGAACTGTTTTGCCTAAGCTTATGGAAATAATTTAAATCTTCTATTTTTATAACCTTATTTTTACGCGGCTTGTTCTCACAAATATACGATCTATTTTTATCTTTTCAAAGAAAGTAAACAATCAAATTACTATTAGCGCTATCTACTGTAATATTCTTCCCAGAAGTGCTCTTGAACACACGTTGCTTGTGTCATCGAAGGTAAAAAGATTTATGATTGGTCTTGCAAGTTGATAGATTATTTGGTAGTATGCAAGCTAAGCTGATTTGCAGTTAGGTAAGAAAAGTAGTTTAATGTGTTAGTGGTGATTTGTGTATTAAAAATCAACAAGTTGGTAAAGAAATGGTCTGCAAATTAGAAAAGGAATCAATAAACTTGTTGAATGTGTTCAGCAAGGTATTTAGAGGGGGGAAAAATGTTAAGTGATTGGTCTTCAGACATGCAATCAATTAATTCTATTCAAGAAATACTTAAGCAGCTAGGTCCTAATGGTACAGGTGAGAATGGAGGAGGAGCCTATTCTATCAGAATAGTGTCTCCTTTGGTTAAATGTATTGCAAATATTCTTGGGAGCGTAGGTGAATGCTGTGGACTTCAAGATGGAAAAGGAGTGGTACGTGAGTTAGGAGAAGAAGTAGAAAATTTACTTGGTACACTTGAAAAAATGAAGAATAAAGCTGATAGGCTTTCTGACACAAGTTATACACTCGAAAAACAGATAGAAAAATTACAACAAGATCTAAAAAATAATAATTATATAGAGGAAATGGCATCAGAAGTAGAAGGTAAGCTTCTGTTGCAGTTGCAGGATGTAGAAAAAGAACTCAAAGATAGTAAAGCTACGATAGACAATCTAGAGATACCGTCTCGTCAGTCAACAAAAAAATTATAAAAATTGAACCTTAAGCTGTATTGTAAAATCACAAAATACTGCCAACTGTTTAGTGGTATAAAGATTATTATAGTTAATGTATATGTTGATAAGTAAATTAGTTTTATATATAAGACAGCAGGAATTTACTTATCAACATATACATTAACCAACTACATTAAACGAATTTATATAAAATACTATTTTATATTAGATGGTAGCATCTTAAATTACTAAAACTTCAGTCAACCTCCTAGCCCTGTAGTTTTTAATATGGTCAGGATTAAAAGCACTTTTGGATCTCAGGATACCAAAAATAATATGGAGTAGTTTACGCATTGCAGCACCAACGATGGCCATATTATGCTTACCCTTTTCCTTTAATCTTTGGCAAAAGCTCATAATGATAGGATTGTGATTCTTAGCTACTATAGCAGGAAAGAAAAGTGCCTTACATAATGTTCGCGAACCAACTTTACTTAATCTGGGCTTGGCATGTACAGATGAACCTGACGTTATGTTTCGTGGTATAACTCCTGCATATGCTGCCAATTGCCTGGCATCTCTAAAAGCCTTTATGTCAGGAACTTCAGCTAAAATAGCTATTGCTGATTCCTCTCCTATTCCTGGAATAGTTAATAAAAGTTGAAAATTTTCCAACAATTCTTTGTGCTGTTTTAGTAGTTCACGTACAGAGTTTTTTATTGTTTCTATTTTTTGTTCTATGTTCATTGCAAGGTCTTCCCAAGCATTTGCAACTTCTTTTGGCAGTCTCTCTTTTTTTTCTAAGTGGTTATTTACTAATGTCAATTCATCTTTTAACGCAGCCGAGCAGCGATAAAGATGTTTTAGTTTTTTCAATTCAGAAGAAGGCGGTGTCCAGCGAGAAGGTTCCTGTCTTTGGCAATAATCAGCAATAATTTCTGCATCAGTCTGATCATTCTTTTGTCGTACAAGCTTACTCCTCGCATAAGATTTAATACAATAAGGATTTATAACACTAACAAAATGCCCAGTATTGTGCAGAAATTCAGCCAAAGCTCCGCTATAACAACCAGTAGCTTCCATACAAGCTTTCACTTGTTCTACGTTATGTTTTTGTAGAAAGCTCAGTAGACCTTGAAACCCATTATCATCGTTCTTAAAGCTCCTTTTCCTAGCTTCACGTTTTCCTTTTTTGCTTATGAATGAAAGAAAGACATCAAAACGTTCTTTTGAAATGTCTATGCCTAAAAAATTGTTGATCATATATAACCCCGTACGTTACTATTAAAATGAAAAGTAAGGCTTACCTTGTGAATACAGAATTAGAACCACTTAGGTTTTTCTATGATACCGTCCAGCCTATACTTTTGAGGAGGAAGCTCTTATCTCACGAGCAGATTCTTAATCTTGGACAGGTTTCAGAGTTCTTCCTCCTCCATCTAATATTTAAGCTTAAAACATTAGATGCTTTTTTCAAGATACAAGATAGGTTACGTGCCTGAAACGTTAATGAATTCGAGTTTTGTGTAGGTATAACCATAATATACTCCTAAATTAAAAAACTAACGCCACGGTAGCATTTATGTGTTAATAAAATTATAATATTTATATCAGCATAATTACTTTCCAGATAAGTTTACTTTATTAAAAACTTCAGGAAAATATTGTACAATTACTCATGAACTTTGGTAAAACTTACGGCAAACGCTAATGTATCTTTCAGTAAAAAAACTTTACAGCATTTTGCTAAGCTAGTTGAGTTTACTAAGCAGCCCACTCAAGAATTAGCAGAAAGACTATTTAATAGATCATGAAATGGAACTATCTGTAGTTGCTGATCAATATGACATTGAAGGTGTAGAAACAGTTGATTACAAAGATGTAAAGTGGAAATCAAGTGGATTACAAAATTAAATTTTTAAAGAATATTACTGAAAAAGATCTTCCAGTTTTACTTGCAATCTGGTGTCTGATCATAAAGGAACCAGTTTGCATGACACCATCTGCAAGTTTCAATATCTGTACGGCTGTGGAATTTTTCAAAGCGTTTTTTCTATTGAAGATAAAAGTATCTTTTATATATGATATATAGCAAAATATTAGGGTGCTTATGGTTCCAAATATAGCAATTTTAAGTGGTGGATTTTCTTGCGAAAGAGAAATATCGCTTATGAGCGGAAAAGCAGTAAAGAAGGTGCTTGATAGCCTTTCATATAATGCAATAGAAATAGATGTTGATAGCAACATTGCTGAAAAGCTTAGAAAAATTAATCCGGGCCTTGCTTTTATTGCTCTACATGGACCTTATGGTGAAGATGGCTGTATTCAAGGTTTATTGGAAATCTTAGGTATAAAATATACACACTCCGGAGTTATGGCTTCGGCTGTTGCTATGAATAAAGTGATGTCAAAGCATATATTCCGATCCCTGAGTATCGACACTCCAGAAGGTGATGTAATTAGTCGAGAAGATCTGCTAAAAAATAATATTAAAATTGATTATCCGTACGTCTTAAAACCGATTAACGAAGGCTCAAGCATTGGAGTACACATGATTTTCTCGCATGAGGATTACTTAGAACTGAAAAATAACAGTTCTACTATAATGGAAAAGATGATCATAGAAGAATACATACCGGGTATAGAGTTACATACTGCTGTGTTGCTGAATGAAGCAATTGGCACTATGGAAATACGACCAAAAAATAAATTCTATGATTATGAAGCAAAGTATACAGATGGATTTGCAGAACATATATTTCCTGCTGAAATTCCTGACAATATATATAAAATGACCTTGGAACACGCACTAAAAGTTCATCAATTTTTAGGATGCAAAACTGTTTCCCGCTCAGACTTCCGTTATAATCCCCAAAATAACACTTTAAAAATGCTTGAGATTAATACACATCCTGGCTTTACTGAATTATCGTTAGTACCAGAAATTGCAAAATTGACAAGAGGAATTGATTTTAATGAATTAATTAAAATTATTGTCAAAGACAGTTTACACCACAAGAATATTAGAGATCAAGCCGATGTTGAACAATGTTACTAGAAGCCAAAGGAGTTTTTTGCGCAAGTGTGCTTTCATGATTATAACTGCACTTTTCCTTACACTAGTACTTTATAGTTCACTTGATAAAATAACAAATCGATTCAATTACTACTTTACTTGGTGTAACGATCGCTTATCGAGCTTATTAATTAGCAATGGATTTTCAATCGACAAAGTAACCGTTACTGGAAACAAATTTACAAATGAACAGGACATTCTAAGTTTAGTAGATAGAACACAACCTATCATGTATGTATCACTCTCAAAACTAACAGATAATATACAATCTGTAAGCGAATGGATAAAACATGTAAGAATTTATAGGATTTTACCCAACACCTTACTCATTGATGTAAATGAACACAAACCTTTTGCTCTTTGGAAAGATGATAACAGAACTTCAGTAATTGACTCTGAAGGTAAAGTAATCGTAGATGATTACCAGATAGATAACCTCGTTATAATCAAAGGACAAAATTCGTTATCAAGCCTAAAATTCATTAAATATATACTAGAGAGGAAAACTCAATTAAGTGATCATATTTCTTCTTGTGTTTATGTAGGAAATAGAAGATGGAATATCATACTCGATGACAGTGCCACAGTAAAATTGCCTGAAGATAATCCTTATAGCGCATGGGATTATTTAAGCCACTTGCAAAATACAACCGACTTTACTTTTAGCAATTGGAGTATAATTGATATGCGTGTTGCTGATAAGATCCTTGTGAAAAAGTGATCTGCTCGGTGCTCCTTTTCATGTCATGCAAGTAGCCTTTTCTCTTTCATCCGAGTAGCTTAAAACTGGAATCCAGATTGCAAGTAATTAATTAGGTTGGGTGAGTATGGGTTTTGCATTATAGAAGGAAGCATTAACCATTACTAAACAAAAAGCCTTGATCTGGAGTAGAATGTTTTAAAACAGAAACATCACAAAGATCTCTCTTAGAATGAGAATTTTCTTTAGCACGTTTTAGTTTTTTAAATATTTCAGTTTCTGTGTCTATATTTTTCTTAGCATAAGCATATAAAAGATCTAATAACTTTCCACCAGCTTTAATAGCAATTTCAATAGTCGTATTTTCATCATTACCATCTAGAGAGTAGTTTAAGCTTGCTTTGAAACCATGTTTGTTTTTTGACTCCAATAATTCTTCTATCTTTTTGAGTAATTTATCTGACTTACCCTTATCCTTTTCATTTGATACTTCTTTTATCTTTTGAAATAAATTGTAATCCTGTCGAAATTTTTGAGAAAATTTTTCTTTGCCTTCTTTATTTTCCTTGTTAATAGATGCAGCTTTTATACAACCAATATTAATATTTGGATCAGCAAACAGAAGATTAGCCACTTCGAAATGTCTACACTCTAGTGCTAATAACAAAGGAGTACTACCTGCCTTGTCCTTAGCATTAACATTAGCTTCACGCTTTAGAAGAAGTTTAACTGTACTATCTTTACCATTCATTACTGCCGTATGTAAAGGAGTAAAATTAAAATTGTTCCTAGAAGGGAACGTTCAAAAAAGTGTGTCAAACCGAGAAGTAAAGTAATAAATTGATATAAAAAATGGAGGTTTGATATGAGTCAAGCAAATAGAACTAATGGGTTGGTAGATTATAAAGAATTAGAAACAAATATCCTGTCATCTATACGAGAAGGAAAACCATTGACAGGAAAAGATGGAGCATTAACACCGTTTATAAAAAGGTTGCTAGAGGCAAGTCTGGAAGGTGAAATAGAAAACCACATGTCAGCTAAAAGTGAAGAAAATAACCGAAGAAATGGGAGAAACGCAAAAACTTTACGCACGAGTGGAGGCTCATTTGAGCTGCTAACACCAAGAGATAGGGAGGGAAGTTTTGAACCACAAATAGTTAGAAAAAGGCAAACAAGCCTACATCCAGAACTTGAAGCAAAGGTATTAAGTACATACGCCAGTGGCATGGGATACAGAGACATAGCTTCACACGTTGAGGAAATATATGACCACAAAATATCAGCAGCAGAGATATCCAGTATTACTGATAAACTGCTACCAATAATCAATGAATGGCGCAGCCGTCCACTGCAATCAGTATATCCAATAGTGTTCATGGATGGCATGTTTTTTAAGGTTAAGGAGGATGGACATTGTGTAAGCAAGTGTATGTATAACATATTAGGCATAGATCAAAATGGCAGAAAAGAAGTATTAGGTTTTTATTTGGCTGAAAGTGAGGGAGCTAATTTCTGGTTGGGAGTGCTAAATGACCTCAAAGAAAGAGGAGTAGAAGATATTCTAATTGCCTGCATTGATGGGCTAAAAAGCTTTTCTACAGCTATAAATAGTATATTTCCTAAAGCAGAAGTACAACTATGTATAGTGCATCAGATAAGGAATTCACTGAAATATGTATCTAGCAAAGATGTAAAAGTTTTCATGAATGATTTGAAAAAAATATATCGTGCTTCAAGTAAAGAAATTGCCGAAAATTATTTGCTTGAACTGGAGGAAAAATGGGGCGAAAAGTATCCATTAGTCATAAAATCTTGGCAGAATAATTGGGAAAATTTGTCCAGTTATTTTAAGTATTCAGGTCCTGTTAGGAGGCTAATTTATACCACTAATCCTATTGACGCTAACTATGGATTAGCGAACAAAAAAAGAATTGGAAATGGAAGGTTTTTTACGTTGTAAA
Source organism: Wolbachia endosymbiont (group B) of Erebia ligea (assembly GCF_947179575.1). Taxonomy (NCBI): domain Bacteria; kingdom Pseudomonadati; phylum Pseudomonadota; class Alphaproteobacteria; order Rickettsiales; family Anaplasmataceae; genus Wolbachia; species Wolbachia endosymbiont (group B) of Erebia ligea. Next base: position 49,612 of record NZ_CAMXBW010000004.1, read on the forward strand.
GAGTATGAAATGAGTGTAGAAAAAATATGAACCAGAAAGTTAAAAGGAGATCGGTGGCGAGTGTGCTCAATTTCTAATCTATTTTTTAGGTAACCAAAAACTGTTTCAATAATAGATCTTTTCCTTAAAAAAATCTTCTCATTTAGAGAGATTAATGCGTTTTTCATCCCTTTTTTTATCTTGGTAACAAGCTTTAAATTTCTATCAAGTAATTGTAGAAATAGACCTTTTTGGATATAACCTTTATCTCCAAATAATAAACCCGTTAGTTTTTTAGTCAGATCTAAAACTGGCTTTCTATCGTCAATGTTACCTCTGGTTAGCGTAACACCTTGAATTTCGCCTATTTCATTGATTACTACATGTAATTTAAAACCAAAAAACCAGCCATAAGTGCTTTTGCTTAATTTTGCAATTCCAGTAAAAACTTTATTTTTAGATATTCTTTTTGCATGACAGACCGTGATAGGAGTTGAATCAATGTAGGAAATACCTGTATTTTTTGCCTGCTCACATAACCACTGTAGCAACATTGCTAAATACCATAAAACTCGAGGTTTTAGCGCAATAAATCTATCATAAGAAGGTAGTCTGGAAAAGTCTGACTTATGCAGCAACTGTAAGTAACATATGTAAAATGATTTAAAGTTTTCATATCTAGATTGCTGATATAACAGAATTATTGTTATAATTTCGGAATGCGTTATTTCTGGCACTCTTGTAGGTTTTTTACCATTGGATAATAATCTACCTGCAAAATTTTTGTCTATTATTTTACAATAATCATCTACAAAACAGAATAATTCTGTTACATTCTTATTCACTGGGTAACCTCCTATTATCTCTAAAATACTGGAGTTTACCTTCTTTTCTTCTTCTCTTCTAATCCATAGTTAGCGTTATTGAGGGACTGCACAGACAGATTAGAAAATTTACTAAAACCAAAGGCTCATTTACTAATACAAATGCCTTGTATAAACAGGTATATTGTGCTATAAAAAAAGTAGAGCAAAAATGGGCTATGGCTTTACCTAATTGGGCTTTAACTATATCTCAACTTGATATCTTTTTTCCTGATAGATTAAAAATTGAGTTGAATTAAAAATACGGTTTGACACACTTTTTTGAACGTTCCCTCCTAGAATTAATATTATCTTTCTTAGAATCTAGAAAAAGTGTAACTATACTATCTTTATAATAGATTATTGCTAGATCTCAAGGAGTAAAACCTTCCTTATTATTAGCATCAACCTCAGCTCCATTCTTCAGAAGAAATTTAACTATATCATAGAGACCTCTTTTTACTGCCAAATGTAAAGGAGTATCATCTACTTTAGTCTTAGCATTAACATCAACATTTTTTTCTTCGATGAAGTATTTAACTATCTCTAAACGACCATTCTCAGCAGCTTTGTGTAAGGGAGTCCTACCTGAAGCATTTTTGGCATTAACATCAGCTCCATAATCCAGAAGAAGTTTAACTATATCTACGTAACCATTTCCTTCTGCTGTATGTAAAGAAGTCAAATTTTTCTGATTTACACCAGCTACAGCATGAACGTCAGCTCCATTACTCAGAAGAGATTTAACTACTTCATAATAACCATTTTCTACTGACCAATGTAAAAAAGTACGATTTACTTTATCTCTAGCATAAACATTAACTCCTTGTTCAATTAATCGTTCAGCCTTTTTCAAATTTTTATTTTTTAAAGCTAAAAATAATTCATTTGTATTTTTCTCTAATCTTTTTGATTCCTTTGCGTCATTTAAATCCTGTTTATACCTTTCATTCTGAGGCTTTTTGCTATTGTGTTTTCTATTAGTACTATCTTCTAAAGAAAGCTGTGGTTTTACCTCTTGAACTTGATGATATTTTTTAGCTTTCTTCTTTTTGTTTTTATTATGTCTACTTTCTTTACTCTGAGGTTTGCTAATATCATCTCCTTCATGTTCTGAGTTTTGTGAAGACTGAGAACTCATATCACTCTCTAACACTGAATTTGTATGCTTGTTCTTATCTAAGATCTGATCCTCTTCATGATACCTATTAGTTCTCAACGCATTCGTAACCTCTTCAGCATATTCTTTTTTTCCTTCGTTTTGCAATTTCCTTGCTATAAGTTCTGCTTGCTCTATGTTTCCTTTCTCTATTAACTCTAGTGCCTTATTTCTCCATTCTTCAGGACTCGATTTTTCTTGCTCAATATTTACATTACCTGCTTCTTCTGGTTCTATTATTTTCAATAAATTACTTTCATCATCTATAATGTAGACATTACTAACAGCACGAGTGACTCCAACATACAGAGCGTTCATATAAAATTTATATTTCTCCAAAGACTTATCATTCTTATCCTTCTTTCTTGAAGTGTTAACTTCCCTTTCGTTATATGAATCACGAATTTCATTAATAGTATTATCTATCTCCCTCTCACTTTTATTCGGACATGCTATATTCCATATTTCATTATAAGCTTTACAGGATGTAAACTTGTAAAGAACCACATTTTCAAACTCCAGGCCTTTGGCTTCATATATATTAAACACAAGTGGAGTATCAAACGATTTACGAGCATCTTCTTTGCTTTCATCATCCAGAACTAAAACAGCACAATTTACAGATTCATTTATTTTTTTTGCTATTTCTTCTTTTTTATCATCAATAATAAAGCCAACGTTCCCTTTGTTCTTAGTTTCACTCTTCATTAGAAAAGCATCGTCTACTGTTATTTTATCTTCTGAAGCAAAACAATAATTCTTAAGATGTAGTATACGGTTGGCAAGCTCAATGACTTGTTCGTATCCGTTCAGAGGTGTGGTTTAAGAAACAACAGCTAGCAGGTTTTGAAAAGGGTTTAATTCCTTTTGTTTCCAAGTCAGATACAACGAAATTATCCGCTCAAGAAATCTATTCCCTCGCTCTGACTGTGCAAAATATGAATTCTTACGATAGACAACATAATGCCGTATCTGTCGCTCAACATGGTTATTCGTTAATGGAATATTCTCTGGGTCATCCAAAAATGTCCACATCATTGACTCGGATTTTATAATACCCTTTACCGTTCGTGAAGCTCCTTTTGCTTCAAGTATATAAGATATTTTTATCATGCAGTACTGTATGTATCTTCGTAATTCTTTAGCTTGCTTAGTGAACTTTGAAATACTAATTTCATTTTCTGACAAAGCGTTTTTTAATACAAACAATCCATTAGCTGCGTCTTTTAAACAATGGCCAAGTCTCATTACTTCACTATTCCAACTATGAGATAACCTCTCGAAATTTCTCAATAAGTGAGCCCAACAAATTTGTCGTTTTTCATCACTGAAGTGGTTGTAAACTGCATATCTGTCAGTAATTACCAGGTTTTTGTAATCACAAAATGCACTATTCTTTAAAAATTTCATTCCTCTTGTATCTGCTAACTTCATAAGACTTGCTTTATTGTTGGCAAACATCCAGCACCATCCCAATTTGCCTTTGTTGTAGTGACTGGTTTCATCAATATGCAAAATTTCGCTTGCTTTTATTTCTTCCTCTATTTGTTCATAGGCTTCTTTACATTTTGACGAAACCCTTGCTTCACTATTGGACACACTACCAACACTTATACTCATGTTAAAGATGTCTTTCATAATATTCGCTATTTCTCGCTTTGAATTCTTATAAAACCCACTTAGTGATGCAACTACTGACTTAACTCTAGGACCAAAGGTATCCGGTGTAACTCCTTCTGGTAATTTGCTACTCCTTCTTTTTCCGCATTTACGACAGCGACCATGTTCTAATTGATACTCAACTACGTAAGGCTTAATTTCTGGTAAATCAACTTTTTGATAGACATATGGTTTTTCCGATATTGCGATTTCTTCACCACACTCGCATCTATTTGGTAACTCTACCTTCACCACCTCATCTGCTTCCATTTTAGCTCGGCAATTCCCCTTATGTCCAACTTGACCACCTATCTTCCTGCCGCCCTCTGACTTATCTTCTGGTGTGTCTTTTTTTATTTTGTACAGCTCTTTTGAACTTGGTAAAGATGAATTCCTTGAGTTTAAGCCGAGTCTCTCTCTTAGTTCAGCATTCTCTATTTCTAAGATTTTATTTTTTTCTTCAAGCTTTGCTACTTTCTGCTCTAAGTTTTTACATAACTCTACAATACTGATCAACAATTGAAGCATCTAGCCTTACTTTACTATCAACATTTTGTGTTATTACTACTTTAATATATTATGTCAATTGTTTTTTATTCTTGCCACACCTCTGAACGGATACTAAGACTTGCTTTATTGTTGGCAAACATCCAGCACCATCCCAATTTGCCTTTGTTGTAGTGACTGGTTTCATCAATATGCAAAATTTCGCTTGCTTTTATTTCTTCCTCTATTTGTTCATAGGCTTCTTTACATTTTGACGAAACCCTTGCTTCACTATTGGACACACTACCAACACTTATACTCATGTTAAAGATGTCTTTCATAATATTCGCTATTTCTCGCTTTGAATTCTTATAAAACCCACTTAGTGATGCAACTACTGACTTAACTCTAGGACCAAAGGTATCCGGTGTAACTCCTTCTGGTAATTTGCTACTCCTTCTTTTTCCGCATTTACGACAGCGACCATGTTCTAATTGATACTCAACTACGTAAGGCTTAATTTCTGGTAAATCAACTTTTTGATAGACATATGGTTTTTCCGATATTGCGATTTCTTCACCACACTCGCATCTATTTGGTAACTCTACCTTCACCACCTCATCTGCTTCCATTTTAGCTCGGCAATTCCCCTTATGTCCAACTTGACCACCTATCTTCCTGCCGCCCTCTGACTTATCTTCTGGTGTGTCTTTTTTTATTTTGTACAGCTCTTTTGAACTTGGTAAAGATGAATTCCTTGAGTTTAAGCCGAGTCTCTCTCTTAGTTCAGCATTCTCTATTTCTAAGATTTTATTTTTTTCTTCAATCTTTGCTACTTTCTGCTCTAAGTTTTTACATAACTCTACAATACTGATCAACAATTGAAGCATCTAGCCTTACTTTACTATCAACATTTTGTGTTATTACTACTTTAATATATTATGTCAATTGTTTTTTATCCTTGCCACACCTCTGAACGGATACAATAATTTAGGCGATCTTCTGAAATATGAAGTGTCCAACCTATATTCAAGAGACCAAATAACAGTAGCTAAAGGTCAAAATCTTAAGCTTGGTGCAGTAGTTGCCAAAAAGACGGAAGATGGTTTTATTAGAGTACTTAATCCTGCTGGAACAGATGGCACACAAACAGCAATAGGTGCAATAGTAAGTGATGTAAATGCGACAGAAAATGCCAAAGCAGTAATTATTACTCGTGGTGCAATACTAGCAGATCATGCAGTTGTGTGGCCAGCAAATATCACTGAAGAACAGAAAGCTGAAGCAATAAAGCAACTTGAAGCATGAGGGATCATTATCCGCAAGGGAGCTTAAAAAAACTATTAAAAATACAAAAGGGGGAAAAGAAAAAATGCAAAATCCATTTACAAATACAGCATTTAGCATGACGGCGCTAACAAATGCGATAAATATATTGCCGATAAATTATGGACGTGTTGAAAATTTAAACTTGTTTCCAAATAGGTCAGTAAGATTTAGACATATCACCATAGAAGAACATAATGGAGTTTTAAGCCTGTTGCCAACACAAGTTCCAGGAGCACCAGCAACAGTAGGAAAAAGAGGAAAAAGAGTATCCGTTCAGAGGTGTGGCAAGGATAAAAAACAATTGACATAATATATTAAAGTAGTAATAACACAAAATGTTGATAGTAAAGTAAGGCTAGATGCTTCAATTGTTGATCAGTATTGTAGAGTTATGTAAAAACTTAGAGCAGAAAGTAGCAAAGATTGAAGAAAAAAATAAAATCTTAGAAATAGAGAATGCTGAACTAAGAGAGAGACTCGGCTTAAACTCAAGGAATTCATCTTTACCAAGTTCAAAAGAGCTGTACAAAATAAAAAAAGACACACCAGAAGATAAGTCAGAGGGCGGCAGGAAGATAGGTGGTCAAGTTGGACATAAGGGGAATTGCCGAGCTAAAATGGAAGCAGATGAGGTGGTGAAGGTAGAGTTACCAAATAGATGCGAGTGTGGTGAAGAAATCGCAATATCGGAAAAACCATATGTCTATCAAAAAGTTGATTTACCAGAAATTAAGCCTTACGTAGTTGAGTATCAATTAGAACATGGTCGCTGTCGTAAATGCGGAAAAAGAAGGAGTAGCAAATTACCAGAAGGAGTTACACCGGATACCTTTGGTCCTAGAGTTAAGTCAGTAGTTGCATCACTAAGTGGGTTTTATAAGAATTCAAAGCGAGAAATAGCGAATATTATGAAAGACATCTTTAACATGAGTATAAGTGTTGGTAGTGTGTCCAATAGTGAAGCAAGGGTTTCGTCAAAATGTAAAGAAGCCTATGAACAAATAGAGGAAGAAATAAAAGCAAGCGAAATTTTGCATATTGATGAAACCAGTCACTACAACAAAGGCAAATTGGGATGGTGCTGGATGTTTGCCAACAATAAAGCAAGTCTTATGAAGTTAGCAGATACAAGAGGAATGAAATTTTTAAAGAATAGTGCATTTTGTGATTACAAAAACCTGGTAATTACTGACAGATATGCAGTTTACAACCACTTCAGTGATGAAAAACGACAAATTTGTTGGGCTCACTTATTGAGAAATTTCGAGAGGTTATCTCATAGTTGGAATAGTGAAGTAATGAGACTTGGCCATTGTTTAAAAGACGCAGCTAATGGATTGTTTGTATTAAAAAACGCTTTGTCAGAAAATGAAATTAGTATTTCAAAGTTCACTAAGCAAGCTAAAGAATTACGAAGATACATACAGTACTGCATGATAAAAATATCTTATATACTTGAAGCAAAAGGAGCTTCACGAACGGTAAAGGGTATTATAAAATCCGAGTCAATGATGTGGACATTTTTGGATGACCCAGAGAATATTCCATTAACGAATAACCATGTTGAGCGACAGATACGGCATTATGTTGTCTATCGTAAGAATTCATATTTTGCACAGTCAGAGCGAGGGAATAGATTTCTTGAGCGGATAATTTCGTTGTATCTGACTTGGAAACAAAAGGAATTAAACCCTTTTCAAAACCTGCTAGCTGTTGTTTCTTAAACCACACCTCTGAACGGATACAAATTATTTCCTTCAGTTATACTTATCATGTCTTTTTCTCTCCTTTTTTTATTTTTTACCGCCGTGTTTATAACTGCTATACACCGCGGTTATTACCTTATAATTAGCCATTATGGCGCATTTTGGACACTTATTTACCGCAGAGCACTATATATGGCGGTTATAAAATTTAAATGCACCGACTTTTCGCTACCTGTGTCATCAAATCTTCTCCTGAATTCTGTGATATTGCACTCAGTATCTCTGTCTTCTTCGTTCGCTCTGCTAGCAGTTCCATTAAAACTTCCCTGGCTTGCTCAACACTTACGCTTTGCTCAATAAATTCTCCTATCTTTTCTGGCATCTTTGATACATTACATAATCTTATTATCTCTAAAATTTCTCTACGACAGTTCTCGTAGCTTTCCTCAATAGTTGTCATACTAACACTCCTACTTTTATGATTGTTGATAAATTCAAAAAATGTTGTAACTCCATCTGCAAGACCTATCTCTACTGCTTTCCCGCCAAAATATAGACCTGCTTCTGTTGATCGAATCTTTTCCATTGAAAGACCTCTGTTTCTTGCTATTAGCTGCAAAAACATTTCATATAGTCTTCCTACTTCTTTTTGTAAGCTTTCTAAACTTTCAGACGTCATTGGCTCATGCGGGTTTAAATCATTCTTTCGACTACCAGCAAAGATTGTGGTGTACTTAATACCTTGCCTTTCATCAAACCTACTTTGATCTATGTGACTTGCTATTACTCCAATACTGCCCACACCAGAAGTTCTGCTCACAAATACCTTCTCAGCGCTAGAAGCTATAGCATATGCAGCAGAATATGCATCATCATTTGCTATCGCTATTATCCTCTTTTTTCCCCTTGCACTGTAAATAAAATCAGCAAGGTCAAACACTCCATTGACCTCTCCTCCAGGACTGTCTATATCCAACAGGATTGTTTCTATATCACTATCTTCTATTGCTTGTGTAATTTGTGCTTCTATTTGATTATAGGAAGTCATTCCAAAAATATCATCAAAAGTTTCTGACTTTTTTGTCAAGATTCCATGTATCGGTATTATTCCTCTTTCACTATTTCTTACTGCATGTTTTATCTTTTTAAAGATAGGCTGCTTTCCTGTTTGTAGTGACAGTAATTCAAAACTCCTTGGTTCTACCATTACACATCTGTTTAGCCATTGTTGTTTCATATCACCTCTTGATTGGCCGTAACGTCAGAATCAAAACTTAAGCCCAGTTCACTTGCACGTCTTTGATCTTCAGCAATTTCCTGCTCAATTTCTTCTACATCGTAACCCATTTCTGATACTACTTCCGATCGACTCTTAAATCCATTCCTTACTGCCATTTGCTGTGCTTGCTGGTCTTTCAGTGGATCCACCCAATCAAATCCCTGTGGTATCCATTTTACTTCTTCTTTCGCTGCTTTTACTACTTTTTCATCTATACTCAGTTCTCCACAAAGTACTGCTAACTCTAGCCATCTATTCCAAATAGGTCTACAAAACTGGAACACTATCACGTTATGCTGTAACATTGCACACCTTCTGCGAAACTCTATCAGCCCTGCTCGAATGGATGAATAATTAACACCTGTTAAATCTCCTGTTAGCTGCTCATATGTTATTCCTGTACCTATTGCTATTGCCCTCAGTTGCTGTCTCATGAATGCTTCATAACTTCCTCCAACATCTGATGGCTCTGAAAATTTTATGTCCTCTCCTGGGTCTAAAAGCTGCATTGTTCCAGGTTCCAGGCCAGATAGTGCTACTCCTTGCTCACTTGCTTCACCTTCTCCCATGATATTTGCTTCTGGATCAAGTCTCGTAATAAATCCCGCAAACATTGCTGCAGTCTTTTTTCGTACTAATTCTGCATCATCGTATTGATCAAGCTCATAAAGCTTTAGTAGTATACTCGAAAGCCAAGGCTCTCCTCTAATTTGCCCAGGTCTTAGTGGTCTATAAATATGTAAAACATCATTTGCTGGTACTCTTACTGATTCTCCAAATGAGCCTTCGCCCGGATGTTCTCTAAATAAGTAATATGCTTCTCTTTGCCCAAGCTTGTTAAACTCAATCCCGTTTCTTATTACATTACAATTTGCTAAAGTTTGATTTGTTTTATTGTCTAAATGTTCAGACTCAAGTACTTGCAGTTGTAGTGGTACAGAAAATCTATCTTCCAGCTTTCTCGTTCTTAAACGTACAAAACATTCTCCTCCCTCTATCATACTTCTGCATACTAGAGCTTGTAATCCATAAAAATCACTTACTCCGTTACTGTCTGCTTCATCTGTCCATTTTAGCCATAATTCTTGTACTTTCTTTCGAAATTCTCCATCTCTTGCTTTTGATTGCGGTTTTATTCCTGTTCCAATAGAGTTACTCACTATTGTATCAACGATATTTGCTGCATATGGATTTTTTCTCACCATATCACGTGATCTACTACGTAAAGTTTCAAGGTTTTGAGACAGCAAATTGTTTATACTTCCTAACTCTGGTTGAAAGTGAAAAAATCTTCTTCCTGAGCCTGCTGCATCCCACGCTGAGCTTTTTATCTTTGGTTTGTTAAATAATTGCTTGAAGGTTTTTAGCAGCATTTATAAAATTCCTTTACTCGTTGAAAAAACAATTTTCCTCTTTGGCTCCACTCCAGCAATCTTTAGCTCAGCTTTAATTCGTTGTCTTAAGCTTAGTAAATCATTTATATCTACTTCAGCATATCTTACAACATGGTCACCATATGCAATTGATACTACTCGCTCTCCGTTTTGTAGTTTCTTTATCGCTTCTTCGACTTGAATTAAATACTCTTCGCTGTACATCTTACTTCTCATTCAACCATTTGCTTTGTCTCACTTTTTTAGGTTTTTTGCTTTCTGGTTTTTCACTATTCCATTTACTCTCTGGCCAACGATCAATTCCAAGCGCAATAGATGCTGCTCTTGCGTAAATTCGGCAATCTAGTACTTCATTTCTTTCTCTTACCTTTTGCCACTCTTGTTTGGTATATCCTTTCACTACTTTACTGACTAATTGCTCTGCCGTTAGCTGCTTAAAATATTCAGGTGCATACTCAGGAAAATGACAATATCCTGCTGGCACTTTCTCTTTTTCCCCGCTTTTTAAAATATTAAGTAGCTGAAAAAGCTCTGATTTTAATATCGATACTCCTACTGGCCAGAGCTTTATTCCTCTCTTTAGCTTTTGACCACCAACTGTTATATCTACTCTACTTGGGCTGCTAAGTGGTACTATAGTATTTTCTAAAATGGATGATAAAGTTCCATTATGGTATTACCAACCAAAAGCTGTAAGTCTGTATATTTATACATGAGAGGTCTGAGGCGGCTTTTGATGGTATGCCAACAGTATTCTATAGGATTCAAATCTGGTGAATATGTTGGAAGATACAGCAAATGACAGCCAAAAGACTCTATTAATGATTTTGTTTTAGTGGTCTTATGAAATGTAGCATTATCCATAACTATAGTTGTGCCAAGTGGCAATTTAGGTAATAACATCTTCTCCAACCATGTATTGAATACCTCTTTGTCACACCCACCTTTGAAAGTCATTGGTGCAATAAATCTCTTTCCAATCCACCCGGCTACTATACTGATTCTCTCTCGAGTTCTCCCTGGAATATCTGCATAAATTTTCTTTCCTCTTGGAGCGCGTCCATATTCTCGGTATAACTTATTATCAACTCCTGCTTCATCTATATATAAGATGCTGGAATGGTCTATTTTTGAGATTTTATCAATAAATTGCTCCCTATCTTCTTGATTGCGCTCTTGATATAGTGTGACTTTTTTTTAAAGTAATTTTTAGCTGTTTTAGTCTATACCAAATTGAGTTTATTCCAAATCCAAGATTTTGTTTCATCTCTGCCAGAGTATGATCTGGATTCTTTGTAACATATTCTTCGAGTATTTTGGGGTCTATTTTTCGAATAAAGCTACCGTTTTTAGATGGCTTGAGGCTTTCACCAGCAGCTTTCTTTTTTAACCAACGGTACAGAGTTGCTATTCCTATCTCCATAAGCTCTGCTACCTCAACCTTTGTCTTACCTTTTTCTATCATCAATACTGCCTTTTCCCTTAAATCCACACTATATGCCATTATAACTCAAATACTTTATTATACCTTTATCATTTACTTTAGGAAATACTATAGTACTTCATTTCTTTCTCTTACCTTTTGCCACTCTTGTTTGGTATATCCTTTCACTACTTTACTGACTAATTGCTCTGCCGTTAGCTGCTTAAAATATTCAGGTGCATACTCAGGAAAATGACAATATCCTGCTGGCACTTTCTCTTTTTCCCCGCTTTTTAAAATATTAAGTAGCTGAAAAAGCTCTGATTTTAATATCGATACTCCTACTGGCCAGAGCTTTATTCCTCTCTTTAGCTTTTGACCACCAACTGTTATATCTACTCTACTTGGGCTGCTAAGTGGTACTAGTGCTTTATTTACACCTTTCACTGCCATTACTCTTCCCGATCCTTGATGACTTCTCACCCAGTTGTAAACTTCCTGCGTTGCATACCCTGCATCAACCGCCATCATGCTTATCATATATTCAAGCCCATTTTCACCGATAAAATGATGATTTAAGAGCTCAGAGAGTTTTCCCCATACTTCTCCACCTCCTGTATCTCCTTCAAATACTCGATAGTCTATTGACCAACTTTCACGGCTTTTTCCCCAGGCTACAACTTCTACTTCTAACCGATCTTTTTGGACATCTACTCCTGCTGTGAGAACTACTTCGCCTTTTGGTACTGTGCCTATGGGGAAAAATTCTCTTCTGTTAAATAGTTGCTTCCAGTCTGGTACTTCTCCTTTGTCTACCCAGGTTTCTCCAAGCGTAGTATTTATCCAAACCTTCAGTAATTGTTCACTTTCCTTTGCATGCAGAAAATCCTCTACTGCTTGTTGCCAACTATACCAGCCAACTGGACTATAAAGACTTGAAAGATGAAATCCTTTTTTCTCACCTTTTACTCTACTAGTAGGCCTCCATTCTCCACGCTCAAGCATCTCTGTCTTTTGATGATTTTCTATCTTTTCACCACATTCTACACATATATAGTGTGCTGTATTTGGATTTTTATCTTCCCATTTTATTTGTGACCACTTTAGAACTTGATAGTAATTACAATGCGGGCATGGTACAAAAAAGTATCTCTTATCTGTTGCTTCAAATTCCTTCTCAATTCTGCTTATTCCATGAATTGTTGGTGTTGATACTAAAAAAATCTTTCGCTGTGCAAATGTATTAGTTCGAGCAATACTAAGCAGTACTGGATCTCCTTCTCCTCCTGAATCTCCTGGGTAGGCATCTATTTCATCAAGAAAGAGATATTTTACTGGCATAGATCTCAGTGCTACACTGCTATTTGCTCCGGTTATTACTACTATTCCACCTGGAAATTCCTTACTTTGTACAGTATTGCCTGAGTCTCTTGACCTTGGGTCTTTTACTTTACTCTTTAAACATGGCGTACTCTCTATTAACGGCGCAAATCTTCCTTTTGACCAACGTTTTCCCATTTCAACTGTTGGCTGCACAACTAACATTGGACCTGGTGTCTGATCAATGATGTAGCCAATCCAATTGTTACCAGCTTCTGTTCCTCCAATCTGCGCTCCTTTCATGAATACTACTTTTTCTGCTGGTGAGAACGGAGAAAGTGAATCCATGATTTCTTTTAAATAAGGAGTTCTTTCCGTTCTCCATTTACCTGGCTCTGATGCTGCAGTTGGCGCTAAAACTCGATACTCATTCGCCCACTCTGATACTTTAAGTAGTGGATCTGGTCTTAAACCTTCAGAAAAAGATGTAGCATAGATCATACCTTAACCCTACTTATTGCTGGTTCTATCTCAACATCATTAACAGTAGAACTACATTCCTCCAATTCCATAAACATCTTTTTCTGAAATTCATTTTCTATATACCTTTTGCTCATCTCACTTATCATTATTGCTATAATAAGCGCAAATATTCCTGTTATTGTTGCAAAAATGATTGCATTGCTTATTGTTGTTGTTATCAACCCTATATATACTGCTACTGCTGTTGCGCTGACTGTAGTATAGATGCAGATAATATTATTATGTTTTTTCGTCCTTTTATCTGCTATTTCTCTCTGTGCTATATATTTATTATGAAGGGTTGGAAAATTAACAACGGTATCTTGTATCTTGAAAAAAGCATCTAATGTTTTAAGCTTAAATATTAGATGGAGGAGGAAGAACTCTGAAACCTGTCCAAGATTAAGAATCTGCTCGTGAGATAAGAGCTTCCTCCTCAAAAGTATAGGCTGGACGGTATCATAGAAAAACCTAAGTGGTTCTAATTCTGTATTCACAAGGTAAGCCTTACTTTTCATTTTAATAGTAACGTACGGGGTTATATATGATCAACAATTTTTTAGGCATAGACATTTCAAAAGAACGTTTTGATGTCTTTCTTTCATTCATAAGCAAAAAAGGAAAACGTGAAGCTAGGAAAAGGAGCTTTAAGAACGATGATAATGGGTTTCAAGGTCTACTGAGCTTTCTACAAAAACATAACGTAGAACAAGTGAAAGCTTGTATGGAAGCTACTGGTTGTTATAGCGGAGCTTTGGCTGAATTTCTGCACAATACTGGGCATTTTGTTAGTGTTATAAATCCTTATTGTATTAAATCTTATGCGAGGAGTAAGCTTGTACGACAAAAGAATGATCAGACTGATGCAGAAATTATTGCTGATTATTGCCAAAGACAGGAACCTTCTCGCTGGACACCGCCTTCTTCTGAATTGAAAAAACTAAAACATCTTTATCGCTGCTCGGCTGCGTTAAAAGATGAATTGACATTAGTAAATAACCACTTAGAAAAAAAAGAGAGACTGCCAAAAGAAGTTGCAAATGCTTGGGAAGACCTTGCAATGAACATAGAACAAAAAATAGAAACAATAAAAAACTCTGTACGTGAACTACTAAAACAGCACAAAGAATTGTTGGAAAATTTTCAACTTTTATTAACTATTCCAGGAATAGGAGAGGAATCAGCAATAGCTATTTTAGCTGAAGTTCCTGACATAAAGGCTTTTAGAGATGCCAGGCAATTGGCAGCATATGCAGGAGTTATACCACGAAACATAACGTCAGGTTCATCTGTACATGCCAAGCCCAGATTAAGTAAAGTTGGTTCGCGAACATTATGTAAGGCACTTTTCTTTCCTGCTATAGTAGCTAAGAATCACAATCCTATCATTATGAGCTTTTGCCAAAGATTAAAGGAAAAGGGTAAGCATAATATGGCCATCGTTGGTGCTGCAATGCGTAAACTACTCCATATTATTTTTGGTATCCTGAGATCCAAAAGTGCTTTTAATCCTGACCATATTAAAAACTACAGGGCTAGGAGGTTGACTGAAGTTTTAGTAATTTAAGATGCTACCATCTAATATAAAATAGTATTTTATATAAATTCGTTTAATGTAGTTGGTTAATGTATATGTTGATAAGTAAATTCCTGCTGTCTTATATATAAAACTAATTTACTTATCAACATATACATTAACTATAATAATCTTTATACCACTAAACAGTTGGCAGTATTTTGTGATTTTACAATACAGCTTAAGGTTCAATTTTTATAATTTTTTTGTTGACTGACGAGACGGTATCTCATATTTGCCACAAAAACTGTGAAGAGGCGTTCAATGAAACAGACAAACCTCTATGCAAGGCTAGATGTGACGTTTTCTTTCCAGTGCCTGAACCTCGTTCACAAATTAGTGAGAAATTAATAGATATTGCAAACAATCTCCGTTTTGAGAGTGCACAATTATCGTCTATGGCAGATGAAATAGACGCTTACAATTCAATGTCTATTTAATCAAAAAAATGTAAGTCTATTTTTGTACTCTATGACCCTAAATTTTCATCAAAATAAGCTGTCTTATCCTTTTTTTCTTTATACTCTTCTGCTGTATCTAGGGGTTGCTTTTTAGCTGTAATGTTTGGCCATTTTTGCGAATATTCTACGTTTATATTGTAAAATGATTTAAAGATTTTTTGTTCATTATTCAGTAAGCCTTCATCTAGCTCTAGAATATCTTTTATGGAATCATCAGTTACAATTGCATCTACTGGACATTCAGGTATACACACTCCACAATCAATACACTCATCTGGGTTAATCACGAGCATATTTTTACCTTCATAAAAGCAGTCAACGGGACATACTTCCACACAGTCTGTATATTTACATTTTATGCATTTATCTGTAACAAAATGCGTCATAAAACACTGTATATTTACATTATCTTGGGTACACTAAATTGATAAGAAATTCAAGCCTTTTATGAAGATAAATAAATTAAATAACGAAGAATTAGAAATATGGCTAAGCTTGGCTAGAACTGTGGGACCAGTAAAGTTCTTTAGTATACTTAGAGCATGTGGGTCGCTATATGAAGTGCTTAAATATCTTAATAAGTTGACTAACAAGGATTATGGAATTCAAAATGCACGAGAAGAAATTAAGAATGCAGAAAAAATTGGAGCCAAAATAACACCAGCATGTGATCCAGATTACCCTGATATTTTAAGGAATATCTCTGGTTTTCCTCCTGTAATAACTATACTTGGTGATGTATCATTATTAAGTCGTGAGATAATTGCAATAATCGGTGGACGTAATTCTTCAATGAATGGAAGAAATTTTGCCAATAAGTTGGCACTCGATTTAAGCCAAGCTGGTTTCATCATAATTTCTGGGCTTGCAAGAGGGATTGATACTGCAGCAAACAGTGTAATATACAAAAATTACCCCACTATTGCTGTCACAGCAAGCGGAATTGACGTAGTATACCCAAGAGAAAATTTTGAGTATCCGTTCAGAGGTGTGGTTTAAGAAACAACAGCTAGCAGGTTTTGAAAAGGGTTTAATTCCTTTTGTTTCCAAGTCAGATACAACGAAATTATCCGCTCAAGAAATCTATTCCCTCGCTCTGACTGTGCAAAATATGAATTCTTACGATAGACAACATAATGCCGTATCTGTCGCTCAACATGGTTATTCGTTAATGGAATATTCTCTGGGTCATCCAAAAATGTCCACATCATTGACTCGGATTTTATAATACCCTTTACCGTTCGTGAAGCTCCTTTTGCTTCAAGTATATAAGATATTTTTATCATGCAGTACTGTATGTATCTTCGTAATTCTTTAGCTTGCTTAGTGAACTTTGAAATACTAATTTCATTTTCTGACAAAGCGTTTTTTAATACAAACAATCCATTAGCTGCGTCTTTTAAACAATGGCCAAGTCTCATTACTTCACTATTCCAACTATGAGATAACCTCTCGAAATTTCTCAATAAGTGAGCCCAACAAATTTGTCGTTTTTCATCACTGAAGTGGTTGTAAACTGCATATCTGTCAGTAATTACCAGGTTTTTGTAATCACAAAATGCACTATTCTTTAAAAATTTCATTCCTCTTGTATCTGCTAACTTCATAAGACTTGCTTTATTGTTGGCAAACATCCAGCACCATCCCAATTTGCCTTTGTTGTAGTGACTGGTTTCATCAATATGCAAAATTTCGCTTGCTTTTATTTCTTCCTCTATTTGTTCATAGGCTTCTTTACATTTTGACGAAACCCTTGCTTCACTATTGGACACACTACCAACACTTATACTCATGTTAAAGATGTCTTTCATAATATTCGCTATTTCTCGCTTTGAATTCTTATAAAACCCACTTAGTGATGCAACTACTGACTTAACTCTAGGACCAAAGGTATCCGGTGTAACTCCTTCTGGTAATTTGCTACTCCTTCTTTTTCCGCATTTACGACAGCGACCATGTTCTAATTGATACTCAACTACGTAAGGCTTAATTTCTGGTAAATCAACTTTTTGATAGACATATGGTTTTTCCGATATTGCGATTTCTTCACCACACTCGCATCTATTTGGTAACTCTACCTTCACCACCTCATCTGCTTCCATTTTAGCTCGGCAATTCCCCTTATGTCCAACTTGACCACCTATCTTCCTGCCGCCCTCTGACTTATCTTCTGGTGTGTCTTTTTTTATTTTGTACAGCTCTTTTGAACTTGGTAAAGATGAATTCCTTGAGTTTAAGCCGAGTCTCTCTCTTAGTTCAGCATTCTCTATTTCTAAGATTTTATTTTTTTCTTCAATCTTTGCTACTTTCTGCTCTAAGTTTTTACATAACTCTACAATACTGATCAACAATTGAAGCATCTAGCCTTACTTTACTATCAACATTTTGTGTTATTACTACTTTAATATATTATGTCAATTGTTTTTTATCCTTGCCACACCTCTGAACGGATACAATAAATATATATAGAAGGTACCGTTTTAAAGAGCACAAAAGGAATACACAGTAAAAGCGAGAAGAAGTTGAGAGTATGTATGGAAGCAGTGTGGAGAAATGGCTGCCAATGATCAAAAATTTACTGCAATTACAGAAGTATACATAAGAGGTTTAAAAGGTGGTGTAAAAAGGGAATTTTGGCAAAATGACTTAAGTATGCACAACAAGATCCAGATTTGCATAATTGATGATCAGATGTCATTCATGCTCAGCCTATATATAGAAAAAATTCTCAAGCTCAAGAGGGCTTAGGGTGGAACTAAAATTCATGGACTTGTTGACGCACGTAATTAATTTCTTTTTTTAAGTTAATTAATGTTAACAAGCCACGTCTGCCTGTAATCAGGTTAACACCAAAATATAATGTAAGAGAAGAAATGGGCAGTGCTATGGTTAAATACAACAATTTTTGTTTCTTTCTAACCATGCTTCCATATGAAAAACATATGACATAAAAAGGCAAACAAAAAGCTAAGAACCTTGACGCGCTTTACATCTCGGCTTTACCTTATTTATAATATAAACTTTACCACCCCTTTTCACAACTTTACAATTTTTATCTCTGTTACGATGAGATTTTAGTGACCCTTTAACTTTCATATCTATAGTAAGAATAGAATTACCTTACATTATGATCACTGACAGAGAGTTAGTCAATTGATAAATTTTTCACATTTTATTAAAATATTGTATAATTGTTGCTGATACTTCTTCGATCGACCTTTGCGTAACATCAATAATTGGCCAGTTATTTTGCTTAAAGAACTCCTCCGCTTCTTTAATTTCCTTTTCTACTTTTCTAGGGTCAGCATATATATTATTACCTTCATTATTAATTGAAGTCAGTCTATTTTTGCGTATTTCTATTAGCCTTCTTACGTCTATTGTTACTCCTATAGTCAGTTTATTTTTTAATTTTGCTAAGTCGACGTAAAAGGGTATCTCGCTAACAAAAGGAACATTTGCAACTTTATAGCCTCGGTAAGCTAAATACATACTGGTGGGAGATTTTGATGTGCGTGAAACTCCAACCAAAATTATATCGGCTTTATCAATATCTTGAATATTTTGTCCATCATCATGATTAATGGTATAGTTTATTGCCTCAATGCGCTGAAAATATTCGTTATTTATTTCAGTATATAGGTCAAGTTTTTCATCTTTTTCAATTTCAAGATAGGATGAAATTTCTCTAATAATATGTGATAATATTGCTCTATATGGAATTTTTAACTTGATACAATTATCTTTTAGATATTTTCTGAGTCCATCATCAGTAATAGTACATATAACAAAGTTATGCTCATCACTTTTTCTATTAATTTCCTCTAAAATTTTGTCAATCTGCTCTTCTCCTTTTACGAAAGACCAAACATATTCGATCGTTTCTACAGAACGAAAGTGTTTCAGAGCTGATTTTGCAACTGATATAACAGTTTCACCACTTGAATCTGACACTAAGTGTAGGTTAAGCTTTTTAAGGGTCATCAACGTTATACTAAAAATAATAGCAAGCAATCTGCTACTGAAATTGTGCTAATTTATTATACTACGTAAATATAGAAAAACTATCTTGTTGATAAAACTCAAACTAATTGATAAATTCTTAACACAATTATTCTCAAAACGAATGTTTTTATTAAAGCCTACAAATTTCACTTCTTTTGCTAAAAAAGCTCTACCTTGGCTTGGGATTATTTGTTTCGCATGTTTTTTAATTGGAATGTTCTTGGCATTATTCTTCTCCCCAGGAGATTATAAACAAGGAGAAATCGTACGAATTATGTATCTTCATGTGCCTTCTGCATGGCTTGCTCTTGGAATATACGGACTCATTGCATCACTCAGTTTCATTTCGTTGGTATGGAACAATAGCGTTGCTAGTGTCTTAGCACATGCCGCTGCTCCTGCAGGGACAGTCTTTTCGGCAATATGCTTAATCACAGGTAGCGTCTGGGGAAAAGGAACATGGGGTACTTGGTGGGTATGGGATGCAAGGCTTACTTCAATGCTGATTTTGTTTTTTCTGTATGTTGGTTATCTTTCATTGTGGAGCGCTTTTGATAATCAAGCAAGAGCAGAGAAATCATCAGCAGTATTTGCCATTTTTAGTGCTATAAATATTCCCATAGTAAAATTTTCTGTGAATTTATGGTCTACTCTTCATCAGCCAGCAAGTATTTTTAGAAAAGGTGGAGTAGCAATAGAAGGTTCTTTACTGCTGCCACTCATTGCAATGTTTATATTTTGTGCAACATTCTTTTTAGTAGTGTGGATACTTAATGCCCTTCATTTAATTAATTTGCAGAAGATAAAGAGAGAAATCAGCATGCGATATTAGGTATATAGTTCCAGAGTGTAATGTTGTGAACAGCGACAGAGATTAAAATGTAGAGCAATCATCCATTGGCAAGTTCCAGAACTAATTACGTACAAACCACACTTCAAGATTATATAGTATTTTCTAAAATGGATGATAAAGTTCCATTATGGTATTACCAACCAAAAGCTGTAAGTCTGTATATTTATACATGAGAGGTCTGAGGCGGCTTTTGATGGTATGCCAACAGTATTCTATAGGATTCAAATCTGGTGAATATGTTGGAAGATACAGCAAATGACAGCCAAAAGACTCTATTAATGATTTTGTTTTAGTGGTCTTATGAAATGTAGCATTATCCATAACTATAGTTGTGCCAAGTGGCAATTTAGGTAATAACATCTTCTCCAACCATGTATTGAATACCTCTTTGTCACACCCACCTTTGAAAGTCATTGGTGCAATAAATCTCTTTCCAATCCACCCGGCTACTATACTGATTCTCTCTCGAGTTCTCCCTGGAATATCTGCATAAATTTTCTTTCCTCTTGGAGCGCGTCCATATTCTCGGTATAACTTATTATCAACTCCTGCTTCATCTATATATAAGATGCTGGAATGGTCTATTTTTGAGATTTTATCAATAAATTGCTCCCTATCTTCTTGATTGCGCTCTTGATATAGTGTGACTTTTTTTTAAAGTAATTTTTAGCTGTTTTAGTCTATACCAAATTGAGTTTATTCCAAATCCAAGATTTTGTTTCATCTCTGCCAGAGTATGATCTGGATTCTTTGTAACATATTCTTCGAGTATTTTGGGGTCTATTTTTCGAATAAAGCTACCGTTTTTAGATGGCTTGAGGCTTTCACCAGCAGCTTTCTTTTTTAACCAACGGTACAGAGTTGCTATTCCTATCTCCATAAGCTCTGCTACCTCAACCTTTGTCTTACCTTTTTCTATCATCAATACTGCCTTTTCCCTTAAATCCACACTATATGCCATTATAACTCAAATACTTTATTATACCTTTATCATTTACTTTAGGAAATACTATAGTAGAAAAGAAGCTTACGAAATGTGAAGAGGAGGTTAAGCGAGCAAAAGCAGAGACTGAGTGGTATAAAAAAATAGCTGAAGAATGTAAAAAAGGAAGTGGTACGGGCGAACCTGTTACCGATGAAGGAGAGAATGAAAATGGAGAAATTACATCTCGCAAAGTAACCTCAGATTGTTCCAAGTATGAAAATTGTGGGCCGTATTCTCATTTTTATAAAGTTGATAATAAGATAGGTTGTCAAGGTTTTAGTGCATCTGATTTACTAAAGGAATTATATCCTGAGATGTACAGTAATCCTAAGATTGCAAAATATATAGAAGAGGGAGCAAATGGTAATTATGGTGCAGTAAATTTTAAATTTGCCTTTACAGAGGATCTTAATTCAATATCCTGGCTTGGTAATATAGAATGTGAAAAATATGTCGATGATCAAATAGAGTTAGCGTGTCAAGAAGAAGAGATTAAGAGTTTCTGCTACCCGAACGTTTACCGTAGTAATCCAGAATTCAACAAGAGCTTTTTTTCCAGAGGAGCATGTCCTAATCTCTTTAAAGAGTCCAGTGAAACAAGTGTTGTAAAAGCAAAACAAGTTGCACCATTGATACTTGTTAATACCTTAGGACAAATGATAGATAAAGAAGGTAATAACACTAAAGTATACTATGATGCATTGAAGCGTTATCTAAATGATGATGGTAAAATCAAGGATTGTGGAGACAATCAAAAGTGTAAGGATTATATTCCAATTATGGAGAAAGTTGCATGGAATAGTGATAAGGAAGTACTATTAAAAACTGCTGTTAATAATACACAAGAAGCAAATCCTTACTATTATGGAAATGAGGATAATTCTACTTCCGTTGAATTTGGTTCTATATAAGGCTGAATTTGTCTAATTTTTTCTACACTAGACACAATGTAGTCGTATCTGAACAAATACATAACCTATATAAAGAGGACGTAGGTACCATCTGTCCTTTTAAGGCATTTATGTCAATGATATGCGTAATCCATGATTTTAAACATGATGATCCTCCTAAGTAATACAAAAAAACTCAGAAAAATGTATATAGCTATGATAGAAGTTATCTATACATAAGTACAATATACTTTAACTAGAGATTATAAATTAATGAAGTTGAAAAGTCTGCAGACGAAGATAGATTTCGAGCTCTAGAATATCTTCACTATCAAAATAACAAAGCTGTCAAAATTTGTCAAGTAATTTTTATCGCAACTGTACAAACATTTCACAGGACAAATTTAAAATGCTGTAAAATAGTGTCTGTTCAGACGCATGTGAAACCAGTGCTTCTTTTCATCCTACTTCCATGCGGCTAAACCTTTTTCATAATCTCCTATCTATCATTTCTTAAACCACTCCCCTGAACGGATACAATTAAATACATTTTTAACATTTTTATAGAAAACTATTAGTATAGATTTGTATGCTGCCCTCATGGCTATTTTAAAATGTTTAATACTCCTTTTCATTATTTCTTGTACACATCTACCTAACAAGCAACATTCTGTTAATATAGACAATTATAAGCACGATTATTCGTTGCAACAATATAATACTCCTTTGAAGAATAACGAACCAGCAATACCAGAAATGATACCTTTACCGGTAGAGTTTCCCGATCTTACAACCAGTAACCAGTTTCTTTCGATTAATGTTGATGAAAAAGTACCAGTAAAGGATTTACTGATTGAGATAGGAAAACTTTCTGACGTTAACTTAGACATAGATCCCCAGATATCAGGTAATATTATTTTAAAGCTAAAGGATAAGAATATAAATGAAGTAATTCAGAGTATAGCCAACAGCGCCAAATTGCGTTACTCAATGAATAATGGTGTAATTAGAATTGAACAGGATTTGCCATACGCACAAAATTATTACGTAGACTTCATCAATATTCAACACTCTGCTCAAAGCAATTTTGTCGTTAGTGGCAATGTTACAAGCAGCGATGCTGACAGGAATGTTAGAAAGTCTCAATATAGCAGTGACTTATGGAGTTCATTAGAAAAAGGCTTAAATGCAATAATGGATGTTAATGGAGTGGATGATGGTGAATTTCTTTCATCCAACAGAGAAGCTGGTGTCATTATTCTGAATGCCAGGAAGGATATTCATAAAGCTGTTGAAGAATATATTAATAAAGTTAAGAGACTGGCGTCTTCTCAAGTAATGATAGAGGCCAAAATAGTTGAAGTTGTATTAGACGATAAATACCTTTCTGGTATCAACTTAAATGATTTGCATAATGAAACAAAATCTATAACAAATCAAGATAGTTCCATTACTAGCCTGGTAATGAACTCTGATTTAGAAAATTTAGTAAAAACTTTAGACAAGTTTGGCACTTCAACCGTAATTTCAAGCCCTAGAGTACATGCTATAAATAATCAGCAAGCAATGATTTCATTTACTAAAAACCATATCTATTTTACTTCCGATATACAGAAAGATACCGGAAACTCCAATCATGCCTTAATTACCAAGATGAATAGCACTCCAATAGGTGTGGTGTTAATAATCCACCCAAGCATTAACATTGATACTAACGAAATATTTATGGATATACACCCAACCTTATCAAGAATTAACAATTACACTAAAGACCCAAATATAGAATATGTCGCACAACAGAATAAAATGAAATTAAATAGTGACATTCCAATTATTGAAACCAGAGAAATGCACTCTACGTTAAAAATTAAGAGCGGCGAAGTTATGGTAATTGGTGGGCTTATAGAGCATAGAAAAGATAACCAAAACTTATTGCATCAAAAGTCAAAAAAACTGGCTAAGACAGTAGAAACCGTCATCTTCCTGAAAGCAACAATCGTACCAACACTTGGTTTATTAGATATAAAAGATAGGAATTTATATATATATTAAACGTATCCGTTCAGGCAATGGTATCAACTTAAGGAAAGATGTTGGGGTTGCTATTATGATAAGAAGAGAGTATCAGAATGATAATTAAGACAGCTTAATCATAAATCTGTTGCGGTAAATTTAAGTTACTTTAGTCATATATTAAAGTTTTTAAACAGGTCTTAGTTTACTTACTTTATTGTTTTCTTTATTATCAAATATTGCTTTAAATAATATGGAGGAGCACATTGTCAGCAATTGCCGTTATTGATTTTGGTTCACAGTTTACACAGCTTATTGCAAGACAAATCAGGGAAATGGGCGTTTACTGTGAAATATTTCCAAGCAATATTGATTTCGAAACAGTATCAAAATTCAATGGATTTATTTTTTCTGGAGGACCGCAATCTGTAAATGACAATTGCTCTGAAGTAAGTGAAGTAGCACATAAAATTATAAAACTTAACGAAACAATAAACACTCCTATACTTGGAATATGTTATGGACAGCAACTCATTTGTCATTATTTCGGGGCAAAGGTAAGAAAAGAATTCAATCAGGAATTTGGCAAAACTAAAATCAAGATACTAAAAGAATCCCCAATTATAAAGGATACTTGGGACGTTAATTCCGAAGTCGATGTGCTAATGAACCATGCAGACAGTGTCGAAACTATACCGCAAGGATTTACTGCTATTGCCTCAGGTATAATAAATCAAACAATCGCAATAATTGCCAACGAACAGCGGAAGATTTACTGTACTCAGTTCCATCCTGAAGTTAAGCCTACGACAAATGGTAGTAAACTTCTCTCTAATTTCTTAGATATTGCAAATTGTGAGAGAGATTGGACAATGAAGTCATTCATTGAAAAACAGAAGGAAAAAATTCAAAACTTAGTAGGGGAGAAAAAAGTAATTGCTGCAGTAAGTGGGGGGGTTGATTCAAGTGTTGCAGCAGTTCTTACACACAAAGCTATAGGAAAACAATTAAACTGTATTTTTATCGATACTGGGTTATTGCGTAAGAGCCAGACCACTGCTATGTTAAAAGAAATTCCAATAAATTACGTTGATAAATCAAACTTGTTTTTAAGTAGGTTAAAGGGAATAACTGATCCGGAAGAAAAGCGAAAAATTATCGGCAATACTTTTATCGAAGTATTTGAAGAAGAGGCAAAAAAAATAGGTGATGTGGATTTTTTAATGCAAGGCACCATTTACTCTGATGTAGTTGAATCAGGTCACGCTTCAGGAAACACTAGTACAATTAAATCTCATCACAATGTTGGTGGGTTGCCAGAAAAAATGAATCTGAAACTAGTAGAACCTTTACGTTATCTCTTTAAAGATGAAGTAAGGCTGCTTGGCAAAGAAATTGGGCTTTCAGATGAGATAATATTTCAACATCCATTTCCTGGACCTGGACTTGCAGTGAGGATCATAGGTGAGGTTGATGAAGAAAAGGTACGAATATTGCAAGAAGTAGATGAAATATATATCAACACAATGAAAAATTATGATCTGTATGATAAAATATGGCAGGCTTTTGCTGTACTGTTACCAGTAAAAACTGTGGGAGTTATGGGAGATAATCGTACATACGGATATGTTTGCGCTTTAAGGGCTGTGACTTCATCTGATGGCATGACAGCTGATGCATTTCCATTTGAAAATAAAGATCAACATTCGTTAGTATTTTTGAGGTTTTTGCAAGACGTCAGTAGTATAATTGTTAACAAAGTTTCCGGAGTAAATCGAGTTGTGTATGATTTAACTTCCAAGCCACCAGCAACTATTGAGTGGGAGTAGCAATAATTTCATTCCAGTTTCAGCTACTCGAATCACACCAAAGAGGCTGGTTGCATAACTCAAATTTTAAGGAAAACTATTTAATGTCATTCCAGCGCGTGACGCTGGAATCCAGAAAAAAAGAATAATGGATCCCAGTGTCAGCTACTCGGATGACATCGAAATGTTCGTACAGATATTCGTCACACACCGGAATAAAAATTAGACTTTTGCTTTGTGGAAAATAATTTCAAGGCCGCATTGTCTTTATTTTGCTTATAGCTTCCACAAGCAGTGCAAACATAAATGAAGAATACAAATATGCTTTTGGTAGCTCTATGTGAAGTCCTTCAAGTATTAAATATATACCGATGAGTAAAATAAATAGAATGGCAATTACTTTTAAGCTTGGGCTGGATTTTATTAACTGAGCGGTATAACTTGATGAAAATAGCATTGCTAATATGGAAAATGTAAATGCTATAGCAATGATTATCATATTATGAGTTAATGCTATAGCAGTTAATATTGAATCAACAGAAAAAACTAAATCTATTAATATAATTTGTAGCACAACTAAAAAAAATTGTGATTTAACGTTTGCCTTTGTTTTGTTCTCCTTATGTACAAAAATTTCGCTCCATAACTCCATAGAACTTTTAACAATAAGAAATAACCCTCCTGCAATCATAAGCAAATCTTTTACTGAAATATCTAGTGATACAGAGTGAAATATAGGCTTTTCCATTGATAATATATGTGATATAAAAAATAGTATTACAAAACGCATCAATAGCGCCAAGCCAAAACCTATCAGGCGGGCTCTTTCTCTCAGCAGATTTGGCACCTTATCTATTGCTAGAGAAATAAAGATTAAATTGTCTATACCAAGTATAGTTTCAAGTAGCGTAAGTATCAATAAAGTCCAAGCATCAGCTAGCATTTTCATTCCAAAGTCAGATTTTGTACTTTACAATAGATGTGTAAAAATTAAGTAACTTCGACTAGGTAATTAAAAAATCAGCCTTACCCGGAAAAGAAAGAGGCAAAAGGGCATTTTTATAATAAAAGTACTTTTGTAAGAGAAATAATGAAATTAAAAATCTAACTCTCTTTACGAAAATTTTAAATAAATTGTAAAATAGTTGTACCATGAAAATATATGCCTTCTTTGTAGACTAAGATTTTTCTTTAAATTAAGATAGATACACGATAAAAGGAACATATGACAAAAGAATCATTAGCAAAAACTGATATAGTAAAAGTTGAAGATAAGAAAGCAACAAAGGGCTTTTTTAAAATATTAGGTGAAGTAGCAGATGCTGTAAGGTCATGGGTTGGCAATATTGGCCCTGATTTAAGTAGTAGTCGCGATGTCGATAGTTTAGTCTTGAAGATGAACGAATGCTTAAACCCAAAGGGGGATGAAGTCTCAGCACGTAAGAACACCGTATCTCTTGGTAATTTGTACTTGAGTTTATCAGAGGCAGGTCAAATAAAATTTTTACAAACCCTGGCAGAAAAGTTCAATCCAGATAAAACGAAAATAGATGAAGAAATAAAAGTATATAAGAAAAATCAAGATTTTGAGTCGAGCTATAAGTTTGAACAAGACTTAATAAAAGTCCTTGAATCACCACGCTCTAAAATATTGAAGCAGTTTATCTCCTTACCGGAGGGCCTTAAGTTTATTGTTGATATGCGTTCTGATGTACTCAAGCTGAAGAATCAATATAAAAGTCTAAGTCCACTAGAAAACGAATTAAAAAGTATACTTTGTACTTTGGTTGATGTTGATCTACTTGATCTTCATCAAATCACCTGGGATTCACCTGCATCATTGTTGGAAAAACTTATAAAATACGAAGCTGTACATAAAATTTCCTCTTGGGGTGACTTAAAAAACAGACTAGATTCTGATCATCTCTGTTTTGCTTTCTTTCATTACAAAATACCAAATGAACCTTTAATTTTTGTAGAGGTTGCACTGATGAATGAGATTGCAGATAGTATTCAACACGTTTTGGACGAGTCAGTTCCTTCAAGTGACCCAAGCAGTGCAAGTACTGCTATATTCTATTCAATATCAAACACTCAAACTGGTTTATCTGGAATTAGCCTCGGTAACTTTTTAATAAAGAGAGTCGTAGAAAAACTATCGCAAGAATTTAAAAGCGTAAAAGTGTATGCAACTCTTTCTCCAGTTCCTGGATTTACAAAATGGCTAAAAAATCAAGACGTAGCTTTATTAGGTAAGCTTAATATAAAACAATCAGGTACAGAAATTTTAGAAAGCATAAAAACTAACATTGAATGCGAAAAACAGTCCCTACTGAAACTTTGTGCACATTATTTGCTAAAGGTTAAGAGCAGTGGTGGGGGTGCTTATGATCCAGTAGCACACTTTCATTTAAGCAATGGTGCATCAATCAAACAAATCAACTGGATGGCTGATACTTCTGAAAAAGGCATTAGTCAGTCAGCCGGAATAATGGTGAATTATTTGTACGAATTACCTAAAATAGATAACAATCATGAGAATTATATGATTAATAAAGCGATTTCTCATTCAAAAAAAGTGTCAGCTATGTTAAAGGAATAATAGGAAGTGTGCAAGCATGTAGAAAGTGCTAACATTTCCTAATGTTTATGTATATAATATTAGATAGTTTTATGAGGTAAAGTATATGGTTTTGAAAAAACTTCAAGGTATCAAAAAAGAACGAGAGAAGTCAATAAAGAGCAAGTCGATAGTAAAGTCGCCTGTATCTAATAATTTAGTTGATGATATTAAAGAAAGTCTGGAGTCAATTAAAAATGGTCATAGTGAAGAAGAAGAAATAAAAAAAGAGCTTCTGTCTATCTGTCGATTGCTTAAAGAGGAACGTAATATTATTGAAGAGGACTGTTGGGACAGCTTGAGACATTCTTTAGCTAACAGTGAACCTTTGAGTGATAAGTATAATATTGAAGTAGCTTATGAAAACTTAAATATAGTAGTACAAGCTTTAAACCTACTTCATAATGGTCAAGTAAATGAAAGAGAAGCACTTGATGCAGCTTTATCACTCCAAACAAAAATGAAAGAAGCGCTAGAAAAAACGCAACAACAACAAAGTGCAGCAAGGCAAAAAGAGTTAGAAGAGAAAGCTAAAGAGGAGTTTGGCAAGTACATAGAAAACGGTACTATTGATACAGTATCAATTGCAAGTGATAAGAATACAAATCTTCTTTGTACAAAAATCAAGCTAAAAGACAACAATAAAAACACAGATATTAGGGTAAGCTAATTTTTAAATAGTGAATTTTGTAAAGAAAACAATATTGCTAGTTTCTCTCTTTCAAATGGTGATCAAAAAGAAGTTGTCTACGGTTTTGTAGACGAAAATGGAGTGAGGTGTTATAGTTTAGGTACTGCAGCTCAATATGGAATAAAGTTTAACTGGTATGTAGATGGAAAAGAATTTAGCATTACATTAGGTGCTAACAGTGATGGCAGCATTAGAGTAATAGGCGATAGACCCACTGATAAAGATTTAGAAGAAAATAAAAAAGATGTAAAAATTAAAGCTGGTAATGCTTACCTAAGCCTTGCTGATGCAGTAAAAATGTGTAGACAGCAAGAAGATCCAAGTAGCACAGTGAAGCAAGCATCAGCTAATGAGCATTGCCGGCCATTGGCAAGGACTTCAGCTTAATGTTTTTAGCAAAAAGAGATATAAATAATTGCTCTTGTAATACTTAAAATGTAAAATAGATCTACTTAAATAAGTAGATCTATGAACAATATAAGAAATTTTGCAATAATAGCACATATAGATCATGGGAAGTCAACTCTTTCTGATCGTTTGATAGAAGAATGTAACGGTCTTGAGACAAGGGAAATGACCAATCAGGTACTTGACTCAATGGATATAGAGCGTGAACGCGGAATCACAATCAAAGCACAAACGGTAAGACTCAATTACACTGCAAATAATGGTAATCAATATTGCCTCAACCTCATGGACACACCAGGTCATGTTGACTTTTCATATGAAGTCAGCCGAAGCTTAGCCGCATGTGAAGGCTCACTTTTGGTAGTAGATAGCAGCCAAGGAGTTGAAGCTCAGACTCTGGCAAATGTCTACAAGGCAATTGACAATAATCATGAGATAATAGTTGTGCTTAATAAAGTCGATCTTCCTGCTGCAGATCCAGAAAGGATAAAGCTTCAGATTGAAGAGGTAATCGGAATTGATGCAACTGAATCAATTTTGATATCGGCAAAAACTGGTCTTGGGGTAAAGGATGTACTTGAAGCTATAGTGACAAAACTTCCCGCTCCTCAAGGTGATACAAATGCTCCACTGCAAGCAATTTTAGTTGATAGTTGGTATGATCCTTACCTAGGAGTAGTAATTTTAGTGCGAGTTAAAAATGGAGTACTAAAAAAAGGCATGAGAATCGTTATGATGTCTAATAATGCTACATATCAGGTCGATAATATCGGTATTTTCACTCCTAAAAAAGTTATGACTGGTGAACTTTCAGCAGGTGAAGTTGGTTTTATAACTGCTTCAATGAAAGAAGTAGCAGACTGCAAAGTAGGAGACACTATTACTGAAGAGAAAAGGCCGTGCAGCAAGGCATTACCTGGCTTTAAAGAAGTACATCCTGTAGTATTTTGCAGTATTTTTCCCAATAACACAGATGATTTTAAATATTTAAGGGAAGCACTAGAAAAATTACATTTAAATGATGCTAGTTTTACATTTGATGCTGAAACGTCAAATGCGCTAGGTTATGGATTTCGTTGCGGTTTCTTAGGAATGCTACATCTTGAAGTCATTCAAGAAAGACTCGAAAGAGAATTTGATTTAGATCTAACAGCAACTGCACCGAGTGTTATATATAAAGTTGCAACACAAAATGGTAAAGTTTTAAATATCCATAACCCAAGCGATATGCCAGACCCTACAAAAATTGAAATAGTGGAAGAACCGTGGATCACTGCAACTATAATGGTACCTGATCAATATTTAGGAGAGATTCTATCTCTGTGTGAAGAGAGGAGAGGAGAACAGCAGGATTTATCTTATGTTGGTAATACGACAACAGCACTACTGAAGTATAAATTACCGCTGTCTGAGGTTGTTTTTGATTTTTACGATAGACTAAAATCAATTTCCAAGGG
The DNA here is from genome assembly GCF_947179575.1 of Wolbachia endosymbiont (group B) of Erebia ligea. NCBI lineage: Bacteria > Pseudomonadati > Pseudomonadota > Alphaproteobacteria > Rickettsiales > Anaplasmataceae > Wolbachia > Wolbachia endosymbiont (group B) of Erebia ligea. The sequence continues at coordinate 80,498 of NZ_CAMXBW010000004.1, forward strand.
ATATGCAAGTTTAGATTGGGAAATATCCGATTATCAGGAAAGTCAGATAGATAAATTAAGTTTTTTAGTTAATGGAGAACCTGTGGATGCGTTAGCCTGCATTGTTCATAAAAGCAGGGCAGAAAAAAGAGGCCGTGAAATATGTGCACGTTTGAAAGACTTGATACCACGCCAGCAATATAAAATCGCGATTCAAGCGGCAGTAGGCGGAAAAATTATTGCTAGAGAAACGATTAACCCGTATAGAAAAGATGTAACAGCCAAGCTCTATGGTGGAGACGTCACACGAAGGATGAAGCTGCTTGAAAAGCAGAAGAAAGGTAAGAAAAGATTGCATTCTGTGGGAAACATAAACATCCCACAAAATGCTTTTATTGAGGCTTTGAAAATAAATGATTAATATATATCCAAAAACATAAATTTAAAGAACTAAGTGATATTTTCTCAATAAATTTACTGACATTGATATGGGTAAATTTGAAATAGCTATGTGAATTTGTAAAACACTATACAAGATACCATACAACGAAATCATCCCAGTGTTAAACGCTGGGATGACAGAGAGCAGCTCAATTGCTCCACTCAATCAGTAAAAATCAGATATATGTAGACATTGGCTAAAACCATTCCAACAACATTTTAGTGAAACTTAACAAGCTTATCTATAGTTTTAGTGATGATTCTTGGAGTATTTGGAGAGACTTCTGAGCCCAGTTTATTTAACCGCTCTATAGCAAACCCGCTGTTCTCATTTATTATGAAATCACATAAAATATTTTCTATATCTTTAATAACACTTTCATGCTTTCTCAGAGGATGGTTATTCGGATATCTATGAATGGTTTTGATGCTAGAATACTCAACGAAAGCTTGATCTTTAAAAGCAAGTTGTCTCAATTTCTCTTTGAATTTTTCTTCTTCATCTCTTGCTAAAAGGCAAGACTTTATCAGTGATTTTATAATCGAGTTTATAGCCTGATGTATTTCAGAATGCACTATAACTTTGATGATATTTTCTTCCACTATGCAATCATAAGTGCTTTTTTCGCTCTTTAATGACTCTATAAGCATTTTGCTATTTTGCGAATTCAATTCTAGATTCTCTTCACTTATAGGAGTCATTATAAAGGTATTCTTATTTACCCTGATGTAAAATTGTGGCAACCCTTTAGAACAGGCAAATGCTACATCCTTAGACTCAAGTGCGTGATTGTATGAAGAAGAAAGGGTGCTTGCTATAACGCTACTTGGTACTTTCATTCCATGATTACTTAGGTGATTTAACACATTCTCAACATCATGATATGTAAAACCTGTATCTTTTATCAATTCAACAACTTCTATGCAATTGTGTTGTTTATACTCTATTGTCACTTCTTCTGTAAAAAGAGTTTTAGCTGCTATATGCTTATCAAGCACTGTGAAAATCTTGATGAAACTCTCTAAATCTTGTTTGTTAATTAATTCAATACTAATTAAGTTGTTGCTAACAATTATAATATTTTTTATCATTTTTTCCCACTAAAAAAACTCACTAGATGAATTGTATTTTTAATTCATTAAAAATTGTTTAAAGTGGGTATGCCAGCAACGGTAAGACAAAAAAATCACATAAAATCTTCATTATGTATTATATTACATCCCTCGTGTTCATCACTGCCGCTTGTGTAAGCTGTTGCATTAATGCTATCTTCATTGTTATTTAACATATTATCCAACTTTCCTTCTTTTTCAAGATCCATCAATTTGTCACATCCAGCAATATGATGTAAATAATCACCATTTTCATCAGTAATAAAAATTTGTGGAACTGTCCTGACGTTATATTTTGATTTTATACCGTCAAACAAATCCGAGTTTCTAAGTACATCAATTTCTTCGTATTTCACACCTTTTTCATCCAATAACTCTTTTGCTTTCTTGCAGAATGGGCAGTACTTCTTCACATATATTACAACTTTTCCTTTAGTGTTTTTCACGATTTATCTCCATAGTTCATAAAATACAACTATTATATATAAAAAATATATATAAAATATCAAATTGTATGAAAATTATTTACAACTGTGAGCAAGGGATAAAAGATAATGTGGCACTAACTTTCGGAAATTTTGATGGCGTTCATTTAGGACATAAGTTTGCAATTTCCAATCTAAAGGAGGTAGCACAAGAAAGAGGATTACCCTCTGCAGTTTTAACTTTTGAGCCTCACCCATCAACTGTTTTATTTAGTAGGAACAATTTTAGGTTAATAGACCAAGAACAAAAAAAGGAACTAATCAGCAGCTATGGTATAGATTACTTGTATATTATTAATTTTAGTAGAGGTTTTTCTGAGGTTAGCTGCGATGACTTTATTGGTAAGATTTTGGTAAAGAAGTATGGTGCTAAACATATAACTGTTGGAGAAAGTTGTACTTTTGGTCACAAACGATTGGGTAACATATTAACTCTAGAAAAATATTCTCAGATGTATGAATATTCTTTAACTAAATTAGAGCCATTGATAATCGATAGAAAAATTTGCTCTTCTTCCTCAATCAGGGAGTGTTTACAAAAAGGCGAAATAGAAATTGCTAATAAATTGCTTGGTAGGTCTTATCAAGTTTCTGGTATTGTAACAAAAGGTGTATGTAGAGGTAGAGAAATAGGGTTTCCAACCATAAACATTCCGATAGAAGATTACATGATAAAACCTAAGCTTGGTACATATTACGCCAAAGTTGCATTTTCTGAAAATAGTTCAAGTTGGCTATATGGAGTAGTCAACATTGGTATGAGACCTACATTTAAGGACTTAAAAAAACCTATAGTAGAAATGCATATATTTGACTTCAACGAAAATGTATACAATTTTAAGGTTGACATACAACTTTTAAAATTTATTAGGGCAGAAAAAAAATTCCATAGTATTAACGAGTTAACAAAACAGATAGACCGTGATATAATGAAGGCTTACCAGTTAAAGATAAACTTATGAAAAGGATATGTTTAGTTATTATATTGATTATAGTATCATTCGATCAAACAAGTAAATTGTATATAAACTCATTGATTGATGAGGGGGAGTCAATCGAGATTACTAGTTTTATGAAATTAGTTGAAGTTTGGAATTCAGGAATTAGCTTTGGAATGTGTAGTACTCTGCCGCATGGCAGCTTCTTTTTTTCGGTATGTTCAATATTAATAATTGGTATACTTGCATACTTGATATATAAATCTAATGATAAGTCAATTTACCTTAGTTTTTCTCTGATGATTGGTGGAGCGATCGGAAATGTAATTGATAGAATCTATTGGGGCGCTGTATATGATTTCATATATTTTCATATCAATGATTGGTATTGGCCAGCCTTTAATTTAGCTGATCTATTTATAGTTTGTGGAATGTGTACATTGTTATATAAGTGGTATATATATGATAGGTCTATCTCTAAGCAAAATGAGGAATGAAATAATGCTTCGCAAATTCTTTAGTTTTTTTATACTATCTGTGTTTTTTTTCATTTGTCCGATTTCTTTGGAAGCTGAAATCATAAAGCATGCTAAGCTCAGTAACGGATTAGATGTTTATGTAGTACCTAATCACCGAATTCCAGCTGTTTTTCATGCAATAATATATAAAGTTGGGGGAATGGATGACCCAATTGGCAAAGCAGGATTGGCTCACTACTTTGAACACTTAATGTTTGAAACTACAGGAAAATTTAAAGACATAGAATCCACTTTGGGCAGCATTGGGGCCCAATTTAATGCTTTTACCACTAAAGAATACACCTGCTACTACGAATTAGTTCTCAAAAAAGATTTACCACTAGCAATGGAAATTGAAGCAGACAGAATGGGCAATTTTGATGTTACTCAAGACAAAATAGATAGAGAAAAAAATATCGTATTAGAAGAAAGAAAGATGAGATTTGATAATAATCCTGAAGCTTTACTATGGGAGGAAATGAACAGTGCATTTTATCGTAATGGTTATGGTAGGTCTGTTATTGGTTGGGAGAGCGATATTAAAACTTACAATCAAGATGACATAACAAGGTTTCATGATAACTATTATCATCCAGGTAATGCTATACTGCTCGTTGTTGGTGATGTAGAATTTGAAGAAGTAGCGGAATTAGCAAAGGAAAAATATGGTGCAATTAAAGCTGAGCCTGTAGTTAAGCATTATCCGAACCAAGATTCAATACATAATGCAGATATATCGGTAATTTTAGAAAGCACTGAAGTGAAAGAGCCAGTTTTATACTTTCGCTATAGTATTCCTTTATTTGAGCAAATAAGTGAAACTTTTCCTGTTGATTTGGCAGTTGATGTTTTGGGGAATGGCAAGTCTAGTAAGCTATATAAAGATTTAGTTCTAGATAAGAATGTAGCAGTAGAAGTGTTTGCTTATTATAATAGCTTAGCTTTTAGTAATGGTTACATTGAGATTCGGGTAACTCCAAAAAGCGGGGTAGATTTGGATGCTGTTGCAAGAGAGTTAGAAAATTCTATTAATCACTTTACCTCTGAAGAAATAACAAGTGAAGAGTTGCAAAGCACAAAGTCTAAATACAAAGCAGCACAGTTTGATAATCTATCTGATTTAACTAGTGTAGCAATGTTTTATATACCACGTCTAGCACTAGGTATCCCACTTGATGAAATAGACATTTCATATAGCAAAATTAATGATGTCAATCTGAAAGATGTAAATCACAAAATTCGTACTATTTTTTCTACTAATAAATTAGTCGGCCGTTTGCTGCCAAAAGGAGGTAATAATGATGAGAGTAAGTAAACTTTTATTTCTACTTTTTTTCTGTCTAGGCTTTAATTTGCAGGCGAGCAGCCACCTAAATATAGAGGAGGTTACTACTAATAAAGGGCTTAAGTTTCTGTTTGTTAAAAACCGTGATTTACCAAAAGTTTCACTCAATATATCATTCAAAGATGCAGGTTACGTGTATGAAAGTGCAGAAAAGCAGGGACTTGCTTGGTTTACTTCTCTTGTAATTCAAGAAGGAGCAGGAAAGAATGATGCCAAAGATTTTGTAAAAAAGCTTGAGGATAAAGGAATTATAGTATTTCCTAAAGTAAATGATAAAGGTATAATAAAGTATTTGAGTTATAATGGCATATAGTGTGGATTTAAGGGAAAAGGCAGTATTGATGATAGAAAAAGGTAAGACAAAGGTTGAGGTAGCAGAGCTTATGGAGATAGGAATAGCAACTCTGTACCGTTGGTTAAAAAAGAAAGCTGCTGGTGAAAGCCTCAAGCCATCTAAAAACGGTAGCTTTATTCGAAAAATAGACCCCAAAATACTCGAAGAATATGTTACAAAGAATCCAGATCATACTCTGGCAGAGATGAAACAAAATCTTGGATTTGGAATAAACTCAATTTGGTATAGACTAAAACAGCTAAAAATTACTTTAAAAAAAAGTCACACTATATCAAGAGCGCAATCAAGAAGATAGGGAGCAATTTATTGATAAAATCTCAAAAATAGACCATTCCAGCATCTTATATATAGATGAAGCAGGAGTTGATAATAAGTTATACCGAGAATATGGACGCGCTCCAAGAGGAAAGAAAATTTATGCAGATATTCCAGGGAGAACTCGAGAGAGAATCAGTATAGTAGCCGGGTGGATTGGAAAGAGATTTATTGCACCAATGACTTTCAAAGGTGGGTGTGACAAAGAGGTATTCAATACATGGTTGGAGAAGATGTTATTACCTAAATTGCCACTTGGCACAACTATAGTTATGGATAATGCTACATTTCATAAGACCACTAAAACAAAATCATTAATAGAGTCTTTTGGCTGTCATTTGCTGTATCTTCCAACATATTCACCAGATTTGAATCCTATAGAATACTGTTGGCATACCATCAAAAGCCGCCTCAGACCTCTCATGTATAAATATACAGACTTACAGCTTTTGGTTGGTAATACCATAATGGAACTTTATCATCCATTTTAGAAAATACTATAGTTTAAATTTTATTGCTGGTTTAGAAGCATTTAGGGTTTCATTAAATACTTTATCTGAGAATCTAGAGGATGCAATTTCACTACTAAGTGATGCTATAATGCGTCCTAAAGTTGATCCTGAAGGATTGAATAGAGTTTTTGAAAAAGCCAAAGTAAACTTTAATAATTTTGAAAAAGATCCTTATTTTATTGCTGCAAAAGAGTTGGATACGTTGTTGTTCAAAAAACATCCTTACTCAAGAGATCCATATGGAACTCTAGACACTATAATGAGCATTACTAGAGACGATGTTTTAACATACATAAAGCGTAGTTTTACTAAGGATAATATCGTTATTAGTATTGTTGGTTGTGCAACAAAAGAAGAAGTTAGTACGCTGCTCGATAAATATTTATCTAAGTTACCATCAAAAAGATCAAAAATTAGGAAGGTATCTGTAAAAAATGAATTTGGGCCTGCAGAAAGTAAGAGCGTTTTTATGGATATACCACAGAGTGTAATACTTTTTGCTCAAAGAGGCATAGCATATGAAGACCCTAATTACTATAATGCTAGTGTTTTGATTAATGCGCTTGGTGGTATGAGTCTAAACTCAATACTGATGAAAGAGTTGAGACAAAATCTAGGTATTACTTATAGTGTCAGTGCACGTAATGTTCCTAATAAGCATGGAAATATTATATCTGGATTTATGAGTACTGATAGTTCCACTGCTAGCAAAGCTATATCAGCAGTAAAAGATACATTTAGCAGAATAAAAGAGGAAGGAATTGACGAACAACTATTCAAGGATGCAAAAATCAGTTTAGTAAATGACCTTATCTTCTCTTTTCTATCCAATAATGCGAATACAGCAACGTTACTGGATAGTATGCAGATAGACGATCGTGATATTAACCATATAAATAATTATGCAAATATCATTAATGATGTTCAATTGGAAAAAGTAAACAAGCTGGCAAGTTCTTTACTGAATCCTGAAAATTTATTTTTTGTTGAAGTTGGAAGAAACGCTCAAGGTCAATAGTTAATACCTTCTGCTATTGATCTTACTGCTTTTACATAACACTTATGCTCTTCAGCTAGAATGCGCTCTGAGAGACTGTGAACATCATCATTTGGTAACATTGGAACAGTAGCTTGAGCGATTATGGCTCCAGCATCAATTTCAGGAGTAACATAATGCACAGTACATCCTGTAATTTTTACACCCGCTTTCAGAGCTTGCTCCTGAGCATTTAGGCCCTTAAATGACGGAAGTAAAGAGGGATGAATATTTATAACTTTGTTATGCCATTTATTCAGGAAATTGGCCTTTATAATTCTCATAAACCCTGCAAGGCAAATTAAATCAACCTTATGTTGAACAAGTATTTCATGAATTTTATCAGTATCAAGTGGCTTATCTTCAATAACAAATGCTGAAACTCCTGCTTGCTTTGCTATTTTAAGGCCTTCAGCTTCACTATTATTTGTGATAACACACACAGTTTCAGCAGGGAAATTATGATCTTGACATGCTTCTATTAAAGCCTGCATGTTTGATCCTCTACCTGAAATTAGTATTCCAAGTTTTATCTTTTTCATTTTAGTGCAGCCGCAAGAATGGATATTAATAAAATAGCTCAAAAGGAAAGTTTATTTTAGAATAAATACTATTGTGTAGCAATACTTTACACTGCTGGATAACATGGAATTAAAGAAATCATTCAGTTTGAAGTAACTTTAACATTTAATTTTAGGAATATTATACAATTTATGGTAAATAAATGCATATTTTTATGGCTGCGTTATTATTTATTTAACAAAGTATTAGTATAATTTACTACACTGAATTAAATGGAGAAAATTCAATGAATAAATTACCAAGCAATGCAAAAACAAGCAAGTCTCAGGTTACTCAGTGGGAGGTAATAAAAAATTGTGAATATTCTGATAATTGTTTATCAAAAGTAGTAACTTTATACGTCATTAAAATGGCAGAATTATCAGATATTTATACGAGTAATGAACCTGAAATTAATACTATACTTACAAGAATAAGCATAACAAGTGAAAATGCATTTTTAAATAAGGTTGTTGATATTGAAATTATGGAGGGCATTTTTCCGTACAAATTCAACAGCAAGAAGAAAAATAACATATCAAAGCTAGAAGATTTGTACAATTATTTATGTTCTACTGTTATTGATAGCCTTCCAAAAGAAATGCTTGAAAGCCTAAGAAGAGAATACAGAGACGCTGTTAACTTATTTAAAGCAATTACTTAACTAGGTGTAGCATTTTTAAGACTTTACCTTCTATTTCAGAAATGCCACTTTCAAGATCTTTATCTATCAAACATATGGTAGATAAATATGTTTTCTGCTTCTTTTCAACATTGATAGTTAAAGTTCCAGGAGTAATCGTAACCGAGTTAGCAAATAATGCAATGGTCTTATCATTATGTCCTATGCATTCCCTTACAATAACAATTGGCTCAACTGTAGATTTGAATCGTAGCACCTTTTTTGTTACATAAATACTTGAAAAAATAATTTGGTAAATTAGCCAAGGTATATAACTTATAAGCTGATAAAGTGACAGCCTACCACTATCATTTAGAATTTGACTAAGGGCACTTTCAGCATCAATTAACCTTTTAAAGATAATCAATGTGAACACAGAAGAAAATACTCCACAGAGAATAAAAAAAGGCTCGAAATAACCAGACAATGTAATCCATAGAGAAGACAAAATCACAAATGATAGAGAAAAAAACTTAATATTTTGCCTGACTTTCATGATTTGGAGTATAACTTAAATGATTTTTTAGGAAAATAAAAAGTTCTTGATTTTTGTGTCAAAGAACATAATAACCAAGTTATTTTAATAAGTAGTGGAGATTATGACGCTTGATGATTTTCTAAAAATGCTTGAAGAAATAAATGATACTTCAGGTTTAAGCAAGAACAACATAGTTGAAAGAATAAAAATAAAATTAGAAAGTATTGATTTACGGAGGTGGGAAGATAGTGGATTTAATATCAATCATATATTCACTACACATAGTGATCTAGATCCTGTAGAAACTACATTGTTGCATTTTGCTGCTAAGAGTGGCTATGAGAACATAGTAATAGCTCTAATTGAATATGGAGCATATGTTGATGCATGGGACAGCGATGGATGCACCCCTTTACATTTTGCTGCTGAATGGAACCACAAAGGCATATTAGATATTTTAATTGAAAGTGGAGCAAATGTTAATGCGTGGGACAATGATGTATGTACACCTTTACATCTTGCTGCCGAAGGTGGAAATGAAAGTGTAGTAAGAGCTCTAATTGCATGTGGAACAGATGTTAACGCGCAGAACAATGATGGACACACTCCTCTACATTTTGCTACTAAGAGTGGCTATGAGAACATAGTAATAGCTCTAATTGAACACGGAGCATATGTCGATGCGTGGGATAATTATAGAAGCACTCCCTTGCATTTTGCTGCTGAAAGTGATAATGAAAACATAGTAAGAACTCTGATTGAACATGGAGCATGTGTTAATGTGTGGGATAGTTGTGGACGCGCTCCTTTGCATTTTGCTAGCGATCATGAAAGTATAAGAGATATTTTAATTGAAAGTGGGGCATATGTTAGTAAACAGAACAATAATAGATATGCTCCTTTACACTTTGCTATTGAATGGGGCTGCAAAGATGTAATAAGTTCTTTGTCAGGTAATGCTATTCCTAGGTCTGAAATGGCAGTAGGAAGAGTGGAACAAATTACACTTGCAGGAAGATTAGAGCTTTTTTAACCAAACTTGCATTTACTGAGATAATTGTTTTGTTATGAATTAAACCAAAAGTTCTGTAATATATTGAAGCTTAAAGATATCTTTAGATATGGAAGTTATTGCAGAAAATAGGAAAGCAAGGTTTGAATACTTTATCTTAGAAGAATTTGAAGCAGGTATAATCCTCTTAAGTAGTGAAGTAAAATCACTAAGGGAAAGAAAAGCAAACATTTCTGATGCTTACGTTACTGAAAAAAAAGGTGAAATATGGCTAAACAATATGCATATTGCAGAGTATAAAGCTGCAAACCAAAAGAATCACAAGCCAAAAAGAGAACGAAAATTGCTTTTGCATAAAAAAGAGATAAATAAGCTAATTGGTCAAATCAAAATCTCTGGAATAACTGTTGTGCCACTTTCTATCTATTTTAATGATAAAGGGTTGGCAAAAACTAAAATTGCTATTGTTAAAGGAAAAAAACTCTACGATAAGAGAGCAACCATAAAGCAGAGAGAGTGGGACCGTGAGAAAAGTAGATTGTCTAAGAATAATTTGTAGTAAAATATGTCTTTAAGTCCAGTTATTTTTAGCATCGGTCCTGTTTCTATATATTGGTACTCTTTAGCATATGTTTTGGGTATAGTTTTTGCATATTGGTATTTACATAAGCTAGACAATCAAAAAATATTTACTAAGAATTTTTACGATTCGTTATTAACAGCCGTTATTATAGGCATTATCCTTGGAGGTAGGCTTGGCTACGTATTGATATATGATCCGGTTCTCTATATAAGCAATCCTATCGAGATACTAAAGACCTGGGAAGGAGGGATGTCATTTCATGGCGGTGCTATAGGAGTTTTGCTTGCAGTAATAATCTCCTGTAGAAGACATAACATTCCTATATTTTACACACTGGATCTAATTTCTTGTGGAGTTCCGATAGGTTTACTTCTAGGCCGCATAGGTAATTTTATAAATGGAGAGTTATTTGGCAGGGTTACAACTATGCCGTGGGGTATGGTATTTCCAGAAAGTGGTGATAATTTATTGCGCCATCCAAGCCAACTTTATGAAGCATTTTTAGAAGGAGCGCTACTTTTCGTAGTTGTAAATTCACTATTTTTCTTGAACAAAATGAGATTGTATTATGGTGCAACAACTGGAGTTGCAGTTATGTTGTATGGAGTAGCACGTTTTATGGTTGAATTTTTCCGCGAGCCAGACTATCAAATTGGCTATTTATGGTTCAATTTAACTATGGGACAGTTGCTTTCTATACCTATGATTTTGGTGGGAATGCTTATATATTTAGGTGCGTTGAATTTTAGGTTTGATACAAAATCTATTCAATAGACAAGAGGTAAGTTGAATAAAAAAATATAGTAGAAGTTTATCTACTACATAGCATGTACAACTGTACTAACTTTTCGTGTTGCAGAGAATAAATGTAAGACCAGCAAACCTTCGTTGTATAGCTATAAGAAAAACTTAGTAGCTACTGACCAAATTCATTACTAAGTAGATATTCATTTTCCACCAGAATATTCCTGATTGAGAAGCTACTCTATTAGTATCCGTTCAGAGGTGTGGTTTAAGAAACAACAGCTAGCAGGTTTTGAAAAGGGTTTAATTCCTTTTGTTTCCAAGTCAGATACAACGAAATTATCCGCTCAAGAAATCTATTCCCTCGCTCTGACTGTGCAAAATATGAATTCTTACGATAGACAACATAATGCCGTATCTGTCGCTCAACATGGTTATTCGTTAATGGAATATTCTCTGGGTCATCCAAAAATGTCCACATCATTGACTCGGATTTTATAATACCCTTTACCGTTCGTGAAGCTCCTTTTGCTTCAAGTATATAAGATATTTTTATCATGCAGTACTGTATGTATCTTCGTAATTCTTTAGCTTGCTTAGTGAACTTTGAAATACTAATTTCATTTTCTGACAAAGCGTTTTTTAATACAAACAATCCATTAGCTGCGTCTTTTAAACAATGGCCAAGTCTCATTACTTCACTATTCCAACTATGAGATAACCTCTCGAAATTTCTCAATAAGTGAGCCCAACAAATTTGTCGTTTTTCATCACTGAAGTGGTTGTAAACTGCATATCTGTCAGTAATTACCAGGTTTTTGTAATCACAAAATGCACTATTCTTTAAAAATTTCATTCCTCTTGTATCTGCTAACTTCATAAGACTTGCTTTATTGTTGGCAAACATCCAGCACCATCCCAATTTGCCTTTGTTGTAGTGACTGGTTTCATCAATATGCAAAATTTCGCTTGCTTTTATTTCTTCCTCTATTTGTTCATAGGCTTCTTTACATTTTGACGAAACCCTTGCTTCACTATTGGACACACTACCAACACTTATACTCATGTTAAAGATGTCTTTCATAATATTCGCTATTTCTCGCTTTGAATTCTTATAAAACCCACTTAGTGATGCAACTACTGACTTAACTCTAGGACCAAAGGTATCCGGTGTAACTCCTTCTGGTAATTTGCTACTCCTTCTTTTTCCGCATTTACGACAGCGACCATGTTCTAATTGATACTCAACTACGTAAGGCTTAATTTCTGGTAAATCAACTTTTTGATAGACATATGGTTTTTCCGATATTGCGATTTCTTCACCACACTCGCATCTATTTGGTAACTCTACCTTCACCACCTCATCTGCTTCCATTTTAGCTCGGCAATTCCCCTTATGTCCAACTTGACCACCTATCTTCCTGCCGCCCTCTGACTTATCTTCTGGTGTGTCTTTTTTTATTTTGTACAGCTCTTTTGAACTTGGTAAAGATGAATTCCTTGAGTTTAAGCCGAGTCTCTCTCTTAGTTCAGCATTCTCTATTTCTAAGATTTTATTTTTTTCTTCAAGCTTTGCTACTTTCTGCTCTAAGTTTTTACATAACTCTACAATACTGATCAACAATTGAAGCATCTAGCCTTACTTTACTATCAACATTTTGTGTTATTACTACTTTAATATATTATGTCAATTGTTTTTTATCCTTGCCACACCTCTGAACGGATACACTTGTTCACTATTACGATAATTCTTCTCAAGGGTATAAAAAACTTCTGACCCTTGATCCCTTATACATTGATTTTGACAGAGAAAAGATTTTAACTTAGATAGAGAGAAAAAACTAGGATGTATTACTTGATTAATATCACCGCATAACAAAAAATTATCCTTACTTTCATCTTTTAAACTTTTTAATATTAAACTCAGTGTGCTTTCGGTCAAATCTTGTACTTCATCTACAACAATCGCACTATACATTCCTTCTGTAATGCACTTATATGCAACAAGATTAGGATCATAATACTCTGAATCTTTTTCTATAAACTTCCTGTACTCTTTAAAAAAATCATAAACTTTGTTCCTTTCGTCTACAGAAAACATAGATTGTCTGTTTCCTAATTTACCATATCTATCTTTTCCATCTTTTCCTAATAAGTCTCCTCCACCTATCACAGCTGTAAATTCTTCGAATATTTTATCTCCATCTTTTTTATACTCTTTAAATTTATCTTTCTTGCATATTTCGTTGAACCATGAAAAAAACTTACTTCTATTGATTGGCTTCTTTCCTTTTATATCTTCTGCTCGCTTTTCAAGAAACTCATGCAGAGATAAGAAATCAATTTCTTCCGGAGCAGCAATCTTGAACTCATTAGCAGTTTCATCATAGTATTCGTATTCAAGTAATTTTTTTGATTCTTTTATAAGATTTTCGGATTTGGTAATATATAGAATTTTTCCTCCCTCAAACTTCCCTTTTATCTTCTTTAGGCTCTCCAAAGCCACTGATGTCTTTCCACTACCAGCAGATCCACTAATAACTAAAGGTAATTCAAACTTTCCAACTCTTTTAACTATATCTTTTTGCTTTGCACTAAAAGTAATAAATTTACCGAGATAACTAACTTGTGGAGCATCTTCAATCTCCAATGTACTTACGCTATTAGAAACTTCTTCATTGTTTTTATCTATTATTTCTATGTTTTTAATTTTTTCTCTATTTGTTAAAAATTTAGACTTATGATAATCATGATTCAGAATTACTTCTAAAATAATAAAAGCATCTTTGTTATCAATCTTTATACTTGTGAATAATAATCTGTCACTATCACTTAATTTAGCTCGAGAATATTCAATATTCCCATCACCTTTTATTAATTTTATATTCCCTTGGCTTGTACTGTTGTTCTCTTTTAAATCTTTAATTATTTCGTTGAACTTTTTTCTCAAAGAACTTTTATCATCACCTAAATCATGGTCATTAAACTTCTTATAAAACAATATAATACTCATAATTTCTCTTAATTACTTAATTATACTAAGAGTATAATAATATTATTAATATGTCAATATTTCTATTATTATATTAACTTTTATTATTTATTAGCACGCAATTCTTATCTCATCATTAAATAAGTAATACTGCAAAGTTGTGGAATAAAAGTTATTAGAATCAATTGGTGTACCATATAAACTTTTCAATATAGTGATTTTGCTATACCATGAAATCAGCTATATTGGTTTACTTTCACTAAATTTACATATGAACCAATTTGCCTAACTTTGTTGCAATGATTTTAAGCTTCCATTTTTACAACCATATTTTTATAGGCTTGTTTTCACAAAGGTAGGTACTTTTTTTGCGTTTTTGGAAAAATGAACATTAAAGATTTTTATGATTCTAATTTGCAGTATGTTTCTGAAACTAAAGTGAATATTAATAATCCTATATAAAATATAAAAAAATACATAATTCTTGATTTTCTCACAGATATAGTTAACAATTAAGCTATATTATTCTAATAAAAAAGTTATAACTTTATGGTGGAAAAAGATATTAGCTGTAGAAAGTGATCCTAGACTTTTAATTGATATAGATAAACAAGCTAACTTAAAGAAAATGTTAGTTCTTTCTTTAAGGGAAGCTATAAATAGACCAGATGTTTCAATTGTTACAAACCTATACGAACATTTTACACAAAAACCTACTAGAAATAGGCGCGAGTACCCTGATTCACAATTCTCAATTATTTCGGGAAATATATAAAAATGCCTTTATACTTGTAAGCAATGATATTGCCAAGCTCAATGAAAAAAATCTTAATCAGATCATTAGTAGAAAAGTAGGGCAGATCGAAACAATTTTGGCTATAGTCTCATTAATTGATAATAAACGACTGATAAAAAAAAGAGCAGGGAGTGTTCAATTGTATTAAATAAGAGTCTGATATTATAGTATTTCCTAAAGTAAATGATAAAGGTATAATAAAGTATTTGAGTTATAATGGCATATAGTGTGGATTTAAGGGAAAAGGCAGTATTGATGATAGAAAAAGGTAAGACAAAGGTTGAGGTAGCAGAGCTTATGGAGATAGGAATAGCAACTCTGTACCGTTGGTTAAAAAAGAAAGCTGCTGGTGAAAGCCTCAAGCCATCTAAAAACGGTAGCTTTATTCGAAAAATAGACCCCAAAATACTCGAAGAATATGTTACAAAGAATCCAGATCATACTCTGGCAGAGATGAAACAAAATCTTGGATTTGGAATAAACTCAATTTGGTATAGACTAAAACAGCTAAAAATTACTTTAAAAAAAAGTCACACTATATCAAGAGCGCAATCAAGAAGATAGGGAGCAATTTATTGATAAAATCTCAAAAATAGACCATTCCAGCATCTTATATATAGATGAAGCAGGAGTTGATAATAAGTTATACCGAGAATATGGACGCGCTCCAAGAGGAAAGAAAATTTATGCAGATATTCCAGGGAGAACTCGAGAGAGAATCAGTATAGTAGCCGGGTGGATTGGAAAGAGATTTATTGCACCAATGACTTTCAAAGGTGGGTGTGACAAAGAGGTATTCAATACATGGTTGGAGAAGATGTTATTACCTAAATTGCCACTTGGCACAACTATAGTTATGGATAATGCTACATTTCATAAGACCACTAAAACAAAATCATTAATAGAGTCTTTTGGCTGTCATTTGCTGTATCTTCCAACATATTCACCAGATTTGAATCCTATAGAATACTGTTGGCATACCATCAAAAGCCGCCTCAGACCTCTCATGTATAAATATACAGACTTACAGCTTTTGGTTGGTAATACCATAATGGAACTTTATCATCCATTTTAGAAAATACTATAGCTTCTAAGATATTAGATTTTACTTCTGTAAGTTCACATTTAATCTGATCTATTTTCCCATTCAAATTTTTATGTGCATCTTCGATTAATTTATTCATTTCATCTTCTAAAAGTATTCTTATTTCTTTGCTTTGTGAAGTGACAATATCGGCTATTTTGTCTGTGATTTCAGGTTTTATAAGGCTTTCAATTTTTTCTTCAGTGTATTTTTTTACTGCTTCTTCTACCTGAGTTTTTATTTCTGGCTTTAGCAGATCTGCAACTTCTGGTCCTACTTTTTTCACTGCTTTTTCAGCTGCATTTTTTGCTGCTTTTTCAGCATTTGCTTCTACTGACTTTACTGTCTTATCAATTGAAGTCGATATTTTTTTTTCTATTTGATTAGCTTTTTCGGTAGCTATTTTGTTAGCTTTCTCTTCAGCTAAAGTTAGCATTTTTCCTTCTATTTTTTTTTACTTCATCTTGAGCTGATTTTCTAGCTTCTAGTTTTAAATCGTTACCCATTTGAGATATTACTTGATTCGCAGCTTCTTTTGCTGTTTTGCTTATACCAAGAATTTTATCAAACATTCCTGCACGATACACTTGAGAGCCGAAGTTTGATTCGTCAGCCAAATTTTTGTAATTGTATTCTTTCATAATGTACTCCTTAATTTAAAAACCATACTAACATTAATATACAAGTACAAAAATTATATTAATATTAGTATTGCTTTTCAGGGCAGTAGTATAAATTTATAGTACCTTTTGAAAAAATTCATGACTTGACGACAAAGAGCATTATATTGGTATCATGACTGACTTGGAAAAGATGAGAGAAAAACTGCAAAATCAAATTAATTATCATAATATCTTATATTATCAAAAAAGTAAGCCAGAGATAAGTGATGCTGAATATGATGAACTGAAAAAAAAGTTAGCTGCGATAGAGCCAGAAGCTTATGCAACACAAGATAGTGTTGGTGCTCCGCCTGATGAGAGATTTTCTAAGGTGGAACATCAAGAACCTATGCTTTCTCTTGAGAATGCTTATGATGAACAAGGTGTAGAGAAATTTTTGTCTAAAATAAAGAGATTTTTAATTGCAGATGAAATAGAAATACTATGTGAGCCAAAAATTGATGGATTGTCATTTTCTGCAATTTATGAAGATGGGAAATTTGTTAAAGCTGCAACTCGAGGTGATGGTTTTGTAGGAGAGGATGTTACTCACAATGTTGCAACAATAAAAGACTTTCCTAAGTTTTTACAAGATGTGCAAGGAAGACTAGAAGTAAGGGGTGAAATATATATCAGTAACAGCGACTTTTTAAAGTTAAATGAAAATAATGAATTCGCTAATCCTCGAAATGCAGCTGCTGGTTCTTTAAAGCAATTGAATGCGAACATTACAGCAAGAAGGCCTCTTAGATATTTTGCTTATTCTTTAATTGGTGGAATAGAGAAAAGTCAAAGTGAAGTACTAGAAAAACTTAAGAAACTTGGTTTTTGCGTAAATGAGCATCGTTCCTTAACAAGTAGTTTGAATGGAATGCTAAAGTTCTATAACGAGATCTATGATTGTCGTTATAACTTGGATTATGATATCGATGGGATAGTCTATAAAGTGAATGATTTGGTGCTACAAAGTCGTCTGGGAAGTACACACAAAGCGCCACGCTCAGCACTTGCATATAAGTTTTCTGCGATTTATGCGAAGACAAAGTTAAATAAAATATTTATACAGGTGGGTAGAACGGGGGTTTTAACTCCAGTTGCAGATTTAGTACCAGTCAATATTGGTGGAGTATTAGTTAGCAGAGCAAGTCTACATAACCAAGATGAGATAAAACGTAAAGATATAAGAGAGGGAGATGTTGTAACAATTAAAAGGGCTGGGGATGTAATTCCTAAAATTGTCAAAGTAGATGAAGGTTCTCGTCATACAAATATGCCTGAATTTGTTTTTCCTGACATATGTCTTGAATGTGGTAGTAAAGTGCAGATTGAAGGAGTGGCAGTAAGATGTCCTGAAGAATTTAATTGCAAGGCTCAAATAGTAGAAAAACTAAAACATTTTGTGTCAAAAGATGCATTTGATATTGTTGGCCTTGGTGAAAAACAAATAAAGTTTTTTTATGACCTGGAACTAATAAGACAAATTCCAGACATTTTTATTTTAGAGGAAAGATTAAAAGAGTTTTCCTTAAAAGAGCATCATGGTTGGGGCGAGAAGTCAATAGCTAATCTATTAAGTGCTATAAAAAACAGAAGAGTAATCACTCTAGATAGGTTCATATTTTCTTTGGGTATCAGATTTATCGGCCAAGTTGCAGCAGAATTGCTCGCAAATTATTATGTATCTTATGATAACTGGTATAATTCGATGTCATCAAATGATGTTGAGTTGGTAGGTATAGATGGTATAGGAGAAAAAGTAGCTGAATCTTTAAAATCGTTTTTTTCTCAGGAACGTAACATTAAAATGTTAAATGACCTGACTGCATATCTGCAAATTCTTCCCGTGAGCTCCAACTCTAGCGATTCTTTTTTGAATAACAAAATTATAGTGTTTACTGGTAAGCTACGTGCTATGAGTAGAGGGGAGGCAAAGGTAAGAGCTAAAGTTTTAGGGGCAAAGATCAGTTCAAGCCTTTCTACTAAAACTGACTATTTAATTGCAGGAGAAGATCCAGGTTCAAAATATAAAAAAGCAATGGAATTGGGTGTGGAAATTTTAGATGAAGAACAGTGGAACAAATTGTGCTAAACACAACTTAATCTGACGGGAATTAATTAACTGATAGAAGAATTGAAAACTATAGTATTTTCTAAAATGGATGATAAAGTTCCATTATGGTATTACCAACCAAAAGCTGTAAGTCTGTATATTTATACATGAGAGGTCTGAGGCGGCTTTTGATGGTATGCCAACAGTATTCTATAGGATTCAAATCTGGTGAATATGTTGGAAGATACAGCAAATGACAGCCAAAAGACTCTATTAATGATTTTGTTTTAGTGGTCTTATGAAATGTAGCATTATCCATAACTATAGTTGTGCCAAGTGGCAATTTAGGTAATAACATCTTCTCCAACCATGTATTGAATACCTCTTTGTCACACCCACCTTTGAAAGTCATTGGTGCAATAAATCTCTTTCCAATCCACCCGGCTACTATACTGATTCTCTCTCGAGTTCTCCCTGGAATATCTGCATAAATTTTCTTTCCTCTTGGAGCGCGTCCATATTCTCGGTATAACTTATTATCAACTCCTGCTTCATCTATATATAAGATGCTGGAATGGTCTATTTTTGAGATTTTATCAATAAATTGCTCCCTATCTTCTTGATTGCGCTCTTGATATAGTGTGACTTTTTTTTAAAGTAATTTTTAGCTGTTTTAGTCTATACCAAATTGAGTTTATTCCAAATCCAAGATTTTGTTTCATCTCTGCCAGAGTATGATCTGGATTCTTTGTAACATATTCTTCGAGTATTTTGGGGTCTATTTTTCGAATAAAGCTACCGTTTTAGATGGCTTGAGGCTTTCACCAGCAGCTTTCTTTTTTAACCAACGGTACAGAGTTGCTATTCCTATCTCCATAAGCTCTGCTACCTCAACCTTTGTCTTACCTTTTTCTATCATCAATACTGCCTTTTCCCTTAAATCCACACTATATGCCATTATAACTCAAATACTTTATTATACCTTTATCATTTACTTTAGGAAATACTATAGTACAAAAAGTTTCCTTGAGAGCGCAAAATTATTGTCTTTTGCTGCACAAGATGAAATATGTGAAAACCAAGATTTAGTGTATTTTTAATCACAACAGGGGTTTTATATAAGGTTTTTATGTTTTTTTTAACCCATAAAAACCTGAGGATAAATGAAGAGAAAAGTATCTGTTAAGTTGCATAGCTACTGTGCAAAATATTGAAGCAAAAAGGTTTCATCCCAGTGCTTCCTACCTTGTCATCCCAGTGCTCAGACACTGGGATCCATTGTTCCTTTCTGGATTATATCGTCACGCGCTGGAATGACACCTATTATTGTTTTTACTTTATATCTTTATTTGTCTATCTTATTTTACCATTCTGTTGAACGAATACAGGAAAATAAACTGTAATATCTAACTTTGATGCAAAAAGATCAACATATAACACGTAAAAGTTACTGAATCACTTTAGCCATATATAGAATTACTTTGTTAAATATCCTCTACTCCCAGGTTTCATTATGGGTAATTGTTTTAATTCACTTGGCAGTTCTTCCTCGCTATAGTTTTTGATATTTAGTTCAATCAAAGATATGATAGGAAAAGGTAGTTTTGTTTCACTATTTCTCTTGATCAAAGAAGCTCCAGCAACAACTTTACCTCCCTTCTCTTCTGCACATTTTACTGCTTCAAGTAAAGATTTACCTGTGGTAATCACATCTTCAATTAGTAATATTTTCTCACCTTGTTTAATCTCAAATCCACGGCGTAATTCAAACTTACCATTAACACGTTCGCAAAATATTGTTCTTATTCCAAGCTGTCTACCAATCTCATAACCCACGATTATTCCACCAATTGCAGGAGATAGTATTAAATCTATGGGTTCAATAAGCTCTTTTCTTATTTTATTCGCCAATAGCTCACAAACGTTCATTGCTCTGCTTGGATTTTCAAAAATTTTAGCGCATTGTATGTAAGTGTTGCTGTGCAGCCCTGATGAGAGTACAAAATGTCCGTGCAAAATCGCACCAGCCTCTTCAAATTCTTTTATTATTGTATTATCTAATATCATTCTTGAGTTTTAAATTCTTTATTAATTATCTGTGTTATACAGATATCAGACCACACATTTATTGCAGTTTCAAACATATCAATGATTGTATAAATAGGCAAAATCAATCCCATAATGTACAAAGGAACATTCATTGATACCAAATAACTAGTTGCCATAAAATAGCACCCCATCGGCACTCCAGCGTTACCAATTGCAGCTCCTGTAGCTAAAAAAATCCATATGAACATCTCACTTAAGGAAAATGTGTGCCCATTCATCTCTGCAACAAACATCACTGTGATTAAAATAAATGCAGCACACGCATTCATATTGACTGTTGTGCATATTGGTAGAATAAAAGATGACAATTTCTTTGGTACCTTTAGCTGATTTTGCACACATTCTATAGTTGTAGGCAGCGTTGCACTAGATGATTTAGAAAAAAACGCAAGTGTAAGTGCTGGCATAACACCTTTCATCGTTTGAATTGGTGATATACCTTTATACCACATGAGTAGTGGCAAAATCACAAATGCTTGCATGAAATTTGCAGACATTATGCAAGCAAAATACCAAAAAAGACTATGGAATTCGCTGCCACCTTTTAACTCGTATAAAAAACATGTGATAAAAGACCATACAGCAAGAGGAATAAACTTTAATAACCCTTGAGCAATTTTAAGAAGTGTATCAAACAGTGCAGAGAATATTTGGTGTAATATATTCTGTTTTTCTTTTGAGAGCGAAATAATAGCTCCACCCATCAAAAAAGCAATCAATATGCTGCCAATAACATTATTTTCAAGAAAAACTTGCACAAAATTCGAAGGAATGAGTGATTTTAAGTATGAAAAGTAATTGTGGTTGCTGTCACTCACACTTTCTATTGTGTTACTTATGAAATTTTTTCTTACTGGATCTATGAATAAATAGAAAGATAGCGCAACAAATGCAGCTATAATGGTTGTAAGCAGCGTATAAAACAGTGTCTTCTTAAGTAATACTTTAATTTCAATTGAGTCTTTAAGTCCCGAAATTGTGGACACGATAGATAGAAAAACTAAAGGTAAGCTAATCAATTTCAATAAACTGATGAATATATCACTAAGTAGCCTTGCTACTTCAAATATCACTTCATTGTTTAAATAGTAAGCAATTACCGCAAACAGTATAGAAAAGAATATTGCAAGTTTGCGCATTGAAAATAAAACCTCAAAATGATATTATACAATAATTTTTGGAATTAGGTTAAGATAACTTTACAGGTTAGGTAAAGATGAGTAACATTTTATTATAATTAAGTGTTAAGGAGGGGTATGGATAAAAAAACTAAAGAAGAGTTAATCCTTGTTGGAATATTAATGGGAATGAATATTGCAATAGGAGTGCTTGTAGGTCTTGGCCCAAGTTTCGCAGTTTTATCACCTTCCATTATAGGTGGAATTATTGCTGCTGTTTCTACAATATTATCTATCGCATACCTTACATATTGTGATCATAAGGAAGATAAAGTAAATCGAGAATGCATTTTCCCTATATTTTGTATGGGCGTTACTAGCACTGCAATCGGGATTGGTCTTGGTGCAGCTATAGGTGCTATTTTTTCCTGGTGTAATGTTAAATACAGGATCAGCAGTTTTGATGGGTGCGACAATAGGAATTATTGCCCCAATTACAGGCCTTATTGTTGGAAATATGCTTGTAGAACCTATGATTAAGAAAATAAATCACTACATCATAGAACCGGTAATTGAAAAAATAAAAGAATGCTTTTCCTCAAGAGAAGCGTAATAAGACTCGCAAAATAATATATCTTGGACGTAAATTGAGGTACTCAATTTACGTAGGTCATATTAGAGGAGATTAGAAGTTACCTACCCAAAACCCTTATCTCCCACTCAAGCTCAACATTAAATTTATCTTTTACTGCATTTTGTACTCTGTTGCCAAGGTTTTCTAAGTCAAGTGCAGTTGCATTATTGTAATTGAGCAGAAAATTACAATGTTTCTTAGAAATTTTAGCTACACCATTATCTAATCCTCGGCAGCCAGATTCATCAATCAGTTTCCATGCCTTGCAGCCTATTGGATTTTTGAATATACAGCCAGCAGTTTTTCCTCTTACTGGTTGGCTTTTATTTTTTTTATCAATAACTTCTTTCAATCTTTGCAATATAAGCTCATACTCTGAACTTACTCCTTTAAATTCAGCTTCAATAAAAATCCACCTGCCTTTTAGACTATGTCCACGATAAAAATATCCCATTTCTTCACTGGAAAATTCATATAAATTTCCATCTTCTAGATTCACTGCCCTTATAAATTTTACAACACTCGCAATATCACTACCATATGCACCTGCATTCATTTCTATTCCACCGCCAACTGTTCCTGGAATTCCAGCAAGAAACTCAAGCCCACTAATTTGCTGTTCCCCTGCAAAGTAGGCAAGGTTACTAAGCAGTGCAGCACCACCTGCAACGATGGAGCTATTATCTTTACATTTAATATATGCAAATTCCTTACCTAATTTCACCGTTATTCCTCGAATGCCACTATCTTGCACTATTATGTTAGATGTTGCACCGATAATGCTAATTGGTAACTCAGTATCTTTTATCAAGCACATTAGATCTTCAACGTCACGTGGCTTAAATAGTACATCAGCTTGGCCACCAACATTTAACCAAGTCATTTTAGACATTGAAACATTATAACGGTAGATTCCACATACTTTAGGTAAGCTTATAAGCATTTTGATTTTAACTCTAATCCTGCATCCATACCCATTTTTTCGGCATCTTCTACAAACGAAGTACGCTCAGTGAAGTATATACCTTTCTCATCTGCTAACATACAACAAAGATTCAGCATGTTTTCACTCACATATTCTGCTAAAGCTGCAAGCGGCGTAAAGCATGAACCATTTACTGTCTTCATGAAACTGCGCTCTGATTTTGCCCTTATAAAAGACATATTATTATTAATTTTCTCTAAAAGATCGATAACTTTTATATCATTCTTTCGGCATTGAATGCAAATTGCCCCCTGCCCTACTGCGTTTAACATGACTTTTGGTGATAATACTTCTGTAATTAAATGGTGTTTTTTTAATCTTATCAGTCCTGCTTCGGCTAAAATCATTCCATCAAAATTCTGATTTTGCAGTCTAGTTGTCACATTTCCACGCAGTGTCACTACATTTAAGTCTGGCCTGAGATTTAGTAGCTGAACTTTTCTTCTTATTGAAGAAGTTGCAATTGTAGCCTGCTGTGGCAAAGTTTTTAGGCTCTTATATTTATGAGAAATAAATACATCACATGGACTTAGCCTCTCTAAAACACAAGGAATTGTTAAGTCCTTCGAGAAAAACGCAGGTACATCTTTTAGCGAATGAACCGCCATATCTATATTATTTTTGAGTAATTCAGCCTCAATCTCCCTGAGGAACAGTCCTTTACCTCCTATTTCAGCAAGGGTTACATTAGCATATTTATCACCAGAAGTTTTGATTTTAATGATCTCAACGGATAGATTAGGAAAAGACTCTAATAACCTTTGTTTTGCTTCCAAAGCTTGGATGATCGCAAGGTCGCTTCCTCTCGTACCTATTTTAACTAGCATATATCCTTCATATTATATGTCTATATTCTATGCCCATTTTTTATTATCTCCAATTTAGTTATTGAACATTTTACAATTAGCCCTTAGTATCACGAACATTTAGTAATCGAGGAGTATGTATGTTTGATATTTTAAAAGATTCTAATGGCAGATTTAATAAAAAGAATATTTTACCTCTTGTAGGTGCCACTGTCGCTATTATTCTAACAGCATTAAGTGCAGTATTAGCAATTCCCAGATTTTTCTCTCACCCCTCTCTATCTAGTCCTCTCGGTTGGAAAGATTCAAGTTATAGTAAATTTCTTGCTAATCACATACCACTTAGCATAGTTATTTTCTTAACACTTGGTTTATGCACTTACCTTGCAATTGACAAAATTAGACAAAACAAACAAACAGAGAATCTGAGAGCCAACTCTGAACCTAATACATGTGTTTATACTGCTTCAATAAATGATGTTCTAGAAGAACAAAATCAATTATAGAGATATTGGTTCTAGGCTTGTTTTTTATCTTTCACGGACCTTTTCATTTAGGTGCTTGTGATTAGCAACCATTCAGTTTACACTGTACCTAAGTATAGTTTAAATTTATG
The DNA here is from genome assembly GCF_947179575.1 of Wolbachia endosymbiont (group B) of Erebia ligea. Taxonomy (NCBI): domain Bacteria; kingdom Pseudomonadati; phylum Pseudomonadota; class Alphaproteobacteria; order Rickettsiales; family Anaplasmataceae; genus Wolbachia; species Wolbachia endosymbiont (group B) of Erebia ligea. The sequence continues at coordinate 105,447 of NZ_CAMXBW010000004.1, forward strand.
CTAAACAAGTTCACAGTTAAATCTCTTTCAGTATTGCTAATTTTTTTGCTATCTTTATATATAATACTGCCAAACTTCTTTGATAATAAGTTTCTCACCTCAAAAAAGAGGATAAATCTAGGGCTCGACCTGAAAGGTGGATCATCTATACTCCTAAACGTAGACTTAGATTTTTACTTCAAAGAGAAACTAAGCATGCTAACCGATGAAATAAAAGAAGGTCTGTTAACACAAAAGATTGAATTTAGCGCAAAGAACGATAAACAAGTGGTTGTAACTTTAAATAATATTGATGATTACAAAAAAGTTTCAACGTTAATACATAAAATAAACCCAAATTTAGAATTGAGTAGAAAAAATACTGCAATTTTCATTTCATATAAACCGCATTATAAGAATTCATTAATCAATGAGGTAGTTTCAGAGTCAATAATTAATGTCCAAAGGCGCTTAGATAAGCTTGGTACAAAGGAAGTAAGTGTACAAAAACAAGGGCAAAATAAGATATTAGTTCAAGTTCCTGGAGTAGAAGATACTCAGCAGATAAAATCTCTGCTTGGCAAAACAGCTAAGCTAGCTTTTCATTTGGCAAATACTAACATAGAAAAGTTGCAAGATATAGACCATGAAACTACTGTAATGCTCAAAGATTCTTTGGGTAATTCCTACCCGATATTCCGCAAAACTGAAATAGGCGGTGATTCATTAGTTAACGCATCAGTTAGATTTGGCAATTTAGGTAAATCAACAGTACATTTCAAATTCGACAGCATAGCAAGCAAAAAATTTGCAAAAATTACTAAAGAAAATGTAGGAAAGCCTTTTGCAATTGTTTTAGATAACACAGTCTTAACTGTACCAACAATACGTGAACCTATTCTAAATGGAGAGGGAGAAATTAGCGGTAATTTCACTGAAAAACAAGCGAGTGAACTTGCAATACTTTTAAAATCAGGTGCACTACCTGCACCACTTAAAATAATTGAAGAAAAAAACATTGGTCCAAGCCTTGGAGAAGAGTCAATAAAAGCAGGAGAAATTGCAGCAATAATCTCTATCATAGCCGTTGGTTTATCTATAATCATTACTTACGGCAAATTAGGCTTGTTAGCGTCTGTTGCACTCGTTTTTAATGTAATCTCTATACTACTCATTCTTACCTTACTTGAAGCAACTCTTACTCTCCCTGGAATTGCTGGAATTGCACTAACTGTTGGCATGTCGGTAGATGCAAATGTTTTAATATTTGAACGCATTCGCGAAGAAATAAGAGCAGGAAAAAGAACAGCTCGTGCCATTGACGAAGGATTTAAAAACGCAATAAAAACAATTCTTGATTCAAACCTCACTACACTAATTGCTGCGGGAATAATGTTCATTATTGGTAGCGGAGCAATTAGAGGATTTTCTATCACTTTATCGATAGGAGTTTTATGCTCGATGTTTTCTGCAATTATAGTCACAAAACTTCTGATAGAATTGTGCATCAACCCACAAAAGCTAGTACTTTAGTATCTGTTCAGAAGAGTGACAAAATAAGATAGACGAGAAAAGACAACTAAATGGTTGTCATGCAAGTAGCTATCCAGTCTTTTCGTCGTCAAAAACGTTGTAACATGCTCACCAATTTAGTAAGCATAAAAACAATATATTTGTGGAGGAAAAGGAAAAAAGAAACCATCTTCAGGCTATCACAAAGGATATGGCCATAAGATTAAAGATATGGATAGATTTATCAAATTTCTGGATGGATATTAGAATTGAAAAGATAATTGAAGAATTTGGTAATATGTGTAGAAACACAGTATATAACTACCTTAGCAAAGTAAACTATACATATAAAAAAAACTTTTCTTTATCGAGAAAGAGAAACGCAAAGAGTTCATAAAAAAGTAGAAGAAATAAATAAAGAAAACTTGATATACATAGATGAGTCTGGAATAGAGGACAATGAATTTTATGAATATGGGTGTTCTCAAAGAGGCAAGAGGTTATTTGCCCAGGGTTTAAAAGAAAGAGGGTAAGCATAATTGGAGCACTGAATGAAGGAAAAGTTAAAGCACCATGGATAATTGATGGCTACTGCAATAGTGAGATTTTTGATGCTTATGTAGAAAATGTACTTGTTCCTGTATTTAAACCTGGACAGACTATTGTTCTCGACAATGCGAGCTTTTATAAATCTGCAAGGACAAAAAATTTGATAGAAAATATTGGGTGTAAAATTTTGTTCTTGCCTCCATACTCGCCAGATTTAAATCCGATTGAGAAGTTCTGATCAAGCACGCCATAAGAAAGGCTCCACAAACCTTTTGGCCCAATATTAATTCGGCTATTGATTTTGTTTTTTAGTGCTCAGGCAAATCTTACTTCGGTTAGCTATAGTATTTCCTAAAGTAAATGATAAAGGTATAATAAAGTATTTGAGTTATAATGGCATATAGTGTGGATTTAAGGGAAAAGGCAGTATTGATGATAGAAAAAGGTAAGACAAAGGTTGAGGTAGCAGAGCTTATGGAGATAGGAATAGCAACTCTGTACCGTTGGTTAAAAAAGAAAGCTGCTGGTGAAAGCCTCAAGCCATCTAAAACGGTAGCTTTATTCGAAAAATAGACCCCAAAATACTCGAAGAATATGTTACAAAGAATCCAGATCATACTCTGGCAGAGATGAAACAAAATCTTGGATTTGGAATAAACTCAATTTGGTATAGACTAAAACAGCTAAAAATTACTTTAAAAAAAAGTCACACTATATCAAGAGCGCAATCAAGAAGATAGGGAGCAATTTATTGATAAAATCTCAAAAATAGACCATTCCAGCATCTTATATATAGATGAAGCAGGAGTTGATAATAAGTTATACCGAGAATATGGACGCGCTCCAAGAGGAAAGAAAATTTATGCAGATATTCCAGGGAGAACTCGAGAGAGAATCAGTATAGTAGCCGGGTGGATTGGAAAGAGATTTATTGCACCAATGACTTTCAAAGGTGGGTGTGACAAAGAGGTATTCAATACATGGTTGGAGAAGATGTTATTACCTAAATTGCCACTTGGCACAACTATAGTTATGGATAATGCTACATTTCATAAGACCACTAAAACAAAATCATTAATAGAGTCTTTTGGCTGTCATTTGCTGTATCTTCCAACATATTCACCAGATTTGAATCCTATAGAATACTGTTGGCATACCATCAAAAGCCGCCTCAGACCTCTCATGTATAAATATACAGACTTACAGCTTTTGGTTGGTAATACCATAATGGAACTTTATCATCCATTTTAGAAAATACTATATATTACTAAAATCTCGTATTCTACATTTGACTTTAATAGCTCTTTATCTTCCTGAAATCTGGATGTTTTATCAATGCATCTTCTATTCAGCTGTTAGCAAGAACTTTCACTTATTCCATAGCTTTGCGCTATATGGAAATATGTACGGTATTTACACAAATATTCGAGTGCTATTAATAAATATGCATTATTTATTTGGTTTTCCTCCTCTTGCCTTTTTCTTGGCCTCTTCCTCTATTAAAATTTCTATTATTTTTCCAATGTTTTTCCTTTTACTCCTCTTAGTCTTCGAAGCTTCTCTTCATCAAGTTTACTTACCTGCTCAAAATTTATACCTTCCCTAATATTGCTTCTACTACTTGTTTCTTAAGTTATCCAAGAAGTCTAATGGCAAGCACTGACCACTTTTGCTTCAGATGCCCTTGAACAGATATTATTACTAGAAATTAAACATCAAACCAACTTCAATACTATGAGTGGATATATCATCTGCAATAGGTATTGGGATACTAAAGTAACGATAGCCGAAAAAGGTTTTAACTTCTGGGATTATTAAATAATTAACACCAAGCTTTATTTGATAAGCAAACCAAGGAACATTCAGTGGCATTGAATTTTCTGGTGACCCATTAATCTTTTTTAATCTAAAAACTGTTGGCCCTATACCAAGACCAATGTACGGAGCAAATTGTGTATCTTGAATGCTGGAGTTATAATAGAAGTTTAATAAAAATCCAAACACGCTTGCTGATTTCTCAAATACCGGAGGAGAATTACTATCTTCAATATTGGCTGTAGAATACATAGCTTCAAAATCAACTCGGCCATTTTCCCCAGCATAGTAACCTAAAGATACGCTCCTAAGCCACTGGAAATCAATTTTGCCGTTAAATTTTTTTATACTCTGAATTTCATCCACTAATCCCGCTTTGATGAACACTGATACTAATTTTTCTTGCAAAGAAAGATTAGTATTAGCTGTATTGATTAAATTAATAAACCTTTCTCCTATTGCCTTTATACCCTTTACAAATGTTTCTGAATTATCATGGCATATCTTACCACCGTTAGCACTAACATAGAAATCAAGTTTTTTTGATTTTTCCTTTGTAGGTTCAGTTTGATCTGCAATACTTGGCCACATATTTTTCTGATCAGTTATTTGAACAACAGAAGGTTGTTCAACAGAACTATTTTCAGGCTTTTGATATTTTAAATCATTAATTAGTATTTTTTTTTCAGTAACTTCTTCAGAATATATCACATTTTCATTATTGTCTGTTTCTAGTTTTAAGGGTTGTATTTGCTCAATGTGTGTATTGTTACTGATATAAGTAATAAAAAAATAGACACATGGAATGAAGATGAAAAATAAAGCAATAGATATTCTAGTTATCATAAATGAATTATCACTTATAGTATGATTACTATATCATATATTCCTTTAATGTACAAAATTAAGAAATAATATTTCCAATTAAACAATTATTTTCTATTCCTTTAACATGAGCTTTCACAATACTTTTAGCTTGAACTCTTGATGTAAGTTTTATTAATGCAAAATTTTCTGTTCTACCAATATTATTCTGCTCAACCAAAACGCTTTGCTCAGTGCCGAGCAAAGATTGATAAAAACTGCTCATCATTTCTTTATTTATTTCTCTTAGATGCTTTACTCGTTCTTTACGCACATTCTCTGGTATTTGTGGCATTCGTGCAGCAGGTGTATTCTTCCGCTCTGAATATGGAAAAGCATGTAGATAAACTACATTTATTTTTTTCAGTAAATCAACTGTATCCTCAAACATTTCATCAGTTTCTGTTGGAAATCCAGCAATAATATCAGCGCCAAATGCTATATTAGGCCTCAAGCTCTTCATTTTATGATAAAATTCTATCACTTGTTCTCTATTGTGACGACGTTTCATTCTCTTTAGTATTAAATTATTACCAGACTGTAGACTCAAGTGTAAGTGAGGCATAAGTCTTGACTCATTAGCTATTAAATCCATTAGTTCATCATCAACTTCAGCAACATCAATAGAGGAAAGTCTTAGTCTCTTTAACTGTGGTATATCCTTTAAAACTCTTCTAATCATTGAACCAAGTGATTGCTTACCAAACAAATCTGTACCAAAATCAGTAATATCAACACCTGTAAACACCACTTCTTGATACCCATTTTCTATAAAAATCTTAATTTGCTCTATAATATTGTTTACTGGCACAGATCGATTATTCCCTCTTGCCTCAGTAATTGAGCAAAATGTACAGCTATGATTACAACCATTTTGAATTTCAATAAACGCCCTTGATTTATCTTCAAATCTATTAATGAGAATAGGTTCTACTTGGTTATCACTAACTAAGATTTCATCATTATTTAGTAGATAATTTTCAGCTCTTAGCTTGTCTTGATTACCTAGCACTTTACTTACACCAGGAATATCACTATATGATTTAGGATCTAATTGAACGGCACAGCCAACTACGATAATTTCTTTACTTGGGTCGTTTTTATAGATCTTACGTATTTTTTGCTTTACTTGACGTTCTGCTTCATTTGTCACTGCACAGCTATGCACCACAACAACATTTTCTCTCTTTGCTTTTTTTAATGCTTCTTTGATTAATTCGCTCTCGTAAAAATTTAGACGACAACCAAATGTTATTACTTCATTCATGCTTTTGCTTTAATAGATCTAAATTATATCAAATATTCAAGCAAAATGACTATTTTTTGGTAGACTTAAACAGAATCGCTAGAGTTGGAGCTCACAGGGAGAATTTGCAGATATGCGGTAAGACCATTTAACATTTTGACATTATGTTCCTTAGAAAAAAAGGCTTAAGGCCAATGATGTTAACCTCAAGCGAATATAAACCAAAAAACATCTTGCTAAACCCTGAAGCTCTACCATGCAAATCCATCTATATCATTTGGTACATAAGTGTCAGAATAAGCTTCATCCAAACTTTCTGCTTTCCATGGAAGCCACGAAGAAGGTTTTATCTTCTCTAAAACTTTACCTGGTATTGATGTTATCTCTTGCTTCACGTCTTCTTTTAATTTTTCTATTTGTAACCGAGCAAAATCTTCCACGCGAACCATGAGTTTATCTGTTAGCTCTTTTATCATATCTCGATTTTGTTCTGCAACTTTCTTTGTAATAGGTACGACAATTTTACTTATAATCTCTGTTCCTAATGGAACAACAATTTGCTTTGCAACCTGATCACTAACAGGTTTAATAAGGTAATCTGCTATACTCTTTGCTGTATTTCCAGTCAGATTTGTTACTTTTTTTAAACCATCACCAATAATACCATAGTTTTTTTGGTACATCATATCTTCATCAGCAACTTCATATCTTCCTAGATCAGCATACATTCCCATTTGTTGGTGAGACAATCCATTTGCATCAGATACATATCCGTATTTATTAAGTGAATTGGAATTAGACCGCATAACATTTTCCTAATTACTTATATATGCTTATTTTAGCATGAAACAACTAACAAAACATTAACTTTTAAGAAATCTTCTCAATTAATACATCAATAAAGGTAAAACCACATAATTTTCTCCTTTCTTGATACTATTCTCCTCCGAACTTAGTTCACACAGTTATTCAGACACTTCTGAATTTACCACTTTATTCCACTGATCTTCATCTAAAATTTACCACCCCCAATTCCACTGCTTTTTTATATCTTGACTAGGTCTTCTCCTACAATTAGGTAATCAGTACTTTTATCTGAAATGTACCATATAACTACACCAAGCTACAAATATGACACAAGAGTTTAGATTATTTTAGTTATTCTCTTGTATAAGATACTCTTTATATCAAAAAGAGGACCATATGAGTGAAGCAACTTTTTCTGAAAAAAATCAGCTTTCTAGAGAGGAAATAGTAGAGTTAACAGAACTTATGTGTCTTGAACGAAGTGAAGTAAGTGAAAGTGGAACAGGGCTATCAGAACTTATAGCTGAACAGGAGCAAATACTTGAGGATTTAGGAATAGAATCAAAAGAGCTTTTATGTTCTCAGCATACAGGAATGTATGAGAACCTTAGTCAGCCCTATTCTACGGATCTCGAGGTTTTATAGCAGATATATAGATTATCATTATTATTGATACCTACTCAAGAGTTGATATGGCAAACAGACAAAACTGCAATTACTGCCGCTAATCTTTTTAATATATCTTTCTTTGATGGTGCTATTATCGCGCATTTTGACTGATATGGGCTATGATAAACCAGAAAATCACAGCTATATTTAGGAATTGAGACAAGGCCTCATTTAGGTAAATATTGCTATGCAGACTTTTCTTGATAGCAAACATATTGCTTTTTAGAAAAATATTAGTAGCATCAAAAATAGAGATTGATATTAGTTTTTCTGTCAGATTAAGTTGCGTCTAGTACAACTGACTATGCAAATAAGCTAACAGAACTTGAGATATTTTAATTGTTAGTTTTAGGGTGTATTTTCATGTTCATTGCTATGAATGGGCAGAGCTACCTCTTCGAGGTAGCTCATCGGATCACCTAAATCATGCTCTATTTCTACTTCAAACTTGAACCCTAACTTCTCGCAAAATTTGTAGAAATATTCTTTAATGATATCAAATAGATTTCTGTCATCAATTGTGTAATCTCTCAATTTTCGGGGCACAGTAAGTAACAATTTGCTATCTTTATATATCACATCATCTTTCCCATCTTGAGATTCAAGTGTGAACTCTAGTGAGAACGATATATCACATACTCTGGCTTCTTCTCCCAACACTTGAATAGGTATCATTGAAGTATCATATCTGACTCCCACAGAATCTGAATTTTTTTCACAGTCAATTAGTACCCTTCTACAAACGTTACTACTATTAACATCCATATGTAATTTATGTTTGCTATTAAGTGCTTCAATAAATGGTGCATATATAAACTCATATCCTGCTTGATTACAATTGGTAACCAATTCCTCTAAGATAGAGTCACTTGGAACTTGAGCTTCAGCATATTCAAATATTTCCTTAAAAACTTCTTTTGCAAATTGGCGATATTTCTTCTTTCCATTTCCGTCATTTCCAATTAAACCAGCATGTCTTTTATATAATTGATTAATAAAAGCTTGATCTATATCCTTTTTGTTGATAATAAACTTCATTCTTGGAAAGTCCAAGTGCATCTGTTCACCAGAGTTTGCTCCCACATTCCCTTTACCAGCTCTTAATTTGCTAAAATCAAGCTTTTCCGCTTGAGCCTTTAGCGTAACTACTGGATTTCCCTTTTTTTCCTGTATAGAGTTGTTCATTGTTAATACTTTGATATGAATTGCTGATAGTATAATAATACATAAAAATAGTTAATATGTCAATAATATACTTAACATAGACAGTCATAATAGGGTGACAGGATTTTAGTAAGGCTCTATTATGAATAAACGGTTTTACACAGTATGAATGTTGATGAACAATCAAGTGTGCTGACTTTTCTAAATAGTAAAATTGAGAATATACCAAAGTTTCATTCCGCAATATTGCCTAAACTTTGCGGTGGAGACAGAGTAATGGACTTGCTGTTTTATAGGCCGCTCAGTTATGTGGATAGAAGTAAATCACTACCTGATGCTCAAGTGGGAGAATTTACAACTTTTGTGGCAAAAGTGTATGAGCACCAGCGCCCCACTGTTAGAGGTAGGCCATATAAAATAATCGTTGAAAGTGAAAGTCAGTATTTATTTATAGTTTTTTTTAATTACTCAGTTAAATATTTGTATAAATTATTTCCAGTTGGAACAGATATAGTAATCAGTGGTAAACTTGAAAAGTTTGCCGAACATTGGCAAATTACTCACCCAGATTACATGTTGTCTGATATCAATCTATTTAAAGAAATAGCCTGCATAGAGCCAATTTACCAATTATGTCGCGGTATTACTAACAAGAGCATTAGAAACATAATAAGTTCTAATCTAAAAGATTTGCCTGATTTGCCAGAGTGGATAGATGAAACATTAATCAAGCAAAAGAAATGGCTGAATTGGAAAGAAAGCATCATAAGATTGCACAGACCGAGCTCACTCACAGAAGCAGAAGTTTGTAGAGAAAGACTTGCTTATGATGAGCTATTTGCGTACCAGTTGGCGCTAAAACTTGCGAGGGAAAATCATGTAAAAAAAGGAGGAAGGGAATTTATAATATTGAGTAAATACAAAGAGCAGGTCTTAAATGAATTACCGTTCCAATTAACAAATGATCAAATTCGAGCGATAGATGAAATCTCAGAAAGACAAAAATCCAAATACCGTATGGTAAGTCTGCTACAAGGTGACGTTGGGAGTGGCAAAACTGTAGTTGCACTCTTTACGATGCTGAATGTGGTAGAAAATAACATGCAAGCAGCTCTAATGGCACCAACTACTATCTTAGCGGAGCAACATTATAATTGGATCGAAGAAGCTCTATCTTGTACTGATATAAAAGTTGCTTTGCTTACCAGTAAAACTGCGCGCAAGGAAAGAAAGATTATTATGAACGAACTTGCAAGTGGTATTTTAAATATAGTAATTGGTACTCATGCATTATTTCAAGCCAACGTTACATTTAAAAATTTAGGACTCGCAGTCATAGACGAACAACAGCGATTTGGAGTGATGCAGAGGAATCGGTTGGTAGGAAAAGGAGAAAATACCGATATACTTTTTGTTACTGCAACTCCCATTCCAAGAACCTTGCAGCAAGCTATGTATGGTGATGTTGAATGTTCTATTTTAAGGGAAAAACCAAAATCTAGATTGCCAATAAAAACCGTTATTATGAACGTTAAAAAAGTACCAGATATTATTCAAAGACTGAAAGATGCTATAAATAGAGGCGAAAAAGCATATTGGATTTGTCCATATATAGAAGAAAACGAAGAACTCAATATTGCCGCAGCAGAAATGCGCTTTCAGGAACTACAAAAGACATTTTTTGATAGAGTTGGAATAATACACGGAAAACTAACTCAAGAGCAGAAAGATCAAGTGATGTTTTCCTTCAAGAGGAATGAATTTTCTCTGCTTGTTGCAACTACTGTGATAGAAGTTGGTATAGATGTACCAGATGCAACTATTATGATTATAGAGAATGCAGAGCAGTTCGGGTTATCGCAATTACATCAGTTAAGAGGTAGAGTAGGACGAGGAAGTAAACCGTCTTTTTGTGTACTGTTATATGACAATCTCAGTAAAAGTTCGTATTCAAAGTTAAAGATTATGTGTGAGTCACAAGATGGATTTTATATTGCTGAAAAGGATATGATGCTGAGGGGTAGCGGAGATATTCTAGGCACAAAACAATCAGGGTGCATGGAGTTTAAATTTGCTGATTTATATGAGGACAGAGAATTGCTCAACCTTGCATATAATAGTGAAAAAGGTACAATAGCTAATTTTGAATTACTGCTTGATATATTTGAATATAGAAGTAGACTACATTTTTCAAAATTTCAGTAATCTTTCAAGCCATAACCCTCATGAGTAGAAATTCCTTGACAGACGGGAGTATTTAACAAACCATATGCGTCAAGTTAAGGAAAAATAAGAGTGAAGAAGAAGTTTTTACCATAAGAATAAATTGTGCAGAGTTAATAGCAGGCCCTGTAAACAAAATGTTAGCAGGTCAAATTAATCAAGGGCAGGAAGTATAAAAATGGAAAAAAAGCGGTAACTTAGCCTAATGACAATAAATAGTATCCGTTCAGAGGTGTGGTTTAAGAAACAACAGCTAGCAGGTTTTGAAAAGGGTTTAATTCCTTTTGTTTCCAAGTCAGATACAACGAAATTATCCGCTCAAGAAATCTATTCCCTCGCTCTGACTGTGCAAAATATGAATTCTTACGATAGACAACATAATGCCGTATCTGTCGCTCAACATGGTTATTCGTTAATGGAATATTCTCTGGGTCATCCAAAAATGTCCACATCATTGACTCGGATTTTATAATACCCTTTACCGTTCGTGAAGCTCCTTTTGCTTCAAGTATATAAGATATTTTTATCATGCAGTACTGTATGTATCTTCGTAATTCTTTAGCTTGCTTAGTGAACTTTGAAATACTAATTTCATTTTCTGACAAAGCGTTTTTTAATACAAACAATCCATTAGCTGCGTCTTTTAAACAATGGCCAAGTCTCATTACTTCACTATTCCAACTATGAGATAACCTCTCGAAATTTCTCAATAAGTGAGCCCAACAAATTTGTCGTTTTTCATCACTGAAGTGGTTGTAAACTGCATATCTGTCAGTAATTACCAGGTTTTTGTAATCACAAAATGCACTATTCTTTAAAAATTTCATTCCTCTTGTATCTGCTAACTTCATAAGACTTGCTTTATTGTTGGCAAACATCCAGCACCATCCCAATTTGCCTTTGTTGTAGTGACTGGTTTCATCAATATGCAAAATTTCGCTTGCTTTTATTTCTTCCTCTATTTGTTCATAGGCTTCTTTACATTTTGACGAAACCCTTGCTTCACTATTGGACACACTACCAACACTTATACTCATGTTAAAGATGTCTTTCATAATATTCGCTATTTCTCGCTTTGAATTCTTATAAAACCCACTTAGTGATGCAACTACTGACTTAACTCTAGGACCAAAGGTATCCGGTGTAACTCCTTCTGGTAATTTGCTACTCCTTCTTTTTCCGCATTTACGACAGCGACCATGTTCTAATTGATACTCAACTACGTAAGGCTTAATTTCTGGTAAATCAACTTTTTGATAGACATATGGTTTTTCCGATATTGCGATTTCTTCACCACACTCGCATCTATTTGGTAACTCTACCTTCACCACCTCATCTGCTTCCATTTTAGCTCGGCAATTCCCCTTATGTCCAACTTGACCACCTATCTTCCTGCCGCCCTCTGACTTATCTTCTGGTGTGTCTTTTTTTATTTTGTACAGCTCTTTTGAACTTGGTAAAGATGAATTCCTTGAGTTTAAGCCGAGTCTCTCTCTTAGTTCAGCATTCTCTATTTCTAAGATTTTATTTTTTTCTTCAATCTTTGCTACTTTCTGCTCTAAGTTTTTACATAACTCTACAATACTGATCAACAATTGAAGCATCTAGCCTTACTTTACTATCAACATTTTGTGTTATTACTACTTTAATATATTATGTCAATTGTTTTTTATCCTTGCCACACCTCTGAACGGATACCTCTATTAAAACATATTTTTAAACTTTTCCCAAAACCCTGGTTTATTATCATTAACCTTTGTGAAGGCTATGTTTAAACTGTATCTCGGATCGTTTGGCACATCATATCTAATATTCAGTATTGAAACTTTGTTTTTATTATGAACAGAAACATCGTCATATGATAACTTTGTCGTGTAGCACTTTATATGCTTTTGCTTGTCATATACTATATTACCTGATTCCCCTTCTAGTTCTACAAATTTAGTTTTTTTCTGACATTCTTTTATTTTTATTAGATCCTCGTTTAGTGATATTGAAACTGGTAGTGTATTCCCAGCATACTCTTTAGCTAAAAGCTCACTTTGAGGATACATTTTTATTTCCCTTCCAAAAGGTGAGTCTATAAAATTATTGCTCCAAAATTTGTCTCCAGAATGTACATATTCGTCAGTAGCATACGGTACACCACCATAATTGCATTGAACTTTGTAATCTCCAACACCATTATTTTGAAAAAAATCATGAATGGCAGCGTAACTATCAGCAGCATCATTTATGTAATCCATTACCTACCCCTTAAAACCTTTTAATTTATTATATCACAAGAAATTACATCTATCAATAAAAAGACTTTTTTGATATCAAGTATCTAGGGAGCATATTGATAGGATTGTGACATTCGTACTTCCCAGTTCTTCACATACTGCTGGACTAATTCAGGATAATTTTCAATAATTAATAAATTTTCAGCGTTTCCCTTTTCAGCTGTCTTACTGAGGTTAAACGATCCTGTGATGACTTTTTGATTATCAACAATTATTACCTTATTATGAGCAATTTTTGGCTTATTATCGATCCAAATCGGTATTCCATTTGAAAACAATTCGCTTATGACACTATATTTTGAATGGAGTTGTGATTTATCTAAGACAACTTTAACATCAACACCACGCTCTTTGGCGTTAATCAAAGATTTTGCAACTGTTCCAAGAGTAAATGTATATTCTTGAACTAAGATAGATTCTTTAGATTGGTCTATCTCGCTGATTATCGGTACAGCACAGTCTTCTTCAGGTGAGAAGCAAACTGTTGCTTTTGGGCAAGACGAGGATATAGGACCCGCATAGTAATACAGAGAAAAACATGCCGACAAAAATAAAAGATATAAAAGCCTCACAAACCACACCTAAATACACGGCGGTAGTCTACATCATAGCTCAATCATCTGTCAACCCATATTCCTTCCACTTCTCTGTAACTTTCTTTATTATTTCCTCGCTCATTTCAATTTTTCTTCCCCATTCTCGTTTGGTTTCAGGTGGAAGTTTGTTTGTTGCATCAAACCCTATTTTACCTCCGAGACCACTTTCAGGGGAAGCAAAATCTAAATAATCAATTGGGGCATTCTCTATCGTAATTGTATCACGCACAGGGTCCATTCTTGTTGACATTGCCCACATCACTTCCTTCCAATCACGTATATTTATATCATCATCAACAACTATGATAAATTTGGTATATAAAAACTGTTTGAGAAAAGAGAGTATGCCCATAACAATTCTTTTTGCATGCCCTGGATAAGCCTTTTTTATCGATACTACCGCTATTCTATATGAACAACCTTCTGGGGGCAGATAAAAATCTACTATCTCCGGAAACTGATTGATGAGAATCGGCACAAAGATTTCGTTGAGTGCTTCACCAAGAATTGATGGTTCATCAGGTGGTTTGCCAGTAAAAGTGCTGAGATAAATTGGATCTTTGCGCATTGTAATTGCAGTGATGTTAAACTCAGGAAACTGTTCAACAGCATTATAGTAACCGGTATGGTCTCCATATGGCCCTTCATCTTGGTAATTATCCAAACTTACATATCCTTCCAAAACAATTTCTGCATGAGCTGGAACCTGAAGAGGAATAGTTTTACAATTTACAAGCTCAAGTGGTTTTTTTCGCAGCAGCCCGGCAAATTGGTATTCTGATAAAGTCTCCGGCACCGGAGTTACTGCAGCAATAATCGTTGCAGGATCGCTACCAATCACAGCAGCCGCAGGAAACTTCATATTTTGCCCCCTCTCCTTCCACCGTTTATGGTGACCTGCACCACCACGATGTGCAAGCCAGCGCATGAGAGTCGTTTTTTTATTCACAACCTGCATACGATATATTCCAAGATTAAAATTATCTTGCTTGTCTGCTGTTGGTCCTTTTGTTACCACAAGTGGCCAAGTGATAATCGGTGCAGGCTCGTTTGGCCAGCATGTCTGAATAGGTAGCAAACTAAGATCCACCTTATCCCCAGTTAGCACCACCTCTTGACATGGAGCTTTGCTTACAACTTTGCTCCGCATCGACAATACAACTTTTAGTAGAGGAAACATTTTCACAGCATCTTTGAAGGTTTTTGGTGGCTCAGGTGATCGCAAAAATGCTAGAAGTTTACCCAGATCCCTTAATTCATCAGAATTTATACCAAGTCCGAATGCAATTCTCTCAATAGTACCAAATAAATTCACTAAAACGGGAATTGAATTTTTGCCATTTTCTGTGACAACATTTTCAAAGATGATAGCTGGTCCCTTGTTTGACAAAACCCTACGATGAATTTCTGTCATTTCAAGAATAGTTGAAACTTCTTTTTTAATTCTAATTAGATCTTTTTTTTCTTCTAATGCTCTGATGAAGTCGCGTAAGTTATTGTACATATTTTAAAAATTTTAAGCCTTTTAAGAAGTGCTTTTCCCAGCACAACTCATTCACTTATTATTATAGAGGCTCTAGAAAAATTATTCTCCAATTCGCTTTTTAAGTTTTTATATTCAGCAGTCTTTAATTCTTCATTGGTAATAAAGCTTTTCTTTATGGTTATTAAATTGCTAAATTCGGTTCCATCATTTTTATATTTACAGAACCTATTTACATATAACCAAGGAGAATCTATTTCAAAATTCAAATTTTCACAGTTTTTAATTTTGATATCTTTTATTATCATATGGCTTTCCTTAGTTTTAGGAACACCAATAAAAAGGTCTGACACTTGGTCAGAAGCTGTATTGACAACATCATTAAGCCAATTATCTCCTAAATTCAAAGCTGGCCCTAAATTTGTCTTAAAAATCTTATTTTTTTGCTGAAACTCATATTTGATTGTAAGATCCTCTACATTACGCAAGGTAAGGTCAGGCAATTCTAAGAACTTCTTTTCTTCTTCATCAAGATATACTCCACTAATCATACGAAAAACAGAATCTCTTAACTGCTCATCTGAATAATATAATCCAACACCTGTTAAGCCTAAGGCTGCTTCCCCTTGCACGGTAAGCTGGCCATATTCATTTACAACGTTATCTTCTATAATTAATTCACTATGGGATATCACTTTTGAATTTTCACCTTGTACAGCAGGAATCTTTATGTAATCTGCTTCCTCAGAATCGAGTACTAGAGCGTTCCTATCAGCAATGTCTGGGAAAATACCCTGTGCCATACTGACAGTGTTAGTTGGATCAATCCAATATATTTTTCCATCTCTATTTATTACTCTGAGCATCACATGATTAAAATTACCCATATTAGGTAATGCTTCAGGATTAGAAGTGCTAGTAGTTCCTCTCATAACTAAAATAGGTTGAACTTTATAACCAAGTTCTTGTAAAATAGCAGCCGTGCTAGCAGAAAAGTCTTTGCAATCCCCAACTTGAGAATCAGCAATTTTCTCCAAATCTCTCGGAAAAAATTTTCCTGACACTGTACGCCAGTCTCCCATGTACTGAACTTTTTCATTCAATAAAGAAGTAACTGCATTAATTTTCTCCTCATCGGTACTCTCATTGTCAGCAAATTCTGCTATAGCTTCAAAAGTTGCAGGAAGCGGCTGATTGATAACGCTATGATATCCAGGAGCTAATTTTTTAGCTAAATCCTCCCATTCAGATAAGCTTGAAAGTGATACCCAAGTGTTGTGTTTTATGTTCAATATTCCATTATGTGGTTCATTTGTTGTGTTTTCATAAACTGCTTTCTTTAAAGCAATGCTTATAGAGTGTATATCATCATTTTTTTCCTCAGCGATTTCTAATACTTCTCTTGGATCATTAACTTTAATCTCCAGGGGTAATTCAGAATTGATTTTAGTATTTTCTGCTTGTAAATAATCCCCATGATAAGAAAAGCTCAAGCCATAAAAATTATCAACAGGAACCTTTTTGTTAACTTGTTTATACCTTAAATATACTTCTGTACCAATTTCTATTTTAGGAAACGATATAGTTACTTGCCTTAGCTGATCGAAGCCTTTACTAGGACTAGCTAGCGGTTTATCCTCTATCATGTCTTCAGTGACTATATATTCCTCTCCGTTATAAGCTGTTTTAGCTTCTAAAACAGTCAAATCTGCACTATCATCATTGTAGATTAAACTATACAGAGAAAATCTATCACGCCCAGACTCCTTGAGTATTTTTGCTTGAAGCTCTACTTCCGTTTCATAGGTACCATCTCTATTAACATTAATGTTAACATTAGAAAACTTAACCTCGACAGAAGCATCTTCGTACTTGCTCCACCTTGCTTCAGCTGTCGAAGCTACAAAAAATGCTAACATTGCTAAGTTAAGGATAGTTTTTAAAAACCTCATTATTATAACCAAATAAAATACCTATATACCGTATTACTAATTTTAACTTAAAATTTGCAATTGCACAAATATTGTAGATGCAATCTAAAATTACTCAAAACAAATCTTCTAGTGTAATCACATGATGTATCGTATCTTTTAGATATTGATTTTCAAGAGCTCCATTTGCAGCAATTAGTACCCAAAATATCTGTTTCCTTGACTTTGTTCTTTCTCTATAAACTGCCTCCTTTCCTTTTAATTGTTCAATAAATTCCTTTGTTATTGGGTAAGGTTTATCGCTATATTTTATTTCACAGAGCATTGTATACCCATCTTCTCGATCAAAAACTAAGTCAATCTGAGCACCACTTTCTTTACTGTTCTTCTCTGGATGATGTTGCCAATCTCCACATATGACTCCTATATGTTCTATATCTAATTTTCTTCTAATCTTATTGGCATGTTTAAAACACACCGCTTCAAATGTTTGCCCTATCCATGTTAGCCAAACTGGTTTCTTTATCGCGAATTCCCAGTAATGAACATCACTTATTATCGCTCTTTTTGTTACTTCTTTAAACGGCTCAATCCATATTAGATAAAATAATATATATTCATCAACTACCCTATAATATACTCCTCTTTTTCCCTTATTCAGTGGCAAAAAACCATCAATAAATCCTGCTTCTTCTAAACTCCTTAATTTAGCAGTTAAGCGACCACCCTCAGTAGTTTTAGTTGCTTTTATAAGTTCTTTTCTACTGATTCCTTTTGGCTTTTTTGCAATTGCGCGAATAATGCTTAGATACGCTTCTGGTTCTTCATATAAAGAATGAAATAGCATATCAAACTCATCAAATAATAAACCATCCTTCTGAAAGCAGATCATATTAATGTTTTGTGTTGCTGATAGCCCCTTACTTACTTCTTTGAGATAATGTGGTATTCCTCCCATAGCCATATAGATCTGTAGTATTTGTTGGTGGTTAAGATTAACCCCTAAATATCTCAGATACTCTTTAGCTTCACGTAAGTTAAAAGGCTGCAAAGGTATCCTTGCAGTAATACGATTATGTAATCCCCCCTTACTATAGATTAAGTTTTCCAACATCCAAGAAGCTGCTGAACCACATACAACCAAGATAAGTTTCTTTCGATATGTCCAACGTGTATTCCAAAAATATTCCAATGCTTTGAGAAAACCAGATTTTCTTGCCGCGAGCCATGGCAACTCATCAAAAAATAAAACAACTTGTTCATCTTCATGCGTATTGTGATCAACAGCAAGTGTGAGTTGTTGTAGGGCATCCATCCAGTTTTTAGGCAAAGCCATCCTTGCACCTTTATAAAAAGTATGTGATAACGACTGTGTAAAAATTGTAAGCTGCTCCTGCAGAGTACCATCATTAAGGCCAGTCTGTTCAAATAAAATATCGGCATGCTTACTGAAAAATTGTTTTATTAGATATGTCTTACCCACACGACGCCGACCGTAAATTGCAATAAACTCAGCAGATTGGGAAAGAAGCTTATTTTCTAGAATGGCTATTTCTTTCTCTCTACCAATTATTGGTTCGCTCATATAATTTACCGCCGTGTTTGTCAGCATTATATGCGGCGGTTATAAAATAATCAACTTTTTTACCGCCGCGGTTACAATTGTTATACGCGGCGGTAAGTAAATTTCTCAAATGCCTTATTCTACACAAGTTTTCGTTACTTAATATCATCAGATTCTCTGATATAACATATATAAAGTTTGCATTTCTTGATAAAAATGTTTTAACATTGAGCATTTCTTTAATATTTGTATTCTTTAAGTAAGTGTATGTCTAAAATACCATTTTTATTGATTTTTATATTTGCAGTAGCAAGTTTACCAGTAATAAACAATTGGCTTTCATACCCCAGTCCAATCTTAAACGATGACCATATAAGTGAGAGATTAGATGACTACATCAGTAAAAATTTTGATAAGATCATAAAAACTCTCCAGGAAGAGTCAGCTAAAAATAGTTATGCTAATGCAACCAAAAATAAAATTTCTCAGCATAAAAATGAAATATTCGACTCCACTTATCCTTACTCAGGAAATGAAAATAGCAATGTCATAGCTGTAGGGTTCTTTGACTATTCTTGTGGCTATTGTAAGGCAATAAAGAATGACATAAAACAGTTGATCAATGATGGCAAAATTAAATATATCTTTAGGGATGCTCCAATACTTGGTAACAACTCCTTAAAGGCAGCAAAAGGTGCTTTAGCAACTTATTTTATCGATAAAGAAAAGTACTTAGATTTTCACTATGCTGCACTAGATCACAGAGGAGAATTTTCAGACAAAACTATATTAGGTATAGTGAAAAATATAGGGGTTAACGAGAACGATTTTAATAACTCTATGAAAAATAATGCAGAAAAAATTGAGCAAATGATAAACAACAGCAAACTTTTAGTAAGGGATTTAGGAGTAGGCGGTACACCTTTTTTGATAATAGGAGATAGTCTTTTTGTAGGAAAAACTGATTTGAATATATTACGCAAAAAAGTGGATGAGTTAAAAGATTAATAAATTTCCTGCTTGACAGCACAAGAGAGTTTAAGTATAATTAAGATATACTAAGTAACAATATGATAGGCTACATATTAGTTCAAGAAAAGTAGGTGATGTTTGCTTGCAACACAGCACGGCCTTAAGTAACTAGCCTTCCTAGGCTGGTTAATCTATTAAAATACAATTATTATTTTGGAGTTATAACACGAGAGATTCTCACTATGTAAGAGAGCCAATTGCTCTTTTTCAAAAAATCAAAGAAAATAAAAAATCAAGTGATTTATTGCATAATCTAAAGAGCGCTTATCCTGAAAAGCTAAAAATCGGGGCTGCTATAAAGACAGGGGATTGCTTTTTTGACTCTGTGGCTCAAGGATTGAACGAGTTAAATATAAAACCAGATCATTATTTTACTGCAAAATCATTGATTATGCTAGAGCAAACAAAAAGTCAGATCAGTGGGTTTATAACGCGGTAATAAGAGATGCTGGAGAGTATTTCGTACCTCAAAAAGATCCGGATGGAGAAGTAATAAGCAAAAATGGACTTAATAAGCAAGACAACGTGAAGTCTTTTTTCAAATATTTAGAGTACATTACTAATACACATACAGCTAATGCACCTATATGGGGTCGTCCAAACGTTGAAGGGAGAATGATATGTGACAAGTATGAATTTGATATAATTTATTATTATTTTTAATAAACTAACCTTACTAAGAAGGACAATATGATGGATAACACAAATTTAAATTCAACAACTCTTGAAATAAAGATTGATAAAAAGATAGCTAAGCGTTTTAAATATGCTTTAGAATGCTCACAAGCTACAGCAAAGGTGGAAGTATATAAAATTCTGCTTCATTTTGTAAAAAATTCTAATAAGCAATCACTAAAAGATGTAATAGAGCATTTAAATGAGACAATACGGAATAAAGGGTCGATAGATCAATATGAAGAACTTGATACACTACTAAATTTTCAAGACAATGAAGGAAATACGTTGTTGCACTACGCAGCTTTGCATAATAAACCTAACGATATACCGACTCTTATGCAGTGTGGTGCAAACTGTCTAATCAAAAATACAGATGGTAAGACTCCATTAGATTTCGCTCAAGGAGATACAAAAACAAAACTAATTGAAAGTATGAAAGACCAAGCTCAATTGAAAGAAGGAAGCTCTATATATGATGCTTTAGGGCGTACATTTGCTGTCAGTCTTCTTGCTTTTATTGCATTTGGATTGTGTGCATGCATTGCAGCAGAGTGTGATGTAGTAAGTTTTCCTAGTGCTATATTAGGTGCAATCATAGCATCTCCTCTTGTTGGCATAGCTGCTGGACTAATTATATATTTCTTAGATCATGATTGTAAACAAGCTGGAGCGATATCAACACTTCTGCAAGAATTTGAAATGTCTGAAAAGACACCATTATTACAACCTTCTGTGTAGTAATAATATTACTGATTTCTTTTTTCACTAACCCTACATTTACTTCATCTTTTAATAGTATCTAGATTTCTAGATACTATTACATGTTTGTTGTAACTTGCATAAATCACACTTTTTTTTAGCTAAAACATCTCAACTTTATTTTTACAGGAGGAAATATGTCATTTACAGAAATTAGATTTCCAGAAAATATATCTTATGGTTCCACTGGAGGACCGGAATTTTCCACTGACATTGTAACAACACATAATGGTTGTGAACAGCGCAATATTAATTGGTCTCGTGCACGTGCCAGGTATAACATAGCTTATGGAGTTAGGTCAAACGAGCAGCTAACAGAACTCATAACATTTTTTCAGGCACGAAAAGGTAAAGCTATAGGGTTTCGCTTTAAGGATTGGTCAGACTTTACAGTTATCAATCAAGAAATTGGCATAGGAGACGATAAAAAAACGATCTTTCAACTGATGAAAACTTACATAAGTGGAAAAGACAAGCATACACGAACTATTAAAAAGCCAGTGCATGATACAATAAAAATTTACCTAAATGGTGTAGAGATAGAAAAATATTCAGTAAATTATTCAACTGGAGAAATAGAATTTATGAAACCACCAGCAAAAGGCACAATAATCACCGCAAGCTTCGAATTTGATGTACCAGTACGCTTTGATACAGATTACCTAAATGCTTCTATTGACAACTACAGCAGTAACAGTTGGAATAATATTCCCTTAGTGGAAGTGAAATAAGTTAAAGTATGCTCCATAAAAGTTAAGCGATACTGAGGCTCATATTTAAATGAACCTCAGCATATTTTAAAGCCTATCGCCCATTACAATGTTGGTGAGTCTTCACACTTGAAATTTCAGGAGATTCTAATTTAGTGCTTTCTTTTTCCTGTAAAACAGAAAGTTTTAATAACTCCTTTAGAGCTAATTTTTCAAGCGTTGTATCATCTTGATTTAAGATTTTATCTAGCATGTTTTTTTCCTGTAAGCGATTAACATAATTTCTAGCTTCCTCATTCAGACCCCCTATTGTGTTGACACAAGATAATACTAAATCTGAATTCTTCATTGCTAAAATTCCATTTAGGAAAATATCTAATTTTGCTTTATCCTTAGTTAAATCTTTAACTAATTTCTTTCTGATATTATCATTACTCATAACAAGTGTGGGATAAGAACGAGATTGATTAGTAAGTATAGAATCCTCCAAAGGTACTCCCTTCATGCCAGGTTGAGAATAGTGAATTATACTACATACAATAACTTCTGAAAAATTATCTATAGTATGATAACCAAAACCCTTGTAACAGCTTGCTAGCAAAGAAAAAAGACGTATTATACTTGTACCTCTATCTTTCATTTCCTCAAAAAGCTTCCCATCTTTTATTAGTTTATGCAAAATGTAATACATAGCTTGACAACCTGAATCGTAAAGACAAAACATACTACTTTTTTCAAAAATAGCCTTAGCTAATTCAATAGATTTTTTATCCTCATCTATAAAAGCTTTTTTATTTCTATTTAACTGTATGATTTCCTCTCTTCTCTCGCTATCTAACTTTATTATTTTCTTTATTAACATTTCAAATGTTTCTGTGTTCATATATATCTTGTATCAATTAATATTAATACTTAATATATCAACTATTTTAAGAAAAGAAAATGAAAATCTTAATAAAGATTATATTTTTTTAATACTGAAGCTCTATACTTAAATGAGCCTCAGCATATTTTAAAACCTATCGCCCATTACAATGTTCCACACTCGAAATTTGAGGAAATTCTAATTTAGTGTTTTCTCTTTCTTGTAAAATAGAAAGTTTTAATAATTCTTTTAGAACTAACTTTACAAGTGTTGTATCATTTTCCTTAAAGAGGTAGTCCATCCTATTGGTTTTCTGTATGTGATTGACAAAATTTCTAGCTTCCTCATTAAAAGCACCCATTGTATTAATACAGGATAATACTAAATCTGAATTCTTCATTGCTAAAATTCCATTTAGGAAAATATCTAATTTTGCTTTATCCTTAGTTAAATCTTTAACTAATCTCTTTCTGATATCATCATTGTCAAACAAAACATACTCTAGGTATGAAGCAGACTCAATAAGTATAAAGTCTTCTAAAGGTAATAGTTCTAAATCGTTTCCAACATAAGTCAATATGTTGAACTCAGTAATACACCCCTTTTTACTCACAACACAGTACTTGGGAAGATTACGATACATTGATAGCAAAGAAATAAGACTTATTATACTTGTACCTCTATCTTTCATTTCCTCTAGAAGCTTTTTATCATTTATTAGTTTGTGCAAAATGTAATCTGTAGCAGAACCTGGTTTGCGAAAACGAAACATATTATTTTCTGCAAAAATAGCCTTAGCCAATTCGATAGACTTTTTATCCTCATCTATAAAAGCCTTTTTGTTTCTATTTAACTTTATGATCTCAGCTTTACTATTTCTGTGTAGTCTAGTTTGCCCTATTAACCTCTCAAATGTTTCTGTCTTCATGTATATCTCATATTAATTAATATTAATATTTACTGTATTAACTACTTTGAGAAAAATAAATGAAAATCTTAATAAATATTATACTTTTATAAAAAAATAAAAGTCTTTTTATATTTGTATGAGTATACAAGCAGTTTGATTGTTGTGATATATTTTCTATCGCACCCGGCTGCAGTGCCAAATATTAAGAACAATGTTCGCTTGCTAGCTTTCGCTTCAATATCTGCAAGATTGTACCTGCACAACTTGCTTCAAAATTTCTGCTTGTTGTTGAGCATGGACATTAGCATAACCGCATGCAGGAGATGCAGCAGCGGGTCTCGCAATACACTTAGGCCTTTTTGCTTGAGTGTCTAGATTAGATAGAACCTCTTCTATTAACGGATTAACAAAAAACCATCCTCCCATATTTTTTGGTTCCTCTTGACACCATATAATTTCAGCGTTCTTATATTTTTCGAGTTCATTGTTTAGTTTATCGGCCGGGAATGGATAGAATTGTTCTAAACGCATTACTGCTATATCGTTTATTTTTTGTGCTTCAAGCATTTCAATTATGTCGTAATAAACTTTACCACTACATATTACGACTTTACGTATTTTATCACTTGCAACTAAACCTGTTCTACACTCTGGAATTACCGTAAGAAATTTTCCTTCAAAGTCAGAAAGGTTAGAAACTGCCATTTTATGACGCAATAGTGACTTAGGTGTAAACACCACTAAAGGCTTACGAAAATCTCGATTAATTTGTCGGCGTAAAACATGAAAATAATTCGCAGGAGTAGAGCAATTAACCACCTGCATATTATCCTCTGCACAGAGTTGCAAAAACCTCTCTATACGAGCAGAACTATGCTCAGGCCCCTGCCCTTCATAACCATGAGGCAAAAGTAAAACTAGACCACTTGATCGCAACCACTTTGTTTCTGCTGATGCAATAAACTGGTCGATCATGATTTGCGCACCATTTGCAAAATCACCAAATTGCCCTTCCCAGAGCACCAGTGAATATGGAGAGTCAAGGCTATATCCATATTCAAAACCCATCACAGCATACTCAGAGAGTGCGCTATCTATAACTTCAAAGCGAGCTTGCTTCTCACTTATGTTGTTTAGCGGAATAAACTCTTCCTCCGTTACTTGATCAACAAGCCTTGAATGACGGTGCGAGAAGGTACCACGACCAGAATCTTGTCCTGACAAGCGCACTCCTATTTCTTCTTTAAGCAATGACGCAAATGCAAGACTTTCACCAGTGGCCCAGTCTATGTTGCTACCGGAATTTATACTGTCTATTCTACCATCAAGTATTCTTCTGACTTTATTATTGAGATTAAAACTACTTGGAATATTGCTATTTATGTGTACACCTAATTTTTTTAGCTCATCTGGTGAAACACCAGAGTCCGTATAATATTCACTCAAATCGTTCAACTTTGCTCTTCTTAATTTCGACCACACTCCATCAAACCAGTCAGCTTTTTTTGGAGTGTAAGCCACTGACTCAGCAAGACTTTTATCCAACCTTACCCTAAATTCGCTGCGCAATTTACTTACTTCATCACTAATTAGGACTTTCTCTGCAGCCAGCTTCTCTTCGTAAATTGTTCCCGGAGTTTTATGCCTTGATATTGCTTTATACATAAGTGGCTGAGTAAAATTTGGTTCATCGCCTTCATTATGGCCATATTTGCGGTAGCATATTATGTCAATCACCACATCCTTTTTAAATTTCTGCACATACTCCATTGCCAAACTCGCGGCAAAACTCACGGCTTCTGGATTATCTCCATTAACATGAAATATTGGAGCTTCTATTGATTTTGCTACATCAGTACAATAAAAAGAAGAGCGTGCACAACGAGGATTCGCAGTAAAACCAACTTGGTTATTGATGACAATATGCACGATACCACCAACTTTATAACCTTCAATGTTGCTCAAAGTCAGAGTTTCAGCAACCACTCCCTGCCCGATAAAAGCTGCATCACCATGAATTGATATTCCAAGCACAGATCTCGTATTTTGTTTTGCCCTTACTCTTCCAGCTAGAACAGGATTTACCGCCTCAAGGTGAGATGGGTTAGGACATAAACTTAAGTGTATTTTTTTACCACCAGCAAGTGCTCGATCAGAAGAGTAACCAAGGTGATATTTGACATCACCAGACACCTCAAGACCACTTGGATATGCAAGGTTGCCTTGAAATTCAGACAGCATTGCCGCATAATCTTTTCCCATCACTTTGGTTAGAACATTGAGCCGTCCTCGGTGGGCCATACCAAGAACTATTTCTTCAATACCAAAAGCTGCAGAATCACTAATAACTCTTTCAATTGCAACAATGGCTGACTCCCCACCTTCGATAGAAAAACGCTTATATCCAGGAAATTTCATATGGAGAAATTGCTCGAACATCTCAGATTCGATCAAGTGCCTCAGTATTTCTTTTTTATCCTGAGGGCTTAGCGTATAGACCTGATTTTCAATTTTCTCCTGCAGCCAAACTCTTTCCTCATAAGAGGAAATATGCATAAATTCAAAACCGATATTCTTGCAGTAAATATCTCTGTAGATTCTAGTGTCACCTGTAGGAGAAAGATTCAAGTATTCTTGATAATCTATTTCCTGATTTACATTCAGTGATAATGGATTTAAGTCTGCAAAAAAGTGACCATAAGATCTGAAAAAATTTGCTAAATCATCAGCATCTACCTTAGCTTCATTCTGTGCTCTGCAGGGTTCTGCTTTATTAACTTCTAAATTGCTCGAAAAAATTCTGTACCAATCTTCTCCAATTGATTTATCGCCTTGCAAGTAACGGCTATAAATTTCTTCCACAAATTCGACATTATCGCCATAAAAACAGGAGTTATTTTTAAAACTGGACATAATCACTACAAAAGTATCAAATACTTATGAGTATAACTTAAGTTTTTTAAAAAAGAACTCCTTTAGTTTCTAATTATTAAGTTATACAAACACTGTAATCTGAGTTTTCCAGAAAGGGTGTCATTCTAGACTGACATCTAATCTTTCCATAAATGCTGTATTTCAACATAAAACAACTATACTCATCAATTTGTGCCCAATCATAATTCCTAGGTTCCAGTGTTAGCTACTTGTTTTTTGGATTTCTATACTATTGCTGATTGAAGATTATTGAAATTTTTTTGCACATTAAGGAACGCAAGCGTTTATGAGTCAGAGGATAAGTCATATAACATTTATTCGGTCTTAATACTTTGAATTTATATTTGAGTAAACGATAAACAGTAATTGGTATGAGTGATCTATTTAAAAGTGACAATTATGATAAAAATCTCAATTCTTTGATAAGAGTCATAAAGCTGAAGGATACAAAAAAAATTAATGAACAATATGATGAAACACTGAAAGATTTATCTCAAGCTCTGAAGAATTTTACAAACAACGCAAAAGATGTAGCTAAGTTTGTTATATATAGTGACTTGAATAATTATGTAGAACCTTTGAGCACAAAGCCACTCGGTTTTATTGGAACATTAAAAGGAATATTAGATAGAGTCTTGGGAAAAGATATTCCAACTAATGATAATGACATAAAAAATTTTGTTGGTGATGAATTATCAGGTTTCACTATAGAAAAAGCAGCCGAGTACTCAAATATTTTAAGTACAATTAATCTATTCAAGAAAGGACTTAAAGAAATTTTAGATTCGAAGCAGAGTGGAAAAAACAATAAAGAACATAAATCATATGAAGTAAGCTCAAAAAATAAAACAACATCAAAGCAGAAGGAAGATACTTTCAAGCTGCAAAAAGGAAAACAGCCGGCAGGAAAATCAGGTATGAAGAAAATAAAACGGCCAACAACGGCACCTCCACCACCTCCTACTGACTCAAAAAAGGTACACTTTAAACCAGAAATAGAGAATGTATCTCCTGAAGATTCAGGCTATGAAAGTTCATTAAGTGAAGAGTCTGGACATGAGGAAATATCAAATTATCAAGAGAAAAAGAGTAAAGCGTCAACGAAAGATTCGCGGCACTCAAAGTTGCCTAAAGAGGAGCCAATTTATGCAACAATACCTAAGGAACATATAGAAGCAAAAAGAGAAAATAGAAAGAAACAGGCTCCAGTGCCAAATGCTACCAATCAAGAAGCTAGGCAAGAAACTAAAAAAGATAAATCTGAAATACTGCCAAAGCCTAAAAACCTAGGCAGTGCTGATCAACAAGTGAGCACGAAAACAAGAATAGTAGGAGTGATTCCCAAAAAATCAGCTAAAAGTAGCCCAACAGTACCGCTAAAAAAAGCTACTGATAAAGCAGTACCAGAAGTAAAAGCGGTTATTATAAAAGAAGAAGTAAATAGCAAGAAGGACGGTAGAGTAAAGTCAATAGTAGAAAAATTTGAGCAAAATCAAGTTGCTAAGAGCAAAGCCACCCCTGCAACACAAGCAGATATCGGTATGAAGAAAGATCCTGCACCATCGCAAAAAACTGCCTCCCAATCTCACTCATTTCCGTTAGGAAATAAAAGATCTAAAATGAACCCCATAACAGCAAAGTCCGATTCTAAACTTCCGGTTAGTAAAAAACCTCTTCTCACTCATGTTAGTGTAAAGAAAATAGCTGCACGATTTGAAAGCCATGGGAAGAAATAGTTGTAACCTATTGAACAAACCCTATAATATCCTTGATCTTTTTTATATTGTTATTTGCAATTTCTGCTGCTTTTTCTGTACCTTGTTTTAATATTTTATGTAAATGAAGCTGATCTTTTAGAAGAATATTCATCTTCTCGCGTATGGGTGATATAACGCTGATGATTAAGTCAGCTAACTCTTTTTTAAAGTTCTTCATGTCATGTTTATTCACTTTTTCACACACTTTTTCTACATTTAAATCACTAAGCACTGAATAAATGTTTACCAAATTGTTTACTTCTGGACGGCACTTTAAAGTAGCAAAATCAAAGCCTAGAATTGAATCTGTTTTTGCTTTTTCTATTTTCTTGACAATTAAGTCATTTGTATCGTTAAGGTTAATGCATGAATATTCTGAAGGATCAGATTTGCTCATCTTGCTTGCTCCATCTCTTAAGCTCATTATCCTTGATGTACAATCCAAAGTTAAGATTTCAGGTATGATGAAATGACTACATTCATAATGATTGTTAAAAGCTGATGCAATATCACGTGCAAGTTCTAAATGCTGTTTTTGATCATCGCCAACAGGAACATATTTAGTTTGATACAGCAATATATCCGCAGCCATAAGTACTGGGTAGCTATATAACCCAAGAGAAGCTTTTTGTTTATCGCTTCCAGCCTTATCTTTAAATTGAGTCATACGATTAAGCCAACCAATTGGTGTATAGCACCCTAGCAGCCAGCCCAATTCTGCATGACCACTAACTGCGGATTGATTGAAAATAATCGACTTTTCCGGATCTATTCCACATGCAATATAAGTTGCTGCTGCTTTAAAAATATTATTTTTTAATTCATTTGCGGGAAGCTTATTTGCTGTGATTGCATGCAGATCAACAACACAAAAAAGAGATTTATATTTATCCTGCAAGCCTATCCACTGCTTAATTGCACCAAGATAATTGCCCAAGTGTAATACTCCACTTGGCTGAATACCTGAGAAGACAACTTCTGTCATACCTTGAGTGTTTTATTAGTTACTTTCGCAATCAGCAGATTTTTTAGAAAGAATAACCATTGCAGGACGAAGCAACCTATTTTTAATGGTATAACCAGTTTGTAGTACTTCTACAATAGTGCCAGGCTCTTTTTCATTATCTTCTCTTTCCACAACAGCTTGATGTAAATTGCTGTCAAAAGAGTTACCTATTGGATCTATTTCTTCTATTCCATGTTTTTTTAGATCACTCACAATCTTTTGGTGCGCCACTTTTATTCCTTCATGAATAGGATCATCATCTTTCAAGTTTTCCATTGCTTTTTTTAAATTGTCACAAGAGTCGATCATATCACGTGCAAATTTCGTGACTGCATAATCACTTGCATCGCTAATTTGCTTTTGCATTATACGTTTAACGTTTTCATTATCCGCAACAGCGCGACGTAAATGATCTTCAAGCTGAACTGCACGTTCTTTTAATATATTAAGCTCTTCACTTAAATCACCTGTTTGCTGATCTTCTTGATCATCCCCTTTTCGTTTACTGACCATATCGGCAAATTTCTTTTTTTTCTCTTTATTACTATCTGACATATCATTCACCCTTACAAACTTAATAAATATATAACAATCAATCTAAAAATATCAAGCGTTAGCTATCCTTGTCTTTCTATGCTTGCATTTAAAAAGTCAATCAAAGCAGTTTTATAAAGAGAATCAGAAAAAGTATCAATATTACTTTGCGCCATATTAATATAGTGTTTAGCTTCTTCCATAGAAACATGAATGGCATTATGATGATTAATATATTGTAATGCTTGGTCAAAATTGTGTCTAGCTGAAGAAAAAGATTTCTCCCAGAATTTTTGTTCTGATGGGCTGCCTTTTTCATATGCTATAATAGAAGGTAAAGTAACTTTACCTTCAAAGAAATCTTTTCCAAGTTGCTTTCCTAAAGTGCCTTGATTAGCAGTATAATCTAGCACGTCATCAATTATTTGGAATGCCATACCAAAATTAAACCCGAAATTCCTTAGCCTCTCTATTTCGTCACTTGTGGCTCCAGATACTACTGATGCAGCCTCGCAGCATGCAGAAAATAAAGATGCTGTCTTTTCTGCAATGATATTAAAATAATTTTTCCTAATTGTGTTAGGGTCAAAACGTGTTGTCATCTGCTTTATCTCACCCTTGACAAGCAAATTAGATGCCTTAGATAAAATAGAGAGAACACTTAAATTCCCACATTCTATAAGCCATCTAAATGCTAAGGTCAATAATAGATCACCAACTAAAATGCTTGATTTATTCCCCCAAATTTTATTTGCTGTTGCAACTCCATGTCGTGCCTTACTTTCATCAAGCACATCATCATGAAGTAAAGTAGCGTTGTGTATAAATTCTACCGATGCAGCAATGTTGACCCTACTCTCTCCAGAGTAATTCAGCATTTTACACACAATAAAAACGAGCTTAGGCCTTATCTTTTTTCCTCCTGAATTAATAAGATGAGATGTAACATCGGTAGCAAGCTTAGTACCTTCATCATTGACATTTTTGAAGATAAAGTCATTCATAGCCAATAAATCAGAAGATACAATATCATCTAATTTACTACTTTTTGTTAAATCAGTGTTTAGCATTTAAGAGGACTTATGCTTCTTGCCCTTGTACTTTCTCAACTTTTTTCTTTTCTATTTTTTTCGATTCTGTTTCTAAATCTACTATGCCTTTTTTAATGAACCACATTACCCTTTCAGTTGCTTGCGCTCCTACACTTAGCCAATGTTTTAATCTATCAGCTTTTACCACAACACGATTTTTATTGTCTTTTGGCAACATTGGATCATATTGTCCTATTCTCTCAATAAAGCGCCCATCTCTTGGTGCTCGTGAGTCGGCTACAACTATCCTATAAAAAGGACGTTTCTTTGCCCCAAACCTTGCTAACCTTATTTTAACTGCCATGTCAACCTTTATTCATATATTAATTACAATTTAAATACAATAAACAGCTCAAGTCAAACTAATTGTACCTCTTTTACCTAAAAATACAATATAGCCCCCTCCAATCACTCATAAAAGGAAGATAATAAACTTTTTTATATATCATCAATCATAGCATGATTAACTTCTACTCTATACTTTGATTTTAGATAGCTAATTAACTGTTCCTTTAGCGATATCATCACACGTTTTCCGGTACCAAGCATGTTTAATTTACCATTTGATGAATGCATTTGTTTTAGAACGCCTATTATAATTTCATTATTGTATTGAATAGGATCTGTTACCGAATTAGTTGTTTTCATATTGAAAATCTCTTCTATGAAAGAAAAAGGGTAGTTTTGTTCATTGCGTTGTATTTGCTGGCCTTTAACCAATTTTATACCTTGCATTTCTTCCAAATCTGTCTTTTCTCTTAGTTGAACTGCTACTTCTTGTCCCATTTTAAACATTCTTTCTTTTATAAATTCACTACGCCAAAGCTTTATGGCTGATTCCCTACTTTCTTCAAAATTTTGTAATTTAGGAGGAACGATATCACTGATTTTTACACCAACAACAGTATCTCCAACACCCTTAAAATAACTCTTCTGATCTTTCTCGCGTGAAAAAATGAAAGAAATGAAATCACTGGAATTTCCTACTTCATTACCACTTTGGTCTTTTCCACTAGCATCTACTGGACCAATGGTTTGTATAGGTAAATTGTAATTATTGGAGATTTCTTCAATCGTTGCACCATTGTATATCTTATAATTCACTTGATTTATGAAATCATTGACTTTTTCAAAAGACTTTTGATTGGTTAAAACTGACCTTATGTCTTTTTTTAAATCAACCAAGTCTTCATCAGAGAT
Organism: Wolbachia endosymbiont (group B) of Erebia ligea; assembly: GCF_947179575.1. Classification (NCBI taxonomy): domain Bacteria; kingdom Pseudomonadati; phylum Pseudomonadota; class Alphaproteobacteria; order Rickettsiales; family Anaplasmataceae; genus Wolbachia; species Wolbachia endosymbiont (group B) of Erebia ligea. The sequence goes on from NZ_CAMXBW010000004.1 coordinate 137,610, forward strand.
TTGATGTATGCTTTCTACCTTTATTACGTGCCATCCAAAATTGCTTGTTAAAACTTCACTTACTTCACCTGTTTTGAGAGCAAATACCTTTTCTCTCATATTTTCAGGTAAGAAATCCTTAGTTATATTATTTACTCTGGTTTCATCGAGTTTCACTTTATTAAACTCTTCTATTATTTGTTCAAAGCTTGCTTTACTTTCTTCAAGTGCTCTTCTTGCTATTTCAGCTTTTTCTTTGGTAGGAAATATCACATTGAATATGTCTCTTTGATTTTTAAGTTCCTGATGTTCTATTATACTATCAACCTCTTCATCTGAAATTCTGATTTGATCTTCAAAATATTTTTGATCCAGAGAAATGTATTGCGCAGTTCGATACTCAGGGTAATAAAAATTGGACTTATTTCTTTCATACAAATCAAGTAAGGCTTGATCATCTGGTTCAGGAACGTCTGTAATTGCATCCTCAGTTATTTTAACAATATCAACTACTCTAGTTTGGTAGCGATTTTTGTATATCTGCTCATCAACACTCTCACCAAAAGTTACCGGATAATTATCTTTAAATAACGAAGTCATGAACATCATTGCAGGCAGGATTTTCTCTAATTTTTCTATATATTCCTTTTCTGTTATATGCAGGCTATTTAGAGTTTGATGGAATTTATTATGGTCAAATTCTCCTTTATCGTCCTGAAAGTACTTGGTATTTTTTATATGGCTTTTGATAGATTCTTCTCCAACTTTTAATCCAAGTTCGCTAATTAGGTTAAACAATAGTTTTTGCTCTATAAGTGCGTTAAGTAAATCATATTTCAGCTTTTTTACTTGTTCTTTACTTACATCAGATCCAGAAATTTGCTTTTCATAATTTTGATATAGTAATTTATATTCATCTGATGTTATAACTTCCTTTCCTACTTTAGCTAATTCTTTCCTTTCATCATCATTTGATAAAAGATTGCCAATCCCCATAAAGATTAATAAGCAAACTAAAAGGAGAACGATTGCCTTGGTAAAAAAATTTCTAATACTCATTGTAAACTCAGTTAACTAACACTTAAATTTAGAATAGCAATAATTTAATCTTTGTAAATCTATTAACAAATTAGCTAATATATGTAATATTGTAGTGTATTAAATTGAATGGAAGCTTATATTAACCTAAGAGCCTGTAAGTGATCTCTGAATATGGTAAGATGAGGTATAGTTGACATGAGGTAAAGTATGAGGAATACATATCCAAGTGACATAAGTTGTGAAAAATTCGAAAAGATTAGACTAATTTTAGAAAGCGTGCGAAAGAAAACAAAGCCAAGAAGATTAGGTTTATATGAGTTATTTTGTGGTGTGCTTTATGTACTAAAAAGTGGCTGTCAATGGCGAATGCTTCCAAAAGAGTTTCCAAGATGGCGAAATTGTTACGATTACTTCAAGAAATGGAGTAAAAAAACGAATGAAGATAGAGAAAGTGTTCTAGAAATTGTCTTAAAAAAAATTGGTTGGAGAGAACAGTGGTCGGAATACCAAAACAAGCTTCTGCATCATTGATGCCCAAAGTGTAAAAAATACCGATACTGCTGAAAAAAAAGGTTATGATGATGGCAAGAAAATTTCAGTAATAAAGCGTCATATCGCAGTTGATACAAAAGGTTTGACACACGCAATTCATATAACAACGGCAGAAATAACCGATCGTAGCAGTGCTTTGACAATGGTTAAAAATGCTAAAGAAAGTCTCTCTGAAGTTAAAAACATACTGGTTGATGCAGGCTACACTGGAGAAAATTTTGCAACACAGATGAAAGTAACTATTGGTGCAACTGTTGAGGTGAAGCGAATTACACACCTTTGCTGTATTGCCAAAAAGATGGGTTGTTGAGAGATCTTCTTTTGCCTGGTTGGAAAAATGTAGGCGACTTTGGAAAAATTGCGAGCGTAAACTTAATACTAGCCTACAAATTTGCTTTTGCTTCTTTCCTCCTCAAAAGATTATGAACAGGTTCTAAGAGATAAGAAATATAAACTAAAAAGCCATTGGATGACAAAGTTAATGCTTTTTTAGTTTTAATGGTTTATATTTTATTTCTATAACAGTAAAGGAATATTAAAATGGGAGATGTTTTTTCGATGTCAATGGAATCTTCTAAAGACAATAAAGATAGAAATGAACAATTTCTCATGCAAGTAGCTGCTTGGTTGGTTGATAACACTAGCTTAACTTTTGATCAAATAGCACAATGTTGCAAGTTATCCCTTGAAAAAGTACAAGACATAGCTGATGAGGAAATAGAAGTTGAAAAGTATGACCCTATTATTTCTGAAATAATTACTGAAAAAGAAATCGATAATTGCAAAAAAAATCCAAATCGTGTACCAAATTTGATTATAAAAAATATGAAAAAAAGGGCAAAGACGATTAGCTTTCTTGCCTTTGCTTCCACAGCAAGGCGTAGAGATAAACCTAATGCGATTTATTATTTGGTAAAAAAATTTCCTATCTTGAACAATAATGTAATAGCTAAGCTAGTTGGTACAACAAATTACACAGTTGAGCAGGTAAGAGATAGATCTCATCATAACATACTCAATATCAAACCTCAAGATCCTGTACTACTTGGTTTATGTAGCCAGGAAAATTTAGAAGCGGAAGTAGAAAAAGCGAAAGTAGAAGAAGAGAAGAAACAAAGATTAAAAAATATAAATAATAGCTATTGATGATTCTCAAATTCTTGTACTTTGTTAATATTAAATTGACTTGACTTGTTAGTTTTTATCAGTATAATGTAAGTAAAGTATCTAGTTTAATAATAATTAAGTCTAAATACGCACTAAAAACTAGCTCAGCCTAATTTATTGTTTTATATTCACATTTTAGGTTAGTAAGCATCAATTAAAATTTTTGGAGGATTATGACAACAATCAATGAAGATGTCTTAGCAAAAGGAGGGGTTGTAGGTCAACCTGAAAAAAGCGAACAAATTCATAATGCTGACGCAGTAAAACAAATGACCAGTGAAGGTGCTGAAAAAAACAAGAAAACATTGGACCTGAGCGAATTGAAAGAGAAAACAGCAGAAGAATTGTTAGAGCTAGCTGAAGAAAGAAAAATTTCAACTAGTGGTAAAGGCAATGGCAGGATGCTAAAACAGGAAATGATATTCAGTTTAATGAAGAAAATGAGTGAAGAAGGAGGCATAACCACAGGAAGTGGAGTAGTGGAAATATTGCCTGATGGTTTTGGTTTCTTACGTTCATCAAGTGCAAATTATGCTCCAAGTACCGATGATGTTTATATTTCCAATGGCCAAATAAAGAAGTTTAATTTACGTACAGGAGATATGGCATGTGGAGAAATAAGGCCACCTGGTGATAAAGAAAGATATTTTACTTTAACTAAGGTTCAAAGTATAAACTCTACTGAAATCAGTGAATTAAGAAAGTACGTCCATTTTGATAATTTGCTTCCGCTTTATCCTGAAAAAAGCCTCTTCCTTGAAAACAACAGTAGCGGAGATAATAAAAAAGATATAAACATGCGTGCTGTAGATATAGTTACACCTCTTGGAAAAGGACAAAGAGCATTGATAGTTGCTCCACCTCGTACAGGAAAAACGATATTGCTTCAGCAAATGGCTCACTCTATAGCTACAAATCATCCTGAAATAGAACTAATAGTATTACTTATAGATGAAAGACCCGAAGAGGTGACAGATATGATACGCTCTGTAAAGGGTGAAGTGGTAAGCTCTACATTTGATGAACCTGCCTACCGTCATGTCCAACTTGCTGAAATAGTAATAGAAAAAGCTAAAAGAATGGTTGAACACAAAAAAGATGTAGTGATTTTGCTTGATTCTATAACTCGCCTTGCACGTGCTTATAATGCAGTCATTCCTTCGTCTGGAAAGGTTCTAACCGGCGGTGTAGATTCAAATGCGCTGCAAAGACCAAAACGCTTTTTTGGAGCAGCTCGTAATATTGAAAATGGTGGTTCTTTGACAATCATCGCTACAGCCCTTATAGAAACTGGTTCAAAAATGGATGATGTTATTTTTGAAGAGTTTAAAGGCACAGGTAATGCTGAAATTATACTAGATAGAAAACTTGCTGATAAACGTATATTCCCTGCTATTGATATTACAAAATCCGGAACAAGGAAGGAAGAGCTATTAGTTGATAAGGCCATACTAAATAAAATATGGGTATTGCGTAGGATACTTAATCCTATGGGGTCTGTTGAAGCAATGGAGTTTTTACGTGACAAACTACTTTTAACAAAGAGCAATGCTGACTTTTTTAACTCCATGAATCACTAAAAGTAAGCCAATTCTGATGGAGCAAAAAAGCTATGTTTATACAATTGTGTACCAGTGTTGAAATGACACCCTCAAAAGGGGATTGTATCTACTCTGAATCAGATGATAAATTAGATGCTTGGTAAGCGTAATTTGGAGCTTCCTGTGTAATGATTATATCATGAGCATGACTTTCTCTTAATCCTGATGAAGTAATAGTGATAAATTTGCAGTTTTTTTTCATCTCTTCTATATTACGGTTGCCAGTGTAGCCCATTGCAGCTTGCAACCCACCAATTAACTGACAGATCACTCCTGAAGCTGGACCTTTAAAAGGAACTCTTGCTTCTACTCCTTGTGGGACTAAATCAAGTTTTGAATCTTGAAAATAACGGCTAGCTGACCCTCGTTTCATTGCACTAATAGATCCCATTCCTCGATATTCCTTATATGCTCTACCCTTATACATGATAATCTCACCTGGGCTTTCCTCAGTACCAGCAAAGATTGAACCTATCATCACAGTATCAGCACCAGCTGCAATAGCTTTTGCAACATCTCCCGAATATTTTATTCCACCATCAGCAATTAGTCTGACGTTTTTTGTTTTACAAACCTCTGCAATATTCTTGATCGCAGAGAATTGTGGCATACCAACGCCTGTAACTATTCTGGTAGTACAAATTGATCCTGGCCCTATTCCAACTTTCACTGCATCAACACCAGCATCAATCAACGCTTCAGCAGCCTCTGTTGTTGTGATATTTCCGCCGATTAATTGAGTATTCGGGTACATCTTTTTTATTTCCTTAATAGTGCTGATAACGTTCTGGGAATGACCGTGAGCGGTATCTACAATAACCACATCAACTTCTTCTTCGACCAAAGCTTCACATCTTTCTATACCATCTTTTTTACCAGTACCAATTGCAGCGGCAACTCTGAGTCGACCTTTACTGTCTTTACATGAATTTGGATATCTATTGTATTTTTCGATGTCTTTAACTGTGATTAGACCTATGCAACAAGAATTTTCATCAACAACCAAAAGCTTCTCTATTCTATTTGCATGCAACAATTTCATTGCTGAGGCGCTGTTTACTGCCTGCTCTCGAACTGTTACTAACTTATCTTTTGTCATTACCTCGGAAACTTTTATATTCATGTTCTGGTCTTCAATAAACCTCACATCTCGATTAGTTAAAATTCCCACTAACTTGCGTTGATCAACTACAGGAATTCCGGAATAATTATACTCTCTCATTAATGAAACTGCTTCTGCAACCGTTTTATCTGGGGAAATTGTAATTGGGTTATACACGATCCAGCTTTCATATTTTTTCACCCTTCTTACTTCTAACACTTGTTCATCTATTGATAAATTCTTATGTATGCAACCTATTCCACCATGTTGGGCAATAGCTATTGCAAAACCTGATTCAGTGACAGTGTCCATTGCAGAGGATATGAGAGGGATATTTAGTTCTATATTATTTGTTAGATAAGTTCTTGTGTCTGCATCACGAGGCAATACATCAGAATAGGCCGGTAAGAGAAGTACATCGTCAAACGAATAACAAGCTTCCATTTTTTTCATATGCTTTATTTAAAGCTTATACGCCAATTAATGAAATTGCAATAGAGCTTTTGCAAAATTAGCCTGGCTACAGCTATTTTTAGATCAAAATAGGATAGAAGAGGGATGTAGCTCCTAATATATTTATCGCAAAATTACATTATTTGCTAGCAAACAGAACTGCTCAATAGTTAAGCTTTCTGGACGTTCGTCTCCACTCAGTTTAGCATTCTCAAGAGTAGTTGAGACATCACTAGTTATACTTTGCAAGCTATTTCTCAGCATCTTTCTTCTTTGAGCGAACACAGCACGTGTTAGCTTTGTTAAGGTTTCTAAATTTACTGCAAATCTTGGAGTGGGTAAAGGTTTTACTGTAATTACTGAAGAATATACTTTTGGTCTTGGAAAAAATTCCTTAGGTTCAATATCAAATTCCTTTTTTATGTCGCATAGTAACTGGCTTAGCACTGATAGGGAACCATAATCTTTAGAACTAGGTTCTGCTGTAATACGCTCTGCTACCTCCTTTTGGAACATTAACGTCAAACTCGTAAAAAATTTTATATTATTTAACCACTTTAAAAATAACGCTACTGAGATATTGTAAGGCAAGTTAGCAATGACTTTGACTGGACATTCTACCAGCTCTTTTTCTACAACATTAAGTGCATCTGCTTCTATAATTCTATATTTTCCCTGATGCTCATTTAGCAATTGTTCGTGATGTTTCACTAAACTACTATCTTTTTCTATAGAAAGTAGAAACTTTGGATTATACGCCAATATTTCTCTTGTTAACGCACCATACCCAGGACCAATTTCAATAACATTAAAATCTTTCAGGCTACCAGCTAAGGCAACTATTCTTTTTGTTATCTCATTCGATAAAATAAAATTTTGCCCTAGACTCTTTTTTGGCTTCAGTGAAAATTTTTTCATATGATCTTAGTATGCAGTATTTTAAAAATTAGTTGACGAAAATTCATCAATAATTGTATATTGTTAGTGTATTTAATGCCGGCTTAGCTCAATTGGTAGAGCAACTGACTTGTAATCAGTAGGTTGTCAGTTCAAGTCCGACAGCCGGCACTCTTATCCATACAAGTAAAGTTGATGTCCTTTTTAATAGTAGCAAATTGGAAAATGAATGGAACACGTTCTTCATTTGTTGACTTTATAGGCAAACTTAACAACAAGAGCAACGAAATTACCTCTAAATTAGTAATTTGCCCTCCTTTTACATCATTTCCAAGCAGTATAGGGTTGAACAATAATATTAAAATAGGAGGACAGAATTGCCATCATAAAGAGTTCGGTTCTTACACAGGTGAAATTAGTGCAGGAATGTTGAAGGAACTAGGATGTAGTTACGTAATACTTGGACATTCTGAAAGGGCTCATGAAAAAGATAGTGAAATAAAACTTAAATCGAAAACAGCAATAGAATCAGGATTACACCCAATCATCTGTGTAGGTGAAAATTCAGAAGATTATAAAAATAAAAAAACAAAAGAAGTAATAGAATATCAATGCAAAAACCGTTTGCCAACACAAGGTGAATATACCATAGCATACGAACCAATATGGGCAATAGGAACAGGAAATGTGCCAAATAATGACGCAATTGCTGAGGTGATAGAGATAATAAAATTGTGTACTGGTAAAAAACACATTATATATGGTGGCTCAGTCAACTCAGAAAATATAGGAAACTTGCTCAGTATTCCAAATCTATTGGGAGTTTTAATTGGTAGTGCAAGCTTAGATTTTGATCACTTTTATCAAATTATACAAGAAGTCGAGAAAAATTTTCTCTTAATTAATTCTAAAGGATAAATACTCTTATTGTCATGGCAAGGGAGTTGGCAAAATGTGTCAAGGAGTTTTCTATTGGCTAAGGTTGTGACAATAAAGTTAAGCACTGCCAAAAACTATGGAAGAAGTCATTATAATTTGTATTATATCTTTATAAAATGGTTCGCATAAGTTATCTAGAAGTGCAACTAAACAAATACAAAAATCAAAGTGTTGCGGTTTTCGGCCTTGGTAAAACTGGTTTGTCCGTTATTAATGCTCTAACAAAAAGCAGTGCAAAAATATATGCATGGGATGATAATAAAGAGCAAATAGCAAATGCAAAAAAGATATATAAAGAGTGTAACTATACTCATCCCAATGAGTATAATTGGCATGAGATAAGCACACTAATTTTGAGCCCTGGAGTGCCAATACCAGCGCATTGGGTAGTAAAACTTGCAAGAAGCTTTGACTGCAAAATAAAATCAGACATTGAGCTATTTCTTGAAACTAAAACTACAAGCCAGAAGGTTGTAGGCATCACTGGAACAAATGGCAAATCAACCACCACGTCACTAATAGGGCACATATTAAAATCCACAGGGAAAAAAGTAGCTATTGGCGGGAATTTAGGTGTGCCTATTTTGGATTTAGAAAGAGATGCAGAAATTTATGTAATTGAATTCTCCTCTTTTCAATTGGAGCTAATAAATAAAATTAATGTAGACATTTCTGTATTGCTCAACATCACACCAGACCACATAGATAGACATGGAAGTATGAATAACTACATAGCAACTAAATTAAAACTGATAAACAGTAGCAAGATTGCCGTGATAGGATGTGATAACAAAATTACCGCTGATGTATTCAATAAATTCACTGGGAACAAAATTCCAATTTCAGTAACATATTCCCTGGTGTCATTCCAGCGCGTGACCAGAAAAGAAAAACCATTGCCAACTACTCAGATGACAGAGGGTAGTGCAAGAGATCTAATATCATTGGCAGATAACAATTTGCTTGATTATAGTGAACAGATTACTGGTATAGATCGAAATTATCTGGATCCCAGTGTCAGCTACTTGGATGACAAAAGGAGTGCTGAGATTCAGGAGATCTCGCTAAAACTAGAGAATCACAACTTATCAATGAGTGATATGAAAGTAAACCTAGTATCCAATGTAGAAAATATAGTAGCTGCACACGCTGTGTGCAAGTTACTTGGAGTAGATAGCAGCACTATTGTCAATGAAATCAAATCCTTTCCAGGGCTAAGACACAGAAATGAATTTCTTGGCAAAATACATAATGTACTTTTTATCAACGATAGCAAAGCAACCAATGCAGAATCGACCGAAAAGGCAATTTTATCTTATAAAAACATATATTGGATTGTTGGCGGAAAAAGCAAAAAAGGCGGAATAGAATCATTAAGCAAGCATTTCACCAAGATTAGAAAAGCTTTTCTTATTGGAGAATCAACTGAAGTTTTTGCAAACATTATGGAGAACAAAATAGATTATATGAAGTGCTATAATCTAGAAAACGCATTTAAACTGGCTTTTGAAGAGGCCATAAATAGCAAAGAAGAAGTAGCGATATTACTTTCTCCTGCATGTTCTTCTTTTGATCAGTGGAAAAATTTTGAAGAGCGCGGTGAAGCATTTTGCAGAATGTTTGAAAATCTCAGGTATAATTATATGTGATGTTTAGTATAATATTGTATGGAACAAAAGTTAATAGTAGATGAGCTGATTAAGGTTATTCCATTTGAAGGAATAAGTGATGCAACCTTATTGAAAGTGTGCACGAACCTTAACCTAGCCAATAGTTTTTGTAAATTTCAAAATGGAATATATAGTGCTTTGGAGTACATAGCAGAGGACTTAAATAGCTCAATGGAAACTGAACTTTGGAATTCCAATTTAGAAGATATGAAGGTAAGAGAGCGGATAAAGTTAGCTGTCCAAATACGCCTTTCAAACTATGCTAAGTTACAAAATTACAGAGAGTTTTTAAAAAATGTTTTATCATTCTCTATATTACCCCAAAATACATATTTTTCTAGTAAACTCTTGTACAGAACTGTTAGCGCGATTTGGTATGGCATTCATGATCAATCAACAGATTTTAACTACTATACAAAAAGAGCAATATTAGCTGGAGTGTACTTAAGTACGATACTTTTTTTTATCAATGATTATTCAGAAGATTTTGTAGATACCCTGTCGTTTCTTGACAAACGTATCAACAATGTCATGACATTTCAAAAGTTTAAAACCCGTTTGAATAGAATGGTAAGAAACTTCTTATAGCCTCTTTACTTATACGAGTTACTCGTATTTATACCTAAAGCTGCCTTGATTTTTATGTTAAGATAATTGAACATCCACTAACAGTGAGCTTAACAAAGAACTTGATTGAAAGCAATACATTAGAAAGTATAGTATTTTCTAAAATGGATGATAAAGTTCCATTATGGTATTACCAACCAAAAGCTGTAAGTCTGTATATTTATACATGAGAGGTCTGAGGCGGCTTTTGATGGTATGCCAACAGTATTCTATAGGATTCAAATCTGGTGAATATGTTGGAAGATACAGCAAATGACAGCCAAAAGACTCTATTAATGATTTTGTTTTAGTGGTCTTATGAAATGTAGCATTATCCATAACTATAGTTGTGCCAAGTGGCAATTTAGGTAATAACATCTTCTCCAACCATGTATTGAATACCTCTTTGTCACACCCACCTTTGAAAGTCATTGGTGCAATAAATCTCTTTCCAATCCACCCGGCTACTATACTGATTCTCTCTCGAGTTCTCCCTGGAATATCTGCATAAATTTTCTGTATCCGTTCAGAGGTGTGGTTTAAGAAACAACAGCTAGCAGGTTTTGAAAAGGGTTTAATTCCTTTTGTTTCCAAGTCAGATACAACGAAATTATCCGCTCAAGAAATCTATTCCCTCGCTCTGACTGTGCAAAATATGAATTCTTACGATAGACAACATAATGCCGTATCTGTCGCTCAACATGGTTATTCGTTAATGGAATATTCTCTGGGTCATCCAAAAATGTCCACATCATTGACTCGGATTTTATAATACCCTTTACCGTTCGTGAAGCTCCTTTTGCTTCAAGTATATAAGATATTTTTATCATGCAGTACTGTATGTATCTTCGTAATTCTTTAGCTTGCTTAGTGAACTTTGAAATACTAATTTCATTTTCTGACAAAGCGTTTTTTAATACAAACAATCCATTAGCTGCGTCTTTTAAACAATGGCCAAGTCTCATTACTTCACTATTCCAACTATGAGATAACCTCTCGAAATTTCTCAATAAGTGAGCCCAACAAATTTGTCGTTTTTCATCACTGAAGTGGTTGTAAACTGCATATCTGTCAGTAATTACCAGGTTTTTGTAATCACAAAATGCACTATTCTTTAAAAATTTCATTCCTCTTGTATCTGCTAACTTCATAAGACTTGCTTTATTGTTGGCAAACATCCAGCACCATCCCAATTTGCCTTTGTTGTAGTGACTGGTTTCATCAATATGCAAAATTTCGCTTGCTTTTATTTCTTCCTCTATTTGTTCATAGGCTTCTTTACATTTTGACGAAACCCTTGCTTCACTATTGGACACACTACCAACACTTATACTCATGTTAAAGATGTCTTTCATAATATTCGCTATTTCTCGCTTTGAATTCTTATAAAACCCACTTAGTGATGCAACTACTGACTTAACTCTAGGACCAAAGGTATCCGGTGTAACTCCTTCTGGTAATTTGCTACTCCTTCTTTTTCCGCATTTACGACAGCGACCATGTTCTAATTGATACTCAACTACGTAAGGCTTAATTTCTGGTAAATCAACTTTTTGATAGACATATGGTTTTTCCGATATTGCGATTTCTTCACCACACTCGCATCTATTTGGTAACTCTACCTTCACCACCTCATCTGCTTCCATTTTAGCTCGGCAATTCCCCTTATGTCCAACTTGACCACCTATCTTCCTGCCGCCCTCTGACTTATCTTCTGGTGTGTCTTTTTTTATTTTGTACAGCTCTTTTGAACTTGGTAAAGATGAATTCCTTGAGTTTAAGCCGAGTCTCTCTCTTAGTTCAGCATTCTCTATTTCTAAGATTTTATTTTTTTCTTCAAGCTTTGCTACTTTCTGCTCTAAGTTTTTACATAACTCTACAATACTGATCAACAATTGAAGCATCTAGCCTTACTTTACTATCAACATTTTGTGTTATTACTACTTTAATATATTATGTCAATTGTTTTTTATCCTTGCCACACCTCTGAACGGATACCTATTTTTTCTTCATCATCAAGTAGCTGACAATGCTTTTTCAGCTTTTCAGTAGAGTAAGATAGGATATCCATTTTTTTCAATTTTACGATTACGATACCCCATTTTTGTTGAAACTGAAATAATTTTTATAGGATGTGTTTTTCTAGTGTAGATGCCCGCAAAACTTGTTATTATAATATACAGTAAATCAATAAGTCGTATAATATTAACAATTAAATAATATTTATCACGATATGATCGAATAGTAATGAAATTAAGTGAGGGTTACAATGAAAAAAATAAATGGTAAAAAATTGTCTAGTAAAATGTTAAAAGCGGTAGAGCGAATAGCAAAAGAAGGGTTATTACCTAATTTTATAAAAGCTGCTCCAACAGCAAATAAAAAGATTAGTAAATTACCTGTCTTAACATATCCTGAGGAGCTCAATCCATTTCGATCAGCTTTATGCAAGATAAGGCTAAGTGAATATGAAAATGTGAAATTAAATGAATTCTTGGAAAAAGCTATTGCAGCTGAAAATCTAGACAAATTAAGTAAAATCGTCGATGAAGCTTTGGATTTAGGAATAAGAGTAAACGCTCGCAACGAAGATGGCTTTAGCTTCACTAACGTTACAATGTTTAAGATGTATCGTGATGAATTCAAAGAAAATAAACAAGAAGATATAATCAGAAAGTTAGCCTTACATGGAGCAGATTTTAATGTACAAGTTGATAAGAAAATAGCTGAAATGTATCAAAAAGTGCAAAAAGAAATTGAGCCACAAATATATAGTAGGCTCAAGAAACTTAGGGAAGTTGGAGAAGACGCTACTATAGAAGGAACTGTTGAAGATGTAGAAATCGATAATAAGACCTTCTATATTGAATTTTCACATAGCTGCATAGTTGATGTTGCCAAAGTTGTAGAAGGTGCAAAAAATTTGGGCTTAAGTAAAGGAGACTTAAACCTTGGCGGTAGTATCATAAAAATAGGTGATGGTGAAGTTGAGGTCAAAACTGGGAAAGACGGTAAAAGAAATTACGTAGATATATGTATCCGTTCAGAGGTGTGGCAAGGATAAAAAACAATTGACATAATATATTAAAGTAGTAATAACACAAAATGTTGATAGTAAAGTAAGGCTAGATGCTTCAATTGTTGATCAGTATTGTAGAGTTATGTAAAAACTTAGAGCAGAAAGTAGCAAAGATTGAAGAAAAAAATAAAATCTTAGAAATAGAGAATGCTGAACTAAGAGAGAGACTCGGCTTAAACTCAAGGAATTCATCTTTACCAAGTTCAAAAGAGCTGTACAAAATAAAAAAAGACACACCAGAAGATAAGTCAGAGGGCGGCAGGAAGATAGGTGGTCAAGTTGGACATAAGGGGAATTGCCGAGCTAAAATGGAAGCAGATGAGGTGGTGAAGGTAGAGTTACCAAATAGATGCGAGTGTGGTGAAGAAATCGCAATATCGGAAAAACCATATGTCTATCAAAAAGTTGATTTACCAGAAATTAAGCCTTACGTAGTTGAGTATCAATTAGAACATGGTCGCTGTCGTAAATGCGGAAAAAGAAGGAGTAGCAAATTACCAGAAGGAGTTACACCGGATACCTTTGGTCCTAGAGTTAAGTCAGTAGTTGCATCACTAAGTGGGTTTTATAAGAATTCAAAGCGAGAAATAGCGAATATTATGAAAGACATCTTTAACATGAGTATAAGTGTTGGTAGTGTGTCCAATAGTGAAGCAAGGGTTTCGTCAAAATGTAAAGAAGCCTATGAACAAATAGAGGAAGAAATAAAAGCAAGCGAAATTTTGCATATTGATGAAACCAGTCACTACAACAAAGGCAAATTGGGATGGTGCTGGATGTTTGCCAACAATAAAGCAAGTCTTATGAAGTTAGCAGATACAAGAGGAATGAAATTTTTAAAGAATAGTGCATTTTGTGATTACAAAAACCTGGTAATTACTGACAGATATGCAGTTTACAACCACTTCAGTGATGAAAAACGACAAATTTGTTGGGCTCACTTATTGAGAAATTTCGAGAGGTTATCTCATAGTTGGAATAGTGAAGTAATGAGACTTGGCCATTGTTTAAAAGACGCAGCTAATGGATTGTTTGTATTAAAAAACGCTTTGTCAGAAAATGAAATTAGTATTTCAAAGTTCACTAAGCAAGCTAAAGAATTACGAAGATACATACAGTACTGCATGATAAAAATATCTTATATACTTGAAGCAAAAGGAGCTTCACGAACGGTAAAGGGTATTATAAAATCCGAGTCAATGATGTGGACATTTTTGGATGACCCAGAGAATATTCCATTAACGAATAACCATGTTGAGCGACAGATACGGCATTATGTTGTCTATCGTAAGAATTCATATTTTGCACAGTCAGAGCGAGGGAATAGATTTCTTGAGCGGATAATTTCGTTGTATCTGACTTGGAAACAAAAGGAATTAAACCCTTTTCAAAACCTGCTAGCTGTTGTTTCTTAAACCACACCTCTGAACGGATACAGATATATCCGATAACAGCGCTTTTACAGTAACACTTTGCACTAGCCTAGGAGAGCTAAATTTAATGGTATATCATGACACAGAAGACTATCATCAAGTACAAGTTGAGGTAGAAGATGAAGAAATGTGGAACGAGTTGCAAGAAATAGGAGAAATCGTAGGAAAGGGTTGTTTATTTGGTGGAATGTCTGTTAAAGAAGTAGTGGAAAAAGGCAGCTTTACTAGATGTGGAAGGTGGGGCGACCAAAATTCTAAAAGTAGTGAGACCTTTTCTTGGGTGAGCAAATTAAAAGATACCAAAACGACATCTGTAGGACGTTCTTGATTGGTGGCTATGTTTTTACATAGCCATAATTATTGCAAAGTAAAGTAGTTCTTGAAATTTAATCAAAATTACCATAAAAAATTTACCTTAACTAGCATTGCTTGTAGAAGTGGATTGAAGATATATTCAGGCAATATTATTTATTGGCAAGCGCTTTTATCACTGAATGCACAATATCACGCAACGTTTCATCCTTAATTTTCCTGTATTCCCTCACTAGCCTTGATATTTCTTCACTACCCACATCGCTACAAAAGGCCTTATCGTGTAAGTCTTCAGAAGCTTTGGTAAAAAAATATGACATATCAACGGACAAAGCTTCTGCCAAATTATACAATCTATCAATTACAAGCCTTACCTCTCCAGTTTCATATCCTTGTATATGCTGAAATGAAATTCCGAGCTTTTTTCCTAAGTCTCTTTGGCTAAAACCGCATATTAACCTTCTCTTCCTTATTCTTTCACCTATTTGTTTATCAATAGGATGTTGTTCATCTTGTACAATCATTTATTAATATATTAACTGAGGTATTGAAGCAATACTAACTCTCATTGTAACTTTGAGAAAAAGATTTTACCAATATATAAACTACGCTACGTAACCTTTTGCTTTTAATTTCATTATATCCTTTGACTAATTTTAGTATTTCTTCATCATAAGTTTCATGTGAGTCGACATGCACATCAGTAAAAAAATCAGCCACATTAATCGATAGTGCTTTTGCTAAGTCGTATAGCCTACTGGCCAAAATTTGGTTTGAACTATTTTCGTACCTTTGTATTTGTCTATACGAAACGCCTATTTTCTTTCCCAACTCAGTTTGTGTTAAACCACAGTATAATCTAAGTTCTTTTATTTTTTTGCCTAATTCCACCTTTCATTACTAATTTTAGCTGCTCAAGCTTATATTGAATTTTTTAATTTATGAAGTAGAAAAAAAGAAGGAAAGTTGGAGAACTTTCCTTCCGGTCTACAGATTACAATAAACCACTATCATAAAAACTAAAGTGGCTCTTCTGTGTTACGATTATGTGATCTATTAATTTCATTCCTACATTTTCGCAGGTTGCAGCTAATGTAAGTGTGTTATCCTCATCCTCCTTTGATGGTTCTGTATCTCCACTTGGATGATTATGTGAAATTGCAATAGATGATGCATCGATCAGTAATCCCTGTTTGATTATTTCTCTCACATATAGAGGTACTCTGTCTATAGTTCCACAGTCTTGAATATACTCGTATATCAAATGACCACTTCGATCTAAGTATATTACTCGCAAGCTTTCCTTTCGTGACTGCCCTATTGCTGTTTTAAAGTATTTTAGTAGCTCTTCTCTGTTATCAAGAATCGACAGCTTTTTTAACTTACCTTTCAGTATCCTATCGAAAATCTCTTTCAGACAAAAGATACTTGCTATTGCTCCATCATTCATTCCTGTAACATTTTTTAGCTCATAAAAGTCAGCGTTAATTACCCTTCCTAAACTACTAAAGAGCTCTATTAGCTTTTTGGCCACTTCTCTTCCTTCTTCACATTCAGATAGAGTACGTTCCAGTAGCTCATGGTCAAGTAAAGACCTGCCTCTACTTGATAAAATGCGAGTTTCCAATTTTTCTTTTCTCTCACTATTATTCATAAAAACCTCCAAGGTCAACATTATATACAAATTCAACGCCAGCTTTCTGACGCAGTAGTTCTCGAGGAATAACCCTTTTGAACTCTAAATTTGCAATGTTGTCCTTGTTGCTTTAAAAGCTGGAATACCATTTGCCATGTGAATTTGTGCATTAACATTTACTGTGCTGGTTCCCTGAAGTGCAACGGTATTTATATTTGCAATCATACTATATTATATAAAGTTATTAATATAATATATTGACAAAGTAACGAAGTAAACAGTAGCTGTTAAAAGTGGTTTAATTTAGCAAAAAAGTGTAGTACTCTATCACTTTGCTGATTATATATGTTTATAAGAATAATCGCTTTTCTTTTGCTATATTCAAGCGCAGTTTTCTGTAGTGATTGTAACTTTAACTTACCATATCGTGGGCTCAGTTGTGATTTGGATCTATCATATAGAAATTTAAGTAATATAAAGAAATTATTGAATAACAAAGATAAGTTCGTTGCACTTACGTTTGATGATGGACCGTCTTATAATAGAGCAGGAGATATTATTAATATTCTGGAGAGCAATAAAACAAAAGCGACATTTTTTGTGCTTGGTGAGCGTATAAATAAAAAAACATCTGAAATAGTAAAAAAAATCTATCAAGCAGGTCATGAATTAGGTAATCATTCTTGGTCGCATAGGAAGTTAACATCACTTTCAAGTGAGGAGCAATTGCAAGAACTGGAAAAGACAAATGTGGCAATTAAAAATGCAACAGAACAGAATGTAAAATGGTTTCGTCCACCATATGGATGTCACAATGATAATTTGATCGAAAATACTAATCGATTAAATATGTATTCCATATTATGGACTGTTGATTCTCTGGATTGGCAAGGTGATAAATCAGAGATTCTGGTTGAAAGAGTTTTAAGCAATGTACATAATGGAGCGATTATATTGTTCCATGATCACGATAACAAATCAAATACAGTTGAAGCTTTACCTCAGATTATTGAAATACTAAAAAAATCGGGTTACAAACTTGTTACCTTAAGTGAGTGGGAAGAAAGTGTTTGTGATGTAGTGAAAGCTAGAAATGTGCCAGTAAAAGGAGAAGGAGTGCATTCTAAAGGAATTCTATGTGGACAAAAAACAAGGTCTTCAACCGCAGGGCATTCATATTAGGTGGTATTCAGCTTACTATTTCTGCTATTTTTAGTTATAGGTTGTATACTTTACAAGTACGAGATAGACAAAAATATGAAGTGCTATCCAATAATAATAGGATAAAAGTTGTTACTATTGTGCCTAAACGAGGCAGGATTTTGGATAGGAATAGCGTTGAACTCGCAGTAAACAAAATTTCATATATTGTTTTATTTGATGGGCAAAAAACCTTTACTAGGGAAGTTGATTTGCAGATGTTATCAGAAATTAAACCTGATGCAACAAAATCATCAGATACAAAAATAACTGCTCTTTATAAACGTTATTACCCGTTTGGTTCGATATGTTCTCATATAATCGGATATACAAAAAGACAGCAAGACATAAATGAAGCAGGGGTTAGTGGAATTGAATATACATATAATCATGTATTAAAAGGCAAGCCGGGAAAGTCCGAGCAGGAAATAAATTCTAAGAAGCATATCACGAGAGAGTTGTCTAGTATACCGCAGCAAGACGGACAAGATATACAACTGACAATTGATGTTGATTTACAGAAGAAAATTGCAGAGATATTTAAAGACCACCAAGGTTCCACAGTGGTAATTGATGTAAATAACGGAGAAATTTTAGCATTATATAATTCACCTTCTTACGATAATAATCTTTTCACTAGCAGATTATCAAATGAAACTTGGAAAAATTTAAACAATCCTTCATTACCGCTTGTAAACCGTGCATTATCATATCAAATTCCACCTGGTTCAATATTTAAAATAATAGATGCGCTTGCGGGTTTAAAAGATGGAATAATAACACCAGAAGAAAAGTTCTCGTGTAGGGGATATATGAAAATAGGTGAACGAAAATTTCGTTGCCTAAAAAGCAAAGTCCATGGATATGTATCTTTAAACGAGGCAATGGCCTTCTCATGCAACACTTACTTTTATAATATAGGAAAAAAAATAAATGTAGATTCTCTACTAGAAATGGCTAGCAAATTTGGTATTGGAAGAGGACCATTAATTGGAATGTTTAAGGAAGAAGCTCCAGGATTGTTGCCTGATGTGGATTGGCGTGCACGCAAGCTGTATTCAGAGTGGTATTTAGGTGATACCATTAACTTAGTTATAGGACAAGGGTATTTACTTACAACGCCATTACAGCTTGCGGTTCTTGCAGCGAGGGTTGCAACAGGAAAGGAGGTAATTCCCCACATTGAGATGAGTAAACCAGGGCAAGACTTTCTTGATATTGATGTGAATCGTGAGCATCTTAGTGTGGTTCAAAAAGCTATGTTTGACGTGGTGAATTCTAACTATAGAAAAGGGCTAGGCAGTATACAAATTGCTGGCAAAACCGGTACACCAGAGATAAACTCTAAAGGTGAAAGTCATAAATTGTTTATCGCTTATGGCCCCTACCATGATCCGCGCTATGCAATCTCAGTGTTTATAGAACACGGCAAAACCCCACGCCAAGATGTTGCAATTGCTAGTGAGATATTGCAATATATGCTTGAAAAATGAACTTATGAAATTGCCATATATGTTACTTGTAATTTATATATTCAAATCAGAGCTTTGAAATTAAAAAAAAGAAACGAAAATTGCATAAACCTTTTCAATTTAGTGCTTTAATGTTTCTAACGCAGAGAAGGTACTATCTTTATTTTCTATAGAGGAAGGTAGACTATTTTGATTATCACCATCAATTGAAGTAATAGGGCGAGTTAAAGCAATTTTTATAACTTCATCAATATTCTTAGCAAAAATTACGTTGATCCCTTTTTTAATATTTGCGGGAATCTCTTGCATATCTTTCTCATTTTCACTTGGTATAATCACAGTTTTGATTGATCCTCTGAGCGCTGCAAGCAATTTTTCTCTTAAGCCCCCAATAGCTAAAACTCTACCACGCAATGTCACTTCGCCTGTCATAGCAACATTTTTGTTAACTGGTATATTCGTCATAAGAGAAACAATAGACGTACATACCGCGCTGCCAGCAGAAGGGCCATCTTTTGGCACAGCACCTTCAGGTACATGCAAATGTATATCATTATTTTGGAATTTTTCGGGCTTTATACCGAAAAATAAACAATTTGATCGCACATAACTATACGCAGCTCTTATAGACTCTTGCATAACTTCTCCAAGCTTTCCTGTATATTTTATCTCCCCCTTACCAGGAATTAGGACTGACTCTATCATCAAAATATCACCACCTGTTTCAGTATAGGCAAGACCAGTTACTATCCCTACCAAACTCTCATTTTCTGCAATGCCAAAGGTATACTTACGTACCCCTAGATAATCTTGTAAATTACCAACCTCTACGGATATTTTCTTATTTTTATCAGTTAATATTGCTTTAACTGCTTTTCTCATGAGTTTTGCAAGTTCCCTTTCCATGCTTCGCACGCCGCTTTCACGTGTATATAAACGTATCAACTCGTATAATGCTTCATTGCTTATTTCCCACTCCTTCTGATGCAAACCATGCTCTTTTTTTAATTTTGGAATAAGGTGATGTGTAGCAATACTGATCTTCTTGTCTTCGGTATAGCCAGATAATTGTATAATTTCCATCCTATCACGCAAAGGATGCGGTAAATTTAAGCTATTTGCTGTGGCTACAAACATTACACTTGAAAGATCAAACTCAACTTCCAAGTAATGATCTGTAAAATGTTTATTGTGCTCAGTATCCAAAACCTCAAGTAATGCAGATGCAGGATCACCACGCGAATCAGAACCCATCTTATCTATTTCATCAAGCAGGAAAAGCGGGTTGCATGAATTAGCTTTTTTCATGTGTTGAATGATTTTACCAGGCATTGAGCCAATATAAGTTTTTCTGTGTCCTCGTATTTCAGATTCATCATGTATACCACCAAGGGATATGCGAACAAAATCTCTCCCTACTGCTTTTGCCATAGACTTAGCTAAAGAAGTTTTACCAACACCAGGTGGTCCAACTAAGCAAAGTATAGGACCCTTTATCTCTTTTACTCTCTTTAATACTGCTAAAAATTCTATTATTCTATCTTTTACTTTCTCTATGCCATGATGATTTTCATCTAAGATTTTTTTAGCCGCATTTAAGTTAATTTTTGCATCTTTGTACTTTCCCCATGGCAAATCAAGCAACCAATGCAAGTAACTAGATATAACTGTTGCTTCAGGAGAAATGGGATTCATTTTCTTATATCTCTTTAAGTCAGTTATGGCTTTCTCTTTTGCTTCCTCAGAAAGCTTTGTTTCATTTATCTTTTTTTCAAATTCATTGAGTATATTCCCTTCATCTCCATTTTCAAACTCACCTAATTCTTTCTGTATAGCTTTTAATTGCTCATTAAGGTAGTAAACTTTTTGAGTACTTTCAACCTGTGATTTAATTGTCTTATACAAGCGGTTTTGTGCACTCAAAATACTTATTTCTCTCTCAATAAGAACAAAAACTTTTTTTAAACGCTCTTTTGGGTTATAAACTTCAAGTATGTTTTGCTTATCTGATACCTTTATATTTAAGTGCGAAGCTATCATATCTACAATTTGATTAACCTCTTTAACTTGATCAATGGGGTCAATAATAATCTCGGGTCGACTTTTCTTGCTTAGTTTACACCAATTGTCGAATGCATCTATAACAGAACGCCTTAAAGCTTCTAAATCAATATTATCTTCATTTTCTCCATACTCATAATGACCATCCAACTCTACTCTGGCCTGTAACAAAGTGTGAGAGCTAATATATTCTATAACTCTTCCCCTTCTTACCCCATGAATCATGACTTTTATTGCATTGTCAGGCAGTTTTATTAATGGTTGTATAATATTTGCTAACACGCCTACTTCATAAAGATTCTCTGGCTCTGGATTATCAATAGAACCATCTTTTTGTGCTATGAGAAAAATCTCGTTTTGGTGACTACTGCTACTTATTGCATACTCTAGTGCATGAACAGATTTTTCTCTACCTACGAATAAAGGCAACATTATATTTGGAAAAATTACTACATCTCTTAGAGGTAATACTGGTAATACAGTAGAATTAAAGTTTATAGCACGTCCAATACTCATAATATATGCCTCAAATTAATCATTAACCGTTATAACACTACCCTTATTATTATGATTAATCGTTGCTTTGCCTAATTCTACCATTTTCTTAGTAACCGTTATAGTGCTACCTTCAAAACCTCCGTTGCCGGATATATACATAACATCAAGCAAAAGTGACCCTAAGATAGTACGTAATATTCTTGCGCCTATTTTATAGCTCATAGCTTTTTTAGCAATAGCTGATATTGCTTCATCTGAAAACTCAAGGGTTACTTTGCTAAATGCAAGTAATGCTTTATATTGTTTTATTAGCGCATTTCTTGGTTCCGTTAACACATGTATTAAATCCTCATGATTCAGCTCATCTAAAACAGCAATTATCGGAACCCGTCCTACAAATTCGGGTATTAAACCGAATTTGATTAAGTCCTCAGGTTGAGCATCGCGTAAAGCATTTTTTTTCTTTTGTGCTTTAGACTGACTTATATCCGCTCCAAAGCCAACTGATGTTCCCTTTTTTCTTGCCTCAATAATTTTATTTAGGCCTTCAAAAGCTCCTCCACAAATAAATAGTATGTTACTAGTGTCTACTTGTATAAACTCTTGTTGCGGGTGTTTTCGCCCTCCTTGTGGAGGAACATAAGCAACCGTACCTTCCATGATTTTTAGTAGAGCTTGTTGGACCCCTTCACCTGAAACATCACGGGTTATTGAAGCGCTTTCAGACTTTCTTGTGATCTTGTCTATTTCATCGATAAACACTATACCATGCTGCGCCTTTGCAACATCATAATTTGCAGCTTGTAATAGACGTGATAACACGCTTTCTACATCATCACCTACATAACCTGCTTCAGTCAAAGTTGTTGCATCAGCCATAGCAAATGGTACATCTGAAACTTTGGCAAGTGTTTTTGCTAGCAAAGTCTTACCAGAACCCGTAGGGCCAATAAGCATTATATTTGACTTCTCGATTTCAACATCACTTATAGAATGAAGTTGCACCATGGATTGACAATGATTATACATAGCTACAGATAAAACATGTTGCGCATGTTCCTGACCTACAACATGCTTGCTAAGAAAATTTTTTATATCTTCGGGTTTCTTTATTGATAGCTTCATATCAGATATACGATCTGAATTAAAAGCCCTCTCTTTCTTTTGACTTATTGCTTTATGGGATAACTCTATGCATTCATTACAAATGAACACCTTTAAACCATCTGAAGAGTTAGTAATCAATTTATCTACTTCGTTTTGTGCCTTGTTACAAAAAGAACAGTAGTGTAAATCATTATTGTTCTCCATTAAACTACCTTTTGTTTAACTTTAATATTTTCAATCTTCATATCTTTACGCTCAGCTATTACTCTGTCAATTAAGCCAATTTTCATTGCTTCTTCAGGATCCATGAATTTATCTCTTTCCATCATTCCTTCAATTTTCTTTAGTGAATTTCCAGTATGTTTTTCATAAATTTGATTTAGTTTTTTCTTAACTCGCAAAATTTCATTAGCATGTATCTCTATGTCAGTTGCTTGACCTCGATAACCACCAGATGGCTGATGTATCATAATTCTTGAATGAGGTAGCGAGTAACGTTTACCCTCCGCACCAGCTGTAAGCAACAAAGAACCCATAGATGCAGCTTGACCTATACACAAAGTTGAAACGTCTGGATTTATATACTGCATTGTATCGTAGATCGACAAACCAGCAGTTACAACACCACCTGGTGAGTTAATATACATACAAATGTCTTTATCGGGATTTTCCGATTCTAAAAATAAAAGCTGTGCTACTATTACGCTGGCCATGTTGTCTTCAATAGGGCCAGTTACGAAAATTATTCTTTCTTTTACTAGCCTTGAATATATGTCATAAGCCCGCTCACCGCGACTAGTTTGTTCAACTACAATTGGTATAAGAGTCATACCTTTTCCTATCAAATATTATCAAATAATTCCTTTAATTCTTTCACAGAAACAATCTGTTCTTCTTTACTAACTTTTTCTATCATATAATCTGTCACTTTATACTCAAGCGCTTGCCCTCTAACTAATTCCTGAAATTGTCTATCTGATTTAAAATGTTTAAATACTCTTTCAAATGATACATCTTTACTGACATATTGATTTACAATAACGTTCATAACATCATTTTGAGTTAATGATATTTCATGTTCTTTACTGAACTCCATAAATAGCATTGCAAGCTTTACACGTCTTTCAGCTTCTTTACAAGAATCACCTTGAGCATTCAACTCTCTTTCCACTCTCTGCTGTTCCTGTTTTACTACTTCTATAGGCAAATCAAAACTATAACTAGCATCCAAACAATCAAATAGCTCTTTCTTAATTAAGAGATCTTCCATTTCTTTACACTGATTATCAATTACTTCTTTTACATGATTTATTAGCGAAGAATGATCTTCAAAACCAATTCTCCTAGCTATTTCATTATCACTTTGCAAATCTTTGGCAATCTGAATATCATTAACTCGAACAGAAAAAGCAGCCTCCTGCCCCGCAAGGGAAATTACCTGGTAATCTTCAGGAAATCTCAACTTAAAGCTTTTTGTTTCCCCTTTTTTCATGCCAATTAATTGATCTTCAAAACCATTTATAAATGTTCCAGATCCTAAATTAACAGTAAAATTTTTGCCACTTCCACCTTGAAAGAGCTTATTTCTAATTCGCCCTTCAAAGTCAATTATCAGTTTATCCTCGTTTTTTGCTTGATAAGAAGCATCATCAACAGAGACAAAGTTAGGAAATTTTGTTTTTATAGAATCAATAAATTCTTTTATGTCTCCCTCTTTGATTTTTGCCTTAACTTTCTTCAAATTTATTTTATCAAGATCTATTACTGGCACTTTTGGCATCGATTCAAAAGATAATTTGTACAGAAAGTCACCTTTTTCATCCTTTTTATCCAGGTTTGGTAATGACATAATATCAACCTTAGGATGGATGTGAGACTTAACTTCGATTTTTTTCATTAAATCACTTGAGCAATAGTCAATCGTATCGTTTATCACATATTCCAAAGCTTCGTTTTTATAATTTGTAACAACAAGATCGTAAGGCATCTTTCCTGATCTAAATCCAGGCAATCTTGCATTCTTCGCTATTTCTTGTAATCTAGAGTTTATCTTTTGTTCTATATAATCACTACTAACTGTGATTTCATACTCATACTTTAGTTTATCTACACTAAGTTCCTTATAGGTATATATATTACTTAATGCATCTGCTTCGACTGCATTTTGAGGTATATTACTAGACATTACAACCTGTTATCAATATTTTATTTATGTTTTAATAAAGCCATTTTATCAGAATTTAAGTTAAATACAATCCTTAAGAACAGGTTCTTATACAAACAAAAGTGTACTTAGTGATTATAAATTTTCTCTTAAAACCTGAGTTACATGACTTTAAGTACGGATAGAGGGACTTGAACCCCCACGAGCAAGCTCACCAGGACCTAAACCTGGCACGTCTACCAATTTCGCCATATCCGCAAGAGCCCTTCATTAACTTATAGATAACCACTTCTGTCATCTTATGCAATTTAAAGATTAGATTTTAGTACCACAGACTGAACTTATAATACTGGTTAACTCCACTATGAATCTAAGCCTGAATTACTTTAACTAACACTATTAAGATAAGTACTGTCTTAGAAATATTCAAGGCTTATTCAATTTATAGTATTTACACAATAAAAAAAGCTTATTAATATTCTTTAATTAAGGCTCTAAACTCTGGAAATTAATAATGAGATTAATAGCAAGCTTCTTACTCGCAATTTTTCTGATTACACAGAGTGGCTGTACGACTCTTGTAAGTGGTATAGTGTTAACAGCAACTGCAGCGGCTACAGCAATAACAATGCAAGATAAATCCTTGGGAAACATTATTGATGATACAACTATAGTAATAAGAATCAATAAGGGACTCTTAAAACACGGACTGTTCTCATCTATAAAAGTTAAAGTGAGTGAAGGAAGAGTATTACTCATTGGAAATGTTGATAATCATGAAAAGCAACTCACAGCAGAGAAAATAGCTTGGCAGCAAAAAGAGATTAAAGAAGTGATAAATGAAATAAGAGTCACACCAATTAAAATGGCTTCTATGCTAGATGTTACTGTAGATGGTATGATAACAGCAGAGATAAGCACAAGGCTTTTGGGAAAAAGAAATATTAAATCAATTAATTATAGCGTTAATACAGTTGATAGAGTCGTTTATTTGATGGGCATAGCTCAAAATAAGGCAGAATTAAAAGCTGTAATAGCAATTGCAAGAAAAGTAAAAGGAGTAAAGCAAGTTGTAAGTTATGTGAGATATAGACATAGCAAATTGCGTCATTGATGAAAATTTACTTGAGTGTTAGTATCATGTAGCTAAGCCATAAAGCTACTTTACAAATTTCGTCAGTTCACTCTTATGGTATGTATAACAATGCTACAAAAAATAATATCATAGAATTCAATAGAATAATTTCTAGAAAATCTCTGCATACTAAAAAAAGTAAAATGCTATTTAAATAAGCTTAAGAATAAATAGCAAACATCTATATCTTGTGCGATATGGCGTTTTATTCCTGAGATTTTTTTACCAGCGTCATAGCCTTTTTCTTCATCAGTGTCTGCGTTCTTTACACTCTGAGCGTCAATTATGCAAAAGCTGTTTTTTCTTTCCACACATTGTTTTGTCGGACCACACTAACTATTTTTTTTAACATGCACTCCAAAATACTTTTTTTTTATTTCCTTTTACTTTTTCACTCCATTTTTGAAATAATCATAACAATTGCGCCGTTTTGGGAAACCCTTTTGGTAGCATCCTCCACTGATAACCACTTTTTAGGGCGTACAACACTCCGCAAAATATATCATACAAATCAAGTTTTCTTGGTTTTGTTTTTTCCACAAGACTCCAGATCTGGTGAAATAATCTCAAACTTCTCTCGACTTATGTCACTTGGGTATACACTCCTCATATGTCCTAATTTATACACTCTTTCTTACTTTATGCCTTTCTTGAGATTATGAACAGGTTCTTAGAAAGCTAGCGTTCTACTAGTCATGTTCTTTATCTTGCTTTACAACAATGCATCTTTTCATTCCAGCCAAGTCGTATACGTATTCCTGAAAAGCCAGTCCATATAAGGGTATTATTTTGTCAATATTGCTTTGATCTTCGCCTATTTCCAGTATCGCAAACCCATCTTTTTTAAGGCACTTTTTCAATATTGGAAAAATACTCAGGTAACAGCTCAATCCATCGATACCACCATCAAGAGCAATTCTTGGCTCTTTTTGCACTTCAGCTTGCAGATTTTTTAACTTACTTCTTTTAATATATGGAGGATTGCTTATTATGAGATCAAATAAATCTCTACATTCTGTCCACGAATTTGGAAATATTTTAGCTCTGTTGAGAAGATTATGTTTCTTTGTGTTCTGGCAGGTAATTTTGTATGCTTCCAGGCTTTTTTCAAAACCAACTCCAATAGCATATTCATACTCACTAAGTATGGAGATCAACAAACAGCCTGTGCCTGTGCCAAAATCTGCAATTTTTATTTTTTGCTTCTTATTTTGGTAATATTTTAACACTGTTGAAATTACTGTCTCACTATCTGGTCTTGGATCTAGAACATGTTGGTTAACTATAAAATTTTTACTCCAGAATTCACGATTACCTATTATTTGCGATATTGGATATCTTTCTGCTCTTTTTTTTGTTAATTTCCAGAATAGAAGCTCTTTGTTTCTTGGTACCTGATTGGTGTGATTCATGATTGTGAATGATCTTTCTACTCCAAGTACGTACTGCATGATGATTTCACAATCCAAATGTGGTGATTCAATTCTATGTGATGATAGTAGCTTTGACCCTTCTTTAATTAAAGCGCTGATTGTTTTCATTATTCTAAAAACGTGTTCCTTGTATGCAAGAACAGCAAAATTGAGTATAGAATTTTGAACTTAGGGTAGCTGCATTAAATCTAAGTGTCAAGAGTAGGATTGTAAAAATCATCTGGCTTTACTGGTAATTCGGTTAGTATTTTTGCATTAATGTTAGAAACTCTTGGCTCTATTATAAGGATTATTTTCTGCATATTCTTTGATAGCCATCACAGTATATTACTTGTTCCATATCTATATTAATTCGACCACAGCAAGTGATAATTTCTTAATATTAAAACCAATATGCGCTTTAGCATATAATTATCAGTAGCTTTCAAAGCAATTAGGTTGAGATTATTAGAGTAATAATGTTTATTTTTATATTGACTATTGAGGTTTATTATTTTATAACTAAGACTTAGTTATTTTCAGAGTTTTAAATTTACAGTATATGCCTACGATAAATCAATTAATATGTAAGGGTAGATCAGGGTTAACTCGCAAGAAGAAGGTGCCAGCTTTGGGAAAATGCAATCCTCAAAGAAGGGGTGTTTGCACTAAGGTATATACTACAACTCCTAGAAAGCCTAATTCAGCACTACGTAAGGTAGCTAGAGTAAAGATTAGTGGATACGGTGAAGTGACGGCTTATATACCTGGCGAAGGTCATAATTTACAAGAGCATTCCGTTGTTTTAATACGTGGTGGGCGAGTTAAGGATTTGCCGGGTGTACGTTATCACATAATAAGAGGTGCTCTTGATCTACGTGGTGTGCAAAATCGAAAGAAAGCCCGTTCAAAATATGGTGTAAAGAAATCTGGTTAAAATTTATGGCACGTCGTAATAAAGCAAAAAAAAGAACAAGCCCTGACTCTCGTTATGGTAGTGTCTTGCTTATGCGTTTTATTAATATAATTATGAAATGTGGTAAAAAATCTATTGCAGAAAAGATTGCTTATAGTGCTTTGTCCTTATCTGAAAAGAAAATAGGCAAAGATGCCTTATCAATTTTTGAAACAGCAGTAGAAAATGTTACCCCTTCTATAGAAGTACGCTCTCGGCGTATTGGTGGTGCAACTTATCAAGTCCCTGTTGAAATTCGTCAAGATAGAGCAATTTCTTTGGCATTAAGGTGGATTGCTAGAGCAACTTCTGCTGCTCGAAAAAAGAGTGGTAGAACTACTGTTTATTGTTTGCAGTCTGAAATATTAGATGCTTATAATAAATGTGGTGGTGCATTTAAGATGTGTGAAGAAAAGTATAAAATGGCTGAAGCTAATAAGGCATTTTCTCATCTTCGTTTTTAATATTAGCTGATTGATTGTGGTATGGAAGTTTTAATATCTAGGTATAGAAATATAGGAATAATGGCTCATATAGATGCTGGCAAGACCACCACAACAGAGCGTATTTTATTTTATACTGGTAAACAAAATAGGATTGGTGAAGTGCACGATGGTGCGGCTTCTATGGATTGGATGGAGCAAGAGAAGGAGCGTGGCATTACAATTACCTCTGCTGCAACAACATGTTTTTGGAATGATCATAGGATTAATATAATAGATACTCCTGGTCATGTTGATTTCACTATTGAGGTTGAGAGATCTTTGAGGATTTTGGATGGTGCAGTTGCTGTATTTGATGGAGTTGCTGGAGTTGAGCCTCAGTCTGAGACGGTTTGGCGTCAAGCTGATAAATATACCGTTCCTCGTATCTGCTTTGTTAATAAAATGGATAGAATAGGAGCAAATTTTTATCGATGTGTCGATATGATAAAAACGAAGCTCGGCGCATCACCTTTAGTTATTCAGTTGCCAATAGGAAGTGAGAAAGATTTTAAAGGCATAATCGATCTTATTTCTATGAAAGCTATTATATGGCAAGAAGAAACATTAGGCGCTAAATTTTCTTATGAAGATATTCCTTCTGATTTGCTTGATAAGGCTCAAGAGTATCGAAATCTTTTATTAGATGCTGCAGCTGAAATGGATGATGAGGCGATAAATACTTACTTTGAATCTAACGATCTGCCAACTGATTTATTGAAAAAGTGTGTGAGAAGAGGGACCATTAAAGGAAAATTTGTCCCTGTATTATGTGGGTCAGCTTTTAAAAACAAAGGCGTGCAATCACTTTTAGATGGTGTGGTTGATTTTTTACCCTCTCCTATTGATGTTGATGTAATTATTGGAACTGATCCTAAAGATTCAGAAAAGAAAATTGAGATCAAACCTTCAGAAAAAGAGAAATTCGTTGCTCTTGCGTTTAAAGTGATGACGGATAAATTTGTAGGTAGCTTGACGTTTATTCGTATTTATTCCGGTAAGTTAAAATCTAAATCTGCTGTGTTAAATGCTGGAAAGAATGAGACTGAAGGAATTGGTAGAATGTTACTTATGCATGCAAATAACAGAGAAGATATAAACGAAGCTAAAGTTGGTGATATAGTTGCCTTAGTTGGATTAAAGAAAACAATTACTGGTGATACTTTGTGTTCATCTGATTTTCCTATACTATTAGAGCGTATGGAATTTCCTGATCCTGTTATTGAAACTGCTATAGAACCGAAAACTACCTCAGATCAGGAAAAATTAGGTGTTGCTTTGAATAGATTAGTTGCAGAAGATCCTTCTTTGAGGATGTCAGTAAATGCGGAGAGTGGGCAGACTATATTGAAAGGTATGGGTGAGCTGCATCTTGAGATTATTATTGATAGAATGAAGCGCGAGTTTAATGTTGAAGCTAACGTTGGTGCGCCTCAAGTTGCATATCGTGAAACTATCACTAAATCTGTTGAAATTGATTACACTCATAAAAAACAATCAGGTGGTGCTGGTCAGTTTGCTAAAGTTAAAATAAAATTCGAACCTCTTGAGCCTGGTTTTGGCTTTCAGTTTGAAAGTAAAATTGTAGGCGGTGCTATTCCAAAAGAGTATATACCTGGAGTGCAAAATGGCTTAGAGTTGATAAAAGAAGGTGGTATAATTTCTGGCTTTCCATTGATTGATTTTAAGGCTACTCTTCTTGATGGTGCTTTTCATGATGTTGATTCTAGTCCTTTGGCTTTTGAACTTGCTGCTAAAGGTGCTTTTAAGGAAATGGCAAATAAAGCTGGTCCAAAAATGCTAGAACCTATAATGAAAGTGGAAATCATTACTCCTGAAGAATATATGGGTGATGTTATGGGTGATATAAATGGTAGAAGAGGCAGTGTTGTTGATATGCTGGATTTAGGTAATAATAGCAAAATAATTACTGCTTCGGTTCCTCTTGCAAATATGTTTGGTTATATAAATGTTTTGCGTTCTATATCTCAGGGAAGAGCTCAGTATAGTATGCATTTTTCTTGTTATGAACAAGTGCCACAATATGTGGTTGATGAGTTAAAGTTAAAGTATAATTAAAGGTTAGTAATTATGACAGCGATAGTAGAAGCATTTGGAAAGCCGCATGTAAACGTGGGAACGATAGGACATGTGGATCATGGGAAGACAACGTTAACAGCGGCGATAACAAAGCATTATGGTAATTTTGTAGCATATGATCAAATAGATAAAGCGCCAGAAGAAAGAAAGAGAGGGATAACAATAGCAACAGCGCATGTTGAATATCAAACAGAAAAGAGACACTATGCACACGTTGATTGCCCTGGACATGCTGATTATGTAAAGAATATGATAGTAGGTGCAGCACAGATGGATGCAGCGATATTGGTAGTGTCAGGGGTTGATGGGCCGATGCCACAAACGAGAGAGCATATATTGCTGGCAAAACAGGTGGGTGTTGGATATATCGTGGTATATATAAATAAAGCTGATGTTGCTGATGCTGATATGATAGATTTGGTAGAAATGGAAGTGAGAGAGCTGCTGAGTAAGTATGGATTTCCAGGTGATGAAGTGCCTATGATAGTTGGGTCTGCGTTAAAAGCATTAGAGGATGATAGTAGTGAGTATGGAAAGAAATCAATAGATAAATTGATGGAGAAGTTAGATGAGTATGTGGCAGTACCTCCAAGGCCTATAGATTTGCCGTTTTTGTTGCCAATAGAAGATGTATTTTCAATATCGGGCCGAGGGACGGTAGTAACAGGAAGAATAGAGAAGGGGGAGATAAAGACAGGGGATGAGATAGAGATAATAGGTCTGAAAGCGACGCAAAAGACGATATGTACTGGTGTTGAGATGTTTAAGAAGTTGCTAGATAAGGGAAGTGCAGGACTCAATGTAGGAATACTACTAAGAGGAACAAAGAGAGAAGAAGTGGAGAGAGGGCAAGTATTGGCAAAACCAGGGACAATAACCCCGCATAAGAAATTTAATGCGGAGGTGTATATATTGAAGAAAGAAGAAGGAGGAAGGCATACACCATTTTTTGGAAATTATCAGCCACAGTTTTATTTAAGGACAACGGATGTAACTGGGAGCATAAAATTGCTAGATGGAAAGGAGATGGTAATGCCAGGGGACAATGTAAGTATAGAAGTGGAGTTGCAAGTACCAATAGCAATGGATAAAGGATTGCGTTTTGCGATAAGAGAAGGTGGTAGAACTGTTGGTTCTGGCGTTGTTTCGGAAATTTTAGAGTAAACTTTAAATTATAGGAGTGTAGCTCAATTGGTAGAGCGCTGGTCTCCAAAACCAGAGGTTGTAGGTTCAATTCCTATCGCTCCTGCATTAATATTATGGTAGAAATGTTAAAAAACCTGTATGTTTTTTTTTGCGATATAAAGCAAGAAATAAGGAGAATTGCTTGGATAAAAAAACAGCAGGTATTGTCATCTTTGTTTATTGTAATAACTGTTATATTATGCTTTTCGATTTTCTTTTGCTTCGTAGATTTTATGTCTCTTTACATAATTAAGACTTTATTTGGAATTATTTATGGAATATAAGTATAAATGGTATATCATTAAAGTCGATTACGGGTATGAGAAGGATATATGCGAGTTGGCAACCAATACTGTTTACTTTAAGGAGGTGTTTATTCCTTATCAGACAGTATGTGATGTAAAATCTGATATAAAAGAGTTATGTGAAGTATATATATGTATGCATCTGTGTGATGAAAGCAAAAATATTTTGAATCAAATGACTGGGTTTTGTGGTGATGAGTCTGGTCATTTTGAGATGATTTCAGATGATGAGGTAATTTTAAAACGTAAGGAATTTAATAGATATAAGTGGTACATTTTAAGAGTTGCCTCTAATTATGAAGAGAAAGTGCGCCAATATATATTAGAAAATTCTATGAGATTGAATATTAATAATTATTTTAATAGGGTTTTTATTCCTTGTGAAGAATTAAGTGAGATGGATTTAAAATCTAAAAAAAATGCTAAACGAAGGAAGTCCTTTCCTGGTTATGTCTTTTTATACATGAATTTATGCGATGAGGTATTAAATTTTATTAATAATATACCAAAATCTCTTAAGGTTTATGGATTTTTGAAAAATGGTAATGTTCCAAAGGTGATTGAGGATAATGAGATTCGCTTAATGTGTAGTGCGCTTTACAATGCTCAAGAAACGAAAAAGTTGAGTTATGGTTATGAGAAAGGTGAAAAAGTAAAAATTAATGATGGTCTTTTTCAAAATTTTACTGGTAAGGTAGATATGGTAAATGACGAGAAAAAAATTATTAATGTTGAAGTATCAATCTTAGGTAAGCCAACAATAATAGAGCTTGATTTGGCTCAAGTAGAGAAAATAGAGGATTAATTATGAGTAATATAGTTGCTAAGATTAACTTACTTATGGAAGCTGGGAAAGCAGTTCCAGGACCGAAAATTGCTTCAGTACTTGGCCCGCGTGGTATACCTGTTCCTAAATTTTGTGAAGCTTTTAATAAAGCTACTAGCGCTGCTAACGCTAGTTATAAAGTAGGTGATTTAGTAACGGTGAGAATTTCCATAAAGGATGATCGCTCTCATGATTTTACTGTCAGCGGTCCGCCTGTGGCTTATTTGCTTAAGCAGGAAGCTAAATTAAGTAAAGGTTCTGGTAATTCTGGTAAAGAATTAGTGGCTAAATTATCTATGTCTGCTATCATTAAAGTGGCAAAGTGTAAGATGGTTGATATGAAAGTGGATAATGAAGATTCAGCAGTGAAGATGGTTATAGGCACTGCAAAATCTATGGGTATAGAAGTTGTGGAAGGTTAGGTAAATGAGTACATATAATGATAATTCTAAGCAGTGTTTGGAGAAGATTGTTGAGTCTGCTTCAGCAAAATTTAATGAATCAGTTGATATCGCAGTCAATTTAGGTGTAGATTCACGTAAATCTGAAGAGCAGGTGCGTGGTACAGTAGTTTTGCCTAAAGGTATCGGGAAGAATATTAAAGTAGCTGTTTTTGCTCAAGATAAACATTTATTAGAAGCTGAAAAAGCTGGTGCTGATATTACAGGAGGAGAAGATTTAGTTGAAGAGATAAAAAAAGGTAGAAAGTTGAATGTTGATTGGTGCATCACTACTCCTGATTTCATGGCAAAAATCACTCCTATTGCAAAAGTATTGGGTGCTAAAGGGCTGATGCCTAACCCTAAATTTGGTACTGTGACTTCTAACATTGCGGAAGCTACTAAAACCATTAAGTCTGGTCAAATAAAATTCAGGACGGATAAAAATGGGGTTATTCATGGTAAATTAGGAAGTATTAAATTTGATATTGATGATTTGCTGGAAAATTTAAAAGCCTTTCTTAAAGTAATTAGAGACAATAAACCTGCTTCTATGAAAGGAGTTTACTTTAAAAGCGTTTTTTTAAATTCAACTATGGGTAAAGCTCATAAAATAAACAAAGTAGAAGATATAATTTAAGGGAGCGAAGTTGTGAAGCGTAAAGATAAGGATGAATTTATACAAAACATAATGAATGTGTTTGTAAATAATGATTTCTTAATATTGGTAAATTTCAAGTCTATGAATGTTAGCAATTCATTAATTCTTAGGAATAGTCTAAAATCTGTAATGGGTGGGATGTTAGTAGTTAAAAATACTCTAGCTTGCTTGGCTTTGGAAAGGACTGGTAAATTTTCTTATTTATCAGATAAATTTTCTGGTTCTGTTGCTATTATATACTCTAGCGCTATAGTAGAAGCTGCAAAGTTAATAGTTGATTTTATTAATGCTAACAAAGAAAAAATGTCTGTGATTTGTGCGGCTCATATAAATGAATTGTTAACAGTGGAAGATGTTAACAAATTGGCTAAGCTTCCCTCTTTGGATGAATTGCGTGTTAAAATTATGCGTTTAATATCTTATGATATTCCTGCTAGGTTAGCATTGTCTATTAATTCATCTTCTATGAGGCTTATGAGAGTTTTGGATTACTGTAGTTCTAAAAAATAAATTTGTTGTTAAATAAGGTGGTAAGTATGAATAATGTAACAAGTGATTTGGTTGATAAAATATTATCTTTAAATCTATTAGAGGCTTCTGAACTTGTAAAGGTTCTAGAAGAAAAAATAGGGTTGCCTAGTGGTTCTTTTCTTGGTGGAGCTGTTGGTGCTGGGGTGCCTATTAGTGATAATGCTACTGCTCCTGTTGCTCAAGAAAAAGCTGAATATAAAGTTGTAATCAAAGAGATTGATGCAAGCAAAAAAATAGGAGTGATTAAAGCTATTAGAGAAGTTAATTCTACATTGAATTTAAAAGAAGCGAAAGAATTAGTTGAGTCTTTACCCAAAGATTTGACTGCTAATGTTTCTAAAGACGAAGCAGAAAAAATAAAGCAAAAACTTATTGAAGCAGGAGCAACTAAAGTTGAGCTTGAATAAAATGTTAGTATATTAATTTTATGTTGATATAGCTCTTTTAATTAGTGAAGGTATTTTAATGGTTGATTCTTCTTATATGTGTGCTTCTAGTGCTTTTGTTCCTAGAGTTTCTTATTCCAGGTCGATTGATTTAAAAGATTCTTTGTTGGATTTGGTTAAAGTCCAAAAGGGGTCATATAATTCCTTTACTCCTAATAATGAGAGTAATGAAAGACTTGAAGCTATCTTTCATACAATTTTTCCAATATCTGATCCTTTGCATAGGGCTACTATCGAATTTTTGAATTGTAGGGTAGATGATCTTAAGTATAGTGAATCTGAATGTATAAAACGTGGTATAACTTTTTCTGCTCAGGTTATTGCTTCTATACGTCTTGTTATTATGCAGGATGGTGTTTCTCTTGAAAAATATCAAGAGATTAAAGAATATGATGATCATTCTAAGCTTGCAACTGTTATAAAATCTGCTGAAGAGCAGGAGGTTCGCTTTTGTGAACTGCCTATGATGACTGATAAAGGTACTTTCATCATCAATGGCGTAGAGAAAGTTATCGTTTCACAAATGCATAGATCTCCTGGAGTGTTTTTTGATAGTGATAAGGGAAAAACTTACAATTCTGGCAAATTGATCTATTCTGCTAGAGTTATTCCTTATAGAGGTTCTTGGCTTGATATTGAGTTTGATGTTAAAGATCATTTGTATTTTCGTATTGATAGAAAGAGAAAGTTGCCAATATCAGTTTTATTAAAGGCTTTAGGCTTATCAAATAATGACATACTTAATAAATTTTATGAAAAAATAGAGTATATAAAACATAAAAGTGGCTGGAAAGTACCTTTTTCCCCTGATAAATTCAAGGGAGTGAGGCTTCCTTTTGATTTAAAGAATGTTGAAGGCAATGTGTTACTTAAAGCTAATGTTCGTATTACTTCAAAATTAGCTAAAAATCTATATGATAACGGGTTGAAAGAGTATCTAATTCCTTATGATTCTATATGTGGTTTATTTCTTGCAGAAGATTTAATAGATAGTGCTAGTTCTACAAAAATCTTATCTGCTGGTGAATCTATAAAATTAGAGGATATAAAAAAGCTTGAATTATTATCTATAGATAAAATATCAGTGTTGAACATAGATAATGTTTCTGTTGGACCTTACATATTAAACACACTTTTCTTAGATGAAAACATGTCTTATGAGAACGCTCTATATGAAATATATAAGGTTTTGCGTCCAGGTGAAGTTCCTGTTTTAAAGATAGTAGAGGAGTTTTTTCGTAATCTTTTCTTCAGTCCGGAATATTATGATTTGTCTAACATTGGTAGATTGAAACTTAACTTTTGCCTTGGGTTAAATTATGAGGAAAATTTAACTACTTTAACACATGAAGACATTATTGAAATTATAAGAAAAATAGTATTGTTACGTGATGGTCAAGGATCTGTAGATGATATTGATCATTTAGCAAATAGAAGAGTCCGTTCAGTTGGAGAGTTTATAGAAAATCAATTTAGAACTGGATTATTAAAATTGGGACGGGCAGTAGTTGATTCTATGTCTACTTCTAGTTTAGATAAAGTCTCTCCATCTGATTTTATAAATCCAAAAGTGTTAACCAATGTCTTAAGAGATTTTTTCAACTCTTCCCAATTATCTCAATTTATGGATCAGACTAATCCATTATCTGAAATAACACATAAAAGAAGGTTGTCAGCGTTAGGTCCTGGTGGTTTAACAAGAGAGAGGGCGGGATTTGAAGTGCGTGATGTTCATCCAACTCATTACGGAAGAATTTGCCCTATTGAAACTCCTGAGGGGCAGAATATAGGCTTAATTAACAGCTTAGCTATATACGCTCGTATTAATAAATATGGGTTCATTGAAAGTCCTTATAGGAAAGTAGTTAATAAGGTTGTTACTGATCAAATTGAGTATCTGTCTGCTATAGATGAAGGTTTATATTATATAGCCGATACCAGCGCAAAGCTTGATGAGAACAACTGCTTTGTTGATGATATGTTATACTGTAGGTATGCTGGTACCTTTGTAATGGTAAATAGTAATCAAGTAAGTTACATTGATTTATCTCCTAAGCAGGTAATATCGGTTGCTGCTTCTTTAATTCCATTTTTAGAAAATGATGATGCTAATAGAGCGTTAATGGGTTCAAATATGCAGCGTCAAGCTGTACCTTTATTGAAGCCTACTGCTCCTTTGGTTGCTACTGGCATGGAGTCTTTCGTAGCTTCTGGCTCTGGTGCTGTAGTTTTAGCAAAACGTGGTGGCATAGTTGACAGCTCAGATAGTAACTCTATAGTTATACGTGCTTTTGACAAAGGAGGAATTAACTACTTGGATGTAGATATTTATCATCTAAGAAAATTTCAGCGTTCTAACCATAATACTTGTATTAACCAGAAACCACTGGTGCATGTAGGTGATTGTGTTAAGGAAGGTGATGTGATAGCTGATGGTCCTGCTATTAATAACGGTGAATTGGCACTTGGCCAAAACTTGCTAGTCGCTTTTATGTCTTGGCAAGGTTATAATTTTGAAGACTCAATCATTATTTCTAGTGAAGTTGTTAAAAAAGATCTATTTACTTCTATTCATATAGAAGAATTTGAATGTGTTGTACATGACACTCCTTTAGGGTCGGAAAAAATAACTCGTGCCATACCCGGTGTTAATGAAGAAAATCTTTATCACTTGGATGATAGTGGTATAGTAAAGGTTGGTACAAGAGTTGGTCCAGGTTATATTTTGGTGGGGAAAGTTACACCTAAGCATTCTCTTTCATTGCCTCCTGAGACAAAATTGTTAATGACAATTTTTGGTGAAAAGTCATTCGATTGTGTGGATTCCTCTTTATATACATCTCCAGATATTGAAGGGATAGTGATTGATGTGCAGGTCTTTACACGCAGAGGGGAAGAAGAAAACGAAAGGGCGTTTCTTATTAAGCAAAAAGAGGCAAACGACTTTGAGAAAGAACGAGACCATATAATCAATGTTATTAATCAATATTTCTATGATGAATTAAGAAAAATTCTTATTAATTCTGGCTCTCAAGATCGAGAAAGTATTAATTTTATTGAACGTGAGGGATGGTGGGATATAGGATTGAAAAACCAATCTATTTCTAAGCAAGTTGAGAGCTTAAAAAAAGATTTTGATGAAAAAGTATCACATGCAATAACAAACTTTAAGCGAAAAGTAGAAAAATTGCATGAAGGTTATGATCTGCCTCAAGGTGTGTCGATGTCAGTAAAAGTTTTTATTGCTGTAAAACATAGTTTGCAGCCAGGGGATAAAATGGCTGGTAGACATGGAAATAAAGGTGTGATTTCTCGAGTTGTTCCAGTAGAAGATATGCCTTATTTAGAAGATGGTACTCCTATTGATATTATTCTTAACCCTCTTGGCGTTCCTTCGCGAATGAATGTAGGTCAAATATTGGAAACGCATGTAGGTTGGGCTTGTAAAAAATTAGGAGAAAAAGTAGGCAATATTCTTGATGAGATCAATAAAATCAAACGTGCTTTTTGTGAGGCAATTAGATCTCTCAGTGATGATGATTTTGAAAAATTTGCAGCATTATATCTTGATAATAAAAAATTTGAGGATATTAATGATGATGAAATAACGGCTTCTATTTTAGATACGCCTAATAAGGATGAATTAAATAATGAATTGACTACATTAGTAGAGAATTATTTCAACTCTTGTAAAGATGCACACAGTAGTTTACGTCACTTCCTGATTGAGGTTTATAGTTGTGGCAGTAATTTATCTATTTGTAATAACATTCGCGATATTAATGATAATCACCTCATTGAATTTGCGTATAAGTTGCGTGATGGCATTCCTGTTACTGCACCTGTATTTGAAGGTCCAAAAGATGAACAAATAGTAAAGCTATTTGAACTTGCTGGATTGGATAACTCTGGGCAAGTTGTATTGTATGATGGTTGTTCGGGTGAGAAGTTTGATCGCAAAGTTACAGTTGGTTACATGTACATGCTTAAGTTGCATCACTTAGTAGATGGTAAAATTCATGCGCGTTCAGTAGGACCTTATAGTTTGGTTACTCAACAACCTCTTGGAGGAAAGTCTCATTTTGGTGGTCAGCGTTTTGGTGAAATGGAATGTTGGGCACTGCAAGCCTACGGTGCTGCTTACACTTTGCAGGAAATGTTAACTGTGAAGTCTGATGACATTAATGGCAGGGTTAAGATTTATGAATCGGTAATAAAAGGTGACAGTAACTTTGAATGTGGAATTCCTGAATCCTTTAATGTCATGATAAAAGAGTTGCGTTCCTTGTGTTTTAATGTGGATTTGAAGCAAAATGACATAGTAATTGAAGATATATCTCACACTAATATCGCACAATCTTTTAATGAGGTTAGCATTTCCATTGCTAGCCCTGAAAGTATTAAACGTATGTCTTATGGAGAGATAACAGATGTTTCAACTGCAAACTACCGTACATTCAAAGTTGAGAAAGGTGGATTATTTTGTCCTAAAATTTTTGGTCCTGTCAATGATGATGAATGTTTATGTGGAAAGTACAAAAAAAGAAGACATAGGGGCCGTATATGCGAAAAATGTGGAGTAGAAGTTACATCTTCTAAAGTAAGAAGAGAAAGAATGGGTCATATAGAGCTTGCATCTCCTGTTGCTCATATATGGTTTTTGAAGTCACTTCCTTCAAGAATTGGAGCATTATTAGATATGTCTCTTAGAGATATCGAAAGTATTTTATATAGTGATAATTATGTTGTAATAGATCCTCTTGTTTCCTCTTTTGAAAAAGGTGAAATTATTAGTGAGAAAGCTTATAATGAAGCTAAAGATAGCTATGGGGTCGATAGCTTTATAGCTATGCAAGGTGTTGAAGTTATAAGAGAATTGCTAATACGCCTTGATTTACATGAAATTAGGAAGAATTTAAGACAGGAGTTAGAGTCTGTTACTTCTGAAATGAGAAGAAAGAAAATTATAAAGAGATT
This sequence comes from Wolbachia endosymbiont (group B) of Erebia ligea, assembly GCF_947179575.1. Taxonomy (NCBI): domain Bacteria; kingdom Pseudomonadati; phylum Pseudomonadota; class Alphaproteobacteria; order Rickettsiales; family Anaplasmataceae; genus Wolbachia; species Wolbachia endosymbiont (group B) of Erebia ligea. The sequence continues at coordinate 178,034 of NZ_CAMXBW010000004.1, forward strand.
ACGTATTGTTGAAAATTTTATCAAGTCTGGAAACAGACCTGAGTGGATGATACTTACAGCTATACCTATTTTACCACCTGACTTGCGTCCCTTGGTATCGCTTGAAAGTGGTCGACCTGCAGTTTCTGATTTAAATCATCATTATAGAACTATTATTAATAGAAATAATAGATTGAGAAAATTGTTAAGTTTAAATCCTCCTGAGATTATGATTCGTAATGAGAAAAGAATGTTACAAGAGGCAGTTGATTCTCTTTTTGATAATAGTCGTCGTAATGCTCTGGTAAATAAAGCTGGCGCTGCTGGATATAAAAAGTCTATTAGCGATATGCTGAAAGGAAAGCAAGGTCGTTTCCGTCAGAATCTTTTAGGAAAAAGGGTAGATTACTCTGGACGTTCTGTAATAGTTGTTGGTCCAACTTTGAAACTAAATCAGTGTGGATTACCGAAAAGAATGGCTCTTGAGTTATTCAAACCTTTTGTTTACTCAAGGCTTAAAATATATGGAATGGCTCCAACTATTAAATTTGCTAGTAAGTTAATAAGAGCAGAAAAGCCAGAAGTCTGGGATATGCTTGAAGAAGTAATAAAAGAGCATCCTGTTTTACTAAATAGAGCGCCTACGCTACACAGGCTTGGTATTCAGGCTTTTGAGCCAGTCCTTATTGAAGGTAAAGCAATACAGCTTCATCCACTTGTTTGTACAGCATTTAACGCTGACTTTGATGGTGATCAAATGGCGGTACATGTGCCAATTTCATTGGAAGCTCAACTTGAAGCTAGAGTGTTGATGATGTCAATTAATAACGTTTTAAGTCCTTCTAATGGAAGACCGATTATAGTTCCTAGTAAAGATATAGTGCTTGGTATATACTACCTAACTTTACAGCAACTTAAGGAAGATGATTTACCACTTTTCTGTGCTTTTTGTGAAGTTGAGCATTCCTTAAACAACGGTACTCTACATATTCATTCTCATATAAAGTACAAAATGGAATACATCAATAGCGATGGAAACATTCAGTATAAAACTATTTTTACAACTCCTGGACGTTTAATATTATGGCAGATTTTTCCTAAACATAAGAATCTAAGCTTCGATTTAATAAATCAGGTATTAACAGTTAAGGAAATAACTAGCATTGTTGATTTAGTATATCGTAGCTGCGGTCAAAGTGCTACAGTGGTATTTTCTGATAAATTGATGACACTTGGCTTTGAGTATGCTACATTTTCTGGTACTTCTTTTAGTCGTTGCGATATGGTCATACCTGAAACTAAAGCTACACACGTTGATTATACAAGGGGTGAAATTAAGAAATTTTCTGCACAGTATCAAGACGGACTAATCACTAAAAGTGAGAGGTATAATAAAGTTATAGATGAGTGGTCTAAGTGCACAGATATAATAGCGAATGATATGTTAAAAGCGATATCTCTGTATGATGAAAATAGTAAGTACAATTCAATATATATGATGGTTAGCTCCGGTGCAAGAGGTTCTACTTCCCAGATGAAGCAGTTAGCAGGAATGCGAGGGTTAATGACCAAACCTTCTGGTGAAATTATAGAAACACCTATAATTTCTAATTTTCGCGAAGGATTAAATGTATTTGAATACTTTAATTCTACTCACGGTGCGCGTAAAGGTTTAGCTGATACTGCACTTAAAACTGCAAACTCTGGATACTTAACTCGTCGCTTGGTTGATGTATCTCAAAATTGCATAGTTACAAAACATGACTGTAAAACGAAAAATGGCCTTATTGTAAGAGCTATAGTTGAAGGTAGTACTATAGTTGCATCTCTAGAGAGTGTTGTACTGGGTAGAACAGCTGCAAATGATATATATAACCCAGTAACCAAAGAGTTATTATTAAAAGCAGGGGAATTAATTGATGAAGATAAAGTAAAGCAAATCAACATTGCAGGTCTTGATGCTATAAAAATTAGATCGCCTTTAACTTGTGAAATAAGTCCTGGTGTGTGTTCTTTGTGTTATGGAAGAGACCTTGCAACTGGTAAAATTGTTTCAATAGGTGAAGCAGTTGGTGTTATCGCTGCTCAATCTGTTGGAGAGCCAGGTACTCAGTTAACGATGCGTACTTTCCATATAGGTGGGGTAATGACTAGAGGTGTTGAATCCTCAAATATTATAGCTTCTATTAATGCTAGAATAAAATTAAACAATAGTAATATAATTATAGATAAAAACGGAAATAAAATTGTGATAAGCCGTTCCTGTGAAGTCGTTTTAATTGATAGCCTTGGTAGTGAAAAATTGAAGCACAGTGTACCTTATGGTGCTAAACTTTATGTAAATGAGGGTGAGTTAGTAAAAATTGGTGATAAAGTTGCGGAATGGGATCCGTATACACTACCTATTATTACGGAAAAGAGTGGTACAATATCTTACCAGGATTTAAAAGATGGAATTTCAATCACTGAAGTGATGGATGAATCTACAGGAATATCAAATAGAGTAGTAAAGGATTGGAAATTGCACTCTGGTGTAGCTAATTTACGTCCTCGTATTGCACTGCTTGATGATAATGAAAAAGTAATAACACTTTCAAGTGGTGTGGAAGCATGTTACTTTATACCAGTTGGTGCAGTGCTTAATGTACAGGATGGCCAAAAGGTTCATGCAGGTGATGTTATCACAAGAACGCCGAGAGAGTCAGTTAGAACTCGTGATATTACTGGTGGCTTGCCTAAGGTTATAGAATTATTTGAAGCACGTCGTCCTAAAGAGCATGCTATCGTTAGTGAAATAGATGGCTATGTAACGTTCTCTGAAAAAGACCGTAGAGGAAAACGCAGTATGGTAATTAAACCTGTAGATGAGCAAGCTTCTCCAGTTGAGTATTTAGTATCAAGAAGTAAGCATGTAATAGTCAATGAAGGTGATTTTGTGCGTAAAGGTGATTTATTGATGGATGGCGATCCTGATCTTCATGATATTCTACGTGTGCTTGGGTTAGAAGCGTTAGCACACTATATGATTTCTGAAATACAGCAAGTTTATAGATTGCAAGGTGTGCGCATAGATAACAAGCATTTAGAAGTGATCTTAAAGCAAATGCTACAAAAAGTAGAAATTACCGATCCTGGTGATACTATGTACTTAATTGGAGAAAATATCGACAGGCTGGAAATTGATAGAGAAAATGATGCTATGAATAACTCTGGAAAACGACCTGCTCATTATCTTCCTATTCTGCAGGGAATTACTAGAGCAAGCCTTGAAACTAATTCCTTTATTTCTGCTGCCTCTTTCCAAGAAACAACAAAAGTACTTACGGAAGCAGCATTTTGTGGAAAGAGTGATCCTTTGAGTGGGTTAAAAGAAAATGTTATAGTAGGAAGATTAATTCCTGCTGGTACGGGTTTAGTTATGAATAAGGTGAAAGCACTTTCGCTTTGTGAAAATATAGATAAATATGAAAAATATTTTGATATTGAGACTTATGACGAAAAATTGCTGAGTGATAATAGTTATCAATTACATTCTGATGAAGAAGAGAGTGTGGTGGCATCGCACTATGATCAGTCAAGTTGAATATAGCTAATGAGGTAGTATGTTTAATCTGTTTTTAACTAAAAAAATCAATTATATTTTCTTTCACCTCTGTGCTGTCTATTATGTTATTTACTCTTACACGAAATTCAGATGAGTTTTGAAGCCCGCTACTGTACCATCCTATATGTTTGCGGGCCATCTTTATTCCTGTATCGCTTCCATAGTACTCAAGAATACTGTCATAATGCTTGAGTATTATGCTTAATCTCTCTGAGGCTGTTGGCTCAGAAACTTTATTTCCACTCAAAAAGTTTATTGCTTGATTAATCAGCCAAGGTTTGCCGTAAGCACCACGACCTATCATTACTCCATCTGCCCCAGATTCTTTAAGTGCACTTTGAACATCATTCAAACTCTTAATATCTCCATTTACTATAACTGGAATTTTTACCTGCTCTTTAACATTTCTAACGAATTTCCAATCTGCTTGACCATTATAAAGCTGTGCCCTTGTCCTTCCATGTACAGTAATCATCTTTGCTCCCAAATCTTCTGCAATTTTTGCCAAGCGCGGAGCATTACGATTTTCGTCATTCCATCCAGTACGCATTTTTACTGTAACTGGCACACTCACTGCCTTGACTACAGCTTCTATTATCTCAGCAGCCTTTTTTTCATCACGCATAAGTGCTGACCCTGCGTAACCGTTTACAACTTTTTTAACTGGACAACCAAAATTTATATCTATGATTTTTGCACCCATGCCCTCATTTAACTTTGCAGCTTCCGCCATAACATCAGGCTCACAACCAGCAAGTTGTACAGCGGTTAGTTCATCGACTTTTGCTTTTTGCATGCTCTGGCGAGTTTGCATGATCATAGCTCTGCTTGCAATCATTTCTGAGACTAGCAAACTTGCACCAAGTTTCTTTACAATACTCCTAAATGGATAGTCAGTCACTCCAGACATTGGCGCTAAAATAACTGGAGAATCAATAGTTAGATTTCCTACTTGGAGAGACACAGGCTTTCTAGTTGCTAAAAAATGTATTTTTGACACTGTTATAAGCCATTATTATAGCATCTTGCAGAGATGAACTTGTGGCAGGTTGTGTTTCCTCTTTCTTACTATCTTCAAGACTAAGCTGCTGTATAGTATCATGTAAAATTCCACCTTCAGCAATGGATTCTTTCCACTCTTCATCTTCCATAAGTGCTTTTGCGAACTCTCTTCTTTTTTCTTGCAATTCTTCTGGCTTAGGCTTGTACTTTGATAACTCTCTGTCAATTTCATCAAATGATTTATCCTCGTTGAGCATTTCCGTAATCCTATGAGCATTTTCTAAAGCAAATACTCCACAATTACAGCCATCTTTTTGCTGATCAACTGCAGAACTCTTTATGCTATCATTTCCTATCTCTAAGGTTTCCTGCAATATGCCCACTATATAACTAGTATCAATTGGCTTACTAACTAACTTATTTCTATCTTCTCTTGCATGACCTAATGTTTTTTCAACATCATCTTTTTTCTCTTTAAGGCTAGCATTATCTGGATTATTTTCTCTTTCCCGTATTAAACTTCCCACCTCATTACTTAAGGGTACTAGACACTTCTCAGCAATCTCATTAGCAAGACTTATATCGTCTTTTACCTTTCCTTCAATCTCATTTGGTAATTTATTACCAAATGAGTCACAATAATAAGCTCTAAATTGTCTGTTACCATTACATGTGACTATCAGTGTTACCCAGTGATTTCCTCCTAAATTAATAATCGAGGCAAAGATTTTTTTTGTGTTCCCTTGTTCTATTTTATACTCTTTCAGTTTTGAGTTTAAAGTACTCACATCACCAGGAATACAAAAAAGTACATTGCCACTTGAATTTTCTGAATAGTTATATACAGCTCTTGCAATATGAGAAATATCATGTTCTTGTAGCCAGTAATAGTAATTTTCTCTATTTGTCTGATGCATAAGAGTTTGTAAATCTTCATGAAACTCCTTGCCACCCAAACCACTATCTCCTGAAGCATTAGAATTTCTACGACTATTGTTACTTGAGGCAGGTTCATTTCCTGGTGCAATACCACTATCTGTAGATGGAGAATAGGAATTTCTACGTACCCTCTTATCCGAATCATTTGTTTGTCTTGATATAGTATCTAGTCCACTATCCAGTGATTTACTTCTTGTGAATTTTTGCTCTTTTGGACTCTTTTCTTCCTTTACAGTTCCTTTTTCATCAACATAATCTTTTACCAAGTAAAATAAAGGTTCAATAACCATCTTGTATGTTGCTGTAAGCACTATTCCCATTAAAATCCAAACTATAGGGTTGGAGATGAGCATAGCAAGTGGTAAGGTTAAGAGGAAAGATCCCATTATCAATCCCAAACAGCCAATGGTAAATGTAGTCGCCAAATATATACAAAAAGCGTAGACAGCAAATCTTCCACTAGCCTTAAGTTTAGTGAAGTGAGTACTCTCTTTAAATGTATTGTACTTTTCTCGGATGCCCAACATGTTATATTTTATGAATACTACGTTAACTAATTCTAGCAAATTATGAAGGTAAAATCAATATTAGCATTTATATGTAAAAATATTGAGCATTAAAAGCTTTTGAAGTACAGTAATGATGTTAGTAATAGCACAACATATGCATGATATAGAACATATACGCAAAAACCCTGAAGGATTTGAAAAAGCAATAAAAAGCAGAGGGGTGAAAGAATTTACTACAGAAGAAATATTAGAGATTGACCATAAAAAAAGATCACTGACTACTAAATTGCAAGCTTTAAATAAGCAACGCAATGAGATCACGGAAGAAATAAAGAGGCTTAAAATGAACAAAAGCTCCTGTGAAAATGAGGTAGAAGTGTCAAGAAACATAACAAATGAGATAGAAGCAATCAGCTTAAAAGAGCAAACGGAGAAAGATAACTTAATGAATATCTTATCTAACTTACCAAATATCTCTGCACAAAACGTGCCAATAGGTGAAGATGAGAGCTCTAACGTAGAAATCAGAAAATATGGAAAGAGAAGAAAATTTGATTTTACACCAAAATTTCATTATGAACTCGGAGAAAGGTTAGGCTTGATGGATTTTGAACAAGCAGCAAAAATTTCTGGATCAAGGTTTACAATATTAAAAGGACAGTTAGCTAAGCTTGGACGAGCATTAATAAATTTTATGCTGGAAACACATGTTAATGAATTTGCCTATACTGAGGTGTATCACCCAGCCCTGGTGAAAAACGAGGCGATGTATAACGTTGGTCAGCTACCAAAATTTTCTGATGACTCATATTTAACTACCGATAAATTAAGATTAATTCCCACAAGTGAAGTAGTTTTAACAAATTTAGTTGCTGACAAAATAATAGAAGAAAAAGAACTGCCTATTCGTTTTACTGCATATTCAGAATGTTTTCGTAAAGAAGCTGGCAGTGCAGGACGAGATACAAGAGGTATGATAAGGCAACACCAATTTGGTAAAGTGGAGTTGGTAAGCATCACAACTGAAGACCAGTCAAAAGACGAGCTTGAACGTATGACTAGTGTTGCTGAAGAGATATTAAAAAAACTAGAATTACCGTACAGAGTAATGCTACTTTGCAGTGGCGATATGGGTTTTGCTGCACAAAAGACTTATGACATAGAGGTATGGTTACCTGAGCAAAATAAATATAGAGAAATATCAAGCTGCTCAAATTGCGGTACGTTCCAGGCAAGAAGAATGAACACTAAATACTTCTTAGAAACTGACAGAAAAACAAAAAAATACGTTCACACTTTAAACGGCTCAGCTTTAGCCATAGGAAGAACAATTGTTGCCATAATGGAGAATTATCAAAATTCCGATGGGTCAGTTACAATACCAAACGTGTTGCAAAGATACATGAGTAATGATACTGTTATAAGCAAACAATAATTTTGACATATATAGAAAAGCGAGGAAATAAAGATGAAGGTTTTGGTTATAGGTTCTGGTGGGCGTGAGCATGCTTTACTTTGGGCTCTAAAGAAGTCTCCTACCTTGACTAAGTTATATGTTACTCCTGGTCGCCCGGCCATGGAGAATTTTGGAGTTCTTGTGAATATAAATATTCAAGATTCAGTGGATGTTACACAATTTTGCAAGAAAGAAAATATAGAGCTAGTAATTATTGGTCCAGAGCAACCGATAATTAATGGACTTGCTGATGATTTAACTGCAGAGGGAATAAATGTTTTTGCTCCAAGTCAAGCAGCTGCAAAACTTGAGGCATCAAAGTCTTTTACGAAGGAACTATGTAAACAATATGGTATACCGACCGCCAAGTATGAACGTTTTATTGATGAAAGGTTAGCTAAAAATTTTGTCCGTAGTAATAAAATAAAATTGCCGCTTGTAATTAAAGCAAATGGAATTGCAGCAGGGAAAGGTGTCATAATATGCCACACAGAAAATGAGGCTTTTTCATCAATAGATTCAATGCTAGTGGAGAAAAATCTTGGTGAGTCAGGTGAAGAAATAATCATAGAAGAGTTTTTAATTGGAGAGGAAGTAAGTTTTTTTGCTCTTATTGATGGGTTGAAGGTAGTAACCCTTGGGTGTGCAAAAGATTACAAGAGAGTTGGTGAAAATAACGAGGGACAAAATACTGGAGGCATGGGGTCATACTCATCACCTTCGATTATAAGTAAGGAGATGGAGCAAAAAATTATCCAAAAAATAATATATCCTACAATTCAAGCACTGACTAACATGGGAACATCCTATAAGGGAGTACTCTTTGCTGGTTTAATGATTTGCAAAGATAGTCCAAAGCTTCTTGAGTATAATGTTAGGTTTGGGGATCCGGAAATACAATCTATGTTACCTAGACTTGATCCAAATTGTGATTTGCTAAAGTTGATGTTGTCAGTTGCAGAAGGCAAGTTAAATACAAAAATGGTGGAGTTTAATCACAAAACTACAGTTTGTGTAGTTGTTGCAAGTAAAGGCTATCCTGGTGATTATCAAAAAGGAGAGGTAATTAAAGGATTGGATAAAATTGAAAACATTCCTGGTGTGCTAGTTTTTCATGCTGGTACTAAGCTAGATGAAAGTGGTAATTGGATTTCCGATGGCGGAAGGGTACTAAATATAGTAGGAGAAGGAAACACTGTGGAAGAAGCTAAAAGTAAAGTGTACTCAGCATTAAATTTTCTAGAATGGTCAGGTGGGTTCTTCAGGTATGATATTGGTAGTTAATTTAGCTCATGCAGAAACGAAAAAAGTCACTTTGCAAGCAGTAAACTAAAGAAAAACATGATATCTGTTCAGATTCATGTGAAACCAGTGCTTCTTTTCTTGTCATGAAAGTAGCTGACACTGGGATCCAGGTTGATGAAAGCACACTAGCATAGAAAGTGGTTACAATGTTTTCGATGAGATTATATGGAAAACTGGATTCCAGTGTCAAGCACTGGAATGACACCCTCTATTATGCAAATTACCTGCTAATTGCAATGTTCGTACAGATGTGGGTCACGCGCTGGAATAACACCCTTGGTGGTAACAACTAAAGAAAAATATCAACTAGGTTTATAGTCTATTACTACTGTTTTTGCAATTTTGTCGTGAAGAAATTGTTTACGCTGGTCAAGGATTGCAAATAATATGATTAAGATTGATACAACTATGAATAGACTAGAAATATTGAATAGTGTGTAGCAGATTATAAAATATAATACTCCAAAAACTGCTGTTCTGCTTATTGCTTGTATTAGAGTGATTTTTTCAAGTGTATTTTCGTCTTTTACACGCATGCGAAGTAACAATTGTCCTGGAGTACCACCAAATTCTATTATCGTAAATACATAAAATATTAATTCCAATATCAACCCTATTACTTGTATAGCTACTGCTTTATCTAAAATCATTTCAGTTACATTGAGTGATAGAGAATATGCTAAAGTAAATCCAACGATAAATCCGATAACAAACCCCATTCCCTGTACTAAAATATAATCGATTGCAAATGCAAAGATACGTCTTGTAATCCCTGCATAACTTATTTTAGTATCCATACACTTTCCATATTTTGCAATGCTATAACCAGTATAAAAGTTCATTATTAAATAACCGTAACTATACTAATTTGGGTAATATTAGCTACTTGTGTCACTCTATCATTTGAATTAACATTAAGTCATGTGTAATTAGGAAAGTTATGTCAACACCAATCACAGTTGCGTATGGTGAAGGTATCGGACCAGAAATTATGGAAGCGGTGCTGTCGATATTGCGTGAAGCGAAAGCAGAGATCTCAATAGATATTATTGAAATAGGAGAGCGTGTTTATAGTAAGGAATGGTCTCATGGAATTTCTCCGAGTGGTTGGGAATCTATCGAAAGGACAAAGATATTACTCAAATCTCCAACAACAACCCCTCAAGGTAAAGGGCACAAAAGCTTAAACGTTGCGCTCAGAAAGAACTTAGGGCTGTATGCAAATATTAGACCATGCATTTCGTATCACCCTGTTATAGAAAATAAATTCGATAAATTTGATGTTGTTGTAATACGTGAAAATGAAGAAGACGTTTATACGGGAATAGAGCATAGGCTCACTGGTGATTCTTACCAATGCACTAAAATTATTACTAGATCTGGCTCAGAGAAGATATGCAGGTATGCTTTTGAATACGCGAAAAAACACAACAGAAAAAAAGTAACTTGCCTGACTAAAGACAACATAATGAAAATGACTGACGGCGCTTTTCATGCAGCGTTTGATCGTATTGCAAAAGAATACCCAAATATAAAGATAGAACATTATATAGTTGATATTGGAATGGCAAAAGTTGCTACAGAGCCCGAGAATTTCGATGTTATAGTAACTGAAAATCTATATGGCGACATATTATCAGATATAGTGGCACAAACCTCAGGTTCTGTAGGGCTTGCAGGAAGTAGCAATATAGGTAATGAATATGCAATGTTTGAAGCAGTGCACGGTTCTGCTCCTGATATTGCAGGAAAAAACATGGCTAATCCTTCTGGTCTTTTAAATGCCGCAGTACATATGTTGGTCTATATTGGTCAAGTGAGTACTGCAAAACTAATCTATGATGCATGGCTGAAGACTTTGGAGGATGGAATACACACTGCCGATTTATATAAGAAGAAAAGGAGTAAGCAGAAAGTTGGTACCAAAGAATTTGCAAAAGCTGTTATAGATAATCTAGGGAAAAAACCCACAACGTTATCTGAGCTTATAATTAGCAGTGATTCGGATAGTAAAATAAATAAAGTACAAGACAATTACGAACAAGATTACAAAGTTAAAAAGCTAGTGGGTAGTGATATAACGCTTGCCTGGGACAAATCCAACAATTTTGATCAAATAGTTAGGTTATTTGAATCGAGTAATCTGAAAATGATAGCAATATACTCAAAAGGACTTGCAATTTGGCCAGGAGGCTCAAAGTCTTCAAGTGACCAAATAACCTGCAGGTTCATTGCAAATAATGAAATTACAAATAGTGATGTGAATAACTTGCTAGTCAAATTTGAGGAACATAATTTTGATGTGGTGAGAATGGATAAGTTGTATTTGTATGATGGGAAAGAGGGTTTCTTCTCTTAGTGGTTGCTTGATATTTTTATGCTTGTGTGAAACATTAAATATATTATACTAATAGTATCGTGTATTTATGTGAGGCGTAGTAATGAGTCAACATTTTAAGTTAACTGGTCAGGAGTTTTATGATAATAATGATCTGTTTAACGTACTAGAGATAAAAGCTGAACAAATTGTAGGTAAGGATTATCAAGCTCTTAGCAAGTTTCTGAAAAACAATATAATAAATTGATACTTGTAAACCATCCTGACAAAGGTGGAGACAAAAATAGATTTGATCAGCTTTATAAAGCTTATCAAGGGCTAAAAAAGTACATTGAACCTTTGGAGTCAGGAAATCCTTGTGTTAAAGTCAGTGTTGGTGCTGAAAGTAATGGACGTTTAACGGCAAGAGAGTTTCACTATAGGAGAAAGTTGTTTAACGAGCTAAAAATCAGTGAGGAAGAAGCTATAGGTAAAGATTTTGATGGGTTGATTGCTATACTAAAAAGAAATGATTGTTCGTTTGGAGAAGACCTAAAAAGCTATAATGAACTTCAGGCTCAAATAGAGAGGATTTTGCTAAATCCAAATTTAGATAATTCTCAGAAGAGTGTACAAAGTGCAAAGTTAATGCAAGAGTTATATCAATATATAGCAAAGCCAAGCATACAATTATATTACTCCTCTAAAAGAAAAGAGAAGCCTAATTGAAGAAGATAAAAAGACATTAGCATTGAAATTTATAGAGCGCAAAAATGCTCTAATGTTAGTACCAAAAATAAGTTTTCTGCCTTTAGCTATATTAACTACAATTACTATAGGTTGCTATTTTTCATGGTGGATCATAGCACTTAATATCATTATTAGTAACGCCTCTCGTTTATTAGTAGGTCATTATATGAAAAAGTATGCCAATTCAGAAATTTCTACTGATGAATTCATAAGTAAAATGAACTATATCGCGCTAGGCAGTAAGCTTCTTATCAACTATCCTTTAGCTGCTTTTTCTGTTTATTTAGTTACAATAAATTTCATTGCTAATGGATTAACTGTTGGTGGAGCTGTACTTGGTCCACTATTGTTATTGGCAGTATTAATTGAAATGTTAGCTCCTGTTTTCTCAAAAGGCTGTGAAATATATGCTGACAAGCACACAAAAGATTTACTAGAAGAGGATCCAAGAGATAGAGTGCAAAAGGAGACTGATCTGTTAGGACGGTATGATCCACGAAGGCTATTAATGCCGATAATTATGCCTCTTGTTAGAAAGTGTTTTGCAGAAGTGGCAAGCGAATTTGCTGAGAGGAATTTTGATGAGGTAAAAACTGATATGTCTGATGTTAATGCCGAAGGACTATCTAAGCCTAAAGGAATTGAATTTGCACAGCAACCAGTGTAGTATAAGCTTTTAGTTCTATGCATGGACTCAAAAAAAGTAGAATTAATATTTGAAAAATTCAAGCAATCAAATCCTGCACCAAAAATAGAGCTGAATTATACCAATGATTTTACGTTATTAGTTGCGATAGTTCTATCAGCGCGAACAACTGATATAAGCGTTAATAAAATTACAAAGGAGCTATTTAGTATCACTGATACTCCAGAAAACATGCTGAATCTTGGGCAAAGTGAGCTGAGAAAATACATAAGCAGTATTGGTTTATATAATTCCAAAGCAAAAAATATAATCGGGCTCAGCAAAATATTGATTGAGAGGTACAATAGCAAAGTGCCTACTAATTTCGATGATTTGGTATCTTTACCAGGGGTTGGGAGAAAGAGCGCTAATGTGTTCTTAAATTCAGGGCTTGGTATTCCAACATTGGCAATTGATACTCATGTTTTTAGAGTAAGCAATAGAGTTGGGCTTGTGAAAGAAAAAGATATATTTAAAACAGAGCAATCTCTTTTAAATGTGGTTCCAAAAAAATACCTGCTTTATGCTCATCATTGGCTAGTTTTACACGGTAGATACATTTGCAAGGCACAAAAACCTTTGTGTGAAGCGTGCACAATTCATGATTTATGTGAGTTTGAATGCAAGAGGTATAAAGTCTAGCACAACACTTCGATATTTCTTGCTTTTATCATCCAAGTAGCTGATCTCTATGATGGTGTCAACCGAGTAGCTGACACTGGGATGGCTTTGTTGCATCGCTTATCGGATAGTGGGTAAAGGATAATAAATTCATGAAACTACCTCAAACTTAGCCATGCCAATATCAGTAAATTTATTGAGTAAGTAACATTTTATTAGCAACTCTTTTTCTCGATTTACTTCAGATCTATTTCTAAAACTAAACCCAAATATTTGCTTTAATCTTGAAAAAAATCCTTCAATATATGACCTTTTTCCATAAACTGCTTCCTTCTTCCACTCTTTCACACCGTCTTTACCACATAATCTAATGGCAGCATTCCTTTCAGCCATATAATCCAATTTTGTATGCTCCGCTGCACGATTTTTCGGTAAAATTTTTGTCTTTATATCATATTTTTTGCACAATTTATAAAGCTTGATAGGCTCTGTCTGCATATAATGCTTTTATAGTATGCTGAAAGCTGAGCAAGTCGCAAGCACCATAATGGTCGGAGTAGGCACCATTGCTATATTGTGCAGCTATAGCTTTTTTACTATTTATACTCAATATTACGTGTAGCTTTCTTACCTGTTTATAACTGCGATACTTCGCTATTTTCCTTACTGTGACCAGGTGTATTATCTGATACTTGTACTGTCTATGGCAATTTCAATATCTTCCATATTGTTTTTATCAACTCTGCAATCATTGATCTTAATATTGAAACCTTCTTGAAGCCTGCGAATAGCTAATGACTGCTAACTATAGTATTTTCTAAAATGGATGATAAAGTTCCATTATGGTATTACCAACCAAAAGCTGTAAGTCTGTATATTTATACATGAGAGGTCTGAGGCGGCTTTTGATGGTATGCCAACAGTATTCTATAGGATTCAAATCTGGTGAATATGTTGGAAGATACAGCAAATGACAGCCAAAAGACTCTATTAATGATTTTGTTTTAGTGGTCTTATGAAATGTAGCATTATCCATAACTATAGTTGTGCCAAGTGGCAATTTAGGTAATAACATCTTCTCCAACCATGTATTGAATACCTCTTTGTCACACCCACCTTTGAAAGTCATTGGTGCAATAAATCTCTTTCCAATCCACCCGGCTACTATACTGATTCTCTCTCGAGTTCTCCCTGGAATATCTGCATAAATTTTCTGTATCCGTTCAGAGGTGTGGTTTAAGAAACAACAGCTAGCAGGTTTTGAAAAGGGTTTAATTCCTTTTGTTTCCAAGTCAGATACAACGAAATTATCCGCTCAAGAAATCTATTCCCTCGCTCTGACTGTGCAAAATATGAATTCTTACGATAGACAACATAATGCCGTATCTGTCGCTCAACATGGTTATTCGTTAATGGAATATTCTCTGGGTCATCCAAAAATGTCCACATCATTGACTCGGATTTTATAATACCCTTTACCGTTCGTGAAGCTCCTTTTGCTTCAAGTATATAAGATATTTTTATCATGCAGTACTGTATGTATCTTCGTAATTCTTTAGCTTGCTTAGTGAACTTTGAAATACTAATTTCATTTTCTGACAAAGCGTTTTTTAATACAAACAATCCATTAGCTGCGTCTTTTAAACAATGGCCAAGTCTCATTACTTCACTATTCCAACTATGAGATAACCTCTCGAAATTTCTCAATAAGTGAGCCCAACAAATTTGTCGTTTTTCATCACTGAAGTGGTTGTAAACTGCATATCTGTCAGTAATTACCAGGTTTTTGTAATCACAAAATGCACTATTCTTTAAAAATTTCATTCCTCTTGTATCTGCTAACTTCATAAGACTTGCTTTATTGTTGGCAAACATCCAGCACCATCCCAATTTGCCTTTGTTGTAGTGACTGGTTTCATCAATATGCAAAATTTCGCTTGCTTTTATTTCTTCCTCTATTTGTTCATAGGCTTCTTTACATTTTGACGAAACCCTTGCTTCACTATTGGACACACTACCAACACTTATACTCATGTTAAAGATGTCTTTCATAATATTCGCTATTTCTCGCTTTGAATTCTTATAAAACCCACTTAGTGATGCAACTACTGACTTAACTCTAGGACCAAAGGTATCCGGTGTAACTCCTTCTGGTAATTTGCTACTCCTTCTTTTTCCGCATTTACGACAGCGACCATGTTCTAATTGATACTCAACTACGTAAGGCTTAATTTCTGGTAAATCAACTTTTTGATAGACATATGGTTTTTCCGATATTGCGATTTCTTCACCACACTCGCATCTATTTGGTAACTCTACCTTCACCACCTCATCTGCTTCCATTTTAGCTCGGCAATTCCCCTTATGTCCAACTTGACCACCTATCTTCCTGCCGCCCTCTGACTTATCTTCTGGTGTGTCTTTTTTTATTTTGTACAGCTCTTTTGAACTTGGTAAAGATGAATTCCTTGAGTTTAAGCCGAGTCTCTCTCTTAGTTCAGCATTCTCTATTTCTAAGATTTTATTTTTTTCTTCAATCTTTGCTACTTTCTGCTCTAAGTTTTTACATAACTCTACAATACTGATCAACAATTGAAGCATCTAGCCTTACTTTACTATCAACATTTTGTGTTATTACTACTTTAATATATTATGTCAATTGTTTTTTATCCTTGCCACACCTCTGAACGGATACTTCTTGATTGCGCTCTTGATATAGTGTGACTTTTTTTTAAAGTAATTTTTAGCTGTTTTAGTCTATACCAAATTGAGTTTATTCCAAATCCAAGATTTTGTTTCATCTCTGCCAGAGTATGATCTGGATTCTTTGTAACATATTCTTCGAGTATTTTGGGGTCTATTTTTCGAATAAAGCTACCGTTTTTAGATGGCTTGAGGCTTTCACCAGCAGCTTTCTTTTTTAACCAACGGTACAGAGTTGCTATTCCTATCTCCATAAGCTCTGCTACCTCAACCTTTGTCTTACCTTTTTCTATCATCAATACTGCCTTTTCCCTTAAATCCACACTATATGCCATTATAACTCAAATACTTTATTATACCTTTATCATTTACTTTAGGAAATACTATACTTGCTGCAAATATCCTTTTATAAACCCTACCGTTTGTCTTAAGCCAATTCTAAAGAGACTAGCGACTATATGCACTAAAATCACAACTTTATTACTATAAATATAATTTCCACCTCGCATTTTGGGGCTATTTTCGTACCAATTTTCTATTGCCTCATTAATAAAATGAAAAATATTTCCTCTTTCTTGCAGAAATCTGTTATATCCATGGCAGTTACTGACCTTCATTTTAGTTGGCATATTTTTCTTTCGTAGGTTAAATGCCTGTTTTATAGTGAATTTCGTCAGTAACTTCCAGTTCTTTTTATCTGAGCTATGCAACAAAGCCCACTGGAATCCAGTCTTTCTTACCAACAAAAACTTAGAATAACTTTTGTTCTTAAAAAATTTCTAGATTCCAGACTCATGTTTCAATGTTAAACAAGGTACAATAGAATTGAGTAGGGTAATTTCTAGGGAATTATTATATTCTAGAAAAAGTAAAATGTCATCCAGATAGACTAATATACAAGGTAAGCTGAATGTCTATAAGGAAAAACAGCAAGGCTTTTAGGATTTGCTATAAATCGCATCAGGAGCTCAAGAGTACAGCTTACAATTACAGATAGGTATAGTTGAGTTTAAAGTAACTACATCAATTTACTACAATTTTCAAACCTATAAGCTGCTATGCAACAAAGCCCTGTGTGGGTATAATTTTGACAGGATACAAAGCTTAATGGAGAAAGTTACGAACATCAGTGAAAAACATGGCAATTTTATTCTCATTTGCAGCTGCTATCACGTCTTGATCTTTCAATGAGCCACCTGGCTGAATTATAGCTGTAATTCCATGCTTTGCACTCTCTACTATACTATCTGGAAATGGAAAAAATGCATCTGAAGCAAGCGCTGCGCCTTTACATTTTTCACCTGCTTTTTTTACTGCAATATTCACACTATCTATTCTGCTTGTTTGTCCTGCACCGATGCCAATAGCACAACCGTCTTTTGCTATCACTATTGCGTTGGATTTCACATGTTTACATATTTTCCAAGCAAAAATAAGATCTTCCTTCTCTTTTTTTGTTGTAGTGCATTCTGTCACTCGGTTTATTTCTTCTACTTTTACTGTATGGTTATTATTTTCTTGCACTAAGAACCCGCCAACAACATTTTTGATTTGATATTTTGCATTTTGCTGAAGAGATTGATGAATAATCACTCTTAAATTTTTCTTTTTTTGTAAAATTTTTAGCGCCTCATTGTTTACCGATGGTGCTATCACCACTTCCAAAAATATCTCGTTTAATTTCTCTGCTAGCTTTAAATCTATCTCCCGATTGAAAGCAACTATTCCACCAAAACTGCTTATTTCATCACATGATAGAGCTTTTTCATATGCTTTTAAAGCACTATCACTAACAGCAGCGCCACATGGATTATTGTGCTTTATTATCACCGCTGCAGGTTCTTGAAACTCAGAAATTATGTTAAGTGCAGACTCTATGTCGACTATATTATTATAGCTCAACTCTTTTCCATGTATTTTCTCCAGTGGATACTTGCTAAATTGATTGCTATAAAATGCAGCTTTTTGATGAGGATTTTCACCATACCTGAGTCCTTGTGCTTTACATCCATATAAAGTAAAAAACTCTGGTAACTCATTGCTTTTACCCTGTGATAAAAACCAATTGTAAATATTAGAATCATACTGTGCAGTCAGAGCAAATGCTTTAGTTGCTAGATGTTTTCTATATTCTAATGTTGTCTGATTGTTATTTTTGATCATCTCAGCTTTCAGTGTTTCGTAATCTTGAATGCTAGAAATCACTGAAGTGAAATGAAAGTTTTTTGCTGTAGCTCTAATTAATGCTACTCCACCTATATCTATTTGTTCTATGATTTGCTTCTCACTTGAGTTGCTATTAACCGTTTTCCAAAATGGATATAAGTTAGTTATAAGCAGATCTATCGGCTTAATTTCTAGATTCTGCATTTCCTTTTCGTGCCTTTTTCGATCACAGAGTATTCCTCCATGAATTTTAGGATGTAAAGTTTTCACTCTGCCATCTAGTATTTCTGGAAATTGTGTGTAATCTGAAACTTCTTGCGTTTTTATTCCCGCACCTGATAGCACTTTATAAGTATTCCCTGTTGAGAGAATTTCTATTTGTTGCTGCATCAAAAACGATGCAAGTTCAATTATATTTGTCTTATCGTATACTGATATTAAAGCTCTTTTAATTTTCATATGGAAGGTTTCTTAAGATTATATCTAAGAAAAGAAAATTTGTCTATATATAGCTACTACGTCATACCGCCACGTTATCCACAACTGTACGAACATTGTGATACAAGAGACCAAGAAAGATGTCATCCCAGTGCCCAGACACTGGGATCCAGAAAACTTCACTTTAAATGAACACACCAGGTGGCTGTACAATAGAAACTGGATTCCAGTGTCAAGCAACTGGAATGACACCATCTACTACTCAAATTACCTGCAAATTGCAATGTTCGTACACCAAAACGCGTTATCTTGTTGTAGATTCCGCTAACAAGCAGCGGAATACCAAATTGTAGAAGTTGCTTTAGCTCTTCTCACCCTCCCTTCAAAGTAGTCTATTCTATAAATTTTTTTGTTAAACTTGATTTTAAGCCACGAACAAAATCTTTAATATCGCAAGGATTTCTTCCTTCCATTTGTACAACTTTAGGAATTAAAGTACCACCTTTTAAACTTATATGCATATTATCATTAATGATTTCACCTTGTCCTGAAGTGAAGGCTTCAAATTCAGCATCAAGTATCTTGATACGTTTATTCTCTACCTTAATGAATGCTTTTGGATAAAATGCTTTAACCTTTCTATAAGCAATTTCACAGGCGTCACTTGCGTAAATTTTATAGTCTTTTACTTTGTCAGCATAGCACGCATCGTTATCGCTCTGTTTTAAGGGAACTTGCTTTTCAATTTCGTTTAGTACTTTCAGCAGTAAATCACTACCTAATTCAGACAATTTATCATACAACGTCTTATAATTATCGCTTTTTTCAATAAGAAATTTTTTCTGTTTTAAAATAGGGCCAGAATCTAATCCTTCATCTAGCTGCATAATGCTAACTCCGGTTTCTTGATCTCCGGCTAAAATTGTGTGCTGTATCGGAGCTGCACCGCGCCACCTAGGCAGCAATGATGGATGAATATTAATACAACCATATTTGGGAATATTTAAAATTTCTTTTGGAAGTATCAATCCATACGCAGCAACAACTGCAACGTCTGGCTTAAAATTTCCAAACTTTTCTTGCTCTATCGAAGATTTTAAAGAGGTAGGAGTACATACCTCTATGTCACTTTTTTCAGCAACGATGTGTACTGGCGATTTTGTTAACCTCTGCCCACGTCCAGAAGGTTTTGGAGCTTTGGTATATACTGCTACTATTTCACTCTGTAATTTCAATAGTAAGTTTAACGCACCAACAGCAAACCCCGGTGACCCCATGAAAATAATTCTCATGTTTTCAGGTGTGTTTGCTTTAGGAATTTTCTGCTAACTTACTATTTACAGTTTCTATTAATTTAGCAAAATCATCCTTATGATTAACAGCCATCTCAGCAAGAATTTTTCTATTCAAATCAACTCCAACAAGTTTAAGACCATGCATAAACCTACCATAAGTAAGTCCATGTTCTCTTGCCGCTGCATTAATACGTATTATCCACAAACCACGAAAATCACGCTTGCGATTTCTTCTGTCTCTATAAGCATACTGTAGTGCTTTTTCAACCCTTTGTAATGCAATTCTATAACAATTCTTTGCCCGTCCTCTATAACCCTTTGCTAATTTTAATACCTTTTTATGACGAGCATGAGTAGCGACTCCACGCTTTATCCGAGCCATTTTTATCTTACCTCCATTTTATTAAATACCATAAGGCATATAAAGTTTAACTATACGCGAGTCAGATTTATTGAGAATCGTTGTACCGCGTTGATTACGAATATTAGATTTACTTCTCTTTACCATGCCATGTCTCTTACCTGACTGAGTAGAGATGACTTTACCCTTAGCTGTAAGGTGAAAGCGCTTTTTGACAGAAGATTTGGTTTTTAATTTTATTTTCGTCATATTCTAAACAAATTTACAAACACCACTATTTAGTTCTTTATTAGTAATTAAGTATGAGTATAGATAATTTTATTAAAGAATCAAATTAAAATTGTATTTTAAAGCAGCTTGAATGTAATCACACCCAGTATATGTGTTATACCTTCTTCATTCCCAATTGGTAGCAATACTTGCCTTATTTTAACACTTTCACTTTCTTCCTCTTCGTTAATTGAGCATTTACTCTCTATTACAGTCTCAAGTTTATCAATAACTGCATCTATTTTATATAACCGCAAAAATGGTGCATCAATTGCATACTTATCATCGATGTACATCTTTTTTTCAAAACCATAGAATTCAATAGCTTTTTCTCCTGCATTTTCACAAATATAACCTCGATCTTTAACTTCAATGATAAAACAATGCTGCCATGACTCCATGATTTCTGCAGTGTCTATTTCATGTCTTTCTGGCCATTCTCTATCTGATCCTTTTATATCACTCCAATGTTGAGTAACTATATTCACTATTCTTCTTTCTTTGCCTGCATAATTTTCCATTCGAAATTCCACATATAAAACACAGATATGAGGTAAATTTATCGTGAATGTATTGATTTTTTCTTACTAAAGGATGTAGATTATTGAAAATTCTCATCCTGTTTACACAACAGGTAATGATAAATTAAGTATAATAATTAGAGCATAAAAATTATTAAATGAGGAAACTGTAAAAAAATAATAAAAAAATTCTATTTTTGCAATATTTTGACTAAATAATACTATTACCTCTACTTTCTAAGGTTATTGCACTTAATAAATTACTAGATGAAGTTTCTTCCTTAGAACTACTATGGCTTTTATTTTTTCTATTATAAAACCAACATTTAAATGGTACAGCTGCTGCGATAGCTGCTAACAAGACTACTCCCATTGCTAACATATCTACTGTTAACACTCCCATATTTTCCTTATTTGATCGAGATGTTTCCAATAATTTAAATCTTCTCAAGTTCCTATCATGAATCATAGGATTACCCAAAATATTTGTCGTATTTTTAACATTTCCTATATTTTGAATTGTAATTCCATTACTAGCGTTTGATTTTTTCATTTCTTCCATTACTTGTTTTAAGTTTGGTAGTTCTGTTGTTGTACTTTCAATATCAACAGCTTCCAGCTTTTGCAAATTCTCATTACTCAAAAACTCTTTGAGATACTTTTCATAAAACTCTTTGGCATTATATCTTTTATAACTTCGTATTTTTCCACTCTTGAGGTCAGAAACAATATCATCAATCATCACTTTTGGATTTTCTGCATGCACTATTTCTCCTTCAGCAACAAGAATACGATAAGATGTATCGTCAAGCATACATACATACTTAAGTTTTAAATCACCTCCTCCCAATAGAAAATATATTGTTCTGTTTTGTTCTACATCTCGCAATTCTGATTCAATACTAATCCATCTATTCCTTTTTTCCTTATTGATTGATCTTTTTTTTCCTACAGTATTTTTAAATCTTCTTGACATATATGACCCCCAAGCTGACCAATATTTCCTTATGTATAAAAGATAAATTATTTAAGTCCACATCTTTTCACTAAGATTTTTATATTTTTATTATACTAAATAATACATATATTAATATCTGAATTTCTCATTGCAATTTATTATACCTTAGTAAAAATGATATAAAATTAGAGAAAGAATTATAAATTTTGTGTAAGACAGGAAAATTTCTTCTCCTTTGGTCCCAGAGCATATAAGTGCTGTAAGCGCTAAGTTGATGGCACTGTTGTGCCATCAAACTCTGGAATTTTACTCAACACTAATCTGAGAAGATAGATGTGCTACCGATGTAGCATTGCTGAGCAAAGATTCTATTTCTGATGTAGATCCGGAATGCTCAAGTTGAGTTTGTTCAGGAAGGTTTTTCATAGCTTTTTCAACATCGTAGCTACCTTCCCTATTTTTTCTATGCCATACAAAGTATCCTAATCCTGCAAAAGCTACTGCTAGCACTCCACCCAATATACCACCAGCAATCCCTGCTATTCCTATATACTGTCCTCCATTTATTTCGGATAATTTAGGCCCTTCCACATCTGTGCTATTAAATATAGAATGATCTAATACTTCTTG
Source organism: Wolbachia endosymbiont (group B) of Erebia ligea (assembly GCF_947179575.1). Taxonomy (NCBI): domain Bacteria; kingdom Pseudomonadati; phylum Pseudomonadota; class Alphaproteobacteria; order Rickettsiales; family Anaplasmataceae; genus Wolbachia; species Wolbachia endosymbiont (group B) of Erebia ligea. The sequence continues at coordinate 200,543 of NZ_CAMXBW010000004.1, forward strand.
TGAATTACTATCAAAACGGGAAACACTACTTATACCTTCAGGTGTAATTCCATAACTAGCGTTTGATTCTTCTATTTCATTTATTACGTCATTAATCTCTTTAGTAGTTACTTTGCTTGATGCAAAATCGAATTCTTGTTTTGTTAAAGAAGCTGATTCGATAGTTACACCTTCCTTCATCTGATAATCAATTTCTTCAGTAGTATAGTATTTTCTAAAATGGATGATAAAGTTCCATTATGGTATTACCAACCAAAAGCTGTAAGTCTGTATATTTATACATGAGAGGTCTGAGGCGGCTTTTGATGGTATGCCAACAGTATTCTATAGGATTCAAATCTGGTGAATATGTTGGAAGATACAGCAAATGACAGCCAAAAGACTCTATTAATGATTTTGTTTTAGTGGTCTTATGAAATGTAGCATTATCCATAACTATAGTTGTGCCAAGTGGCAATTTAGGTAATAACATCTTCTCCAACCATGTATTGAATACCTCTTTGTCACACCCACCTTTGAAAGTCATTGGTGCAATAAATCTCTTTCCAATCCACCCGGCTACTATACTGATTCTCTCTCGAGTTCTCCCTGGAATATCTGCATAAATTTTCTTTCCTCTTGGAGCGCGTCCATATTCTCGGTATAACTTATTATCAACTCCTGCTTCATCTATATATAAGATGCTGGAATGGTCTATTTTTGAGATTTTATCAATAAATTGCTCCCTATCTTCTTGATTGCGCTCTTGATATAGTGTGACTTTTTTTTAAAGTAATTTTTAGCTGTTTTAGTCTATACCAAATTGAGTTTATTCCAAATCCAAGATTTTGTTTCATCTCTGCCAGAGTATGATCTGGATTCTTTGTAACATATTCTTCGAGTATTTTGGGGTCTATTTTTCGAATAAAGCTACCGTTTTAGATGGCTTGAGGCTTTCACCAGCAGCTTTCTTTTTTAACCAACGGTACAGAGTTGCTATTCCTATCTCCATAAGCTCTGCTACCTCAACCTTTGTCTTACCTTTTTCTATCATCAATACTGCCTTTTCCCTTAAATCCACACTATATGCCATTATAACTCAAATACTTTATTATACCTTTATCATTTACTTTAGGAAATACTATAGATCCTCTCAATTGGCTATTTTCATCAGTTCTTTCTTTTAGCTTTTTTGAACTATCCTTACCCAATTCATCTACAAGGTTTTGTAGATATATTTTCTTAAATTCTCTATAATTATATTCTTTACCTTTTTCTATTTCTCCACTCTTAAGACCTAAAATAATTCTATCTATTGTCGATTCACGAATTGCTTGAGGAATGTCTATTGAATTTACTATTCCTGTAACCAAGCCTATCTCAGCTGCTCTAGAAGATATAGAGAGGTCTTTTACTGTTAAATTCTCTCCTTTAATTAAAAATTCTACCCTTCTGTTTTGTTTTATACTTTCCAAGTCAGATACAATTCTAATTGTTGGACCATCCATCTCCTGCTTATTTGTTGTTTCTCTCTTTCGCATGCTATTCTTAGTGTTTTGGAATTTTTTTGGCATTTCACACTCCTTAAATTAATTAATAAAAGTATTATTTGAATTAACAAATACTTCTCTATGTTAGTGGATAAAATATTTAAACCTATATCTTTTTATTAAAATTTTTATGTAAAAGTTACTTTTATTATACTAAGTAATATATATATTAATATTTAGATTGATAAATTGATTTTACTTCTGTTACAACTTATTATGCATAGATAACCTCAGTAAAAACGATGAAGCTAAACGAAATTAGAGAAAGATTTATAAAATTTTTTGTAAATAATAATCATGAGCAAGTTCCTTCTTCTCCTTTGATTCCAGAGAACGATCCAACACTCATGTTTACAAATGCTGGTATGGTACAGTTCAAAAACATCTTTACCGGCACGCAAAAAACTGAAATGAAACGTGCCGTCTCAAGTCAAAAGTGTCTCAGAGCAGGTGGTAAACACAATGATCTTGAAAATGTTGGCTATACATCTCGGCATCACACATTTTTTGAAATGCTCGGAAATTTTAGCTTTGGTGATTACTTTAAAGAAACTGCGATAGAATTTGCGTGGAAATTTATTACTGAAGAATTGTCTCTTGATAAAAACAGACTATCCATAACTGTTTACCACACTGATGATGAAGCATATGAAATTTGGCGTAAGATAAGTGGCTTTTCAGATGATAAAATCATAAGAATTACAACAGATGATAACTTTTGGAGCATGGGCAATACTGGTCCATGTGGCCCATGTTCTGAAATCTTTTACGATCATGCAAATCAGGATTTGCATGAAGACGACAGAATTGTTGAAATTTGGAACCTGGTGTTCATGGAATTTAATAAAGATGAAGAAGGTAATTTACAAAAATTACCAAAAAAATGCATCGATACCGGAATGGGCCTTGAAAGAATAGCAGCTGTTATGCAGAACGTTCATGATAACTATGATATTGACCTATTTTCTGCTCTGGTAAGTAAATCGCAAGAGTACTGTGGAAATACGGAAAATAAAGTAGCTCATAAGATTATTGCAGATCACCTTCGTGCAGCTGCATTTCTCATCGCAGAAGGAGTACTTCCTGGAAATGAAGGAAGAAATTATGTACTACGCAGATTGATCAGGAGAGCAGTACGTTATATCCATCTACTTGGATATAATGATTCTCTATTGAACCTTGTTTTTCCTGCACTCATAGATGGCACAAGTTTGGCTTATATGGGAGATGCTTATCCAGAGCTAATCAGAGCTAAAAGCTTAATAGAAACAACGTTAAAATCAGAGGAAGAAAACTTTAAAGACACTTTAATGAAAGGCATTAATCTCTTGGACAAATTCACTACAGATTTAAAATCAGGTGACACTCTATCTGGAGAATCAGCATTCAAACTATATGACACTTATGGATTTCCTTTGGATATCACACTTGATATTTTGAAAGAAAGGAAAATAAATTTTGACCAAAAAGGTTTTGATAATGCAATGAAAGAGCAAAAAGAAAGAGCACGTGCTAATTGGACTGGATCTGGTGAAAAGTCTGTTGAACAAGTATGGTTTAATTTAATCGATCAGTTTGGCAAAACGGAATTTGTTGGTTATGAACGTGATGAAGTAAAGGATGCAACAGTACTCGCAATAATTTCCTCTAAAAATGAAGTAATTGATTCTGCAAAAGAAGGAGAAAAGATAACTATTATACTTGATAAAACACCTTTTTATGGAGAGTCAGGTGGACAAGTGGGAGATATTGGAAATCTTATACAGTCTGATGGAAGTATGGTAACAGTCGAAAATACCAACAAGATTAATGACTTGTATTTGCACAGGTGCGTCGGCTCAATTTGTAAAGGTAACACAGTTACAGCTAGTATTAACAAAAAAAGAAGACAAGACTTAAGAAGAAATCATTCAGCTACACATCTTCTACACTTTGCACTCAGAAAAATCTTAGGTGATCACGTTACTCAAAAAGGTTCTCTAGTCGCACCAAATAGACTAAGATTTGACTTTAGTCACAATAAGCCAGTCACTCAGGATCAGCTGTCTTCAGTAGAAGATATAGTAAACTCTCTAATCAGAGAAAATCTTTCTACGTCCACAAAAGTTCAAGGTATGGATGAGGCAATAGACGAAGGAGCGATGGCCTTATTTGGTGAAAAATATGGTGATAATGTTAGGGTTGTAAAAATTGGAGATTCAAAAGAATTATGTGGTGGTACACACGTGGAGCGTACCGGAGAAATTGGTTTGTTTAAGATAGCAGCAGAATGTTCCATTGCATCTCGAGTAAGAAGAATTGAAGCTTTAACCGGTCAAGAAGCAATTAATTATGTACGCAATAACGAAATTAGCTTAAAAAAAGTTGCAGAATGCGTAAAAGCACCAGTAAATGAAATAATAAGTCGACTCAGTATTTTAAGCCAGGAGCGCAAAGAATTTGAAGTCAAAATAAAAAATCTTTATAAAAAGCTTATCAGTGTAGAAGCTGTAAAAAGTACCGAAATAAATGGAATAAATTTCGTAAGCCACACTTTCAATAACGTTCCAGGAAGTATAATAAGGGAATTTGCTCTACAGCAACAAAAACCGAAAACTGTAATAGCCTTCATGGTAACAGAAAAGGATAAAACAGTTTTGATTGTCAAAGTAAGTAAAGATTTAACTAATAAGATCAATGCAAAAGAGCTAGTATCTACTGTAACCAGAAGGGATTGCGGTGGAAATGCCGAACTTGCCCAAACAAGCTGTGATAACAATAAAATAGATGATGCCATTACAGCAATCCATAGCAAAATAACATTTTGCAAAAACTAATACACCCTACTACCTCGGTATCTTTTAACCGTGAACGGAATCGTCAAGGTATTATGCAAATAGGGGTAGAGAAGACTTAACTGTCAAATGAGCATATCAGGTAATAAGAACTGGATTACAGCTCCATGCTCTGGAATGATATCTAGGTTTAAAGTCTACATAAAAATCATTTACAATCTACGTTCAATATGATAAGTTAAAAACAGTTTATTCCTCGGTAGCTCAGTGGTAGAGCAGTTGGCTGTTAACCAATTGGTCGCTGGTTCGAATCCGGCCCGGGGAGCATTGTTTTATACAATCTGCACATTTCATTTTTAGCCCAGAATTCACTAACTTTTCTCTGTCTCTTAAACAGACAAAACTGTGGAGTTATATAGCTTTAAAACCTTTACTTTCAAAATGCAAAGATGCCTGTACCTCACTTAGCTTACTACCTGATTCTTCCCCTATTTTTCTTTTATTACACTTACTTTGCAGTGAAGGCAGGACATTTTTAGGGAACGTGCTATCAATATAACAATAATTAAAAATAATTGAAGTAAGACGCACCAAATTTCCACTCGCCAAAGTCTGTGAACCTCTGTAATTAATGCTGTTATCATATACTTTAAGTGTAATAAGATTTATAAGATTCCCACTCGCTAAAGCCTCTGCACCTTTGTCACTGATTTCATTCCATCCTAAACTAAGCAACGTAAGATTTGTAAGATTTCCACTCGCTAAAGCTTTTGCCCCCCTATCGCCAATTTTATTATCATATAATTTAAGCTCAGTAAGACTTGTAAGATTTCCACTTGCTAAAGCCTCTACACCTTCATCACCAATTTCGTTTCCTCCTAAATCAAGCGAAGTAAGATTTATAAGATTCCCGCTTGCTAAAATCTTTGCACCTTCTGTACCAACATAACTGCAACTTAGATCAAGTGAAGTAAGATGAGAAAGCTGAGCTAATTCTTTTATAACCTCATAATTAATTTTTGAACATCGTAAAATAAGTCTTGTAATGTTTGTATTGCTTTTTAAAAAGTTTACTAATCTATCAACATTAATCATAGCACCTGATGTTGCTAAAGTATTATCCTTTACATATTGGCTATAACTCATTTGACCTCACTATTAAAGCTATGCAAGTGTTTTAGTAAACACTTCAGCAACTGTCAATCACTTTAATAAAATATTTTATGAAAAAACTCATATACTATTGCCTCTACGCAGCTTTTTCTATCTCCTACTTTAACACAAAAGTTGTGAGAAGAGTTTATTTTTGGTATCATCGGGGGTTTTCGATGTTAATTTTTATATGAACTTTAAATCAGTCGTTTTATGTATACTAGATGGCTGGGGCAATGGAATAGAAAATAGTAAATACAACGCTATTAGCAATGCAAATCTCCCTTGTTGGCAACATATTAACTCTAATTATCCAAAGTGCAGTTTATCTGCCTGTGGAACTGATGTTGGATTACCAGAAGGCCAAATAGGCAATTCAGAAGTTGGCCATATGAATATTGGCAGTGGTAGAGTGGTAATGCAAAGCCTTCAGCGTATTAATCAAGAAATCGAAACGATAGAAAATAATGCAAATCTACAGAATTTTATTAATGATCTAAAAAGTAAGAATGGCATATGCCATATAATGGGATTGATATCAGATGGCGGTGTTCATTCGCATCAAAAGCACATTTCAGCTTTAGCAAACAAGATATCACAGCGCGGAATTAAAGTTGTAATACACGCATTTTTAGATGGCAGAGACACACTGCCAAATTCAGGGAAAAGATGCATTCAAGAATTTACAGAAAGCATAAAGGAAAATGATATAAGAATCTCCACTATCTCTGGGCGTTATTATGCTATGGACCGTGATAATAGGTGGGAAAGAACAATTGAAGCTTATGAAGCCATCGCATTTGCAAAGGCGCCTCGTTATGATGATGCAGTATCGCTCATTGATGAAAATTATCAAAATAATATAACCGATGAATTTATCAGGCCCGCAGTAATAGGTGATTATCAAGGTATAAAACCAGAAGATGGACTACTACTGGCTAACTTTCGTGCTGATCGAATGATACAATTGGCAAGTATTTTGCTAGGCAAAACAGATTACGCTAAGGTAGCAAAATTTTCTTCAATTCTAAGTATGATGCAATACAAAGCGGATTTAAAAATCCCTTATCTCTTTCCTCCTGAATCTTTTGCCAACACTTTGGGACAGATAATAGAAGACAATAAATTACGGCAACTGCGCATTGCTGAAACTGAGAAATACGCGCATGTGACTTTCTTTTTTAATTGCGGAAGAGAAGAACCTTTTTCCGGTGAAGAAAGAATACTAATTCCTTCACCAAAAGTTAAAACTTATGATTTGCAGCCTGAAATGTCAGCCTTTGAGCTCACAGAAGAGCTTGTAAAAAAAATTCATTCTCAAGAATTTGCGCTGATAGTTGTAAACTATGCTAACCCTGATATGGTAGGACACACAGGTAATATAAAAGCGGCTGAGCAAGCAGTACTCGCTGTAGATGATTGCCTTGCAAGAGTGCTGAGTACTGCTGAACAAGTTGGTAACACCGCACTCATTATTACAGCAGACCATGGCAATGTAGAATGTATGTTCGATGAAGAAAATAACACGCCTCACACAGCACACACTCTAAATAAAGTTCCATTCATTGTATCTTGTAATAATCTAAAACTAAGAGATGGAAAATTATCTGATATTGCCCCCACTATTTTACAGCTACTTGGACTCAAAAAGCCAAATGAAATGACAGGTAGTTCGTTGATTGTATAATTTTTCGTATTACTCTCTATTCACAACTGTTGTAGTTTGAGACACCGGAAGGGTGCTATTCAAACAGCCCCTTGTCGTTTAGGTAGCCCATTCGGTGTCATCTCAGTGCTTGACACTGGCTTCTTGATTCCTGGACTCCAGCGTCACGCGCTGATCATCTTTGTTCATCTAAAAAGTAGCAGATTTATGACGGCAGTGCCCAGAGGTGTAATTCAGTAGCACCTTGTCGTTCCAGTAGCTCTTTCGGTATTATCCAAGTAGCCTATTCGGTGTCATCCCAGTGCTTGACACTGGGATCCAGGAATTTTATTAAATTTACGAGTATAAAAGTAGCTGCTTTATGTTAAATACAACGTTTTGATGATTATGAAAAACCAGTGTCAAGCACTGGAATGACATCTTCCTACAGATAATGTTCGTACAGTTGTGCGTCAGCTATTTGAATGACATCAAATAGACGTGCTTGAATTTAACCCAACTTTTAAATTTTTCGCTGTTAGTACTAATGATTCATCAAAGAAGCTATTAATATCACTAATACTAACTATGCTTTTTGTACTGATGGATTTATCAATTCTTTTAACTAAATTGGATAGAACTTTATTAGGCCCAATTTCAACGAATTTATTAGTGCCACGGCTTGTCATATGTAAAATCATTTCTCTCCACCTCACTCTGCTTATGACTTGCTTAGCGAGCAAAGCTCTTATGATCTCTGGATCACTTTCTTCCTTAGCTGTAACGTTTGATACAAAAGGAATCGAAGGGCGAGTTATGTTGATGCTTTTTAAAAATTCCAGAAGTTTTTCATCAGCAGGTTTCATAAAAGATGAATGAAAAGGCCCACTAACTTGTAATTTTATCATTTTCTTGACACTTGAGTTTTTGAATAAATCAGGTAAGACCTCAAGAGCCTCTGCAGTACCACTCACCACTACCTGTCCACCACCATTATCGTTTGCAATTTCACAATCAATTTGAGCTGATTTTAATATACCTTCTACTTCACTTATTTCTGCTCCAAGTAGAGCAAACATTCCACCTTTGTATTTTAGTGAAGCTTCATGCATTGCTTCGCTACGAACTTTTAGCAACTTGACTGCAGACTCAAGCGTCAATGCTCCTGCAGCACATAGCGCTGTATACTCGCCAACTGAATGCCCACAAACATACTGAACGCTGTAAAGAGATTCACCAAATACGTGCTTCATAACACGTAGCGTTGCAATTGACACTGCCATTATAGCTGGCTGAGCGTTTTCCGTGATGGTTAATTTCTCAATAGGGCCATTGAAAATCAAATGAGACAGCTTTCTACCCAATATGTCATCTACTTCATCAAATACGTTCCTTGCAACTGAAAATTCATCATATAAGCTCTTTCCCATTCCTACAAATTGGGAGCCCTGACCAGGAAAAGCAAAAATCATAAAAAATTTTTCATTCTTCATTGAGAATACTACTTTATTTATTTTTTGTCAATATTTCACAATAATGATTGACCAAATGAACCAGATTCACTAAAATCTTAGCTGGTAAGAAATTTGTAAGAACAATGGCAGAAATCGATTATCACAAAGTTACTATAGTTATGACAGATGGTCAAGAGTTTGAAACTTATTCCACTTATGGAAAAGAAGGTCAAAGAATAAAGCTTGATAGAGATCCTCTTACTCATCCTGCATGGACTGGAAGTTTGACAAGCGGTTCAGGGGAGAAGGATAGTAAAATAGCTAAGTTTAATGATAAATACGGGAGTCTTTTTTAGTTCCCTCCCTCTTTAATTTAACATGTATAAATATAAAAATGTAGGCTATATTGCTTCTTTGCTACCCAAGTCTCAGGAAGTATCTAAACTACTACAGAAACTCAATTTTATCAATATAACAGAAGAAAGTAAGTCTGAAGTTGATTTGCTGATAGTTGTTGGTGGTGATGGTTTTATGCTACGCACCCTGCACGACTACGTCATAGGAAATAAAGATACACATGTGTATGGAATAAATACCGGTAATGTCGGGTTTTTAATGAATAAATGCTTTGAAGATCTAATTGATCATATAGAACATGCAGTTCCTACTCAGCTAACTTTACTAAAAATGGAAGCCACAGACATAAGTGGCAAAAAACACCGTTACATCGCAGTAAATGAAGTGTATGTCTTTAGAAATGCAAATCAAATAGTGGAGATGAATATTACCATTAATGATAAGCTAAAAGTAGAAAAATTCAGAGGAGATGGAATTATATTGTCTACTCCCACAGGCAGCACTGCATATAACTTCTCTGCCGGTGGGCCAATATTACCACTTAATTCAAATTTATTTGCACTTACTTCCATAAATAGTTACTACCCAAGGCGTTGGAATGGAGCTCTAATCTCAAATGATACAATAGTGCAAATTGATATCAACGACGTGGAAAATCGTCCAGCACTTGTAGTATCAGATTACAAGGAATTTCCTGATATATCGCAGATAAAAATGCAGAAAGATCACGAAAACACAGTCACTCTGCTTTTTGATAAAGATTGCTCATTAGACGAGAGGATTTTTGATAAGCAATTTTTATACTAAATTCTTCATATTTATCTTTAAATTAGTATTTACCATATCTTAGTAAATACAGAGTAATTAATGTAACATTGTAATTAATTTTGGAGCAAATATGCCTGGGAATGAACAAAACGTCACACTGCTTTCTCATACAGCAGTGAATGAAAATGGTGCAGCAACTTCACCAATACCAACTCCCAGAACAAGTACTCCAAAACAAAATGGCAAAAATACATTACCACCTGAAAAAGTAGAGAAAATTATCTCAAATATACCTGCAAGCAATAGCGCACTATTAATATTTGATTTTAATCAAACAATTGTCGAGAGTCCCATTTGCAATCAATTTGCATCCAAAAATTATAGTGATTATGGTTCTGGCAAAGAAAATGCAGTAACTGACGAAAAAATAAAAGAATTTTTACAAAACTCAGGAATTAAAAATAAAGAAAAGTTAAAGTCTGTATTACAATCTGCACTTTCAAGCGGAGTAGAAGTTGCCGTTGTATCAACTATATACCCCAAAGCAGTAGAGTATGTAGTAAAAAATCATTTAGGCTTAGCAGAAGATCAGGCACAAAGTATCAAAATATTTGAAGGAGTAACTAAGCGTCAAACCTCACGAATTGCAGATCCAGCAAAAACAACTGAGCCTCAAGATCCACAAATTGGAAAACATCTATGTGTTTTATATCTTTTAAAAGCATATAAGAAAGATAAAGGTATGTTACCACAAAAAGCAATGTTAGTTGATGGTAATATGTGGAACACTAATCCTGTTGATGACTTTTGTAGAAACATAAAGGAATTACTAGAAAAAGATATGAATAGTCTCTTAGAAAATATAGATCAAGAAATAGCAGAAGTTGATATCAGTGAAGCAGAATTAGAAAATATCACATTTAAAGGGATTAACGTATCTGGTGAACAAACAACAGACAAAGCAGCGGATGGTGATTATTTAGATGAAGTAGGAGTTTGGATGACAGATGATTCAACTGATGTTATCATGTCAACAACACCATCTTTAGAAAGATCGTCTAGTAGCGGATCAGCTGACAGTAAACCAGAAAAACCTGCTTATGCAGTTATAGATAAAAGTAAAAAAACTCCTGATAATCAAACAGATAGTCAACATCCAACTCTAAGCAGATCAGTTTCACAAGAAACGGAATTTAATGAACCTTGTAATAGGAATGAAAGTGAAAAAAAACCTTTTGAAAATCTCAGTCAGCATAGCGATACACCTTCAACTTCTCCGCCATCATACACGAGCAGAAGTAGTTCTCAAGAGTCTTTGCCTACAGATAGGGAGTTTAAACTGCAAAAAAACAGATTCTGGCCCAAAGCGCAGTATGCTATGGAGCAGAAAGGCGTTGTAATTTTTGGTGCGGCCACTATCGTGCTTGGCACATCTACAGCTTTAGCGTATTTACAAGATAAAGCAAAATTTATTACGTTCTTTACAAACAGTCCGCTCTATACCGTCGTACCGATCATTGCAGTTGCTTCATTGCTCGCAATTAGCCCAATGCTGCTTGGAATAAAACAGTTTGTAAATACCAAAGAATATCAAACTCAAGTAAAAAATGCAGATGAAGTTTTAGATAATGTTTTGATGAACCAGCCAGAAGGTAAAGTTATAAAGTCTGTAAGGCTGGAATATAGCAATGGCACTCATTCAAATTTTGTACTCAATGCTTGGGAATCTAAAAAAGGCTTCGTCAATATTGATGAGAAAGTAATCAGTAAAACTAATAAAATAGAGTCTGTAATTAATAATAGGCCACTATTTACTGCATTATTAACTGGTGTAGTTGCTGCAAATATAGCGCTCCCTTTATTGCTGTATATGGAAGGTGGTGTTAATAATATACAAAAATTTTACCAGAATCCTTTGACCAATCACATAAAATTATTACCACTTACAGGCTTAGGTATAGTTGCATTATTAGCTGTGTATCTTGGCGTGCATTACTATAGAAAAACAAATTGCACTAATCTTGTATATTCTGAAGAAACGATTGATCCTAAAAATGTTAATGGGAAATTCATTGAGGAAATAAAACGAGAAAGAACAAACGTTCTTGGAGAAAATCATAGCAAAGACGCTAAACGCAGCAGTTTAACGCTTGAGCAGGTTGTAGTTCAATCTCACAATTATAAGGATGCTATCTATAGTATAGGTGGATGAAATAAATCTCCTACAATGTCCATTGATTGGAATTTTTATACTTGCTCAGGCCTCGCTATTTGAGTACCTTAAGCTAAAGGGGTTTGTTTATGAAAAAAGGTTTAATATTTATATCTTTAGTAGCGGCTGTATTGATAGTCGTTAATTTTTTATATAAAAATAGCGGAATTGATGATTCACAAGTAGTAAACGTTTATTCATCACGTAAAGAAGAATTAGTACATAGTTTATTTGATGATTTTACAAAAACCACTGGCATCAAGGTACGTTATATCATTGACGATTATTCTCAATTGCTTTCACGCATGGAAAATGGTGGTGAAGCTGATTTGTTTTTAACTGCAGATGCGGTGAATTTGATTTTAGCCAAAAAAAGAGGGCTCTTATCTCGAGTGGATTCAGAGACTCTAAAAAATGCCATACCTGCAAAATTTAGAGATAATGAAGATTATTGGTTTGGTCTCACAAAAAGAGCTAGAATATTGGTTTATAATAAAGAATCAGTAGATCCTAAGGAATTAAGTACCTATGAAGATTTAGCGGATGAAAAATGGAAAGGGAAAATATTAGTACGCTCTTCCACAAGTCCATATAACCGATCATTGATCGCTTTTATGATTGCAAAAAATGGTTTTGAAAAAACAAAAGAATGGGTTAGTGGAATTGTAAGCAACATGGCAAGAAAACCAAGCAGTGGTGACACAGATCAAATTTATGCTGTAGCCGCTGGTGAAGGCAATGTTGCAATAGTAAACAGCTACTACTTTGCAAGAATCCTTTCATCAGAAAATAAAAAGAATATCACAGAAAAGTTAGGAGCTTTCTTCCCGAGTGATGGTGTAATGGTGAATCTTAGTGGTGCAGCAGTAACAAAAAACGCAAAACACAGAGAAAATGCTATAGCTTTATTGGAGTTTTTTGTAAGCAGGCAGGCTCAAGAATTATATGCTAAAAAAAATCAAGAATATCCCATTGTTGAAGGTATTGAAACTTCTGATACATTAAAATCTTGGGGAAATTATCCACAAAGTGATCTACCTATAAGTGAGCTTGAGAAGCACCTTTTTGAGGCTGTGATGATAGCAGATGAATGTAAGTGGAAATAAAATTTTATAGCTTCCTTCTACTTTACTTTACAGTTGTGTAATTGAAATTAAGAAAGTAGAATAAGCTCAAAAAAGGAGCTATGGACAAGAGAAGGAATTTATTAAATATCTCAGACCTCACAATCGGTGATGTAGAAAATATAACTAAATTAGCCAACCAATACCTTGAAGAAAAAGTTGAAAATAGTCATGTTCTGAAAAATAAAATAGTCATAAACCTATTCTTTGAAGATTCAACACGTACGCTCGCATCTTTTGAAATAGCAGCAAAAAGCCTTGGAGCAAATGTTATAACTTTACCAATAAAATCTTCTTCTATTAACAAAGGGGAAGATCTAAAAGATATGATAAAAACACTAAATGCAATGAATCCTGACTATATGATAATCAGGCATAAAAGTAGTGGTATTATTAATACATTGGCAAAGCATGTCAACTGCTCGCTAATCAACGCAGGCGATGGAAGCAGTGAACATCCAACTCAAGCTCTTGCAGATTATCTTGTAATTATCAATCATAAAAAGCAAATAAAAAACCTCAAAATTGTTATATGTGGAGATATTTTGCACAGTAGAGTTGCAAGATCAAATATAAGATTGCTAAAAATGTTTGGAGCAAAAATAAGCTTAGTTGCACCACCAGCTTTGATGTGTAAGCATTTTTCTGAAGTAGATTCACTTCATTATTCATTAATCGAAGGTATAAAGGATGCTGATGTAATTATGCTCTTGAGGTTGCAGAAAGAGCGTATGAATAATAATTCTTCAGAAAAAGAATATTTTCATTTGTATGGACTTGATGCACAAAAACTATCGCATGCAAAACCCGATGCAATTGTTATGCACCCAGGACCAATAAATAGAGGTATCGAAACTAGCAATGATATAGCAGATTGTGTTATTTTACAGCAAGTAAAGTTTGGATTAGCAACGCGTAAGGCAGTACTGCACTATTTAATTAATGTTTAACTTTAATTAATTTTAAGGAATTTTAGACATAATGATCCTCCTATAAAAAACGATTTAGAAAAATATAACACACCTCATGACAGAAATTAGTATCCGTTCAGAGGTGTGGTTTAAGAAACAACAGCTAGCAGGTTTTGAAAAGGGTTTAATTCCTTTTGTTTCCAAGTCAGATACAACGAAATTATCCGCTCAAGAAATCTATTCCCTCGCTCTGACTGTGCAAAATATGAATTCTTACGATAGACAACATAATGCCGTATCTGTCGCTCAACATGGTTATTCGTTAATGGAATATTCTCTGGGTCATCCAAAAATGTCCACATCATTGACTCGGATTTTATAATACCCTTTACCGTTCGTGAAGCTCCTTTTGCTTCAAGTATATAAGATATTTTTATCATGCAGTACTGTATGTATCTTCGTAATTCTTTAGCTTGCTTAGTGAACTTTGAAATACTAATTTCATTTTCTGACAAAGCGTTTTTTAATACAAACAATCCATTAGCTGCGTCTTTTAAACAATGGCCAAGTCTCATTACTTCACTATTCCAACTATGAGATAACCTCTCGAAATTTCTCAATAAGTGAGCCCAACAAATTTGTCGTTTTTCATCACTGAAGTGGTTGTAAACTGCATATCTGTCAGTAATTACCAGGTTTTTGTAATCACAAAATGCACTATTCTTTAAAAATTTCATTCCTCTTGTATCTGCTAACTTCATAAGACTTGCTTTATTGTTGGCAAACATCCAGCACCATCCCAATTTGCCTTTGTTGTAGTGACTGGTTTCATCAATATGCAAAATTTCGCTTGCTTTTATTTCTTCCTCTATTTGTTCATAGGCTTCTTTACATTTTGACGAAACCCTTGCTTCACTATTGGACACACTACCAACACTTATACTCATGTTAAAGATGTCTTTCATAATATTCGCTATTTCTCGCTTTGAATTCTTATAAAACCCACTTAGTGATGCAACTACTGACTTAACTCTAGGACCAAAGGTATCCGGTGTAACTCCTTCTGGTAATTTGCTACTCCTTCTTTTTCCGCATTTACGACAGCGACCATGTTCTAATTGATACTCAACTACGTAAGGCTTAATTTCTGGTAAATCAACTTTTTGATAGACATATGGTTTTTCCGATATTGCGATTTCTTCACCACACTCGCATCTATTTGGTAACTCTACCTTCACCACCTCATCTGCTTCCATTTTAGCTCGGCAATTCCCCTTATGTCCAACTTGACCACCTATCTTCCTGCCGCCCTCTGACTTATCTTCTGGTGTGTCTTTTTTTATTTTGTACAGCTCTTTTGAACTTGGTAAAGATGAATTCCTTGAGTTTAAGCCGAGTCTCTCTCTTAGTTCAGCATTCTCTATTTCTAAGATTTTATTTTTTTCTTCAATCTTTGCTACTTTCTGCTCTAAGTTTTTACATAACTCTACAATACTGATCAACAATTGAAGCATCTAGCCTTACTTTACTATCAACATTTTGTGTTATTACTACTTTAATATATTATGTCAATTGTTTTTTATCCTTGCCACACCTCTGAACGGATACAGAAATTAAGTATGCACTGAAGTAGACTGTGCTATATTTTTTTATTGAGAGATTAATTGAAAAGTCTGCAGACTTGAATAAGGTGAATTTCGAGCTCTAAAATACCCTCATTTTCACTAATAATAATTAAACTACCAAATGTGTCAAGTATTTTTTTGCATTTAATTTACAACTACGAACGTTTATTTGCAAAAAATACTATAAACATAAAATGATAGATGTCATAAAAGTAGCCAGCACTGGCATCCAGTTAAATTTGCGAGCATAAAAGTTATGCTAAAATATAACGTTTCTAATGATGATGGAAAATGGATCCCAGTATCAAGTACTGGGATGACAAGAGAAATGGAATAACATTATGAAGGTGTCATTCCAGCGCGTGACGCTGGAATCCAGAAAAAAAACAGTGTCAGCTACTCCAATGACAATTTAAGGTAAAACCTAAATAAATGGGAAAAACTTTGATATTCAGTCTTTGCAAAATTCTACTCGTATAGAAAAGGTAATACAAATGTTTTTTATAAATAAAACCCTAAGGCATTTTTTACTGTAGATTAATCATTTGATTATAGTATCATTTTAATTAATCATAATATTTATGAAGAATACTTTATATTTCATACTATTAGTTGCTATATTTTTATCATCTAACCTGTTTGCTATAGAGCAACCTGAAGAAAATATAAATCAAGAAGACGTATCGAAAAGCAACACTGATGCTGAAAAAACTTCTCCGCTTCTGGGCGAACTCAAAGAAAGCACAGACCCAACAAATGTAATCAATGAAGAAGTACCTTCAAGTAATCAAACAAACCTACAGTCTGAAGAGGAGACTAATATAAAAGATACCGAATTTTCAATAAGTCCTTTATTGGAAGAAAAAAAAGAAGAACCTGAAGAGAAGAAAATCAGTCACAATAATCAAACAAACCTACAGCCTGAAGAGGAGATTAGCAAAAAAGACACCGAACTACTTTCAACAAGCCAATTTACAGAGAAAAAGAAAGAAGAACAGCCTGACAATATAACACCTGTGAACAAAGAAAATGAAGAAAGCGAAAAATGGACAAAGCTAAACAAAGAAATAAAAAAAGAATGGAACCATAAAAGCAAGTCTATATATAAAAGACAATATGATAGCCTAAACGAGCACCTTCCTAAAACTATATTTACTGATGATTACAGTAAGCAATTTTTTTACTGCATCAAGAAGGGCAACTTAATTTGTCTAAGAGGAGTAATAAATAAGCTAGAAAAAATTGGATTAACAATTCAAGAAATACTAAGATTTAGAAATAAATTGGGTGATACTCCTCTAATTTATGCAGTGAAACAAGGTCAAATAGACACAGTTCGCTTTCTCTTATTACAAGGTGCTGATCCTAGAGTAGTTGATAATAATTTTAAGTCCCCTATTGACATAGCAATTGAGAAAAAGCAGATCGATATAATAAATGCAATTGCTGAAATGATGCCATACCTTTTAGAGGATAAAGAAATAAACAATGAAGAAGACTCAGAGATGTATAATTTTGCTATAAAAACAAAAGAAAGTACCTGCGATGCAAAAGATAATTAGACTTTTGATATTAATTTTAGTTGGTCATTTATGCTATGGAGATGATGCAATCAATGATTTTTTAAGTGCTCTGCACGATGTAAAATACGTATCTTACAATACAAAAGATTTTGCTAAATTTTTAGTACAGTGCAACAAAGCAGGCATACCACAAGATTTTAAGAAAGGTTTTGGTCCTAATTTAAATGGTGCTAATTTTAGTCAATTGTATTTAAGCAAATCTATTTTTGATGGAGTAAGTTTAATTGGTGCCGATTTTTCTAACACCGATTTATCAGATGTGTCTTTTATCGATGTTGATTTGCGTGGTGCTAATTTTTCCAATGCTAATTTACATGGTGTTAAAATACAAGGCACAAATTTAAGTTTTTCAAAATTTGCTTCTACAAATCTAACAGATATCATATTTGATCAATCTAATATCAGTTATGCTGATTTTGTCAATTCTAATCTCAACAAAGTAAGTATGCGTAATATAATTGGTTTGCATACCAAATTCTTGAATGTAAAAATGAATTTCTCCAATTTATCAAACTCAAGTGCCAGCTACATCAATTTTAGTGATAGTGAAATAAACGACACTGTTATGCAGAAGAGTAATTTCGACAATGCAAGTTTCTTTGGAGTGGATGCACACAAGCTCAAGATACAATTCTCTTCACTAAAAAACGCTAATATATACGGTGCTAAAATAAAAAAATTGGATTTTACAGGTAGCAATCTTTCGAACGCCTATTTTAATGCTTCTATTATAGTTGATAGTAACTTTGAAAAAGCCAATTTAAGCAATTCACAAATTTCCTATATGAAAGGGGATAATTCAAACTTCATTAAATCTATACTAAATGGTTCCAAGATAAAACATGCATATGTTTTCGAATCAGACCTTCAGGATGCTGATTTATCTAATATTGATTTTAGTTTTAGTGAATTGCATAAAGTTAATACCTATAACGCTAACATTTGTCATGGAAAGTTTCATAATACTAAAGTTGTGAATTCTGACATGAATGGTTCGTTCTTTGACCATTCATTGTTTACCTCTGCAAAAATAGAAGATTCAGATCTTTCCACAACTTCAATGTATAAGACAAAAATTCAAGACTCTCAAATTTATAATAGTACTCTTTCCCACCATAGTATTGACTTCAGTGAGATAGAAAATTCAATATTCTTCAAATTATTAGCTGATAATTCGAGCTGGTCTAACTTAAAAGTCACTAATTCAAATTTTATTGAAAGTGATTTCAAATTCTCCGTGTTTTATGATAATACCTTTAGAAAGACTAGTTTTTTTCTTAGCAATTTGAGTGATTCGACAATAAGTGATATGTCTTTTCTCTCTTCAAGCATATATAAAAGTTCAATTGCTGATATTCATTTAACAGATTGCAAATTTGATAATTCAATTTTGATTGACAATCAGGGACAGAGCAAAATTACAGGTCTAGAGAGTGCTATAACTTCAATTAAAGATCTGCAAGAGAAAATATCGCAGGGTGAAAAATTTGATGTAAATTATTCTTACTTTGAGTTTAAAGACATGAATTTAGAAAATGCTAATTTTTCTAATTCAATATTAAGTAGAGCAAAGTTTGTAAACGTTAATTTGAATAAGGCAAATCTTGAAAAAGCCGATTTACGTTATACTGTCTTTGATAATTCCTCTCTTATTGATGCCAATTTATCAAATTCTAATTTAGAGGGCTCTAGTCTTTTAAACTTTGATTCAAAAAATACAAAGTCTTAAAAAAGCTCTATAATGTACTTGTTAAATAAAGAAAAATGACCGTAAAAAATGAGGGCATACTACTGATTCTATCCTCTCCTTCTGGAGCTGGAAAAACTACTATATCAGAAAAATTACTTGAGCAATCAACCGATTTAGTTATGTCTATTTCTGTAACTACACGCAAACCTCGTCCCGGTGAAGTAAATGGAAAAGACTATTTTTTCGTTACTGAAGAAAAGTTTCATGAACTATGTAAGGCTGGTCAAATGCTTGAATATGCTAAAGTTTTTGAAAATTTTTACGGTATACCAAAAGATTTTATAGAACAAAACCTGAGTAGTGGCATAAGTGTTTTACTGAATATAGATTGGCAAGGAGCATTTCATTTATTTGAAATCTTAAGAGAAAAAGTTGTAAGTGTTTTTATACTACCTCCCTCAATGGAAGAGCTTAGACTGCGTCTACAAAGGCGTAATAGTGATGATGAAATTGAAATAGAGCGAAGATTATCCGAAGCCCAAAAAGAGATAAGTAAAAGTAATAAATATGATTACGTCATAGTTAATGATGATCTTGATAAAAGCGTAGAAGAGATAAAATCAATACTAAATAAAGAAAGGATTAAAAAATTAGAAGAAAAACAAAGCCCAAAAGATCTATAAAAATATTTGTTTATCTCTTTTAGCAGCATTCACGCTTCACAGTTTAGCCACATTTATTATTTTTTAAGATAAAATAGTTAAAATAGTAGACAAGTGCTAAAGTGGGGATTTAATTATGACAACAGATTTTCTAATAGAAACTAGCTTTCCACCTATATTTCGATAACATCTAGCTCAATTTAAAAGTCCAATTCAATAGGCTGTTAGTTGAAGCGCTAACGCCAAATAGCTTTAATATTGAGGTTTTTATATGGTTATAGATTCAAGTGTATTAGTTAGTAATGCAAATAAACTAGACAAATGTATAAACAAAAATGAAAAACCAGAGCAAGATAAAAAAGGCAAGCAATTGTCTAATATTATAGAGAGAAAGGTAAAAAAAGAAAAACATAAGCATGAAAAACCAAGAAGTCGAGATGGAACACTCAAGGAATGTAAAAGGTTATTTAAGGAAGGCGCTAGTCCTGAAGTATTAACTAAATTAGAAGAATCGCTTAGAGAACAGGAAAAATATCACAGATATTATGTCCAATGTTTCCTTCCAGTGCTAGGTGAAGTAATAGAACGATCAAAAAGAATATCAAATGAAACAAAAAACCAAGTAATTTCTGAAATCACTAAAAGTTGTTTGAGTAGATACAATGAACAAGACAGTGGCTACGGTAGCGATTTTGAAGATGAAATGAACGGAATATCAGATTCTGATAGCGATTTTGAAGATAGAATAAATGGAATATCGGATTCTGATAATGACCAGTTACTAAATGCAATCCAAAATGGAAACAACAGGAAATTTAGAAAATACCTAAAAGATTGCACAAATGTCAGTGGCATAACAGATAAAAAAGTAAATAATATTTTACACCTTATTGCATCGCTCAAAAAGAAACAAAAGCTTAAGTTTCTAGATACCTTGATAAAAATAGCTAACGAGAAAAATTTAGTACAACTTGTTGATAGTGAAAATCAAGAAGGAAAGACTCCTTTTCAGGTAGCACTAATTAACAAGATAAAAAAAGGGAAACATGATTCTCACACAATCCAAGATAACGATAACACACTTAAGTTTCTTGTAAAATTGTTAAAGTATAGAGCCAAGCTAAGCTTACCTACAGAGGATTTAGAAAAATTATCTAAAAAGCAAAATGAATACTATCTTAAATTTTTAGAAAAATTGGCTGAGCGAAAACCAGAAATAAAAACAAAAGTTGAAGAAGTTATAGCCCATACCATAAATACTCCAGATAGTAATGATAATTATCAACTACATTTAGCAATTAAAGATAATGATAAAGAACGTTTTGAAGAGTTATTGCAAAAAGGGGCAGATATTAGCCTGAAAGATACAGATGGTAATAATGCTTTACATCTAATAGTTTTAGAATTAAAGCAAAAACGAAAGTTTGAATTTTCAAATATAATATTAAATGTAAGTAAGGAGGAAGAAAAAGAGTATCTTAAAGCACAGTTTAAAAAAGCTATAAATGCTGAAAATACAGCAAAACAAACACCTCTACATCAGTTATTCCAGCATATAAAAGAAAAAAATGAGAATCGATCATGTACAGATAAAAAATTTGAAAAAACAAATAGATATAAAGCCTTAGAGTTATTTCTCCAAAATGGCGCTGATATCACTGCTCAAGATAAAGAGGGTAATAATATTCTGCATCACATTGCTTCGCTAAAAGGAGAACAAAAGGTTGCATGTTTGGAGTTGATTTCCAGTTTAGTAAAAGAAAAAGAAATATCTGAAGATCAGTTGGGTAAGGCCATAAAGGCCATTAACGAAGAAGGACAAACACCGCTACAAGTATCACTAACAAAAAAAGCAGAAAAAGGCAACCACCTTTCGCAAATGAAAACAATTTTTGATCTAGGGAAAAAGTACGACAATACAACAAAGTTTTGTGCAAAGCTGCTAGAAATAGGTGCTGATTCCCGTTCTCTGAAACTAAAAGATCGAGAATTTCATACTGAAAAATATTATTGCACTTTACGTAATTTAGAAAATTACTCAAAAACTCCACAAGAAGGAAAGGTAAAAGCTAAAGAACTAAGGAAAAAACTTGAAAAAAAATATAACGTTAGAACTTTTTCAAAAAAATGTCAGCATATTCTACACAAAACAGGAGATGGCCTCAAAGCTGCATGGAAATGCATTGATCCTGGCAGAAGAGCTAGTGTATTGTTAGCAATCACAGTAGCAACTACTATTATTACAATGGTAACACTTTCTTGCTTTCAAGGACAAATTGCAATGGGAGCAGCGTTACCCATCATAGCTATAACAGGAGTGGTCTGTCTGATATTCACTTTGGGACTTAGCGGCATTAGGAAGTCTGTTAAGGAATTAACCAACGATAAGCAAAGCCGTAAAGATGATCACCTAGCTGCAAAACAACCTGAAAATATTACTGAACAACAAAATTTAGCTAACAACTCAGCAGAGCAAGAAGTACAAAGATCGTCAAATCAATCGGAGCATACAGAAAGCCCAGCTACTCAAATGAGCTATGTATCAATACTACGTCAATTTATAAATAAACCAGATGGGTTAACTAATAAATTCTCTTTTCCGGGGCGATGAAATCAATCTCATCGCTCAGAGTTTTTTCAGCAACTTTTTTATAGTCAATCTCTACACTGACTTGGTTTTTCTTTTCTTTAAGCCATGCCATAGTATGTTTCATCCAGTTTTTATCATCACGTTCAGGGAAATCTTCACGAGCATGAGCACCTCTGCTTTCCTCGCGATTAGATGCGCATTCCATGGTAATAACTGCTTGTGGAATCATATTGGCAAGCTCCAGAGCTTCAACCAAATCACTATTCCATATCATACTACGATCTTCAACTGCAATGTTAGGCATCATTTTTGCTACTTCTTTTATAGCTTTTTTACCTTCCTCTAAAACTTCAGCAACACGGAATACCGATGCATATTTCTGCATAGTGTTCTGCATTTCACTTCGTATTTTTGCTACTTTGAACTCTCCGGAAGCAAATCTCATTTTATTAAATCTATCTACTATCAAGTCTGTGCAGTCTGAATGCAATTTTTTATGTGGTGTATCAGGTTTCAATTTTTCTTTTGCCCTAAGCGCGGCAGCTCTACCAAAAACCACAAGATCAAGAAGCGAGTTGGAACCTAGTCGATTTGCACCATGTACAGAAACACATGCTGCCTCTCCTATTGCAAATAATCCTTCTACCACTTCTTCTTTACCTTTTTGCAACGTGATCACTTCCCCATGATAGTTGGTTGGAATACCTCCCATGTTATAGTGAACAGTTGGAATAACAGGTATCGGATCTTTAGTAACATCAACTCCTGCAAAGGTCTTTGCTGTTTCACTAATACCTGGCAATCTGAGCTTTATTACTTCCGGATCAAGATGAGCTATATTCAAGTACATGTGATCTTTCTTTGGCCCAACTCCCCTTCCCTCTCTAATTTCAATTGTCATTGCTCGACTTACTACATCACGAGAAGCCAAATCTTTTGCCTTTGGCGCATAACGTTCCATAAACTTCTCACCCTGAGAATTAACGAGGTACCCACCTTCACCGCGGCATCCTTCCGTCATCAAGCACCCTGAGCCATATATTCCTGTTGGATGAAATTGCACAAATTCCATATCTTCAAGTGGCAACCCAGCTCTTACCACCATGCCATTACCATCACCTGTGCAGGTGTGTGCACTTGTTGCAGAGAAATAAACACGTCCATAACCACCTGTTGCTATTACCACAGAGTGTGCGCGAAATCTATGCAACGTACCATCACACAGCGACCAAGCTATCACCCCACAGCATGTCCCTTTGTCCATAATCAAATCGATTACAAAATATTCGACAAAAAATTCAGCGTTAAATTTAAGACATTGCTGATATAGAGTATGAAGAATTGCATGCCCAGTTTTATCTGCTGCTGCACAAGTACGCTGAGCCGATTTTCCTTTACCAAAGTGAGTTGTCATTCCACCAAAGGCACGCTGGTATATTTTACCATCTTCCGTACGAGAAAAAGGTACGCCAAAATTTTCAAGTTCGATAACAGCTTTGGCAGCATTTTTACACATATACTCTATTGCATCTTGATCGCCAAGCCAGTCTGAACCTTTTATTGTGTCATACGCATGCCAGCGCCAATCATCTTCAGCAATATTGCTCAAAGCTGCACTAATTCCGCCTTGCGCTGCAACTGTATGACTTCGTGTAGGGAAAATTTTAGAAATGCAGGCAACTGAAAAATTAGTTGCAGCCATTCCAAGTGTTGCTCTAAGTCCCGCTCCTCCTGCACCTACTATTACCACATCATATTCATGTTCTATGATTTCGTATGCTAACTTATCCATATCCACTTATTTTATCATTACAGGCTTATAGTAGCACATAAGTAGGAAAAATCTATACAAGTTTTCTGGATGTAAGCTTCTAAAACAAACCTATAGTAAACGATTCATAACAACCATAGGGTGTTATGAAAGTAGCTGACACTACCATAAAGGAGTAAGTGTAGTTACTTGCATAACATTGATGACTCATGCCTATTTAACTAGATCTAAAATTAGATAGAAAAAGGTAATCTTGATAAAACTCATTTACAACAAGTTCTCTCGCATTTGAATTTTCCGTTTGCACTTTTTTGTATCCTAATTTATGGCTTATTGAATCTTTATATGAACTAACTGCTTTATATATCTTACTTACCTCTCCTGGAAAGATACCACCAACAATTATAACGCATAACCCTGCAACTGTTGCAAAAGCTAGAGTTAAACTTTGCCTCCAGCTAGCTTTTTTTTCTTGTATAACAGCAGGGCACAATTCACTTGACATTTCTTTTAGATACTCATGCCACATGTGATTGCAGTTTGTACATTTCACTTTTCTTCCAGATTCACCTATTTGCCCACGAGATACTAAGTAAGTTTTAGTACAATTATGACATTGTATTTTCATAGTGCTTACGTATAAAATAATATAAATTTGATATCAATATGTATATAATAAATGAAAAATTTGCAACTAAAAAATTACAAGATGAGATAGAAAATATTTGGAAAGATAAAGAAAAACTTAACGACTATAATCTAAAACACGAAGCAAGATTAATAATCAAAGAGGTAATTGAGTTACTTGACAGTGGTAAAATTAGAGTAGCAGAAAAGCTATCAAGTGGAGAATGGATAGTACATAAGTGGATAAAGCAGTCAATATTATTACATTTCCTCACTGAGGAAAGCAAAATAATAGACAACACCAATTGCTGGTTTGACAAAATCGGTAGTAAGTTTAGTGAATGGAATGAAGAAAAATTTTACCATTCAAAAATTAGAGCAGTTCCTGGGTGTTTTGTCCGCCAATCTGCTTACATAGGTAAAAATGTTGTTCTAATGCCAAGCTTTATCAACGTTGGTGCATATATTGATTCTGGTACAATGATAGACACCTGGTCAACAATTGGTAGTTGTGCACAGATAGGAAAAAATTGCCATATTTCCGGGGGAGTGGGAATAGGCGGAGTTCTTGAACCTATTCAAGCTTCTCCGGTCATTATAGAGAATAACTGCTTCATTGGAGCACGAAGTGAGGTAACCGAAGGCGTCATAATAAGGGAAGGATCAGTCCTTAGTATGGGGGTGTTTATTGGAGCATCAACAAAAATTATTGATAGAGAAACGAGTAAACTATCTTACGGTGAAGTGCCACCTTATTCTGTAGTAGTGCCAGGATCCATTCCATCTAAAAATAACATTTCAACCTATTGCGCAATTATAGTAAAAAAAGTAGACGAGAAGACAAGATCAAAAACCTCCATAAATGAAATATTGAGAACCTAACTATTTGCCATTATTTTTTTGTATCCGTTCAGAGGTGTGGTTTAAGAAACAACAGCTAGCAGGTTTTGAAAAGGGTTTAATTCCTTTTGTTTCCAAGTCAGATACAACGAAATTATCCGCTCAAGAAATCTATTCCCTCGCTCTGACTGTGCAAAATATGAATTCTTACGATAGACAACATAATGCCGTATCTGTCGCTCAACATGGTTATTCGTTAATGGAATATTCTCTGGGTCATCCAAAAATGTCCACATCATTGACTCGGATTTTATAATACCCTTTACCGTTCGTGAAGCTCCTTTTGCTTCAAGTATATAAGATATTTTTATCATGCAGTACTGTATGTATCTTCGTAATTCTTTAGCTTGCTTAGTGAACTTTGAAATACTAATTTCATTTTCTGACAAAGCGTTTTTTAATACAAACAATCCATTAGCTGCGTCTTTTAAACAATGGCCAAGTCTCATTACTTCACTATTCCAACTATGAGATAACCTCTCGAAATTTCTCAATAAGTGAGCCCAACAAATTTGTCGTTTTTCATCACTGAAGTGGTTGTAAACTGCATATCTGTCAGTAATTACCAGGTTTTTGTAATCACAAAATGCACTATTCTTTAAAAATTTCATTCCTCTTGTATCTGCTAACTTCATAAGACTTGCTTTATTGTTGGCAAACATCCAGCACCATCCCAATTTGCCTTTGTTGTAGTGACTGGTTTCATCAATATGCAAAATTTCGCTTGCTTTTATTTCTTCCTCTATTTGTTCATAGGCTTCTTTACATTTTGACGAAACCCTTGCTTCACTATTGGACACACTACCAACACTTATACTCATGTTAAAGATGTCTTTCATAATATTCGCTATTTCTCGCTTTGAATTCTTATAAAACCCACTTAGTGATGCAACTACTGACTTAACTCTAGGACCAAAGGTATCCGGTGTAACTCCTTCTGGTAATTTGCTACTCCTTCTTTTTCCGCATTTACGACAGCGACCATGTTCTAATTGATACTCAACTACGTAAGGCTTAATTTCTGGTAAATCAACTTTTTGATAGACATATGGTTTTTCCGATATTGCGATTTCTTCACCACACTCGCATCTATTTGGTAACTCTACCTTCACCACCTCATCTGCTTCCATTTTAGCTCGGCAATTCCCCTTATGTCCAACTTGACCACCTATCTTCCTGCCGCCCTCTGACTTATCTTCTGGTGTGTCTTTTTTTATTTTGTACAGCTCTTTTGAACTTGGTAAAGATGAATTCCTTGAGTTTAAGCCGAGTCTCTCTCTTAGTTCAGCATTCTCTATTTCTAAGATTTTATTTTTTTCTTCAATCTTTGCTACTTTCTGCTCTAAGTTTTTACATAACTCTACAATACTGATCAACAATTGAAGCATCTAGCCTTACTTTACTATCAACATTTTGTGTTATTACTACTTTAATATATTATGTCAATTGTTTTTTATCCTTGCCACACCTCTGAACGGATACCTCAAAACTTGTCTTTGATCTGTGCGAGCTTAATAACAAAAATTCAGTAGAAAGCTTATTGGCGAAAATTATCTGTTCAGCAGAGTGACAAAATAAGATAGACAAAAAGGGTGTAAGAACAAATAGTGTCATGCAACACTGGCTTTTGTACACAAAACGTTGTAAAGCGCTTTTGTCAACCTGGATCCCAGCTCGGATAACAAGAAAAGAAGCACTGGTTTCACATAGATCTGAACAGATATAATTTCTTAAACATTTATAGCTCACATAAAACCCGGTCTGACTGTCATAAAGGCTACTCATTGCAGCAGACAACTTTCGCACTACTTCAAATTCTAATTTTCAACTTAAAGAGGTACGTAATGTCAAATAACTTCAATTTCAAAGAATTTTTTCACCATCACGAAGCAAATAGCACTTTAGATGATATACAAAGGTACTGCATACTGTGGCAATCAGTGATATCACAGGCAATGATTGATGCAGCAAGTAACTGTAAAAAAACAGAAAGCTTGGTAGAGAAACGTAAAGCAATTTCCTGGCTATCAGACTTCAGTCAAGATTTTGTTGAAACATGTATACTGGCTGATTGCGATCCATTATACGTAAAAAACAAAATACAGCCAATTCTAAAAAAGATAAAGCCCTTTTAATGAGGTTTACCCCTCTCACCAAGAAAAATATCATTTAATCTTTTTTCTATAGCTTCATCTATATCTTGGATTAATAGCTGCTTTATCATATTCACTTTCCGTTCTGCCTCTTGAAGATTATTGTTACCGTAACTGTTCTTATTACTATAACCATAACTACTGCCATTTGGTTTATTACTCATTTTTCTTCTTGTGCTGAGTATCTGAACTATCTTCTCCTTGAAAAAAGACTTCCAGCCTGTGCCAGAAAATAATTTGTAGAGAAAATGCGGAGTAAGAAACGCTACTAATATTCTAATAGAAACTCCATAACCCAAATCATCTCTATTTTCATAATACCATTTTAAATATTGATACAAATGGTAAAATGCATTTTTGAAAGAGCTAAACTCTACAGCATACCAAAAGCCACTGGTGAGAAACATGAGCATAATGCTCGATGTATAAAGATACAAAGTGAAAAGAAATAGCTTGACAACTATATCTTTCAAACTGCCGAGTATGTAATTAAATAACCTTAATTTATAAAAAAGTGATATCATTTCACGCACACTTCAATAAAGCTGGGGTGGAAGGATTCGAACCTTCGCGTGGCGGTATCAAAAACCGCTGCCTTACCACTTGGCTACACCCCAATATTGTTTATATCAATAACATTATTAACCCAATTAGTAAAAGATTTATTCGCTTTTCCTATGGGTATTATCACAACGGCTGGTTGATCATAAGAATGCATTGACTCGATTTTTTCTACAATCTTATCAGCCTGATCATTCCTACTTTTCATAATTGCCACTACTTCACAATTACTATTAGTTTTACCTTCCCATAAATACAGAGAGTTTACTTCAGGAAATATATTTACACACACAATTAACTTCTCGTTTAACAATTCTTCAGAAATAGCCTGAGCCTCTTTCAAGTTTGAAAAAGTTATATAGACTAAAACTAAGTTGCTCATTAATCGCTACATAAATGCATTTTTACTATACTCTACTTAGATTTATTCATCAAGAGAAAATAGGAGAGACCTCTTCAGTGCTTGACACATAGAAATTGAAGATGTCATTTAGTAGCTCTCCCCTTGTCATCCCAGTAGTTCTCCTCTTGTCATTCAAGTAGCTATCCAGCCTTTCTTAACAACAAAAACTTAGCATGACTTTTGTGCTCAAAAAACTTCTGGATTCCAGCATCAAGTGCTGGAATGACATGGTGAAATATTATTCAAGTAGCCTCTGTCCCAGTGCCTATTCGGTGTCATTCAAGTCAACTCTTTTCTTGTCATCCCAGTGCCTAGACACTGGGATCCAGAAAACTTCACTTTAAATGAGTGCATTAGATTGTCTTTATATAGATGTCAGTGTCAGCTACTCGGATGAAATTCATTTAGTCTTCTTTTCTCTTTTTCTTATTTTACTACTCTGATGAACGGATACAAAAAAAACTAATGCAACTTGATGTAAGTAGATCTTGCAAGCATTTTAAGATTGCCGGTTCACTAGTTAATATATAAAAAGCTTAGCAAAATTATAAGAATAGTATATAATTGAAAGTATTTTATAGTGAGAATAATGCCTAACGAAATACATCTTATATTCTTTCATGGACTAGGGGATAATTATAAAAATGCAACTACATTCTGTAAAGATATGCAATCTGAGCTCATGCACCACCATGATATACCTAATTTTCACACTCATGCACACAAATATCCGGCTGCATTTCAAAATTATATAACTTATGCCTTAACCAGCTTCGTATGCTTACTAGCATCAATATTGCCACCTACTGTCATACTGCTCACTAATCCAATAACAGCTAGAACAGCTGGATTGGCAGTCTTATCAGCTTCAGCTTGTGTTTTTTTATCTATATTGCTACTCATGATTCCGTTTCTAAATAAGAATCAAAACTTATTCAAGTCTTCAATAGAGAAAATTAATCAACTAATAAATCAAGGTGTAAAACCCGAAAATATTATACTTTTCGGTCATTCTTTTGGAGGAGCAGTTGCATCAGAAGTATCAAGGCATTTTGCGAATAGAGATGTTAAACTTGGAGGAATTGTCTTCACTAGCACTTTTAGTTCTTTTCATACAGCAATAGAGCATTTTCCAATGCCTCAGACGAAAATTTTGAGTATACTGCCCTCATTCCTACTAAAAAGAATACTAAAAGCCTTCGATTTAGACTTTGATATAGTAGATAATTTACAAAAGTCACAAAATGAAAAAACGCTAATAGTAATTATTAATCACGCAAGAGACAAATTAATACCACTTCCTGCACAGTTGGCAAATACAATGAGAGATGATCGATTATTAAATGGTAATCCGATCAAGATTCGTGATGATCTGTGTATATATGGAGATGATCCTCATAACAGTGTTTTGGATAGTGGCACACTGACTGAAGAATTAAGAGAAATGGTACTTAGTAAAGTTACGTCTAGAACGCGTTAACTTTTTTGCTGCTTTTTTTTGGCTAAGGTCACACTTCATTATGCATTAAATTGTATGCATCTATTCAGGGAATTTGCTAATGTGAAAGCCAGTGCTTCCTTTCTTGCGATGTAGCTGTACAGAAATTGAAGATGTCATTTAGTAGCTCTCCCCTGTTATTTAAGTAGCTAACACTGAGATCCATAAATTTAACTGGATGCCAGTTTCTGGGCACTGACCATCATAAAGGAGCCAGTGTCATGCACTGATAGTTGTCTTTTCTCGCTTACCTTATTTTACTACTCTGCTGAATGGACACAATTGCATATAGTATAGTCTTTAGTTTTAGTGAGAATAGTTTTATTCCACTGATCAAGGAGTGCTAAATTGAAATACGTATCACCTTTATAAGTTTTATGCATTTCAGTCATAATAAATTCTGAGATTAGGTTATGCTCTAAAAAAAGGTGTACTATTTGTGCCCCACCAATCACAAAGACTTGAGAACTACTTTGAATTGACAGAAATTCTTGCATGGAAGAGACAACAGTACATTTCGGGCCTCTATTAAAACACTTGTTACGGGAGAAAACAATAGGTGTACGATTCTTTAGTATACTCTGAGGCACAGTTTCAAATGTCTTTCTTCCCATCACAATAACTTGCTTGTCGGTTACTTGACAAAAATGTTTAAACTCACTTGGATAACGCCAGGGCAAATCATTATTTATTCCAATTACCCCATTAGGGTCAACAGCCATAATTCCAATAATCTTCATCCCTTTAAGACAGCTTGGGCTACAAAAAATCTCATGTGGTCACGTACATTATGTACTCTAAGGAAATCAACCTTATTTTGCAGTATAGCAGATGTAGCAATTGTTTCTAAATCTCTATTAGAGGGAGATTCTATGGAAAAAGAGGAAATAAATGACTTTCTGGAATGACCAACTAAAACCTTGCAGCCAAAATTTTGTAAAGTTTCTATACTGTGTAAAATCTGAATATTCTGATACATAGATTTGCCAAAACCAATACCAGGATCAATAATTATTGAATTTTCATCAAAACCAAGGTCAAGTAACCTATTAATGCTCTCCTCTGCCCAATTATTTATGATATCAATTGGGTCAATATCATGTGGAATAATATTGTCCTTATGTGGTGGTATCGAAAGTGAATGCATAATAACGACATTACACCCACTGCTAGCAACTTCTTTTAAGGTATTACTACTCAGATCTCCCTTCTGATCATTTACCCAGGCAATATTGTAGTGCTTCAAAACGTTTAAAATAACGTCTGGCCAAAAACTATCAATGCTGACTTCAATATCACCATTTTTCATATAGTCGCTAAGATTATCAAGTACTGGTTTTAGACGTTCATACTCTTCCTCTGGCATCTTTATTGAAGCTCCAGGCCTTGTTGATTGAGCTCCAAGATCAACTATGCTTGCACCATCTGATACCAGCTGCAATGCCTGCTTGGTTGCTCGATTCGCATCATAATAAAGACCACCATCTGAAAATGAATCAGGGGTAATATTGACGATACCCATAAGCTTTGGTGAAAGCGTAAAACTCTTTGAAAAACAGTCTTGAACATTGAAAGCAAAGGTTTTGTTAACCATTGCCATCAAGTGGAGCAAAAATGGTCTATTTACTAATTCTGGGTGAGGAATTTTAAGGTCAGGTATATCAAGCGTTAGATCATCCCATAACAAAATATCTAAATCAATAACACGAGGTGCCCATTTTTTGTAGACTTGTGGACGACCAATATCACATTCGATTTGTTTTAAGCCTTTTAGTAGCTCCTCAGGAGAAGAAGAACAACTTCCATAGACAATCATGTTGAGAAATGGCTTGTTCCAATCAGGTGGAGCACCATTTGGTAAAATAGCCTTAGTTTCTAGAATGATTGAAGACTTTAAGTCTTTTAAATAGCGCTTCTTTAGTAACTCAGTAGCCTTTTGTAAATGGGAAAGGCGATTCCCTATATTTGAACCAATAGAAATATAGATCATTCTTGCAATTCATTACAGTAAGTAAAAAAAACGCCCCCATGCACACCAGGAACTGGTGGTGCAGTTTTATGAGTAGTCACCTTGACAGAAGAAATAATATGCTTCTTTCGCAGCAAAAGGTTATTAATGGCTCTGTATATCTCATGAGTTAAATGTTCGATTAAATTAAATTGCTTGCCCTGAACAAGAGATTGAATATTCTGCACTACCTCCAAATAGCAGATAGTATCTTTAAGTTGATCAGTTGTAAGTCCTAAAGGAGGAGATTTAAAAGTGACATCAACATCAATACTCACCAATTGGGGAGAAGACTTCTCTTCTGCGCTACATCCTAAATGAACCCAAAGCCGCAGATCAGATATAAGAAGATTACATGCTACCACTGAATTTAGTATCTACTTATAATTAATGGCAAACGTTAACATTCAGCATGCCGTCAAGAAAACCCCATAAGAGTTTTGCTCCTTTTTTAGCGCCTTGTATGACTTTCTCTTGCTCTTCTTCGCTTAAATCTGCAATAAGGTTTGCACATTCCTCAGAATGCCACTCATCAGCTTCCATATGAACGGTAAAAAATTTGAGAGAACGCTCATCATTTATTGAATAGTGTTTTTTCAGACCTTCAATTTTAGACTTAGAAACCTCTGGAGTTTGACGTTCATAAGCGTACAGAGCTCCAAGACCTGCTGCAAAATCTGATTTTACAATGTCAAAATAACCATCAACTAATTCTCGTGTCTCCTTAATTTGTGCATTTTCACAAAGTTCTGAACGTGCTACTCCCAGTCCTTCAGCAAAACGCTGCCATAATTCTAGGTGATTCTCGTCGCCTTGTTCTTCCTCTATTAAATTACCAAGTAAAACTTGCCGCATTTTCAAATTCGGACACAAGGAATGTATACCGCTGATATAACGAGGAAAAGCAGCAACATGGTGATAATATTCCTTAGCATAGGTTTGCAGAGCCTGCAGGCTTAAGCTACCTTCATTCCATGACTCGTAAAACGGGTGTTTTAATAAGTGTAAACTATCTAATTGATTATTAAGTGATTGAACAAATGTCATAAATAAACACTAAATTGTTTTAGGCTACGTTTAGGTTTATCAAATGTCAAGAGACATTTCTCATTACTACCTTAATTCCAATAAATACAAAGATAGATGCGTTATTGGTTAATTTTTTAGTAAAAATTGATTTTTTCTAAAATTTCATGTATTATTAAATCAATATAGTGAAAAACGCAAAATGAAAGTAACAGAAGAAAATACAATAAAAATTAGGGAAGAGTTCGTAGAAGTTCAAAATGGAATGCGAATTCAAAAGATAGTGATGTCAAACTCGAAGAGCAGTGCAGATAGCAGAAAGAAAAAGCATATAGTTTACTTTCCAGGGCTTACATATACTTTTGAAAAAGAGCCAGATGAAGACAAAAGTGAATGGAATTGGGCAGCTGAAGCAGGTATGGATGTTCACCTTATTAATTTTCCTGGTTCTGGAAAAAGCAAAGGTCATTCTTTAAACGGTCAAAATCGAGTAAATGCAGGAATTGCAGTCATTTCAGATCTTCTAAAGCAAGGCATTTACCCAGATAATATAGTATTATATGGAAGCTGCGCTGGAGGACCAATAGCTGCAGAGGTTTATAAAAAGTTTAAAAAAGATGACAATGTTCATTTAAGATGCGTTATCAATAAATCCTTTAGCTCATTCAAAAAACTTGTAGTGAAATTACTACACATATCAAAACCTAAATGGCTATTTCCTCCTATAATAAAATTCATACTCAAATGCTTTGGTTGGCACTTTAAGCCACACACAATAGTAAACGACATTACTCCATACACAATTTGTTTTAACTTAGAGAACGATGGCTTTATTAGTAAGCAGGCAAATATAGGTACTAAAATTGCTGACATAGAAAAAAGTCATAGGAAAAAAAACTACCAAAAAAAAGAAACTTTTGAAGGTTTTGAGCAATATAAAGAGTTTTTTATGGAGCATGCCAACTTAGCTAAAATAAAAAACCTTGAACCTGAAGTTGGAATAATGAAAAAATGCTGGAATAAGTTTCTATCGTTACTATAGTATTTTCTAAAATGGATGATAAAGTTCCATTATGGTATTACCAACCAAAAGCTGTAAGTCTGTATATTTATACATGAGAGGTCTGAGGCGGCTTTTGATGGTATGCCAACAGTATTCTATAGGATTCAAATCTGGTGAATATGTTGGAAGATACAGCAAATGACAGCCAAAAGACTCTATTAATGATTTTGTTTTAGTGGTCTTATGAAATGTAGCATTATCCATAACTATAGTTGTGCCAAGTGGCAATTTAGGTAATAACATCTTCTCCAACCATGTATTGAATACCTCTTTGTCACACCCACCTTTGAAAGTCATTGGTGCAATAAATCTCTTTCCAATCCACCCGGCTACTATACTGATTCTCTCTCGAGTTCTCCCTGGAATATCTGCATAAATTTTCTTTCCTCTTGGAGCGCGTCCATATTCTCGGTATAACTTATTATCAACTCCTGCTTCATCTATATATAAGATGCTGGAATGGTCTATTTTTGAGATTTTATCAATAAATTGCTCCCTATCTTCTTGATTGCGCTCTTGATATAGTGTGACTTTTTTTTAAAGTAATTTTTAGCTGTTTTAGTCTATACCAAATTGAGTTTATTCCAAATCCAAGATTTTGTTTCATCTCTGCCAGAGTATGATCTGGATTCTTTGTAACATATTCTTCGAGTATTTTGGGGTCTATTTTTCGAATAAAGCTACCGTTTTTAGATGGCTTGAGGCTTTCACCAGCAGCTTTCTTTTTTAACCAACGGTACAGAGTTGCTATTCCTATCTCCATAAGCTCTGCTACCTCAACCTTTGTCTTACCTTTTTCTATCATCAATACTGCCTTTTCCCTTAAATCCACACTATATGCCATTATAACTCAAATACTTTATTATACCTTTATCATTTACTTTAGGAAATACTATACCTATTAAGGCAGATGATATTCACTTTTCTTCGATTACAGAATTGTGCTCATCAAGTGAACACAAATACAATCTTCCTGAGCTGATTTCACTCTTTTTAGAATTCACAGATAATTATTTTGAAAAGAAGGGCTCTCTCAATCAAGAGAAACAACCAGAGATAAAAACAGAAGCGATATGTGGAAAGAATAGTGAAAAAGAAATAGAGGAAAAGAAATAGAGGAAAAGAAACAGTATTTTACCAATTTAAAGAATTATTCAATAAGTCAGAATATATCTAAAAAGCTAACATCTCTGCAAATATTGAAATAAGTGTTTCTTTTGTGATTAAAAAAACATTGCATCTAGAGTATCTGCCATAAGTGATAATTTTGTGCTTTCATCATAGAGATTGTTTTCACTAGCTAATAATTTCTCACTAATTTATGGATAAAGTTTAGAAACGTACTTCTCATAGCATTTATCTAGGCATTCTTGGTCTGTCCGTTTTGTTTTGTAGGAATGGCATTTCTGCTTACATTGATTATATCTAAATTCAATCCCTTTCTCTTTGTTTGATGCTTGTTGTTCCATAATATTCTTCAATTTAAATAATATTAATATTAGCATACAAATGTGAACATTATGTTAATATCATTACTTTTTAGGTATACATGGCAAATTTATGCCTGGAAACAGTTTTTGGTTATTTCCTAGATTTTCTTTATAAAAACCAAAGGCGCCAGTTGGTTTTTATTAGCTAAGGTAAAGGTCAAATATCTGGAATTCTGGACATAAAATCCTCCTGTATAAATTAGAAAAAAATGCAGCGCACATATGACAGACGTGTGTATACGCTGAAAAAGATACGCTACGTTTTTTATTGAAAAGTTAATTGAAAGTCTGCAGACAAAGATAAATTTTTGAGCTCTTAAAATATCTCTAATTGTCATTATAATCAGATTCAAAATACGCGGAAGTAATTTTTTTTGACAATAGATTTCTTTCATAACCAGGCGTCATCCCAGCTGAGATCCGATAAGAAAACCGCGCTGGAACTTTTGAATTCCAGTTATGCAAGGAATCTAATATCATGGAGTTTTCAAACACTAACAACCAAGTACTTTAATAAGGCAAAAAGCTTATCTAAGAGAGTAGGCCTTGCAATTGTATCAATAGTGGTGGGATTGGTAGGACTCGAACCTACGACCAATTCGTTATGAGCGAACTGCTCTAACCGACTGAGCTACAATCCCTTTTATCAACACCTATAATACACGCAAAAGGAAATTTGTCTACTCGCTTATTTCACTATCAACCCAACTGTGTAAATCATTTATTGCGCCAATTTTGCGTGCAATTTCCTTACCATCTTGAAATATGATTAAAGTAGGTATAGATTGAACTCCATACTTACTTGGCACCTCAGTTTCTCCATCTATGTCGAACTTGCAGATCTTGATCTTGCCTTTTCTATCCTCAGCCAATTGCTCGATACGTGGCATCAGACTTTTGCATGGCCCGCACCATTCTGCCCAAAAATCTACCAGCACAAATCCTTTGTGGTTAGCAACTTCAGATTCGAAATTTTGATCATTTACCGCTTTAATATCATCACTCATAAAATACCTAAATTTTTATAAATATAGCGTATTAATTAACAGCTGATCAACTAAATTTTTCTGGATTCAAGTGAAGTGATTACATATGATGATTAAAGATATCTACACTCCCCCAACCCATTGAATCTAGCTCAATACGAGTAGGAAGAAATTCAAAGCACTTTTCGGCTAATTCTTTTCTATTTTCACGTTCTAGCATTGAGTCTAGCTTTTCCTTTATTCTATGGAGATATAAAACATCAGATGCAGCATAACTTTTTTGCTTGTCTGTTAAATTTTCATTTCCCCAATCAGAAGATTGTTGTTGCTTATTTAATTTTATATCAAGTAGTTCTAAGCACAACTCTTTTAAGCTATGACTATCTGTATAAGTGCGAACTAAACGTGAGGCTATTTTCGTGCAATAGCAAGGCAGTGCCCAGGTTTTTAAATAATAATGTATTATACTTACATCAAACCGCGCAAAGTGAAATATTTTGGTTATATTTTTATCCTCTAATATTTTTCTCAAATTTGGAGCTGTATAATCGTTTTTAAATTGAATCAAATGAGCGTTGCCATCATCAAAAGAGAGCTGCACAAGGCATAATCTGTCTCTACCATGAAGTAGCCCCATTGCCTCTGTATCAACAGCTATAGATTTTATATCATTCGGTATTGCACTGGCTGGCAGGTCGTCTTTATATATAAATATTCTCATAAATTTAATATGTTTTATGACACATACAATAATCAAAAATGAGTTTTAAGTATACGAAAAGATCATAGAAAATTGGCTCTCATGATTTTCATGTATGTAGGGTTTACAAATTATGATATGCATCTATAATAAGAATAAGTAAATTTTCATTGCGGGAGTGGCTCAGTTGGTAGAGCGCAACCTTGCCAAGGTTGAGGTCGAGGGTTCGAACCCCTTCTCCCGCTCTTTGAGTTTTAATCACATTTAATCATAAAAAAATTAATTAATCTATCTAAGAAATTTAGCTATACTAGAAAAGTTTTTTAGAAATTTATATTTAAGGAGATTATATGGAAAAAGATGATGTTATATTCTGTTTAACAGTTTTAGGCATAGTAGCATCAATAGGAGCACTTACAGGTTTAGGACTCAGTTTTACAACTTTGTCACCATTGGTGATGGGTGGAATTATTGCTGCAATTCCTGCACTCTTACACTTTGCCATTTGTACAGATGATAAACTCTCACAATCCGAATTCTCTTATGCTCATGCTTGCACTCATGCTTGTCTCTTTGTTGCAAGCGCTGCAATTGGAGTTGGTCTTGCTGCAGCTGCAATGGCTATTTTTCCTGGTGCAATACTTGGAATGGGATCGGCAGCTTTAGCAGGTGCAACAATAGGAGTAATATCACCAATTGCAGCATTGTGTGCAATGATAGCTACAGTCTTTGCAGCTCAGAAAGTGAATGATTATATTATATCACCTATAGTTGAGCGTTTTTCTTCAAAAGAGGAAGAGTGCAATCTACCTGCAAAATAATCAATTGACGTTAGCATTTAGTTTTCTTTATAATTTCCTTTGTGAAAGAAGAAAAATGCTTATTTGTAACGATAGCTGGTTTGCCAAATGCTGGAAAGTCAACGCTAATTAACAGCATCGTAGGCAAGAAAATTGCAATTGTCACCCCTAAAGTGCAGACAACAAGGACGCAGGTAAGGGGTGTTGCTATATGCAACAATGCGCAAATTGTTTTTACTGACTCTCCAGGAGTGTTTTCAGCAGAAACAAATCTTGAAAAAGCTTTAGTCAAATCTGCATGGGGAGCAGTTAAGGATAGTGACATTACTTTGTTGCTTGTTGATGTAAACAATTACCTAAAAAATATAGAAAGAATAAAAACGATATTTGCACGACTGGAGCGCACAAAAGGCAGATGCATTTTGGTTATCAATAAAACTGATTTAGTAAAGAAATCAGAGCTCAAGATGGCACATGAGCACCTAAATTTGCTTTATAAGTTTGAAAAAATTTTTACGATATCGGCACTGAAGAATGATGGACTTTCTAATTTGATGAATTACTTATCTGAAATTGCACCGATAAGCCCTTGGTTCTATGAAAAAGATCAAGTAACCGATTCCTCAGCTGATTTTTTATCAGCAGAAATTACAAGAGAGAAGTTATTCTTGAACCTACGTGAAGAATTGCCATACTCTACAGCTGTTATAACTGAACAATTTGAGGAAAAAAAAGATAAGAGTTTAGTCATAAAACAGATCATATTTGTATTGAAAGATAATCATAAGAAAATAGTGCTAGGAAAAGACGGC
This sequence comes from Wolbachia endosymbiont (group B) of Erebia ligea, assembly GCF_947179575.1. Classification (NCBI taxonomy): domain Bacteria; kingdom Pseudomonadati; phylum Pseudomonadota; class Alphaproteobacteria; order Rickettsiales; family Anaplasmataceae; genus Wolbachia; species Wolbachia endosymbiont (group B) of Erebia ligea. The sequence continues at coordinate 239,417 of NZ_CAMXBW010000004.1, forward strand.
AGTAGCATAAAAAAAATTAATATCGAGGCGCGTACAGAATTGGAAAAGTTATTTGAGTGTAAAGTTCATCTCTTTTTGTTCGTAAAAGTGCGACCTTGGACTGATCGCCCTGAGGAATATATAAGTAATGCTTAATTCTTTGTTGGTATTTGATATTGAAACTATACCAGATGTAAATTCCTGTAAGAATTTACTCAATATTAGTGATGATAGCAGTGTAGAAGAAAAGAGGGATGCATTAACAAAATATCATCTTGAAATAACAAACGGGCAAAACTCTTTTCTGCGTCAGCCCCTCCACCTTGTTGTAGTTATTAGTTTTTTACTTTGTAATATAACACGCCAGAGCGGTTATGAAATGTTCACACTACAAGAAATAAGATCTGGAGGCACATTAAACTCCAATGAAAAAGAGCTAGTAAAGGGATTTTTTAACTACATATCAGAGAAAAAGCCAAGACTAGTTTCGTTCAATGGACGCACTTTTGATATACCGGTACTGAAGTACCGTGCTATGGTTCATGGCATTCAAGCAGAATATTTTCACAAAGCTGGCGATAAGTGGAATAGTTACAATCAGAGGTACAGTAGTGATTGGCATTGTGATTTGCTTGAATCTCTCTCTGATTTTGGAGCTTCTGCAAGAATGAAGATGAACGAAGTTTGCGCAGCATTTAATCTTCCCGGTAAGATTGGAGTTGATGGATCACAAGTTATGGATTTATACGATAGTGGAAAAATACAAGAGATTCGCGATTATTGCGAAACAGATGTGATTAACACCTATTTGATTTACTTGAAGTTCATGCATCATCAAGGAAGAATTACTACAGAAAGCTATAATAAGAGCATAGAAGAACTGCTTTTGGAATGCGAAAAAAAAGAACATCTAAAAAAGTTTAAAGAAGAGTGGGAGATAACTTGCGGTGGAAATTTTTATATTGAATTTAAATGAATAGATATTATGGAGCAATCTAATAATTGCCCCATAATAATATTTATAAACTCCTTGTAGTAGAAAAGGCATTCTGATATGCCATCTGCTTAACTTCTGTTTGTTCAAGCTTAGACAAATTTTCTAAGTTTTTATCTTGGTATTCCTTTTTTACTTTCTCGAAAAAATTTTGTCCACCAAGAATATAATCACCTAAATTAGCAGCATAATATTGAGCATTACCTAAAACTGCACAGTTAATTCGACTTAATATTCTCGAAGGGTAATAAAAGAGAGAAACGTTATTGTTTGATTGGAAGTCATTCTCATCCATTATTTTAATGGCTTCATGATAACCATCCCATTTGATGAACAAAATATCCTTCAGGTACTGATATTCTCAATTGTGCACCTACATGAGCATAACCACAAATACCAGGTGATACCGCTGGTACTGGGTCTTGTCTATGTTGAGTTACTCTAATGGTTTTTTCTTGAAGAACATCATTATAAAATTCACTAGCAGTAAGATCAAAAACTCGTGGATCACCAAAAGTTGCAACATGAACATCTTCAGCTCCTTCTGTTTTATTGAGGCATAAAGCAGCTATCTTAGCAATAGCTCCTCCCATACTGTGACCTGTGAGATTAATTTTAAAATCCTTGATTTCTGATCCCTGTTTTTCAGCATGAGATTTCAAAATGCCATACAGATTAGGCCATGAATCCATAAATGAATTATAGAAACCACAATGAATTCTTCCACCTTCAGGTAAAAATTCCGAAGTAGCAAAAAGTACATTTATATCAGTAATTCCATCATTAAAACTCTGGCTCAGACGAGTACCATGGTAAGCTATTGTTATTTCTTTACCTTTTATAAAAACGTGACCAGCATCTTTTTCAAAGCTATTACCAAATGGAATAATTTCATAACCTTCGCTGATGAGTTCAGCTCTAGTTTTATACATTTTTTCAGTAGATGGAACAATTTCAAAATCTTCTACAATTTCAAATTCAGTTTTGTACGCTCTTTGAGCTAGGTTGTTACATCTTTTTTTACTTAATTTACCATCATCATCGCCATAGCTTATCTTGCAGAAATTACCCATTTCTAATAATTTCTCTCTATCAAATCCTGCAATTTTTACAATACTTTCATCTATTTTATAGTCAGAAGGTAAAGAACATGGCTCATTTGGATCAGCACGATTTATAAATTCATAATCTTCAATGATCTCAAATTCATCGTCATATTCTTTCATCTCGTATTTGCCATCATCTACTGAAATAGAGTCTGGCTGTTCAGTATTACCTGGCTCTGAGCCTGTAGCAGCACCTGTAGTGCTAAACCAATTTCGTAAAAAACTAAAATCCATAAATACCTTGATTATTAAAAATAAAACAATAATTCACTAATTATAATATAAACTAATATTATTGTCAATAGTTATATTAATATTTTAATCTTTATGTACTTTCACTTGAGTAAATTTTACTTCCATAGAATAAGTATAGAGTTATAATACACTAACAAGCAAACCTCTGTACTAAATTTTGGTTAATATACACGTTGAGCGTATTAAGAAAGTTGCTTTTAAAGTATTGCATTTTACTTTTATTTTCGCTATAAGGTTGCTTTAAGTTGGATTTTCAACACCTTTATACTATTTATGTTATGATTTTAAAATTTTTTGGGGGCACTTCATGAAAAAATCTATTTATACTAGAACTGCTCTAGCTTCTCTATTGACTTTATGTTCTTTCAGTGGCTTTGCTGCTGACTTTTCTGACGAGAGTATGAAGGAAGTAAAAAAGCAAGAGAGTAACGAGTCAATCAAAACTTCTGGAAAGATGGAAGTGATGAAGACGTCAAATAAGAAACTAAAAGAAAAAATGGACAGGATATGTAATGCTGATCCAAGAAAAAAAGCCGAGGAGCTTAAGAAAAAAGAAGAACTAAGATTAGCAGCTGAGCAGAAGAAAAAAGAGGAGTTAAAATTAGCAGCTGAACAAAAGAAGAAAAAAGAAGAGTTAAAATTAGTAGCAAAACAAAAGAAAAAAGATGAAATTAGGCTAGCAAAAGAGAAAAAAGCAAAGCTTATAGAGGATTCAAAGGCGAAAGCTCTAAGCACTAAAAATTCTAATGTAGAAAAGTCAAAAATTAAGGGTTCTAAAACTAAGAATGCTAAAATTGAAGCTAAAGATATAAAAAAGGATGTAAAAGTTGTTAACAGCAATACAGAGGAAAAAGGTAAGGCAAGTCCTGTTGTTTCAGTTGGTGGGGTTGATATTATCAATACCAATCAAGGGGATGGTTTAAGAATAACTTTCGGTGGTGTTGTTGATTCTCAAGGTTATGGTAACCATGGGCTAAGTGGCTATAACCATTATAATGTTATGCCAGGTAAATCTACAGATTATTTTAACAATACTCCAGATAGTATAAAAGGAGCAAATCCAATATTTCCTAAAGGGATAGGGAATATTGATGATTACAGTGAAAACATGGGCATGATTTCAGATGCAATATTGCACTTAAGAGCTGAAAATAAAAATGAGGATATTGGTCTTCGTTATGGTGCCGATGTACAATTCCATGTTCCAGTTACTGAAGGTAAAGGAGCTTCACAAGGCGTGAATGCTGCAAGAGGTAGAAGTGCACATGTGTTTTTGAATTCAAAATATGGTGATCTGAAACTTGGCTATCAGTTTGGTCCTGAGTCTCTGATGAGACTGGATGCAACAAGAATTGCAACTGTTGATGGAGCTGCAGATAGTGACTGGTTCAGAAAAGTAAACTTAGAAGGAAGTGCTGCAAACTTTCCATTTTACGTAACACCACGTCTTTACACTGAAAGCTTCTCGAGCGAGAGCGAAAAACTCTCCTTCCGTATGGCAGGAAAGTATAACAAAGAGGTTATGACCACATTGCCGTTTAGAGCTGCTTACTACTCACCAAATTATATGGGTGCAAGATTTGGTCTTAGCTACTCACCTCGCTACGATAGTGGTTTATCCGTTGTAAAAGAAATAGTTCCAGATTTCCTCAAAGATTCAAGTAATACGATAACAGGGGTAAAGAATGAGGAAATGTTAAGACATGTTGGGCCAGATTACCAGCATATAATAAGTGCTGGTGCATCATATGAATATGACTTTAGTAAACATAATGTAAAAGTTAAAACTTCCGTAGTTGGTGAATATGGGTTTTCAAAGCAACCGAGTAAAGATAAGCACCTTTATAATGAGTTCATAGAATACAATAACCTAGCAGGTATGAATTTAGGTGCAAGCGCTGATTATAAGATTGATGAAGATCAAAGTGTAAAATTTGCTGCCTCTTTTGCATACTTGGGCAAGTCTGGTCAACCGAAGGGTATTAAAAAATTAGTCGGTGATACCTATACAGAAATTGATGGTAAAGGTACTACTGATGATGACAAAAGAGTACAAGGGCTGAAAGCTCAGTTTGATGGGGATGATAAAAACACTATGTATTGGACTGCAGGTGCTGGTTATCAATATGATAATATCTACACAAGCTTGACATACTTTGGTAGCAGAATGAGCAATAAAGATATGCTTCATGATGTTGCACTTGGTGTTCAGTATGATCTATCTTCTTGCAATAAGAGCAAATTTATTCCTTATGCAGCCTTACATTATTTTATGACTGATGAAAAAGGTGCACTGAAAGATAAAAGTAATGCTGATGTACCTTCTAACAAAGGAGTTCTTCTCCTCACTGGTGTGAAGTTTTCTTTCTAGTTATTTAACAATACACACCACAACTTGAATGTGGTGTGTGTCTTGTCTGTTAGTGTTTATTTGTCGATCAAATAAACATAAGCCAGTGCGTAACAAACTCTACGAGTATTTATTTTACTCACACAATAAGTAATGTCATCCCAGTCACAGCTGTACGAAAATTGTGGCAATTTGCATAGTAAATGGTGTCATCCCAGTGCTTGACACTGGGATCCATTTTTCCATCATCATCAGAAACGTTGTATTTTAACATTACTTTTATACTCGTAAATTTAACTATAGTATTTCCTAAAGTAAATGATAAAGGTATAATAAAGTATTTGAGTTATAATGGCATATAGTGTGGATTTAAGGGAAAAGGCAGTATTGATGATAGAAAAAGGTAAGACAAAGGTTGAGGTAGCAGAGCTTATGGAGATAGGAATAGCAACTCTGTACCGTTGGTTAAAAAAGAAAGCTGCTGGTGAAAGCCTCAAGCCATCTAAAAACGGTAGCTTTATTCGAAAAATAGACCCCAAAATACTCGAAGAATATGTTACAAAGAATCCAGATCATACTCTGGCAGAGATGAAACAAAATCTTGGATTTGGAATAAACTCAATTTGGTATAGACTAAAACAGCTAAAAATTACTTTAAAAAAAAGTCACACTATATCAAGAGCGCAATCAAGAAGATAGGGAGCAATTTATTGATAAAATCTCAAAAATAGACCATTCCAGCATCTTATATATAGATGAAGCAGGAGTTGATAATAAGTTATACCGAGAATATGGACGCGCTCCAAGAGGAAAGAAAATTTATGCAGATATTCCAGGGAGAACTCGAGAGAGAATCAGTATAGTAGCCGGGTGGATTGGAAAGAGATTTATTGCACCAATGACTTTCAAAGGTGGGTGTGACAAAGAGGTATTCAATACATGGTTGGAGAAGATGTTATTACCTAAATTGCCACTTGGCACAACTATAGTTATGGATAATGCTACATTTCATAAGACCACTAAAACAAAATCATTAATAGAGTCTTTTGGCTGTCATTTGCTGTATCTTCCAACATATTCACCAGATTTGAATCCTATAGAATACTGTTGGCATACCATCAAAAGCCGCCTCAGACCTCTCATGTATAAATATACAGACTTACAGCTTTTGGTTGGTAATACCATAATGGAACTTTATCATCCATTTTAGAAAATACTATAGTTACTATTTGTTCTAATTGATTTACTCTATAAATTATACGATATTCACCAACTCTTAGTCTTCTATGTCCTTTTAGGTTATGATGTAATGGTTCACCGAGGTTTATTGGATCAACTGTAAGACGTTCTTTTATAGCCTTTTGGATTCTTAGCCTTATTGTTTTTTGAAGGTTTGGTAAATCTCTCTCAACAACACTTTTGAGAGACTTAACTTTATAATGCTCTAATCCCACTTAATATCTTCAAAATCGACTGTTTCTGCACCTTCAACATCACGCTCATCAGAAATTTTAGACACTAAAAAGTCTTCAATTTCAAGCTCGATTGCTTCTTTAAGTAGTTTTTCTGCTAATGCTTGAGCAGGTTGCTTAGTAAGTTCAGATAATTCAGCAAGATGCTGTAAAGTTTCTTTACTGAAAGCTAAATTTGCCATAAATTTTACTGAAATCTACTAATAATTATACAACATTTCCCTAAAATTTTCAATAAAGAAAGCGAAGTGATTATATTAATACTAACATAGTATTAATATGTTAGTATTATGTTAGTTTTTAATTAAGGAGAATGTTATGTCAAAAAATACACAAAACTACCATACTTATCCTTTTACGAGTAAAAGTAAGATGCAAGAATCTACACAAAAATTATTTTCTTGGATAGACGAGCAAAGAGCACGTGACCATAATCTTTGCCACAGAAAATGTGAAGAGATACATGATTGGTATGATCCTGCCGGGCGATCTATATGCAAAGTAAGATGTAATGATATATATGGTCTAAGTTCTGAACCATTTGATCCACAAAAGACAATAATGGAATCATCTTTGGATGAATACGATTACATTTCTATTTAACAAAAAAGTGTGAGGCTTCTTTATTTTTCCCTAAAATTTTCAATAAAGAATTATATCGGGAGAATGGATCAGGAAGAAGGGCTGTATAATAATATATTTATAATTTACTTACGTAACTTAGAAATTATTGAAAAACATAGTTCTTAAGTACTTTCAAAGCTTTCTCGTAAATGGTGTCTCTATGTCCTATTGTAACGATAGTTACTTCATATTTTGTGGTGTCTGCACAATACATGATACGATAGTCACCAACCCTTAGTCTTCTGAACCCTTTAAAGCTATGGTATAAAGGCTCACCAAGATTCACTGGATCGACTGTAAGTCGCTCATTTATTGCATCTACAGCTCTTGACCGTACTTTTTTTGGAAGACTTGGAAGATTTTTTTCAAGAACACTGTCTAGGAAGATAATAGTGTATTCCAATCCACGTCCTCACTTTTAGTTTTTTTTTCATTTTCAATATCATATTGATCAGCAACTACAGATAGTAAAAAATCTTCCATTTCACTATCTATTGCTTCTTTAAGTAGTTTTTCTGCTAATGCTTGAGCAGGTTGCTTAGTAAGTTCAGATAATTCAGCAAGATGCTGTAAAGTTTCTTTACTGAAAGCTAAATTTGCCATAAGTTTTACCGAAATCTACTAATAATTATACAATATTTTCATGAAATTTTCAATAAAGAAAGCGAAGTGATTATAATAATACTAACATAGTATTATTATGTTAGTATTATGTTAGTTTTTAATTAAGGAGAATATTATGAAAAATATTAAAGAAAAAGGACTTTCAAGTGCAAAAGTTAAGTATTCTGTTGAACCTACGGTTAGTGAAAATGCGGAGGTAAATACATTCGAAGAGTGTTTTGGAGCATGTTATAACAAATACCAACATGATGAAAAACTTATGGGTTCGTGAATAAGGGGATGTCAGTATAGGTTCGGGCATAATTGGGATTTGGATGCTCCTGAATCAAAAGAGTCAGAACCTATTTACACAAGTGAGGTATTAAAAAATATTGGAGACAATTTCCATGCTCTTGCAGATTCAGTGTCTATTCTGTAGTAGGCAGAGGTTAAAAAATGTGAGGCTCTATTTTTTCAAAAAAGAATTATATTGACAGATTATGATAGGTTGAGTATACACGAGTTTGCTGATGCTCGTGAGAAATTACACAGACTAAGTATAGTACTGCAAGACATTATTAGGAATAGGGAAGGTATGCCAGCAGCTGGCTACTGGATGTATTTCTATGATAACAACTACTCTTCGTCATCAAAAATCAAGAAGGCTCTGCAACTTGATGAACATCAACTCTATTCTTTTATTGACGTAGATGACTCTGAAAAATTGCGGACTGAAGTGCTAATGCTATATGGTTATTACGTTCAAGAACAAAACGGAAAATCCTATGTTATACTAGAAATAATGTGCGGAAAAGGGGGGATTCGAACCCCCGACATATTTTCATATGTGCACGCTTTCCAAGCGTGTGCTTTAGACCACTCAGCCACCTTTCCATACTTATTCTATGCTGCTAAACAACTGGTATATATGGTTCGCCAAGGAAATTCACAGTATTGTTAAACTTGTTTTTGCACGTTAAAAACGCTTTATCACAACCTGCAAGTATCGAATATTTATCTCCGGTAGAAATTTGATATGGAGGAGAAGCAAATAATGTAACTACTTTATTTTTGTATTCTTTAACTACAACTTCAAATGTTGCTGAACTAAAGAATTTTACCACTCCGTGCTTATAATATCCATCACTTTCGATTAAATTAGTGTCTTCAAATCTTCTTTCATCTATCACTTTAGTAATTGTGCTCATTCTACTAAACTTTTTAGCATCAGCTTTACATCTATTATCGCAAAATTGTGCCCTGCATACAGGAGAATATAGCTCTGTTATGCTTCTCTCAAGCTTTGTCCCAAGACCTCTAATTTCAGCGATAAACCTCCCGCTATTTAATGTTACTTTACCAAAAGTTCCTGCATGCAAATTCATAATTCCCTGACTCAAATCTTTATAATTCACAAGAAATATTTCAATATTTGCAAAGTCATACCTTCCTGATAAAACATCTTTTTCTTTAATATCAGCACTATTTAATATTCCTTCAATTTCTAGATTATCAGTTCTCAAATCGCTATTTAATATTATACTGCTGGCTATAAAACCGCTTGAAGATTTATAGAGTATATTATTGAGATTTAAATCTTCATCATAGTCAGTAAATCCCATTACTTCTCCACCTACAAGTGTTAATTTCCAGCAAGTAGCGATGGTAAGTAATTCTCCAGCTAAATGGTTTTTTAGTTTGGTTTGCATACTGCTTAATTGATTGAATTTGAAAACGTTCGATAGGTAAGGGATTATGATAATTTATCCATTATCTGAGTAGCCATAGGGTGTCATGCCAGCGCCCAGACATTGGCATCTATAGTATTTTCTAAAATGGATGATAAAGTTCCATTATGGTATTACCAACCAAAAGCTGTAAGTCTGTATATTTATACATGAGAGGTCTGAGGCGGCTTTTGATGGTATGCCAACAGTATTCTATAGGATTCAAATCTGGTGAATATGTTGGAAGATACAGCAAATGACAGCCAAAAGACTCTATTAATGATTTTGTTTTAGTGGTCTTATGAAATGTAGCATTATCCATAACTATAGTTGTGCCAAGTGGCAATTTAGGTAATAACATCTTCTCCAACCATGTATTGAATACCTCTTTGTCACACCCACCTTTGAAAGTCATTGGTGCAATAAATCTCTTTCCAATCCACCCGGCTACTATACTGATTCTCTCTCGAGTTCTCCCTGGAATATCTGCATAAATTTTCTTTCCTCTTGGAGCGCGTCCATATTCTCGGTATAACTTATTATCAACTCCTGCTTCATCTATATATAAGATGCTGGAATGGTCTATTTTTGAGATTTTATCAATAAATTGCTCCCTATCTTCTTGATTGCGCTCTTGATATAGTGTGACTTTTTTTTAAAGTAATTTTTAGCTGTTTTAGTCTATACCAAATTGAGTTTATTCCAAATCCAAGATTTTGTTTCATCTCTGCCAGAGTATGATCTGGATTCTTTGTAACATATTCTTCGAGTATTTTGGGGTCTATTTTTCGAATAAAGCTACCGTTTTTAGATGGCTTGAGGCTTTCACCAGCAGCTTTCTTTTTTAACCAACGGTACAGAGTTGCTATTCCTATCTCCATAAGCTCTGCTACCTCAACCTTTGTCTTACCTTTTTCTATCATCAATACTGCCTTTTCCCTTAAATCCACACTATATGCCATTATAACTCAAATACTTTATTATACCTTTATCATTTACTTTAGGAAATACTATAATATCAGACTCTTATTTAATACAATTGAACACTCCCTGCTCTTTTTTTTATCAGTCGTTTATTATCAATTAATGAGACTATAGCCAAAATTGTTTCGATCTGCCCTACTTTTCTACTAATGATCTGATTAAGATTTTTTTCATTGAGCTTGGCAATATCATTGCTTACAAGTATAAAGGCATTTTTATATATTTCCCGAAATAATTGAGAATTGTGAATCAGGGTACTCGCGCCTATTTCTAGTAGGTTTTTGTGTAAAATGTTCGTATAGGTTTGTAACAATTGAAACATCTGGTCTATTTATAGCTTCCCTTAAAGAAAGAACTAACATTTTCTTTAAGTTAGCTTGTTTATCTATATCAATTAAAAGTCTAGGATCACTTTCTACAGCTAATATCTTTTTCCACCATAAAGTTATAACTTTTTTATTAGAATAATATAGCTTAATTGTTAACTATATCTGTGAGAAAATCAAGAATTATGTATTTTTTTATATTTTATATAGGATTATTAATATTCACTTTAGTTTCAGAAACATACTGCAAATTAGAATCATAAAAATCTTTAATGTTCATTTTTCCAAAAACGCAAAAAAAGTACCTACCTTTGTGAAAACAAGCCTATAAAAATATGGTTGTAAAAATGGAAGCTTAAAATCATTGCAACAAAGTTAGGCAAATTGGTTCATATGTAAATTTAGTGAAAGTAAACCAATATAGCTGATTTCATGGTATAGCAAAATCACTATATTGAAAAGTTTATATGGTACACCAATTGATTCTAATAACTTTTATTCCACAACTTTGCAGTATTACTTATTTAATGATGAGATAAGAATTGCGTGCTAATAAATAATAAAAGTTAATATAATAATAGAAATATTGACATATTAATAATATTATTATACTCTTAGTATAATTAAGTAATTAAGAGAAATTATGAGTATTATATTGTTTTATAAGAAGTTTAATGACCATGATTTAGGTGATGATAAAAGTTCTTTGAGAAAAAAGTTCAACGAAATAATTAAAGATTTAAAAGAGAACAACAGTACAAGCCAAGGGAATATAAAATTAATAAAAGGTGATGGGAATATTGAATATTCTCGAGCTAAATTAAGTGATAGTGACAGATTATTATTCACAAGTATAAAGATTGATAACAAAGATGCTTTTATTATTTTAGAAGTAATTCTGAATCATGATTATCATAAGTCTAAATTTTTAACAAATAGAGAAAAAATTAAAAACATAGAAATAATAGATAAAAACAATGAAGAAGTTTCTAATAGCGTAAGTACATTGGAGATTGAAGATGCTCCACAAGTTAGTTATCTCGGTAAATTTATTACTTTTAGTGCAAAGCAAAAAGATATAGTTAAAAGAGTTGGAAAGTTTGAATTACCTTTAGTTATTAGTGGATCTGCTGGTAGTGGAAAGACATCAGTGGCTTTGGAGAGCCTAAAGAAGATAAAAGGGAAGTTTGAGGGAGGAAAAATTCTATATATTACCAAATCCGAAAATCTTATAAAAGAATCAAAAAAATTACTTGAATACGAATACTATGATGAAACTGCTAATGAGTTCAAGATTGCTGCTCCGGAAGAAATTGATTTCTTATCTCTGCATGAGTTTCTTGAAAAGCGAGCAGAAGATATAAAAGGAAAGAAGCCAATCAATAGAAGTAAGTTTTTTTCATGGTTCAACGAAATATGCAAGAAAGATAAATTTAAAGAGTATAAAAAAGATGGAGATAAAATATTCGAAGAATTTACAGCTGTGATAGGTGGAGGAGACTTATTAGGAAAAGATGGAAAAGATAGATATGGTAAATTAGGAAACAGACAATCTATGTTTTCTGTAGACGAAAGGAACAAAGTTTATGATTTTTTTAAAGAGTACAGGAAGTTTATAGAAAAAGATTCAGAGTATTATGATCCTAATCTTGTTGCATATAAGTGCATTACAGAAGGAATGTATAGTGCGATTGTTGTAGATGAAGTACAAGATTTGACCGAAAGCACACTGAGTTTAATATTAAAAAGTTTAAAAGATGAAAGTAAGGATAATTTTTTGTTATGCGGTGATATTAATCAAGTAATACATCCTAGTTTTTTCTCTCTATCTAAGTTAAAATCTTTTCTCTGTCAAAATCAATGTATAAGGGATCAAGGGTCAGAAGTTTTTTATACCCTTGAGAAGAATTATCGTAATAGTGAACAAGTGTATCCGTTCAGAGGTGTGGCAAGGATAAAAAACAATTGACATAATATATTAAAGTAGTAATAACACAAAATGTTGATAGTAAAGTAAGGCTAGATGCTTCAATTGTTGATCAGTATTGTAGAGTTATGTAAAAACTTAGAGCAGAAAGTAGCAAAGCTTGAAGAAAAAAATAAAATCTTAGAAATAGAGAATGCTGAACTAAGAGAGAGACTCGGCTTAAACTCAAGGAATTCATCTTTACCAAGTTCAAAAGAGCTGTACAAAATAAAAAAAGACACACCAGAAGATAAGTCAGAGGGCGGCAGGAAGATAGGTGGTCAAGTTGGACATAAGGGGAATTGCCGAGCTAAAATGGAAGCAGATGAGGTGGTGAAGGTAGAGTTACCAAATAGATGCGAGTGTGGTGAAGAAATCGCAATATCGGAAAAACCATATGTCTATCAAAAAGTTGATTTACCAGAAATTAAGCCTTACGTAGTTGAGTATCAATTAGAACATGGTCGCTGTCGTAAATGCGGAAAAAGAAGGAGTAGCAAATTACCAGAAGGAGTTACACCGGATACCTTTGGTCCTAGAGTTAAGTCAGTAGTTGCATCACTAAGTGGGTTTTATAAGAATTCAAAGCGAGAAATAGCGAATATTATGAAAGACATCTTTAACATGAGTATAAGTGTTGGTAGTGTGTCCAATAGTGAAGCAAGGGTTTCGTCAAAATGTAAAGAAGCCTATGAACAAATAGAGGAAGAAATAAAAGCAAGCGAAATTTTGCATATTGATGAAACCAGTCACTACAACAAAGGCAAATTGGGATGGTGCTGGATGTTTGCCAACAATAAAGCAAGTCTTATGAAGTTAGCAGATACAAGAGGAATGAAATTTTTAAAGAATAGTGCATTTTGTGATTACAAAAACCTGGTAATTACTGACAGATATGCAGTTTACAACCACTTCAGTGATGAAAAACGACAAATTTGTTGGGCTCACTTATTGAGAAATTTCGAGAGGTTATCTCATAGTTGGAATAGTGAAGTAATGAGACTTGGCCATTGTTTAAAAGACGCAGCTAATGGATTGTTTGTATTAAAAAACGCTTTGTCAGAAAATGAAATTAGTATTTCAAAGTTCACTAAGCAAGCTAAAGAATTACGAAGATACATACAGTACTGCATGATAAAAATATCTTATATACTTGAAGCAAAAGGAGCTTCACGAACGGTAAAGGGTATTATAAAATCCGAGTCAATGATGTGGACATTTTTGGATGACCCAGAGAATATTCCATTAACGAATAACCATGTTGAGCGACAGATACGGCATTATGTTGTCTATCGTAAGAATTCATATTTTGCACAGTCAGAGCGAGGGAATAGGGAACGTTCAAAAAAGTGTGTCAAACCGAGAAGTAAAGTAATAAATTGATATAAAAAATGGAGGTTTGATATGAGTCAAGCAAATAGAACTAATGGGTTGGTAGATTATAAAGAATTAGAAACAAATATCCTGTCATCTATACGAGAAGGAAAACCATTGACAGGAAAAGATGGAGCATTAACACCGTTTATAAAAAGGTTGCTAGAGGCAAGTCTGGAAGGTGAAATAGAAAACCACATGTCAGCTAAAAGTGAAGAAAATAACCGAAGAAATGGGAGAAACGCAAAAACTTTACGCACGAGTGGAGGCTCATTTGAGCTGCTAACACCAAGAGATAGGGAGGGAAGTTTTGAACCACAAATAGTTAGAAAAAGGCAAACAAGCCTACATCCAGAACTTGAAGCAAAGGTATTAAGTACATACGCCAGTGGCATGGGATACAGAGACATAGCTTCACACGTTGAGGAAATATATGACCACAAAATATCAGCAGCAGAGATATCCAGTATTACTGATAAACTGCTACCAATAATCAATGAATGGCGCAGCCGTCCACTGCAATCAGTATATCCAATAGTGTTCATGGATGGCATGTTTTTTAAGGTTAAGGAGGATGGACATTGTGTAAGCAAGTGTATGTATAACATATTAGGCATAGATCAAAATGGCAGAAAAGAAGTATTAGGTTTTTATTTGGCTGAAAGTGAGGGAGCTAATTTCTGGTTGGGAGTGCTAAATGACCTCAAAGAAAGAGGAGTAGAAGATATTCTAATTGCCTGCATTGATGGGCTAAAAAGCTTTTCTACAGCTATAAATAGTATATTTCCTAAAGCAGAAGTACAACTATGTATAGTGCATCAGATAAGGAATTCACTGAAATATGTATCTAGCAAAGATGTAAAAGTTTTCATGAATGATTTGAAAAAAATATATCGTGCTTCAAGTAAAGAAATTGCCGAAAATTATTTGCTTGAACTGGAGGAAAAATGGGGCGAAAAGTATCCATTAGTCATAAAATCTTGGCAGAATAATTGGGAAAATTTGTCCAGTTATTTTCGTATCCGTTCAGAGGTGTGGTTTAAGAAACAACAGCTAGCAGGTTTTGAAAAGGGTTTAATTCCTTTTGTTTCCAAGTCAGATACAACGAAATTATCCGCTCAAGAAATCTATTCCCTCGCTCTGACTGTGCAAAATATGAATTCTTACGATAGACAACATAATGCCGTATCTGTCGCTCAACATGGTTATTCGTTAATGGAATATTCTCTGGGTCATCCAAAAATGTCCACATCATTGACTCGGATTTTATAATACCCTTTACCGTTCGTGAAGCTCCTTTTGCTTCAAGTATATAAGATATTTTTATCATGCAGTACTGTATGTATCTTCGTAATTCTTTAGCTTGCTTAGTGAACTTTGAAATACTAATTTCATTTTCTGACAAAGCGTTTTTTAATACAAACAATCCATTAGCTGCGTCTTTTAAACAATGGCCAAGTCTCATTACTTCACTATTCCAACTATGAGATAACCTCTCGAAATTTCTCAATAAGTGAGCCCAACAAATTTGTCGTTTTTCATCACTGAAGTGGTTGTAAACTGCATATCTGTCAGTAATTACCAGGTTTTTGTAATCACAAAATGCACTATTCTTTAAAAATTTCATTCCTCTTGTATCTGCTAACTTCATAAGACTTGCTTTATTGTTGGCAAACATCCAGCACCATCCCAATTTGCCTTTGTTGTATAGTATTTTCTAAAATGGATGATAAAGTTCCATTATGGTATTACCAACCAAAAGCTGTAAGTCTGTATATTTATACATGAGAGGTCTGAGGCGGCTTTTGATGGTATGCCAACAGTATTCTATAGGATTCAAATCTGGTGAATATGTTGGAAGATACAGCAAATGACAGCCAAAAGACTCTATTAATGATTTTGTTTTAGTGGTCTTATGAAATGTAGCATTATCCATAACTATAGTTGTGCCAAGTGGCAATTTAGGTAATAACATCTTCTCCAACCATGTATTGAATACCTCTTTGTCACACCCACCTTTGAAAGTCATTGGTGCAATAAATCTCTTTCCAATCCACCCGGCTACTATACTGATTCTCTCTCGAGTTCTCCCTGGAATATCTGCATAAATTTTCTTTCCTCTTGGAGCGCGTCCATATTCTCGGTATAACTTATTATCAACTCCTGCTTCATCTATATATAAGATGCTGGAATGGTCTATTTTTGAGATTTTATCAATAAATTGCTCCCTATCTTCTTGATTGCGCTCTTGATATAGTGTGACTTTTTTTTAAAGTAATTTTTAGCTGTTTTAGTCTATACCAAATTGAGTTTATTCCAAATCCAAGATTTTGTTTCATCTCTGCCAGAGTATGATCTGGATTCTTTGTAACATATTCTTCGAGTATTTTGGGGTCTATTTTTCGAATAAAGCTACCGTTTTAGATGGCTTGAGGCTTTCACCAGCAGCTTTCTTTTTTAACCAACGGTACAGAGTTGCTATTCCTATCTCCATAAGCTCTGCTACCTCAACCTTTGTCTTACCTTTTTCTATCATCAATACTGCCTTTTCCCTTAAATCCACACTATATGCCATTATAACTCAAATACTTTATTATACCTTTATCATTTACTTTAGGAAATACTATAGTGACTGGTTTCATCAATATGCAAAATTTCGCTTGCTTTTATTTCTTCCTCTATTTGTTCATAGGCTTCTTTACATTTTGACGAAACCCTTGCTTCACTATTGGACACACTACCAACACTTATACTCATGTTAAAGATGTCTTTCATAATATTCGCTATTTCTCGCTTTGAATTCTTATAAAACCCACTTAGTGATGCAACTACTGACTTAACTCTAGGACCAAAGGTATCCGGTGTAACTCCTTCTGGTAATTTGCTACTCCTTCTTTTTCCGCATTTACGACAGCGACCATGTTCTAATTGATACTCAACTACGTAAGGCTTAATTTCTGGTAAATCAACTTTTTGATAGACATATGGTTTTTCCGATATTGCGATTTCTTCACCACACTCGCATCTATTTGGTAACTCTACCTTCACCACCTCATCTGCTTCCATTTTAGCTCGGCAATTCCCCTTATGTCCAACTTGACCACCTATCTTCCTGCCGCCCTCTGACTTATCTTCTGGTGTGTCTTTTTTTATTTTGTACAGCTCTTTTGAACTTGGTAAAGATGAATTCCTTGAGTTTAAGCCGAGTCTCTCTCTTAGTTCAGCATTCTCTATTTCTAAGATTTTATTTTTTTCTTCAATCTTTGCTACTTTCTGCTCTAAGTTTTTACATAACTCTACAATACTGATCAACAATTGAAGCATCTAGCCTTACTTTACTATCAACATTTTGTGTTATTACTACTTTAATATATTATGTCAATTGTTTTTTATCCTTGCCACACCTCTGAACGGATACTATTTAAGAGGTTATTAGGAGTATTTGATCGTATTATGACAAAAACTAATAAAAACGTTTTAAAAGGTAGTGTGGAGAAGAAATTTAGCTCAATATGACCAGAAGAAAAGTTGTTTATTGATGTTTAGTTAGATGGTAAACGTTAGATACAACAAACAGAGGAAGTTAGATAAAATAATTAAGGGAACAAGAATATAAAGGTTTAACTTGAAGTAACCGGATAAAATCTGAGTCACACTTCCAAGTGCTGGTACCCACGAAAGCAATGCAACTGCACAAATCAGTAGGTGCCTTACAATTTTTGGTGTTTTGTCTTCATTCTCTAATTTGTGATGTGATCTTCTGATAAAAATTGTTATTCTACCTAAATACCAGTTAGCTATTCCACCAAGACTGGATCCCGATACTCCAAAAAGTAATATAAGTAGTGGATTGTAATGTGACCTAAAGCATAACATAGTGTAAAGTACAAAACCTTGATGTATGGGTAAGATAAGCGATGATACTAGGCTATCTATAAACAATAGGAGATAATTTTCCATACCAAGTTGTTGTACCATCTTCGTTGTCAGAAATTGTAACCCCCATTTGTTTCAATTGCTCTCTTATTTTGTCTGCAGTATCATAATCTTTATTTTGTTTTGCTACTTTTCTTAAGTCTATCAACCTTTCTATTTCTTGATTACTCACACCACTTGCAAACCACTCTTGATAACTTGACTCAAGAATACCAATGAACCTTGCGCTTTTAACAAACTTCTTAGTTAATTTGAGCTTCTCATATTCATTACTTGTCTTATTGATTTCTGTAGCCATTTCATGCAATATGGCTACAGCTTCAGGAATGTTTAAATCGTTTTTCAAAGCCTCTATAAAATCTTTAGAGACTTCTGCATCACTTTCCTCAATACATGTACTACGTAATAACCGATAAAACTTGTTTAAAGTTTCTTGCGACTCAGAGATAACATTTTCTGTCCAATCAAGTGGTTTTCTGTAGTGAGTTTTAAGCAGCGCATAACGTATTACTTCACCCTTTATTCCACTATCTAACAAATCCCTTACTTTGACTATATTAAATAAGGATTTGCTCATTTTCTCTTCATTTACCGTAAGAAACCCGTTGTGTACCCAATATTTTGCAAACGTTGACTCAGCAAATGCAGATTTACTCTGTGCAATTTCATTCTCATGATGAGGAAATTGCAAGTCTATACCGCCACCGTGAATATCAAAATCTTTGCCAAGGTAAGCATATGACATTGCTGAACATTCTATATGCCACCCTGGTCTTCCCTCTCCCCATGGACTATTCCAGTGACTTGAAAGTTTATAGTCAGTTTCGTTTGCAGGTTTCCAAAGTACGAAGTCTCCTGGGTGTTTTTTATTTTCACCCACTTCAACTCTATTACCATGATCCAATTCATCAATTTTTTTTCCTGATAAAACACCGTACTCAGGGTAAGATTCTACACTAAAATATACATGTTTATTTGATTCATAAGCATGACCAGAATGCAGCAAAGATTCAATTAACTCAATAATTTGGTCTATATTTTCTGTTGCTTTTGGTTCATGTGTTGGTTCTACGCAATTTATGCTTCTCATATCTTCATGAAAAGCTTTGGTATAATATGCGCTGATACTTTCTATATTACTACTTTTCTTATTTGCTGCATTGATTATCTTGTCATCGATGTCGGTTATATTACGCACATAAGTAACTTTGCCATAACAAAATTTCAGCAGTCGAAATAATACATCATAAACAACAACAGAACGTGCATTTCCTATATGTGCAGTATCATATACTGTTGGTCCGCAGACGTACATTTTTATATGATCTTTATCGATCGGTGTAAAGGGCTCTTTTTTTTTTGTTAAAGTGTTGTAAAGCTTAACCATATACAAAGCTTTTTAGAAAAGAAAATGCTCCAAATATAAGCTGTGGTCCTTTAACTATTACGACAAGAGTAAGTAATAACCCACACAATGATACTAATACTCCGATTATAGAGAGAAATCCATCTTTGCTCATGATACCCAGTGAAATGAGAGTTGTACCAATTGCAGGAATGAAGTTAGTTAAAGGAAGTGGGATTGCTATCGATAATGCACAAAGCAGCATTATAAATGCTAAAATATTTTCACCAGGACCACGAAAAATGAAAGACATTCTTGGTTTCATGAACTTTTCTATTTTTTTTAATGTAGGTGAAGTTTTCTCTACCACGAGAGCTAGTGTTGACCGTTGAAAAAATTTCCTTTCTAGCCAATTAGGCATCCAAGGAGAATCAAACCCAAATAGAAGCTGCAGTGAAAATAAGATTAAAGGTATAGAAAGAATGGTTGTATAGCCAGGTGGAACAGGTATAGGTACTGATAGCGGTAAAGAGAAGATGATTATTAAAATACCAAAACCACGCTCATGTAAAGCTGTTTTAATATCAAATAATGTTACTTTATCATTATCGTTATTATTAGTATCTGCAACCTCTTTTAGAATATCAGAGGCCAATTTTTTATCTTCAGTCAATTTCACACTTTTTTCCACAGATACCCTTTAATAACAATATAACTTCTAACTAACATAGTTATTGCTATATTTCAATATCGATTATTCATTTCATGCTGTACTTCATTCTTTTATTAAAGTTTTATAAAGCTTTTAAGAAGAGAAAGTGTTCCGGCTATAAGTTTTGGTCCTTTAACTATTACAATAAGGGTAACCAATAACGCACAGAATGAAACTAACACTCCTAACGTAGATAAAAATCCATCTTTACCCATAATGCCGAGTGAAATAAGAGTTATACCAATTGCAGGAAGGAAGTGAGTAAAAGGTAATGGAAGAGCTATTATTATTGCACAAAGCAACATCATAAAAGCTAGAATCTTTTCACCCGGACCAAGAAAAATAAAAGATATTCTTGGTTTCATGAACTTTTCTATTTTTTTTAATATAGGTGAAGTTTTCTCTACCACGAGAGCTAGTGTTGACCGTTGAAAAGATTTCCTTTCTAGCCAATTAGGCATCCAAGGAGAATCAAACCCAAATAGAAGCTGCAGTGAAAATAAGATTAAAGGTATAGAAAGAATGGTTGTATAGCCAGGTGGAACAGGTATAGGTACTGATAGCGGTAAAGAGAAGATGATTATTAAAATACCAAAACCGCGCTCATGTAAAGCTGTTTTGATGTCGAACAATGTTACTTTATCACTATCGTTGTTATTGGTATCTGCAACCTCTTTGAGAATATCAGAAGCCAATTTTTTATCTTTGCTCAGTTTCGCACTTTTTTGCATAATTGCCCTTTAATAACATTCTAACTAACGTAATTATTAATATATTTCAGTTATACCTCTTCAATTCTTTAGCCTTTTTTAAACAAATGACACGCACTAAAGTGCGTGTCACGAAACATAAGGAAGCTAACGATCTGGTTCATTAGATGATAGTTTCTCTGAATCCTTAAGTTCTTGTTTAAGGTTTTTAATGCCTTTGCCTAAATCACCCATAACTTGTGGTAACCTACCTGCACCAAACAGAACTAAGATTATTATTAAGACTAGAAACAGCTGCCATGGACCTAAACTCATTTGTACCTCCGTTGAAAATATTAACTTTTAGGTATTAAAACTTGACTGAAGCCAAGTGATACATAAATTATATCACTTTTATTGAATTATAAATCAAGAGTTTTTAATTATCTTATAATAGTTTTAGCCTAACATTAAGTTTAGTTTAGCTGTAGAGTAAAAGGAAGCTCACTAAAAAATTTTGCTAACGTATCATCTTTAGGTCTGTGGTATATGTAGCTAGGAACTCCTGATTGAATAATTTTACCATTTTTCATCACGTAAATAAAATCTGCAACTTTCAACGCTTCTTGCGGGTCATGAGTTACCATGAGTACAGGAATATTTTTGCTTCTAAAAAGTGACAATATATGGTGCCTTATTCGATATTTGAGCAGTATATCTAAATTAGAAAATGGTTCATCGAGCAAAACAACATCAGGATTTTGCGCCATTACTCTTGCTATTGCAACTAATTGTTGCTGTCCTCCTGATAAAGCATGAGGGTAAATGTTTTCATATTTTTCTATATTAAATAGCTTTAAGATTTCCAATGCAGTAAGGTATTTTTCTTTCTTAGAAGTACTGCAAATAGCAAAAGTTATATTTTCTATTACTGTTTTATGAGGAAATAATGCAGAATGCTGAAAAATCAATCCGATATTTCTACGCTCTATAGCAATTGACACTTTGTTACTTGCAACTAATTCATCATTTATAACAATGGTTCCAGATTTTGGATTTTCTATTCCTGCGATTAATTTTAGAATTGTTGACTTGCCACAGCCAGAATGACCTAGTAAACAGGCAACACTTCCTTTCTTCACTTGAATGTTGATGTTGCTTAAAGCAAAGCCATCTTGATTACTATAAAAGTAACTAATATTGTTAACTAGCATTAATCTTTCAATTGGAATCGTATTATTAAATATAACAGTATTACATTCAAGAAATACAGAAATATTTTTTATTATTGTGAATTAATTGTACAGAGTGCCTAGAAAAATGCGAGACTTTTTGCTATAATTTTGCATAAATAGCAGAAGACATGGGACTATAGCTCAGTAGGATAGAGCGTTGGATTCCTAATCCGAAGGCCGTGCGTTCGAATCGCACTAGTCCCACTTAATTTTGATAAAGTGGTTTAACAATCAAGAAATTATAATTGGTTTGAAAAGTGATTCTAGGAGCTAGATTGCATGGTTTCTCAAACTTGAATTTACAGGTTCAACCTTATTTTCTCTCATTTCTCTGTAACTTGGAAGTGTAAAATTTTTTACATGTAATCCAGTTACCATTACAACTAAAATAGCTAGGACACTGAAAACTAATGCGCCAGCTAAAGATGGAACTATCACAGCAGCAGCAACAAACAATCCTGTAATAACAACTCCAACAACATCACTCCTTAATGAGGTGTAAAAACTCTCCTTACTTTTTTTGTATTTAGTTTCTTTTTCATGTGGTGGAGAAAATTGAGCCTCTACAAAGCCGTTAGCTTTCTTATCATTATTTGGTGTGACAGTTGGGCCAGTCCTTGTTGATACAGGTGCTTCATTTTTGTTATTATTACCATTAGTACTAACTGGAGGCGCTGTTGCTACAGATCTATTACCAACGTTTCCATTACTTCTGCTAGGTTTTATTCTAATTTCCTTTACATTAGACGTTTTTTGCTTTTCTTGTTTCTTATCTATTGATGATTCAAGCAATTTAATTATTGCAACATTTGAGTAGTATTTACGATGATCAGAATTGTTGGGATCTCCTTTAAACTTAGAATCTATTTTAAGTTCTTTTTCAAGTGATGACTGACTTTCTTTAATGACTACCAAAAGATTCCTAACATCAGCTTCTGGTATATCCGTCATATACTTTAAAAGTAACCTAACTTTTGGTGGATCACCATCTATAGAGGCATCACTCAAAGCCTGAACTTTCTCTTCTTCAGTAAATCTTTTGTTATTCAAGAGTATCTTCATAACTTCAGTGCTCTCATTGTGAGGAGCTGTGTTAAGAACCTCTAGTATTTTCGTATGATCTATGTAATCTAAAAATATCTCAAACTCTTGAACTTTACCTTCATTAACGGCGGTCAACAAAGCATTCGATTTTCTTTCTTGATCAAATTTACCGCTATCCAAAAATATCTTTATAACGTTAGGTTTTCCACCTGACACAGCGTAATCTAATACAGTTTTAGAAGTAGTATCTCCAATATCAATTTTAATGTTTGACTTAGCAAGCAACTCGATAGTTTTGAGGAATGTATCATGATCATTTACAATATCATTCCTCCCTGGGCGGAGAATATCCATAAATAAATCACAAATATTTGCATCTGTTGCTCCACTTTGTTTTAGCTTCTCACAAAATTCATGAGCAGTTATATCAGGATTATTAGTTACAAATTCCTTTACATTGTCATAAGCTAAGTTACTGACCATATTCAAAACCTATCATTATTGCTATATGCTTGTTATATCAACTTTTTCATGATCAGTCAAGTAATCTTGCAGTCTCAAATGGCATGATATATATTGATTTATGATTCTCGAGTAAATGATGGAAGATTTAGCTTATAAGTTAGTGAAAGTAACCGAAGCTGCAGCACTTGCTGCATATAAATTGGCAGGCCTTGGTGATGAAAAAAAGGCCGATCAGGTTGCAGTTGATGCAATGCGTACGGTGCTAAACTCAATGGAAATAAATGGTACAATTGTGATTGGGGAAGGGGAGAGGGACGAAGCACCGATGCTATATATCGGAGAAAAAGTTGGCACAGGAAGTGGCCCTGACATTGACATCGCTGTTGATCCACTTGAGGGCACTACAATTTGCGCTCACTATAAACAAGGGGCAATGTCTGTTCTTGCTGCAACAAAAAAAGGTAATTTTTTACATGCACCTGATGTTTATATGGAAAAGATAGCAGTGGGAAAAAATCTCCCAGAGGGTGTAGTCTCACTAAAAAATAGGATTGAGAAGAATCTGGACAATTTAGCCAAGGCAAAAGGATGTAAAGCAAGTGATCTTATAGTAACTGTACTTAAACGTGAAAGACATGATGAATTAATAGCAAAAATTAGGAAGCTAGGAGCAAAAGTGAAATTAATAGATGATGGTGATGTTGCAGCCATAGTT
Source organism: Wolbachia endosymbiont (group B) of Erebia ligea (assembly GCF_947179575.1). Classification (NCBI taxonomy): domain Bacteria; kingdom Pseudomonadati; phylum Pseudomonadota; class Alphaproteobacteria; order Rickettsiales; family Anaplasmataceae; genus Wolbachia; species Wolbachia endosymbiont (group B) of Erebia ligea. Next base: position 263,318 of record NZ_CAMXBW010000004.1, read on the forward strand.
TCGCTAATAAATGGCAATCACGATATGTATATTGGAACAGGTGGAGCTCCAGAAGGAGTGCTTGCAGCAGCAGCGCTAAGCTCAATCGGTGGGCAGATAGAAGGAAGATTAATATTTGACACGGATCAATTAAAAGAAAGAGCAAAAAATTTGAATATCACTGACCCAGAAAAAATCTACACCGTGAAAGACATGGCAAAAAGTGAATCAGTGTTCATTGCAACTGGAGTAACAAATGGAGAGTTTGTGGATGGAGTAAAGTTTGGCCAAGATATTTGTCTGACTAATTCATTAATAATATTGCCTGGTAAAGTAATAAAAATACAAACAAAATCAATATCTTAAACATTTGTCATATGCTGATTATAAAATTTTTATAGAAGGAAGATACTTATAATTGTCTTAAAAAAATGAATTTACATGTTAATTTTAGCTTTACAACATTTGGCATTAAGTTATAATTAAGCTTATTTAAGTATGAGAGGTGTGAAATATTTGACTGGGTTTCTAATTTGTTAAATAGTGAGGAGAAAAATTCACCGCCTGAAAAAAATAATAATTCTTTCTCTAACAGCACAGAAAGTTTATTAGTCCAATCTACTAAAAAAAATCCTCAACTTGATGATCAAAGTAGAACTGACGCGTCTCCTCAAATAAATCTTCAATTTAGTGAGGATGATGTAAAAACGTGCTCCAAGGCTTCGAAAAATTGGATTATAATGATAGTAAGTGTTTTAACAAAATAGCAGAGAAGTATAAAAAAGAGAGAGGCCTTTTTGACTATGTAGTGTTAAGTATCCGTTCAGAGGTGTGGTTTAAGAAACAACAGCTAGCAGGTTTTGAAAAGGGTTTAATTCCTTTTGTTTCCAAGTCAGATACAACGAAATTATCCGCTCAAGAAATCTATTCCCTCGCTCTGACTGTGCAAAATATGAATTCTTACGATAGACAACATAATGCCGTATCTGTCGCTCAACATGGTTATTCGTTAATGGAATATTCTCTGGGTCATCCAAAAATGTCCACATCATTGACTCGGATTTTATAATACCCTTTACCGTTCGTGAAGCTCCTTTTGCTTCAAGTATATAAGATATTTTTATCATGCAGTACTGTATGTATCTTCGTAATTCTTTAGCTTGCTTAGTGAACTTTGAAATACTAATTTCATTTTCTGACAAAGCGTTTTTTAATACAAACAATCCATTAGCTGCGTCTTTTAAACAATGGCCAAGTCTCATTACTTCACTATTCCAACTATGAGATAACCTCTCGAAATTTCTCAATAAGTGAGCCCAACAAATTTGTCGTTTTTCATCACTGAAGTGGTTGTAAACTGCATATCTGTCAGTAATTACCAGGTTTTTGTAATCACAAAATGCACTATTCTTTAAAAATTTCATTCCTCTTGTATCTGCTAACTTCATAAGACTTGCTTTATTGTTGGCAAACATCCAGCACCATCCCAATTTGCCTTTGTTGTAGTGACTGGTTTCATCAATATGCAAAATTTCGCTTGCTTTTATTTCTTCCTCTATTTGTTCATAGGCTTCTTTACATTTTGACGAAACCCTTGCTTCACTATTGGACACACTACCAACACTTATACTCATGTTAAAGATGTCTTTCATAATATTCGCTATTTCTCGCTTTGAATTCTTATAAAACCCACTTAGTGATGCAACTACTGACTTAACTCTAGGACCAAAGGTATCCGGTGTAACTCCTTCTGGTAATTTGCTACTCCTTCTTTTTCCGCATTTACGACAGCGACCATGTTCTAATTGATACTCAACTACGTAAGGCTTAATTTCTGGTAAATCAACTTTTTGATAGACATATGGTTTTTCCGATATTGCGATTTCTTCACCACACTCGCATCTATTTGGTAACTCTACCTTCACCACCTCATCTGCTTCCATTTTAGCTCGGCAATTCCCCTTATGTCCAACTTGACCACCTATCTTCCTGCCGCCCTCTGACTTATCTTCTGGTGTGTCTTTTTTTATTTTGTACAGCTCTTTTGAACTTGGTAAAGATGAATTCCTTGAGTTTAAGCCGAGTCTCTCTCTTAGTTCAGCATTCTCTATTTCTAAGATTTTATTTTTTTCTTCAATCTTTGCTACTTTCTGCTCTAAGTTTTTACATAACTCTACAATACTGATCAACAATTGAAGCATCTAGCCTTACTTTACTATCAACATTTTGTGTTATTACTACTTTAATATATTATGTCAATTGTTTTTTATCCTTGCCACACCTCTGAACGGATACAGTGTTAAGCAAGCAAAAGGAGATAATCAATATATTAGATAATAAGCTTCCTGATCTCAAAAGACAAGAAGAGTTTAGAAAAAGATTGGGTGAGTATATTTATTCTAGGATTAAAGATGGAATGAGTTATGGAGAAAAGCTCCAAAGTACACCTCAGTTTCTTAAAGGTAAGGCAGAAGAAGTATTATCAGATTTTAAAAATTTGAGATTCGATTTTAAGGATAATAAATGTGAAGACCCTAATGATTATGTAAATTATAATAGCGGCCGGCCGGCAGATCCATTTGATAAAATAGCAAATTATTATCGAAGAAAAAGGGATATTTTTCTTTTTAACTATGCGATATTGAGTCAGCAAAACGAAATAATGAATATATTAGATAAGAAGTTTACTAATGAAAATCAGAAAAAGAATTTTGAAAATAGGTTAGGTAGATATCTTATTCGAATTGAAGAAGGGATGAATGATGCAAAAGAATTTCTAAAAGAAGATGGTCTAGTAGGCTTTTTTGATGGATGTTATTGGCCAGGCGAAAATGCAGAAGTTAATCATTATGATAATCTTAGTGTAAATATTATTAAACCTGAAAAGAGTTTAGAAACAAGCCATCTTTTCACTAACAAAATTGAAAGGATGGAAAGAAATAAAAATGAGGTAAAAAGAGCAAAAATATACAGCGATGGTAAACTAATTGTAACGATTGAAAAGAATGATAAGCAACAAAGAAATTACCGCTTTGCAAAAGATGCAACATGCGATATGAAAATTAGGTGGAGTGCAGAAGATGAGAAAGGTAATTCTGTTAACTGCTTTATTAGTTTAAATGTAAATCCTAGTGAAATTGAGATTGGTCAGCCAACTATAGTATTTCCTAAAGTAAATGATAAAGGTATAATAAAGTATTTGAGTTATAATGGCATATAGTGTGGATTTAAGGGAAAAGGCAGTATTGATGATAGAAAAAGGTAAGACAAAGGTTGAGGTAGCAGAGCTTATGGAGATAGGAATAGCAACTCTGTACCGTTGGTTAAAAAAGAAAGCTGCTGGTGAAAGCCTCAAGCCATCTAAAACGGTAGCTTTATTCGAAAAATAGACCCCAAAATACTCGAAGAATATGTTACAAAGAATCCAGATCATACTCTGGCAGAGATGAAACAAAATCTTGGATTTGGAATAAACTCAATTTGGTATAGACTAAAACAGCTAAAAATTACTTTAAAAAAAAGTCACACTATATCAAGAGCGCAATCAAGAAGATAGGGAGCAATTTATTGATAAAATCTCAAAAATAGACCATTCCAGCATCTTATATATAGATGAAGCAGGAGTTGATAATAAGTTATACCGAGAATATGGACGCGCTCCAAGAGGAAAGAAAATTTATGCAGATATTCCAGGGAGAACTCGAGAGAGAATCAGTATAGTAGCCGGGTGGATTGGAAAGAGATTTATTGCACCAATGACTTTCAAAGGTGGGTGTGACAAAGAGGTATTCAATACATGGTTGGAGAAGATGTTATTACCTAAATTGCCACTTGGCACAACTATAGTTATGGATAATGCTACATTTCATAAGACCACTAAAACAAAATCATTAATAGAGTCTTTTGGCTGTCATTTGCTGTATCTTCCAACATATTCACCAGATTTGAATCCTATAGAATACTGTTGGCATACCATCAAAAGCCGCCTCAGACCTCTCATGTATAAATATACAGACTTACAGCTTTTGGTTGGTAATACCATAATGGAACTTTATCATCCATTTTAGAAAATACTATAGTATACCTGGTGTAGGTGCAATAACAGCTATTACTTTTATTTGTTATCTACCCGAGCTTGGAACTCTCCAACATAAAGAAATATCCAGCCTTTCCGGAGTTGCACCTTTTAATCGAGATAGTGGTTTTAGTAAGGGAAAAAGGTGTATTCAGGGTGATAGAACAAAAAAACTCCAACAATAAATTATACAAACTTCATCAGGTTAACTGTAACTTAAGAAAACATAAATCAAATTTTCTTGCTCAAAGACCTTGCTTTTTCTCCAACCTTACTCAAACGTACTCTAGCTTAATGCATAATTTTACCCATAAACAACCTTATCTTTGGTACTTTTATTAGTTACAAGTCATCTAGAAAACCCAGATGCTCTACGAAGCCCACCAATCAATATCAGATCCTGCTCTTGTCCTACAGCATTTAATATAGCGTATAACAAAACCATCGCATCTCCCCCAGTAATACGCTTGCATCCTCCACAAAATTCGTATTCACTTAACTGTCGATTTGCCTCCACCCTTTTTCGTTCAACTTGTTCTGCGGTGTTAGCATACTTCAACTCTATTCCAATTGGATGAGTATCATCATTTTCCGCAGATTTTGATAATACTAGGTCTATTTTCCTTCCTCTCTGTAGCTGGAACTCAATAATTACCTTGGCAGGATTATCGCAACTTTGAAATATCCCACGCAACAAAGCCTGAAATTTAGCTTCATTGTTCACGAGTAGACGGGTTTCATTTAATAACGGAGACAACAGACGAGAAATCTCATTAAATAAAACTTCATACCTAGCCCTGTACTCACCATTAACATTACCATCATTACCAAAATTAGGCTCAGCACTCATCAACTGATCTGCAAGTTGATGTAAATTCCTAACATTACCCATTTGTTCTGAAAACCTTCCCTCGAAATAACCTTCACTATGAGAACGTGAGTAAGCACGTAGTGATTCGAATTTCTTTGCAGAAGCCACTTCCAGATGACCCTGGACATCTACTTCACAAAGTACTTGACGCACCTTAGCATCATCTGTGGCTTGAGGCAGTAACGACAGGTTCAATGCCTTGTCTGGTAAAGTCTGCCACTTTAAACGACGAAAAATGTGAAGCACAACAAAACCAATATTTGATAAAAATAGAGCTAAAGTTAACGCATGGCTTACAATATCTGCTGCATCTCCCCTACCACCTGTACGTTTCATTTTCTCTCCCTGAGAGTGGTTAAATAGATACTTGGTAACCCTTACCTCCCGCCCATCATTTGTTTCTAAGTCCCTCCTTGTAGATAAAACATTTCCAAAAACAAACGATGACGTACAGGAAAAAGTGTTACAATGAGGCGATTGAGTGAACTCTGATGCTATGGGTTGTAAAAAACGTTTTACATTTCCCCTAACTCCATTTCCATGAGGATGTAGTAAACCCGGTATTAAGGAAAGACCACCTTCTGAAAAGGCCTGCACAGAAGTTCGGAGACCAGCACCTCCACGTAATTGAAAATTTAACGCTACACAAACAGCACTTGGTGATGAGGTATGAATAGGCAAAGACGAAACAGAACAACTTTTAGCATAATCTTTAGCTTGCTCTAATCCTTCCTCATCACCAACCTTCAACTCAATTATAATTGGAACCGAATCATTTGTCTGATCAACACCACGAACAAGCAAAACAACATCTGCATAACCTTTTCCTATAAG